>JAVKIP010000018.1:0-45579 GCA_031459385.1 Candidatus Fervidifonticultor secundus | reverse complement strand
GACCCGGGCGGCGGCCGCGACCGCGGCCGCCGCCACCAGCACCCACACGAGCAGGTCCCGGCGCTTGGGGACCAGACGCGGCGCTACACCCATCGCCTCCTCCGCCGCAGCCACCGCCGCAGCCGCTCCAGATCCCGGCGCGCCGCCGCCAGGGCAGCGTCGTCGACGGACGCGCCGCCGTAGGCCGCCATCTCCACCATGGCCAGCAGCCGCGTCGCCTCCGGAGCGCCGACCGCAGCCGCCACCCGCGCGCGGTACTCCGCCAGGGTCTCGCTACGGCCGCGCGCGAGCCGCCGTCGGGCGAGCAGCGTGCACAGGTCGTCGTACAGTTGCACCAGCCCGTCCCGCGGACGCGCGGGGGTGGCGCGCATCGTGGTCCGCCAGGCGAGGGCCCCACCGAGCGCACCGACCACCGCCACCAGCACCCACAGCAGCCCCGGCCCCACTGCGGCCGCAGACGCCCGCAGAGCGCCGAGCCACGACCACCGCGCCCCGAGCGCATCCAGCCCGGCAGCCAGCCGGGTGCCCAGCCCCTGCCAGATCCACCGCGGCACGGCCGCGTCGCCCAGGGCGGCGGTGTCGGGGAAACCCGGCGTCGGCTCGAACTCGACCCAGCCGATCCTGGGGAAGTAGACCTCTACCCAGGCGTGGGCGTCGCTGTTGCGCACCTCGAGCAGCCCTGTGACCGGGTTGAGCGTGCCGGGTGTGTAGCCCGTGACCAGGCGCGCCGGGATGCCCGCGGCGCGCAGCAGCACCACCATGGCGCTGGCGAACTGTTCGCAGTAGCCCCGCCGCTCCTCGAACAGGAAGTAGTCCACGGCATCGCCGGGGCGCCGCTGCGGGGGGATTGTCAGGTCGTAGGCGTAGTGCTGCCACAGGTACCGGTTGACCGCCATCACGCGGTCGTACTGTGTCGGCTGGCCGTCGGTGAGCCGACGCGCGAGGGCGAAGACGCGTGCGGGGAGCGCCGGCAGCTGCAGGTAGCGGCGCGTGATGAACGCCGGTGTGACACCTTCGGCCGCCCGTAGCCGCGCCGGATCGGGCACCATCGCGCGCGAGACCACGGAGTACACCGAGCCCGGCTGCAACGGGCCAGGCAGCCGGATCGCGCCATACCGGTCGAGGTACACGTGCCCCGCCGAGGTCCACAGCCGCTCGGCCAGCGCCGCCGCGAAGACGACGTTCGGCTGCTCCGCCTCCAGAAAGAATGTCTGGACCACCTCCACCGGGCGCGCGCCATAGCTCAGCAACTCGTCGCCGCGGTAGACGAGGCGGGCGGGCGGGAAGCCCGTGCGGACCTCGATGACCTCGGGCTCGCTCGCGCGCCACCCCCATCCCGTGTACCTGTCGAAGATGAGCCCGCGCCAGTTGAAGGCGCGCGTGGTCCGCACGCGCATCACGATCCGGTCGTCCAGACGACCGCGCGCGCGCAGGTCCACCGACGGGCTGAACCCGAAGTAGCCGCGCGGGTTCCAGCGCGGAACCTCGTCGCCGTCGTCGCGCGTGTTGGGGTAGGCCGGGTTCATGATCCGCCCGCCGTACGAGGTCAGCCACTCCATGCGCGGCGAGAAGGGCAGCGCGGTCAGGTGCATTCCTTCGAACCGAGGCAAAAGAGCGAAGATTACCCCGGCCACCACGAACACGGCGCCCAGCGTCCCGGTCGCCGCCGGCCACACTTCGCGGTTCGACCGGACCGCCGGCTGCACTGTGCCGGTCGGACCCGCACTCGTGGCCTGCGCCACGCTCGCCCGCGTCGCGTCCCAGGCGTTCTGCCCCAGCGCCGGCACCGCGGCCAGCAGGTACGCCGCGAGGTACGCCAGGTAGCGCTCGTCCAGCGCGAACACCGCCACGACGGCCATGAGGATGACCGACGAGAGCAGGCTGAAGAGCAGGTCGCGGCGCGCGGGGACGTCGAACGAATGCAGCACCTGCAGCCAGAGCAGGAAGACCGTGAGCGGGACGGTCGTCTGCAGCGGATCCACCAGCACGTCCCGCACGAACTCCCGTGCGACCTCCAGGCACAGCAGCGCCAGGACGATCTTCACCCACCAGTTGCGCCGGCCCCGCCGCCAGTAGGAGAACAGGTAGCCCGTCGCGATGAGCGCCGGCACCAGCACCCGCAGGTCGGCGAACTCCTCCTGGGCGGTCACGGCCAGGACGCTCACCAAGACCGCGGCCAGCGTCCACAGGCGCAGCGGCACCCCGGCCTCCGGCGGCGCGCTCGCCGCCGGCAGCCGCCAGCGCCTCACCCGAGCACCGTCCCGTCGGTCGCGTAGACGAGCGCCCCTGCCGCAGGCACCGTCCCGGGAGGCGTCACGCCGGGCTGCACCATGTCCCAGTTGTTGCGCGCCGGCATCGCCCCCGCGGCCCCGCGACCGTGGTGTGCGGTCCCGCGTCCGGGCCCGGCCGGCAGGACCGGCGTGCTCCCATCCGGCCACCCCGCCGTGCCGTCGGTGAGCGCCACCACCAGCAGGTGCCGGTCGGTCACCACCCGCAGCCGCGCGAGCGCCTCTGGAAGCGGCGGCCCGGACGGGCGCACAGATGCCAGCCAGTCCATGGCGTCCTCCCACGGCCGCAGCACCACCGGGCCCTCAGCCCATGCCATGAGCACTGCGTCCAGGCCACGGTCGAGGGCCAGCCGGTAGAGGGACGCCGCTGCCCGCACGGCCGGGTCCAGTGCCTCCGGCGGCAGACGGCGGTCGAGGTCGAGCACGACGGCCACCCCGGGCGCCTCCGGGCGCTCAAACTCGCGCACTACCAGCGCGCCGCGCCGTGCCGAGGACCGCCAGTGCACGTGGGCGAGGTTGTCACCGGCCCGGTAGTCGCGCACACCGTAGAGATCCTCGGCATGACGGGTCCGGCGCGCCGTCGCCGCCGTCTCCAGCACCGGCGCAAGCCGCTCGACCGCCGCTGGCGCAACCGGCCGCAGCGCGGGCCACACGAGCACCTCTGTCGTCTCGCCGAGCTGGCGCCTCGCCGCAAACACCCCCAGCGAGCCCCTGGAGCAGATCTCCAGCGGCCCCAGCCGGTGCCGGCCGCGCCGGGCCGGGACCGGCGCGAGGGTCACGACCTCGGGCCTGTCCGGGCGCACCCCGGGGACGAACGCTGCAGCCCGCGCACCCGGCCATCCGTCCTCGACCGCCAGCAGCCGCGCCGGACGTCGGACCTCGAGCGTGAGGGTGATCGGCAGGGGCGTCCCCTCCACCCCGCGGGCCCCCACCTGTCGGCGGGCCCGCACCCGCCGCGTCGCGGTGAGCGCGCTGGCCGTTCCGGCGACCACGGTTGCCAGCACGACCGCATCGAGGACGAACAGGAGGCCGGACATGACGTTGGTCGCCAGCAGGAAGATGGCCGCGGCGACAGTGAGCAGGACGGTCCCCTCACGGGTCGGCACGGGGCACCTCGAACACCGGCACGGGAACATCGCGCAGGATCTGGGCGACTACCGCGTCGGCAGTCAGACCCTCGCCGTTGACGGCACCCGGCGCGACCTGCGGGCGCAGCAGCAGCCGGTGCGCCAGCACCGGCACCGCCAGGGCCTTCACGTCGTCCGGCGTCACATAGGCGCCGCCCCGCAGCAGCACCCGTGCCTGGGCCGCCCGCAGCAGCGCCAGGCCCCCGCGGGGGCTGGCGCCCAGGGCCACGGCCGGGTGCCCGCGCGTCGCCGTGGCCAGGTGCAGGATGTACTCATGGACCGCGGGGCTCACATGCACGTCTACTGCCGCCTCACGCAGTCTGATGACATCGGCCGGCGTCAGCACCGGTGCCACGTCCTCGATCGGGTGGCGGCCCGCATGCCCCGCGAGCATGGCCCGCTCGGCATCGCGCGGCGGGTAGCCCAGCGACGCAGCCAGCGTGAAGCGGTCGAGCTGCCCTTCCGGTAGCGGATAGGTCCCGTGGTGCTCGGCCGGATTGAGCGTGGCGATCAGGAAGAACGGCTGCGGGAGGCGGCGCGCCTGCCCGTCGACCGTCACCTGCCCTTCGTCCATGGGCTCCAGAAACGCTGCCTGGGTGCGCGGGCTGGTCCGGTTCAGTTCGTCCACGAGCACGACATGGGCAAAGATCGGCCCCGGCACGAACCGGGTCTCGTAGGTCCGCGGGTCGATCACGGCGGTCCCGAGGATATCGGACGGCAGCAGGTCGGGTGTGCACTGGATCCGCGTGAAGTCGCCGCCGATGGACCGGGCCAGGGCGCGGGCCAGCATCGTCTTGCCCACGCCGGGGACGTCGCGCAGCAGCACATGCCCGCGGGCCAGCAGACCCACCAGGACCAGGTCGATGACCTCGTCCTTGCCGAGGATCACGCGGGCAATGCTGGCGCGCAGACGATGCAGGTCGGCGCGGATGCGGGCGTCGGTCATGATCTCCCTTCTGGTATCTGCCCACCGGGGCGCCGGTTTGGACAGCGCCTGGTGCGACACCGTTCAGTTACCCGATGTGCTGCTCCGTAGCGGCATCGGGCGCCACGACGCGGCCGTCGACGACCTGCCAGACCCCCAGGCGCACCGCGTGCTGCGCGGCCTCGCGCCCGATAGTCGCTCCTGCTACGGCCGCCACCACGGGTGCCTGCACCAGGCGGTGCAGAATCTGCGCCCGGCGCGCCGCCCGCTCCACGTCGGTCGCGTCGATCTGCGAGGAAACCTCGACGACAGCATACCCATCTGCTTGCAGGTGGCGCAGGTGCCCGCGCACGACGACATCCACCTGGAGCAGGTCCTCGTGGTCCGACCGCGACAGCTCTCCCCGCCGCTCCGCCTGGGCCGCCACCTCTTCCAGGTCATCGCGTGGAACCGACCGCACGCCCAACAGTAGCCTCTGGAAGTACGCTGCGGCCTTCTCCCGGTAGCGCATCTCGAGGAGCTCGCCCTTGACGTCGCCCAGGACGCCGGTGAGGCGGGCCACCTGGCTGGCCAGGTCATCGAGTCGGCGCTCGGTTCGGAGCTGAGCGTCCGCCAACTGGTCCACCCGGGCTGCCAGCGCTTCCAGCCGCTCTTCCGTCCGTCGCTGCGCCTCGGCCAGCGCGTCCACCCGGGCTGCCAGCTGATCCACCCGCGCCGCGAGCGCTTCCAGCCGCTCTTCCGTCCGTCGCTGCGCCTCGGCCAGCGCGTCCACCCGGGCTGCCAGCTGATCCACCCGCGCCGCGAGTTCGCTCAGGTGCTCCGTAGTCCGGGCCTGGGCCGCAGCCAACCGGTCGAGCGCGGCTTCCATTGGGTTGTCAGGCCGCCTGGGCATGGTGCTCCCCTTTCGCTACATCGTACCACGCGTCCCAGAGGCTCAGGGGCGCCTTGGGCCAGATCGATCCCCGTGGGCTCGCTGCGGCTACGTCCGCGCCCCCTGCTGCCCCCAGGTCCACACGTTGTGCATCAGGTAGTTGAGCCCGCCGCCGGCCGCGACCGCGACGAGATTGGCGAGCATGGGGGCCAGCCCCAAGTATGCCAGGGCCGTGAGCAGCCCGAGGTAGACCATGTTTCCGGCCCAGGTAGCCATGTAGTACTTGCCCAGGCGCTGCAGGAAGATCCTCATCGCCCCTGCGGGGCGGTCGGCCCACGTGAAGGCGCTGTTCAGCAGGTAGTTCGTGAACGTCGACACGCCCCCGGCGACCAGGCCTGCCGGGAAGTAGTGTACGCCCAGCGGGTGGGTGAGGAACCAGAACACGGCCACGTTGACGCCCATCCCGCTCGCCCCGACCAGCAGGAACTTCCACAGGCGGGCATCGCCGGGGCTTGTCGCGAGCAGCAGCGCCACATGCCGCAGGTACTCCACCCCCTGCTGCATCGTCGCCTTCGTCTGCCCCGCCGCGCGGGGCCCGAACGCGTACGGCACTTCGGCAACCCTGGCGTAGCGGCCGCGCACCAGGATCTCCAGCAGGATCTTGAAGCCCACGGGCCGCAGGGCGACGCCCTCCACCGCCGCGCGGCGCACGACGAAGAACCCTGACAGCGGGTCGGTACTGCGGCGCGCGCCCCGCAGCAAGGCCTGCGCCAGCAGCCGAGTGAGGATCGACACGACCCGGCGCGGCCTGCTCAACCCCGGCGCCCCGGCCCCCGGCAGGTAGCGGGAGGCCACCACGAGATCGGCGCGCTCGGCCTCCAGGCGCTGCAGCATCACGGGGAGCAGCCCCGGCGGGTGCTGCAGATCGGCGTCGAGCACGGCGATCGCCTCGCCCCGGCTGCGCGCGATGCCCTCGACCACCGCGCTGGCCAGGCCGGTGGTGTCGTGCCGGTGGTAGACCGTCACCCGGCAATCGGCGCGGGCCATATCGGCCAGCACCGCGTCGGTACCGTCGGTGCTGTCGTCCACGAAGATCAGCTCGTAGTCCACGCCGTCCAGCGCCGCCCTGACTTCACGAAGCAGGCTCGGAAGGGCCTCGCGTTCGTTGCGCGTGGGAATAACGACAGAGAGCGCCGGCATATCGCCTGCAACCCCACCTCCGCCGACAGGCTAGCACCTGGCCTCCGGGGCGGCAATCCCGGCCCCGCCTACTTGGGTCTCTTCCGAAACGCCAGCGGTCCAGCGCACGTCTCCTTCCGCACCGCAGGTATGACTGAGCCCCCGGAGGGTTGGGCATAACCCCTGCGTGCACGAGTCCGTTCGACCGGTTCCTCGCGACAACTGTCCCGCGCCCCGGCCGCGCTCGATTGGCGGCCATGGTGCCGCGGGCGTGGCGGGAATCGGACACACATGGAGGGCACCGCATGGACATCACCGATCTCCTGATCCTCACCAAGCAGGCGGGGGCCTCCGACCTCCACCTGACGGTGGGCATCCCTCCCAAGATGCGCCTGAACGGCGAGCTGGTGACCGTCCCGGACGTGCCGCCCCTGACCAAGGAAGACCTCCACGAAATGGTCTACGAGGTGCTCACCGACAACCAGAAGAGCCGCCTGGAAGAGCACTGGGACCTCGACTTCTCGGTCGAGCTGCAGCACCTCGGGCGGTTTCGGGTGAACGCCTTCCGCCACCGGTTGGGGGAGGGGATCGTCTTTCGGGTGATCCCCTCGAAGATCAAGTCCCTGGAGGAGCTGGGCCTGCCGCCCGTCCTGGGCGAGCTGGCCCTGAAGGACCGGGGGCTCATCCTGGTCACGGGCCCCACCGGATCGGGCAAGTCCACCACGCTCGCGTCCATGGTCGACCTCATCAACGACCGGCGCACGTGTCACGTCATCACCATCGAGGACCCCATCGAGTTCGTCCATCAGCACCGGCAGTCGGTGGTCAACCAGCGCGAGGTGGGTATGAACGCCAAGTCGTTCGCCCAGGCCCTCCGCGCCGCGCTGCGTGAGGACCCCGACGTCATCCTGGTCGGCGAGCTGCGCGATCTGGAGACGATCTCCATGGCCCTGACCGCCGCCGAGACCGGCCACCTGGTCATGGCCACGCTGCACACCTCCAGCGCCAGCAAGACGATCAACCGGGTCATCGACGTCTTCCCGAGTACGCAGCAGGAGCAGATCCGTGTCCAGCTGGCCGAGAGCCTGCTGGCCGTGGTGGCGCAGACCCTGCTGCCCACGGCCGACGGAAAGGGCCGCGTGGCCGCCGTCGAGGTGCTGGTCGCCACCCCCGCCGTCCGGAACATGATTCGCGAGAACAAGGTCCATCAGATTCCTTCGGCCATCCAGACCGGCAGCAAGGACGGCATGCAGAGCCTCGACCAGTCGCTGCGCAACCTGTTGAAGGCCAGGAAGATCACGCTCGAGACGGCACAGCGCTGGGCCGCAGACAAGACCGCGTTTGCCGAGGGCCTGGCACCCGCAGCGGCGGGGCCCAGGGGGTGAGGGCGATGAGCCTGGTCGCTGAAGAAAGGCAACCTGCATTGCGCGTCGTCGACCTCCTGCAGCCCATGGAAACCCTGGACGCCACCGACCTGTACGTGAAGG
Source organism: Candidatus Fervidifonticultor secundus (assembly GCA_031459385.1). GTDB lineage: Bacteria > Sysuimicrobiota > Sysuimicrobiia > Sysuimicrobiales > Humicultoraceae > Fervidifonticultor > Fervidifonticultor secundus. The sequence continues at coordinate 37,702 of JAVKIP010000018.1, read as the reverse complement.
CGGGCACGCCGCCCATGTACCGGATCAACGGCCAGGTGAGTTCCAACGGCCTACCCGCCCTCAGCCGCGATGACACCGAGCGGCTGGCCTTCGAGATGCTCGACGAGGTCCAGCGCGCCCAGTTCCGTGCCGAGCACGCCGTCGACCTGGCCTACAGCCTCCCGGGCATCGGCCGGTTCCGGATCAACGTCTACCGGCAGCGCGGCTCGGTCGCCTTCGTGGCCCGCCGCGTGCGCCTCACGATCCCATCGTTCGCGGAACTCCGTCTGCCCGAGGTGCTGAAAGACCTCAGCCTGCGCACCCGGGGGCTCGTGCTCGTCACCGGGCACGCCGGCACCGGGAAGTCGACCACCCTGGCAGCGATGGTCGACTACCGCAACGAGCACAAGGACGGGCACATCGTCACCGTCGAGGATCCCATCGAGTTCCTCCATGCCGACAAGCAGAGCATCGTGAGCCAGCGCGAGGTGGGTACCGACACTCCCAGCTTCCCGCAGGCCCTGCGGGCGGCACTGCGGCAGACCCCTGACGTGCTGTTGATCGGCGAGATGCGCGACCAGGAGTCTGCCGAGGCGGCCCTCTACTTCGCCGAGACCGGCCACCTCGTGCTGAGCACCCTGCACTCGGTGAACGCGCCCCAGGCCATCGAGCGGATGCTGGCCTTCTTCCCCACCGACCACACCCAGGAGGTGTTGCACCGCCTCTCGCTCACCCTCGAGGCCATCGTCTCCCAGCGCCTGGTGCCCCGGGCCGATACCCGCGGCCGGGTCGTGGCCATCGAGGTCATGCTGGCTACGCCCCGCATCCGCGATCTCGTCAAAAAGGGCGAGATCGGCTCCATCAAGCAGGCGATCCAGATGGGCACGCAGGAAGGGATGCAGACGTTCGACCAGGCGCTCTACCGCCTGCACAAGGACGGGCTCATCGGCTACGACGACGCGCTGCGGGCGGCGGACTCGCCCAACGACCTGAAACTGAAGATCAAGGGGCTGGCGTAAGCCGCGCGGGTCGGCGCCAGCCTCGGCGCCCGGGGCCGGTCACCCGCAACCGGGCGGGCACGCCGCGTCGCGGTGCCGTCGGCGTCGTTTCGACTTCCCCCAGCACATACCACTGCACGACGATCCGCGCGCGCACGATACCACAAGGCGTCAGTCTCCCGGCAGGCGGTCCCCCCGCACCAGCGCCGGCACCGTTTTCGCCAAAATGATCACGTCCAGCCACAGCGACCAGTTGTTCACGTACCACCGGTCGAGGGAAACCCGCTGCTGGTAGTCGAGGGCGTTCTTCCCGCTCACCTGCCACAGGCCCGTAAGGCCGGGCCGCACGTCCAGCATGCCGTCGCCGGCCAGCAGGGGCAGCTCCCGGGGCAGGTAGGGGCGCGGGCCGACCAGGCTCATCTCGCCGCGGAGCACGTGCAGCAGCTGCGGCAGCTCGTCGAGGCCGTAGCGCCGCAGCCACCGGCCCACCGGCGTCACCCGCGGGTCGTGGCCGCGCAGCTTCCAGTAACGTTCCCACTCCTCGGCGGCGCCCGGATGGGCCCGGAGGTGCGCGGCCAGCCGCTCGTCGGCGTCCGTGTACATCGTCCGCAGCTTGAAGCAGGGGAACAGGCGCCGGCCCCGCCCCACCCGCGGCTCCACATGCAACACCGGGCCTGGCGATGTCGCGCGCACGGCCACCGCCGCCGCCAGCAGCACCGGCAGGACCGCCAGCCCCAGCAGCGCGCCGGCCGTCAGGTCGAACGCGCGCTTGACGGCCAGGTTCCAGGGCCGCAGCAGGTTGTTGGGTACCCGGAGCAGCAGCGCCCGATCCTCGAACAGCCCGACCACCTCGACCCCCAGCACTGGCATCTCGCTCAGGTCGGGGGCGATCAGCACGTTCTCGGCCACCGGCCGCAGGCGCTCCACCAGCGCCAGGAACGCTGCACGGTCCATCTGCGGGGCAGCGATGATCACGTCGCTGGCACGCGCGGCGAGCGCGCGTTCGGGAGCCACAGCGGGGTCGTCTGTGACGCCCACGACCTCGTACCCCAGCGTCGGCGCCCGCCCCAACGCCTCCGCCAGCCGCGCGGTCTGCGCTCCGCCGCCCACCAGAAGGACCCGCTGCCGCCACGGCCCGAGCCGTACCAGCAGCCGTTTGCTGGCCCACCGGGCCAGCGGCAAGAGGCCGAGCAGGACGGCCCAGGCCACCACCACCACCGGCCGCGACACGTCGTCCCCCACCTTGGCCAGGGCCAGCACCGCGAAGATGAGCACGGCGGCCGCGGTAACGCCGGATGCACATCGCCGCGTTTCCTCCCAGAACGGATCGCGGCGGGTGTAGAGCCCGGCGTGCCACAGGGCCACCAGGTAGACCACCGGGAGCCACCAGAGGCCGAAGTAGTGAGACAGCGGGTAGGTCGGGCGGGAAAACGCCGCCGAGAGCGCCGGCAGCACCGAGACACGCAGCCCCACGGCCACGGCCAGGGCCAGGCCCAGGGCCAGCAGGTCGCCGGCCGCCAGGCTCAGACGCGCCAGCCCGGCCGTCCCCAGTCGAGGCAGGTGGCGCACGATGACCCAGGGAAGCGAAACTTCCGCTACGGCCTCGACCTGACGGTCCGTTGTCGCCACCACTCTCTTAGGACTATGCCCACAAACGCCACATCATCGACCAGGTGGCGCCGCCACAGGCGCCGGGGCTCACAGGCGAGGCGCCAGAGCGGCGAGGCGCCAGAGCCATTCAAGGCGAGCGCGTCGGGCCCCGTGACCGAATACTCGTTGCGGGCGTCACCGCCGTCGCGACCACAGCAACCGGAGGTACCCCAGGACCGTCCGCATCGTGGGCATCTTGCTCGGTCCTGGCTTGCGGTCGTAGCGCAGCAGCAGCGGCACCTCCGCCACCCGCGGGCGCAGCGGTGCTAACTTGATCAGCACTTCGGCCATGACATCAAACCCACTGGCTTCGATCAGCCGCGCTCCGTAGCGGCCCAGTGCCCGCTGCAATAGACTCGCGCGGTACGCGCGGTACCAGCAGGAGTAGTCGCGCACGCCCGGAAGCCCGAACCGTACCCGTAGCAGCCAGCCCACGCCCGCGCTGAGCAGCACACGGTGGATGGGCACGCCCACCTGCCGCGCCCCCCGCACGTAGCGCGACGCCACGACTAGGTCGGTCCCGCCGGCGATCGCCTGCAGCATCTGGGGAATCTGCGCAGGGTCATGGGTGTTGTCGGCATCCATGGTCACTATCACATCGTCGGGCGCCGCGCGCGCACATGCGTACTCCAGGCCTGTGCGCAGTGCCGCTGCCAGGCCTCGGTTTTGCTCGTGCACCACCACGTCTATCGGCAGGCGCGTTGCGCCCGCCCGGGCCACGTCGCCGGTGCCATCATGGCTGCCGTCGTCCACCAGCACTGCGCGCCAGACGAGGCTCCGGGGTAGCGCCGCCAGTCCCTCCAGCAACGGAGGCAGCGAGGCGGCCTCGTTGTACGCGGGAAGGACAACCCACACCACGCCAGCCGCTACGCTAAGCACGGGCCACGCGTGTTGGCCGGCATGCGCGCCGTTACGGCCTCGAGTTGCCCCTCTGCTCTTGCCACCACTCTCTGAGGACTATGCCGAGAAACGCCATATCATCGACAAGGTAGCGGCGCCACAGGCGGCGCGGTTCGTGGGCGAGGCGCCAGAGCCATTCCAGACCCGCGCGCTGCAGCCAGCGGGGGGCGCGGGGCCTGACACCCGCAGCGTAGTCGACCGCCGCGCCGCAGCAGATCGCAACGGTGCAGGCAAGGCGCGCCCGATGCCGATGAACGAACAGTTCCTGCTTGGGAGAACCGAGTCCTACGAAAAGCAGATCCGGTCCGGCCTCCGCGACAGCCGCAACGGCGGCCTCAGCCGCTGGGCCGTCCGGCGAAAACCGCGCTGGCGAACCATACACGCCCGCCACACGAAGGCCGGGAAACCGTGCGACGAGATTGGACGCCGCACGTTGAGCCGTGTGTCCACTGCTGCCGAGGAAAAAGACGGAATACCGCTGCGCTGCAGCCATGGCACACAATGCGGGTAGCAGATCGGCCCCCGTGGTGCGTTCCGGCAACGGTCGACGCAGCAGACGAGAAGCCCACACGAGCGGCATCCCGTCTGCCAGACTCAACCAGGCGTCCTCGTACACAATTCGCAAGTGCGGCATGCGCCGCGCGCGCACCACATGATCAACGTTCGGCGTCACGACGTACCCTCGCACGCGCGCCTGGAGCGCGCTAGCCACGGCCGCCACCGCGTCCGACACGCCGACAGCATCGATGGCGATGCCACCAAGCTGAATGCGACGCGCACGCCATTCCATGGCACCTTCCTGCGTGTCCATGCATGCACCGGTAATGTCAAACACAGCGCTCCGTCAGACCCTCAGGGGTACGGTCCGGGAACGCACGTCAGCGCCGGCGTTTCAATCATCTACAACTTGGCTTTCTCAACACGGAGACCCAAATCAGCCAGGTACCGCGGCTTTCCTGCGAAGACGTGCACGAACCCGCGATCCTCCGCCACGGAGTGAATCTCAGGGGGCAACGCCGCGGTGAGCCTGCCCCCACGTTCGATAATCGCCAGGCGAAACCCCGCGTCGCGGAGTTCCTCCAGAAGGGCGGGGCCTGCCGCGAGCGACCGCGGTCCGTACTCCATGATGAGGCACGCCGCCTGCGACAGGGTACTGCGACCGCCTCTCCAAACGTCGTACTCGGCCCCCTCGGCATCGATCTTCGCGAAATCGATCTCGCCAAGGCCAAGGTCGTCCAGGCGGGTCACCTCCGCGGTCTCCTGCGCGAGGACTGCCTCGCTCACGGCCGGCAGCAATTCCCGTGCCACTTCCTCTCTGACCGACGCACTGCCCGCCCGTACCCCCAAGCCGCTCTCGACCCGCCTGAGCAGTTGAGTTCCCGCACTTGCCCCAAGTGCCAAGCGGTAGGCTCGCGCAACGGTCCCGTAGGCGTTGCATTCGATGTTGTATTCGAGAAACGCGTGCACACGCGCCTGGGGCTCGAACGCGTAGACTCTCCCTTCGGTCCCTACTCGCCGGCACAGCAAGAGCGTAAAATACCCGAAGTTCGCGCCAACATCGAGGACGCGCATACCTGGCCGTACGCATCGTAATACGACCTGCGTGACGTCTGGCTCCCACACCCCGTCCATGATGAGCACGGGGGCCACCGACCGATCGCGACCATCGAGCAACATCACCTCGCCAGAGACCAATCTGGTAAGCACCGCGCCATCTCCCAAGTAGACCGCGGTCGGCCCCAGACGCTTGCCCAGGGCTCGTAACCAACGCGCGGCACGCTGTCGGATGTCTCGCACACGCCCCTGCTGGATCCAGCCCCGCATGTTACGCCTGTCCTGGACGTGGCGCCTCCCCAAGGGACATGCGGTAGACATCGAGTGTCCTTTGGGCAGCACGGGGCCACGTGAAGGTTGCCGCTCGCCGGAACCCACGCTGCATCAGTTCCGCAGCGAGAGCCGCGTCGGTGAGGATGCTTTGGATACCATAAGCAATAGACTCGACGTCGCGAGGATCCACGAGTACCGCCGCATCTCCGGCGATCTCGGGCAGGGACGAGCAATTGCTAGTGACCACCGGCGTCCCGCACGCCATCGCCTCGAGGACCGGCAAGCCGAATCCTTCGTGAATGGACGGAAAGACAAACGCCTTGGCCCCGGTCAGCAGAGCCGGAAGATGCTCGTCCGGCACGAATCCCAGGAGTCGCACGTGGGCCTGCAGCCGTCCCTCAGCGATGGCCCGCAAGATTGGGCCGTACAGCCAGCCGAGACGTCCAGCAACCACCAGTGGTGGCACCAGCGCATCGCGTCCGATAAGTAACGCATAAGCGTCGATCAGCCGCTCGAGATTCTTTCGCGGCTGCACAGTAGCGAGACACGCAAGGTACTCCGCGGGAAGCTGATACCGCGCTCGCACGTCATTCACCATACGCGGCTCGGCCGGACGAAACACATCGCTCACACCCAGGTAAACCACGCTGAGCTTTTCGCTGAGCGTCCCATCCCACTCAATAATCTCAGCTGCGGCGGCGCGGGACACAGTAATCAAGCGGTCCGCTCTCCGTGCCAGCGCACGAGCCAATGCGCCGAAAAACAGGGCATGCCGCTTCGTGAACGTTTCCGGATACAGAATAGGCGAAATATCGTGAACCGTCGCGACGATTCGCGTCTTCCCAACCGCCCCCAAGGGGGTATCAAGAAAATCCATGCAGTGCAGCACGTCGACGCCGAGCGCACGGGACTGCCGCGCAACGAGCAGAGCCGCCCGCGCTACTCTGGCGGGAATCCCTGCTCGTGGCCACCTCCAGCGACGAATACCCAGACAGGTATTCGCGTGCTCCGCTAGCACCGCCTCCATCCAGGCCGGCTGTCCCCTGCCTGGAAACAACACGTAGCTCGGACCCGGACTCTCGCTCTGAAGCGCCACGAGCGCCTTGGTCAGCTCCACCGCATAGCGGCCGATCCCCCCGCTGTCCAGAGTGGCGTGCCAGAGATCCAGTCCCACGCGCACTAGCCCAACCGCCCGCCCGACGGCACGGCCTTGAAGACCCAGGGGGCGATCGCCTGTGACGGGCGCCAGACCACCGCCAGATACGCCAGCGACGCAAGCACCCTGGCGATACCAACCCCCACGATCCCGAACCGGGGCACCAGGAGCACGCACCCTAGCACGGACACACAAACGGCCACCGCTATCGCACCCAACATCGTCCACATCCTTTCTCCGAGTTCCAAACCCTTGTGAGCGTACATCGCAAAGTGCCAGATTACGAAAGCCACTAGCAGCCAGGGAATAACTCCCAGACCACCCAGGTAGCTGTCGGGCACGATGATGCGAACAGCCATCCCCCCAAACGCCACCCCCAACGCCACGTACACGAAAGCCACAGCGCCAAACACAGCCACAGCATGACCCAATACCTTACCCGCTGCGGCACTCCCGTGACTAACAAACGCCTTCACAATACGGGGAAACGACACCATGAGCAGCGGGCCGAAGGTCACCGTGCTGGTCCGCTCGACCAAGCCGTAGATCGCTCCGTAGGAGCCCACCGCGCCATCTCCGGCGAGCACTCGCAGGATACCTCGCTCCAGGCCGGTCAGGAGACTGAGGCTCGCAAACCACGCCACAACCGGCAGACCCACGCGGAGCGCACGGCGGACCGTTTCCTCTTCTTCCCTGCCCTCGCCCCGCGGCGCCGCCGTGTTTCCGCCGCTCCACGACGACCGGGCAGCCGCAAAGCTCAGCGCGCCGAGCACCGTGACTTCCGCCCACAATCGGCCGGCCATGCCCAGCCTCAGCAACCACACCAGCAGGGCTCCCAGTGCCACTGCCAGCACCGCCTGAATCACTTCATAGGCTGCGTACCTCGGAGCGTCACCGCTTGCCTGGTACACTGCGCGGAGAATCTGGAAGGCGGGACGGACCACGAGCAGACAGACCGCAGGGAGCAGGTACGCCCGAAATACGCCGGGGAGCCAGGCGGCCCAAATCGCGACCAATCCCAGTACCGCCACGCCTCCCGCAGCGATCATGGCCGGGCGCAGCACCGCTTGCAGGACGGCGCAGATGACCGCCGCGCGATCGGCAGCCCGATCGACCTCAGGAACCATACGGAGGACAGCGTACTCGCCCCACCCCGCTAACACCGTAATCACGATACCAGTGGCTGCGGTCACAAGCATGAACCGACCGTAGTCCTCCACATCAACGAGACGCGTGAATACGGCCACGCCAATCAGCGCCATCGCCATTGGTACCAGAGATCCCACCCAGTAACTCACTACCTGCACTCCGTCCCTCTGCCAGTTGTGGGGCTCACCGACGGCCTGGCCCCGCCCGCCCGCAGTCATCGGCAGCCTGTCTCTCAGTGCATACAGGATGGCCGCAATGACGGTCACTGTGGAGCCCCTGACGTTCCGTGATATGTCACTAAGCGTATGCCGTTCACTTCTCGGTCATCAATCACGGAGAAGCGCCAGGCGGCCGTCGCCGTCCAGGCTTGCACCGTTCCCGCGCCGTACGCCGATCCGGACCAGGGGACATATGTCCACTGTTCCACACGTCGGTCTACGAAGCGACGAACGAGGAGACGAAACAGTTCTGGATGTTGAACGAACAGCAAACGTTTCTCAAAGTACACGGGGCCAGCACCGAGTACCAGCCACTCCAGTCCCGTTACGACGATCTCGGCCGGTGCTGCCCGCAGGGCTGCGTTCACCCGTACGTTGCGCGACAGCGACGCATCCACATGCTCGACCCCCGCAACCTGCACGAGCACGCTGGCTCCCAGTACCAGACACACTGCAACGCCCAGCGGCGGCCAGAGTCCTGGCACAGCCTGTCTGGTCCGCTCGGTGGCTGCTGCGGCCAGCCACACCAGCGCGGGAACAATCGGCAGGAGATAGCGTGGCCCCCATTGCAACCCTCCGTGCGTGCCGGTCACCACTACGGCGCCAGCAAAAACTACCACGACCGTCCACAGGTACCGTTCCCAACGCGCGCGTTGCCCACCCAGCAGGCTCAAGAGGACCACCGGAGCCGAAATCAGGAGTCCCGACACGGCGGGACGACCCGACACGGTCAGTATCACCAGAGCCGCCACGGTCGCGCCGCCCGCCACCAGCCAGCGTGCTGACCGCCGACGCCGGCCCAGGTTGAGCAATACGACTCCCGCCAGCAGGGCCGTCGCAATCGCCAGGCCGACGGCAACAGCCCGCGGATTGTACGCGTAAAAGTCCGGCGAGACGAGTTGATAGTAGGCATTGCCGAGTTTGTCCGCCAGCCATCCGATGGTCTGCACACCACCAGCGGCTTCCGCCATGCCCTGCAGGCGTCCGGTCGTCAGGTCCCTACCCTTCCATCCCAGTGGGCCGCCAAACAGATATACGTTCAGCACGAGTGCGGGTAACGCGACGAGCCCCGCAGCCGTTCCCAGCACGGCCGCACCCCTTACGCGCGCTGCGCCGCCCCACAACAGCCAACCCGCTCCGATCGCGACAAGCAGCACGTACATCTCGTTTCGGAACCACAGTCCCGCGCCGAGCAGCGCTCCCGCGAAAGCCAGCGGCCGGCCGGCGGACCGGGCATCGTCGCGGAGCGCCAAGGCCGTCGCGGCCAGCGCCCCCGAGCCGAGCGCTGCCACCAGGCTGTGATCCCAGAAGACCACACTGTAGACGAGCAATGGGGTGCCGAGCCCCACCGCGACGACCCCCACTGCGGCAAGCCTGGGCGCGACGAGGCCCAGGAACCATGCGGTGATCAGCAGGGTCGCCACGCCGGCTGCGAGCGGGATGACGAGCAGTCCCGGGTAGCCCAGCCCGCCGTAGAGCAGGCCCGCCAGTGCCGGAAAATACGGCGGATATGAGAAGTAGTGCCGGCCGTCCCGCATGAAGTGAAACCATGGGCCCGCCGGGAAAAAGCGGCCGTCTGGATCCAGGCCCGCTGCGGGGTAAGGCACGGCGACGTCCCGATACCCAGCACGCCGCAAGCTCTCCGCCTGTACGAACCGTACCGCCGAATCAGGCGACCAGAACTCGTGGTGTCGACCCACCACCGCAGCCGTAGCCACATACAGCGCGACACACGCCCACAGCGCCAGGCCGACAGCACGCTTGGGGCCACTGCCAGAAGTAGATGCGCTTAGGCTCATCGCTCGCAACCACCCGGCACCCTACCGGCGGCTCCCCCGCGGCTGATACACCTTCGACTCCCAGAGGAACACGTACACCCAGTGGAAGTCTCTGCCCTCCCGTTCCACGAAGTACGGTCTGACCAGATCCAAGAACCGCAGCCGCGCCTCGCTCCCAAGCGGCAGCGTCGCCACAACCCACATCCGTGGATGCTGCTCAGCCAGCGCACGGAGTTCCCGCTGTTTCACCAGCAGTTCCGCACTTGGCTTGACTTCCTTTGCCAGCAGCTCACGCGGATTGAGTTGGGCTCTCACCTGCGGTCCGGAGAAATAGTAGTCGAAGGGCATGTGCGCAAACGCGGGAATGTACAGGATCAAGTCGTCCGGCCGAACCCGTTTCTCGACGTAGGCCGCCGCGCCACGCCAGTCGTACGGTGACGGCCCGTAGTAAACGGTGCCGAGCGCCGGCAGGCTGTAGACAAACACCAGCGCCGCGCCCCCCGCCGCCAGGACCGCCTGTCGCACGCGCGGGGCACCACGGCCCAGCCCCCACAAACCCGCCGCGGTCAGGATCGCGTACGGCGGTACGAGAAAAGAGAAATAGCGGTCGTAGAAGACGTTCATGTGTAGCGAGACGAGGCCCGCCACGGCAACAGGGAGCGCCAGATACGACGCCAGAAAGAGCCTCGCCTGCCCGGAGACACTCGCGCTACCCAGCACGACCAGCATCAGAAACGGCAGCACCAAGGACAGCTTCCACAGCAGAGGCAGGCGACTCCGCGTGTGGTAGGTGCCCATCCCGAGCAGTTCACCACCGAAGGCCAGCAGGCCCGTTAGATCCGCCAGCGCGGAGGACCCGAACACCGGTCTGGTGATCGGCCAGGACCGCTGGTGGTGCAGCTGCGTCCACAGAATAGGCAGAAACGGCAGGTACGCGGTTCCCGCAACGAGTCCGGCACCAAGCCATGGCCGCATGCGGTGGCGGGCGCAGGCCAGGACAAAAGCCGCATGGGCCAAGAGCACGAGAAACGCAAAATGGTGCGTGTACACCGCCGCGACCACTGCGCCCACATAGGCGGCCCAATAGCGCCCTTGCTGTGTTTCGACGGCCCGCCAGAGGGCGTATGAGGCCGCCAGTGCAAATACCGCCAGAAACGGGTACATGCGCGCGTCACGCGAGGCCATCAGTTGAAAGGGCGACAACGCCACTAGCGCGGCGCCTGTCAGGGCAATACGCTCGTCAGCCACGCAACGAGCCAGTGCGTAGGTAAGTCCGACGAGCAGTACGCCCATCACCGCAGAGGGCAGCCGAATCGCGAGCTCCGAGGTTCCGAAGAGCCTGATCCAGAGGCCAAGGATAACGTAGTACAGTGGGGGGTGCATGTCCTCCACCCGCAGCCGCCGAAGGATTTCCGCCAGTCCCTGCTTGGCTAGAAACAGACTGTACGCCTCGTCGAACCAGATGCTCGTCCGCCAGATATCCCACAAGCGCAACGCCAAGGCCAGAACCAGTATCAGCAAAAGACCAAACCGGCTCGCGCCTCCATCGAGTCGGCCGCCCTGCACGTCGGTATCTGGAGGGGATTCGCGACGTCCCAGAAAGTGCGCCGTCTGCGACTCCCCGCCGTTCATCTGGAAGGTCAGCGAGGCCGCGCCTTGTGGTTGGTTTCGATAGGCCCGCACAGAACAGCACAGCCGGGGAGCGGCCACTCACGAACCGCTCCCCACGCTGTGTGCGCAGACCCCGCCGCTAGAAGTTGCAGCCCTGCGAGGAGCTCCCGGTGCCCGCCAGGATCAGGGAGCACGTGTTCCCCGCAACAGGGGTGCCTGAGGAACCCGTGAGGGTCCACGTCACGGTCTGTGTATTATCGCCCGCGCCGGTCGGAGGATCCCAGCTCGCCCCATTGGGCATCACGAACCCGAGCGCCGACAGATCCGTCCTAAACACATTGAACTCCTGGTAGTACGCCCATGACAGCGTCTTCAATTCCTGCAGCAGGTTCTGCGCCTCGGCCTTGTACGCCCGCTTCCGGGCGCCCAGGTACCGGGGCACCGCCAGCGCCAGCAGGATGCCCAGGATGGCCAGCACGACGACCAGCTCGATGAGGGTGAACCCTCCCTGGCCGGCGCGCCGCTTGTGCGTGAGGAAGAAGTTAAGCAAGATACCCGACCTCCTTCGTTCGAAAGTGACCAGCCCAGCAGTTCGCAGTACGCTCACCGGTCCCGGCCCTCACCACCTCCCCCGCGCCCGCAAGTCGCACCATCCTGTTCACTACCCAACTGCCGGACAACGTAGACTTGCCGTCGCGGATGGGGGACATCTGGCTGCCCCGGATGGGGGGGAGGCCTCCCTGTTCGAAGGGCAACCCGCACGCCCTCCCAGACGGCTTGGCCGGCCCCTACTTGATCCCCCCGCCGGTCGCCAGGTTGAAGATGGGCAGGTAGAGCGAGATCACCATGGCTCCGACCACGACGCCCATGAAGATGATGAGAATCGGCTCCAGCAGCGAGGTCAGGCTCTGGACGGTGGCCTCGACTTCAACGTCGTAGAAGTCCGCCACCTTCTGCAGCATCTGCTCCAGGGCGCCAGTCTCCTCGCCCACGCGGGTCATCTGCACCACCATGGGCGGGAAGATCCCCGAGAACTGCAGGGGGATGGCGATGGACTGGCCCTCGCGGATGCTGGACCGGACGGCGTCCACGGCCTCGCCGATGACGACGTTGTCGATGGCCTTGGCCACGACTTCCAGCGACTGCATGATGGGCACGCCGCTGGCGATCAGCGTGCCCAGGGTGCGCGTGAAGCGAGCGATGACGATCTTCCGGTTCAGCTCACCCAGCACCGGCGCCTTGAGCTTGAGGCGGTCGTAGCGCGCGCGCCCCGACGGCGTCTTCAGGTACCGGCGCAGGACGTAGACCATAGCCGCCAGCCCCGCGAAGAAGACGTACCAGAACCGCCGGAGCACGTAGCTGACGCCCATGGCGATCTGGGTCGGCAGGGGCAGGGCGCCGGACCCGCCCAGTTCCCGGAACAGCGTCTCGAACTGGGGCAGGATCACGATGGTCATGAAGAATAGGCCGCCCAGGGCCGCCACGGTCAGCAGGGCCGGGTAGACCATCGCCGAGCGGATCTTGCTGCGCAGCGCCTGCTCTTTCTCGAGGTAGTTGGCCAGGCGCTCGAGCACCTCGTCGAGCACGCCGCCGGTCTCGCCGGCCTTCACCATGTTGACGTAGAGCGACGAGAACGCCTGCGGGTGGCGACCCAACGCATCCGAGAGCGGCCGCCCGGCCTCCACGTCCTGCCGGACCTGGGTGATGATCTGGCGCAGGCGCTTGTTGGTGGTCTGCTGCTCGAGGATCGAGAGCGTCCGGACCAGCGACAGCCCCGAGTTCACCATGGTGGAGAACTGGCGCGAGAAGATCGCCAGGTCTTTGAGCCCGATACCGAACAGGCTCTGCAGCGACTCCAGCAGGTCGCGCCGCTCGACCGTGCGCTCCAGGTTGGTGATGAAGAAGCCCATGTCGCGCAGGCGGTCGATCACCACGGCGTCGTTGTCGGCCTCGATGACGCCGGTGATCAGGCGCCCGGTGTTGTCCTTGGCGCTGTACCGGAAGACAGCCATGCCCTACCTCCTCGCGGGCCGGGCGGCGGGCTCGACCTCGCCGCCGGCCTCGCGAATCATCTTGCGCAGCTCCTCGGGGTGGATGGCGCGGGCCAGCGCGTCGTCCAGCGAGACCATCTTGTTCAGGTACAGGTCGCGCAGCGACTGGTCCATGGTCTGCATGCCGTACTGCGAGCCGGTCTGGATCGCGGTCTCGATCTGGTGGGTCTTGGCCTCGCGGATGAGGTTGCGGATCGCCGGCGTGGCCATCATCACCTCGACCGCCGGCACCCGGCCGATCTCCTCCAGGCTGGGCCAGGTCTGGGTGCCGGCGCTGCCCAGCCGCGACCGGATCGAGGGCCGCGCCTCGCCGTCGCCGGCATCGGCCCGCCCGCGGTAGCGCAGGTTCGGCAGCAGCTGCTGGCTGATGACGGCCTCCAGTACCATGGACAGCTGGATGCGAATCTGCTGCTGCTGGTAGGGCGGGAAGACGTCGATGATGCGGTCGATGGACTGGGCGGCGTTGGCCGTATGCAGGGTCGCGAAGACCAGGTGCCCCGTCTCGGCGATGGTCAGCGCCGCGCTGATCGTCTCGAGGTCGCGCATCTCGCCGATGAGCACCACGTTGGGGTCTTCCCGCAGGACCGCCCGCAGGGCGTTGGGGAACGACTGGGTGTCGAACCCAAGCTCCCGCTGGTTGACGATGCTCTTCTTGTGCTGGTGCAGGTACTCGATGGGGTCCTCCACGGTCACGATGTGCGCGGAGCGCTCATTGTTGATGAAGTTGATCATCGAGGCCAGCGTCGTGGACTTCCCGTGGCCGGTCGGCCCCGTGACCAGCACCAGCCCCCGCGGCTTGCGGCACAGTTCCTTGAGGATCGTCGGCAGGTTCAGGGCCTCGATGGTGGGGATGGACATGGGAATGACGCGGACAGCGATGCCCACCGCGCCCCGCTGCCGGTAGATGTTCACGCGGAACCGCCCCAGCCCCGGCACCCCGTAAGACAGGTCCAGCTCCCAGAACTTCTCGAACTTCTGCTTCTGGAACGTGTTGAGCATGCTGTACCCAAGCTGGAAGGTGTCTTCTGGCGTGAGCACCTCGTACTGCTCCATGGGCATCAGCCGTCCCCAGACCCGCATGGTCGGCTTGATCCCCGACGTGAGGTGCAAATCCGAGGCCTGTGCCGCCACGACCTCGCGCAGCAGATCGTCGATGTGCATGATCGCCTCCCGGGACGCTGCGGGCCGTCTACTCGACGAAGACGACCCGGAGCATTTCTTCGAGCGATGTGACGCCGGCCAGGACCTTGGCCACGCCGTCCTGCTGGAGGGTACGCATTCCGTTCGCCACGGCCTGCCGCTTGATGGCGTCCGAGGGGGCCTGTTTGACCACCAGCGCCCGCAGGTCGTCGTCCATCGTCATGATCTCGAACAGGCCGACCCGGCCGCGGTAGCCGATGTGGTTGCAGACCTCGCAGCCTCGGGCGGCGTAGATCATGGGCGCGGGGGCGCCCGGCGCGGCCAGCCCGTAGCGGGCCACGACCTCCGGCGCCGGCGTGTAGGGGGCCCGGCACTGCTCGCAGAGCACCCGCACGAGGCGCTGGGCCACGACGCCAATCACCGACGACGCCGCCAGGAACGGCTCGATGCCCATGTCCACCAGCCGGACCACGGCCCCCGGCGCGTCGTTGGTGTGCAGCGTGGACAGCACCAGGTGGCCGGTGAGGGCGGCGTGGATGGCGATCCGCGCCGTCTCCTCGTCGCGGATCTCTCCCACCATGATGATGTCGGGGTCCTGCCGAAGGAACGACCGGAGGCCGCTGGCGAACGTCAGCCCGGCCTTGGGGTTGATCTGCACCTGGTTGATGCCGCCCAGCTGGTACTCGACCGGGTCCTCGATGGTAATGATGTTGACCTCGGGCTTGTTGAGCCGGTTCAGTGCGGCGTAGAGCGTCGTGGTCTTCCCGCTCCCGGTCGGCCCGGTAACGAGGATGATGCCGTAGGGCTTGGTGATGAGCCCCTCGAACCGCGGCAGGTCCTCGGTCAGCAGCCCCAGCTTCTCGACCCCCACCAGGGCCGCCCGCTTGTCGAGGATGCGCATCACCACCTTCTCGCCGAACACGGTGGGGATCGTGGACACGCGCAGGTCGATTTCGCGGTTGTCGACCCGCAGCTCGATGCGGCCGTCCTGGGGAGTGCGACGCTCGGCGATGTTCATCGCCGCCATGATCTTGATGCGGCTCACGGTGGCCGCCTGCACGTGCTTGGGCGCCGTCATGACGTTGTAGAGTGTCCCGTCGATGCGGTACCGGATCCGCAGGTGGTTCTCCTGGGGCTCCACGTGGATGTCGCTGGCGCCCTGCCGCACGGCCTGCACCAGCATCAGGTTCACCAGCCGGACGATCGGCGCGTCGTCGACGATCTCCCGCAGCCGGTCGAGACCGGGTTCCTCCTCGCCGACGTCGGCGGGGCGGATCTCCTGGATGACCTGGTCGATGGACGTCCCCAGCGCCGGGTACTGGTTGACGGCGTAGTCGAACCCCTCCTGGGTGACGACCGCGGCCACCACGTCCCGGTTCACGCGCCGCCGGATGTCGTCGAGCGCCAGCACGTCCAGGGGGTCGACCATGCCCACGACCAGGGCATCGCCCTGCAGGCGCAGGGGGACCACCTGGTAGAGCCGGATCAGTTCCTCCGGCAGCAGCGTCAGCACGTCCTCCGGGATGGCGGTGGCCTTGAGGTTGACGTACTCCAGCCCCAGCTGGCTGGCCATCGCCCGGGCGATGGCCTCCTGCGTGGCCATCCCCTGGGCGACCAGCACCCGGCCCAGGCGCTCGCCGGTCCGGTGCTGGATCTGCAGGGCTTGCTCGAGCTGGACCGGCGTGATCAACCCGGCCTCGACCAGCAGTTCGCCGAGCTTGACCCGGCGGCGCGTCGCGACGCTCTTAGCGGGCTTCATGGCGCTCCATCATCATGACGACGTGGGCCTTGTTGACCAGCACGACCTCGGTCTCGTACAGCAGCCGACCGTCCAGCGAGAAGAGCCGCGCCGACGTGATGGGCAGGAAGTCCTTGGCCGCGTTCAGCCGGTCGGACAGCCGCGCCGTCGACGGCAGGTGCAGGTCTCCCTCGATGCGGTGAAACGGCGTGAACACCACCACCTGCTCGCGATCGAGCTGCACCTTCATCGGCCGCCACCGCGCCTCTCGGCCACCACCTCCACGGGCTTGGCGGGCTCCACCGGCGGCGCGCTGGCTGCGGGGCTCCCGCCGCCCTGCTCGACCAGGCGCTGGATCCCCTTCAGACTAATGCCCCGATCCACCAGGGCTTTGACCCAGCGGATGCGCTCTACGTCTTCCTCGCTGTAGAGCCGGTGCCCCCCCGCGGTGCGCGCCGGAGACAGCAGGTTGTACTGATCCTCCCATGCGCGGATCCGGCGCGGGTTGACGCCCGTCAGGTGCGCCACCGTCCGGATCGGATAGATGGGGGCGTGCCTGTCGACGATCATCGGTTTCTCCCTCCACTCCCGCTCGTGTGCTGTGCCGCGGCCGGCTCCCTGGGCGGACCGTAGCCCAGATCGCGCAGGTACGTGTAGATGTCCTGGAGCTTGGCGAACCCATGGTAGTCGGGACGGTACTCGTCCTCGAACTTGTAGTCTAGCTCGATGAACTTGTTGAGGGTCACGAAGAAGGCGAACTGCACGGTGTTCGACTCGGCCTCGGGGGCGTCGCGGTTCTTGTCGACGAAGAGGTTCACGATGTCCACCCGGGGCATCAGCGCAGGATCGAACCCCTCCGCCTTGGCCCGGGCCTCGATGAGCTGATGGAGGTCCGCCGTGCCCTTCCAGTCCTTGGCCAGCACCATGGCCACGTCGAGGTCGTACTCCAGGTCGCCGCTCCCCATGGCGTGGTGCATCGTCGGGCGGTTGAACGGATTGAACACGTCGGTATCCTCGGCCGGCCGCTCGTCGAGCCGGCAGCCTTCCTTGTCGAGCGGCGAGATGGCGAACACCGGGCAGTTGAGCTCCAGGCTCAGCTCGGCCAGCTCGGTCGAGATGCGGTCGGTGCGCGCCTTCCAGTCTTCGAGGTGCTCGGCCAGCGGGATCTTCTGGAGGTAGTCGAAGAAGAGCACGATCTCGCCGGTCTGGAACTCCTGCATCAGGTTGTGGGCGTGGGCGCGGATGCGGTCCAGCGTGTCCTTCCGTCCGGCCTCCACCAGGTGGAGGTACGGCGCGTACCGCCCCACCGCGCCCCTGGCCAGCTGCACCCGCGGGCCGACCGGGCCCAGCGCATCCGCCCCGGCCAGGATCGACGCGGGGTTGATGCCGACCTCCTTGGCGATCAGGCGCGCCGCCAGCACCCGCCGCGTCTGCTCCCACGAGTAGTACAGGACGGGGATCTTGTGGTTGGCCGCGACGTGGCAGGCCAGCTCCAGCGCCAGGTTCGTCTTGCCCCGGCGCGGCGCGCCGGCGAGCCCGTAGTAGAAGCCACGGCGGAGGCCCGAGAGGAGCGCGCCCAGACGGTCGAACGGGGCGAGCGAGTACCCGAGCTGCCCGCTCGGCTGCGCGTGCTGCCCGGCCTCGCTGAGCAGCGGCCCAAAGGCCTCGGCGATGGGCTGGACCTGCCGGCGCACCCGGCGCCGCTGGATCTCCAGCAGGCGGTGGATCGCTTCGGCCGTGACCTGCATGATGTCGGCCTGCTGGCCGTCCGGGCGGAACAGGTAGGCGCCCAGGAGCTCATGGACCTGCGCCAGGAGGTCGCGGCTCTCCCGGGCCTTGAGCACCTCGATCTGCGCCACCACTTCCCCGGCCGTCAGGGGGGCGGCCTGGAGCACGCCGACCAGGTAGCGCTCCATCTCGGCCGTCATGAGGCCGCGATCGACCAGGCGGGCGCGGAGCCCCGGCTCGTCCAGGACCACGGCGGGTGCGGCGTGCAACTCGAGCAGCACCTTGGCCACGCGTCGCGCGAGGGGCGAGGTCAGCAGCTCGGGGTGGAACCCCTCGGTGACGGCCAGCGCGATGACGTGCCGGTCCCGGAGACAGGCGCTCAGCAGGCGCACTTCCGACTCGTAGAGATCCACGCGTGCCTCTCCCTTCGTGTGCCCGGCCGAGCCCCGTGCCCGGGCCGGGAGCCGCTCCAGCAGCCCCGGGACTGGTTCGTCATCCTGCGCAGAACTTCCCCCAATACTGCATGAACCTTCTGCCACCGCGGGAACTTCTGCGCCTGATTGCGGCTGCAAACTTCGGGTCGGCCACCCCTGGATATGCCCACAAAACCACAGCGCTAGTCTCGCGTGGCAGAGGCGTCTTCGCGCCCGCTGGACTTGGGCATACTCTAGGGCGATGAGCGCGCCCGACCGGTCGAGCGGCGAGGGGGCTTTGCGCACGCTGAAGGAAGCGGTCGGGCTGCCCCGCGACAGCTCGACACTCGAGCGGGCCTTCCTGTACGCCGAGGCGCGCCAGGCGGCCCGAGTCGGCCGCTGGGCCGCCGCCCGCGATCTGCTGCTGCGCCTGCTCGAACTCGATCCCGAAGAGCCCTGGATCTACTGGGACCTGGCCGCGGCGCACAGGGCGCTCGATGCGCGCCACGAAGCCGGCCAGGCGTACCTCACGGCGGCCGACAAGCACCTGGCGCGCGGCGAGACCGATCAGGTCCTGCTGGCTTACCAGCAGGCAGCAGCCGTCGCACCCAACGACCCGCAGATCCAGGCCAAACTCGGCGACCCTGCGGCGCCGGCCGCGCCGCCGGCGGCCGCCCGCCTGACGGAGGCTGGCGGCCCTCGACCAGAAACTGCTGAACCCCCGCCCGGCCCGCCCGGGGCACCCGAGGGCGGGGGACGTCCCGACCGCGCCCCCCGCCGGAGGCGCCAGCGGGAAACTCTGGGACAGGCCCTGGTCCAGCTGGGGATCATCACCCGCGACCAGCTTTCCGAAGCCCTGGAGATCCAGGCGCGGACCGGCGAGCGGCTGGGGCAGGTTCTGCGCGACATAGGCGCCATCACCGACGCCGACCTGGCGCGCGGCATGGCCCGCCAGTGGGGCTACCCGTACGTCGTACTGGGTGAGCGGGCCCTGAACGCCGAGGTCGTCAAACTCATTCCCCACCCGCTGGCGGCACGGCACAAGTGCGTCGCCGTGGACCGGCGCGGGAACCGGCTGGTCGTGGCGCTGGCCGACCCGCTCAACGTCATCGCCCTCGACGATATTCGCCTCGTCACCGGCCTGGAGGTCGACCCGGCCGTCGCCACCGAGGAGGACATCGCCCAGGCGCTGGCCCGCAGCTACCAGATCACCGACACCCTCATCGAGCGGGCCCTGCGCGATTCGGTGCCCGACTACCAGGTCGAGGCCGGCGAGGAAGACCCATCGGTCGAGCAGCTGCGCAGCCTGGTCGAGGAGGCGCCTGTCGTCAAGCTGGTGAACCTCGTCATCGACGAGGCCGTCAAGCAGGGCGCCAGCGATATCCACATCGAGCCTCACCGCGGGGGCATCTGGGTGCGGTTCCGGGTCGACGGCGTTCTGCGCGACGTCATGAACCCCCCCAAGAACCTCAAGGCCGCGCTGGTCTCCCGCGTGAAGATCATGGCCGACATGGACATCTCCGAGCGCCGCCGACCCCAGGACGGCCGCATCCACCTGATCACCGAGGGGCGCGGTGTCGACCTGCGGGTGTCGACCCTGCCCACGATGTTCGGAGAGAAGGTCGTCATGCGCATCCTCGATCAGTCTCAGGCCCTGATCGGGCTGGGCCGCTTGGGGTTCCACAGTGACACCCTGCGCCAGTGGGAGAGCGCCATCAGCAAGCCCCACGGGATGCTGCTCGTGACCGGGCCCACGGGCAGCGGGAAGACCACCACGCTCTACGCGACCCTCAGCAAGCTGAACACGCCCGACAAGAACATCATCACGGTGGAAGATCCGGTCGAGTACCAGCTGGCGCGCATCAACCAGGTGCAGGTCAACCCCAAAGCCGGGCTGACCTTCGCCAACGGCCTGCGCAGCATCCTGCGCCAGGACCCCGACATCGTCATGGTCGGCGAGATCCGCGACCGCGAGACCGCCGAGATCGCGGTGCAGGCGGCCCTGACCGGACACCTGGTGCTCTCCACCCTGCACACCAACGACGCCGCCGGCGCCATTACCCGGCTGATCGACATGGGGGTGGAGGCGTTCCTGATCAGCTCGTCGGTGATCGCCGTGCTGGCGCAGCGGCTGGCGCGGGCCATCTGTCCGCGCTGCAAGGTGGGATACGCGCCGCCGCCCGACGCCCTGGGGCGCCTGGGCGCCGAGCGCATCGACTCCGAGGTGGTCTTCTACCGCGGCCAGGGATGTGACTACTGCCGGGGCACCGGCTACAAGGGACGGATCGGCATCTTCGAGCTCTTGACGGTCACCGACCCCATCCGCGAGCTGGTCGTCAGGCGCGCGCCGTCCACCGAGATCAAGGCCCAGGCGATCCGCGAGGGCATGCGTACGCTGCGCGACGACGGGCTGGAGAAGGTGCTCGCCGGCATCTCCACCATCGACGAGATCCTGCGGGTGGTGTACGTCCAGGACTGACCGCAAACGCGGCCGGCGCTATACCAGCGCGGCCGCCAGCTGACTGTTGCGCCGCATCTCGAGGCGGATGCGTCCCAGGTTCGCCTGTTTGTTCCCCACGACCACCAGCATCGCATCGGGACCGGCCGGGCCGATGGCGACGGGGCCCTCGTCGAACTCCAACAGCAGGTTGCGGATGGTGCCGCGGACCATCTCCCGGCCCATGGAGTCGGCGGCGGCGATGTTGCTGGCCACGATGGCGCCCACGGCCTCGAGGTCCACGGCCTCCTCACTGGTCACGCCCTCCACGACGAACCCGTCACGGCTGACGACCAGTGCCGCCAGGACACCGTCCACCTTGGCCAGATCCGCCAGCACATCCTTGAGCTGCGACATGATCTACCCTCCTTCGAGAACCTCCGGCGACGAGTGCGTCGTTCCGGGGCAAGTCGGCCCAGCGCCTGCGCTAGATCACTTCCGATGACACCACGCCCATCACGCCTCGCAGTTTGGCCAGGGCCGAGGCCAGGACGCGCGAGACGTGCTTTTGCGAGATACCGATGCGCCTGGCGGCCTCGGTCTGGGTCAGATCGGTGAAGAACAGGTAATAGAGCACCTTTTTCTGCAGACTGTTCAGCGACTCCATGGCCTCCAGCAGCAGCACACGGTCCTCGATGGGCAGCTGGAAGCTGACGTGCGAGCGGTGGCGGATGCGCTCCCGGTCGACGCGCAGGTCGCTGCCCTCTTCATCGGTCTCGAGCGCGATGGTCCGCAGGGCTTCCCGCGTCCGGAGGACTTCGAGCAGGCCTTCCTCCTCGATGTTCAGCTCGGTCGCTAGCTCCTCGAGGCCGGGAAACCGTCCCTCCTCGCTGATGTACCGCCCGATAGCGTCCTCGATGCGCGTGTTGATCTTCTGCAGCCACCGGGGCTTGCGGATCGTGTCGCGCTGATCGCGCAGGTAGTGGCGGATCTCGCCGCGGACCAGGTAGCTGGCGTACGTGGTGAACTTGGCCCCGCGGGTGGGGTCGAACGCGGCGATGGCGTTCAGGAGCCCGATGTACCCGACCTGCACCAGGTCTTCGGTCGGGACCCCAGAGAAGACGAACTCCGAGGCGATGCGCCGGACCAGCGGCGTGCAGGCCACCACCACCCGCTCCCGGATTGTCGGGTCGCGGGTCTCCGCGTACTGTCGCATGAGCGCTTCCTCGTCCTCACGGGCCTCCCCGCCGCCCGCCCCGCGGCCCATGCGGTGTGCTCCAACCTCCGGTACGGCACTCTCTCCACTGCGCCCAGGCATCGTGCGGCCTCCCCGTGACCTTTCGTCCGCATGCGACGCGCCCGTCCCCGAAAAAACAACGGACCCTCCTGGGACTGCCCACGAGGATCCACGGTGCATCCCTTCGGCAGCCCGGCCGACCACGCAGGTCCCGCAGCTTTGCGCCCCCACCTCGCGATGGGTTTGCCCTGTTCGGGGAGCGGTATGCAGTTGTCGCCGGCGGTCAGCGCGCGCCAGAACAGACCGCCCAGAACATTGGTGCAGACTCTCCGCAAAGAACTTTGCCCAGAACTCCCCTCGGGTAGACATCGGCGCGCGGCCACCGCCGTGTCCGTTACCGCAGCCGCGAGCCGGTCTGCGGGCGGGACCGGCTGACGTACCGGAACGCGAGCCGGCGCGCCACGAGCACCTCGAGCACAGCCGCGACCTGCGGGCCCCGGAGGCCGCTGGCGGCGGCGACCTCGGCGAGCGTGTGCCCACCGTCGAGGTAGCGCACCACCGCCCCGGGGTCGACGCCGGTCGCGGTCTGAATCGCAGCGCGCAGTTCCGGCGCGAGCGCGGCATCGGCGCCGGGCGCGCACAGGAACCGGGCGCTCGCCGCAAACCGGCCGAAGCGCTCGTCGTCGGGCGAGGCGACCGCCGTCGCCCCCGCCGGCGCGGGCGCGGCGACCGGCATCGCCGGTTCCGGCGGCGTGGCCGGCGCGCGCATCCGCCCCGCCAGCTGCACGATCCATCCTGCTGCGCGAGTGATCACAGCCTCCTCCGATGCTTCCGGCGCGGTGGGATCAAAGGCCGTCAGCGTCCCCTCGCTGACCACGAAGGCCGCGGGATGCGTCCCGAGCACGAAGAGCACGGCGCTAGTGCCGTCGGCCTGCAGGCGCCGGAGGAGGCGGTCGAGCAGCACGAAGTCGGTGTGCAGCGCGCCGCCCACGAACTCCAGGTCCATGCACTGGGCGACGACATCCTCGGGCAGGGGGAGATGCGCGCGTGCGGCGCCGGACGGGAGCCCCGCGGTCACCGCGTCGTGCGGCGCCAGCTGCCAGCCCGCCGCCCCGAAGACCGCACCGATGCCTGCGGTCGGGGTCTCCAGCACCACCGCCAGCCCCCCGGGCCAGGCGTAGTGGGTGATGCCCGAGCGGGCGGTCACCGGCCCTCCCCTGCGCGGCTCGCCTGGCGCAGTTCCTGCTCCGCTGCCGCGATGTTGCCGTCGACGAAGCCCCGCCCCACGACCGCCACGATGGACGCGCACGCGGTCTCCACGATCCGGCGCCACGTGGCCTCCGGGAGCGGGGGCGCCACGACCTGCCCGTCCTCCACGCGGCCGCCGTGCGGCGCGAGCGCCCGATTGAGCGACGCGAGAAACCGGCTGGCGAGCTTGCGGCCCCGCAGCCGCGCGAGACGCTGGACAAACAGGCTCAGGATCTGCGGCCACGGGTGCGCCGGCGGCTCCATGGTCACTGCCGTGCTCGCCACGAACTCGCCCGCGCTGGCCGTGGGCTCTGCGCCCGCGGGCTCCAGCGGCAGCGTCGCTGGCGCCGTGCCCGCCGCCGTCGCATCCGCCGGCGTCAGTTCGCCTTCGCCCGCAGGCCACGCGGGCATCGCCGGCACGCCGGTCAGCACCGCGAGCATGCCGCCGCGCGCTGCTACCTGCCGCAGCAGATCACGCCCTGCGGCGGCGGGCAATACGGCTTCAGTCCCCGTGGCCTCGAGGAACCATGCCTCCTGCGGGGCGCCATCGTGGATCCACAGCACGGCGTCCGTCTCCGGATCGGCGATCGAGATGCCGCCTTCGAACCCGCGAGCGGTCAGGTGGGCGATGAGGGCATCGAGATCGATGGCGTCGGCGGGCACGGCGGCGATGAGGGCCGGGCCGGCGCGCGCGCTCTCCAGGGCGGTGCGACGATTCACGACCTTCCTTCCTGCCCGGGGCGTAACGCCTGTGGAGACCGCGCGGCACCGGTGGCGCCGCTGCGCTCGCAACGCGCGGGCCCTCCGGCCACCGGCCGAAGGGCCCGCACCTGGCTCCTCTTCGGCAACCCGGCCGGCCGCACGGCAGCCCGCGCGCCCCCGTCGGCTTTGCGCCCCCACCTCGCGATGGGTTAGCCCGTTCGGAGGGTGCACGTACCGGCCCGCACATCGCCGGCACGCGATGTCCACCAGTTCTTCTGTGCCCCGCCGCGGCTTCGCCTAGACCTCCGCAGACCTTCCCGGAGGACGCCGGTGAAGCTCGTGGCGCGCGGTCGCCTCGCCCGGTGCCGGCCTCACAGGGCCAGCAGCCGGCGGTAGAGGGTCGTGACGTTCACGACGTACCAGCGCGTCTCGTCGTAGGGGGGAATGCCCCGGTGGCGCTCGACGGCACCACGGCCCGCGTTGTACGCCGCCAGGGCCAGGTGCAGGTTGTCCCACCCGAACCGGTCGAGGGTCCCGCGCAGGTACCGGATCGTGCCGTAGAGGTTCTGCACGGGGTCTTCCGGATCGACGCCGAGCGCCTGCGCGGTCTCCGGCATCAGCTGCCCCAGGCCAATGGCCCCGGCACGCGACCGCACGCGGACTTGAAACCCCGACTCGACCACGACGAGCGCGACGACCAGGCGCGGGTCGACGTTGAACAGCCGGCTGTAACCCAGCAGCGCCTCGCCGATGCGGCGGGCGTCCTGGAGGCCCAGCCGGGGATTGTAGTGCCGCGCGAACCCCTGGTAGGCCGTGACGTCGGTGACCCAGGCCGCGGCCTCGGGCCCCCGCGCTGCCTGCTGCGGCAGCGGTCGCATCGCGCGCAGGGCCTGGCGGGCCAACTCGTGCGCCGGTGGATCGGCAGGCAGCAGCAGCACCCGGCGGAACGCCTCCTGGGCCTCGGAGGCGCGGCCCGCCCGCACCAGCGCGTGGCCGAGCCACAGGAGCGCCCGGGCGTTGTGCGGCTGCCGCCGCGACACGTAGTCGAACGCCTGCGCCGCCCACTGGACGTCGCCTTGGTGATAGCGGATCGCCCCGAGCCACAGCCAGGCGCGCGGGTCCGCCGGACGCGCGCGTAGCGCGCGCGTCACCGCAGCCTCGGCGTCCTGCAGCCGGCCCTCGTGGAGCAGGCGCGCGCCTTCCTGCAGCGCGGCGGCGGACGACGTCGGCGCCGCCGCGCCGGCTGCGGGTCGCGTGCCGGCCGCGGCCGGCGCGGGCCCGACCGGCACGAGGCCCACGAGGAGGACCAGCCCGGCCCCGAGCACGCATCGCCAGCGGGCCGGCCTCACGTGAGCTGCTCCGTGATCTCCGCCTTGCGCCGCCGGATCTGCAGGCGCGCACGCGCGACGTTGCCGCCGGCGTCCAGGACGGTGGCGAGGTAGTGCTGCTGGCCCATGGCCACCACCAGCACCGACAGGCTGTCGGTCGTGAGCGTGATGTAGTCCAGTTCCCCGCCGTCCAGCTTTCGGATGCAGTACGCCCCCACCTTCACCAGGGCCGCCAGATCGGTGCTCACGCGGGCGAGGTCGGCGACACCGCCCTTGGTGACGGCCTCGATGACGCCGCCATCTATGCCGAGGACCGCGGCCGCCCGCGTGTCATCGCCGACCAGCTCCTGCAGGATCCCGCGCAGCTTCGTGCCCATGGCTCCAGGCGGCCGTCAGAGTTCGCCGCGCCGTGGACGCTTCCTGCCCAGGACAGGAGTCGTACGAGCGCAGCGCGTAGTAAGCCGGGAGAGGCGCATATGGAGGCTGCCGCGCTCGAGCGCGTTCGCGTGCACCGTCGCTTGCTGGCGGCCCGCTGGGCGGATCTCATCGCCAGCACCTCCGGGCTCAGCGTGTGGTGGCAGGATGCCGAGCGCGTCGGACGCTGGACCCTGACCGGGATGAACGCCGTCTGCGAGGCTCTGGTCGCCGATCGCCCCGAGCCGTTCGCCGAGTTCGCCGCCCGTCTCAGCCAGGAGGCCTTCGCCTTCGGGGTCCCGCTCCACGAAGTCGTGCGCGTCGTGCTGGAGGTCAAGCCCGTGCTGCTCGGGTTCCTGGCCGAGGCGCCCGACCACCCGAGCGCCGGCGAGGAGTTCCTGCGCCGCCTCGACCATGCCAGCGTCACCGCGGTGCTGGAAGGCATCCGGCACCACGAGCGGCAACGCGACCGCCGGACGGTGGCCGCCAGGCGCCAGCTGGAGGAGCTGCGGGAGCGGCTCCGACGGCAGGTGATCATCGACCCGGCCACAGGGCTGTTCAACGCCAACTACTTCCACATCATGCTGCGCCGGGAGGTCCGGCGCTACCGGCGGTTCACCCGCGGCTTCACCGCCGCGCTGGTGGCGCTGGACCAGGACGAGGAGATCCGCGACGCCTGGGGCGACGAGGGCCTGCGGGCGATGACCGCCCAGCTCGCCGACGTGCTGAGCCGCATCACGCGCCAGGTAGACATCCGGGCCGCGCTGGGCCCCGGCCGCTTCGGGCTGATTCTTCCGGAGACCCCGCTGGAGGGCGGACTCATCGTCGCGGAGCGCATCCGGGGCGCGGTGGAGCAGCACCCGTTCACCCTGCCGGAGGAACCGCTGCCGATGACGCAGACCGTGAGCGTCGGGCTGGCCGCGTTCCCTCAGGATGCGGAGGACGACCAGGGCTTGCTGCAGCGCCTGGAGGAAGCCCTGGCGCTGGCCCGCAGCGGCCGGAACGCCACGGTGGCGGCAGCATCGGCCGAAAACCTCTCCCTCTAGCCCTCGCGCCAGAGGCGCAGCTGCACCTCGAACGGCGGCTTCACCTGGAGGACGCGGAGGAAGACGTCGACCAGGAATGGATCCAGAACGCTCCCGGCCATTGCCCGCAGCTCCGCCGTCGCCTCGTCGATGGCACGGCCGCGCCGGTAGGGGCGGTCAGAGATGAGGGCGTCGAAGGTATCGGCGATGCGGATGATCCGGGCGCCCAGGGG
Organism: Candidatus Fervidifonticultor secundus; assembly: GCA_031459385.1. Classification (GTDB taxonomy): domain Bacteria; phylum Sysuimicrobiota; class Sysuimicrobiia; order Sysuimicrobiales; family Humicultoraceae; genus Fervidifonticultor; species Fervidifonticultor secundus. Next base: position 10,742 of record JAVKIP010000018.1, on the reverse strand, counting down.
GATCGCCTCGCCCGCCAGCCCCTCCGGGTACCCGCTGCCGTCGTACGCCTCCTGGTGGTAGCGCACGTAGTCCACCAGCCCACGGAACGGTGCGAACTCTTTGAGAATGCGTGCGCCGCGCTCAGCGTGGAGGTTCATAATGGCCCGTTCCTCGTCGGTCAGCGGACCGCGTTTGCGCAGGATGTGCTCGGGCGTGCCGATCTTGCCGATGTCGTGCAGCAGGCTGGCCCAGCGGATGCGCTCGACCTCGTCGAGCGGCAGGCCGATCTCCTCCGCCAGGGCAACGGCGTTGCTCGCCACGCGCTGGGAATGCCCCCGCGTGTACGGATCCTTGGCCTCCAGCGCCGCCGCCAGCGCGTTCACCGTGCTCATCATGAACTCGTGCGCCTGCACCTGCATCTGGGCGTCCCGCAGGGCTGGCGCGGTCGCAGCGAGCAGCGCCTCGGTAGCCTCCACCTCGGGCTCGCTGAACAGGCGCACGTCGCGGCGTGCCAGGAACGCGGCGCCGAAGGTCTGCCCGCCGGCCCGCAGCGGGAACAGCACGGCCGATCCCGCCCGGCCGCGGCCGAACACGCTGGCCCACCGGGCATCCGCCGAGACGTCCACTGCGGTATGGGGAAGGCCCGACTGCAGCACGTCGTCCAGCACGGCGGTGCGCGGCAGGGACTCGCCGCGGCGCCAGCCCCCCTGCGCGTCGACCGCAGCTTCCACCACGGCACGCCCTTCCAGGTCGACCACCGCGACGAGCCCGACCTCGGCGCCGGACAGGCGTACGACCCGGTCGAGGAGGCGTCGGGCACGGTCCGCCAGCGACGCGCCCGCGATCTCCTGGATGGCTGCCTGGACCTCGGCGCCCACACGCGTGCGCCGCGCCAGCTCCTCCGCGCCGCGCAGGGCCGCTGCCATGGCGTCGGCGCGCCGCTGCTCGAGCAGACCGATCAGCAGCCCGATCAACGCCAGGAGCGCTGCCCGCGGCAGCGCGTCGGGAGGCGGCGTCTCCTGCAGGCTGGCTGCGACGGCGAACCCCAGGGCCGCCATCCACCCTCCGACAACGCCGGTGAGCAGGCCGCGTCCGGCCGTGCCCCACATGAGCACGGGCACGTAGAAGAAGTAGAAGAAGCTCGCCGGGCCCCCGGTTTCGTACACCAGGAACGTGACGATCAGCAGCTCCAGGAACGTCCCCACGTAACTCGCAGCCTGGTAGCTGCCGCAACGCGCGGCCTCGACAACGCTCAGAAAGCCTGCGGGCACCAGGAGGAGCACCAGCGGAACAGCGGCCAGCGGCACCGGCTGGTGGGCGGGCGTACCGACCAGCAGCACCGACACCCCGAAGAATGCGGTGAGCCCTCGAAGATAGAGAGCCCACCACTCGAAGCGGCCACGGGGCAGCAGGTCGCGCATCGGTACGCCGGCGCGCCGGCACACCCCCGGGCGGCCGGCGTACTGGGGTTATGCCCGGAGTCCGCGCCGGCCAGACTTCGCCCGCACGCGCCGGGCGGCGGCTCACCCCTCCGGCGAGACAGCCACCAGGCCGCGTGCGGCCAGCGCTGCCAGCACACGGCGCTCGACCGCGCGCACCAGGCGCACGCGCAGCGGCTCGCGCGGGGTGAGCGGTGCCACCAGGATCGTTGGGACCCCGAGCCGGTTCCCGGCCAGCACGTCGGTGAAGAGCTGATCACCGACCATTGCGGTCCGGGCCGGGGCGGTGCCCATGATGGCCAGGGCGCGTCGGAGCTTGGCCGCGCTGGGCTTGAAGCGGCCGGCGGCCACGGGCAGGTTCAGGAGCCCGGCAGCACGCCGCACGCGGCCGGAGAGGTTGTTGGAGACCAGGCAGGCAGGAATGCCGGCCTGCCGCAGCGTCGCGAGCCAGGCGGTCACGTGGGGAGGCGGCGCCGCCTCTCCCCACGGCACCAGGGTGTTGTCCAGGTCGAGCATCAGCGCCTCGATCCCCCACGCGCGCAGCTGCAGGGGCGTCAGCGCCACGACGCTGTGTACGCGGTGCCGGGGCGCCAGCAGCCGCCACAGCCCGCTCACGGGCGGTAGCGGCGGACCGCGTCCAGGTGCTCGGCGAGCGTGCGGCTGAAGTGATGGCGGCCGTCCGGCCGGCGCACGTAGTACAGGTAGGGCACGGCCGCCGGGTGCGCGGCGGCCTCGAGCGCGGCCAGGCCGGGGCTGGCGATGGGTCCGGGCGGGAGACCCTGGCGCCGGTAGGTGTTGTACGGCGACTCCACAGCGAGATCGGTCAGGGTCACCACGGCCTTGTGCTGTCCCAGGGCGTAGAGCACCGTGGCGTCGATCTCCAGGCGCATCCCCCGCGCCAGGCGGTTGTAGATCACGGCAGCGATCACGGGCCGTTCCTCGGGCACCTGCGCCTCGCGCTCGACCATGGAGGCCACGGTGATCAGCTCGTGCAGGCTGAGGCCCCGCGCGGCTGCAGCTGCGCGCACCGACGCGTCGACGGCGGCCTCGAAGCGGTCGACCAGGTGCCCCACCACGGCCTCCTCGCTCAGGCCGCGCGGCAGGTAGTAGGTGTCGGGGAACAGGTACCCTTCGAGGCTCTCGGTGGGCAGCGCGGCGAGCCACGGCCGGCCCAGGGTGCGCCCCCGACGCAGCGCCACGTCCAGAAAGCGCGCCCGGTCGACCAGCCCGGCCCCGGCCAGCACGTCGGCGATCTGGCGGACGGTGTAACCTTCGGGAATCGTGACCCGGTGCAGGCGGGTCGCGCCACGGGCGAGGCGGTCGGCGATCTCCAGCGCGCTCTGGGAGGGCCGCAGGACGTACTCTCCCTCTTGCAGCGCGCTTAGCCGGCGCTGCAGCGCCGCGGCGACCACCAGCGACGCCGGCGTGCGGACCAGACCGGCCTCGGCCAGCTGCCGCCCGATCGCCCAGGCCGACGCGCCGCGCGCGATGACGACGACGCGCTCCTCGCCGCCGTCGACCGGTCCGAGCAGCCACCACCCGACGCCACCCGCCGCCACGCCCAGGACCACGCCCGCCGTCAGCGCCACCCGGAGCCTGGGCAGCCGGCGTGCTGATCTCCCTCCGCGTGCCGCCACGGCAGGCCGGAGGACCTAGTCGTCCTCCTCGTCCTCGTCGTGCTCGCCGTTCAGGTCGAACGCTTCGGCCTCGTCCAAAAGATCCAGGTCCTCGTCGTCCTCGTCCTCGGCGTCGAGCACCACGTCGCCGTAGCGTTCTTCCAGCTCGGCCATGACACGGCCCAGTTCCTGGTCGTCCTCGATCGGCACCAGGCGGTCGTCGCCCTCGATGCGGAACACCACCGCTGCCGGGTCGTCGTCGTCGCTCTCCTCGGGCTGCAGCACGGCGTAGCGCTGGCCGCCGACCTCGACGATGTCCACGAGGTTGAACCGGTGCTCCAGACCGTTCTCGTCCTGGAGCGTAATCACATCACTGTCGTCGACCACGCCGCACCCCCTGCCCCCGCCGGCCCCCGCGGCCCCCGCGCTCCGCGCCGAGCATAGCACCTCGCCCCCCATTCGACCAGCCGTCGCTGGCCGACCCGGCCTGCGATCCCCGGCGGGCGCGCGTGCGGTCGAGGTACGCCTGGAGGATGAGGGCGGCCGCCACGGCGTCGACCCGTCCGCGGATCTTCCGCGCGCCGGCCTCGTGCATGGCGCGCTGCGCCGCCACCGTGGAGAACCGCTCGTCCACTTCGTGCACCGGCAGGCGCAGGGCCGTGCGGACACGTTGCGCGAACGCTGCGGCCGCGCGGGCCTGTTCCCCTACGTCTCCGCGCATGGTGAGCGGGCGCCCCACGACGATCTCGGTGACGCCGTGGACCGCCACGATCTGGCGCAGCCGCGCCAGGTCGCGGGCCCACCCGGCGCGCACGATCACCTCGAGGGGAAGCGCGACCACACCGGTCGGGTCGCTGATGGCGAGCCCCAGGCGTCGCTCGCCGGGGTCGATGGCAAGCACGCGCACCGGATCAGCCGCCGCCAAGCAGGCGGCGGACCTCGGCAGGCACCGCGGCGAGCGCCGCATCCAGCGCGGTGGGGTCACGGCCCCCGCCCTGCGCCAGCTCCGCGCGGCCCCCGCCCGTCCCTCCCACGCGGCCGGCCACGGCGCGCAGCAGCGTATCGGCCCGCAGCCCGCGCGCGTGCAGGTCAGCGGTGACCATGGCGATCAGGTTCACGCGGTCGCCCACCGCGCCGCCGAGCACGAGCACGCCCTGGCCCAGCTCCGTCCGCAGGCGGTCGCCGGCTTCCCGCAGCGCCTCGTGGGTCGCCCCATCGATGCGCGCGGTAGCCACCCGCACGCCGTCCACGTCCACCGTGATCGGCGCTGCAGCCTCGACAGCCGCCCCGCCGGGCACGCCGCGCTGGCGCTGGAGCGTCCGCACCTCCTGCTGCAGCCGGCGCACGCGGTCTGCCACCTCGGCCGGCGCCACGCGCAGCTGCGCCCCCAGCTCGGCCAGCAGGCGCTCCGCCGCCCGGGCACGCTCGTACGCCGCCAGACCGGTCAGGGCCTCGATGCGGCGCACGCCGGCGGCGATCCCCACCTCTGCGGTGATGAGGAACAGCCCCACCTCCGCGGTCGAGCGCAGGTGCGTGCCGCCGCAGAGCTCGCGGCTGTAGTCCGCCACGGTCACCACGCGGACGCGCTCGCCGTATTTCTCGCCGAAGAGGGCCATGGCGCCCAGCCGCACCGCCTGCTCCAGGGGCATGACCGCCGCGCGCACGCGCCGGCCTTCCAGCACCACGGCGTTCACGCGGCGCTCGACGGCCTCGCGCTGCGCCGCGGACAGCGGCTGCAGGTGCGCGAAGTCGAAGCGCAGCCGATCGGGCGCGACGAGCGACCCGGCCTGGCGCGCGTGCTCGCCCAGCACCTCCTGCAGCGCCCGGTGCAGCAGGTGCGTGGCCGTGTGACTGCGCATGATGGCGGCCCGGCGCGGGGCGTCGATCGCCGCCCGGACGCGCTGGCCCACGCGCAGTCGGCCATCGTCTATGCGGCCATGATGGCCGATGAGCCCTGGCGCCAGGCGCCGCGTGTCGGTGACGGTCACGCGCAGGCCCCGGGCGACGAGCGTGCCGGTATCGCCCACCTGGCCGCCCGCCTCGGCGTAGAAGGGCGTCCGGTCCAGCACCACGATCACCTCGTCGCCGGCGCGCGCCTCCTCCACCGGCACACCGTCGCGCACCAGGGCCAGCACCTGCGCGGTGCTGCGCAGCCGCGTGTAGCCCACGAACGCCGTCTCGGCCAGCCCGCGCTGTACCAGTGCGTCGGCCGCCCCCGCGGCCATCCCGATGCGGGTCACGACGCCCTCCGTTCCGGCCCGGCTGCGGCGGCGCTGCGCATCCAGCGCCGCGCGGAACCCGGCCTCGTCCACTGCCAGCCCCGCTTCCGCCGCGACGTCGCGGGTCATCTCCAGGGGGAACCCGTACGTATCGTAGAGCCGGAAGACGTCGGCGCCGGCGATCTCCACGGCACCGCGCTCGCGCGTCTGCGCGATCACCTCGGCCAGGCGCTCCAGCCCGGCGGCGAGCGTCTGGGAGAAGCGCTGCTCCTCGGCCTCGAGCACCGCGGTGATGAAGGCGCGCTGGCGCTCCAGGTCGGGGAACGCCTCACGCATCGTGTCCATGACCGCCGCCGCCACCTGCCCGAGGAACGGCCCCTCGACGCCGGCCCGGCGCCCGAACCGCATGGCGCGGCGCAGGATCATGCGCAGCACGTAGGCGCGGCCCTCGTTGCCCGGCAGCACGCCGTCGGCGATGAGAAACGTCGCGGCGCGGGTGTGGTCGGCGATCACCCGGTAGGGAACGATGGCGGCGGCGCGCTGGGCCGCCGTGTGGCCCAGCAGGTGCTGGATCCGGTCGAGGATGGGGGCGAAGAGGTCGGTGTCGTAGTTCGAGGGCGCCTGCTGCACCACCGCGGCGATCCGCTCGAGCCCCATGCCGGTGTCGACGCCGGGCCGCGGCAACGGCGTACGCGTGCCATCGGCGGCCTGATCGTACTGCATGAAGACCAGGTTCCAGACCTCCAGCCAGCGCCCGCACCCGTTGTCCAGCGCCACGCTGCAGTCGGGCCGCCCGCACGTGCAGGCCGCCCGCCCCCAGTCGTAGTGCAGCTCGGAGGTGGGGCCGCAGGGCCCCACGTCGCCCATCGACCAGAAGTTGGTGGCCTCGCCCATGCGCAGGATGCGCGCGTCCGGCACGCCCAGCGCGCGCCACGCGGCCTCGGCCTCCTCGTCGCCTTCGAGCACCGTCACCACCAGGCGTTCCGGCGGGATGGCCAGTTCGCCGGTGACGAACTCCCACGCCCAGGCCACGGCCTCGCGCTTGAAGTAGTCGCCGAAGCTGAAGTTGCCCAGCATGAAGAACAGCGTGTGGTGCCGCGGGCTGGGACCCACCGCCTCCAGGTCGTTGTGCTTGCCCGAGACGCGCAGGCACCGCTGCAGGGTCGCCGCGCGGGTGTACGACCGCCGTTCGCGGCCCAGGAAGACGTCCTTGAACTGCACCATGCCGGCGTTGGTGAACAGCAGCGTGGGATCGCCCGCGGGCACCAGGGACGATCCCGGCACCACCGTGTGCCCGCGCGCCTCGAAGAAGCGCAGGAACCGCTGCGCGAGGGCCAGGCCGCCGGCAGGCTGCGTCAGGGCCGACGCCGTCACTCCGAACCCGATGGCACCGTCACCTCCCGCAGCAGCGTCCGGGTCTCCTCCAGCGCCTCGCCGAAGGCGGCCACGACGCGGTCGGTCTGCGCATCGGTGGCCACCAGCGGCGGCGCGAACCGGATCACCTCGGGCCGGTTGAGGGCGTGGAACCCCAGCACCTGGCGCTGGAACAGGCCGGCCATGACGAGAAACGCCACGTCGGCCTCCCGGAACTCTACCCCGACCAGGCAGCCGCGCCCGCGCACCTCTGCGATCGCCTCCGGGGCCGACGCCGCCAGACGCCGCAGCCCGGCCATCAGCCGGTCACCGATCGCCGTCGCGCGCGCCAGCAGCCCCTCGTCGCGGATCACCCGGATTGCGGCCGCGGCCGCGGCCCAGCCCAGGCGGTTCCCGAAGGTAGTCGTGTGCATGTAGGGGTGCTTGACCAGGGGCTCCCACAGCGGCGGCCGCGCAATCATGGCGCCCACGGGCGCGACGCCGCCGCCAAGCCCCTTGGCCGCGGTCAGGATGTCGGGGACGACGCCCTCGCGCTCGCACGCCCACATGGTGCCCGTACGCCCCATGCCCGTCTGCACTTCGTCGACGATCATGAGGGCGCCGGTCCGGTCGCAGAGGGCGCGCACCGCCTGCAAGTAGCCGTCGGGCGGAATGACCACACCGTTCTCGCCCTGGATGGGCTCCAGGATCACCGCGGCGGTCTGGCTGCCGACAGCGCGCCCCAGCGCATCGACGTCGCCGTACGGCACGTGGGTCACCCCCGGCAGCAGCGGCGCGAACGGGGTGCGGTACAGGTCGCGCCCCGAGACCGACAGCGCGCCGAAGGTCTTGCCGTGAAACGCGCCCGCCATGGCCACGATCTCCGGCCGGCCCGTCGCCGCCCGCGCCAGTTTGAGCGCCGCCTCGTTGGCCTCGGCGCCGCTGTTACAGAGGAACGTGTACTGGAGGTCGCCGGGGGTCGCCTCGGCCAGCAGCGCGGCCAGCTCGGCCATGGGCTCGTTGGGCATGATGCGCACCGACAGCGGCATGCGGTCGAGCTCGCGCCGCGCCGCCGCCACCACTGCGGGGTGCCGGTGCCCCAGGATGAACACCGCGGGGCCGCAGGCGAAGTCGATGAACTCGCGGCCGTAGACGTCGCGAACGACGGCGCCCTCGCCCTCGACCTCGAGGGTCTCCGCGCCGAGGAACTGGAAGCCGCGCGCCCAGGCAGGATTGAGGTGCTCGGCGTACCGCCGCAACACCGCCAGCACCCGCGCTTCGACCGGATCGGTCATGCGGGCTCCGCCCCTCCCCCCGCGCGCGACGCATCCAGGTCCGCCAGCGCGCTCCGGGCGCGCCGGACGATCTCGCGCGTCTCCTTGTACTTGATCCGCCGCAGGGCCTCGTCGACCGTGACCCACTCGGCTGCCACGAACCCCTCGTCCCGCTGTGGCTGCACGTCCTCCCCGCCGAGGAACTCCAGCAGGTAGTACCGCACCGTCTTGTCGTAGAACGCGTTCTCCGTCCGCCAGTAGAACGAGTAGCGCTCCTGCCCCAGGTCGGTCCGCACCTGGACGTTGGACAACCCGGTCTCCTCGCGGACCTCGCGCAGGGCCACGGCTTCCGGCGTCTCACCCCGCTCGATCGTGCCCTTGGGCAGCATCCACTTACCGCTCGCGTGCCGGAGCAGCAGCAACTCGGCACCCCGCGACGTGCGGCGGAAGACGACGCCGCCGGCGCTGCGCGCCCGCTTCACCGACCTGCGCTTCTTGACCGTGGTCACGCGACGTCCCGCTCCCGCAGGAAGCATCAAAGCCCGGGTGGTGACCCGGGCTCTCGCGTCGATCCCCCGCGCCGCGGTCACCCGCGGCCGGCCACAGGTCTCATCCACGCAGCAGCTCGCGCACGATGCGCTCGACGGTGCGACCGTCCGCGCGTCCGGCGACCCGCCGCATGAGCGGGCCCATGACGCGGCCGAGGTCGCGCTCGCTGCTCGCCCCGACCTCGGCGATGACTTCCTCGGCCAGCCGGCGCAGTTCCGCTTCGCCCAGCCCGGGCGGCAGGTAGCCGAGCAGGATCGCCAGCTCCAGCTGCTCCCGCTGCACCAGGTCGGCCCGGCCCCCGCGCTCGAACCCCTCGATCGCCTCGCGGCGCCGCTTGACCTCACGCTGGAGGACCTCGACGACCTCGGCCTCGGTCAGCGGACGCCGGCGGTCGATCTCGGCGTTCTGCAGGGCGGCGCGCGCCAGCCGGATCGTCGACGTCCGAACGGCGTCACGCGCCCGCAGCGCCTCCTTGAGGTCGGCGTCCAGCCGTTCCCGCAGGCCCGCGTCCATGCGCTCCCCCTGCGGCAGCCGGCCTACTTGCGACGGCGCTTCGCCGCGCGCGCCAGCTTCCGGCGGCGGCGCTGCCCCGGCGTCTCGTAGTGCTCGTGCCGCTTGACCTCGGTGAGAATGCCGGACCGCTTGACCTGTCGCTTGAACCGCTTCAGCGCGGCATCCAGCGACTCGTCCTTGCCCACGCGAACTTCGGCCATCGTCCCCCACCCCCTCTCGCGTCCGGACCGGGTCCGGATCGCCGGGATGCGGCCGGCCTTCCGTCCCTGACGCCCAAACAACAGCCGGCAGGCCTCCGGCGCTGCGGCCGGAAGACCCGCCGCCCTCGACCGCCGCGGCCGGCGCGCATGCGCCCTCTCCCGTGCCGGGCCGCGCGACACGCTGATTATACACCGCCCGAAAAAAAGGTGTCAAAAAGCGCGCCGGCCCGGTTGCGTCTGATGCGCTCCCCTGGTGGTTCCCCTCTGGCGCCCTGCGATAGACTGGATGGCGAGGAGGCGTGCTCATGTCGGACGTCGTGATCCTGAGCGCGGCGCGCACGCCCATCGGGCGGTTTCTGGGCGGCCTGAGTGGCGTGGCGGCGCCGCGGCTGGGTGCTGTAGCCATCGCCGAGGCCGTGCGCCGGGCCGGCCTGTCGCCTGACCAGGTCAGCGAGGTGATCATGGGCAACGTCCTGAGCGCGGGCCTCGGCCAGGCCCCTGCACGCCAGGCCGCCCTTGGGGCCGGGCTGCCCGAAGCGGTACCGGCCACGACCGTGAACAAGATGTGCGGCTCCGGGTTGAAGGCGGTCATGCTCGGCGCGCAGGCGATCCAGGCCGGCGACGCCGAGGTCGTGGTTGCCGGCGGGATGGAGAACATGAGTGCGGCGCCGTTCCTGGCGGAGCGCGCCCGCACGGGCTACCGGCTCGGCGACGGCGCGCTGGTGGACGTGATCCTGCGCGACGGCCTGATCGACGCCTACCACAAGATCCACATGGGCAGTTGCGCCGAGATCCTCGCGCGTGCCCACAAGATCTCCCGGGAAGACCAGGACGCGTACGCGGTGGAGAGCTACCGACGCGCCCTGGCGGCCATGGCATCCGGTGCCTCCGGCGCCGAACTCGTGCCGGTGCATACAGATGGCGGCCCGCCTGTCGCGGAAGACGAGGAGCCGCCGCGCGTCCAGTTCGAGAAGATCCCGCATCTCAAGCCGGCGTTCGAAGAGCGCGGCACCGTGACGGCGGCCAACGCCAGCAGTATCAGCGATGGTGCCGCCGCCGTCGTGCTGGCGTCCGGCGCGGCCGCGCGCCGCCTGGGGCTGCGGCCCATGGCCCGCGTCGTGGGCCAGGCCGGGGCGGCCATGGCGCCCGAGTGGTTCACGATCGCCCCGGCCCACGCCATCCGCGCGCTGCTGGGGAAAGTGGGCTGGACCATCGACGCCGTGGACCTGTTCGAGATCAACGAGGCGTTCGCCGCGGTGGTGATCGGCGTGACGCGCGAACTGGGGATCGACACGCAGCGCGTTAACGTCCGGGGCGGGGCGGTGGCCCTGGGCCATCCCATCGGCGCCAGCGGCGCCCGCATCCTCACCACGTTGCTGCACGCCATGGAGGAGCGGAACGCCCGCCGGGGCGTTGCGGCGGTCTGCCTGGCTGGCGGCGAGGCCGTCGCCCTCGCCGTCGAGCGCCAGGCCTGTTGACGGGCCGTCCGGGCACTACGTAAAATGAAGGCCCGTCTCTGACGGGCGCACCGCCGCACGGTCCGGTCGATTGAAGCTGCACGACGCGACCGGCGCCCAAGCGCGGCGGGCGTGCCGCGAG
>JAVKIP010000017.1:0-71426 GCA_031459385.1 Candidatus Fervidifonticultor secundus | reverse complement strand
CTCGCTTGCACTCGCCCTGGCCGGCACGACCCTGGCCGCGGTGGCCGTGGGCACCACCGGCCTGGCTGGCACGGTCCCGGGCACAGCCGCTCCGGGCGCGGCAACCCTGAGCGCGGGGTCCTCCGGGCACTGCGCGAGCCCGCCGCCACCGCCGGGGCGCCAGCCGGCCAGGGTTGTCCGCGTGGTGGACGGCGACACCCTGCGCGTGGCCCTGCCAGGGGGGACCGACCGGCTCCGGCTCATCGGCGTCGATAGCCCGGAGACCCACGATGGCGCGAAGCTGGCCCGGGACGTGCAGCGCTCCGGCCGGTCGCAGGCAGCGGTTCGCGCGCTCGGCGCGCAAGCGCGGGCGTTCACCCTGCGGCACCTCCAGGACCGCCCGGTGGGGCTGGAGTTCGACGTGCAGCGCCGCGACCGGTACGGGCGGCTGCTCGCCTACGTCTGGACGCCGGAGGGAGAGCTGTTCAACCTCGTCATCCTCCGGGAAGGCTTCGCGCAGGTGCTGACGGTGCCGCCCAATGTGCGCTACACCGCGCTGCTGCTGGCGTGCCAGCGCGAATCGCGGGAGCAGCGGCGGGGCCTGTGGGGCGCGCGCTAGCGCGGCGTCTACTGCGCTGCGCGCTGGGGTACATCTCAGGAGGGAATGCGACCTTACCTCCGGGGGACACTGTGTCCACACCTGCCCTGGCACCGCACGGCACTGCCGCGGGGGCTGTTGCCCGCGGCCGCGAACGTTCCCGCGATGCGGGCCTGACCCTGCTGGAGATCGTCGTGGTCCTGGGCATCATCGGCATCCTCCTGGCCATCGCGGTCCCACGCTACCTGTCGTCGCGCCGGGGGGCGCTGATCGCCGAAGCGAACCACATCCTGCAGGAGGTCAAGAGCCTGGCCTGGGCTTACTACCAGCAGCACGAGTCGTGGGCCGGCATCGACACGAGCAACCTGGAGGCGCAGTTGGGCTTCAGGCCGGCGCCGTCCTCGTGCTGGGCCTACACCGTGGAGACCGCAACCGCCAGCCAGCTCGAGGTCAAGGCCACGGGGACGTCGCCGCCGATCAAGTGCACGCCTGCGCTGGGGGTGACGGTCACGCTGACCGTCAACAGCGACGGGTCCTCGCAGCGAGTCCAGGCGCGTCCCTAGGGCACCCCGCAGGGGCACCCGGCCGGTACGGCCCCCGCCAGGCCACCGGCAGGAGGCCCTGCACGCGCCCGCGAAGGGCCACGCGGCGCGGCGCCGCATGGCCCGTGCCGACTACCTGTCGGGAGGAGCGTGGTATGCCGCGCATCCCGTACGTCGATCTCGCCACCATCACGGACCCGGAGATCCTGGGCTACCTCGAGCGGGCCCGGCGCGAGGGCACGCCACGCCCCGAGAGCCAGGCGATCCGCGCCCACAACCCCAACGTGATCCGGGCGTTCTCGCAGGCCTGGGAACTGACGTTCCGCCAGGGCGTGCTGGATCACACGATCAAGGAACTGTGCCGCGTCTACGTCTCCAAGTGCATCGAGTGCGAGTACTGAGGGGTCCAGCGGTCCGTCCAGGCTGGACGGAAGGGTCTCACCGAGGAAAAGTACGAGGAGCTGCTCCACTTCGCCGACAGCGACAGGTTCACCGAGCGCGAGAAGGTGGCGCTGACGTACACCAGCGCCATCGTCTGGAACGCCGAGATCGCCGACGACGCCCTGTGGGCCCGGCTCTACCAGCACTTCACCATCCCCGAGCTGGTGGAACTGGGGTTCTTCGTGGCCCTGACGCTGGGCCAGCAGCGGTGGATCAAAACGCTGGGGATCGCCCACGGCGAGGTGCTGGGCGACACGCCCGAGGGTCTGGCGCGGGGAGCGATGCGGCCGGCCGCGGCCGCGCCCGGCGGCGCACGCGGCGAGGATGCGGCCGCGCCCGGACGGGGCTGGCCCGGCGGGGCCGCGCAGCCCTGACTGGCACCCTCCCGGCCCCCGGGGCAGGCATCGTCTTAGCCGGCGGTCGCAGCCGGCGCATGGGCCTCGACAAGGCCACGCTGCGGCTGGGCGCGGAGAGCCTTCTGGCACGGGTCGTGCGCCGGCTGGCGATGGTCTGCCGGCCCGTGGTGGTGGTAGCGGCGCACGCCGGGCCGCACCTCGATTGCCCGGCGCCTATCGTTCCCGACCGCTGGCCCGGTGCCGGCCCCCTCGGCGGGCTGGCGACCGGGCTGCGCGCCCTGGCAGGGCCGGGTGGGCACGAGACGGCCCGCGTCGTGCTCGTCGGGGTGGACATGCCTTTCGTCGTCCCGGCGCTGCTCGAGTACCTGCTCACGCGAACGCCGGCGTGGGATGCGGTGGTGCCCCTGGTGCGAGGGCAGGCGCAGCCGCTGTGCGCGGTCTACGGGACGCCGGTGGCCGCCACCGCCGAAGAGCTGCTGCGCCAGGGTCGCCAGGCGATGCACGACCTCCTGGCTGCGCCGGGGCTGCGCGTCGCCTACGTCCCTGAGGGGGTGCTCCGCGCGTACGACCCCGACCTGCGCAGCTTCTTCAACGTCAACACGCCGGAGGACCTGGTGCGCGCGCAGGAGCTGGCGGCGGCGGAGACGGATGCCTGATGGCCGGCTGTCTCTGGCGCATCCGAGATGGGAAGGGGAGTGAAGTCAGCGAAACGCCCTGCCAGCCGTGGGAGGCGCGGTGGCGGACCTGCGGCTGGCAGGCAGTGACTTTCAGGCGGGAGCAGGAGCTGGCGTCGATGCGGTGCGAATCCGGTCAGGCGCCGCGTAGACGTTGAACCGCTCGCCCCGCAGGAATCCCACCAGCGTCATGCCCGACTCTCGCGCCAGCGCCACGGCCAGGCTGCTGGGCGCCGAGACCGCGCAGAAGATCGGGACGCCGGCCACCAGGGCCTTCTGGACCAGCTCGAAGCTGGCGCGCCCGCTGACCATCACGACGTGCGCGTCCAGCGGCAGGCGGCCCTCGAGCAGTGCCCACCCGATCAGCTTGTCCAGCGCGTTGTGCCGGCCCACGTCCTCGCGCACCGCCAGCAGGGCGCCCTGGGCGTCGAAGACCGCGGCGGCGTGCAGCCCGCCCGTGGCCTCGAACAGGCCCTGCGCCTGCCGGAGCCGCCCGGGCAGTGCGCAGAGGACCTCCGCGCCGAGCGCGATCTCGCCCGCAGGCGCCCGGAGGCCGCGCGCTCGCACCGCGTCCAGGCTGGCCCTGCCGCAGACGCCGCACGCGCTGGTCGTGTAGAAGTGCCGCTCGAGCGACTCCAGAGGCGGCAGGCGGTCGGCGTGCAGTGTCACCTGGACGACGTTGTACCGCTGGATCGCATCGACCCCGGCGTCGGCGCAGTAGGCGATGCGTGCAATGGCGTCGCGGGAGGACACGACGCCCTCGCCGAGGAGGAACCCGGCGGCGAGCTCGAAGTCCGCGCCGGGCGTCCGCATCGTGATGGCCACGGTGCGCCGCTCCCTGCCTGCCGCCAGGCGGATCTCCAGCGGCTCTTCGGTCACCACCAGGTCCGTGCGAGGCCGGCGGCGGCTGGCCTCGACCTCGATCAGGTCCACCGGGATCTTGCTGGGCGGGCGGGCGTCCACCGGCTGCTGCCTCAGGCCCCGCGGGCCGCACGGGCGAGCCCCGCGGGGGCAGGACGGGGCTCGGCCACCGCGGCAGGCACCACCGTGACGACGGCGTTGTAGTCCGGAATCCCTGCCTCGCGCGACCGCCGCCGCCGGTCGATCAGGACGTTGCCCTCGGGCCAGTGCACCTCAAGGTTGCCCGGCTTCACGGGCGCCAGGTGCACGCGGCCGCGGAACTCGCCCGTGGGACTGCGCAGGATCACCGGCGCCCCGTCGGCCAGGCCGAGCCGCGCGGCGTCCGCTGCGTTCATCAACACGGCGTCGCGGCCGGCGCCCGTCAGGGCGTCGGCGCGCTCGTGCACCATGCTGTTGAACTGCTTCCCCCTGCGCGTGGCCAGCAGGAACTGCCCCGCGGGCACCTCCGCCGTCGCGGGTGCGACCACCGAGAAGTGCGCCCGGCCGTCGGGCGTCGGGAACCGCCACCCGGCGCACAGGTGCGGCCCGCCGTACTGGAACTGGTCACCGGCCCGCCGCAGGTGCTGGATGCCGTCGTAGAACGGCACCGCCTGCGCGATCTCCCGACGGATGGCGGCGGTGTCCCGGAACGCCAGGCGGTCGGCCCACTCGGGGCGCACGCGCCGCGCCAGGTCCATGAAGACCTCCCACTCCGGCCGGGCCTCGCCGATGCGTCGCCCTGGAATCTCGGGGCTGAAGATCACCCGTCGCTCGGTGGTGGTCTGGGTGACCCCGCCAGGTGTCTCGTAGCGCGTCGCCGCCGGTAGGAGCACCACCACCTCGGCCGGGTCCAGCACCATCTGCGTGGAGAGGACGATGTCCAGATGGACACGGACGGGCACGCGCTCCAGCGCCTGGCGCACGTAGCGCGGATCCGGCAGCACCTCCAGGAAGTTCCCGCCCACCGACACCAGCACGTCGAGGCGCCTGTCGATGGCGGCGTCGACCATCTGGGGCGCGGTCAGGCCGGGGGCTGCCGGCACCGGAAACCCCCAGAGGGCGCCAAAACGCTGCGCGTGATCCGGCGTCACCGGCAGGCCGCCGGGGAAGACCGTGGCGTAGGCGCCCATCTCGGCGCCGCCCTGCACGCCGGAGTGGCCGCGGATCGGCATCAGGCCGCAGTGCGCCCGCCCCACGAAGCCCCGCGCCAGCGCCAGGTTCACGATGGCCCGGACGTTGTCTTCCCCGCAGGCGTGCTGCGTCACGCCCATCGACCAGACCAGGACCGCGGTGCGCGCGGCGCCCACCAGCTCCGCGAACGCCAGCATCTCGTGGCGCGAGGTGCCGCTGTGCTGCTCCAGCAGTTCCCACGGCTGCGCGGCCAGCGCCGCCGCCAGCTCGGGGAACCCGGCGGTGTACCCCTCGATGAAGGCGCGGTCGACCCACCCGCGCTCGATCATCCATTTCAGGGCGCCGTTGAGGAACGCGATGTCGCCGCCCACGTTCACCAGGAAGAACCGGTCGGTGATCTTCGTCCCGAACAGCGCGCTCTCCAGCACCGACGGGACCCAGTACCGCTCCATGCCCGGCTCGCGGTAGGCGTTGACGCAGACGACCCGCGTGCCGGCCTTACGGGCGTAGTAGAGGTACTTCATGGCCACCGGCTGGTTGTTGGCCACGTTGGATCCGATGAACACGATCAGGTCGGTCCCGATCCAGTCCGCGTAGGAGCAGGTGGTGGCCGCTACCCCCAGAGCCTGCTTGAGCCCGAACGTCGAGGGCGCATGGCAGACGCGTGCGGCGTTGTCGATGGAGTTGGTGCCCATGGCCCGCACGGCCTTCTGCGCGGCGTAGTAGGTCTCGTTGGGCACGCCGCGGCTGGTCAGGTAGACGCCGAGCCGGTCGGGCCCCGCGGTGCGGATCCGCGTGGCCACCAGGTCCAGCGCCTCGTCCCACGACGTGCGGCGGAAGCCGGGCTCGCCCCGGCGGCGTACCATCGGGTAGGGGAGGCGTCCCAGGACTCGCAGCGCCTCCGCCCGTCGTCCCTGCAGCGGTCCCACGTCGGCCAGCACCCGCGGGTCGAGGGCGGGCATGGTGTTCAGGCGCAGCAGGCGCAGGCGCACGTTGCACAGGTGGATCCCCGGCAGGGTCCAGTCACGCAGCCCGCTCGTGCCCAGCGCACACCCGTCGCAGACGCCGTGCGTGAGGATCCGCCAGGCGTAGGGGAGCTGCCCGCGGTTCTCCCACAGCGCCCGCCAGACCTCCAGATAGTTGTTGGGCCGCTGCTCGCCCAGACCGAGCGGCCGCCGGCTCGCCCACAGCGCCGGTGTCCACCGCCGCATCGCGGCTCCCCTCCCTGCGCCCGTCTTCGCCTCCGGGTCGACCTCCCCTTCCCGCGTCCGAGGGTGCCGGAAGCGTCTACAGGTGCGGTGGATCGGGAAGGACCAGAGCGGGGCACAGCGCGCGTGCCGGAGTCAAGCATGACTAGAGAACCTACCGTCCTCGTGGTCGACGACGACCCGGGGGTGCGCGGCCTGGTCCAGCGCATGCTGACGGCCGAGGGTTACCGCGTCGTGGCTGTCGGTAGCGCCGGCGAGGCGCGGCGCGCCATGGAGCGGCACCTGCCCGATGTGCTGCTGCTGGACGTGATGATGCCAGGCGAGGACGGGCCCACGTTCTGCAGCCGGCTGCGGGCCGATCCCGCCACAGCCCACCTCCCGGTCGTGTTCCTCACGGCCGTCCCGATGCTAGAGGAGATGTGGCTGTCGAGCGGCGCCGACGTCGTGGTCCCCAAGCCGTTCAACCGGACGATGCTGCTGTCCTGGATCCGCCGGCTGGTGCGAGTGCACCGGGCGCAGCAGAGCGCGGAGGCGACCGAGGCCACCCTGGCCGCGCTGGCCGCGGTGATCGAGAAGCGCAGTCAGCATTCCGCCGAGCACCCCTGGCGCGTGGCACGCTACAGCAGCGAGTTGGCGCGGGCCGCGGGGCTGCAGGGCGCAGCGCTGGAGGTCGTGCAGCGGGCGGCGCTGCTGCACGACGTAGGGATGATCGCGGTCCCCGAGTCGATCCTGACCCAGCCACGCGCGCTGACGGCGGCCGAGTTCGAGCCGATCACGCGGCATCCCGTCGTGGGCGCCGACCTGCTCCACCGGCTCCCCGACGGGCCGGAGATGGTCGCGATCGTACGTGCCCATCACGAGCGCTGGCGGGGCGGCGGGTATCCCGACGGGCTGGAGGGCGAGGCCATTCCCCTCGGCGCGCGCATCATCGCCATCGCCGACGCCTTCGATGCCCTCACCTCGGACCGACCGCACCGGCAGGCGCTCTCGGTGGGCGACGCGCTGGAGATCCTGTGGTTCGGCGCCGAAAGCCAGTGGGAACCCGGACTGGTGGAGCTGTTCGACCCCATCGCCCGTGCGGTCAACGTCCGCCTGGAGGAGGAGCGTCAACGGCGGCTGCTCCTCCTCCACCAGTTGCTGCCCGACCATCGGTAGGACGGGGAATCTGGAGGACGTGGTATGGCCATCGACGCACAGGAGTGGCAGGTCCACGACAGAAGGCGACCGGGGATGGTCGGGGCGGTCGGTCCGCGTCCCGGGCTGGATGCGGCGCGCATCCTGATCGTCGACGACCAGCAGGCCAACGTGCGCCTGCTGGAAGCGATCCTCGGCCAGGCTGGCTATGCGAACCTGGTCAGCACCACCGACGCCCGTGAGGCCGAGCGCCTCTTCAAGGCCGCGCCGCCCGATCTCGTGCTGCTCGACCTGCACATGCCCCACCTGGACGGCATCGAACTGCTGCAGCGGCTGCGCTCGCGCATGCCTGCGGACGGATACCTGCCCGTCCTGGTCCTCACGGCCGATCTCACGCGCCAGGCGCGGGAGCGCGCCCTCGGCCTGGGCGCCAACGACTTCGTGATCAAGCCGTTCGATCCCACGGAGGTGCTGCTACGCATCGAGAACTTCCTGCGGACGCGCCGCCTCCACCAGGCGCTGGCCAGACAGAACGAGGTGCTCGAGGACCGGGTGCGCGCGCGGACGCTGGAGCTGGAAGAGGCGCAGCTGGAGATCCTGGATCGGCTGGCCAGCGCGGCGGAGTTCCGCGACGACGCCACCGGCCGGCACACGCGGCGCGTGGGCGCGCTGGCGGCCCGGCTGGCCCGAGGGCTCGGCCTGACGGACCCGTTCGTGTGGCTGATCGAGCGCACCGCGCCCCTGCACGACGTGGGGAAGCTCGCGATGCCGGACCAGATCCTGCTGAAGCCGGGGCCGCTTGCCCCCGCCGAGTCCGCGATCATGCAACGCCATACCACCATCGGCGCCAGGCTGCTCCGCGGCGGGCGGTTTCCGCTGATGCGGATGGCTGAGGAGATCGCCCACACCCACCACGAGCGCTGGGACGGGCGAGGGTACCCGCGCGGGCTGGCGGGCGAGGTGATCCCCCTGGCCGGACGCATCGTGGCCGTCGCCGACGCGTACGACGCCATCACCAGCGACCGTCCCTACCGTCCCGCCCGGACCCGCGAAGACGCGCGGCGGCTGCTGGCCGAGGGTGCCGGTGGACAGTGGGACCCGGCGGTGGTGCAGGTCCTCCTGCGCGAGGAGCCGGGCGCCGGCGAGCACGGGGACCATGCCTGAGACGCCACTCACGCCGTTCATCGGGGACCGCGTCCCGCGCATCCTCGTGGTAGACGACAACCCCGCCAACCTGGCGGTGCTGGCCGCGCACCTGCGGCGATGGCGCTGTGCGGTCACGACGGCGTCGACCGGGCCGGAGGCGCTGGCGGCCGCGCGCGCCGCCCCGCCCGACCTGGTCCTCCTGGACATCCTGATGCCGGACGTGAGCGGCCTCGAGGTCTGCGAGGCGCTGCAGGCCGATCCGGCCATGGCCCGAATCCCGGTGATCTTCGTGACGGCGCTGACCGACGTGGACTCGAAGGTGCGGGCGTTCGACGCGGGCGCGCGCGACTACATCACGAAGCCCTTCGACGCCGCCGAGCTGGCCGCGCGGGTGGGCACCCGGCTGCGCCAGAAGTACGCGGAGGACGAACTCCAGCGCCGCACCGGCGGGGCGGGACGAGGGACGCCGCCGGCGCCCGGCGCCGGCGCGGTGGGGCCCGGTACGCCGCCGGTCCCCGGGCCCGGCCGATCCGACCGATGAAACCCGTGGGATCGGGCGCCCGGATTCTGGCCGTGGAGGACCAGCCTGCCAGCCTGGCGCTGCTCCGGCGCATTCTCGAGCCCGAAGGCTTCGACGTGAAGGAGGCGCGCTCGGGCGCCGAGGCCCTGGCCCTGGCACAGGAGACGCGGCCGGATCTGGTGCTGCTCGACATGCACCTGCCCGACATGCACGGGCTCGAGGTCCTGCGGCGGATGCGCGAGAGCCCGTGGGGCGCCGCGCTTGCCGTCGTGGCGGTCAGTGCCATGGCTACGCCCGAGGACCGCGCGCTCTGGCTCCAGGCGGGATGCGCGGACGTGATCGAGAAGCCCATCGATCCTACGACGTTCGCGCGCGCCATCTCGCGCTTCCTGCCGGGCGGCGGGGCGCCCCGGGAAGGGGACGACGCCGGCGCCCGACGGCCCCGTGACCTGCTGGGCGAGATCCTGGTCGCCAACGGGCTCGTGACGCGCGACCAGCTCGCCCAGGCCATCCAGGCGCAGGTCCGCAGCGGCAAGCGCCTCGGGCAGATCCTGGTGGAGCAGGGGGTCCTGACCGAAGACGATATCGCCTGGGCGCTGAGCGCTCAACTCGGCTACCCCTACGTGTTCCTCACCCAAGACCTGGTGGACGTCGAGGCGGTCCGGCTGCTGCCCGAGTCGTTCCTGCGCGAGCGGCGCGTCCTACCCGTGCTGAAGTTCGCCCAGGAGATGACCCTGGCGATGGCCGACCCCACCGACCAGGGTACGATCGACGAGGTGGCCGCGCGTACCGGCCTGCGCATCAACCGGGCCCTGGCGCTCGCGTCCAACATCACGGAAGTGCTCGATCAGATCTTCGCGCGCCCACAGGCGGCTGCGCGCGAGACGCCGGCCGCGGCGCCCGAGGTCCAGTACTTCCAGTTCCACCTGATGCAGGCGCTCCAGGAGGGCGCCACCGAGATCCACTTCGACGCGGGTCCCGACGGGCAGGGCCGCATCCGGTACCGCATTCACGGGACCCTGGTGGACCGGACCGGACCGCCCGGCGAGCTGCACGCCGCGATCCTCGACCACCTGCACCGGCTGACAGGACAGGACCCGGGCCCTGGGGTCGGGATGGCCGAGGTGTCCGCCGGCGGGGTCGGCGTGTGCCTCGTCGCGGCCTTCGTCCCCACCGCCGCGGGGCCTGCGGCCACCGTCGCGCTCTACCCGCAGCGCACCGACGCGCCAGACCTGGGGGTACTGGGCATCGCGGCCGGGATGCTGGACGCGCTGCACGAGGCGCTGCGGGCACCCCGCGGGCTGGTCGTGATCGGGTGTCCTGACCGCGCCACCCGCGCCACCCTGCTGCACGGGCTGCTGCCCGCCGCCCCCCAGGGCAAGGTCTGGACGGTCGAGACCCTGCCGGTGTTCCGACGGCCAACGATCAACCAGACCCTAACGACGCCCGACGGGGTGGCCGCGCAGATCCGCCTGGTGGCCGCCGCGCGGGCCGACCTCATCGGCGTCGACGACGCCGGCACGCCTGGCGCGCTGGCCGCGGCCGCGGAGGCCGCGCGGGGCGCGGTCGTCCTGGTCGGCCATCCGCAGGCCGCCGCCCTCGACCTGCTGGCGGAGCTGACCGACGGCCTGGGGCCGGCGGCCACCGCATCGGTCCTGCGCGGGGTGCTCACCGCGCATCCCGTCCGGCTGTTGTGCCCGGCCTGCAAGCAGGTCGGCCCGGCCGGAGGCGACGGGCGGCGCCGTTTCGCGCCGGTGGGCTGCGAGGCCTGCGGCTTCACCGGCTACCGCGGGCAGCGCGCCCTGGCCCAGGTGTGGGTCGCCGACCCCAAGACCCGCGCGCTGCTCCGCGCCGGGCAGCGCGCCGAGGCGCTCGTGCGCGCGGCCGGCCCCCTCGAGGCGCAGCTCCGCGCGCAGGCCCTGGCGCTCCTCGATGACGGGCTCGTCGCGCCCGGCGAGCTCTCGACCATCCTGGAAGGCACCGGATGGACATCACCGAGCTGCTGATCCTCACCAAGGAGCGGGGCGCCTCCGACCTCCACCTGGCCGCCGGCGCGCCGCCCAGCCTGCGGGTGCACGGGAGGCTGGTGCGCCTGGACGCGGCGCCGCTGGCGCGCGACGACATGCACGCCATGCTCTACGACATCATGACCGACGAGCAGAAGGCGCGGTTCGAGGCCACCCACGACCTCGACTTCTCGCTGGAGCTGGCCCGGGTCGGGCGCTTCCGCGTCAACGCCTTCATGCAGCGCCACGGCGAAGGCATGGTGCTGCGGTTGATTCCCGAGAAGATCCGGACGCTAGACGAGCTGGAGATGCCGCCGGTGCTCAAGGACCTGGCCATGAAGGAGCGGGGCCTGATCCTGGTGACGGGGCCCACCGGCTCGGGGAAGTCCACCACGCTGGCCGCCATGGTGGACCACATCAACGAGCACCGTGAGCACCACATCATCACCATTGAGGACCCCATCGAGTTCGTACACGCGCCCAAGAAGTGCAACATCAATCAGCGCGAGGTGGGCGGCCACACCGCGTCGTTCGCTGCCGCGTTGCGCAGCGCGCTGCGCGAAGATCCCGACGTGATCCTCGTCGGCGAGATGCGCGACCTGGAGACGATCCAGCAGGCCCTCACGGCGGCCGAGACCGGCCATCTGGTGCTGTCCACCCTGCACACCAACAGCGCGGCGCAGACCATCAACCGCATCGTGGACGTCTTCCCCACCCACCAGCAGGAGCAGATCCGCACGCAGCTGGCGGAGTCGCTGCTGGGGGTCCTGGCGCAGACGCTGATACCCACCCTGGACGGCCAGGGCCGGGTGGCCGCGGTGGAGATCATGGTGGCGACGCCGGCGGTGCGCAACATGATCCGTGAGAACAAGGTGCACCAGCTACCGTCGGCGATTCAGACCGGCGCCCGCGAGGGCATGCAGAGCCTCGACCAGCACCTCAAGACCCTGGTGAAGCAGCGCCGCATCAGCCCCGAGGCGGCGGTGAAGCGGGCCACCGAGCGTGAGGCGTTCGGCCAGGAGAAGAGCGCGAGCACGCCGCCGCCGGTGGAGCCCATGGGCTTCATCAGCCGGCGGGCCTGACCGGCGACGACCGCGCGCGGTGATAGAGCCGGGCGACCACGCCCGGTGATCGCGCCGGCCGCGGGCGGCCGTCAGTAGATGACGGCGCTCCGCCCGATCGTGAACGGGTTGCGGGGCGGATGCACCCCGCGCTCGCCCAGCCAGATCTGCGACGGGGCCGCCAGGGCGCCGTCGAGCAGCAGCGTGAAGGTGAGCCGGCTGCCGCTCGTGCGGAACGCCACGCCGTCCGGATCGTAGCCGCGCGTCGCCCAGGCCACCACCCCGGCCCCGCGCGCCACCTGATCGCCGCCTTCCAGCCGCTCCCGCCGCACGTCGTGGAACCGGCCGTCGGTGGTGACCAGCCCGGAGGTCTCGCGCGCCGCCCCCACCCAGCGGACCTGCCACTCGCCGTCATCGAGCCAGATCAGGTACCCCGGCCCTGGCACGGCGGCCGGGCGGCCGCGGACGATCGGCGGCCAGCCGTCCCGGCCGATTCCCGTGCCGAGGCCCAGGACGAAGGGATTGCCTGGCGGGTGGGCCAGCCCCCGCCCCAGCACGATCTCGTCGCGCGAGGCCAGGCGGCCATCGATGAGTAGCGCGAAGCGCACCCAGCCGGCTGCGCGAGTGACCACCAGGTCGAACCCGTCCACGCCGGCGCGGGCCCGCGCCGTCCACGCCACCGTGTTGCCCGCGCGGCGCAGGACGTCGCCGGGCTCCAGGCTCACGGCCCGCACGTCGAGGATCCCGCGGGCGGCCGTGGCGGCTCCGCTGAACACGCGCACGCCGCCCCGGCCGGACCACCGCACGCGGACGACGTCGCCGTCGATCCAGATGGCATAGCCGGGCCGCGGCACGACAACCGCCGGGGCGCCCTGCAGGTCGGCACCGGGGACGACCGGCTCGTCCTGCGGCCGCGGCGCATCGGCGCCGGGCGGATCCCCCTGGGCGCCCGCCGGGACGCCGCCCGCGAGCGCCAGCACCACGACCAGCACACTCCCCCACAGGCCCATCTGCCGCATGACCGCCCCTCCTCCACGCCGGACCCGCATCCGCTCTTCCACTACGGGCTGCGGCGGGCGCCGGTTCCGGAGGAGTTCATCGCACGCGCCGGGAAGTAGCATGCGCACCCGCATCGGCCGCCGGAGGGAGTCGGGAATGGACGCCATCGCGATGCTCACCGTGGGCCAGGCGCCCCGCGACGATCTGGTGCCGCACATGGCCGCGGTCTTCTCGCGCAGGGTCGAGATCTGGGAGGCCGGGGTGCTGGACGGGCTCTCCCGGGAGGCCATGGCGGCGCTGGCCCCGGAGCCCGGGGAGGTCGGGATCGTCGCGCGGCTGCGCGACGGGACATCGACGCTCCTGTCGCACCGGAAGATCACGCCGCGCGTGCAGGCCCTGGTGGATCAGGCGGCCGCGCGCGGGGTCGGCCTGATCGTGATCCTCTGCGGCGCCGACTGGTCCGCGATCCGTTCGCCGGTCCTGGTGGTCAACCCGGGGAAGGTGTACCCGGCCGTGATCTCCGCCTTGGCGGCGGGCTGGCGGCTCGGGGTCATCAAGCCGTCGCCCGGGCAGATCGCGCAGGCGCAGCGCCAGTTCGCCGCGCGCGGCATCGACGCGGTAGTGACGGCCGCGTCGCCCTACACCGGGCCGCAGCGCCTGCACGACGTGCGCGCGGCGGCCGAGACGCTGCGGCAGGCCGGCGTGGACCTGGTCTGGATGACGTGCGTGGGCATGGACGAGGCGATGCGATCCGTCGTGCGCGAGGTCACCGGCAAGCCGGTGATCCTGGCCCGCACGATCCTGGCCCGCATCATCGACGAGTTCCTGGCAACGGAGCGCGTCGCGGTGGCCTGAGGGCCCGCGCCGCGCCGCCGAACACTCGCGGTCCGACTCCTCCGGCGGCCGCTGGGCGCCCGTCGTCACGGGACGGCGCCCGCGCCGCGTGGCCGCTGGCGCGTGACCGCGTCCATGGAGGTGCACACGATGACCGTGGCGCAGAAACTCGACGTGGAGACCCGGCTGCGCGCCGCGGTCTCGGCCCGGCGGCTGGCCGGACATCTCCGCCGGTTCGCCCGGTGGCACCGGGAGACCGGGAGCCCCGACGAGCGCGCGGCCGTCGACTACATCGCCGCCGCGCTCGAGGGCTACGGGATCACCCCGCGCCTGCACGAGTTCCGCGGGTTCGTGAGCTTCCCACGCGAGGCCACGCTGGAGGTGCTGACCCCCGAGCGCATGCTGCTGCCCTGCCGGCCCCGGTCGTTCGGTGCCAGCACGCCGCCCGAGGGGCTGGAGGGCGACCTGGTCTTCGTGGGGTCCCTCGAGGAGGACCGCACGAAGATGATCTTCGCCCGCACCGGTGAGGAGTCCGAGTACGAGGGCGTCGACGCCCGCGGCAAGGTCGTGCTGGGCACCGCGGGCGGCCCCGACGGCGTGAAGCGGGCGATGGAGCACGGGGCCCTCGCCTACATCCACATGTGGCCCTCGGGCGAAGACGCGATCCACGAGATGATCGTCACCAGCATCTGGGGCACGCCGACGCCGGAGTCGATCGGCCGGCTGCCGACGATCCCGGCGCTGTCGATCACGAAGGCCGACGGCGAGCGGCTCCGGGCGCGGCTGGCCCAGGGGCCGGTCCGCGTGCGCATCCAGGCCCGCACCGAGACCACCTGGCGCACGCTGCCGCTGCTGGTGGCCGACGTGCCGGGCGCCGAGCCCGAGTTCCTGCTGGTGGGCGCCCATCTGGACTCGTGGTACGAGGGGATCACCGACAACGCCACCGGCGACGCCTGCCTGCTGGAGATGGCGCGCGTGGCGCAGCAGCACCGCCGGCGGCTGCGGCGAGGCCTGCGCTTCGCCTGGTGGCCGGGCCACTCGCACGGGCGCTACGCCGGGTCCACCTGGTACGCCGACGCCGCCTTCGACGAGCTGCGCCGGTGGGCCCTGGGCTACCTGAACATCGACTCGCCCGGCGTGCGCGAAACCGCCATCTTCGACTGCCGCTACAACATGGGCGAGGTCGAGGATCTGATGCGGCAGGTCGTCCCCGAGCTCACGGGACAGTCGCCGAACATCCGGCGGCCGTTCAAGGCGGGCGACCAGTCGTTCTGGGGCATCGGCCTGCCCTCGCTGGGCGCGTTTCGCATGCTGCCGCTGGACCACCCCGACCGCGCCACCGTGGGCGGCAGCGGCGCGGGCTGGTGGTGGCACACGCCCGCCGATACCCTGGACAAAGCCGACCCGGAGATTCTGGCCCAGGATACCGCGCTGTACCTGACCATCGCGGCACGTCTGGTGCTGCCGCCGGTGCTGCCCTTCAACTTCGTGCCGGCGGCGGGTGACTTCGTGACGCTCCTGCAGGAGCTGCACGCGGCCGCGGCCGGGACGCTGCCGCTGGACGACCTGGTGGCCCGGGCGACGCAGCTGCAGGGCCTGGCCGCGCAGCTGGAGGGCGTGCGTGCCGCGGCGGCGGCCAGCGCGCCGGCGCGGCCACGGGGGAAGACGGCGACGCGGATCGCGCGCCTGAACCACGGCCTGATGCGCCTGTCACGGATCTTGAACCCGGTCCTGTATACCGTGCTGGGTCCCTATGACCACGACCCGGCGCTGCAGGTCCCGATGCTGCCCGGCCTGCAGCGTGTGCGTGCGCTGGCCCGGCTGGATCCGGCCAGCGACGACTACGGCTTCCTGCGGACGCGGCTGGTGCGCGAGCGCAACCGCGTGGCCGACGCGCTGGCGCAGGCTGCCGCGCACGTGGAGACGCTCCTGGCCGACCTGGGGTAGATGCCGTGAGCCGGTACATCGCGGGCCGCCTGCTCCAGGGCGTCGTCCTCCTGGTGCTCGTGAGCCTGGCCGTCTTCGTCATCGTCCACGCGGCACCGGGCGGGCCCGAACTCCTCAACAGCCCCGACGTCGATCCTGCGCTGGCTCGCCAGTACCGCGAGGCCCTGGGACTGGACGACCCCATCCCGGTGCAGTACGCCCGGTGGCTGGGCAACGTGCTGCGCGGCAACCTGGGACGGTCGTACCAGCACGGCATCCCCACCGTGCAGCTCCTGGCCGGCCGGATTCCCAACACCGTCCTTCTCTCGGGCGCGGCGCTGGCCCTGGCGGTCCTGGTGGCCATCCCGCTAGGGATCGTGTCGTCGGTGTACCGGTATTCGCTCGTGGACTATGCCGCCACCGTGGCGGCTTTCTTCGGCGTCTCGATCCCCGTCTTCTGGCTGGGGATCATGCTGATCATCCTCTTCTCGGTCCAGCTGGGGTGGCTCCCCTCGGCGGGGATGACCACGGTGGGTACGCCCTTCTCGTGGGTCGACCTGCTGCGCCACCTGCTGATGCCTGCGGTGGTGCTGTCGACGTTCCCGCTGGCGCAGCTGGTGCGGTACATGCGGTCGAGCATGGTCGACGTGCTGGCCCAGGACTACATCCGGACCGCCCGTAGCAAGGGACTGTCGGAGGTGGCGGTGCTGGGCCGCCACGCGCTGCGCAACGCGCTGATCCCCGTGGTGACGGTGCTCGGCGTCCTCGTGCCGCGGCTGCTGGGCGGCGCCGCCATCACCGAGGCGATCTTCGCCTGGCCGGGGCTCGGCCGGCTGGCCGTGGACTCGGCCATCACCCGTGACTACCCGGTGATCATGGGCGTTACGTTGCTGGTCTCGGGCATGGTGGTCGTCAGCAACCTGCTGACCGACCTGGCCTACGTCGTCCTCGATCCCCGGATCACGCTCAGGTAGGGAACGGGCGCATGGCGCAGCGTGCCCTGGTCACACCTGGCGTGGCGCTGCCGGCCGCTGCCGACCGCCGGATGGGGTACCTGTGGCGGAGGTTCCGGCGCAACCGTCTCGCCCTGGTCGCGCTGGCCTACCTGGTGGTGCTGCACCTGGTGGCGGCCGCCGCGCCGGCGCTGGCCCCACATCCGCCGGAGGCTATCGACCTGCTGAACCAGTTCGGCCCGCGCTCGCCCCAACACCCGCTGGGCACCGACGAGACCGGCCGCGACGTCCTCTCGCGCCTGATCTTCGGCGCCCGGACGTCGCTGGTGGTAGGGCTGGCGGCCATGGCCGTGGCCATGACCATCGGCTCCGTGCTGGGCGCAGTCAGCGGGTTCTACGGCGGCCTGGTCGACACCGTCGTCATGCGCATCGCCGACGGCACGCTGACCATCCCCACCTTCTTCCTGGCACTGCTGGTCCTGGCCGTGTTCGGATCCAACATCATCAACGTGGTGCTGACTATCGGCGGCCTGGGGTGGATGGTGGTGGCCCGGGTGGTCCGCGCCGAGGTCCTGCGGACGCTGCCCCAGGAGTTCGTGGCCGCCGCGCGGGCCCTCGGCGCCAGCGACGCGCGACTGCTGGGCCGGCATCTGCTGCCGCAGGCGCTGCCCTCGATGATCGTGGCGGCCACCCTGGGCGTGGCATATGCGATCCTCACCGAATCGGCCCTGAGCTACCTGGGGCTCGGCGTCCAGCCGCCGATGCCGACCTGGGGGAACATGCTGACCGGTGCCCAGCATTACGTGTGGACGACGCCGGTCCTGGCCGTCTACCCCGGGGCCATGATCATGCTCACGGTGCTGTCGTACAATACGGTGGGCGACGCGCTGCGGGATACACTGGACCCGCGGCACGCCGGAACCTGAGCGTTCCGGGATGTCTCATGGAGAGGGGAGGAGAGGAATGCGACGAGCGCTGATCGCGACCGTGGCGACCGTGGTGGCTGCGGCGCTGGCCGGCGGGCCGGCCGGGAGCCCGCCGGCGCTGGCCCAGGCCCCGTCCGGGGTGCTGCGCATCGCCATCATCGGCGACGTGACGCTGAACCCGTTCACGCTGCCCCAGCAGCTGCCGACCACCATGGTGGCCAAAGTGGTCTTCAGCACGCTGACGCGCTACCGTCCCGGTGACCTGCAGCCCGTCGGCGACCTGGCCACCTCGTGGGTGGCAGCCGAGGACGGCCGCGTCTGGGTGTTCAAGCTGAAGCGCGGCGTCCGCTGGCACGACGGCAGGCCGTTCACGGCGGCCGACGTGAAGTTCACCTACGAGAACATCGTCAACCCGCGGGTGCGGGCGCTGTTCCGCAGCACGCTGCGCGGCCTGCGCCAGGTCGACGCCGTCGACGACTACACGGTGCGCCTGGAGTTCGACGCGCCGTACCCGTCGCTGCCCATCGTGCTGGCATGGAACATCCCCATCGCGCCCCGGCACCTCCTGGAGGGCAAGGACCTCAACGACCTGAGCGACTTCGCGCAGCGCCCGGTGGGCACCGGACCGTTCCGCTACCGGGAGGCGGTCAAGGGCTCGCATATCACCGTCGAGGCCAACCCCGACTACTACGGCGGCGCGCCCAAGTTGAGAAGCATCGTCTTCAAGGTGATTCCCGACATCAACACGGTGGTGGCGCAACTGCGCACCGGCGAGCTGGACCTGGCGGTGGTCGAGGCCGTACACAAGCAGGCCCTCGAGCGCGTACCGCACCTGCAGTTCAAGATCACCGAGCTGCCCAGCGCCTTCTACATCGCCCTCAACAACACCCGGTGGCCGTTCACCGAGCGACCGGTCCGCCAGGCCCTGATGTACGCCCTCGACCGCGACCTGATGGTGAAGCGGATCCTGCGGGGCACTGCGCCCCTGGCCGCCGGCGCCTACGCCAACGCGTTCGGGCCGTTCGTCAACACCGCCCTCAAGCCGTATCCCTATGACGTGAACAAGGCGCGGCAGCTGCTGGCCGAGGCGGGGTTCCGGCCGGGCCCCGACGGCGTCCTGATCAAGGACGGCAGGCGGCTGGCGTTCGAGCTCATGGTCGACCGGGGCAACCCGGTGCGGGAGCAGATGGCCCTGGTCACGCAGCAGGCGTGGAAGCAGCTGGGTGCCGACATCCGGCTTGTGGCCGAGGAGTGGTCCGTCTACATCCGGCGCGGCAACGCCCTGCCGGGAGACTACGACGCGCGCACGGGCTGGCGCATCACGCCGCCCGACCCCGACAAGACCCCCGAGTACACCACGGGCGGCGTCAACAACCACTACGGTTACTCCAACCCCGAGGTCGACCGGCTCATGGCCGCCGCCCGGCAGACCATCGACCGGCGCAGGCGGATCGAGCTCTACCACCGGCTGCAGGAACTCATCTACCAGGACGTCCCGGTGGTGTGGATCTACTACCAGACCGAGATCCTGGCCATAAACCGGCGGGTGAAAGGGTACCCCGACCTCGGCATCCGCGACGCCTTGCAGTGGATGCACCTGGTCGAGGCACCCTGACGGGGCAGGGCCCTGGCCGTGATGGCGCCGCCGCGCTTCGCGCTCACCGGCGCCCGCGTGCTCGACGGGGAAGGCGGTGAGGTCACCGGCGCCACACTTCTGGTCGACGCAGGCCGGATCGTCGCGGCCGCGGCCGGGCTCGCGGTGCCGTCGGAGTATGCTGTGCGCTATGACGTCGGTGGTCGGACGGTGATGCCCGGGCTGATCGACACCCACACCCACCTGATCGGCGGCGAGCCGCTCCCCTACGGCGACTACCCGACCTCGCGGCGCCTGGGCGAGCCCGAGGGGTTGCACGCCTTCCGCACCGTAGAAGCCGCGCGCCGCACGCTGCTGGCCGGCGTCACCACCGTGCGCGTCCTGGGGTGCCGGGCGTACCTGGACGTGCACCTGCGGGAGGCGGTGGCCGCCGGATGGGTGGCGGGGCCGCGGATCGTCGCAGCGGGCTTGGGGATCACGCCCACCGGCGGGCACGTGCACTGGCGCTGTCTGACCGCCGACGGCGAGGACGCCGTGCGGCGCGCCGTCCGCGAGCACGTCGCGCACGGCGTCGACTGGATCAAGGTGATGGGCGTCACTGGCGGCCTGGCCTCCCCGGGACAGGATCCCCGCCTGCCCCAGTACCGGCTGGAGGAGGTGCGGGCCGCGGTTGACGAGGCCCACCGCTGGGGCCGTCCGGTGGCGGCCCACGCCCACGCCCGCGCTGGCATTGAGATCGCCCTGGAGGCCGGCGTGGACACCCTGGAGCACGGGACTTTCCTCGACGGCGCGCTGGCAGCGCAGATGGCCCGGCAGGGGACGTGGCTGGTGCCGACGCTGGCGGTCGGCCACTTCCTGCAGGAGGCGCAAGCCCGCGGCGACGTGCCGCTGGCTCAGGCCGCGCGCCAGCGGGAACTGGAGGCGATGGGGTTCGTCGTGCCCGGCATGCAGGAGCGGATGCGTCTAGCCCGAGAGGCAGGGGTGCCGGTGGTCACCGGCACCGACGCCGGCGGCAACGCGCTGTTCCGCCACGGATCGGTCGGCCTTGAGATGCTCCTGCTGGCGGCGTGCGGGTACACCGCGCGCGAGGTCCTGGCTGCGGCCACCGCGCAGGCCGCCCGGGCGCTGCGGCTGGAGCGGGTGACCGGTGCGGTGCGCCCGGGGCTGGCCGCCGACCTGCTGGTGGTCGACGGCGACCCGCTGCAAGACCTGCAGGTCCTGGCTCCGGGCGAGCCCCAGCGCATCGACGGCATCATCGCCGCCGGCCGCATCGTGCGGTGGGACGGACAGGACCTGATCTAGTGCGCGCGGAGCCCGTGCGGACCGGCTTCGCCCTGGGCTACGATTCGGCCATGCCCCTCCGGGAGATGGCGCACTGGATGCAGGAAGCCGACGCGCGCGGGTACGCGTGTGGCTTCTTCTCCGAGACGATCAACCTGGTGCGCGACTCGGTGAGCGCTCTGGCAGTCTTCGCCGGCGCCACGCGGCGGCTGCGGCTGGGGGCCACCCAGGTGGTCCGGCTGCGCACTCCCATCGTGATGGCGCAGACGCTGGCCTCCCTCGACGAGCTGGCCGAGGGACGGCTGGTGCTGGCTGCGGGCGCGTGCACTCGACACCACGCGCGCCTGCACGGTCTGCTGCCGGCCGATCCCGCGGTGGCCCTCCGCGAGTGGGTGGCGGCAGTCCGGCTGCTGCTGACCGGCGAGCGCGTGAGCTTCGCCGGGCAGGTGGTGCGGCTGGACAACGTGCGGCTGGCCTGGACGCCGCCCCGGGGGTCCGTGCCGGTGTGGATCGCGGCCACCAGCCGCACCGGCCTGCGTCTGGCCGGCGAGATCGGCGACGGCGTGCTGCTGAACGCCGTCACCTCCCCGGCCTACGTCGCCAACGCCGTGCGCATCGTGCGGCAGGCGGTCGAAGAGGCCGGGCGCGACTGGGCGAGGTTCGAGGTGGCGGCCCTCATCCCGACGTCGATCGAGGCGACCCGCGAAGCGGCGGTCGACGCGATCCGGTGGGAGGTCGCCAGCAAGTTCCACCCTGGCCGCATGGCGTACAACGCCCGCATCCGCACCTCGGTGGGTGAGCCGGTCATCGACGAGGCCGACCTGCCGGCGTTCCGGGCGGCGTTCGCGCAGGGCGGACTGGTGGGGCTGGCCCGCGCGATGCCCCGGGCCTACGTGGAGGGGCTCACCGCCTGCGGCACCGCCGACGATGTGCCCCAGCGGATCCAGGCCTACCGCGACGCCGGCGTGCGCCTGCCGCTGCTGCGGCCGGCCGCGCGCCACCAGATCCAGCGCGTGCTGGACGCGCTGGCACCCACGCGCTGACCCTCAGCGGGCCGGGGCCGGCAGCCAGCGCGCCTGCGCGCCGGCTCAGGGCAGCTCTTCCCACGACGCCACCCAGACCACCGGCTGCGTCCCCGGCGGCAGGCGCAGCCCCGGCGTACCCATCACCGCGGGGTCGTAGCGAATCACCACGGTCGCCGCGCGGTTGCGCACGCTGTGCCGGGTATCCCCGGCGAGCACCGCGCCGACGACGTCCACCGTCACGCCGTCGCCCGCATCGAGGAGCCGGCTGACGTAGACGAGTCCGTGCACACGCAGGCGCGCGCCCTGGGCCAGGAGCAGGGCACCGTCGTCGAGCACCACCAGGCCGGGCCACGTGCGTGTCGCGGGCGAGTGCAGGATCTCCAGCGACGCGCCCTCGATGAGGTGCACCGTGCTCTCCGCCACCAGCGTGCCGTCGGTGATCTCCAGGCGCTGGCCGCCGACCAGCTCGATGCCCCCCTGCAGGTAGATGACACCGGCCAGCCGCGGCACCGCGCGCGCGTCGCGGAAGTAGGTGAGCAGGCGGCGCAGTTCGTCGGGCGTGTAGACGCTGTCGGGCTTGTCTGCCAGGGCCACATCGCCCAGGAACTCCCCCGCGGCCCGGTGCACCGGCGCGTTCAGCCGGTTGGCCCCGGCGCGCGCCCGGTAGTGGGCGCGGTCCACCTCCGGCAGCCCTGGCAGCGCCTCGCCGCGGAACACCACGCCTTCCACATGGATGCCCGCCGCGCGCAGGAACGGCAACTCGACCCGCTGTCGGTCCCATCCGAGGGTCAGCTCGGCGCGGCGCGCCAGCAGGAGCCGGACGGGTCCGGCGCGGGGGGCGTCAGGCGGCTCGCCGGGCGGGTCCATGGGGCCAGGGCCGACCGACAGCCTGACCGACGGATCGTTGATGGAGACGTTGCCGGTGGCGAACCAGACACCCTGCCCGGCAGCGATGTGGATCCACGGGCGGTCGCCGATCCCGCGTCCGTAGGGGAGGACCACCGTGGCCGCGGGGCGCTCCTCCAGGCGCACCAGGCTGGCCGCGTACAGGCCGGTCAGCAGCGCTGGTGAGGCCAGGTGGACGCGTGCCCGCAGCCGCCTGGTGACCCCACCGGCCTCGCCGGTGCCGGTCACGAGGAGCGCACCGTCGGCCTCCTCGCTGATCGAGACGACCGACCGGGCTTCCAGGGCCCCGATCCGGTACGCCTCGGCGTGGGCGTGGGGACGCCACAGGTGACCGGGGGACCAGCCGTCTGGCGCAACCGACTCCAGCACCCCGAGCGCCCGATGGACGCCAGCCTCGGCCGCAGCGAGCGCAACAGCCGACCGGTACCGGATACCGGCGCGGGTCTGCTGGCGCTGGAAGAACCACACAAACGACGACGACAGCCCCGTAGCCAGCAGCAGTACGACGAGCACCGCCACGAGGGCGGTTCCCCTTCCCGCCCCTGGTGCCCCTGGGCCACGCCGCCGGCCGTGGAGAACCCACACCATAGCCTGCCCGTATTCTACCCTGTACTGGCGGAAAGCGCTGGCGAACTGGCGTTGACAGGCCCGACGTGTCGTGATTCGATAGACGTTACGGACTCGGGGTGGGCGGCTCCGGACGGGCGGCCGGCGTGCGATCGGCGTCGGCGGCGTTGAAGGGGCGCCTTGCGTGCGATCGGGCGCGAGGTCCAGGCCGGCCAGATGGGGGGAACGGCGATGCGTCGCGGGATGCTCGCGGTCACCGCAGCGGCAGTGCTGCTGGTCGCCATGCTCGGGGGGAGCAGCGGCGCGCCCTCCGCGCCCCGGCCGGCCAGTCCGCCCCCGCAGTTCGTCTCCGACGAGATCCTCGTGAAGTTCCGCTCAGACACACGCGTCAACCCCCAGGTGTTCGCACGCTCCATCGGGGCCGCCGTCGGCGGGAGCGTGGATGCCATCGGCGTGCACGTCTTCAGGATTCCGGCGGGTACCGTCGAGCGCATGGTGCAGGCGCTCTCGCGGCATCCGCTGGTGGAGTACGCAGAGCCCAACGGCATCGCGCACGCCGTCTGGACGCCCAACGATTCTCTCTACAACCAGCAGTGGGCCTGGCCAAAGGTGAGCGCGCCGCAGGCCTGGGATCTCACCACCGGGTCCGGCACCGTGAGGTGCGCCATCGTGGATACCGGGGTGGGACCGCACCTTGACCTCCCGGCGCCCGTCGCGCAGCGTGACTTCGTCAACAACGACGACGACGCATCCGACGACAACGGCCATGGCACCCACGTCGCCGGGACGGTGGGGGCGCTGACGAACAACACGAGCGGCGTCGCCGGCGCCAACTGGACCGTGGCGCTGATCGCGGCGAAGGTCCTGAGCCGCTCCGGCTCGGGCACCTACGCCGCCGTGGCCAGCGGGATCACCTGGTCGGCGGACCAGGGCGCGATTTGCATCAACATCAGCCTGGGAGGGTACCTGCCCTCGAACACGTTGAAGAACGCGGTGAACTACGCCTGGAACAAGGGCGCGGTGCTCGCGTGCGCCGCGGGCAACGACGGCATGAACTGGAAGCTCTACCCGGCGGCCTACGACCGCTGCATCGCCGTCGCGGCCAGCGACCAGAACGACAACAAGGCGTGGTTCTCCAACTACGGCGCCAGCTGGGTCGACGTGGTCGCGCCCGGGGTCGACATCGTCTCGACGGTCCCGCCGGACCGCTACGAGGGCTGGGCCGGCACGTCGATGGCCACGCCCCACGTGACCGGGCTGGCCGGGCTGGTGTGGGCCCGGGCGCGCGCGGCGTGCGCCTCGGCCTCGTGCGTGCGGTCGCGGATCGAGCAAAACACCGACGCCGTGCCCGGAGTCGGCACGTACTACAAGTACGGGCGGGTGAACTACTTCAAGGCCGTCAACTTCTGAGCGCCCAGGCGCGCTGCCCACCCGAGAACGCCCCGGCGCGCTGCCGCCCACCAGGGAGTGCCCCGCAGGGCAGCCGGCCGTGGGGTTCACCAGACCTCCAGCACCAGACCCGCGGCCCCCAGCCCGGCCGCCATGCCCAGGGCATAGGGCAGCGTGCGGCGGATGACGACCCCCTCCTGCCCCGTCAGCCCTGTCGTCGCCGTGGCCAGCACCACCTTCGCCGGCGCGACCATCGAGCCCAGCGCCCCGCCGGCCGACTGCAGCGCCGCCATCAGCACGGGATCCATCGCCAGCAGGCCCGCGGCGTCGCGCTGGAGCGCGCCGAACAGCACGTTCGAGTTGGTGTTGCTGCCGGTGACCACGGTGCCGAGCAGGCCCACGAAGGGCGACAGGAAGGGGTACACGGGACCCACCGCCCGCGCGACGGTCCGCGCCAGCAGGAACGTCATCCCGCTGTAGGTCATCACCATCGCCACACCGACCAGCGCGAGGATCGTCCACGTCGTCGGCACGCCCTGGGCGGCCACGCCGTCCCAGAGGTCCCGCCGCGACGGCAGGCGGTGGCCCAGCCACCGAAAGAGCAGCGCGGCGATCACCGTCGTATAGACCAGTAGCGCGCCGGGATGCCCGATGACGGCCAGGTCGAAGACGGCGGCGGCGGTCTGCCAGCCGAGCCCGGTCACCGTGGCCGGGAAGCGCACCGCCAGTACCACGCGTTCCAGCCAGCGGTGCAGCGGCGAGACCAGCGTGGCCGCACCCACCACGACGATGAGCACATAGTAGGGAAGGAACGCCGCGTGGAACGACAGGGCGGGTTCCCCCGGCGGCGCCGGCCGCGGGGGTTCGCGACGGCCCTCCGGCGGCGGCCAGGCCGGGAGCACACCGAAGAGCCCGGGCCCGCGCCGGCGCGCGAGCCGCGCGAGGCCCATGCCCGTTACCAGCCCGACCATGCCCGCCCCGAACGACGCGATGATCCACCGCTGCGCTACAGCCAGCAGGAGCTGCACGCCGCCCATCGAGACGCCCAGCACCAGTATCGCGCCGAACGCCCGGCGGAAGGGCCGCGAGCCCGCGTGCAGGTGGGCGATGGCGAAGCCGGTCGCGACAGCCGCCAGGCCCAGCAGGGCGGCGATCCAGACACCGAGCTGGCGCGGCGGCAGGCCGGTGACCGCACGCAGCGCCTGGAAGGAGGACGCCATGTCGCCCAACGTGACGGCCCAGGCGTGCCCCACGAGCGGCACCGCCGCGGCCTCCAGCGGGCGGAACCCGAGGCCCACGAGCAGGGGCGCGGTGACGGCCACGGGCACACCGAAGCCCGCCACGCCCTGCAGGAACGAGCTGAAGGCGAACCCCACGATGAGCAGCTGGAGGATGTGGTCCTCGGTGAGGTGCGCCACGGCCTGGCCGATGCTGCGGATGGCGCCCGTGGCCTCGGCCAGCCGGTAGAGGAGCAGCGCCGCCCAGATGATGTAGAGCACGTGCAGGGCCAGCGCGCCCGCACGCGCCAGGGCCACGGCGAGCACCGCCGGCGGCGTGGCGAAGATCGTGGCAGCGGTCGCCGTCGCCACGAGCAGCGCCGCGGACCCGGCCCGGGCGCCGCTCCACCCAAACCGCAGCAGGCCCACGAGCAGCACGACGAGCGGCAGCGCCGCCGCTGTCGCGCGCCAGAGGTCCGAAGGCATGCGCCCTCAGACCAGGTGCGCCGCGAGCTCCGCCGGGTCCGTGACGGGGAGCCGGCAGGCGAACCGCTCGCACACGAAGGCGGTCGCCTTGCCGTCCACCGGTGCGCGCCCCTCGAGCAGCGGCACGGCCGGCGCCTCGCCGGGGCGCGCCAGGGCCACGACCTGATTGGGTCGGTAGGCGCCCCGGAGGACGTCCAGTAACGCCTGCGTGTCGGATGCTGCCGGATCGCCGACGATGGCGATCTCGCGGGGCCGGGCGAGCGCGAAGTCCAGCGCGCACAGCCAGCGCGCGAACGCCGTCGGATACGTGGCCGCCAGCGGCTGGACGGCGCGCAGGGCGGTCTCGGCCAGGTCGCGGTACCTTCCCTCGCCGGTGAGCGCCGCCAGGCGCAGCAGCACGCTGGCGGCCGCGGCGCCGCCCGAGGGCGTGGCGTTGTCCTGCAGGCTCTTGGGCCGCACGACCAGCGCCTCGTGGTCGTCGCCGACGTCGAAGAAGCCGCCCGCAGGATCGCGGTAGTGGGCCACCATCACCTCGGCCAGGCGCCGGGCTTCGACGAACCAGCGGGGGTCGAAGGTCGTCTCGTAGAGCGCCAGCAGGCCGTCGACGAAGTTCGCGTAATCCTCCAGGAAAGCCTCGCCGCGCGCCACACCGCGGCGCCAGGAGCGCCGCAGGCGGCCCTGGGGTGTTTGCATCGCTTCGAGGACGAACTGCGCGGCGCGCACGGCCCCCGCGCGATAGTCGTCGCGGCCCAGGACCCGGGCCGCCTCCGCCAGGGCGCCGAGGGCGAGGCCGTTCCAGGCCGCCAGCACCTTGTCGTCGAGACCGGGCCGCACGCGCGCCTCGCGCACGGCCAGCAGCCGGCGCCGCGCCGTGGCCAGACGCGCCTCGATCGTCTCGGGGCCCGCCTGCCAGCGCTCGGCGAGCACGTCCGCCTCGCGCGCCCGGTGCAACACGGTCCTGCCCTCGAAGTTCCCTTGCGCCGAGACGCCGTAGGCGTCCTCGAACAGCGCCGCGTCGTCGCCCAGCGCGTCGCGGATCTCGCGCTGCGTCCAGACGTAGAACTTGCCCTCCTCGCCCTCCGAGTCGGCGTCCTGGCTGCTGTAGAAGCCTCCGGCGGGGTCCTGCATCTCGCGCAGCAGGTAGTCCAGCGTCTCTTCGGCCACCGCCCGGTAGAGCCACCGCCGTGTCACCTGCCAGGCCTGCACGTAGACGCGCGCCAGCTGCGCGTTGTCGTAGAGCATCTTCTCGAAATGCGGCACGAGCCAGACCGCATCGACCGCGTACCGGTGGAACCCGCCGCCCAGGTGGTCGTAGATGCCCCCGCGTGCCATCTTCTCGAGCGTGCGCTCGGCCATGTGGCGCGCGCTCTCTTCGCCCGTGCGCACGACGGTGCGCAGCAGGAACTCCAGGGTCATGGGCTGTGGGAACTTGGGCGCGCCGCCCCAGCCGCCATGGGCCAGGTCGAACTGCCGCTCGAGCTGCGCGAACGCCGCGTCCAGCGTGGCGGGGCGCAGGGCGGTGTCGGCCTGCGGCGGCGCATCCCCGCGGCGGAGCACGTCCAGCAACGCCTGCCCGCCGCGCAGCACGTCGTCGCGCCGCTCGCGCCACGCCGCCGCGACGGCCTCCAGCACCTGCCGGAACGCGGGCATCCCGTACCGCGGCTGGGGCGGGAAGTACGTGCCCCCGTAGAACGGCACGCCCTCGGGCGTGAGGAAGACGCTCATGGGCCACCCGCCGTGCCCGGTGAGGGCGATGACGGCCTTCATGTAGATGTCGTCGAGGTCGGGGCGCTCCTCGCGGTCCACCTTGACGTTGACGAAGTGCGCGTTCATGATCCGCGCGACCTCGGGATCCTCGAACGACTCGCGCTCCATCACATGGCACCAGTGGCATGCCGCGTAGCCGATGCTGAGGAAGATCGGCCTGTCCTCCTCGCGGGCGCGGCGCAGCGCCTCCTCGCCCCACGGGTACCACTCGACGGGGTTGTGGGCGTGCTGCAGGAGGTAGGGGCTCGTCTCACCGATCAGGCGGTTCGGCATCTCCGTACTATTGTACCAGGACATGCTCCGGGCCACCGCGGGACGCTGGCAGCGGCGCGCACAGGAGAAGGCCGCACCGGGGCGGAACACCTCCTCCAGCGCCCTGGAGGGAGGACGACGTCGTGCGTGCCACCAGTTCCGGCCACCGTCTGGCCGTCGTCGTGGCGGGGGTCTTGCTGCTGGCGGCCGCGCTGCCGGTGGCCGGGGCCCCCACGCCGCGCCGGGGCGGCGAGTTCGTGGCCGTCTACCGCGCCGGGAACGTGGAGAGCCTCGACCCGCCCAGCGCGTCGGCCGGCACCGACTGGCGCATGGTGGGTCTGCTCCTCTACAACACGCTCTACGCCTACACCGCAGACGGCCGCCTGGTTCCCGACCTGGCCGCGGGCCCGCCGCGGGTCAGCCCCAATGGCCGCGTGCTGACCGTGCCGTTGCGCCGGGGAGTCCGCTTCCACCACGGGCGCGAGATGACCGCAGCGGACGTCAAGTTCTCGCTGGAACGGCAGGCGCATCCCTCGGCGCGGTCGTGGGGGCCGTCGTTCGCCGCGAACATCGTGGGCGCCAGGGACGTCATCGCCGGCCAGGCCACCCAGATGCCCGGCATCGAGGTGGTCGACGACGAGACGGTGCGCATCACGCTGGAGCAGCCGCAGGCGGCGTTCCCGTCGATCCTCTCGATGTCCATCAACGCCGTGGTGCCCCGCGAGGAGGTGGAGCGGTGGGGTCCCGACTTCCGGCTGCACCCGGTCGGCACCGGGCCCTTCCGCCTGGAACGCTGGACCCCTGGACAGGAGATCGTGTTCGTCCGGCACCGGGAGTACTTCCGCCCTGGCCTGCCCTACCTGGACCGGGTGGTCTACCGGTTCGGCGTCGACCCGAGCGTGGGGCTGCTGCGGTTCGAGCGTGGCGAGGTCGACTACCTGGCCGACGGCGTGGCCCCGCAGGACGTACAGCGGGCCCGCACTGATCCCCGGCTCGGCCCGCTGGTCTTCGTCGCCAACAACGTCTACCTGACGTTCCTGCTCATGAACACCCAGGCGGCGCCCTTCCACGACGTGCGCGTGCGCCGGGCCCTGGCGCACCTGGTCGACCGCGACCGGCTGATCCAGGTGGCCGGCGGCCTGGGGCTGCCGGCGAACGGCTACCTGCTGCCGCAGATCTCCTGCCACGACCCCGCCTCTGCCGTGCCCGCGTACGACCCCGCGCGGGCGCGCGCCCTGCTGGCGGAG
Organism: Candidatus Fervidifonticultor secundus; assembly: GCA_031459385.1. Lineage (GTDB taxonomy): Bacteria > Sysuimicrobiota > Sysuimicrobiia > Sysuimicrobiales > Humicultoraceae > Fervidifonticultor > Fervidifonticultor secundus. The sequence continues at coordinate 42,361 of JAVKIP010000017.1, read as the reverse complement.
GCCGGGGTGAGTGGCTTCAGCGTCAACCTCGACTCGTCCACGACCGGCAGTATCCCGTTCTCTGCGGAGTGGCAGCAGGTGCTGCAGCAGGCGTTCGCGCAGGTCGGGATCCGTGCCGAGATCCGCCGCTTCACGGGCGGGATCCTCAACCGCATGCTCGCCGACGGCGCCAGCGTGCTGGCCCTCAACGGCTGGGGTGCCTCGTTCCTCGACCCGGTGGACCACGTCGGCACCCTGCTGGTGAGCGACGGTGCCAACGCCCGCCGTGCGCGCTACGCCAATCCCGAAGTGGATCGCCTCTTCCGGCAGGCCGAGCGGACCGCGTCGCCCGCGGTGCGGTGCCGGTACTACCGCCAGATCAACCGGCTGGCGCTGGAGGACCTGCCGATCATCCCGCTGGTGATCACGCGTACGATGCACCTGCGCTCGCCCCGCGTGGGGCAGTTCGTCTGGCACCCGATCTACAACGCGCCCATCTTCCAGGAGGTGGCGCTGGCCCGCTAAATTCAGGACGTGGACGTCGACGTCCGGCGGCTGCTGATCCCCACCCGCGATGGCGTGCGCCTCTCGGCGGTACTCTTCCTGCCGGTGACCCACCGGCCCGTGCCCGCCGTGGTCGAGTACACGCCCTACCGTGCTGATGACTTCCGCGGGGCCGCCCGCGACTTCGGCCACTTCTACCTGGCCGAGCGCGGCATCGCGTCGGTGCAGCTCGACGTCCGCGGGACAGGCGGCAGCGGCGGCCTGGCCGCCGACGAGTACCAGTCTCCCCAGGAACAGGACGACGGCTGCGACGCGCTGGCGTGGCTGGCAGCGCAGCCGTGGTGCAATGGGCGCACGGGCCTGTGGGGCACCTCCTACGCCGGGTTCACCGCGCTCCAGATCGCGCAGCGCCAGCCGCCCTCGCTGGGCGCCATCGCGCCGATCTACGCCACCGACGACCGCTACACCGACGACATGCACTTCCGGGGGGGCGCGCTGGCCGGGTGGAGCGTGATCGGGCCGTACGCCCTGGGCATGGTGACGCGCAACGCCCTGCCGCCGTACCCCGAGGGCTCGGACGGTGACTGGGAGACCCTCTGGGCGCAGCGGCTGGACGGGACCGTCCCCTGGCTGATCCGGTGGCTGGAGGAGCAGTGCGACGGGCCCTACTGGCGGTCGACGCTCGGCCGGCGGTACGCCCAGGTCACGGTGCCCACGCTCATCATCGGTGGGTGGGCCGACTTCTACGTGAACGCGGCGCTGCGGTGGTTCGCGCACCTGCAGGTGCCCAAGAAGCTCATCATGGGACCCTGGCCGCATGTGCCGCCCGATGCGGCGCACCCGGGCCCGCGCATCGACTACATGCGCGAGGTCGCCCGGTGGTTCACCGAGTTCCTGGCCGGTGAGCCCACGGGCATCCGGGACGAACCGCCGATCACGGTGTACGCGCAGCATAGCCGGCGGCCGGGCGCGGTGGCGGCGGTGGCGCCCGGAGCGTGGCGCTTCGAGGACGGGATCCCGCCGTCCCGCGCGCGGCCGCGCACCTGGTACCTGGGCGCGCGCGGCGACCTGGCCGCGAGCCCACCGGTGGCCGACGTCGTCGCCGAGAAGCCCTACGTGCCCTTTGTCGGGATCGCCGACCTGGGCTTCGCCGGTGGCGGCATCCAGTGGGGCGAGCAGGGGGTCAACGAGGCGTTCTCCCTCGTCTACACCTCGAAACCCCTGATGACGGCCGTGGAGATCCTGGGGTGCCCGCGCGTCGTGCTGTACGTCTCGACCACGATGGAGGTCGCGCACCTGGCGGCGCGCCTGTGCGACGTGGCCTCCGACGGCGCGTCGGTCCTGGTCACGAAGGGCCTGCTCAACCTGACGCGGCGGCACGGCATGGATCGCGCCGACCCGGTCGAGCCGGACGTCGCGCATCCGGTCACGCTCGACCTGGACGCCACCTCGTGGACCTTCCCCAGGGGACACCGCATCCGGCTGGCGATCTGTGGGGCCGACTTCCCGGAGGTGTGGCCCGCGCCGCAGCCGGGGGTGCTGCGTGTGCACACGGGCTCCGCTGCGCCAAGCGAACTCACGCTGCCGGTCGTGATCGGGCCGTCGCCGCACCGCACGGCGCCTGCCCCGCTGCCGCCGCCCCGGCGGCGCTCGCGCTTCCGACACGAGATCCGGCCGGCGGCACTGTCGGTCGAGTACGACATCGCCCGCCGTACGATGATCGCGCGGCGGGAGCAGGGCGAGACCGTCTATCATCCGGACGGCGTCACGGTGCTGACCGCGGCCCACCGCACCGAGGTGCGCACCCCGGCCGACGATCCGGCAGCAACCCGCGCGCTGGGCTGGGACCGCCGCACGCTGCGCCGGCCGGGGCTCGAGGTGGAGGCGACGGCGGAGGCCGAGCTGCGCGGCACGGCCGCGGAGTTCCACCTGGACCTGCGGCTGGCGGTGAGCCGCGACGGCGCGCCGTACCGGGAGTTCCGCTGGCAGCGGACGATCCCGCGGCGCCTGCTGTAGAAACACAAGACGCGCCCAGGACCAACCGGCGTCCGCCCGACCGCCGCTTCGACCCCCGCGCCGGGCGAAGCCTGGTACGGGCGCGGCGAGCGGCCGGGCAGCCCTGGGGGCGGCCGCAGTCGGCCCTGGGGCCACAGCCGCAGTCAGCCCCGGGGCCGCGGCCGCAGTCAGCCGTGGGCCCGCAGCCGCGGGTCGAGCACCGGGTAGATCAGATCGAGCAGCAGGTTCACGGCGCCGACCACCGCCGCGCCCACCAGCACCGTCCCCATGGCCAGCGGCACGTCGAAGCGCAGCACGGCCTCGACCATCTGGGCGCCGAGCCCGGGCCAGCCGAAGACGGCCTCGATGACGACCAGCCCGCCCACGAAGTTGGCGAAGTCGAGGCCCCACATCGTCACCACCGGGATCAACGCGTTCCGCAGCGCGTGCCGCGTGATCACCACCCGCTCGGAGAGCCCCTTGCTGCGGGCCGTGCGCACGAAGTCGCGGCCCAGCACGTCCAGCAGCGTCGAACGGATCACGCGCGCGTACCACCCGGCGTAGGCGATGCCCACCGCGAGCGCAGGCAGCACGAGGTGGCGTACCCCGCCGTAGCCCCCCAGCGGCAGCCAGCCCAGCCGCGCGCCCACCAGGTAGAGCAGGAACAGCCCGATCCAGAAGTGCGGCAGGCCCAGCGTCACCAGGGTCGTCACCATCGCGATGCGGTCGAACCGGCTGCCAGGCCGGGTCGCCGAGATGATGCCGACGGGCAGGCCAAGCGCCGCCTCGGCCACGATACAGGCCAGCGCCAGCTGCACCGACGGCCAGAGGTGGATGCGCAGGAGCTCGCCCACGGGCCGGCCGAAGACGTACGACCGCCCCAGGTCACCGTGCAGCAGGCGCCACACGTAGCGGCCGTACTGCACGTGCAGCGGCCGGTCGAGCCCGAGGAGCCGCCGGAGGTTCTCGGTAACCTCCGGGGTGGCCTGCGGCCCCGCGATGGCCGCGCCGGGATCCTGGGGCACGGCGAACATCAGCAGGAAGGTCACCGTCGCGACGAACCACAGGAGCAGCAAAAAGCCCGCCAGCCGCGCCGCCAGCGCCCGGGCGCTCACCGGCCGCGCCCTCCGCGCGTCGGGTCGAAGGCGTCGCGCAGCCCGTCGCCCAGCAGGTTGAAGCTCACCACCGCGGTCGCGACGGTCGCCCCCGGAAACAGGAAGATCCACGGCGCGCTGCGGTACGCGCGGGCCCCGTCGTGGATGATCGCGCCCCACGAGGGCGCCGGTGGCGGCACCCCGAGCCCCAGGAAGGAGAGCGAGGCCTCGGCCAGGATCGTCGCGGGCACACGCAGGGTGAAGTAGACGACCAGCAGCGGGAGCAGCTGCGGGAGCACGTGCCGCCCCACCACGCGCAGAGGACCGGCGCCGATGGCGCGGGCGGCGTCGACGAAGTCGCGGCGCGTGACCGAGAGTACCTCGCCGTAGATGACCCGCGCCGGATAGGCCCACGCCACCGCCGTCAGCACCACCACGACGACCCACAGTCCCCGCGGCAGCACGGCCACCAGGGCCAGCATCAGCAGCAGGCTGGGCACGCTCAGCACGGCGTTGATGACCCACAGGAGCACCGTCCGCGGCGCGCCCGGGAGGTAGCCCGCCGCCAGTCCGACGACGGCGGCCGCCGCCAGCGCGACCGCCGTGGAGACGACACCCACGGCCAGCGAGATCCGCGCGCCCCAGATCACCCGGCTGAGGAGGTCCCGGCCCAGCAGGTCCGTGCCCAGCAGGAAGAGGCGGTCCGGGCCGCGCGGCGCGCCCAGCGCGGAGAGGCCGTCGGGGTGCTGGAACGTCGGGTCGTATGGCGCCAGCACTGGCGCCAGCACCGCGAGCGCCAAGAACGCCAGCACGCCCACGCCGCCGGCCAGCGCCAGGCGGTCGCGAGCGAGGGCGCGCCAGGCGCGCGCGCGCGCCGAGAGGAACGGCACGGCCGCCGGCGGCCGAGGCGCAGCCTGGGGACGGGACTTCGGGAGCACGCTGCTGCTGCTTCTCCTCCGGCACGCCTCCCCCCCCTGCGGCCGGCGCAGTTCCCCGCAACCCGGGGCTCGCTGGCCGAGGGAGCTCCCGCAGCCCGAGGTCCCGCAGGCCGAGGTCCCGCAGGCCGTGCCCGCACCGGCTCTGGACTTCCCGCCGCTCCCTGTCACAATGGACCCATGGATACTCTGGCGATGCCGGCAGACGTCACGGGTGTCGGTGAGCCGGTCGTCCTGGTCCCGGGCGGCCTGACCGGCTGGGTCAGCTGGATCCCTCACGCGGAGCAGCTGGCCAGGACACACCGCGTGGTGCGCGTCCAGCTGCTGTCGGTGGAGTTCGGCCTGCGCGGCGCGCCACTGCCCGACGGGTACGGCGTAAGCACCGAGAGCGCCGCGCTGGCAGGCACGCTCGACCGCCTCGGTATCGCGCGGGCGGACTTCGCGGGCTGGTCCTATGGGGCGGAGGTGCTGCTGGACTTCGCCCTCGACCACCCCGGGCGCGTGCGGTCCCTGGTGCTCATCGAGCCGCCGGCGTTCTGGGTGCTGCGGGCGCGCGGGCGCCTGGAAGGCGCGCTGGGCACCGGGGCGCGCGCGTTCCAGCAGGTCCTGCGCCGGTTCGGCCCCGGCGACGTCAGCGAAGAGCAGCTGGCCCAGTTCCTGTGTCTCGCAGGCATCGTGCCACCCGACGCCGACCCCCGGGCTGCCCCACAGTGGCCCCTGTGGACGCAGCACCGGCAGTCGCTGCGCACGGGCGATGCGGCCTTCCGGCACGACGACGACCTCGCCCGCGTACGCGTCTTCCCGCACCCGGTGTTGCTCTTCAAAGGGCTCGGCTCGCCGGACTACCTGCGGGCCATCGTGGACGTGCTGGGCGACGAGTTCCCGTACGCCGTGGTGCACGAGCTGCCTGGCGCGCACGTGCTGCACCTGGTGGCGATGCAGGAGTTTCTGGGGCTGTTTGCGGCCTCGCTCGCCTCCCGCGGCTGACGGAACCTCGCGCAGCGCGACCGCCGGACGCGCCGGGTGCCCGACCGCCAGACGAGCCCTCGAGCCCTGCGGGGTGCGGTGGCCGCGCATTGCCAGGCGACGGGGAATTCCGTATGCTGCAGGCTGCACGGATCGCTGACGCTGTGGAGGCCCCGACGATGCCCCACATCTCGTCATCTCCCGCCCGCTGGCTGCGCGAGCGGCTGCGGGCCCGCGGCCTGCTGGTCGCCCCAGGGGTGTTCGACGGGCTCTCGGCGCGCATCGCGGCCGAGGCCGGCTTCGAGGCGCTCTATGCCAGCGGCGGTGCCATCGCGCGCAGCGCCGGTCTGCCCGACCTGGGTCTGCTGAGCCTGACCGAGGTGGTGACCCGGATACGGGAGATCGTGGACGCGACGGCGCTGCCGGTGATCGCCGACGCCGACGCTGGCTACGGCAACGCGCTCTCGGTCATCCGCACGGTGCGGGAGTTCGAGCGCGCCGGCGTGGCCGCCCTGCACCTGGAGGACCAGGTCACGCCCAAGAAGTGCGGGCACTACCCCGGCAAGCAGCTGGTTGCGGCCGACGAGTTCGTGGACAAACTGCGGGCGGCGCTCGATGCCCGGCGCGACCCCGACCTGGTGATCATCGCCCGCACCGATGCCCGCGCCGTCCTCGGGCTGGACGCGGCGATCGAGCGGGCCCGTCGCTACGCCGAGGCCGGCGCCGACGTGCTCTTCGTGGAAGCCCCCGAATCCGAGGAGGAGCTCGAGCGCATCGCGCGCACTCTGCCGGGGCCGCTGCTGGTCAACATGTTCGCCGGGGGGAAGACGCCGCTGGTGGCGCCGGCGCGCCTGGAGGCCCTGGGGTATCGCATCATGATCGTGCCCTCCGACCTCCAGCGCGCCGCCATCGCCGCCATGCAGGAAGCCGCGGCCCTGGTGCGCGCCACCGGCACGGCCACCGGCATGGGCGACCGGCTGGCGTCGTTCGCGGAACGAGACCGCCTCGTGGGCCTGGCCGCATGGGAAGAGCGCGAGCGCCGCTACGGCACGGCCTCGCGCGGGGAGGCCGCCCGGTGACGCTGGCCCGCCGCCTGGCCGAGTACATGGCGGGCCTCGCATACGAGGCGATCCCGGCCCAGGTGATTCACGAGGCCAAGCGGCGCGCAATCGACGCGGTCGCGTGCGCCATGGGCGCGGCGGATGAGGCGCCCATCACGGCGGCCCGACGGGCCGCCGGCCGGCTGAGCGGGGGCGGACGCGCGACGGTCCTCGCGTCGGGCGAGCGGGTCGCGCCCGATGCCGCCGCGTTCGTCAACGGCTACATGGTGCGCTACCTGGACTACAACGACACCTACCTCTCCAGGGAAGCGCTGCATCCCTCGGACAACCTGGCCGGGCTCCTGGCCGCAGCCGAAGACGCCGGGGCCTCCGGGCGCGACCTCCTCGCCGCGCTGGTCGCCGCGTACGAGATCGTCTGCCGGCTCGCGGACGCCAGCAGCATCCGCGACCGCGGCTGGGACCACGTCACCTACGGCGGCATCGCCGTGGCCGCCGGAGCCACGCGCCTGCTGGGCGGCGGCGTCGATGCCATCGAGCAGGCGATCAACATCGCCGCCGCCACGGGCATCAACCTGCGGCAGACCCGCGTGGGCCACCTCTCCATGTGGAAGGGCGCGGCCTACGGCGGCGCCAGCCACAACGCCGTCTTCGCCGCGTACCTGGCCACCGAGGGTATCACCGGGCCGTCTCCGGTGTTCGAGGGGCGCCGCGGCTTCATGGCCCAGGTGTCGGGCCCGCTGGAGATCCCCCCGATGGCCGGCGAGCAGCCACAGCCGACCGTGGACGAACTCCGGTGGGAGGAGGAGGGCGGCCGGCCAGCGGACGAGCCGCCCCCGCCGCCCCCGGCCACGTTCAAGCTCCTGGAGACCGCCATCAAGTACTGGCCGGCCGAGTATCACTCCCAGGCCGCCATCGCGGCGGCCCTCGACCTGCGCCGGCAGGGGTTGCGGCCGGAGGCGATCGACCGCGTGGTCATCCGCACCTTCCGGGTCGCGGTCGAGATCATCGGCGGCGAAGCCGAGAAGTGGGCCCCGACGACCCGCGAGACGGCAGACCACAGCATGCCCTACCTGGTGGCCGCAGCCCTGCTGGACGGCGAGATCACGGCGCGCCAGTTCGCGCCGGACCGCATCCAGCGCGAGGAGATCCGCGCGCTCCTGGCCCGCACCGAGGTGGTCGAACAGGCCGACCTCACGGCAGCCTACCCGTCGGGCATCCCGACCGTCGTCAAGGTGCACGAGCGCTCGGGCCGCGCGTGGACGGCGCGGGTGGACTTCCCGCCCGGTCACGCGCGCAACCCCCTGAGCGACGCGCAGCTCGAGGAGAAGTTCCGCCGGCTGGCGCACCCGGTGCTGGGCTTGCGGACCGACACGGCGCTCCGCGCGCTGCGCACCCTGGAGCGGTGCGCGTCCGTGCGGGAGGTCATCTCGCTGCTGGTCCGCCCCGGGGCGGCTGCGGCCGGGGCGTAGGAAGACCGCCGCGACAAAGAGAAGCGAGGAAGCACGTGGAGGTGACGGCGATGAGGCGAACTGTGGGACTCCTGGCAGGCCTGGTGCTGCTTCTGGGAATCGCACCGGGCGGCGCAGCGCCCGCCTATCCGAGCAAGGCGCTCGAGTTCATCGCCCCGGCCGGCCCCGGCGGCGGCTGGGATACGACGGCGCGCATGAGCGCCAGGGCGCTGGCAGAGGAGCGGCTGGTCACGGTCCCGATCTCGGTGATCAACATGCCGGGCGGCAGCGGGGCAGTGGGGATCGCCCACATGATCACGCGGCGGCGGGGGGATACGCACGTGCTGGCCGTGATGGGCTCGGCCCTCACCGGCACTCTGGCGCGGCGGGCGGTGCCCTACACGTTCCGCGACGTGACGCCCATCATCGCCATTACCGCCGACTTCCAGGTCATCGCGGTCCGCAGGGACTCGACCTTCAACACCCTCAGGACGCTGCTCGAGGTCTTCAAGCGCGACCCCGGAGCGATCACCGTCGGCGGCGGCTCGGCCCCGGGCGCGCTGGACCACCTGACCTTCGCGCAGCTGGCCGGGATGGTCGGCGTCGACGTGACGAAGGTGCGCTACGTGCCCTTCGGCGACGGCGCCGCAGCCATGGCGTCCGTCCTGGGCGGCACCACCACCGTCCTCTCCAGCAGCCTGTCGGAGACGCTGGCGAACATCGAGGCCGGGCAGATCCGGGTGCTGGCCGTGACGGCGCCCCAGCGCCTGAGCGGCGGGCTCAAGGACGTCCCGACCGCGCGCGAGCAGGGCGTGGACTTCGTGTTCGCCAACTGGCGCGGCTTCTACATGCCGCCCGAGACCCCGGCCGAGGTGGTGAAGTTCTGGGAAGAGACGTTCGGCAAGATGGTGGCGAGCCGCAGCTGGGCCAAGATCCTGCAGGAGACGCGGTGGGAGCCGTTCGTCCTGACAGGCGACCGGTTGCGGCAGTTCCTCGACCGCGACCTGACCACGACCCAGGGCGTCCTGCGCGAGCTCGGCCTCATCCGGTAGCGACGCCGGGCGCGCAGCGCGCGGGGCACCGCGCCGCCCGCTGCTGCCTGCACGCCGCCGAGATGGCGCGGCCCGTGGTCGTCGCGACGGCCGCCCGCGTGCCCTCCCGCCCGTGACGTCCGACCGCCTGGCCGCTCTCGTCATCTTCGTCGTCGCGGTCCTCTACGCCCGCGAGGCCACCACCTTCCGCGGGGCGACGGTGGCAGACGTCGTGGGGCCCTCGGCCTACCCGGTGCTGGTGGGCGGCCTCGCGGCCGCGCTGGCGGCGGTCCAGTTCATCCGCCCGCGCGCCGGCGCCGCCGGCGAGCCCTTCTGGCGGCAGCACGGCCGACCCATACTGCTGGCGGTGAGCCTGTTCGCCTATACCCGGGCGCTCGAACCCCTCGGGTTCATTGCCTCGACCTTCCTCTATCTGGCGGGGTCGCATCTGTGGCTGGGCGAGCGCCGGCCGGCGCGCGCCGTGCTGCTGGCGGCGGGCATCACCGCCGCGCTGTGGCTTGTCTTCGACCGCACCCTGGGCCTGGCGCTCCCGGCGGGCGTGCTGGGCCGATGAGCGAGATCCTCCAGAACCTGTGGTACGGCTTCGGGGTGGCGCTGCAGCCGGTGAACCTGCTGCTGGCCTTCGTGGGCGCCTTCGTGGGCACGATGATCGGCGTGCTCCCCGGCATCGGGCCGGTGAGCGGCATCGCGCTGCTGATCCCGCTCATCATCGGCCTGCACCCGGCCTCGGCGATGATCATGCTGACCGCGGTCTACTACGGCACGATGTACGGCGGCTCGACCACGTCGATTCTGATGAACGTCCCCGGCGAGGCCTCATCGGTGGCGACCACCTTCGACGGCTACCAGATGGCCCTCCAGGGCCGCGCCGGGCCCGCGCTGGCCATCGCGGCCGTGGGCTCGTTCATCGCCGGCACGCTAAGCATCGTGGCGCTCATGCTGTTCTCGGTGCCGCTGGCCAGCTACGCGCTGGCCTTCGGCCCGGCCGAGAACTTCGCGCTCATGGTCCTGGGGCTGTCCAGCGTCTCGACGCTGGCCGGCGAGTCGCTGGTGAAGGCGCTGCTGGCGACCTGCTTCGGCCTGATGCTGGCCACGATCGGCACCGACCTGGTCACAGGCATCGACCGCTACACCTTCGGAATTCCCCAGTTGCTGGACGGCATCGACCTGGTCACGGTGGCCGTGGGCCTGTTCGCCGTCTCGGAGGTCATGCTGGTGGTCAACGAGGTCGCCCTCCGGCCGCGGCTGCTGGCCGTGCAGCGCATCTGGCTATCGATGCGCGACTTCCTCGACGCGTTCTGGGCCATCATCCGCGGCACCGTCGTCGGCTTCTACATCGGCATCCTGCCGGCGGCCGGCGCCACCATCGCGTCGTTCCTGTCCTACGGCCTGGAGAAGCGCCTCGCTCGGGACCCCTCGACGTTCGGGAAGGGCGACATCCGGGGGGTGGCCGCGCCCGAGGCAGCCAACAATGCCGCGGCCGTCGGCAACATGATCCCCATGCTCACGCTGGCCCTGCCCGGCTCGTCGACCACCGCCGTGATGATGGGCGCCCTGCTGATCCTCAACGTCCTGCCCGGGCCGACGCTGTTCCAGAAGCACCCCGACGTGGTCTGGGGGCTGATCGCCAGCATGTACGTCAGCAACGCCGTGTTACTGGTGATGAACCTGCCGCTGGTGGGCCTGTTCGTCCAGATCCTGCGCACGCCCGAGCGCTACCTCTACCCGCTGATCATGGCCGTCTGCGTCGTCGGCGTCTACGTAGTGGGGCGCAGCCAGGTAGACCTCACGCTGATGATCCTGCTGGGCATGCTCGGCTACTACATGCGGCGGCACGACTACCCGCTCGGGCCGGCGATCCTGGGCCTGGTGCTGGGCGACCGGATGGAGCAGACGATGCGCCAGGCGCTCATCATCAGCAACGGCGACCCGGCGACGTTCGTGCAGCGGCCGATCTCGGCCGTGATCCTGGCGCTGGCCGCGGTCTCGCTGGCCGCGCCGTCCCTGATCGCCCGTTACCGCCGGTGGCGCCAGCGGGCGGCGCCGGCGTGAGCGCGCCGCCCCGCGCCGGCGGGTCGAACGACGCTCCCCGCTCGTGGCCGGCGTCGTCTGGCGGCGCACCCGCCCCGGTGTCCGCAGACGGCGGCGCGCGGTTCGTGCTCTTCGACCTGGACGGCACGCTGCTCGACTCGTACCGGCTGATCAGCCACGCGTTCCGTCGCGCCTGCCAGGAGGTGCTGGGCCGCGACCTCACCGACGCCGAGGTCACCGCCGAGTGGGGCGCGCCGCTGCGGTGGCGGTTCGAGCGCGTCCCCGGCGTCCGGCCGGAGCAGGTGCGGCGGCTCATGGACGCCTACCTGGCCGCCTACGAGGCCGAGCACGACCGCCTGGCCACGCTCTTCCCCGGCGTGCCCGAGATGCTGGATGCGTTGCGGGCACGCGGCTGCCGCATGGCGATCGTGACCTCGAAGCGGCGGCGCACCACCGAGCTGGCCATGCATGCGTTCGGCCTCCACCGCTGGGTGGCCGCCGTGGTCACCGAGCAGGACGTCCCGCGGCCCAAACCGGCCCCCGATCCGATCTGGCAGGCGCTGCGCGCGCTGGGCGCGACGCCCCCCGAGGCGCTGATGGTGGGCGACGGCGTCTTCGACATCGAGGCGGGAAAGCGCGCCGGGACCACGGCCGTGGCCGCGCTGTGGGGCACGCGCGAGGCCGGCCGCCTGCGCGCCGCGGGCCCCGACTACGAGGCCGCGCAGCCGGCCGACGTCGTGGCGCTGGTGGACCGTCTCCGGCGGCCGCCCGGCGCCGGCGCTCACACCGGGCGCGACGGGCCGCGGCCTCCTGCCAGCGCCTGAGCGCGGCTGGCGTCCGGGGCCCGCCCCGCAGCGCGTCCGGGCGCTACAGACCCACCTCGCCGCGCAGCACGCGCCGCGCCAGCAGGTTGAAGGCCACCAGCAGGGTGGTGACCAGCACCGCCAGCGCCGCGCTCAGGGCGATCTTGCCCTCGTCGTGCAGGCCGAAGATCACGACGCCCAGCGTCTCGTTGCCGACCGAGAAGAGCAGGATCGACAGCGTCAGTTCGGCCACGGCGGGGATGAAGGCCAGCAGCCACCCCGCGACCAGGCTGGGGCGGATGACCGGCAGCACCACGTCGCGAAACGCCTCCAGCGGGCGCGCGCCGCTGCACCGCGCGGCCTCCTCCAGGGACTCGTGCACCTGCGCCAGGCCCGCCGTGACGGTGCGCACGCCGAACGCCAGGAACCGCGCCACGTAGGCGACCAGGAGGATCCAGATCGTGTCGTACAGCCGGATCCCCAACAGCGGCACGGGCCGCACCCAGGCCAGGATCATCGCCAGGGCCACCACGGTGCCGGGGATCGCGTAGGGCAGCATGACCAGCAGGTCCACCGCGCTGGCGCCGGGGAGGCGCGCGCGGGTGCGCAGGTAGCCGATCGCCGCGCCCATCGCCACCACCAGCGTGGCGCCGCCGGCGGCCAGCGCCAGGCTGTTGAGCAGGGCGCGGTGCACCTTGGGGATACCGAAGAGCGCCGTGGCGTAGTGCTGCAGGGTCAGGTTCTCCCAGTGGGGCGGGAGGCCGTAGGCGCGGATCAGGGAGGTGAGCAGTACCGCCAGGAACGGCAACCCGGCGCTTGCCAGCACGAACACCCCCAGCAGGGCCGCCACCGGCGCGCGCCACCGGCCCAGCGCCACTAGATGGCGCTGGGCCGCCTGGCCCCCCACCACGGTGAACCGCCCGCGACGCAGGGCCGCCCGCTGCAACACCAGCAGCACGGTGGCGACGGCGACCAGCCACATCGAGAGCGCGGCCGCGATGCGCAGGTTGTCGCGCAGGTCGAAGTTCAGGATGGTGGTATAGATGCGCGTGGGCAGCACGAAGTACCGGGCGGGGAACCCCAGCACCGCGGGAATCCCGAAGTTGGCCAGGGACGACATGCACAACAGCAGCGCGCCGGCCAGCACGCCGGGCAGCGCCAGCGGCAGCGTCACGTCGCGCAGGACGCGCCAGGGGCCGGCGCCCGCCAGGCGCGCGGCCGCCTCCAGGGAAGGATCCATGCGCTCCAGCACGCCGAGCGCGGCCAGGTAGGCGATGGGGTAGCCGTAGAGGATCAGGACCAGGACGATCCCGGCCTGGCCGTAGATGACGAGCAGCGGCCCCTCGGCGCCGGTGAGCGCGCGCCAGGCCTGGTTCAGGTATCCGACCGGCCCGGCGAGGTAGACCCACGCGATCGCACCGATGAAGGGCGGGATCATGTAGGGCAGCAGCAGCAGGGTGCGCCAGAGCGCCCGGCCGGGAAGGTCGGTACGGACCACGAGCCAGGCCAGCGCGGTGCCCAGGGCCGTGCCCCCCACCGTGGCCCAGGCGGAGGTGACCAGGCTGTTGGCCAGCACCCGGTGCGCGGCGCCATCGCGCGCCAGGCGCGCGTAGTGCGCCAGGGACAGGCGCCCGTCGGCGACGAACGACTGGAGCACCAACACCGCCGACGGGTAGAGCACCAGCACCAGCACGACCGCGCCCAGCGCCGCGGCGGCCGCGGCTACCCCTGACCGCAGGGCGGCCCGCGGCCAGCCCGTCCGGCGCAGCAAGACGGCGGCCTCCTCCATGGGCGGCGGCTACTGGATGCCGAACAGCTCCGCGAAGGTCCGCTTGATCTCCTCGCGGTTCTTCTCGATGTAGCCCAGGTTGGTCTGGATGATCTTCAGGTCGCTCGGATCGGGCGCCCCCGGCGGGAGCGGAATCCCGGGAATCACCGGCACGTACGCCCGCTGCACGAACAGGCGCTGCGCCTCAGGCGTGTACAGGTAGTCAACGAACGCCTTGGCCGGCGCCTCGTTGGGCGTGCCCTTGATGATGGCGATGGGCGTGGGCACCAGCACCGCGCCCTCCTGCGGCCAGATGTGATCCACCGGCGAGCCCTGGGCCTTCGCCGCCCGCACGAAGAAGTCCACGATCTGGGCGATGCTGATCTCGCCCGCGGCCAGCCCCCGCAGCACGTCGCCGTTGGCGCGGAGGATGCGGGCGTCGTTCTCGCGGAGCCTGCGGTAGTAGTCCCACCCGAACTCCCGCATGCTGGCGAAGGTGCCCACGTGGGCGAAGGCCGCGCCCGACACGAACGGGTTGGGCATGCCCGCGCGGCCCCGGTAGCGCGGCAGCGTCAGGTCCCACCACGACGCCGGCCGGAACCGGACGTGGTTGGTGTTGAACGCCACCACGTTGAAGATCAGCCGCACCTCGTGGTAGCGGTTGCCGTCGTAGTGCAGCTTGGGATCCGCCCGCCGTCCGGTGGGCGGGGCGTAGGCCAGCAGCAGATCCCGTCGCGCCAGGTCCTGGAAGAAGGCGATGTCGGCGAACCAGATGGCGTCGGCCTGGATCCGGCCGCCCTGGAGCTCGGCCTGCAGCTTGGCGACGACGGGCCCCGAGCCGGCCCGGAAGATCTTCACCTGCACGCCGGGGTGGCGCCGCGTGAAGTCGCCCACCAGCAGGTTGATGTCGTCTTCGGACTCGGACGTGTACAGCGTGAACGCGCCGCCGACCGCCGGCGCGGCGCCCGCCGCTCCCATCCCGACCGCTGCCAAGACGTAGGCCAGGATCGCTACCAGCATCCCACGGATCATGCTCCACCCTCCTCCACTACGTGGTCTCGACGCGTCACCCGCAGCCCCCGCGCCGCTCCCGGCGCCCGGACCGTCGTTGGCACATCGCCGGTCATGCGGGCGCCAGGGCCTCGCGCCACAGCTCCTCGAACCGGGCCTTGTTCCAGCGGGCCAGATCGCGGCCAGCGCCCTGCGAGAACCCTTCCAGGGCGATGGCCGCCCGGTAGTCGCGCAGGCCGGCCAGAATGCGCGCCAGGTCGCGGCCCCCCTGCCCCAGCGGCAGGTGCAGCCGCGCCTCGTCCGCGTCGCTCAGGTGCACGTGCACCAGGCGCTCGATCTGCGCGATGAAGGCCACCTCGTCCTCGCCCCAGGGAATGTGGGCGACGTCCACCACGGTGCCGACGTTGGCACGGTCCACCTCGCGCACGAGCCGGTTCGCGTGCGCGGGCGTGACGACGAACTCGCCCTGGCGTGGCTCCATGTGCTCGACGCCCACGACCAGCCCCAGGCCGGCCGCCTGATCGGCCAGCGCGCGCACCGCAGCCACCAGACGGGGCCAGTACGCCTCGGCGTCGTCGTAGGGCGCGGTGGTGCGGCCTGGGTGCATCACCACCAGCCGGGCGCCCACGTCCGCGGCCATGGTCACCGAGGTCCGCAGCGCCTCCAGCGATGCCGTGCGGATCCCGTCGAGCGTCGAGGTGACATTGAGGTCCCAGCTGAGGGCGTGCAGCACCAGCGCCAGGCCCCGGCGGCGCGCGGCCTCGCCCAGCGCTGCGGGATCGGCCCCGTCGCGCAGCAGGTGGTACGCCCACAGCTCGACGCCGTCGTAGCCAAACTCCACGGCGGCGTCGAGGACATCGGCGGGGTTGTGCGCCCACAGCAGCGGCGCGCTCAGCAGCACCTGGCAGTGACGCTGGGCCGGCGGTAGCTCGCCGGGCCCCGTGGTCAGCACCGGCCGGTGGCGGCGCCGCGGCCGGGCGCGCGGCCGCACAATGTCCATCGTCGCCCGCAGCTCGGCCGCCACGCGGAAGGGCTTGGTGATCATCCGGCCCGGCAGCGTGCTGATGAACTCGCGTGGGCTGCGGCGGAACTCGGTGGTGATCTCGAAGGGCTTGGCCAGCAGCCGCCGCGCCACGCTGTTGACGTACTGCTCCATGAAGTGGAGCGTGTCGACGGCCACGGCACGACCGCAGACCGCGCACAGCACCCGTGACAGCCCGCCGGCCCCCGGCGCGACCAGGTGCGCGGTCGCCCGCCGGCAGCGGCCGCAGTAGAGCTCGACCTCGTAGCGCTCCTCGACGGTCGGCACCTTCACCCTCCGCGACGGCCCCGGCCTGCTTCCGCCTCTACCCGGCCAGCACCTGCCGGACGCCGGCGACGATGTCGTCCTCCTGCGGGACCGCGGCGCGCTCCAGGGTGCGGTTGTACGGTAGCGGGCACTCCTGCCCGCCCAGCCGCACGATGGGCGCATCCAGGTGGTAGAACGTCTCGTGCTCGGCCAGCCGCGCCGCGATCTCGGCGCCGATGCCCAGGGTCTTGGTGCCCTCGTAGACGATCACGACGCGGCCGGTCTTCCGGGCCGAGGCCGCCAGCGTCTCGACGTCGAGCGGCCGCAGGGTGCGCGGGTCTACCACCTCCACGCTGATTCCCTCCTGCGCCAGCCGCTCGGCCGCGGCGAGCGCGCGGGCGACCATGACCGACGTCGCGATCACGGTCACGTCGCGGCCTGGCCGCACCACCGCGGCCCGACCGAGCGGCAGCGGTGCCAGCGGCTCGGGCACGGGACCGCGCTCCCTGTAGAGCAGCTTGTGCTCCACGAACACCACCGGGTTGTTGTCGCGGATGCTCGCCAGCAGCAGCCCGGCCGCGGCCGCCGGCGTGGCCGGGGCCACAACCTTCAACCCGGGTACGTGGGCGAACCAGGCCTCCAGGCTCTCCGAGTGCTGGGCCGCCGCGCCCGTGCCCGACCCCGCCGGCGTCCGGACCACCATCGGCACGCGGGCCTTGCCGCCGAACATGTAGCGGATCTTGGCAGCCTGCAGCACCAGCTGCTCCATGGCCAGCGTGATGAAGTCCATGAACTGGATCTCCAGCACGGGCCGCAGCCCGGTGAGCGCCGCCCCGATGGCGCAGCCGGTGATGGCGGCTTCCGAGATGGGCGTGTCGCGCACCCGCTCGGGGCCGAACTCGGCCAGCAGGCCGTCGGTGACCGCGAACGCCCCGCCGTAGACGCCGATGTCTTCCCCGAGCAGCACGACGCGCGGGTCGCGCCGCATCTCGACCCGCAGCGCCTCGCGCAGCGCCTCGCGGTAGGTGAGCTCGCGCGCCCCCGTCATCGGCTCGTGCACCGTTGTGCCTGGCTCGTGCGCCGCCGTCATCGAAAAACCGCTCCGGCCGCCGCGCCGGGCCCCGGCCCTGTCCCGGGGACGTCGGAGCCGGCCCCGCCGTCGCCGGCGGCCGTTGTGCCGGTGCTGCCGTCCTCCGCGTAGACGTCGTCCAGGAGCGTGGTCGGATCGGGCTCAGGGCTCGCCTCGGCGAAGCGCAGCGCGTCCTCGATGACGGCCCGGGCCTCGCGCGCGAGCTCATCCGCCGCCTCGGCAGTCAGCAGCCCCTCGGCCAGGAGCCACTGCCGGAAGCGCACGATGGGATCCCGCTGCCGCCAGGCCTCCACCTCGTCGCGGGTCCGGTAGCGCTGGAGGTCGCTCTTGCTGTGCCCCTTATAACGGTAGGTCAGACACTCCAGCAGGGTCGGGCCATCGCCCGCGCGCGCGCGGGCGATGGCGGCGGCCGCGGCCGCGTGGACCGCCAGGACGTCCATGCCGTCGGTCGTCTCGCCGGGGATCCCGTAGGCGCAGGCGCGCTGGCTGACGCGCTCGACGTTCATGCTGCGGCCGGCCGGCATCGACATCGCGTACTGGTTGTTCTCGCAGACGAAGACCACCGGCAGCCGCCAGATCGCGGCCAGGTTCAGCGCCTCGTGGAAGGCGCCCTCGTTGGCGGCACCGTCGCCGAAGAACGCCACGCACACCTGCCCGCTTCGACGCAGCTGGATCGAGAGCCCGACGCCGGTGGCGATCGGCAGTCCGCCGGCCACGATGCCGTTGGCGCCCAGGTTGCCGCCCTCGACGTCGGCGATGTGCATGCTGCCGCCCCGGCCGCGGCACAGCCCTGTGGCCTTGCCGAGGAACTCGGCCATCATGCCGCGCACGTCGGCGCCTTTCGCCAGGCAGTGGCCGTGGCCCCGGTGGGTGCTCAGGATGTAGTCGTCGGGCCGCAGGGCGGCGCAGACGCCGGCCGCGACGGCCTCCTGGCCGACGCTCAGGTGCATGGTGCCGTGGACGCGCCCCTGGGTGAACAGCAGCTCCGCCTGCTCCTCGAAGGCGCGAATGAGGAGCATGGTGCGCAGCAGCCCGATCAGGCGCTCGGTGGGCAGCGCCAGCGCCTTCACCGCACCGCCTCCGCGCGCGCCACCGCGGCCGCCCGTAGCTCCCACGAGGCGCGCTCGATCTCCAGCAGGGCGGCGGCGGCCAGGTGGTCGGTCACCAGCACGTCGATCAGGCCGCCGCGCAGCGCGCCGGCGATCGCCGCCGCCTTCTCCGGCCCCCCGGCCACCGCCACGACCGTACCGATGCGCCGGAGATCGTCCAGGCTCACGGCCAGGATGCGGCGGTCGAGGGCACCGTCCACCGACGCGCCGGTGCCGGTATAGGCCCGCGTGCAGATGTCGCCGACCGCGCCCCGGCGCCGCAGCTGCGCCAGGTCCCCCGCGGAGAAGTAGCCGCTGCGCACCAGCGTAGACGACGGTACCAGCGCGCCGATCCCCACCAGCGCCACGTCCACCTGCCGGGCCAGAGCCAGCACACGGCGGATGCCCACGTCGGCCAGGAGGGCCCGGCGCAGGCCCGGGCTGGCCACGATCGCCGGCGCGTGCAGCAGGTGGGCCTGCCCCGCGAACGCGGCCGCCAGGCCGGCGGCCAGGTCGTTGGCGTGGATACCCGGCGCGACCTGCCCGACGCCGCCCACCAACGGCACGATCGTCAGGCGCAGCGGCCGCCCCCGCAGGTGGTCAACCACAGCCCGCAGCGTCGTGCCCCATGAGACGCCCAGGCGCTCGCCGCCGTGCAGCGCGCGTTCCAGGTAGCGCGCCCCCGCCCGCCCCAGCGCACGCCGCGTCGCCGCAGCATCGTCGGCATCACCGGTCACGACGATGGCCTCGCGCAGGCCGAAGCACTCTTCGAGCGCGCGTTCGAGATCGTGGTGGCTGTCCGGCGGGGCGACGATCTCGATGCGCACCACGCCGAGGTCGCGCGAGCGCCGGAGGAGACGGGAGACCGTGGGACGCGAGAGCCCCAGGCGCCCGGCGATCTCCTGCTGCGTGAGGTCGCGCAGGTAGTACAGGTCGGCCACCTTGGCCAGCAGCGCGGCGGCGCCGCGCCCGCGCGCCGGCGCGGACCCGGACGCTTCTCGCCCCTGTCCCTGGTGCCCGTGGCGCGTCATGCGAACCCTGCCCGTGCCGGCAGCCGTCCGCTTCCGGCGGCGACCGGCGCCAGGGTGCCGTCGCGGACGAGCGCGTCCTGCAGCCGGCGCAGGTGCACGACGGCCAGGGACTCCTCGAGGTCGACGTCGGACGCCGTCAGCAGCGCATCGCGCGCCACCGCGCGCCGGACCCGCGCGCCCGCAGTGACGCCCACCGGCACGGCGTCGTGCGCCCGGGCCTCGTCCGCGGCCAGGGTCACGCCGTAGACCGTGGTGCCGCCGATGCCGTCGAGCACGTCCCCCGGCCGGAGGTCACGTTTGGCCGCCGCAGCGCACTCGGCCACCGGCGCGCCGGCCGCCGCCAGCGTGACGTCCCCGAACAGCACCGCCCGTGCCACCGCCAGGGGCGCCTCCAGGCTGGCCAGGTGATACGGGCGGTACAGGAGGTAGTACGGCCCTGCGCCCATCCGCAAGTAGGAAAGGTCGCGCGCCAGCGCCGCATCCTCGGCGCGGCCCACGACGAACACGCCCGGCGCGACGTCGCCCAGGGCGAAGTCCACGACACCGCTGCGCTGCAGGATCCCGCCGTCGGCGACGGGCACGAACACCCGCAGCAGGTCCGCCAGGTCCGCGCGCGGGCCGTGGAGCCCCGGGCGGTCGGGCACGAGCCCCGTGGCGTTGGCGAGGACGGCAAGTTCCGCCATGGTCTTGGTGCCGTCCACGAAGGCGGCGAGCATGCGCGGGCTCATGCCGCGCTGCGCCGCCTCCAGCGCCACCGACGCCGCGGTGGCGGTGCGGTCGAACCGGTTATTCTTGCCCTTGCCCGCGCAAACGACCTCGAGCCCGACCAGGCGGGCGAACTCGACTAGGTCAGCCAGCACCGCGGGCTCGTCGCCGGCGGCCAGCGTGTGGACCAGGCCCGCGGCGCGGGCGGTCCAGGCCAGCACCGGCCCCACCGTCACCTCGGCCTCGACGTTCAGGGTGATCATCGCCTTGCGCCGACCGGTGGCGGCCAGCGCAAGGCGCGCGCCGGCGTCGGGATCGCCGGTCGCGTCCACGACCGCGTCCACCTCGGGGAGGTCGAGCAGCACCTCCGCGCGGGTCGTCGCCACCGCCCGCCGCTCGCGCACCAGGCGCCGGGCCTCGGCACCGTGCTCGGCGACGTCACCGGGCACGCCGGCGGACGCCAGGACCTCGGCTGCTCTGGCGGGCACCACGTCGCACGCCCCCACCAGGGCGAAGCCCGGGAGCCGTCCGAACCGGCGGCACAGGCCCGCACCCATCTGGCCCGCACCGATGACCGCCACGCGGATCGGCCGGCCCTCCCGCTCCAGCGCCTGCAGGCGCGTCAGCAGCCCCATCTGCAGTGTGAACAAATGTTCATTCTCGCACAGAAGTGCACTCCGGGGGTTCGCCGGCCGTATCACTGTTTCCTCTGCAGTGCCGCCACGATGCGGCGCGCAGCGATGCGCGCGGCAAGCGCGGCCAGCGCGCGCCACAGGCGCGGCCGCGTCGGCGGGACCACCGCGCGGGCGAGGTGGCGGCCCAGCTGCCGCGCCAGGAGGGCCATGGCGCCGGGCGGCACGTCAGCCCCGCTCACCTGGCTCAGGTCCTGCGAGGGCACATAGGCGTCGGGGACATCGGGCGCGTACGCCAGCGCCGGGACCGCAGCCGCCAGCGCCTCGAGCACCCGCCGGGCGTCCGCACGCCCGCGGCGGTAGTCGTGCTCGCGCCACGCCTCGTCGAAGAACCCACCGAAGTTCCCGAGGAAGTCGCCGGCCAGCACACCGGGTGCCGGCGCGATCAGGTGCAGGTCCAGGTCCACCTTGTTGCGCAACCCGGCCACGTTCTCCAGGGCGTAGGCCAGGTCGAGGAACAGCCCCGCGAGCTCGGGGGCCTCGCGCAGCCGCGCGAATGCCGCTCCATCGCGCGCCAGCAGCGGGCCCAGGCGGCGCAGGTTCTCGTCGAGGTGCCGGCGGCGCGCCTCGGCAGGCTCCAGGGCGCCGTCGGTCTCGCGGGCGCCCTTGAACGTGGCGATCTCGGCAGCCAGGCGCGTCGCATGCGCGGCGGCGACCGCGCGCGACGGCGCCGGGACCTCCGCGGCCAGCGCCGCGAGGCAGTCGAGCAGGCGCTCCTGCCAGCGCAGCCGCGTGTTGATGCGCGAGGCGCGGATCCAGTCGCGCTTCGACGCCTCGCCCAGCACGGCGTTCACAAGCCGGTCGGCCAGCCGGCGCGCCGGCAGCGGCGCGTCGCCGAAGTCGGCTTCGACGGCGGCCGCGCCCGGATAGGGGTCCACCAGCAGGTAGATCCGGCGGTCGGCCGCCGCGGCCGGCTCCTCGTCCTCGAGCGACTCCACGAGATCGCGGGCCAGGCCGACCGGCTCGTTGTTGAAGAGCCCGCCGTCAGTGTAGGCGAACGCGCGCGTCCCCTCCGGGGCGTAGATGTCCGCATGGCGGTAGTCGGCCAGGCGGCGCTCCAGGCGCACGGTGGGAAAGGCAAAGGGGAACGCGCCGGAGGCGACCGCCGCCCGCGCGATCGCCGGCCAGTCGGCGGCCGCACCCGCCCGCACCGTGAACGCGATCCAGTCCGTGAAGACCGCGGTGTCGAACCGGCCCGGGGTGTTGGCATACCCCAGCGAGTAGCGCACGCCGTTCAGGTTGGTCAGCGCGAACGCCACGCGCAACGTCGCTGGCGCGGCCGGGTGCGGACCCGCCGCCGGAGGCCGAAGCAGGATTGCCCGGGCCAGGTCCCAGATAGGCTGGTCGGAGAAGAAACTGGCCGAAGGTGAGCCTTCGGCCAGGCGCGCGAACGAGATGCCGGTCACCCACGCATGGTGCAGATCGGCTGCCGCCGCGCGGTCCACCATCACGGCGCGCGCCAGCACCGCGGCGTTCATGGCGCCCGCGGAGGCGCCGGTGATGACGTCGAGCACGACGCGCTCGGCGTCCGGGGCGCGGTGGTCGAGCGCCCACAGCAGCTCGTACACGGCGCCGGCCTGGTAGGCGCCAAGCGAGACCCCGCCCGAGAGCACCAGCGCGATGCGCGTGGCCACGGTCGGACCCGTCAGGGTACCAGCAGGTACTGCGCGCTGACGGCCCGCACCGGCGGCGCGGCGCCTGCGGCCCACGCGGCGTCCGGTATCGGCACCCCGAGGGCGTCCGACGCCAGCGGCTCGAGCGCCTCCCGCCCGAAGGGCAGCCAGCGCCCGAGGGGGCCGAGCAAGACGTCGAGGACGCCGGCGCTGCCGTACTCCACCACGGTGGCCCGGTGCAGACCCGCCCGACGCATGGCGACGGCCACCGCTTCGGGCAGGTGGCCCAGGCTGTCCACCAGCCCGAGGCGGTGCGCCTGGAGCCCGGTGTAGATGCGCCCGTCGGCCAGGCGCCGTACGCGCAAGGGGTCCATGCGGCGGCCGCGTGCCACCACGCCGATGAAGCGCCCGTACGCCTCGTCCACCAGGCGTTGCACGATCGCGGCCTCCGCGGGCGTGACGGGGCGGTTGGGGTTACCCAGGTCCTTGAAGGCACCGCTCTTGAAGACGATGGTCCGGATGCCGATCTTGCGGCTCAGCGCCTCGGTGTTGGCCAGCGCCACGACGACACCGATGCTGCCGGTCACGGTGGTCGGATCCGCGACGATGTGGTCGGCGGCCGCCGCGACGTAGTAGCCGCCCGAGGCGGCCACCTCGGTCATCAGGGCCACGACGGGCCTGCCGGCCCGGCGCAGCGCCACCAGCGCTTGATACACCTCGTCGCTAGCCACGACCGAACCGCCCGGCGTGTCCAGCTCGACGATCACCGCCTTGACCGCCGGATCGCGCCGCGCGTGATCCAGCAGCCGGATGATCGCGCGGCTGGACGCGCCGGCGCCGAGCAGCGCGATGCCGCGCCCCTCGCGCGAGATGGGCCCGACCACTCGCACCACCGCGATCCTATCCGGCCCCTCGCCGCTCAGGTAGCGCTCCGCCGGTCTGCCCCAGCGAGCGAGGTCCCCTGCCCGGGCACCCCACAGGAATCCTGCGACGCCGCCCAGCGCCGCCGCGCCCGCCAGTGCCCCGGCGGCGAGCGCTGCGCCCGCCGCAACCCACACCGTCCGCCGCATCGTCGTCCCTCCCCGCCGCGGCGCCACCTGGAATGCGCCGCGCCATGGCTTCACAGAGCGCTACCGGGTGGTTTCGGCCTGCGACCGGAGCGGGCCTCCGGCCGTCCGCAGGCGGGGCTGCCGCGCGCGGCGGCCGGGACCGTCGCCCCAGCGGCCGCACGCCATCTCTGACCCGCGAGGACGGGAGGAGCTAGGGGAGGAACAGCACGATGTAGTACAGCACGAGGAGCGCGGCGCCGATGGGCACCGCGACGCGCGCCCACTGGCGGCTGCCGATCCCCAGGCGTCCCGCGGCCACGATGTTGGGGATGTTGCCGGGGATCAGCATCCCGCCGCTGACCAGCAGGCCCATCAGCACGGCCTGGACCTGCTGCGGTTGCATGCGCCGGTCCACCTCGGCGGCCGTCAGCGTCGCGTTGTCCAGCACGGCGGAGATCATGTTGATCCAGTAGAGGAGCCGCGCGTCCAGGCCGATCACATAGGTCTCGATCACCGGCCTGAACCCTTCCCCCAGCAGCGTCAGGGCCACCACGAAGACGTAGACACGGGCCGCGCGGGCCACCACGGTCCGCAGCGATTCGACCACCGGGGAGGCAGTCAGCGACCCGCCGGAGGCGCCCACCGGCGCCGCGGCGCCGCGGCCACCGGGCGCTGCGGCGGAGCCGGGGGCCGGCGATGCGGCCGGGGCTCCCGCGCCGGCGGCGCGCGCCAGCAACCCGAGCACGACGACCCCCGGCACGACGTAGGGGCCCAGCAGCCGCAGCAGGAACCAGAAGTCCTGCCGGAGCTTGGCCGTGGCGATGGTGGACAGCGGCTCGCCGACCGGCGTGAGCGCGGCGCCCAGGCCGATGGCGAAGCAGGCCAGCACGACGATGCGGGTCTCGACGTCCCGGCGCAGAGGGAGGACCGAGATGAACTCCACGAGCACCAACGAGGCGATGATGGCGGTGATGACGCTCGACGCCAGCCCCAGGACCATGACGGTCACGGCCACCAGGGGCCCCAGCCCGATCCGGGCCTGCGCCCAGCCCACGGCCTGGCCGACGTGGGTGCGCGCCCACAGGAAGAGCAGGCCGAAAACGAAGACCGCCGCAGTGATCGGCAGCGGATGGCGCAACGCCTCGCGCGCCAGCGGTGCTGACAGCGCACCCGAGGCCAGCGCCGACCCCAGGCCCATGACGAACAGGAACCCCTCGAGATTCCGTTCGACCCGGTGGGAGAGGAACGGTCCGGCCAGGACCACGGCGAGGATGACCAGGTTGGCGGCGATCGCGAAAGGCACGGTTCAGCATTATAGCAGTCCGCGGCCGCGGCGGCGGACAGGAGGTGTCAGCGCTGCGCATCGGGCGGGCATGGGACACCGGGAGCGACGGCCGCTTGGGCGGGGAGACCATGGACACGAGACCCGACTCTTGCTCCGCTCTGATGGCGATGGTGGCACGCTCGGGTCGGTCTGCAGCGAGCGCTGTGTTGGATGTGCCTGTACAGTTCTGTCGAATTCTTGTTGGGCGACGACGGGGGGTCGTCTCGGGCGCGCGGGATCTCCTTTCTCACCAACGGGGCTGCAACCGGCCGCACTGCCGTAGAACCAGCGGCCTCACCCGCCATCGCGCCCGACCGCCCTCGGCGGCGAGGAGTTCTGCCGTCATGCCGCTACCCGAGCTCCGGCTTCCTCTACCGGCGGATTGCCTCCGCCCCTTCGCGTGAACAAATGCGCGGTGCCGAACTGCGCTCCGAGGTGTTTGTCTGATGCCGCGCCGCGTCTTGCTTTCATGGAGCTCGGGCAAGGACAGCGCCTGGACCTTGCACATGCTGCGGCAGGATCCGGACGTCGAGGTCGTCAGCCTCCTCACGACGGTCAACACCACGCACGGACGCGTCGCGATGCACTCGACCCGTCTCGAGATCCTCCAGGCGCAAGCGCACGCGGTCGAGCTCCCGCTCCACATCGTCCCGCTCCCATGGCCTTGCTCCAACGAAGTCTACGAGCGCACCATGCGCAAAGCGCTGGCAGACGGGCTCGAGCGGGGCGCAACGCACGTCGCCTTTGGCGATCTCTTCCTGGAGGACATCCGCGCGTACCGGATCAGGCAGCTCAAAAGCACCGGCCTCGAGCCGCTCTTTCCGATCTGGCACGAGCCGACCGGGGTACTTGCGCGGCGCATGATCGACGCCGGTGTCGAGGCGATCCTCACCTGCGTCGATCCGAACAAGCTCTCGCCGTCGTTCGCCGGTCGGACGTTCGACCACGCCTTCCTCGCGGAACTGCCGGCAGGCGTCGATCCGTGCGGCGAGAACGGTGAGTTCCACACCTGTGTCCTCGCCGGGCCGATGTTCCGCGGACGGCTGCACGTAGCAGTGGGCGAGGTGTTGGAACGCGACGGGTTCTACTTCGCCGATCTCATGCTGCGTCCGCCGCCACTGCCTGGGGGGTGCACTCTGGACATCGGCGCCATCGCTCCTCGCACGGAGGACCATGGTGGTTTTCCAGATGGCGGGCCCGCACCGCCTGATGTGATCGGGTAGAACTACGCGGCGCGTTGCGACGCTTCTCCAGTGGACGCAGGGCAGCCCGGATTGACAGCGGTACGGCCTCCACTATAATCGTCGCCAGGCGATGAGGCTCGCCTGAACCGCCGGACCCCCGGCTGATAGCCTCTACCCGTTGCGGGCAGGGGCTTTTTTTACG
Organism: Candidatus Fervidifonticultor secundus; assembly: GCA_031459385.1. Taxonomy (GTDB): domain Bacteria; phylum Sysuimicrobiota; class Sysuimicrobiia; order Sysuimicrobiales; family Humicultoraceae; genus Fervidifonticultor; species Fervidifonticultor secundus. Next base: position 16,448 of record JAVKIP010000017.1, on the reverse strand, counting down.
AAATCCGGCCCCGGCTCAACGGAGCGTCGGGGCCGTTCTGTTTCTGCGGCCGGGAGGAGCGGTGGCATGGTGGAGGCACAGGTCGCGGTCGGGATGGGGTTGCTCGTCTTCGTGGCGGCAATCCTCTCTGTCGAGTTGGGCATCTCGGTCGCGCTCATCGAGATCGTACTCGGAGTGATCGGCGGGAACTTCCTCGGCCTGCACACTACGCCCTGGATCGACTACCTGGCGGGATTCGGCAGCATCGTCCTGACGTTTCTCGCCGGCGCGGAGGTCGACGTCGACCTCTTGCGCGAGAAGCTGGGTGCGAGCGCCCTCATCGGGGGCGTCTCCTTCCTGCTGCCGTTCGTCGGCGCCTGGGCGTTCGCGCGGTGGGGACTGCGCTGGTCGCCGGAGGCGGCCAAGATCGCCGGCGTGGCGCTGTCCACCACCTCGCTCGCCGTCGTCTATGCCGTGCTCGTGGAAACCGGGCTGACCAGCACCCCGCTGGGCAAGCTCATCATGGCCAGTACATTCATCACCGACTTCGGCACCGCCGCGGCACTGAGCATCCTCTTCATCCATCCGACGTGGTGGATCGCGGGCTTCCTGGCAGTCTCCGCCGCGATCATCGTGGCCATGCCCCGGCTGCATCCCTGGTTCTTCCGCCGCTACGGGAATCGGGTCATCGAGCCGGAGATCAAGGGCGCCTTTGCGGCGTTACTCGTCCTCATGTACGTCGGCAGCCTCGCCGACAGCCACGCCGTGCTTCCGGCTTTCGTGCTCGGGCTGGCCGTGTCGCGGGTCTTCGCCGCGCACCGCGCGGAACAACAGCGGTTCCGGGTGGTCGCCTTTGCTTTGCTCACGCCGTTCTTCTTCGTCAAAGCCGGGATGAACGTGGCGCTGCCCGCCGTCTATGCTAATCTGGGTGTGCTGGCCGTACTCTTTGGAGTGAAGATGGCCACCAAGGTCGCCGGGGTACTGCCCCTGGCCCGCTGGTACGCGGCCGATGGGCCGATCTACACCACGCTCCTGATGAGCACCGGGCTCACCTTCGGAACAATCTCATCGCTGTATGGCCTTCATGCGGGCATCATCGATCGCACGCAGTTCTCGCTGCTGGTCACCACGGTCATCGCCAGCGCCGTCCTGCCCACGATGATCGCTCAGCGATGGTTTGATCCTCGCCGAGCGGCGGTCGCCCGGTCTCGTCCGGAGGGTGCCTGGCAGCCCGTACCCACCGAGGAGGAGTTGGGATGACGATCCGGCAGATCCTGATTCCTCATGACGGCTCGGAGCAGGCGCGGCGTGCCGTCCAGGTCGGCGTGGACCTCGCCGTCCGCTACGGCGCCTCGGTGACCCTGCTCACGGCGATCCACGGGCCGGCCTTCCCGGCCACCGTGGGCGAAGTGGAGGAGACGCGGCAGGAACAGCGGCAGGTGGTGGAGCGGTTCCAGCGCGAGGCCGTCGAGTATGCGCGTCTGCACGGCATCGACCCGCGCGTGGAGATCGTCGCCGGACACCCGGCGGAGGCCATCGTTGACTACGCCCGCGCCCGGGGGGTCGACCTTATCGTCATGGGGCACCGCGGGATGTCGAACCTGCAGCGGTTCTTTGTCGGCAGCGTCGCCGACCGCGTCGTGGATCACGCGCCATGCATGGTCCTGGTCGTCGGGCCCCAACAGCAACAGAAGCGGTAGCTGCGAGCCCGGCGGCCGCAGCCGCCCCAGGCTGGCTGAACCGCACCCTGCTGGGCGTCGGGCTGACCAGTCTGTTCTCCGACTGGGGACACGAATTGGCCACGTCGCTGATGCCCGCTCTTCTGACATCGCTGGGTGCACCGCCGATCGCCCTCGGGGTCGTCGAGGGACTGTCCGACGCCGCGAGCACTGGCATGAAGCTCGCCGGAGGCGCCTACGGCGATCGCATTGCCAACCGAAAACCCCTGCTCGTTCTCGGGTATCTGGCCACGCCGATCATGGCCCTCTTCGCCATCGTCACCGCCTGGTGGCAGGTGGTGACCCTGCGCACTGTGGCCTGGGCCGGCCGCGGCCTGCGCAATCCCCTTCGCGACAGCCTGCTCGCCGACGCCACGCCGCCGACCGCCTACGGCCGGGCGTTCGGTTTCCACCGGGGGATGGACACCCTGGGCGCCGTGCTCGGACCGCTAACCGGGACCCTACTCCTCCCGGTGCTGGGACTCCGACACGCTTTCTGGATCTCCACGATTCCTGGCGCCCTCTCCGTGCTCTGCGTGGCCATCCTGGTGCGCGAACCGCCGCGCCACCCGGACCCCACGCTTCGCTTCCGGACCTCGTTGCGACGTCTTCCCGCGCAGTTCCGCTGGTTCCTCGGCAGCGCGGGGGTCTTCGGAATGGGCAACTACGCCCACACGTTTCTTGTCCTCTACGCCCAGACCGTGCTCACCCCGTCGCTGGGCGCCGCCCGTGCCGCCGCCGTTGCCGTCGGCCTCTACACGCTGCACAACGCCCTCTATGCCGTCGGCTCCTTCCCTGCGGGCTTCATCGCCGACCGGCTCGGGAAACGCGGGCTGCTGGTCACCGGCTACGCGCTCTTCGCCGCCATGAACCTTGTGCTCATCGCTCCGGGCGCCGGGCTGATGCACCTCGTCTTTGCCTTCGTGCTTGCCGGCATCTACATCGCGCTCGTGGACGCAATGGAAGGGGCGATGGCCGCGGATCTGCTGCCGCCCGAAGTGCGCAGCACGGGCTACGGCGTCCTGGCCGCGGTCAACGGCATCGGCGACTTAGTGAGCGGCCTTGCGGTCGGCGGCTTATGGACGGCGTTCGGCGCCCGTCCCGCATTCGTGTACGCGGCGGTGCTGACGCTGGGCGGGGCGGCGCTCCTTGGGCGGGTACGGGCGGTGAGACGATGAGCGCGCCTGCACCGGTTCCCGACGACGACATCGTCTTCTTCGCGGTCAAGGATGCCCTGGCCGAAGGAGGCTGTCCCGTCTGTCGTGTCGCGTACAAACGCACCCGACGTTACCTCTGGGGATTCCTCTACGAACGGGTCAATGATCCGCAGACCCGAGAGGAACTGCTGGCCTCGCGCGGTTTCTGCGCCCGGCATGCCTGGGCGCTGGGTCAGTTCCACGATGCCCTGGGCGTCGCCATCGTCTACTGCCATCTCGTACAGGACCTGGAACGAAACATCGCACGGGTTGGTACGGAAAAGACCATCTGGCGCGGGGGCCCCGCGCTTGCCGCACAGCTACGCAAGGCGCTCACACCCTCGCAGGAATGCCCGGCCTGCCAGCAGGTCAAAGAGGTTGAGACCGCCGCGCTCGACGCCCTGATCAGGCGGATCCAGCGGCGAGACGTGTGGGAACGCCTCAGCGGTCCATCCGGATTGTGCCTGCCGCATTTCACGGCCGGCCTGGCGCTGGCCCGGGATTCCGCCACAGCGCACCGGCTGCTCGGTGCCGAGCTCGCCGCCCTCGCCGTTGTGGTGCGTGATCTCGGTGAGCTCATCCGCAAGCACGACTACCGTTTCAGCAGAGAGGGCCTCACGCCAGAGGAGGGCCGTTCCTGGACGCGGGCCATCGAGTTCCTGGTCGGCCGCGACCCGCTGGAGGAGCGCGGCGGCATCAGCTCCGGGTACTGACGGTGGCTTCAGTTACGCAGGCTTCCCAACGAACCGTTCGATGGCGGCGTCCGCGCCCGGATCTGTTCAGCCACCGCAGATACCCTATCTCCAGTCGCTCCTCTTGCGGTAGAGATCGATGAGCCTGCGGTGAGCAGGAACCACGTCTGGCTCCTCAGGCGCGATATCGATGCCGCGCCGGGTGGCTTCCGCCAGCAGGCTGGCCAGGTGCGCCTGGAGGTCCTGGTGCTCGCGCTCCAGTCGCGGCAGCGACTTCTCGAACTGCTCCAGGGACTTCTCGAATCCCGTGATGTTCATCCTGAGCGTCCGGATGCCGTCCTCTGCCATGAAGGCGCGGTGTCGGAGCACAGCGAGTTCTCCCCGCGCCGCGCCCAGCTCGTTCCGGGTTTCTTCGGGGGACGGATGTGCGGCGCGAGACGCAGCCGCCGCATACCCCAGAAGGATCTTCACGCCCTCCTCCACACTCCACCCCCTTTCCCGGATCACCACCTCGAGCTCCTGGCGCAGTTCGCCATCGAGACGCAGGCGGATGCTGCGCATGGGAGGGAAGACCATCCGGACGGCTTCAGACATCGTGCTTCCTCCAGAGGTCGGTGAACTTTTCAAGCAGCGATGGGCGTGACCTGCTGGATCCCGGCCGGGGTGACGCATTGGCCAACCGCGCCTCCAGCTGCGCAACGCGCCGACGCAGCTTCACCACAGAGCGCTGCAGCACCTCGGCCCGGGCCCGCTGCCCGGCGTGCCGCTCCTGCAGTTCTCGCACGCGCTCCCGAAGTTCATACATCTCCACCTCGCTCTGGACCGTGCGAGCGCGCATGGAGACCAGTAAGGCCGCGGCTTCTCTCCGCTTCAGTTCCGTCCGCGCAGCCTCCGCCTCGGCATCGTGCTGCGATTGCAGCCGCCGCCAGGCCACCTCGTCGTTGCGGTAGAGCGTCATCGCCTCGGACAACACGCGCTCCAGCCCCTCCTGTTCGGCCAGCCCGGCAGGCAGGAGGGCTGTGATCTCGCATAGGTCATCCTCTAGGAACGTCACATCAACCCAGCACGGTCCGGGCATCTCGGGTTCCCCCTCCACCGATACAAAAAGCTCCCACTGGTCTCGCCCAGTAGGAGCTATCAGCCCGCGGCGGGCAACTCTGCGAGCTCCATCGCTATGCGATTGACAACTTCACACTACTGCGCGGGACTGCAACTTGTCAACGTGCGGCCTGTCGCAGCTAGTGTACGGGCATCTGTGTGCTTTCATGAGGTCCCCTCCGGAGGAGACCTCCATGAAAAAAGCGTACCCCCTGTCCCAAACCTGACGGCAACACCAGCAGGACACTTGGGAAAGGACGACATCTCGCTCATCGAGCATCGCGCCCCGTTTGCCGACTCCCCTCCTCTGCATATCCATCACACCGAAGATGAAGCCTTTTATCTGTTAGAAGGAGCGTTGCGCTTCCAGGTCGGACACGAAGAACGACGGCTTAGCCCTGGTCAAACCCTCTTGGCCCCGAAGGGGCTCCCACATACCTACCGTGTGGAGTCGTCAGCAGGGGCACGCTGGCTGACGGTAACGACTCGCGGCGACTTTGAGCGTTTTGTGCGCACATTGGCGCGTCCGGCGGACCAGCCAACATTACCACCTCCGGCCGGCGAGCCGACGCCCGAAGCTGTTCAACGGTTGAGCGAGATGGCGCGTGCTCACGGCATCGAGATCGTTGGACCACCGCTGCGTTAAACGATGTCCCTCCGGCGTCGGAACGGTGAAAGGCTGTGGGGATAGCCGTCATTGCCTGGCCGGCACGATCTTCTTCTCGACCTCCGGCACGGGCTCACAGGTGGACTGGCAATACAACCCCCACATGTCTATGGCGATCCCCCTCGATCCCATCCCGCTGCTGGGGCGTGAGGCCCTGCCAGTATCAGGTCAGAGGAAGAGTCCGCGGTCGTCCGGACGTCGCGGGCTGGGGGCGTCGTCATGGAGGGTCCGGGGAGACGGCGTCTGAAGCGCGCGCGGGTCGTCGTGTCACCCCTGGGGACCGACGCTTCCAGGTACGCGGACCCCACCGCAAGGCGCCGTTCATGCTAGGATACGGAGTTGGAGGAGTTCGGGAGCCCGGTACCCGGACGGTCTCGAAAACCGTTGGGCGCTTGTGCGCCTCGTGGGTTCAAATCCCACCTCCTCCGCCACTGGCCGGTGCTGCCCCTGCCCGGCGCGCGGACCGGGGGGCCGCCCGCCGGGTTGACCGAATTTCCACCTTCCCTGGACGGCCCTGGTATGGCCCGTTGGCGACCAGGAATGGCACATTGGCAGGCAGAGCACGACGACATTCCCTGGAGGTGGGCACGGTGAAGCGAATCCTGCTGGCGCTCGTGCCGGTGGCGATCCTGGCGACAGCGTCACTGGCGTTCACACAGATCTACAAGAACCCCCTGGAAGAGATCGCTCCGCCTGCCGAGGACGCGGCCGCGGTCAAGCCGGCCGAGGAGGACGTGGCGACGACCGCCGCGCCTGCTCCCGAGGTGCGCAAGACCGTGGTGGCGCAGAGCGAGCCGCAGAAGCCGCGGCAGCAGCAGGAAGAGAGCACGGTACAGGTCGCCACGGAAGAGAAGGAAGAGCCCCTGCCCGAGCTGGTCGTGGACAAGACGCCGCTGATGCAGGCCATGGCGGAGCTGGACCGCGCGCTGGATGAGGCCAAGCTGGCGGTCGTGGCGGTCGACGCCTCCGCCCAGCGTCGGCACATCCAGGAGTCGGTCAACCTGCTGGCGGGGGCCGGGGAGCCCAATTTCCGGCTGATCGCCGGGAGCCCCGACAGTTACAAGGGCGTCCGGCCCCTGCTGATCCAGGCCAGGGTCGTGCGCGAGGCAGCCGAGGTCCAGTGGATCGCCGCGGTCCAGCGCCGGTCGGAGGAGGCCGCGAAGCGGCTGGCCGAGCTCGCCCAGGCGGGGAACGGCACCGACACCCCCACCCCGCAGCCGGCGCAGCCGGCTCTCGACCTCTCCGCCACGGTGGGCCCCAGCGGCGTGCTGGGCACCCGCGGGGTTCGGCCCGAGGAGCAGGCGCAGCAGCTGATCGACCGCGCCATCCGGCAGGCGGCTGAGGCCCTGGCACTCGCGGCACGCACCCAGCCGACCGGCGGCGGCGCCGGGCTGGAGGGCGACGCCCAGACCCCGCGCGTCTCCGACGAGGCCGCGCAGATCATGCAGTCCGTGGTGCGGACGCTCGAGACCGCGAAGAAGATCGTCCAGATCGCGATCGACCGCTAAAACCGCAAGCCGCGCGCCCTCCCGGGCGGCGCGCCAGCTGGCGCGCCGCCCGGCGTCTTTGCGGGCGTTTCGGGTACTATAGACTCGACGTGACCGGGTTCAGCCTGCGGCGCAAGTTCCTCCTGGCCTTCGTCGGGCTGGCCGTGCTGTTCGCGGCCATCTTCGGCGTCCTGGCCGCCTCGCGCCTGCGCACCGCCCTGAGCGAGCAGGTACGCCTGCGGGCCAAGGTCGTGGCCGAGGAACTGGCACGGGAGGCGTCCTCGTTCCTCCGCACGCCCGAAGGGCTCGTGCCCGGGCCCACCAGCAGCCGGCTCACGCGCCGGCTGGTGGCCGGCACGATCCTCTACGCCCAGATCTACCGGGACGGCCGGCTGCAGTTCACCGACGGGCGCGCCGACCTGGCCGTCGTCGTCCCGCCCCTGGACCAGCCGCTGGCGATCTACGCGCGCCGCTCGCCGTCGGGCACGCCCTACCTGGACCTGCTCCGCGCCGTTCCGGAGTTCCCGCTGGAGCGGCAGGTCTTCGTGCGCGTGGGGTTCCCGCTCTCCGACGTGGCCCGCACCATCCGACGCGAGACGCGCATGATCGCCCTGGCCAGCGTGCTGCTGCTGGCCGCGGGCACGCTGGCAGCCGTGGGGCTCTCGCGCGCCATCCTGGGCCCGGTGGAGCGGCTGGCCGCGGGCATCCGCGACCTGCGCCGCGGCAACTACGCCGCGCGTGTGGAGGCGAAGACCGGCGACGAGCTGCGGCTGCTGGCGGACGAGTTCAACGCCATGGCCGCCGCCATCGAGGCACGCGACCGCGAGCTGGCCCGCGTCAACGAAGCCCTGCGCCGGGCCAACCGCATCAAGGACGAGTTCTCCGCGGCCATGAGCCACGAGCTCAAGACGCCACTGCACGCCATTCGCGCCTACGCCCAGCTCATGCTGGAGGGCATCGACGGCCCGCTCACCGAGGCCCAGCGCCGGGACCTGGAGGCGATCCACGCGGCCGGGGACCACCTGCTGCACCTGATCGAGGCCATCCTCCGGTACTCGGCCCTGGAAGCCGGCGGCATCACGCCACAGCTCACCGACGTGCGCGCGGCCGAGGTGATCGAGCAGGCACGCCAGAACGTGGCCCACCTGGCCCGGGCCAAGGGCCTCGTCATCGAGACCCAGGCCAACGGCACGGCCACGGCGCGCACCGACGAGACGATGCTGCGGCAGATCCTCATCAACCTCCTCCACAACGCCATCAAGTACACGGCCGCCGGACGCATCACGGTGGCGGTGGCGCCCGATGTGGGACAGCTGGTCTTCAGCGTAGCCGATACCGGCCCCGGCATCGCGTCCGAGGATGCCGCCACGGTGTTCGAGCCGTTCCGGCGGGCCGGCGACGCCGCCAGGCGCGAGGCCGACGGTATCGGCCTGGGCCTGGCGGTCGTCCGCCGCTACGTCGAGTTGCTGGGCGGCCGCATCTGGTTCGAGAATGGCCCCCAGGGCGGCACGACGTTCTACTTCACCCTGCCCGAAGGGAGGGCGGTATGAAGATCCTGGTGGTCGAGGACGACGCGCGCTCCCGCGACCTCCTGGTGCGCTACCTCACCGCCAAGGGGCACCAGGTGGCCACGGCGGACGACGGGGGTCGGGCCCTGGCGGCCGTCGCCGCCGACGAGCCGGAACTGGTGCTGCTGGACGTGAACCTGCCGACGATGGACGGGTGGGGCGTGCTGGAGGCGGTGCGGAAGTTCAGCCAGGTGCCGGTCATCATGGTCACGGTGCACGACACCCCGCAAGACAAGGTAGCCGGGCTGGATCTGGGCGCAGACGACTACATCACGAAACCCTTCGACCTGCGGGAGCTGGACGCACGGATCAACGCGGTGGCCCGGCGCGCCTACGCGGCGGTCCCCCGGGTGATCCGGGCCGGCGACCTGACCCTGGACGACGAGCGCAAGGAGGTCGTGGTGCGGGGCCGGCCGGTGGCGCTGTCCCCCAAGGAGTACGAGCTGCTGCGGCTGCTGGCCTCCCGTCCGGGGAAGGTCTTTTCCACCGACGAGATCGTCGGGGCGGTCTGGCCCGACCGCGAGGCCGCGGCCGCCGAGGACGTCAAGAAGTACGTCCACATGCTGCGGACCAAGATCGAGGCGCACCCCGGGCAGCCCAGGATCATCCTGACGGTGCGGGGCTTCGGCTACCGTTTCGCGCCGCCCGGGACGGCGGCGGCTGCGGGACCGGGGCCGGCCGGGCCGCCCGCGCCGCGGGACTGACGGCGCGGGAAACGTCCCTCGTACCTGATCCCGCTCGAACCTGCATGCCTGATCGTCTCTGGGCCCGGGCCCCCGCCCACGGTATACTGAGAGATGGCCGCGGAGGGGTGCGAGAGCGGTTGAATCGGCACGCCTGGAGAGCGTGTAGGTGGGCGTTGAGCCTGCCTCGTGGGTTCGAATCCCACCCCCTCCGCCAGCGTGCGGCGCACTGCACGGGCGCATGGTGAGGACGGGCAAGGGGTGAAGACGGAGATTCGCACGGAGATCATCCGGGCGTGGGGCGCGCTCCGCCGCGGCGGGCGCAATGTGCGCGACATGCTGGGCGTCTTGGTCGTCGCCGTGATCCTGGCCCAGCTGGTCATGACCTCGGTGGCGCAGGCCTACCAGGTCGAGCAGTCCTCGATGGAGCCCACCCTGCTGCCGCACGACCGCGTGCTGGTCAACAAGTTCATCTACCGGCTGCGCGAGCCGCGGCGCGGCGACGTCGTCGTGCTGCGCTACCCGCGCGATCCCGGACGCAGCTACATCAAGCGGCTGGTGGCCGGCCCCGGGACCCGGGTCGAGATCCGGGCCGGGCAGCTGCTGATCGACGACGTCCCGGTGCAGGAAGTCTACGTCAACGGCCAGCCGACGGGCGACTGGGGACCCGACGTCGTGCCGGCCGACAACTACTTCGTCCTGGGCGACAACCGGAACAACAGCGAAGATAGCCGGGCGTTCGGCTTCCTGCGGCGGGAGCAGATCGTCGGCCCGGCGATGCTCATCTACTGGCCGCCGCACCGAATGCGGCTACTGCGCGCCCGGTAGCCGGCCACTACTCCTCCTGCCCGGCAGCCGGCCGCTACTCCTCCTGCCCGGCAGCCGGCCGTGCCTCTTCCTGCTCGCGGATGGTGCGCCGCAGCGCCTTCCCCACCAGCGTCTTGGGAATCTCGGCGACGATCTCGAAGCGTCGGGGCACCTTGTAGGCCGAGAGGTGGCGCGAGCAGTGGTCGTGGAGCTCGCGCACGAACGCCCGCGCGTCCACCGCGTCCCGGGGGACGACGTGGGCCACCAGCATCTCGCCCCGGATGCGGTGGCGCACGCCGACCACGGCCGCCTCCTTCACGCGCGGGTGCGCGTAGAGCACCTCCTCCACCTCGCGCGGGAAGACCTTGAACCCCCCGATGTTCACCATGTCCTTCTTGCGGTCCTCGATGAAGAAAAAGCCGTCCTCGTCCATGCGGGCGATGTCGCCCGTGTACAGCCAGCCGTGGCGGAGCACGCCGGCGGTCTCCTCGGGGTTGCGCCAGTAGCCCTTCATCACCTGCGGGCCGCGGATGACCAGCTCCCCCACCTCGCCGGGCGGCAGGTCGCGTGTGCCGGTCTCGACGTCGACGATCTTCGCCTCGGTGGACGGCACGGGGAGGCCGATGGAGCCCACCTTGCGCGTGCCGTGGATGGGGTTGGCGTGGGTGAGCGGTGAGGCCTCCGACAGGCCGTACCCCTCCGCGATGCGTCCGCCGGTCAGCGCCTCGAAGCGCCGCTGGACCTCGACGGGCAGCGGCGCCGCGCCCGAGACGCAGGCCCGGATGGACTTGAGGTCGTACTTCTCCACATCGCGCATCTGGTTGATGGCCACGTACATCGCCGGCACGCCGGGGAAGATCGTCGGCCGGTAGCGCGCCACCGCCTCCACGACGGTCTTCACCTCGAACATGCGCATGAGCAGTACGATGCTGGTGGCGGCGATGGCCACCGCCACGTTCATGCACACGGTGAGGCCGAAGACGTGGAAGAACGGGACCACCGCCAGGATGCGCTCGCCGCCTTCCCGCAGGTCGCTGAGCCAGGCGCGGGCCTGCAGGGTGTTGGCCACCAGGTTGCGGTGGGTGAGCATGGCCGCCTTCGGGATGCCCGTGGTACCGCCGGTGTACTGCAGCACCGCCACGTCGTCGGCGCCCACCACCGGGCGGTGCTGGAGCCGGGGCGCCCGCAGGGCCCTGGCAAACGACACGACGCCCGCTGCAGCCGGTATGACGTCCCCTTCCTTCTTCGCCCGCAGCGCCCCGTACAGCAGCCGCCACCGCAGCGGGAAGAAGTCGTGCAGGTTGGTGAGGATGACCGCCTCCAGGGGGGTGTGCGGGCGTACCTCGTGGAGCTGCGCGTACAGCCGCGACAGTCCCACCGCGAACCGCGCGCCGGCGTCCTGCAGGACGAAGGCGAGGTCGCGGCCCTTGTAGAGCGGGTTCACCTGCACCAGCGTCCCGCCGGCCTTCCACACCCCGAATGCCGCGATCACGTACTGCGGGCAGTTGGGCAGCATCACGGCCACGCGGTCGCCGGCCTGCAGGCCGCGGTCGAGCAGCGCGCGGGCGAAGCGATCGGTCAGCGCGTCCAGGTCGGCGTAGGTGAGCCGGCGGTCGAACCTGGGTCCGGCCTGCATCAGCGCCACGTGCCGGGGGAACCGCCGGGCGCTGGCATCGAGAAAGCCGTGGAGGGGATGACCGGGCACGTCGATGACCCGCGGCACGCCAGGCTCGTACCAGCGGTACCAGCGGTGTGCCGGCGCCGTCCCCTCGTGCTGGGCCACGCTCGCCTCCTGCGGACCCTATCGGTACTGCCACGGGAAAGATCCCGCCCGTCGCGAGTGTTCGCGACACGCCTCCTGCCACCTGCCCGAAACTGCCGGGGGGCATGCTATGATGACGTTGGCCGTGCTAGGCGGGGAGCTAGCGGTTCCCTGTACCCGCAATCCGCTACAGCGGGGCTGAACTCCCGCCCAGAGGCGCCGTCTCGTGGGGTCAGGCCTGCGCGCGCAGCGACGACGGCCGGGTCCTGTGCAACGGGAACTGACCAACCCCGCCAGGCCCGGAAGGGAGCAACGGTACGTCAGCGTTCCCGTGTGCCGCAGGGATACCTGGTCCGAGCCAGCGACGCGGATACCGCCCGGGGGACGGTCGTCGACGGGGGGTGCACGGCCAGTACCGTCATCTGCTCGCGCGGAGGTGACTGGATCGGCGCGCGGGCGCGCGCCCTGTAGCACTCCTGGCCTGCGCATCGTGCGGCAGCAGCGCCGCATAGACCGCCGCGCAGGCCGGCGTCGGAATCCCCAGCGCCTGCCCGTAGCGCACCACGGTGCCGTGCAGGGCCTCGATCTCCAGGCGCTTGCCCTGGGCCAGGTCGGCGGCCAGCGAGGAGGACCCGTGGGGCTCGAGGTGCTGCGCGAAGGCTAGGTGGCGCTCGATCAGATCGTCGGGCAGGCGCACGCCACGGGCGCGGCCCACGGCCGCGACCTCCTCCAGGATCTGGCGGAACATCGCCCACGTGGCCGGACAGTCGCGGATGGCGCCGATCGGCAACCGGGTCAACGCGGTCATGCCGGCCTGCGCGCAGATGAACGTGTACTTGATCCACTTCTCGCGGGCGATGTCGTCGGTCGGCTCGACGATCCATCCGGCGTCGCGGAGGGCCTGGGTCAGCCGCTGGACCCGGGCGCTCGTCCCGGCTGGCCACTCGCCGAAGACGACGCGCCGCGGCCCACCGGTCTGCGCGATCGCGCCCGGGGCCGCGATGGTCGCGAAGATGTAGACCGCCCCGCCGAGCACCCGCCCGGCGCCGCAGACCTCTGCCAGCACCTCTTCGTTGTCCACGCCGTTCTGCAGGGACAGGACCGCGGTCTGCGGTGTCAGGGTGGCGGCCAGCGCCTCGGCGGCCGCACGGGTGTCGAACGACTTCACGGTGAAGAGCACCAGGTCGGCCGGCGGCGCCTCGGCAGGGGTGGCCACCGCCCGCGCCGGGGCCAGGAACTCGCCGTGGGTCGCGTGGATGCGCACCCCGCCTTGCCGGCGCAGCGCCTCGAGATGGGCGCCCCGGGCCACGAACGTGACGACCCATCCGGCTCGCGCCAGGAGACCGCCGTAGTAGCCACCGAGCCCCCCGGCGCCGACGACCGTGACGTTCATGGACCGGGCGCCGCCTCGGGCGTGTTGCGCTCTCCCTCCTCGCGGGCCTCCTCGCGGCCCTCCTCGCGGGTGCGGGCCATCGGCGCGAACCGCCGCAGGCGGTCGCCCAGCTCGCCCAGGCGCCTGCTGATCAGCGCGTTGAGCGTGCCCTCGGGGTAGGCGCCGGCGGCATCCGGGGCGCCGGCCGGCACGCCGGTCAGCACCTCCAGACCTTCATCAATGGTCCGCACCGCCCAGATGTGGAACCGCTCCTGGCGGACGGCCTCGGTCACCTCCTCGTTGAGCATCAGGTTGAGCAGGTTCTGGTGGGGGATCATGACGCCCTGGCGGCCGGTGAGCCCCAGCGCCTTGCAGGTGTAGTAGAACCCCTCGATCTTCTCGTTCACGCCCCCGATGGGCTGGACCTCGCCCTTCTGGTTGACCGAACCGGTCACGGCGATGCCCTGGTCGATGGGCACACCGGCCAGATCGGAGAGCAGGGCGTACAGCTCGGTGGACGAGGCCGAGTCACCCTCGACCTCCTCGTAGGTCTGCTCGAAGGTGATCGAGGCGGACATGGACAGCGGCCGCTGCTGGGCGTACTTCCCGCCCAGGTAGGCCGCCAGCGTGAAGACCCCCTTGGTGTGGATGCGGCCCGACAGCTGGGTCTCCCGCTCGATGTTGACGACACCCCGGCCACCCACGAAGGTGCGGGCCGTGATCCGGGTCGGCCGGCCGAAGGCGTAGTCGCCCAGCTGGAGCACCGACAGCCCGTTGACCTGTCCCACGGCGCCGCCGTCGACGCTGACCAGGATCTGCCCCTCGCGGATCAGCTGCCGGATGCGCTCCTCGACGCGGTTGCTGCGGTAGATGCGCTCCTCGATGGCCCGGCGCACGTGCTTGGCCGAGACCACTGCGGCACCGTCGCGCCGGGCCCACGCGGAGGCCTCGTAGAGGACGTCCACCAGGTCGTTGAAGCGCATCGAGAGCCGGCGCTGGTGCTCGGCGAGCCGCGCGCTCTGCTCCAGGGTGCGGGCCACCGCGCTGCGGTCGAAGGGCAGCAGCCCCTGCCGGTGGCAGATGGTCCCCAGGGCCTGGCAGTACTGCAGTATCGTCTCGGGCGTCCGCTCCATGTCCACGTCGAAGTCGGACTTGATCTTGAACAGCTTGGCGAAGTCGTCGTCGAGCAGGTAGAGGAGATGGTAGATCAGACTGCCTCCAATGACTACCACCTTTACGTCCAGCGGAATCGGCTCTGGCCGCAGGCTCGCCGTGGGCACCAGGCCGTACTGCTCGGCGATGTTCTCGATGCGGACCTCGCGGCTCTTGAGCGCTCGCTTGAGGGCCTCCCAGGCCAGCGGCGCCAGCAGCAGGTCCCGCGCCTGCAGGATCAGGTATCCACCGTTGGCCCGGTGCAGCGCGCCGGGCTTGATCATGGTGAAGTCGGTCACCAGGGCGCCGAACTCGCCGCGATACTCGACCTTCCCCAGCAGGTTGTAGTATGTCGGATTCGACTCGAAGACGACCGGCGCGCCAGTGGTCTTGCTGTGGTCGATGAACAGGTTGACCCGATACCGGGTGAAGTCGGGGCGCCGGAGGGGCAGCGGGAGGGGCACCTGCGGCTCGCCGTCTTCCTTGAAGTCGTCGTGGCGCTCGACCACGTCGGTGAGGAACGCATCCAGCCACCTCACGAGCTTCGGGTGGTCGGCGTAGCGCTGACGCAGGGGCTCGATGGCCACGCTGGCCACGCTGTGGACGGCCGAGCGCTCCAGCTCCTGCAGGGCCTCGCGCGCTTCGCGCTCGATGGTCCGGACCTTGCGGGTGGCCTCGGCCACCGACTCCTGCAGCTCCCGGGCCCGGCGCTCGAGCTCCTCGCGGTGGGCGCTCCCCAGCTGCTGCAACTGCTCGTCCACCAGCGGGTCGCCCGACGGCCCCACCGGAATCGTCACAATGCCCATGGGCGTCCGCTGGAGAGCGAACCCCAGCCGCCGGGCTTCCTGCTCCAGGTCCCGCCAGATGGCCCCCGCGCGCTGCTCGAAGCTGTGCAGGAGGCCGCTGCGCTTCGCCTCGAACGTTTCACTGGCGAAGAGCTTGCGGATGCTGTCCTTCAGCTCGTCGATGAGCCGGTCGATGCCACGCCGGAGCTGGGTCCCTTCCCCGGGCGGCAGGCTGATGGCCAGGGGCTGGTCGGCCTGCTGGAAGTTATGGACATAGACCCAGTCGGAGGGCGCGGGTTGTGCCGCGGCGGCCCGGGTGACCTGGCTGAGCGTGTAGGTCGTCCGGCCGGTGCCGGTGGGCCCCGAGACGAAGATGTTGTACCCGGGCTGGGGCACCGACAGGCCGAAGTCCAGGGCGCGGACGGCTCGGTCCTGCCCCACGATGCTGTCCTCGATCTTGAGGCCGGCCGTGGTCTCGAACGGCAGGTCCTCCGGCGCGCAGGTCCACCGCACCCGGTCGGCGGCCACCCGGTGGCGCGCGCGAAACTCGTCGGCGTGCGTGGTCTGATGCGGCATGCATCCACCCCTTTGATCCTCTGCGGGACGTGCCGGTTCAGCTGGTGGGCGATGCGCCCGGCATGCCCAGTATATACACGATAGCCGGAGGAGGCGACCATGGCACGAGCACGGATGCTGGTGGCCGGGGCGGGGCTGGTGCTGGCCGGGGCGGGACTGGTGGCGGCCCTGGCTGCGGCCCAGGCACAGACACCGTACTACGCCGGGAAGGCCGTCGAGCTGGTGGTGCCCAGCGCTGTGGGCGGCGCCACGGACATCCTCAACCGGTTCCTGGCGCCCTACCTCGAGCGGCACATCCCTGGCAACCCGACCGTACGCATCCGCAACATCCCGGGGGGCGGGAGCATCCTGGGCGGCAACTGGTTCGCGGCCAACGCCAAGCCCGACGGGCTGGTGCTGTTCGCCAGCACGGTGTCGTCCAAAGTGGCGTATATGATGGAGAACCCCGCGGTGCGCTATGACTTCCGGCGCATGCGACTGGTGGCGATCAACGGCAGCGGCGGCGTCTTCTACGCGGCGCCGCGGGCTGGCGTGCGACGGGCGGTGGACCTGCCCAGGGCGGCGGAGCTGACCTTCGGCAGCAACTCCCCGCCGGGTGCCACGGTGCCGGCGCTGCTGGCGTTCGAGCTGCTGGGCCTGAGCCCCAAGGTCGTCTTCGGGTTCGAGTCGCGCGGCCCGATCCGCCTGGCCTTCGAGCGCGGCGAGCTCACGCTGGACTTCCAGGCGTCGTTCGTCTACCACGCGCAGATCGCCGGGCTGGTGCGCGAGGGCAAAGCGATCCCCTTGATGACGCTGGGCTTCATCAATGAGAAGGGCGAGATGGTCCGCGACCCGGCCGTGCCCGACCTCCCCACCGTCTACGAGGTCTACCAGCAGCTCTTCAAGAAAAAGCCCGACGGCCTCCTG
>JAVKIP010000016.1:0-75285 GCA_031459385.1 Candidatus Fervidifonticultor secundus | reverse complement strand
ACGGCGAGTTGGAGGGTGTCCCGAGGTTAGTGGAAAATCGAGGAGCAGCGCCCCGGGTGGTGAACGGAATCTCTTGGGGAAGCCCAATACACCACGAAGGAGGCTGCTCCATGCCCAAGGTACTGCGGATAGGTCAGGATGGCAAGGTGGGGTCGGGTAGCGCCGCAGGGCTGCCGGGCCTCGAGACCCTGGATGCCCGCATCGCCCTCATCCAGGCCTTGATTCCTGTGGGGCTGCAGGCAGTGGAGGACGTGCTCCAGCAGGAAGTAGTGGCCCTGGCCGGCCCACGGTATGCGCGCGGCGATGGGGCGCCGGAGGTAGTGCGGTGGGGCCGGCAACAGGGCTCGGTCTACTTGGCGGACCAGAAACTGCCGGTGTGGGTGCCCCGCGTCCGGAATCGGCAGGCCGGGGTCGAGGTGCCTCTGCAGAGCTACCATCGGTTGCAGCACCCTCGGGCGACGGATGAGGGAATGCTGCGGCGGATCCTCTACGGGCTGAGCTGCCGGGACTACCGGGCCGTCGCCGAGGCGGTGCCGGAAGCCTTTGGGCTGAGCCGGTCGAGTGTCTCTCGCCGCTACATCCGGGCGACGGCACGCAGGCTCCAGGCGCTCCAGGAGCGTCGGCTGGACCAGTATGATCTGGTGGCCCTGGTGTTGGACGGTAAGACGTTTGCCGACGACACGATGGTGATCGCGCTGGGGATTACCCTGGGCGGGGAGAAGGTCGTGCTGGGGGTCGTTCAGACTGGCACCGAGAACGCGACCACCTGCGCCGCCTTCCTGCGGGGCTTGGTGGCGCGCGGGCTGCGGACGGATAGGGGCCTGCTGGTGGTGCTGGACGGGGGCAAGGGGCTGGCCCGGGCGGTGCGCGAGGTCTTCGGGATCCAGGCCATGGTCCAGCGGTGTATCTGGCACAAGCGTGAGAACGTGGTGAACTACCTGCCCAAGCACCTGCAGGCTCTCTGGCGGGCCAAGCTGCAGCGGGCCTGGCGCCAACCGACCTGCCAGGCGGCGCGAGCGGAGCTGCAACGTCTGCATCAGGAACTGCGCCGGCTCAACGAAGATGCGGCCCGCAGTCTGGCCGAAGGGCTGGAGGAGACGCTGACGCTCCATCGGCTGGGCGTCGTCGATCGGTTGGGGGTGAGCCTGGCCACGACGAACCGACTGGAGTCCATCCTCGCCCTGGTGGAGCAGCGGGTGGGCAAAGTCGATCGCTGGACCACGAGCGATCAAAAGCACCGCTGGCTGGCCACGACCCTGTGGGACATCGAACCCCGGTTGCGGCGGCTGCGGGGGTATCGGGCGTTGCCGCAATTGCGCATCGCGCTTCAGCAAGTCATCACGCAGGGAAAGAAAGTGTTGGTGGCATAATGACCACCAAGGGGTGCTCCCGAAAATCCACTAACCTCGGGACACCCTCGCGAGTTGTCGCCCCGAGCATTGCGGCTCGTGCTTGAATGGGCTGAGTTGCACAAGGCAGAATTGTTGGAGAACTGGGAACTGGCGCAGCAGGGGCAGCCGCTGAAGCGCATCGCGCCATTGGAGTGAGGACCATGAGGTACCATATTGTCGAGGCTCGGCACGTCCGGGCGCATACCGTGTGGCTCCGGTTTCGCGATGGGACCGCGGGTGAGATAGATCTCGCCCCCGCTCTTCGAGGACCCATCATGGAGCCCCTCAAGGACGTCAGCTTCTTCAAGCAATTTAGCATTCATCCTGAGTTCCGGACGCTCGTCTGGCCAAACGGGGCAGATTTCGCGCCGGAGTTCTTGCACGAGAATGTCCGAGTTACGGCCTAACCAGGCGCTGGAGCCCGCCGGCATTCAAGATGCGGGTGTTGAGCGAGACGCCCAGCCGCCGCGGCTCAGCGCCCGGTCGTTGGGCGGGCTAGTCGTACACTTGTAATCTCAAGGAGAGTTGCCTTGATTGCCAGGCTTAAGGATCGTGCCCGTACCCTGAAACGAGAAGCCTATGCTCTGTACATTGCTGCTCGTGATCCACGAGTTCCTTGGTACGCCAAGGCATTTCTGGGGCTGGTGGTAGCGCATACTTTTAGCCCCATAGACCTGATTCCAGACTTTATTCCTGTTCTTGGCTATCTCGACGACTTGGTGATTACACCCTTGGGTATCGTTGTTGCCTTGAAGATGATCCCGCCTGCAGTAATAGTTGAGGCTCGGCAGCAGGCTGAAGAGTTATTGCGGCAAGGCGAACCAATCAGCCGAGCTGGAGCGATTATGGTGATTGTCGTCTGGCTAGTCATCATATTCGCGATCGCATGGTCAATTGTGCAAGCGGTAGGAAATTAGGTGGCCGCTTCCATCTGCTCTGCAGGTAAGCGAGGTCAAGATTAGCAACGTTCATACTCGAGATCGAATCGTGGGTTGTGTAGGCCCGCCCAACATGCGGCTCAAGCCGACAGCCGCCACTCGTTAGGCCTCGCGGAAAGGACCATGAATGACCTACATTGACTGCTACCTCGCACCGGTTCCTATCGAGAACAGGGCCGCGTATGAAGAGCTGGCTCGCATTTCTGCCGACGTACTACGAGAGTACGGCGCGACGCGGGTGGTTGAGTGCTGGCTGGATGACGCTGGGCCCGATGCCTCTACGTACCATGCCAGCACAGCAAGGTTGGGGTCCGAAAACTACGCCACTTTCCCTCGGGTTGCAGACGCACGTGCAGACGAGACGGTTGTGGTGTCTTTTGTCGAGTGGCCAGACAAAGCCACCAGGGACGCAGGCATGGAGAAGGTGACCAGCGATCCTCGAATGCAGTTCGAAAACCGGCCGCCAGTGTTCGACGGAAAGCGGCTTATCGCTGGCGGCTTCAAGCCAATGTTGGATACAGCGAGCAAGGCCTAACAACCGGTTGCAGCGGAGGGTCCGCTGCGCGGCCCGCCGCTGAACCGGAGCGTTAGGCGCTTGAAGGAGGTTCAGTATGGCGGAAGTAGACATCCGTGACGAGATGGTCGTACGGGCGCCCATCAGCACGGTCTGGCAGGCGATCAAGAACCCTGCCGTCCATGCGGCGTGGCATCCATTCGTGACGAGCATCAGCGGCGAGCACGAGCAAGGCGCGGTGCGTCGATGTGTCATCCGCATTGGTAAGAAGGACGGCCATACTGAGGAACGGTGCTCGGCCTGCGAGCACGAGAGCCGAATCCTGTGGCGCATCGACAGGGACAGCACCGGGTTCTCAGGCATGGTGTCGGACTGGACTGCGGGTTTCCTGCTGAAACCCGAGGCGTCGAACGAAACCCTGGTCACTGCTACCAGCGTGTTTCGGCCGCGCCGCTGGTTCGTGCGTCTGATGCTCCCGTTCGTCCGTCGGAAATTCCATCAGACTCAAATTGCCATCCTCACTGGATTGAAGGAGCACGTTGAGGGGCGTGGGGATCATTGATGAGCATCGGCCCGCGCGCGTCGTGACTGGGCCCAGCGAAGGAGCCAAGATGAAGAAGGAACCGGCCAAGTCGCCCGACGGCCACCCGCTCTTCGCGTCGATCATCGACGCCTTCGCTGCTGACCGCAACGTGGCGGTCGGCAAGATGTTTGGCTCCATTGGGCTGAAGGTAAGCGGCAAGTGTGTCAATGCCAGAGTCCGTTGAGAATTGAGGGAAGCGGGGGCATCATCAGGCAGCCGTCGCCTCCTTCCTCATCGTGCGTTGAAGCGCTTGCCGCAACTTCGGCAACGCACGATAGCCCCTGATCCGGCGCAGCCGTGGCTCGATGTCCAACAAGGCTGTGGCCAGCCAGCGCTGCTTCTGCGAACTGTTCTGCCAGCGGTCCACCTTCCCGACCCGATCCTCCACCTGCGCCATGATCGACTCCAGGATGTTCGTGGTCGTCAGGCTCAGCCCCAGCTCCTCGGAACACGCCCAGGCGATGCAGGGTCAGCGTCTCCTCCAGCCCCTCCTGGAGGCTGCGTACCGCGCTCTCATTGAGCAGGCGCAGTTCCCGCTGGAGTTTGTCCAGTTCGCCTTTCGCCTGCTCGTAGGTCGGCTGCTCATACGCGCCTGCAACTTGGCGCGCCAGCGGGGCTGCTACCCCTTGGGAAGGTAGCACACCACGTTCTCACGCTTGTGCCACTGACAGCGCTGGATCTGCGCGGCCTCCCCCAAGACCTCCCGCGCCGCCTGCCGCAGCCGCTTGCTGCCGTCTAGGACTACCAGCAGTCCGTCCTGGTGGCGCAGCCCCGCGTGCCACCAACTCCCGCAGGAACGCCGCACAGGCCACTTTGTTCTCCGTCGCCGTCTGTACAAAGCCTAAGATCACTTTGTGGCCCTTGACGGTCACCCCCAACGCGATGACCATCTCGTCGTCGGCGAAGGTCTTCCCGTCCAGCACCAGCGCCACCAGGTCATACTACTCCAGCCGCCGCGCCTGAAAGGCCCGCAGCTTGCGCTCGCTCGCCCGGATGAAGCGGCGGGAGACCGACGATGCGCTCAGCCCAAACGCCTCAGGCACGGTCTCCGCGCACTCCTGGTACCGCCGGCAACTCAGCCCGTGCAGGACGCGCCGCAGCAAGCCTTCGTCCAATGCCCGCGGCTGCTGCAGCGTCCGATACGTCTCCAGGGGCACATCGGCCCGCCGGCGCTGGTCCCGCACCCGTTGGTAGTTGATCGGGACCTTCTGGTCCAGCAAGTAGACCGAGCCGCGCTCGGTGCTCCAGCGCACGTACCCCGGCTGGCCCCCTGCCGCTTGTAGAACGGCCCGGCCAGCCGCTCGACCTCCTCCTGCAAGGCATCCTCGACGGCCGCCATCCCCAGGGGAATCAGCGCCTTGATCACCCTCGACGCGTGCATTGAAATCCTCCGGCAAGGCCGGAGCACCCCCCTGGCGACCACTGGGCACCCGTAGTACTGTAGGCACGGGAGCGGTTTCCTTTCTGCATGCTGTGTGGCTTTCGGCCAAGGATTCCATTCACTATGCTGGTGGCCGCTTCCCCCAATTCTCAACGGACTCTACCACACAACCTGACTGAACCGGAGCGTTAGACAGAGCTGAACAAGGGTGATCCGAAGTGAGAGTGAAAAAGCGGCATCCAGAAAAGCGGATGCGGAACGAGTTTACAGCCGTCATCGAGCGTGACGACGGGTGGTACGTCGCCTACTGTCCTGAGATCCCGGGAGCCAACGGACAGGGGCGAACTAAAGCGGAGGCGAGGCGCAGCCTAGCAGACGCGATCGCGCTCATCCTGGAGGATAGGCGTAAGGACGGCCTGCGCGGAGTGCCGCCCGGCGCAGTGCGGGAGAAGGTTGTCGTGAGGTGAAGCGAAGCGACCTGCTTCGGCATCTCAGGAGGCTTGGTTGTCACTTGAAGCGGGAAGGGAAGTCGCATTCGCTTTGGACGAATCTGGCAACTGGTGCCGTCGAGGCGGTACCAGGCCACAGCGAGATCTCGAATCTCCTGGCTCGGAAAATCTGCCGTGGCCTTTCAGTGCCGGAAGTCGGAGGCGAAGGGCCTGTCTAACAGCGCGCTTCAGCCGGCCGGCCGAGCCGGCCGCTGAGCGCGATCGTTGGGCCGCCGCTCTGGGAGCCGCTCGTAGGCGCGTGCTGCAGTGCTATGGGAGGTCGCATTCAAATGACCACGCATCACTTGGACGATATGCAGCCCCACGCGTTCTGGGACAATGCCCACCCACCGCGCCTACGCATCCAGCCCGGCGACACCGTCGTATTCGAGACGCTTGAAGGTGGAGGGCAGGTGACCCCGGAATGGTCGGCTGCGGATCTAAATTAGCGCATTGGGATCGCAGCCGGGTCCATGCGCCCACTACACCGGCGACCTGCGGCGCCACCGACCGGCGCCCTACAGCGGTACCGAGAACGTGACGAACAGGCGCGGGAAGTCCACCACCGTAATCGTCAGCCGTGGGCCCAGGTCCACGACGCGCACCGGCACCAGCACCGCGCCGTGCACCGGCAGCACCGGGAGGACGTCATCGCCCAGGTCGTCAACCTCGTCGAACGGTACGAGAAAGAGGATCCGGGGCCGCACCACGGGTCGGGTCACGATCACCACGTGCCCTGCCGACACCACAACCGTCGGCTCGAGGAACGCGAGGAACACCCGCTGCTGCCGGCGCACCAGTGCGAGCCGGAAGCAACGGTGCGCGGGTACCGCGATCGAGCCCGCCAGGAGGCTCCGGGAAGTGCAGAACACTTCGTCACGTCCGACCACCCGCACGACGGCCCGGTGTCCCACAGGCCGCCAGCGGTGGTCGTGATGTGCCGAAATTGTGGCCGGGAAAACGCCCGTCGCCACCAGCACCCCGGCCAGTGCCACCATAGACGCTGCTGCCCGTCGACCCGACGACATGACCTTCACCCCCTGATCAATTTCTACGCGGGGAGAGCGTGCAGGGTTCCAGGAAGCCGGCGCCACAGATGGTGGGGGAGGCCTGAGGTCGCCGGGAACGGTCTCAGGCGTGGGCCTCTTTGGGCAGAACGCTGAACGCCAGCCAGGCGCTGAGCACCAGCGCGATGAGCCCGCCGACGACGGAGGTCCAGGCGACGTTCGGCCGCGCGGTGAGGGCAGAGACGTAGGGGAAGATGATGAACCAGATCCCCACCAACGCGTTGACGACGGTAGCCCAGACCATTCCTCATCACCTCCCGTAGACCCCGACGATCCTGCAGCCCCCTGCATCCATTGCAACCACGGTGCCGGGGGTTCTGCAAGCTCCCGGCAGGACCCGGGGCTGCGGAGGCAGGCGTCCGCGGGACAGGCCCGGGAGAGACCGCGCACGGGCCGGAGGAATGGCCGCTGCGGCACGCCGAAGAGGCGGGCGAAGAGGGGGGTGCGATACTGGCATGCGGGTGGCGTTTCTCGTGTTGCTCACCGCCGTGCTGTCCGGCGCCTGCGTTGGCCGGCCAACAGCGCGTCCTACTGCACCAGGGGTGCGCCCGGCCGCACCTCGGCCTCGCGCGGCCCCGCTGCCTGGCATGCCGCCGGTCACCGATCCTCGCAACGTCTACCGGGAAGCCGGTGCAGGCCGCCTGCGTGCCGCGCTTGCCGGCCTGCCAGCCCGGGTCTACGTGCCCAACAGTCTGTCCGACACCGTGAGCGTCATCGATCCTGCCACGTTCCGCACCATCGCCAAGGTCCGCGTGGGCAAGAGTCCGCAGCACGTGGTGCCGTCCTATGACCTCCACACACTGTGGGTCAACAACAACGGGAGCAACACCCTCACGCCCATCGATCCGGTCACCGGACAGGGCGGCCGACCGGTGCCGGTGGACGACCCTTACAACCTCTACTTCACCCCCGACGGAGCGTTCGCCATGATCGTGGCCGAGGCCCGGCACCGCCTCGACTTCCGCCATCCGCAGACCATGGCGCTGGAAGCCTCGGTGCCCGTGCCGTGTCCAGGTGCGAACCACCTCGACTTCTCGGCCGACGGACGCTTCCTGCTCCTCACCTGCGAGTTCGCCGGGCGGCTCGTCAAGCTGGACACGGTGTCGCACCGACTCCTGGGTGTCCTGGAGCTGGGCGGCATGCCGCAGGACGTGCGGCTGTCGCCTGATGGGCGCCTCTTCGTCGTGGCCGATATGGTCGGCGGTGGGGTGCACCTCGTCAAGGGCGAGCCGCTGCGCGCGGTGGGCTTCCTGGCAACGGGTACCGGCGCCCACGGCGTCTATCCCAGCCGCGATGGCCGTTTCCTGTACGTCGCCAACCGGGGGTGGACCACGGTGACCGGCGGCCGCCGCGGGCCAGGCAGCGTGGCGGTGGTCGACCCCGTCGCGCGCCGCGTGGTGGCCCTCTGGCCGGTGCCCGGCGGAGGAAGCCCCGACATGGGCAACGTGTCAGCCGACGGGCGGCAGCTGTGGCTGTCGGGCCGCTACGACGGCGAAGTGTACGCGTTCGACACGGACACGGGACGCCTGCTGGCCCGTATCCCTGTCGGGGCCGGCCCCCACGGTCTCACCTACTGGCCGCAGCCCGGCCGCTACTCGCTGGGCCACACGGGAAACATGCGGTAGGCACGCCCACCTCGGGCGTCAGTGCGCTCCCGCGCGGACCAGAGGCAGGCCACCTGATGCTGTGGTGCCGCACCTGTGCAGGTATCCCCCGCTGATGTCAGCGCGGTGCCAGGTACTCCCGCAGGCGGGCCAGAGCGGAGGCCAGGATCCGCGAGACGTGCTTCTGCGAGATGCCCAGCTTTGCCGCGGTGACGGCCTGGGTGAGGTCGTAGAAGAAGAGGTAGTAGATCACCCTGCGCTGCAGCGCGCTGAGGCGGTCGATGGCCTCGTAGAGCACGATGCGGTCCTCGATAGGCAGCTGGAACGAGACGTACGCCTGGTGGCGGATCACGCGGCGGTCGATCTCGGGCTCGGTCTCGTCCTCCTCGGCGTCCAGGGACGTGGTCTTGACGGCCTGGCGCGCCCGCAGAACCTCCAGGAGGCCTGATTCCGTGATGTTGAGCGCGGTCGCCAGCTCCTGGAGGCTCGGATAGCGCTGGTGGTCAGCGACGAACCGCTCGACGTGCCGCGTGATCTCCCGATCGAGGACCCGCAGCCAGCGCGGCTTCCGGATGGTCCCGATCATATCCCGCAGGTAGTGGCTGACGTGGCCCAGGATGATCGGGCGCGCGTACGTGGTGAAGTGGACGCCCCGGGCAGGATCGTACGTCTCGAGGGCCTGCAGCAGCCCCAGGTAGCCGACCTGCACGAGGTCTTCAGCTTCGCCCGGGACCCGTCGGAACCGCGCGGTCAGGGCCCGGACCAGCGGAATGCACGCGTCGACGAGCTGCGCCCGCGCGTCCGGCGACCGGTCGCGCGCGTAGGCCGCCGCAAGGTCATCGATCACCGCTGCCGGAACGGGCACGCGCACCTTCCCCCGCTACAGGCGTTCCCCGCGCGGCAACCAGCTAGACGCCTGAGGCGCGCTTGCAGCGGAACCAGCGTCGCCCAGTCTGCAACGGCCCCACATGCGCGGGCTGGCCCCCGGCGCCCTCGTCGCCCGGTGTCGCATTCCCGCGCACGCGGCGCGCTGACGGCGCGGGGTCGGGGCATCGGCCCCGGCCCCGTATCCGACACGGCCCACGGGCGTGACGGGCTTGCACCATCATAAGCGACCAAGACCCCCCGGGAGGGTTCCCGCCGCGCGTGAGCACGTCGGAGAAGGACGTGGGGGAAGGCCGGAGGCTGCCGGGGAGGACCCTAGGCGTGGGCCTCTTTCGGCAGGACGCTGAACGCCAGCCAGGCGCTGAGCACCAGCGCGATCAGCCCGCCGACGACGGAGGTCCAGGCGACGTTCGGCCGCGCGGCCAGCGCGAAGACGTAGGGGAAGACGATGAACCAGATGCCGACGAGGCCGTTGACGTACTGGATCCACCGCTGCTTGCGAGCCGCCTCGTTGATGACTGCCCACCCGGCCAGCACCAGCAAGATCGCCCCGCCCAGCAGGCTCAGCCACAGCGGAGCCCGCTGGTCGCTGTAGACGAGGATGAACGGTGCGATGATGAACCAGATCCCGACCAACGCGTTCACCACGTTAGCCCAGACCATCCTCCATCACCTCCCGTGTGCCCCCGACGACCCTCGCGGCCTCCCCCATCCATTAGAAGCACACCGGGGGATTCGCAAGCCCCCCGGGTTCCGTACCAAGAACCGCCGCAGGGCAGAATACATCAGAAGCCTTCATGGACATAGAGTTTCGTGGCGCGCCCGGAGGGACTTGAACCCCCGACCTACGGCTCCGGAGGCCGCCGCTCTATCCGCTGAGCTACGGGCGCGCTTGCGCTCATTATAGCATTCGGCCAGCGTTCGCGCCGCGGCCAGCACGGGGTGCAGAGGTCCGCTGCGAGGGGGGCCTATGCCTCCTCGTCGCCGCCCGCCACGGGCACCGGCGGGGGCTGCTTCGCCTGGTCCCAGGCCGGCCCTGGTCGGCGGCGGAGCCGCCCGGCCAGGTCGTCTGCGATCGCGTACACCGCCGGGATCACGAACAGCGTCAGGAACGTGGAAGTCATCAGGCCGCCCAGCACGGCCATGCCCAGCGGCCGGCGCCACTCGGCCCCGCTGGTGCCCAGCCCCAGCGCCACGGGCAGTCCGCCCAGGATCGTCGTGAACGACGTCATGAGGATCGGCCGCAGGCGCGTGGCGCCGGCCTCGAGCAGGGCCTCACGCCGGGGCAGGCCGCGCGCCCGCAGCTGGTTGGTGTAGTCGACCAGGATGATCGCGTTGTTCACCACGATGCCGGTGAGCATGATGATGCCCAGCAGCGACATGATGCTGACGTTGACGCCGGTGGCGGCCAGCAGGGGGAAGACGCCGACAGCGGCCAGCGGCAGCGTGAACATGATGATGAAGGGGTGCACCAGCGACTCGAACTGCGCCGCCATCACCATGTAGACGAACACGATGGCGAGGGCCAGCGAGACCAGCAGGTCGCGGAACGACTCGGCCTGGAACTGCGCTTCGCCGGCGAAGTTGACGGCAAAGCCCGGCGGCAGCGTCAGTGTCCTGGTCTGCTGGGCGATGTCGTTCACCACCGCGCCCAGGGGCCGGCCGGCCAGGTCGGCGGTGATGAGCGCCATGCGCACCCGGTTCTTGCGCATGACCGAGGCGGGGCCGCGCGCCTCGCGCACGGTGGCCACGTCGCGCAGGCGAACCGGCGTGCCGTCGGGCGCCACGCCCACGGCCAGCTCGCCCAGGCGCGTGGCCGCCCCGCGATCCTCGGGCCGGGCGCGCACGGTGATGTCGAACTCGTCGCCGCCCACGCGGTAGCGGGTGACGGCGCTGCCCTCGACGGCCGTGCGGATCGCGCTCCCCACGCTGGCCGCGCTGAGCCCCAGCCGCGCCGCGCGCTCCCGGTCCAGGACCACCTGCAGCTCGCCCTTCCCCGGCGCCAGGGTGTTGTCCACGTTGATCGTCCCCGGGGTGGCGCGCACGATCTGCTCGACGCTGGCCGCCAGGCGCGCGAGCTGGGCGCCGTCGGGCCCGACGACCTCCACCTGGATCGGGGCCTGCCCGCCTCCGACCTCGCCGCCCGGCGAGACCTTGACCTTGGCAGCCGGCAGGTCCCGCAGCTGCGCGCGCACATCGTCCATGATGGCGGTGACCGAGCGCTGCCGCCGGCTCCGCTCCACCAGGCTCACGAAGATCTCGCCGATCTGCGCGCCCGGCGTCTGGAAACCGAACCCCGTGCTCTGGCCACCCACCAGCGTGAAGGAGGTCTCGACCTCGGGCACCGTCGCCAGCACGGCCTCGGCGCGCCGCACCGCCTGGTCCGCCAGGGCCAGCGACGAGCCCATGGGCATCTCGATCCGCACCCGGAACTCCCCGGTGTCGGCGGTCGGGAAGAACTCCTTGCCCACCAGCGGCGATGCCAGGAGGATCAGGCTCCCCACGAAAGCAGCGGCCGCCGCGCCCAGTGCCATCCACCGGTGCCGCAGCACCCAGGCGAGGCCGCCGCGGTAGCGCACGGTCAGCCGCTCGTAGGCCGCGTCCCACCCGTCGAAGACCCGCGCCAGCCGCGTACGGCGCGGGTCGGGCCGCCGCAGCCACCGCGCCGAGAGCATCGGCGTCAGCGTGAAGGCCATGAATACCGACAGCAGGTTGGCGAAGACCACCGTCAGCCCGAACTGCCGGAAGAACTGTCCGACGATGCCCCGGGTGAACGCAATGGGCACGAACACCGCCACGTTGGTCATGGCGCTGGCCATGACGGCGGCCTCGATCTCCCGGGCGCCCTCGCGCGCGGCGTCAGCCGGCGTGGCCTCGAGGGTCAGGTGCCGGTTGATGTTCTCGGTGACGACGATGGCGTTGTCGACCAGCACGCCCACCGACACCGCCAGCCCCAGCAGCGACATGATGTTGATGGTGAAGCCCGAGAAGAACATAGGCAGGTAGGTGGCGACGATGGCCGTGGGCATGGCCAGGGCGATGATGAGCGTGCTGCGGGCGTTGTGCAGGAAGAGGAAAACGACCACTGCCACCAGCACGGCGCCCAGCGCCAGATTGCCCTGCACGTCGGCCACCGAGGAGCGGACGAACAGCGACTGGTCCTGCGCCACGCCGAACGTCACGTCGCCCGGCAGCGTGCGGCGCAGGTCGGCCAGGGCCCTGCGGATGCCGTCGGCCACCGCCACGGTGTTCGCCCCGGCCTGCTTCTGGATGCTGATCCCCACGCTGTCGCGGCCATTGAGGCGGGTGAACTGCTCGGGATCGCGGGCCACGTCGCGGACGGCGGCCACGTCGCCGAGCCGCACTGTGGCGCCGTCGCGGCGCAGGACGCGCAGGCTCGCGATCTCGTCGAGGCTGGCGAACTGCCCGGTCAGCCGCACCAGTTGCTCGCGCGGTCCCTCGGTGATCTTGCCGCCGGGCACGTTGAGGTTCTCGGCCCGTAAGGTGTCCTCGACCTGTGCCAGGGTCAGCCCGTGGGCCCGCAGGCGGTCCAGGTCGACCTCGACGCGGATCTCGCGCACGAGGCCTCCGGTCACGCTGACGGCCGCCACGCCGGGCGTGCGCTCCAGCCGCGGCTTCACCACCTCGTCGGCCAGACGACGCAGCTCGCGCGGGGAGCGCGCACCGCCCATGCCCAGGTTCATCACCGGCTGGGCGCCGATGTCCAGCTTCTGGACGATGGGCTGCTGGACGTCGCGGGGGAAGCGGGCCCGGGCGATGTCGACGCGCTGCCGCACGTCGGCGGTGGCCGCATCGAGATCGGTTCCGAGCTCGAACTGCACGCCGACCAGGACCGTGCCCTCGCTGGCCAGCGTGCGCACCTCGCGCACGTTGGCCAGGCTCGAGAGCTGCTCTTCCAGCGGCTTGGCCACCAGTTGCTCGATCTCTTCGGGGCCCGCCCCGGGGTAGACGACGGTCACGGTCACGAAGGGGAACTGCACGTTGGGGAACAGCTCCACGGGCAGGCGCGTGTAGGCCACCAGCCCCAGCACCATCAGGGCGCTGGTGATCATCAGGGTGAGCACGGGACGCCGGACAGCCAGCGCCGACAGCGACATGGCCCGCGTCACCTCACCCGGCTACCGGCGCACCACGCGGACGCGCGTGCCCGCGGGCAACGCCTCCGGGCCGAGCACGACGACCTGCTCGCCGGCGGCGACCCCTTCCCGGATCTCGACGCGGTCGCCCTGCGCGACGCCCAGGACCACTGGGCGCACCTGAACCACGTCGCCCGCGACCACGCGCACCACCGGCCGCCCGTCGCCCACCACGGCAGCCCTGGGCACCAGCAGGGCCCGCTCGCGGCGCTCGACGACGATCACGCCGCGGGCGAAGGTCCCGGGCCGCGCGTCCACGGCCGCCTGCAGCCGCAGGCGCACGGTCGCCGTGCGCGTCGCAGCATTCGCGGCCGGCGAGATCACCCGCACCACGGCCGGCACCGGCGCCGCCGCCGCGGTCTCCAGGCGCAGCGATGCCGGCTGGCCCGGTGCCAGCAGCGGGAGGTCGCGCTCGCCGACTTGCACCTCCACCTCCATCTCCCGGTCGTCGTAGACGATGGCCACGAAGCCCCCGCGCCCTGCGAAGTCGCCCGCGACCAGATAGTCGCCGACGCTGGCGGTCACGTGGGAGACGCGGCCGGCGAACGGGGCGCGGATCACCATGCTGGCCAGGCGCTGCCGGGCGAAGGCCAGCGCGGCCTGCGCCTGCGCCACCTGGGCGCGGGCTGCGCGGATCTCCTCCTCGCGCGCGCCCGTCTCGGCCATCGACCACTGCTGGCGCGCGGAGTCCAGCGCCGTCCGGGCGATCTCCAGCTGCATCTGCGCGGCCCGCACCCGTGCCCGCGCTTCGTCGGCCTGGAGCCGGGCCTGGTCCACCTGCACCTGGGCCACGGCGCCGTCGCGGTAGAGCTGCTCCTGGCGCCGCAGGGTGTCCTCGGCCAGGCGCTGCGCCGCCTGAGCCACGGCTAGCTGGGTCTCGGCCAGCCTGACCTGGTCTTCCGCCTGGGCCACGGCATTGAGGACGACCCGCTTCTCCTGCGGCCGCGGGCCGGCTTGCAGCGCGGCCAGCCGGGCCTGTGCAGCTGCCACGGCTGCCTCGGCCTGCGCCACCTCGGCGCGCTGGTCCGCGGCCTCCAGCGCGACCACCGGCGCCCCGGCCGCCACCTGCGCGCCATCCTGCACGTACACGTGGGCCACGCGGCCGCTGATCTTCGGGAAGAGCTCGGCCAGCCGCGCGGAGGTGACCGTGCCCGTGATCTCCACGGTGCGGGCCACCGGGCCGACCGCCACGGCGGAGACCTCCACCGGCACCGCGGCCGGCTCGGCGACCACGGGGGCTACCGCCGGCCGGCGGCCGCGCAGCCCGAACACCCCGGCGACGACCCCCACGAGCAGCACCACGATCCACCAGCGACGCATTGACCCGTGCCTCCTCCTCACCGCATGCGCCGGCACCGCATCACCCCGCCACCGACGGACCTGACCCCCACGCCACCATGCCTCAGCTGCGCGGCAGCAGCCCGTACAGGAGCAGGTCGACGATGTGCGCCCGCCGGGCCGCCAGGAACGCCGGCGTGCGCGGATCCAGCTTCAGGGAGCGGGTCAGGGAGTCTGCGTGGGCGAACGGGAACCAGCACAGGCCCATGACGCTCAGCAGCAGGTGCGCGGGGTCCACGGAGCGCAGGGCACCGCGCGCCAGCTCTTCCTGCGTCACTGCCAGGGCCTCCCGCAGGCCGCCGATGTGCGCCGGAGAGGCGCCCAGGAATCGCGCGCCCGAGAGCGTTTCCCACTCGATGAGGCGCACGAACGTCGGGCGGGCTGCCAGGAACGCGAGATAGCTGCCGATCGCCTCGCGCAGCAGGGCCTCGGGGGCGCCGCCTGCCGTGGCCGCCCTGGCCCGCGCCTGCGTCAGGACCTCCCGCGCCGCTGTGAGCGCGCGCTCCAGCACCGCGCGGTAGAGCCGCTCCTTGGAGCCGTAGAAGTAGCCGGGCGTGCCGCGCGAGACTCTGGCGGCGCGGCCGATCTCGCCCAGGCTGGTTCCTTCGTAGCCCTTCGCCGCGAACAGCCGCTCGGCCGCGTCGAGGATGGCCTCGCGCGTGGCGGCTGGATTCCGCCGGCGGCGCACGGGGCGTACGTGGGGTGGCGTCGCGGGCATCGTGTGGGCCTCTCGCGGTCCGCCGCGTGCTTGCGGGCCGCATGTTGCTTGCTGAACGTTTAGTAAGTTACACGCCCGGGCAGGCGGTGTCAACGATGAGAGCGTTCCGTTCAGCCCTGAAGCTTGCGGCGGCGAATGTCGTCCTCGATCGCGGCCCGCAGGCGGAAGTGCACCGCCGCGGCCAGTTCCCGGACGGAGCCGCCCGGGGCATCGGCGGCCGTGAAGCGCAGCACCGGCCAGCCGCGGGCGAGGATCGCCCAGCCCCCCTGGGACTCGCGCAGCAGGACTTCGTACGGCTCCAGGTCCTGATCGAAGAGGCGGTCCAGGAGGTCGGCGGCCTCGCGGATTCGGGCCACGTCCGGCAGCCGCACGATCGGCCGATTGTTGACGGACAGCTCGGCGTAGGTCACGCCGCCCTCGGTCGTTTCCTTCACGGTCAGGGCCAGGTAGTTCGCGGCCAGCCGCCGGTTGATCGGAATCCGGCGCGCGCGCAGTTCCGCCTCGACGTACCGGATCCGCTCCTCGACGGTCGGATGGTCGGCGAACGCGCCCGGGTCGGGCCGGGGGCTGAGCTGCTCGAGCCGGCGGAGCCGCTCCATCACCGTGAGCACTCCCGCGGGCGTGTACGGCGTCCTGGTCAGGTAAGCGATCGAGGCCAGGTCGGCGTCGCGCTCCAGGTCGCGGGTGTAGCCTGCCAGCAGGCCGGTCGCGACCACCTGAGCGCCGGCGCCCAGCGCCGGATCGCCGGTGAACACCGCGATGAGAATGGTGACGAAGGCCGCGCGGTTGGCCCGGCGCATCATCTCGAGCCCGTGGCCTCGCGCCGCGTGGGCGACCTCATGGGCGATAACTGCCGCGAGTTCGTGGTCCGTGCGCACGAACTCCAGCAGCCCCGTCGTGACATAGACGAAGCCGCCGGGCAGCGCCAGGGCGTTGACTTGCGCCACCTGGACGGCTTTGAACGTGTAGGGCAGGCGCGGGCGCTCGGTGTGCGGGGTGATGGCGCGGCCGATCCGGTTCAACCGGTCCTGGACCGCCTGGTCTGCGACCACCGCAAACCGCGCCTCCAGGGTGGCGGCGCCCTGGCGGCCGATGCGGATCTCGTAGTCGTCCGACGCCGCAGCGCGCGCGCCGTCGGGCCGCGCGGCCACCAGCACCAGGGCGACGCTCAGCAGGCAGAAGACGCTGCGACGCACGTGGACGCCGCTCAGTCGCGGACCGCCGGCCGCGGCAGCCCGAAGGCCGCGCGGGCGTTGGCGGTGGTGATCTCGGCCACCGTCCCGGGCGCGACGCCACGCGCGTGGGCCACCGCCCACGCGATGAGGGGAAGGTAGGCCGGCTCGTTGCGCCGCCCCCGGTGGGGCTCGGGCGGGAGATAGGGCGCGTCGGTCTCCAGGAGGAGGCGGTCGGGCGGGACGTAGCGCGCCACCTCCAGCGCCCGCCGGGCGTTGCGGTACGTGACCGGACCGCCAAGCCCCAGGTAGTAGCCGCGGTCGAGACACACCCGCGCCACGTCCAGCGGTCCCGAGAAGCAGTGCATGATCACGCGCCCCACCGGGTGCTCGGCGAGGATACCCAGCACGTCGGAGTACGCTTCCCGACAGTGGATGATGACCGGCAGGCCGGCGCGCCGGGCGAGGTCGAGGTGCGCACGCAGGGCGCGCACCTGCGCCTCCCGCGGCGCGAAGTCGCGGTACCAGTCGAGGCCGGTCTCACCGACGGCGACCACGTGCGGATGCTGTGCCAGGTCGGCCAGCGCGGCCAGCGCCTCGGGCGTCGCGTCCGCCGCCTCGTGGGGGTGAATGGCCACGGCCGCGTAGACGTCGTCGTGGCGCGCGGCCAGCGCCACGACGCGGCGGCTGGAAGCGACGGACGTCCCGATGCTGACGAACCCGCAGACCCCCGCGCCGCGCGCGCGGGCCAGCACCGCGTCCAGGTCTGTGGTGAACGCGGCGTCGTCGAGGTGCACGTGGGAGTCAACGAGCTCGAGGATCACTGTGCCAGTGTACCGGACGCCCGCGACGCCGCGCAACTCGCGCGCCACGGCCTTCGCGCATCAGCGCGGTCCTCTGCATCCGCCCGCTGCAGCGCCAGCCCGCACCCACCCGTCAGGTCACCCGCGCCCCTTTGGGCGCCCGGGCATCCACGCCGAGGATCGCCACCTCGTCGTCGCCCCAGGTGGCCGCCAGCAGCATCCCGCGCGACTCGACGCCGCGCACGCGGCGCGGCTGGAGGTTGGCGACGACGACGATCTTCCGGCCGACCAGGTCGGCGGGCGTGTACTGGGCGGCGATGCCGGCCACCACCGTGCGCACCTCGTCGCCCAGGTCGACCACGAGCCGCAGAAGTTTGTCGGTGCCGGGCACCCGCTCGGCGGCGGTGACCTCGGCCACGCGCAGGTCGATGCGGCGAAACTCCTCGATGCTGATCTCGGTCACCCCGCTCCCCCCTTCGCCTGTGGCCACGGCGCGCCGTGTGGGCACCAGCGCCCCGGCGCGATCCGGGCTGCGCCCCCCTGCGGCTGGCACCGCCGCGGACGGCCCCGCCACGGGTGCTCCCGCCGGGGAGGGCACCGCCGCGGCTGTGGGCCGCCGTACGTCGATCCGTGGGAACACCGGGGCGCCGGGCGCCACCGGCTGGCCCGCTTCCAGGCCCCCCCACCGCCGGGTGTCGTCCAGCCGCTGCCCCTCCAGCGGCGCTGCCACCCCCAGCTGGCGCCAGATCCGCTGCGTGGCCACCGGCAGGACCGGGTGCAGCAGGATCGTCGCGATGCGCACCGCCTCCAGCGTGTTGTAGAGGATCGCCCCCGCGCGCTCCGGCCGTCCCTGCGCGCGCACGCTCCACGGCGCCTCGTCGTCGAGGTACTTGTTGGCCGCCCCCAGCAGCCGCCAGACCTCGGCCAGCGCCTGCGAGAGGTTCACGCGCGCCACGTGCTCGGGCAGCGCCTCCGCCACAGCACGCGCCAGCGTCCGCAGCGCGCGGTCCCCGCCCTCCTCCGCGCCCGGGGCGGGCACGCGGCCCTGGAAGTCGCGCGCCACCAGCGACAACGTCCGGTGCAACAGGTTGCCGTAGTCGTTGGCCAGGTCGGCGTTGAAGCGCTGGACCAGGCCGGCCCGGTTGAAGTCACCGTCCTCGCCGAACGGGATCTCGCGGAGCAGGAAGTAGCGCAGCGCGTCCACCGCCACGGCCGCCTCTGTGCCGGCGCGCGCGGCCAGCGCGCGGACCGCCTCACCCGGGTCGACGACGTTGCCCAGCGTCTTGCTCATCTTCTGCCCCTCGACCGTGAGGAAGCCGTGCACCAGCACCTGGCGCGGCGGCTCCAGGCCAGCCGAGAGGAGCATGGCCGGCCACAGCAGCGAGTGGAACCGGTTGATGTCCTTCCCGATGAGGTGATGGGCCGGCCACCACTGCCGGAAGCGCGCCTCGTCGCTGCCGAAGCCGATCGCCGAGATGTAGTTGGTCAGCGCGTCGAACCAGACGTAGATGACATGGGAGGGGTCGCCGGGCACCGGGATCCCCCACGCCAGCTTCTCCACCGGCCGCGAGACCGAGATGTCCTCGAGGGTATCGATCAGGTTCAGCATCTCGGCGTGGCGGGTGGCCGGGAGGACGAAGTCCGGACGGCTCTCGAAGAGCCGGCGCAGGTGCGGCCGGTACTTCGAGAGGCGGAAGAAATAGTTCTCTTCCTCGATGACCACCGGCTCGGTGCCGTGGTCGGGGCACCGGCCGTCGACCAGGTCGCTCAGAGTGACGAACGCCTCGTGCCCCACGCAGTAGAGGGCGCGGTAATTCTTCCTATAGAAGTCGCCGGCGGCCGCCACGCGGGTCCAGATCGCGCGGACGCCGGCCGCATGGCGGGCCTCGGTGGTCCGGATGAAGTCGTCGACGGAGAGGTGCAGCAGGTCGATCAGCTCCCGGAACCGGGCAGCGTTGGCGTCCACGAACTCGCGGACGTCCCGGCCTGCGGCCCGGGCCGAGGTGACGTTCTTCTGCCCGTGCTCGTCGGTACCGGTCAGGAAGAACACCGCGTGTCCGAACAGCCGGTGGTAACGCGCCAGCGCATCGGCCACGATCTTCTCGTAGGCGTGCCCGATGTGCGGGCTGGCGTTGACGTAGTCGATGGCCGTGGTGATGAAGAACCGCTCCATGGCCGCTCCTCCTCCCCCGCCCCGGCGCGGGGCGCCGTCAGCGGGCCGCGCCCACCGCTTCGCGGGCCAGCCGCGCGCCCTCCACCAGGTTGCGGAGCTTGGCGAACGCCACGTCCCACGTTCGCGTGCGCAGTCCGCAGTCGGGGTTGGCCCAGATCCGCTCCGGGCCCAGCACCCGGGCGGCGTCCAGCAGCTTGTCCCGGATCTCCTCGGGCGTCTCGATCAGGTCGGAGTGCACGTCGAGCACGCCCAGGCCCAGCTCCCGCGTGTCCCCGTAGTCCCTGAAGATCGAGACGATGTTGTAGTCGCCGGTGTTCTTGAACTCCAGGGCCAGGTGGTCCACCCGCATCGTGAGGATGTGCGGGTAGAGCAGCCGGTAGTCGCTGTAGCAGATGTGGATGCTGATCTTGGCCGGCACGTCGCGCACCGCGTCGTTGAACGCCTCGACCAGGATCGGCACCTCGTCGGCATGCGTGGTGGCCGCCGGCTCGTCGACCTGAATCCAGTCGGCGCCCGCCGCGGCCAGCGCCCGCAGCGTAGGGTTCAGCACCTCCCGCGCCAGATCCAGCGTGAACGCTCGCTTGGCCTCCCAGGTGCGGCGCTTCAGGTCCCGCGCCCCGCCGTCGTGCGCCCGCAGGTAGTACTCGTTGAACGACCAGTCGGCCAGGGTGTACGGGCCAGTCACCGGAACCTTCACGGGCCGGCGCGCCACCGACTTCACGAACCGCAGCTCGTCCACATGGAAGGGCTCGGTCAGGCGCACGCGGTCCACCACCGCGGCCTTCCGGTAGTACTTGTTGTCGAACGACCGCACGTGCCCGTAGAAGCGGAAGCCGTGAATGCGCCGGGCCGCGTACTCGTACATCTCGACGCGGCGGGCCTCGCCGTCGTAGACCACGTCGAGCCCGGCAGCCTCCAGGAACCGGATCGCGAACAGCGCCGCCCAGTCGCGCACCCGCTCGCGGTCGGGCGACGGCGCGCGCAGCAGCGCCTTCAGGTCGTCGACCCCCTCGATGCCCAGCACCGGCGCCCACCGGTCGATCTCCGCCAGGTCGGCGTCGGTCGCGGGCTGCCCGCGGGTCGCCCGGACCAGCCAGCCCGGCTTGGCCAGGCTGCCGATCTCCTGCGTCGGGAACAGCTTGGTCGCCACGTCGCTCACCTCCCCTGCGCCCGCAGGGCCGCCGCGGCCTCGCCCAGGCGGCGCGTCTTTGCCACCGCCACGTCCCAGGGCAGGAACTCCAGGTCGCAGTTGGGTACCAGGGCCACGTCGTCCGCGCCCAGGTCGCGCCACAACTGCACGGCCTGATCTACCAGCAGGGCGACGTCCTCCAGCAGCGAGTTGCGCCCGTCCAGCGCCCCGGCCAGCACGGTCTTGCCGCGCGCGGCGGGCCGCACGCCGTCGGCCTCCCACGCGTACAGGTCCACGCCGATCTCGTCCACCGGGAACCGCACGAGATCGTCCAGCCAGGCCGCTGCGTTGCCGAAGAAGGTATGCAGCGCCGTGCGCACCCCGAGCCCGTCTACCGCGCGCTCCAGCGCGGCGCGCGCGCGGCCCACGTCCTCAGGCGCCGCGCGGGTCACCAGCGCGGGGTCGCTGAACTGCACGTAGGCGCAGCCGGCCGCGACCAGCGCCTGCGCTTCGGCCCGCACGACGGCGCTGCAGTCGGCCAGTACCTGGTCGAAGGTCCGGCCCGACTGGTTGTCGGCCAGG
Organism: Candidatus Fervidifonticultor secundus; assembly: GCA_031459385.1. Lineage (GTDB taxonomy): Bacteria > Sysuimicrobiota > Sysuimicrobiia > Sysuimicrobiales > Humicultoraceae > Fervidifonticultor > Fervidifonticultor secundus. The sequence continues at coordinate 54,362 of JAVKIP010000016.1, read as the reverse complement.
GCTGCCAGCGCGAACGGCGATGGCAGCACCGCCTTCCACCGGAGGCCGGCCAGCGCCGGCAGGTTGACCACCGCCAGCACCGCGCGTCCGGTCGGCTCCAGGGGGCCCGTGATCACCGGCCGCCGGTAGAACGTGTTGTTGTCGAACCACCGCACGATGCCGCCCGGGAACATGCCCGGGGTATGGCTGGCAATCGGCCGCAGCAGGTCCTGCCACCGCAGCAGGCCGTCCAGCACGTAGTCGAGCCCGGCCTCCTGTTGCAGGGCGATGACCGCCCGCTCGTCCTCGGCGACGGCCGTGGCCAGCTCGTCGGGCGTGGCGCGGCCGCGGTCCACGGCGCGGCTCAGCTCGACCACGCGCTCCGAGCGCGGGAAGATTCCCACGAGATGTGCTGCCGGCATGCCGTCCTCCCCGTCAGAAACGAACACCCTCCCGCCCACGCTGGACGGAAGGGTTCCGTGGCACCACCAGGATTCGCGCCGACCTCGCGGCCGACACCTCGGGGGGTGGCGTGCGACCACCCCTGCCCGCTCTCGGGGGCACCCCGTTCAGGCTACTGGCGGTCGCGCGCTGCGTTCGCCTGAACGCTCGGAAGCCATGTTCGGCGGCGTCCTGTCACCGGCTCGCACCCGCCCCGGCTCGCTCCGACCGGCCCTGCCGCCTACTCCCGCTCCGTCATCGCCCTGTCGGTTTCGAACTGGCCTCATTGTAGAGACGCCCGATGGCAGTGTCAACGAAGCGCCGGGGCCCGGCGCACCAGCATGGCCGGCGCGGCCCGGGCATCCGACGATTCACGCGCGTGACCGCGTCGCGACGAATACCGCCGCTTCTGCGTCCATGGTGTACGGGGCGCCGTCCAGGCTCCCGTAGACGGCGACCCGGCCGAACCCGGCCGCCTCCAGCATCCGCCGGATCTCGGCGACCGTGAACGCCCGGATCGAGTGGGCCCAGGCCTCGCGCCGGCCGTCGGGGAAGATCACGGTGTTGGTCCAGTTGAGCCGGCCGCCCAGGGCGTCGAACGACCAGTCCTCGATCTCGATGATCCCGTCGGCGCGGCGGTCGACCACCACGGGCTGGAAGTTGCGCAGCTCGTACTCGCGGTTCCAGAAGTCGATCAGCAAGCGGCCGCCGGGGCGCAGCGCGCGGGCGATGCCGTGGAGCATCGCCTGGCTCTCCTCGTCGGTGGCGAAGTAGCCGAACGACAGGAACATGTTGATCGCGGCGTCGCACGGCCCGCGCACCGGCAACGCCCGCGCGTCGCCGACCACGAAGCGCGCCGCCACGCCCGCCTCGGCTGCCCGGTGCCTGGCACGGGCGATCTGCCGCGGCGAGATGTCCACGCCGGTGACCTGGAAGCCGCGGCGGGCCAGCTCCACGGCATGCCGGCCGTAGCCGCAGCAGACATCGAGGATGTGGGCCGGCGCCTGCAGCGACTCGCCGTCGCCCAGGAGCCGGAGCACCTGGTCCACCTGCCGGGCGGCGCGTTCGACGTCGGAGCGCTCGTAGAGTTCGAAGAAGGCGGGGCGGTCGAAGACATCGCGCCACCAGTCGCGCGGGCGGCTCATGGGGTCGTGGCGTCGGCGTTGTCCGCCGGTCGCAGGGACGCCAGGTACTCTGCCACCACGCGCCGCGCCTCGCCCTCGTCCTCGGGCCGCACCAGGACGTCGGCCCAGATGCCCGCCTGGTTCCCGCGCATGGCCGGGACCTCGTACCCGGGGATGCGGCGCGACCGCACCATCACCCGCAGGCCTGCGGCTTCCAGGACATCGCGCACGGCGATCGCCTCGAACTCGCTGGTCGCCTCGTACACGGTCACCAGGTCGCGCGGCGGCGGCCACAGGCGCACGTCAGAATCCCTCCCCGGAAGCATCCGCCGTGGACCTGCGGCGCCCGCCGGGCTCACCGTCCGCGCGCGCCGCCAGCCGGTAGGCTGCGCGCGGCGGGAGGCCGTACGCCACGGCCAGCGCCCGCCCCGCGTCACGGCGCGAGAGCCCGGCGGCGCGCAGACGCTGGAGGAACGCCTCGGGGGACATCATCGCCTGCGGCGCCGCGCCAGACGCAGCCGTCGCGGCGCCGGCCTCCTCGCTGGCAGCCGCGGGCCCGCGGGCGCCCGCCGACGTCGGCGCGCCGGCCACCACCAGCGTGATCTCGCCGCGGATGCGCTCGGGCAGCCGGTCGAGGAGTTCCTGCGCCGTGCCGCGCAACACCTCCTCGTGCACCTTGGTCAGCTCTCGCGCCATCAGCATCGGGCGATCGCCCAGCACCGCAGCCAGGTCGCGCAGCGTCGCGCGCACGCGGTGCGGTGCCTCGAAGAGCACCAGCGCCATCGGCAGCGGCGCCAGCGCCGCCAGCGCCCGGCGCCGCTCCGGCGCACGGGACGGCAGGAACCCGGCAAAGACGAACCGCTCCGCGGGGAAATCGGCGAGCGCCACGGCGGCCGTCACCGCGCTCGGACCCGGCACGGCCACCACCGGGATGCCCGCCGCCGCGGCGGCGGCGACCAGGTGGGCCCCCGGGTCGGAGATCGTCGGCATGCCGGCGTCGGAGACGACCGCGACGTCCGTACCGTCGCGCAGGCGCGCCAGCAGCTCGGGGACGCGGGCGCGCTCGTTGTGCGCGTGCAGGCTCACCACCCGGGCGCGCACGCCCAGGTGGGCCAGCAGCCCGCGCGTCCGCCGCGTGTCCTCGCAGGCGACCAGCGCGACCTCGCGCAGGACCCGTGCCGCTCGCGGCGTGAGGTCCTCCAGGTTGCCGATAGGCGTGGCGACCAGGTACAGCGTGCCCGACATGGGCGTCACGGTCCTGCCGCGCCGATGGCCCTCGCACCCGCGCCCCGTGGCCATCTCACGTGCTGCGGGCCATCTCACGCGCGTTCCGCGCCGGCGACCGGCGCGCGCGCCAGCAGGCCGTCCAGCAGCAGCAGCGCGGCGCGCTTGTCCAGCGGCTCGTTCAGGTTGCCGCACTTGGGGGACTGGATGCACGACGGACAGCCCGTCTCGCAGGGGCACGCCTCGATCACCTCGCGGGTCGCGGCCATCAAGGCGTCGATCAGGCGGTAGGCCTGCTCGGTGATGCCGACGCCACCCGGGTGCCCGTCGTAGATGAAGATTGCCGGCCCCTCCACCTGAGGGTGCTGAGGGTAGGAGACGCCCCCCAGGTCCCACCGGTCGCACATGGCGAACAGCGGGAGCACCCCGATGGCGGCGTGCTCGACGGCATGGATGGCGCCGGCGAAGTCGCCACCGGACGCGCGCACACGCCGCTCCAGGTCCTGGGGCACCGGCACCCACAGGGCCGTCGTGGCCAGCGTCCGGGCCGGCAGGTCCAGGGGCTCGACCCCCAGCGTCGTGTCCGTGAAGAGCTGCTTGCGGGCGAAGCCGATCACCTGCGTGGTGACGTCCACATCGCCGAAGTGCAGCGTCGTGGGCCCCCACGGCCTGGCTGCGCGCGGCGCGCGGATCGTGAGGTCGATGACCGTGCGCGGCTGCGTGTAGTAGTCGGCGGCCGTAGGCTCCACGTGCACCGTGCGCCCGTGCAGGTCGAGCGCGCGCACCAGGTAGGTCTCGCCCTGGTGAAGGTAGATGGCCCCGGGGTGCGCCTGCTCGAAGACACGGGCGTCGTCGACCGTCCCGATCGTCACGCGCCGCGGGGCGACGATGCGGAAGGTGACGCCCGACGCCGCGCGGAGGTCCACCTCCTGCGCGGGGTACCGCTGCCGGCCGACCCAGTACCACCGCCCCCGGCGCGGCACGAGGTCACCGGCTTCGACCAGCAGCGGGAGCAGTTCGCGGGTGCGCGCGCCGAACAGCGTGGTGTCCGCCTCGATCAGCGGCAGCTCCGCCGCCGCGCACCGGAGGTGGCGGGCCAGGATATACGGATTTTCCGGATCGATGATCGCGTGCTCGCACGGCCGGTCGAAGAGGTAGTCGGGATGGCGCATCAGGTACTGGTCGAGCGCGTCGTCTCCCGCCACCAGCACCGCCAGCGCCGGCGCGGCCCCACGTCCGGCCCGCCCCGCGCGCTGCCAGGTGGAGGCGATGGTGCCGGGGAAGCCCACCAGCACCGCGGCGTCCAGCCCGCCGACGTCGATGCCGAGCTCGAGCGCGCTGGTGGCCACAACGCCGTACAGCTCGCCGTGGAACAGGCGACGCTCGATCCGCCGGCGGTCCGCAGGCAGGTAGCCGGCCCGGTAGGGGCTGATGCGCGCGGCGGCCTCCGGCGCCGTCTCCCGCAGGCGCCGCGTCGCATAGCGGGCGATGAGTTCGGTGACCTTGCGGGCCTTGGTGAAGGCGATGGTGCGCACGCCGCGGGCTGTGAGCTCGCTGAACAGCGCCGTGGCCTCGCCGAGCGCGCTGCGCCGGCCCGCGGCACCCTCCCGCAGCGGCGGGTTCCACAGCACGAACCACCGCGGGCCCGCGGGCGCGCCGTCCGCCGCGATGGTCGTCACGGGTACGCCCAGCAGCCGCTCGGCGAACTCCCGCGCGTTGGCCACGGTCGCCGACGTGCAGATCACCTGGGGCGCTGCGCCGTGGAAGCGACAGACCCGCCACAGGCGGCGCAGGACGTTGGCCACGTGCGAGCCGAAGACGCCGCGGTAGACGTGCATCTCGTCTGCGACCACGAACCGCAGGCCTCCGAGGAATCGCCGCCACCGGAAGTGCTGCGGCAGGATCCCGATGTGCAGCATGTCCGGGTTCGTCAGCAGGATCCGCGCGCGGTCCCTGATGGCGGCCCGCTGCCGCGCCGGGGTGTCGCCGTCGTAGGTCTCCACCGGCAGGTCAGGGAGCTCGAACGCCCGCAGGCTGTCCAGCTGGTCCTGGGCCAGCGCCTTGGTGGGGAAGAGGAACAGGGCGCAGGCCCTGGGGTCGGCGAGCAGCGCCTCCAGCACCGGCAGCGTGTAGCACAGCGTCTTCCCGCTGGCCGTGGAGGTGACCACGGCCAGGTGCTCGCCGCGGCGGGCTGCCTCCACGGCCGCCACCTGGTGCGTGTACAGGCGCTCGATGCCCCGCTGGCGCAGCCGGGCCGCGAGCGCCGGCGGCAGCGGCGGCGCCAGGTCGGCGTGGCGCGGCGGCCGGGGCGGGAGGAACCGAACGTGCACGATCTGGCCACCGTAGCCGGGGCGCGCGCGCAGGTCGTCGAGGAGCGCGCCGAAGTCCATCGGTCTCCAGTATAGTCTGCCCCGCAGCCCTACCCCGCGCAGCGCCGCGGCCTGGTGGCGGATGGCGCCCGGCGCACGTCGCCTTGACGGCGTCCCGGCGCCCGGGCTATCCTCAGGGTGCTGCGGCTGGCCGTGCCGCGCACGGCTCCCGTCCATCGCGCGGAAGTGGCGGAACTGGCAGACGCGCAGGCCTCAGGAGCCTGTGGGCCACAAGCCCGTGGGAGTTCAAATCTCCCCTTCCGCACCATCGCACCGGCGACGGTGGTGGGCGACGCGCCCGAGTGGGTGACACACACGATCCCGTGCCGCTGACGCCCTTTCACCTCGGGCCGGCCATCGCGGCGAAGCCCCTGACCGGCCGGCGCTTCAGCCTCCGCATCTTCGCTCTCGTGCAGGTCGCCCTGGATCTGGAGCCGGCGCGGGCGCTGCTCTTCGGCGTCGAGCCTCACCATGGCCCCGTCCACAGCTTCATCGGGGCGATGCTCATCGGCGTCCTGGCCGCCGTGCTCGGCCGGCCCGCCCTCAACGTGGTCACAGCCTGGCTTCGACGGAAGCAGCCGGACCTCCCGGCGTGGATGGGGGCGGCGCTGGTCCCCATCGGCCCCGACGCAGCCGTGGCCAGCGGTGCCGCAGGGGGGATCTCCCACGTCCTCCTGGACGCGCTCATCCATGCCGACATCACGCCGCTGTGGCCGCTCGTGCCGGCGACCCCCTCTTCGTGGCGGGTGCTTTCTATACCCTGTGCACTACGCGTGCACGCTGCTGGGGCTCGCCGGGATGCTGGCGTGGCTGCGCATGGCCCGGCACCGCTGACCCGACGCGCCTGGCTCGAATCGCAGGTGGCGCCCGCGGCCGCCAGCAGGTCCGGCGCGCCGTCGGCCTCCGGGCCGGGCTCGCGAACGGCAGGAACGGTCACTATCGCCCCGAAGGGCTCCGGTGGCTCCCGTTGCCAGACAGTGCTCTTCGGCGTCTCGCTGCCGCTGCCTGCCGGGAGCACACCGGCGCCAGGGGGGTCATCCCATGCCCAAATACCTGTTCCACGGGTCGTACACGCTGGATGGTGTGCGCGGCGTCCTCAGCGATGGCGGTTCGAAGCGCCGCGAGGCTGCCCGCCAGGCGATCGAGAGCGCGGGCGCCAAGATGGAAGCGTTCTACTTCGCCTTCGGGACCGACGACGTGGTCGTGCTGGTGGACGCGCCAGACAACGCGTCGGCCGCGGCGCTGTCGCTGGCCATCGGCGCCGCCGGCGCGTTTCGGGGCACGACCACTGTCCTGTTGACACCCGAGGAGTTCGACCGCGCGGCGGCCAAGGCCAGGGAGGTCAGGTACGCGCCCCCGGGGCGGTGATCGCGCGGCCGTTCAGCGGTGGCCGCTGCCGGGCCTGGCCGGTCGCCCGGTCATGAGCCCGGGCCCCAGCGGCGGCCGCCGCCCGGTCCAGCCGGTGGCCTGCTCGTAGGCCCAGGCCACGGCCAGCACGAGGCCGTCGGCGAACGGCCGGCCGGCGAGCTGGAGGCCGAGCGGCAGGCCGCCCGGCGAGAATCCGCACGGCACGCTGATCGCCGGGAGCCCGGCGATGTTGAAGACGCTCGTGAACCGCGAGATCACCACGGGGCTGTCGTGGAGCACCCCATCGATGGCCACACCCTGCTGCCCGATGGGCTGCGCTTCGGCGGGGGCGCTCGGGCACAGCAGGATGTCGACCTGCTGCAGCAGCGCGCCCAGCGCCCGGATGACCTCGCGGCGCAGGCGCTGCGCGTTCACGTACTGCGCTGCGGGGATTGCCAGGCCCAGGGCCAGCTGCTCCCGCAGCCGCGGGCCGTAGTCGCCAGCGCGGGCGGCCAGCTGCGCCTGGTGGTAGGCTGCGGCCTCGGAGAAGACGATGGTCCGATAGGCGGTCAGCGCGTCGTCGAGCCGCGGCAGCTCCACGGGCTCGACCCGCAGTCCAAGATCGCGCAGGACGCCGGCCGCCCCAGTGGTAGCCGCCACGACCTCCGGCGCCACGACACCTTCCAGCAGCTGCCGCACGACGCCAACCCGCACCCCCCGCAGGTCTCGCCCCAGTCCGGCCCGGTAGGGTTCGGGCGCGCGGCGCGCCGACGCCGGGTCGGCAGGATCGTACCCCGCGATCGCCTCCAGCAGGATGGCGGCGTCCTCGACGGTGCGCGCCATCGGTCCCACGTGGTCGAGCGTCCAGGCCAGCGGCACGACGCCGGCGCGGCTCACCAGGCCGTAGGTCGGCTTCAACCCGACGATGCCACAGTACGCCGCGGGGAGCCGGATCGAGCCGCCGGTATCGGTGCCCAGCGCGCCCAGGCACAGGCCCGCGGCCACGGCAGCGCCCGAGCCGCTGCTCGACCCCGCGCACGATCGCTCCAGGTCCCACGGGTTACGCGGCGTGGGGAAGTCGGGATGCGGCACGCGGAACGCGAACTCGTGCATGTTGAGCTTGCCGAGCAGGATCGCGCCGGCTGCGGCCAGCCGGCGCCAGACCGTGGCATCCTCGCCCGGCACCCAGTCCGCGAGCACCCGGGACCCGCACGTGGTGCGGATCCCGGCGGTCTGCACGATGTCCTTGAGCGCCAGCGGGATGCCGTGCAGCGGGCCGCGCCAGCCGCCGCGTACGATCTCCTGCTCGGCGGCGCGGGCCTGGGCCCGGGCGCGGTCGGCCGTGACGGTGACGTAGGCGCGCAGCATGCCGTCATACCGCGCGATGCGGGCCAGACAGGCCTCCACCAGGTCGACCGGCGAGAGCGCCCGCCGGGCCAGGGCCAGGCCGGCGGCGGCGATCGTATCCGGCGGTGGGACCTCCGGGGGCACGCTACTCCCCCGCAGAGAACGTCGGCGCTGGCTCCGCATCGGCCGGCAGCGCGGCCACGATCCGCCGACCATCGGTCAGGAACTCGGCCCACTCCCTGCCCACCCGGGCCTCGTCGTCGGCGGCCAGGGGGAGGCCAAACAGCCTCACGGCCGCGGCCAGCACGATCCGCGCGACCTGCTCGTCAGGCGTATCCATGATCCCTCCTCGGAGCCCGCCGGTAACAGGACGGGGCCCGCCGCTGTGGAACCTTTCGATTCGATCCACCGGAGACGCCGATCCCATGCGTGCGCCCCTCATGCTCCCCCGCGCGGACGAGCAGGCCACCACCCAGGCTGCGGACCTCATGGCGCGGCCGGTGGTCTCGCAAACCGCCATCGTCTGGCGCAGCCTGCGCCGGGACCGGTTCGCAGTCGCCGGGCTCGCGGTGGTGTTGCTGGCCGTGCTGGGCGCGGTGTTCGCGCCCTACCTGGCGCCCCACGACCCCTACCGGGTGAATGCGGCCGCGCGCCTGTTGCCGCCGGGCACGTCGGGACATCTGCTCGGCACCGACGACATCGGCCGCGACATCGCCAGCCGGCTGCTGTGGGGCGGGCGCATCTCGCTGTGGGTCGCCTTCTTCCCCGTGCTCATCTCGGGGACGCTCGGCCTCGCGCTGGGCCTGGCGTCCGGCTACGCCCGCGGCTGGATCGACCAGGTCGCCATGCGGACCCTCGACGTCGTCCTGGCGTTTCCCTCGATCCTGCTGGCCATCGGCATCGCGGCCGCCCTGGGCCCCGGCCTGCAGAACGTCGTCATGGCCATCGTGGTGGTCTCCGTGCCGATCTTCGCGCGGCTGGTCCGCGGCCTGGTGCTCTCGGTCCGCGAGCGCGAGTACGTCGAGGCCGCGCGCTGCCTGGGCGCCAGTACCGTGCGTATCGTCATGCGCCACGTGCTGCCCAACGTGCTGCCGTCGGTGATCGTCTACGCCACCCTGGAGACCGGGCGCGTGGTCATCTTCGCCGCGGGGCTCAGCTTCCTCGGCCTGGGTGTGCAGCCGCCGGCCGCCGACTGGGGCGCCATGCTCGCGGCTGGCCGACAGGTGCTGGCCGTGGCGCCCCACGTGGCCACGATCCCGGGCCTGGTGATCTTCATCGTCACGCTGGGCTTCAACCTGCTCGGCGACGGGCTGCGGGACGCGCTCGACCCGCGCCTGCGCGGTACCTAAGCGTACCGGATCCGTGGGTCCAGCAGCGCGTAGAGCAGATCCACCACCAGGTTGATCACCACGAACGTCACCGCGATGAGCAGCACGCTGCCCTGGATCAGCGGGATGTCGCGGGTGGAGATCGCCCGGTAGAGCTGCAGGCCGACGCCCGGCCACGAGAAGACGGTTTCGGTCAGGACCGCCCCGCCCAGCAGGAACCCGACCTGCAGCCCCACGACGGTCACCACGGGCAGGAGCGCGTTGCGCAGCGCGTGTCCCACCACCACGCGGCGCTCGACGAGCCCCTTGGCGCGCGCCGTGCGCACGTAGTCCTGCCGGATGACTTCCAGCATGCTGGAGCGCGTGAGCCGCGCCACGATGGCGGTCGTGGCACCGCCCAGCGTCACCGCCGGGAGGACCAGGTGGTGCAGCAGGTCGGCGAGGCCTCCTTCGCCGCGGACCGAGGACATGCCGCTGACGGGAAACCAGCCCAGCCGCAGCGAGAAGATGAAGATCAGGACCAGGCCCAGCCAGAACGCCGGCATGCTGTTGGCGAAGAGCGCCGCCACCATGGTCAGCCGGTCGAACAGGGACCGGGGCCGCGTGGCGCTCACGACTCCCGCCGTGAGGCCCAGGGCGAGCGAGAGGAGCACGCTGGCGACGGTCAGGATAGCCGTGTTCTTGAATCGGGTCAGCACGAGATCGGCCACGGGCACGCGCTGTTCCAGCGAGAGGCCCAGGTTGCCCCGGAGCACGTGGCCGAGCCACGTCAGGTACTGCGCATGCAGCGGGCGGTCGAGCCCCCAGGCCCGCCGGAGCATCTCGATGTCTCGCGGCTCGGCCTGGGGGCCCAGCAGGGCGATCGCCGGATCGCCCGGGACCAGCTTCAGCATGAAGAAGACGACGACCGAGATCCCCAACAGCACCGGGGCCGCCAGCGCCAGCCGATGGACGACGTATCGGCCCACCGCCTCCCTCCCGCGCCCCCGCCCGTCCGATGTGCCTCGCCGGCGGTGCCTGACCCGCCCGTGCCCTTACCGCAACCAGACCTGGCGCAGGTCGAAGTTCCACGACGGCGGCGCCACGAAGTTCTGCACCTTGGCCCGGTACGCGATCGGGCTCCGGTCGTGGCAGACGAAGATCCACGGCGCGTCGTCGACGATGATCTTCTCGGCCTGCCGGTAGAGCTGCAGGCGCCGCGCTTCGTTCAGTTCGCGCCGGGCCTGGTCCAGCAACCGGTCCACCTCCGGGTTCTTGTACCAAGTCCGCACGTTGCCCTTGGGCGGGTGCAGATCGGAGTGGAACATGCTCTCCAGCCACCACGGGTCGTTGCTGCTCCACGAGGTCTGCAGTGCCCCGGTCTCGTCGTCGAGCCCCAGGCGCGCCTTGGCGATGAACGCCCCGAACTCCAGCACGTCGAAACTGACGCGCACGCCCACGTCGCGCAGGTTGGCCTGGATGTACTCGTTCATGGGCGTGGGCACCATCATGCCGGTGCCGCTGGCGGGGTAGAAGCACTTCATCTCGAACCCCTGGGGGAATCCGGCTTCGGCCAGCAGCCGGCGCGCCCGCGCCGGGTCGTAGGTGTACCCCGCGACGTTGTCCTTGGCGTAGCCCGGGTTGCCCGGCGGGAACGGACCGCGGGCGACGGTGGCGGTGTTGCGCAGGATGTCCTTCACCAGCCCCTCGCGGTTGACGGCGTAGTTCAGCGCCTGGCGGACGCGCCGGTCCCGCGTGGGCGTCGCGCGGCAGTTCAGCATCCAGAACCAGATGTGCGGCGGGCCTGCGAAGGCGACCTGGATGCTGCGGTTGAACCGGAGCTGGTGCACGGAGTCGGGCGGGATCACCACCATGACATCGACTTCGCCGGCCACCAGGGCGGCCACGCGCGAGGCGGCCTCGATGATGGGCCGGATGACGACGCGGTCCAGCAGCGGTGCACCGCCCCAGTAGTCGGGATTGCGCTCGAGCACCACCTTCACGCCGCGTTCCTGCTCCACGAACTTGAACGGCCCGCTGCCCACCGGCGCCAGCGCGAAGCGGTCCTTGCCCAGGCGACGTATCGCCGTGGGGCTGACGATGCCGGTGGTGCGGGTCGCCAGGTTGCGCAGCAGCGACGGGAACGGCTCGGTGAGGAGCAGCTGGAACGTGTACCGGTCGACGACCCGGGTCTCTTTGATGACGCGGTAGCCGACCAGGGAGAAGTTGATGGAGCGCAGGGTGGCGTCGAAGAACGGATGGCGCTCGTCGATCGCCCGGTCGAAGTTGAACTTGACCGCCTCGGCGTCCACCTCGGTACCGTCGTGGAACTTCACGCCGCGCCGCAGCGTGAAGGTGTAGGTCATCCCGTCGGGCGAGATGGTCCAGCGCTCGGCGAGCCCCGGGGTGATGGGTGGCGAGTCGACCTGTCCCGCGGGTTTGGTGAGGTCCTCGTGCACCAGGCTGTCGTACATCAGCACCAGGGCGCGCACCGTGGCGCCGCCGGTGGAGAGCCCGGGCACCAGCACGCCCGGGTCGGCCTCCCAGGCGATGACCAGCGTGCCGCCTTTCTTCGGCTCGGCGGCTGGCTGAGGGCCCGCCAGCGCCAGGCGAGCCCACGCGGAAGCGGAAGACGTGAGGAGGGCGCCGGCGCCAGCTGCGCCGTAGCGCAGGAGGTCGCGCCGGAACACCGCGCGGGTTCCTGCAGTGCGGTCGTTGGTCATCGGACCACCCCCAAGGCAGGATATTTGATGTGGTTGGCCACGCGGAGGCGCTTCCCTGCTGAGCAAGGGCAGGCCGGGCTGCGAGAGGAGTCCTCTGTGCTGACGCGAACTGTCGGCATATAATGGGATCGGTATCTCACTATGAGGAATAGGCTGTGCCGAGACCACGCCGCGGAGCCGAGACCAGCCGGCTGAAGACTGTGGAGCGCGCCCTCTCACTGCTCTGGCTGTTCGACGACGGGCGTCGGGCCGTGGGGCTGCCGGAAGTCGCCGCGCTGCTGCGGCTTCCCAGGAGCACCGCCCACCGCCTGCTGGCCTCCCTGGAGGGCGGCGGGCTGCTGGTCTACGACCGCCGGGCCCGCGAGTACCGCCTGAGCCTGCGCCTGGCGCGTCTGGGCGACATCGCGCGGCGGAGCGTGGACCTCCGCGCGGTGGCGCGAGGGTACCTCGCGCGCCTGGCCCGCGAAACAGGCGAATCGGCGTTCCTCCTGGTGGCCCAGGACGCCTCGGCGATCGTCATCGACGTCGAGGAGAGCGGACATCCGCTGAAGCTCACGCTGCCGGTCGGCAGGCCCTGGCCGCTGCACGCCGGCGCGTCGAACCGCGCGATGCTGGCCTACCTGCCGCCGGAGCAGGTCGCGGCCTACCTGGCGCGGCCGCTGGAGCAGGTCACGTCCCACACGCTCACCGACCCGGCGGCGCTCGCAGCCGAACTGGAGGCGACGCGCCGGCGCGGGTACGCCTACAGTGTCGGCGAACTGACGCCCGACGTCGCGGGCGTGGGGGTGCCGATCCTGGCCGACGGCCTCCTGATCGGTGGCCTGTCGGTGGCCGGTCCTGCGTCGCGCCTGGGCCCGGAGCGCGTGGGTGCTGTCGTGGCCGCGCTGCAGGTCGCCGCCGCTGGCATCGCCCGGGCCATCGCAGGCGATCGCCCGTGGGACGCGGCCGTCGCGGCTGCCTCGGCCGCGCCGGCGGTCCGTTCGTGATCCCGCCGCTGGCTTGCATAGCATGAAGAAGCACGCATCCGTACCGGAGGAGGTGGCCCGTACCATGCGATTCGCAGCCCGCAGGGGACCGGCAACGGTCCTGGCCCTGCTCGCAGCCCTGGTGCTCCTCGGCGGCCCCCTGCCCGCGCCCGCCCAGCCGCGCTTCGCCGGCCAGACGCTCATCGTCACCAGCTACGGCGGCACGTGGGAGCAGTTCATGCGCAAGGAGATCGTGCCCGGCTTCGAGGCGGAGACCGGCGCGAAAGTGGAGCTGGCCGTGGGCCTCTCGCGCGACTGGGTGGCCAAGCTCCGCGCGGCCGGCCGGGGCAACCCGCCCTACGACGTGGTGATCGCCAACACCACCTGGGTCTCGGCCGTGCGCAAAGAGGGCTTCTTCGAAACGCTGACCCCGCAGAAAGTCCCCAACCTGGTCGACGTCTGGCCCGATCTGCGCTACAAAGGCGACGTGGGCGTCATCACCCTGGTCGGCCCACTGGGCATCGCCTACCGGACCGACGTCATCCAGAGCCCGCCCAAGAGCTGGAAGGACCTGTGGAAGCCCGAGTACAAGGGCAAGCTGGTCATCTACAGCATCGCCAACTCGGCCACGCCCATGTTCCTCATGCTCATCTCGCGGATCTACGCTGGCGACGACAAGAACATGGACGTCGCCTTCCAGAAGATCCAGGAGCTCAAGCCCTTCCGCCAGACCGACTTCTCGGGCGACATGGAGATCATCCTCACGCGCGGCGAGGCCGCAGTGGGCATCCTCGACGCGCCGGCCGCCGCCCGGTTGAAGCGGCAGGGCGTGCCCCTCGAGTGGGTCTTCCCGCGGGAGGGCGTCTTCATGTTCGAGCAGGACACGAACGTCACCGCCGGCTCGAAGGTCAAGGACCTGGCCTTCGCCTGGGTGAACTACTTCCTGTCGGTGCCGGTGCAGGAGAAGTGGGCGCGCCAGTACTTCTGGACCCCCGCCAACCGCAAGGTGAAGATCACGGGAGATCTGGCGCAGGCGATTCCCGTCCACACCCAGGCCCAGATCCGGCAGATCATGAAGTGGGACTGGGACTGGGTCAACGCCGGCAACCGCGAGCGGATGATCGAGCGCTGGAACCGGGAGATCCTCCGCTAGGAGCGCGCCGGTGGCGGCGATCACGCTGCGGGGGCTGACCAAGCGCTTCGGCCCGGTCGTCGCCGTCGACGACCTCGACCTGGAGATCCAGGAGGGTGAACTCATCACCCTCCTGGGACCGTCCGGGTGTGGCAAGACCACGACCCTGCGCCTGGTAGCAGGGTTCGAGATGCCCGACGCCGGCGAGATCCTCTTCGGCGGCGATCCGGTGACGCTGGCGCCTCCCGAGCGCCGCAACGTCGGCATCGTTTTCCAGAACTACGCGCTCTTCCCGCACCTGACGGTGGCCGACAACGTCGCCTTCGGGCTCCAGATGCGGCGCGAATCTCCTGCAGCCATCGCCCGCCGGGTGAGTGAGATCCTCGAACGGGTTCAGCTGCGGGGCCTGGAGCGGCGCTACCCCCACCAGCTCTCGGGCGGCCAGCAGCAGCGCGTGGCCCTGGCCCGGGCGCTGGTCATCAACCCCGCGGTGCTCCTGCTGGACGAGCCCCTGGCCAACCTGGACGCCAAGCTGCGGGAGGAGATGCGCTTCTACATCCGTCACCTGCAGCGAGAGTTCGGCATCACCACCATTTACGTCACCCACGATCAGGCCGAAGCCATGGTCCTGGCCGACCGCATCGCGGTCCTGCGGGACGGGGCGCTCCAACAGGTGGGCGAGCCCGAGATGATCTACCGGCGGCCGGCCAACGCGTGGGTTGCAGAGTTCATCGGCCTCACGAACTTCATCGCCGGCGAGGTCGCCGGCCAGCAGGACGGCCACCTGGTGGTACGCACCGAGGCGGGGACGTTCACCTGCCGCGGGGAGGCGGCAGGGGGACGGGTACTGATCTGCGTCCGGCCCGAGGCGCTGCACATCGGCGCCGCGCTGCCCAACCGGCTGCGGGCCGTGGTGCGCGAGCGCGTCTTCCTCGGGAACCTGCTGGACTACCGGATGGAGGGCGCCGACGGCCTGCGCCTGCGGGTGCAGGCCGATCCCTCTCAGGCGTACCCGCCCGGCACGCCGGTGGGCCTGGCCTTCGCGCCCGACGAGGCGTGGGTCGTGCCGGCCGCCCGAGGCTAGGCGTGGCCCGCGCGGCGTCTGCCACCACCCGGGCGCCGCTCCCGCAGGCGGCGCGGCGGCGCGGCGCCTGGAACGGCCTGCTCATGGCCCCGACGCTGGTGTTCCTGCTGGCGTTCTTCGCGGTGCCCTACGCCAACATGGTCTACATGAGCTTCCTCTTCAAGCCGCCCGATGGCCCGTACCTGCGGGTCTTCACGCTGGACAACTACGCGCAGGCCCTGGGCGATCTGTTCTACTGGCGGATTTTGCTCAACACGTTCTGGTACGCGTTGCTCACCACCGCCATCACCCTGGTCCTCGGCTACCCCGTGGCCTACTACATCGCCCGGGCCCCGACGCGGCGTCGCGGGTGGCTGCTGATGCTGCTGATCTCGCCGCTGCTGGTCGGCGTCGTGATCCGGAGCTTCGGCTGGATGATCATCCTGGGACGGGTGGGGCTGGTCAACACCCTGGTGCGGTGGCTGGGCGGGCCCGAGCTGCCGTTGATGTACAACGTCTTCGGCATCGTGGTGGGCCTGGTGCACGTCTACCTGCCGTTCATGGCGCTGTCTGTCGCCGGCGCCCTGCAGAACATCCCGCCCGACCTCGAACGGGCGGCCCGCTCGCTGGGCGCGTCGCCGTGGGCGACGTTCCGCCGGGTGACCTGGCCGCTGTCGCTGCCGGGCGTCTTCGCGGGCACGCTGCTGGTGTACGTGCTGGCGGTGAGCTCCTACGTGATCCCGATCCTCCTGGGCGGCAACAACGTGCTGGTCATGCCCATCATCATCGTGCAGAAACTGCTGGATGCCTTCAACTGGCCCCTGGGGTCGGCGCTCTCTATGGTGCTGTTCGGGCTCACAGCGCTGGCGGTCTGGGCCTACGTGAAGCTCATGAACCGGACGCTGCGATGGACCACACCGTAGCCCTGCCGGCCGCCGCGGCGCGGCGGGCCCCGCGCCTTCCGGCGCACCGGGCCTGGCTGCTGCCGCTGGTGGTCGCGCTGGTCTACGCCTTCCTGCTGGCGCCGATCGCCATCGTCGTGATCGCAGCGTTCAACGCCGGCGACTACCTGCGCTTCCCGCCCGAGGGGCTCTCGCTGCGGTGGTTCGTGAAGGCTGCGCAACACGGGCCCTTCGTCCGGGCGTTCGAGTTCAGCCTGCGGCTGGCCGTGCTGGCCACGCTGGCCAGCACGTTGCTGGGGACGACGGCGGCGTTGTTCGTCGTGCGGTATGCGCGGCGGGCGCGGGACCTGCTGCGCCTGCTGCTGGTGGCGCCGCTGCAGTTCCCCGCGATCCTCACGGGCATCGCCCTGCTGATCTTCTTCTACGCCACCGGGCTCGGCACGCGCGGCATGCGCGCGCTGCTCATCGGCCACACGCTGGTCGCGCTCCCCTACGTCTTCCTGACCGTCTCTACGGTGCTGGTGGGGTTCGACCGGTCCCTGGAAGAGGCCGCCCGGTCGCTAGGTGCGGGCCCGCTGGTGACGTTCTGGCGCATCACGCTGCCGCTGATCAAGGGCGGGCTGATCTCCGGGGCGCTCTTCGCGTTCATCACGTCATTCGACCAGTTTCCCGTGTCGCTGCTGCTCATCAGCGTGGGGAACACGACGCTGCCGATCCAGCTCTTCGACTACCTGCGGTTCTCGTTCGACCCCGCCGCCGCGGCCGTGTCGACCGTGAGCATCGTGCTGAGCGTCGTCATCATCATCCTCATCGAGCGGCTGGTCGGGCTGGAGTCCGTCTACTGGGGCGGGCCGCGCTAGCCGCCGGCCCGGCGCGGGCGGTCGCGGCACGGTGTACGCATGACGACGCGCTACCGCATCGCCTTCGACATCGGCGGGACATTCACCGACCTCGCTCTCCACGACGCCGCCACGGGCCGGCTCGCCACCCACAAGGTCCTGACCACGCCCGACGACCCTGCTGCCGGCGCCCTGCGCGGGCTTGACGAGCTCTGCCTGCGCGCCGGCGTGCCGCTGGCGGGGGTCGACCTGCTGGTGCACGGCACTACGCTGGTCACCAACGCCATCATCGAGCGCCGGGGCGCGCCCACGGGGCTGGTGTGCACCCGCGGCTTCCGCGACGTGCTGGAGATCGGCCGCGAGCAACGCTACGACATCTACGACCTGTTCCTGCGCTACCCCGAGCCGCTGGTCCCGCGCCGCTGGCGCCTGGAGGTCGACGAGCGGTGCAGCCGCGACGGCGCGGTGCTGCGCCCCCTGGACCCTGCGCAGGTGCGCGCCGCGGCCCGCGCGCTGGTCGCTCAGGGCGTCCGGGCGCTGGCGGTGGTCTTCCTCCACGCCTACCGCAACCCCGCCCACGAGCAGGCGGCCCGCGACCTCCTGCTGGCCGAGTTCCCGGACCTGGCCGTCTCGATCAGCAGCGAGGTCGCCCCCGAGATCCGCGAGTACGAGCGCACCTGTACCACGGTAGCCAACGCCTACGTCCAGCCGCTGGTCGCGGGCTACCTGGACCGGCTCGCCGAGGCAACGGCCGCCCGCGGCTTTCGGGGGCGATTCTACCTGATGCAGTCCTCCGGTGGCCTGCTCGCCCCGGACGCCGCGCGCCGGTACCCGATCCGGTTGCTGGAATCCGGGCCCGCAGGCGGTGCACTGGTCGCGGCGTTCTTCGGCGAGCGTGCGGGACGCCCGGCGCAGGTGGCGTTCGACATGGGTGGCACCACGGCCAAGATCGCGCTGGTGCGCGGCGGCCAGCCCGACGTGCGGCCCGTCGTGGAGGTCGCACGCGTCCACCGGTTCAGACGCGGCTCGGGGATCCCCATCACGATCCCGGTGGTGGACATGATCGAGATCGGCGCGGGGGGCGGCTCCATCGCGCGCGTCGATGCGCTGGGACTGCTCAAGGTCGGGCCCGACAGCGCCGGCGCAGTGCCCGGCCCGGCGTGCTACGGCTTCGGCGGCGTCGAGGCTACCGTCACCGACGCGTGCCTGGCGCTGGGGTACTTCGACCCGCACTACTTCCTGGGCGGCGCGATGGTTCTGGACGCGGCCGCGGCCGAGGCGGCGCTGGCCCGCGCCGGCGCGCCACTGGGCCTCGACCCCGTCCAGACCGCCTGGGGCGTCTACAGCATCGCCTGCGAGAACATGGCGGCGGCGGCCCGCGTGCACCTCATCGAGCGGGGCGAGGACCCGCGCCGGTTCGCGCTGATGGCGTTCGGGGGCGCCGGCCCCGCCCATGCGGCGCACGTGGCGCGCATCCTGGGCATGCGCGAGGTCGTCATCCCCCCGGCGCCTGGCGTGGCGTCCGCCATCGGGTTCCTGGTGGCGCCGGCGAGCGTGGAGGTGGCCCGCTCACTGCCCGGAGAGCTCGATGCCCTCGACTGGCACGCCGTGGATGCGCTGCTCGCCGACCTGGAGGCGCGCGGCCGGACGCTGCTGGCCCAGGCCGGCGTCGCCCCCGAAGGGGTCCGCGTCGAGCGACGGGCCGAGATGCGCTTTGCGGGCCAGTTCCACGACATCGCGGTACCGCTTCCCCCGGGCCCGCTAGCCGACGGCGGGGCCGCAGACCTCCAGCGCCAGTTCGTAGCGTCCTACCGCACGCTGTACGGCCACTCGCTAGACGGCTACCGCGTGCAGGCCCTCAACTGGCGCGTGCTCGTCACCGGGAGCCGGCCCGAGGCCGCGCTGGTGGCGGCATGGACGCCCACCCCTGGCGAGCCGCGGAAGGGCGTGCGCCGCGCGTACTTCCCCGAGCGCGGCGGCTTCGTCGAGGTGCCAGTCTTCGACCGCTACCGCCTGCCCGCGGGCGCCGCCATCGCCGGGCCGGCGATCATCGAGGAGCGCGAGGCCACCACGGTGGTCGCGCCGGGCGACCGCCTGACCGTTGACCCCCACGGACACCTGCTCATCGCCGTCGGAGGCCACGCATGAGCGCCCCCTTCGACCCCATCACGCTGGAGATCATGTGGAGCCGGCTGATCAACATCGCCGAGGAGTGCTGGGTGACCATCTGGCGCACCGCCTTCTCGACGATCATCGGCGAGGCCCAGGACTTCGGGTGTGAGTTGTTCGACGCCGAGGCGCGCTCTATCGCCCACTCACCCCGCTCGATGCCCGTCTTCA
The DNA here is from genome assembly GCA_031459385.1 of Candidatus Fervidifonticultor secundus. Taxonomy (GTDB): domain Bacteria; phylum Sysuimicrobiota; class Sysuimicrobiia; order Sysuimicrobiales; family Humicultoraceae; genus Fervidifonticultor; species Fervidifonticultor secundus. Next base: position 35,260 of record JAVKIP010000016.1, on the reverse strand, counting down.
ACCTGACGCTGCCCCTGGCGGTCCAGGCGATGCTGCGGCACATCCCGCCGGAGACGCTGCGCGAGGGCGACGTGCTCATCACGAACGACCCGTGGATCTGCGCCGGGCACCTGTTCGACCTGGCCGTGGTCCTGCCGGTCTTCCACCGCGGCACGCTGGTGGGCCTGGTCGGCAACATCGCCCACTGCTCCGACATCGGCGGCACACGGGACCCGGAGCGCGTGCGCGACATCTACGAGGAGGGCCTGCAGATCCCGCCGCTGCGGCTGTACGAGGCGGGGCGGCTGAACCAGGACCTGGCAGCCGTCCTTTGTGCCAACGTCCGGCGCCCCGAAGGGGTCTTCGGCGACATCCAGGCGCAGGTGTCGTCGTGCCACGTGGGCGCCGAGCGCCTGCGGGCCTTCATGGACGAGTACGGGCTCGACCGGCTGACCCCACTGGCCCGCGAGGTGCAGGACCGCGCCGAGGCGGCGATGCGGGCTGCCATCCGCGCGGTCCCCGACGGCGTGTACCGGAGCCAGGTGACCATCGACGGCGTCGAGGGGCCGCAGCACCTGCCCTGCGCCGTCACGGTCGCCGGCGACGAGATCACCGTGGACTGGAGCGGTGCGCCCCCTCAGTCTCCGCGCGGCGGTGTCAACTGCACCTACACCTACACCGCCGCGCACACCGTCTACGCGCTGAAGTCGATCCTGACGCCGGCGATCCCCTCCAACGCCGGCTGCTACCGGCCGCTGCACGTGCGGGCACCGGAGGGCAGCCTCCTCAACTGCCGGCGCCCGGCCGCGGTCAACCAGCGCACGATGACCGGCTGGTTCTGCGGCCCGGCGATCTTCCGGGCGCTGGCACCGGTCCTGCCGCAGGCGGTCCAGGCGTTCACGGGCCTGCCATCCTACGCGGGCGCCTATGGCCACGACGCCGACGGGCGCACGTTCAACGCCCACATCCTCCTGGGCGGTGGCCAGGGCGCCAGCGCCCACGGCGACGGGAGGTCGGCACTGCTGTACCCTACCTCCGCCGGCACCGTCTCGGTGGAGATGTTCGAGCAGCGGACGCCCCTCGTCGTCCTGGCCAAGGAGCTGATCCCCGACTCGGGCGGGCCGGGCGCGCACCGCGGCGGCCTGGGGCAGCGGCTGCGGCTGCGCAAGCTCCACGACGATGGGCTGCCGGTCTGGGTGGACGTGCACCCCATCGGCGCCCGCGTCAGCCAGCCCGGGCTGTACGGCGGCCAGCCCGGGCAGCGTGCGCGGGTTCGCATCATGGAAGGAAGTCACGTCGTCGCCGAGCCCCAGTGGAGCGAGCTGGTGGAGCTGCGCGCGCCCGCACAGGAGATCGTCCTGGAGACCTCCGGCGGCAGCGGCTACGGCGACCCTGCCCGGCGGCGTCCCGAAGATCTGGCGCGCGACCTCCAAGAGGGGTACGTGACCCCGGCAGGAGCGGCCGCCTACGCCTCGCTCGGCGCGTCCGCCCCGGGAGGCTCACCGGCTCCGGCCGGCTCGTCCGCCCCAGGAGGCTCAGCGGCTCCGCTCGGCGCGTCCGCACCGGACGGCTCACCCGCACCGGCAGACGCAGGCACCCCGTGCGCTCATGCCGACTCCTCCCGGCGGCGGAACATCAGGGCCGAGTAGTCGAGGTTCTGCGCGGCGACCCCGAGCTGGCGCAGCATGGCCATGGCTTGCGCCCGATGGTGCACCTCGTGGAGGATCAGCTGCGTCGCGAGGTCGGTCTTGGTGGCCGTGATCCACACCGCCGGCTGGCCCGGCCGCGCGAGCCGATAGGTGACCTCAGTCTGCCAGTCACCGATGCCCGCCAGCAGCGCGCGGGTGCGCGGGGCCATCTCGGCCCAGAAGCGCTCGAGGTCAGCGAACGCCGGCAGCCGGTCCTCCCGCACCGGCCACTGGTCGGCCGGCGGCAGCGCCTCGCCGGCCAGGCGGTGCGCGTACGCCCACTCGCCCCTGGCCATCTCCACCAGCGTGGCGCGCAGCGTCTTCATCCCGAACGGGAACTCGCGCGTGTACTGCTCCTGGCCCAGCGGGCGCACCCAGGCGAAGAGCCGGGCCCGCGCCTGGGTCAGGTAGTCGTAGATGCGGACGGGATCCATCGCAGCCTCCTCTTCCTCAGTGTGCACACACCATGACAGCCTACCACCTCAGCGCACGCCGCGTAGCCGGGCGTCCATCACATCGCGCAGGCCGTCACCCAGGAAGTTGAAACCCATCACGGCGGTGAAGATCGCCAGCCCCGGGAACGTGCCCACCCACCACTCGAAGAACTTCTGCCGGCCGGCGGCCACCATCGCGCCCCACTCGGGCGCGGGCGGGGTGGCGCCCAGCCCCACGAACGACAACGCCGCGGCGATGATCATCACGTTGCCGACGTCGAGACTGGCCTTCACCAGGGCCAGGGAGGCGATGTTGGGCGCGACGTGCCGGCGGAGGATGCGCCCATCCCGCGCGCCCAGCGCGCGGGCGGCGACGACGTACTCCATCTCGCGGATGCTGAGCACCTGTCCACGGACGATGCGGGCGTACTCGGGCCACAGCACCAGGACCATGGCCAGCAGCGCGTTGCGCAGTCCGGGCCCCAGCGCCGCCGTGATGGCCATGGCAAGGATCAGCGAGGGGAAGGCCAGCACGGCGTCGCTCACCCGCATGAGCGTCTCGTCCACGAGCCCGCCGGCGAAACCGCTCACGGCTCCCAGCACCGTCCCCAGCAGTGCCGTGAGCGCCACGACGCCCAGCGCCGTGGGCACCGACAGGCGCGCACCGTAGAGCACCCGGCTCAGCACGTCGCGCCCCAGCTCGTCGGTCCCCAGCGGGTAGCGCGCCGACGGCGGTGAGAGGCGGTCGGCCAGGTGCTGCTCGGTCGGGGAGTGCGGCGCCAGCCAGGGCGCCAGTATCGCTGCCAGCGCCCACAGCCCCACCACCGCCAGGCCCAGCACCGCCGCGCGGCTGCGCCGCAGCTCCCGCCCCACGCCTAACCGAGCCGGATGCGCGGGTCCAGCAACCCGTAGGTGAGATCGACCAGGAAGTTCACGCCCACGTAGACGACCGCCACGAACAGCGTCACGCCCATGATGGCCGGGAAGTCGAGCTTGCTGGCGGCCTCGACCGCGTAGCGGCCGATCCCCGGCCAGGCGAAGATCGTCTCGGTCATCACCGCTCCGGCCATCAGGTTGCCGAAGGCCAGACCGACGACGGTGACGGTGGGGATCAGCGCGTTGCGGAGCGCGTGCCGGCCGATGACCACCCGTTCGGCCAGCCCCTTGGCGCGCGCGGTGCGGACGTAGTCCTGCGCCAGCACCTCGAGCACGCTGGAGCGGGTCACGCGCGTGATCGTGCCCATGACGTACGCGCCCAGCACCAGCGCCGGGAGCGCGAGATGGGACAGCGCGTCCGCCAGGGCGTCCCACCGCCCGCGCACCAGGCTGTCCACGATCAGCAGCCCCGTGAGCGGCTCCGGCGGGACGATCTGGGCATCCAGCCGGCCGGGGCCGGGCGCCACCTGCAGCCGGTAGTAGAAGACCGCCAGCGCCAGCAGGCCCAGCCAGAAGACCGGCATCGAGACGCCCACCAGCGAGCCGACGCGCGCCAGATGGTCGGCAGCGCGGTCGCGGCGCACCGCGGCCATCACTCCGAGCGGCAATCCGACGGCGACGGCCACGCACAGGGCGGCCAGCGCGAGCTCGACCGTCGCGGGGACGAACGCCTTGAGGTCACTGAGCACCGGCTGCTGGGTAGCGATCGAGGTGCCCAGGTCGCCTCGCAGCAGGTTGCCGACGTAGGTCAGGTACCGCAGGTGCGGCGGCTGGTCCAGGCCCCAGCGCTCGCGGTATGCGCGGACGATCTCGGGGTTCGCCATGGCCCGCTCCGAGAGCACCATCGCCAGGGGATCGGCCGGGATCAAGTACGTGAGGACGAACCCCAGCAGCGTGACCAGCACCAGGAGGGGGAGGGTGACGAGCACCCGGCGTGCGACGAACCACCAGAAGCTCGTCACGCGACCCCCCGTCCCCGCCCACGCGGTGGTCCGGCCGCGACGCCGCCCCGGGGTCGGCGGCCTGCGGGCCAGGCGCGAACGATGGCGCTAGCGCACGTAGTAGTAGTCCATGAAGTAGACCGGGTTGTACACGATGCCGCGCACCCCCGGCGCCAGGGCCAGATGGACCTTGGGCTGGATCAACCCGACGAACGCCGCGTCAGCGATGAGGAGACGCTGCAGCTCCAGGTACATCTGGGCCCGCCGGGCAGGGTCGGTGAGGCGCCCGGCCTCGGTCGCCAGCTGCGCGGCCCGCGGATTGTCGTAGTAGACGCGTCGGGCCGCCGCGGCCCCCTTCACGGCGAACGGCACCGCCCACCCATGCGGGTCGGCGAAGTCCGGCGTCCAGTCGGCGATGGTGATGGCCAGCTTCCCCCCGCGGTAGTCCGCGCGCCACTGTACCGTCTCTCGCGGCTCGAGCTGCAGCCGCACACCGATCTGCGCCAGGTCGGCCTGGAGCTTGGTCACCAGCGTCTCGGCTGCGAGGCCGCCGACCAGCACGTAGGTCGGATAGACCATCTTCACCGTGAAGCCGTTGGGGTACCCGGCCTCGGCCATGAGCGCCCTGGCGCGCGCCAGGTCGCGCCGGGGTGCCAGGCTGGCGTCGGTGCCCAGCAGCCCTACGGGGATGATGGACGGGATCTGGATGGCGGCGCCGCGCATCAGGCCCTTGATGATGCCATCGTAGTCGATGACGGCCGCGACGGCCTGCCGGACGCGCCGGTCGGCCAGGGCCGACGAGATCTGCACGTTGGTGGTCATCGCCAGGTAGATCATGTCCAGCGTGTTCCCCTCGACCACCTGGCCCCGGCCGGACCGCCGAAACCGGGCGATGAGGTCGGCGTCCAGGCTCTGCGCGACGTGCACGTCGCCGCGCTCCACCTGCTCGAGCTGCGTGGCCGGATCGGGGATGTCGCGCACGACGATGCGCGCCGCCGGCGCGGGCGCCCGCCAGTAGGCGGGATTGCGCTCCAGCACCACCTCGACCCCGCGCGTCCACCTGCGCAAGATGAACGGCCCGGTGCCAGCCGAGTTCTGGTCGAGCCAGTCGGTGGCCCGGTCGGCCTTGTCGGCCCCCGCGGCGTCGGTGCCCCCGCGGGCGCGCACCGCCTTGCTGTCCACCACGGCGAAGTTGGGCGAGACGAGCATCGAGAGGAAGGCCGCGTTGGGTTCCTTGAGCGTGATCCGCACGGTCTGGGGGTCGACGGCCGTGATAGCTGCCACGTGGTCGCTGAACAGCCACGCCGGGTTGTCCTTGAGGTTGCCCAGCCGCGTGAACGAGAAGACGACGTCCTGGGCCGTCATGACGCCGCCGGTGTGGAACCTCACGCCCCGCCGGAGCCGGAAGGTGTAGGTCTTGCCGTCCGGCGAGATCGTGTACGACTCCGCCAGCAGCGGCTCCAGCCTGGTGAGGTTCCGTCCCTGCTCCCCCAGGGTGACGAGCGTCTCGTAGGCCGCACGGATGATCTGCGGCGGCGAGATCTCGTACTGGCGGTGCGGGTCGAGCGTGCGGATGTCCATCTTGGCCCTGGCCATGACCAGCGCGCGACCGCCGGGCGCGGCCTGCAGAGCCGTCCCTGCCGCGAGCACAACCACGAGCACAAGTCCCAGGACTCTGTTCACTCTCAGCCCTCCTCCTGCGGTGCTGGTTCCACGACCACCTTGATCGTCCCGCGGCTGCGGAGCAGGTCAAGGGCGCGGGAGATCTCGGACAGGGGAAACGTATGGCTCACGAGCGGCCGGATCCGGCCAGACGCCAGCAGTGCCAGCGCCTGCTCGTACTCGTCCCACGTATAGCACAGGCGGCCGAACACCCGCAATTCTCGGCGGACGAGGGCCCCCAGGTCCATCGGCACCGGCTCATAGAAGACGCCGAGGACGACCACGCGGGCACCCTTGGCTGCGCTCGCCACGGCCTGCGAGGCCACCGCCGGCGCGCCGGTGGCCTCGACGACCACGGAGGCCCCGCCCGGCGCCAGGGCGCGCACTGCGGCCGGCGCGTCGCGGCCGCGCAGGTCCACCGCCTCCGCCCCGAGCTCCCGGGCCAACTGCAGCGCGTCGTCGCGGCGGCCGAGGGCGACCACCCGCCGCGCACCTGCGGACCGGGCCACCTGCACGGCGTACAGGCCGATGGCACCCAGCCCGAAGACCGCCACGACGTCGTCGGGGGTGATCTGCGCCGGCGCCAGGCCGTGCAGGGTCGACGCCAGGGGGTCGGCGGCCGTGGCCTCCACGAACGAGAGCCCGGCAGGCAGGCGGTGGAGGTTGGCGGCAGGCGCCACCATGTAGTCGGCGAAGCCGCCAGGGGCGTCGATGCCGAGCTCGACCAGGGCATCGCAGAGTTCTGGCTGCGCGGCGGCGCACGCCGTGCACCGGCCGCAGGCCACGACCATGCCCACGGCCACGCGGTCGCCCGGCGTCCACCCGTCTACGCCGGGCCCGAGGCGCTCGACCTCGCCCGTGACCTCGTGCCCGGGGATGAGCGGCAACGGCACCCGGCGCCGCCCGTCGAAGATCGGCAGGTCGGAGCCGCAGATGCCGGCGGCGCGTACGCGCACCCGCACCCAGCCCGGCGGTGGCACGGGCACAGGGACGGTCCGGAGCGCAAAGCCCGGACCCTCGCGCTCCTTGACCACCACCAGCATCAGAGCGACGTGGTGCCGCCGACCTGCCGCAGCACGCCCAGCAGCGCCTCGACCGCACCCTGGGCCTGCTCCCGGGTGAGGATGAGCGGCGGCGAGATGCGCACCGTGGCCTCGCCGCACTTGGTGAGCACGAGTCCGGCGCGCGGCGTGGCCGCCAGCACCGCGCGCGTGCGCGCCGCATCCGGCCGGCCGGTGGCGGGATCGACCACGTCGGCCCCGATCATGAGCCCCAGCCCCCGGACGTCGCCCAGCACCGGGACGTCGGCGCGGGCGGCGCGCAGGGCATCGGCGATGAACGCGCCCACGGTGCGGGCGCGTTCCAGCAGGCCTTCGGCCTCGATTACGTCGATCGTGGCCAGGCCGGCCCTGCACGCCACCGGGTTGCCGCCGAACGTGGACCCGTGGGCCCCGGGTTGCCAGGCGTCCGCGATCTCGCGGCGCGCCAGCACCGCGCCCAGCGGGAGGCCGCCGCCCAGGGCCTTGCCCAGGACCAGGATGTCGGGTTCCAGCCCCCAGTGCTCGACCGCGAACCACCGCCCGGTGCGCCCCAGGCCGGTCTGGACCTCGTCGGCAATGACCAGCAAGTCGTGCCGGCGTGCCAGCGCCCAGAGGCCCTCGAGGAAACCCGACGGCGGCACGAGGTAGCCGCCCTCGCCCACGATGGGCTCCACCACGATGCCCGCCACGTCTTCGGGCGGCACGACGGTGCGCAGCGCGTCTTCCAGCAGCGCCAGCGCCGCGGCACCCCGGGCCTCGGGGGTCGCGCCCAGCGGCAGGTGCGGTGCCGGGTAGACGGCGTGGTAGACGCCGGGCAGCAGGCCCGACAGCCGCCGGCGGTACGCCGCGACGCTGGCCGTCAGGCTCAACGCGCCCATGGGGCGGCCGTGGAACGCGTGGTGGAACGCGATAAGCATCGGCCTGCCCGTCGCGTAGCGGGCCAGTTTGGCAGCGGCCTCGATCGCCTCGCTGCCGCTGTTCAGCAGCAGCCCCCGGCCCTGGCGCAGCCGCGCGGGCACCAGCCCACGCAGCCGCTCCAGCAGCGCCACGTACGGGTCCATGACCCCGATGTGAGCGGCGCCGTGCAGGAGCGTGCGCGCCTGCTCGGTGACCGCCGCCACGACGCGCGGGTGGCAGTGGCCGACGGCCATGGTGGCGATGCCGGCCGCCAGGTCCAGGTAGCGGGCACCGTCGGCGTCGTACAGGTAGACGCCCTCGCCGCGGACGAACGTCAGATCAGTGTAGCGGTAGATCGCCGGGACCGCCACGTCCCCGTAGCGCCGCAGCAGGTCGTCGGAGGAGCTCACGCCTTCGCGAACACCGCCACGATGTTCTGCCCGCCGAACCCGAACCCGTTGGCGATGGCCGCGCGCACGCGGGCGCGGCGCGCGCGGTGGGGCACGCAGTCGAGGTCGCACTCCGGATCCTGTCTGTCCAGGTTGATCGTCGGCGGGATGAGATCCTCCTGCACCGTCTTCACTGCCGCCAGCGCCGCCAGCGCCCCGGCGGCGCCCATGAGGTGGCCCACCATGGACTTCGGGGCGCTCACCGCCAGGCGGTCGGCATGCGCGCCGAACACGCGGCGGATCGCGCGGCATTCGGCGACGTCGCCGATGGGCGTGGCGGTGGCGTGGGCGCAGATGTAGTCCACGTCCCCCGGCTGCAGGCCGGCGTGCGCGAGGGCGCGGCTCATGGCACGGGCGGCGCCGTGCCCCTCGGGGTCGGGCGCCGTGATGTGGTGGGCGTCGGCGGTCATGGCACCGCCCAGCACGACGGCGTAGACGCGCGCGCCGCGCGCGACGGCGTGGGCGCGGCGCTCGAGCACCAGTGCCACGGCCCCTTCGCCGAAGACGAAGCCATCGCGATCCAGGTCGAAGGGCCGGCTGGCGCGTTCGGGCTCGTCGTTGCGCCGCGACAGCGCCCGCATGTTGGCCATGGCCGCAATGGAGAGCGGCGTGAGCGCTGCCTCGCTGCCCCCGGCGATGATCACGTCGGCATCGCCGTCGCGAATGAGGCGCAGGGCGTCTACGATGGCCTGGACGCCGGAGGCGCATGCGGCGGTGGCGGTGACGGCTGGCCCGCGCAGGCCCAGCTGGATCGACACCTGGCAGGCGCCGATGTTCGGCATCATCATGGGCACGAACAGGGGGCTGACGCGGCGCGGCCCCTTCTCCAGCAGGACCAGCCGCTCGCGCTCCACCAGGGGCATGCCGCCGCCGCCGGTGTTCATCACGACGCCGATGCGGTCGGCGGTCTCGCCATTGGGGGTGAGGCCGGCATCGGCCAGGGCCTGGATGGAGGCCGCCACGGCAAACTGCGCGAACCGCTCGAGTCGGCCCGCCATCCTGGCGTCGATGTAGGGCGCCGGGTCGAAGCCCTTCACCTCGGCCGCGATCTGCACCGGCAGGTCCTGGGGATCGAACTGCGCGATGCGCGCCACACCAGAGCGGCCCTCGACCAAGCCCTGCCAGGTCTCCGCGGCGGACAGGCCGAGAGGCGTGATCGCCCCTAGCCCGGTGACGACGACATCGGAGTCAACGGCGCCCACGGCTCCTCTATCGTAGCAAATTCCGCAGCGCCGGCACCCGGCTCAGGCAGAGGGCACGTCGGACGCTGCAGACGCCGCTGCCCCGGGCCGCACGGCCTCCGCCAGCGCGGCGACCAGCTGCGCCTCCGGCACGGCGCCCACCACCTCGCGGACGTCGTTGATGACCGTCTTGGGCACGGCATAGACGTTGTAGCGCTGGGCCAGGTCGGGGAACTCGCTGGCTTCCACGATGTCGGCGCGGACGCGCGGCGACGCGATCGCGAGATCGGCGGCCAGCCTGGCCGCCCGAGGGCAGTGGGGTCAGGTGGGCGTGACGAAGACCTGGAGGTGGACGTCGCCGGGCAGCGCCTGCAGGGCCGCGCGGGTCGCCTCGGCGATCGGGGCGCGACCCTTCGAGACGTCCAGCACCAGTTCCAGGAGGGTCACGAACTCGTAGCCGGCGGGCGCGCCGTAGAAGCGGACGCCGTAGTCCTCGGCGCCGATGATGAGCGTGGCCGGCGTGCGCGCGACGCCATACTGCCGCGCCAGCTCGGGCTCGCCCGCCAGACTGTGCTCCTCCAGGTGCACGCGCTCCGAGAGCGCGGCAAACTCTTGCAAGATCCGCCGGGTGTACTCGGCCATCTCCCAGTCCGCGCCGGGCACCGCCAGTCCGCCCAGGCTCGGCGCGAAGAACACGAGCCGCACGTCGTGCTCCAGTTCCTCGCGCAGCCGCTTGCGAACGAAGGCCGCATCCTGGTCGTTGAGTAACGGCATCGCGTCCCTCCTGCTCTCCCTCCCGCGCCAACGAGAGGCACGGAGGGTCTATTCCGCGAACTCAGGTGGCGTGGCCGAGCCCATGCTGGGAGACGACGCGAAGGTCCTGACTCACCTGCGGGGCTACACCGAGGACCTGCGGCACTACAGCAACCTCATCAAGCAGGCCCACCCGCGGGGCATCTCCGCGCTGCGCCTGGTCCTCAGCCGCCCGCAGGCCTCCGACTCGCTGATCGCCGCCGTGTGCCGCGCCGTCGCCGAGGGTATCCCCATCGTGAGTGCGGTGGAGGCGGCAGAGCAGTTCGGCCTGCCGCCCCGGCGCTTCCTGGACGAGGTGGCCGCGCGCCCCGACTTCCCCGCGCCCCTGTTCGCATCGGGTCACCGGCGCATCTGGCGCGCCGAGGACGTGGCACGCTACCGGGCCACCCGGCCCGGGACGTGATCGGCCGTGGCCGGGTTCGCCCTGTGGGTCTCCTGCACGGCCTGCCGCCGGCCCTTCGACAGCGGGCTGCGGATGGACCGCGCATCGTTCGAGCGTGGCACGCTCGCCGCGAACTACCACACCTGCCCCCACTGCGGGGTGCGGGCCACGTACCGAAAGGCCGACTACACGCTGCGGCCTGCACCGCCCCACCGCCGGGGCATGCGCGGCGACGGTGCGCGTGCGCCCACGGATTGCTAGCGCGGCGCGGCCGGGCCCGGCGGCCCGGCCCGCAGGTATCGCGCGGGCAGCGGCCGGCCCAGGACGCCTTCGATGTAGCGCGCCGCCGCCCGCACGGCCTCCAGGTCGACGCCGGTGGCGATGCCCATGCCGTGCAGCATGTAGAGCAAGTCCTCGGTGGCGACGTTGCCGAGCGCGCCGGGCGCGAACGGGCACCCGCCGAGTCCGCCGGCGGACGCGTCCACGGTGGCCACCCCGGCGTCCAGCGCGGCCAGGACGTTGGCCAGGGCGGTGCCGCGCGTGTCGTGGAAGTGCACCGTCAGCCGCCCGGCGGGCAGGTCGCGCAGTACGACCTCGAGCAGCCGCGCCACCTCGCCGGGCGTGGCCGCGCCGATAGTGTCGCCGAGCCCCACTTCGTCGCACCCCATCTCGGCCAGGGCCAGGGCCACCCGGCGCGCGGCCTCCGGGGCCACGGGGCCCGAGTACGGGCACCACCAGGCCGTGGAGACGTAGCCGCGGACGCCGATCCCCTGCGCCGCCGCCTCCCGAACGACGTCGCGGAAGACGTCGAGGGATGCGTCCACCGACATGCCGATGTTGGCCCGGGCGAACGCCTCGGAGGCGGCCGTGAAGACGGCGACGGTGCGGGCGCCGGCTGCGATCGCTCGCTCCAGGCCGCGGCGGTTGGGCACCAGGACGACGTAGGTGGTGTGGGGGCGGGGGGCAAGCCGACGGAGCACCTGGTCGGTGTCGGCCATCTGCGGCACGCGGTCGGGGCGCACGAACGCGCCGACCTCGATGACGGGCAGCCCCGCGTCGGCCAGCAGCTCGACGAAGCGCACCTTGGCGTCGACCGGCACGACGCCGGCTTCGTTCTGCAGGCCGTCGCGCGGCCCGACCTCGACCACGCGCACGCTGCCCGGATAGCGCAGGCTCACGCCGGCGCCTCGAGGTCCACGAGTACCGCCCCGCCGTCGACCTGCGTCCCCGGCGCGACGGTGATGCGCACCACTCGCCCGGCGGCTGGCGCCTCGACCAGGGTCTCCATCTTCATGGCCTCGAGGACGCAGAGCGGCTGGCCGGCGGCGACGGCCTGCCCCTCGGCCACCAGCACGCGTGTCACCACGCCGGGCATGGGGGCACGCGCCTGGCGGGTGGCGCCGGCTGCAGGCGACGGTGTCGCACCGGCCGTGATGCCCGCCGGCGGCGACGCGACGGGGACGTATGGTGGCGCATCGCCACCCCCCAGCGCAGCCGCGTCCGGGGCGTGCGGGTGCACGCGGCGGAAGGTGAAGTCCGCGCCCGCGGCGTGCACATGGTGCACCGTGCCCCAGGCGGCGTGGTGCACGAGCAGGGTCTGCCCGTCGACGGTCGCCAGGTACCGGCCCGGTCCCAGCTGTTGCAGGGCCACGCGCAGCGGTGTCGTCCCCCCGGCCAGCACGACCTCGGCCCGTACGCCCTGGGCGAGGGCTGGGTGTCCGGCCGCAGACAGAGGCCCGGCGGAGCGCTCGTGCGCCGCGGCGAAATCGCCCCGCACCTCAGCGGTGAGCGTCTGCGTGCCGACCTGCAGCACGACGCGCGTACTCATCCCAGGCGCCAGCCGGTGAGGTACGCCCAGGGGTCGGCGCAAGTCGGCCCCGGGCGCACGCCGCGCCCGGGCGGTGCGGGCGGCGTCTCGTGCACGGCCGCCAGCACCGCAGCGACGGCGACGACGGCCTCGGGCGGTTCGGGGCGCCGCCAGCCGGCGAACTCCTCGGCCAGGAAGCCGGTGGTCAGCGCGCCCGCCGCGAACGCGGGATGGCCCACGACGGCCCGCAGGAACGAGACGTTGGTTCGCGGCCCGAGGATCACGTACTCGGCCAGCGCCCGCTCCAGGCGGCGCCGCGCGTGCTCCCGATCGGTGCCCCAGGCGATGAGCTTCGCGAGCAGCGGATCGTAGAACGGCGGGATCTCCACCCCTGCGGCGACGCCCGAGTCGATGCGCACGCCGGGCAGGTGCGGCTCTGCCAGGTGCAACACGCGACCGGGCGATGGGGCGAACTCCGCCTCGGGATCCTCGGCGTAGACGCGCGCCTCGATCGCCCACCCGCGCGGGGCGAGATCCTCCTGCCGCCAGGCCAGCGGCTCGCCGGCCGCGATGCGCAGCTGGGCGGCGACCAGGTCGACCCCGGCCACCAGCTCGGTGACCGGATGCTCGACCTGCAGCCGGGTGTTGGCTTCGAGGAAGAAGAACGTGCGGCCATCGACCAGGAACTCGATCGTCCCGGCGTTGACGTAGCCGGCGGCCCGCGCCAGGCGTACGGCGGCTTCGCCGAGCGCCTCCCGCAGCGGCGGGTCCACTGCGGGCGACGGCGCTTCCTCGACGACCTTCTGGTAGCGGCGTTGCACGCTGCACTCGCGCTCGCCCAGGTGCACGACGCCCCCGTGCGCGTCCGCCAGCACCTGCACCTCGACGTGGCGCCACCGCTCCAGCAGCCGCTCGAGGAAGACCGCGTCGCTCCCGAACGCCGCCCGGGCCTCTCGCCGCGCGGCAGCGACGGCCGCCGGGAGGTCGTCGGGCCGGTGGACCACGCGCATCCCGCGTCCGCCCCCGCCCGCAGCCGCCTTCACCAGCAGCGGAAAGCCCAGGCGCGCCGCTGCGTCCCACAGCGCGCCGTCGTCGGGCGCCTCCTCCACGCCCGGCACCACCGGCACCCCGGCCTCGGTGGCCAGGCGCCGCGCTGCGGTCTTGTCGCCGAAGCGCGCGATGACCTCGGCCGGCGGCCCGATGAAGACCAGGCCGGCGTCCGCGCACGCCCGCGCAAACCCGGCATCCTCGGCCAGGAACCCGTAGCCTGGATGCACCGCCTCCGCCCCGGCGCGCCGCGCGGCGTCGATGAGGCGGGCGCCGTCCAGGTACGACCGGGCGGGCTCGGCCGGGCCGATCGGGATCGCCTCGTCGGCGAGGGCCACGTGCGGCGCAGCCGCGTCCGCCTCGGAGTAGACAGCCACAGCGCGGACGCCGAGCTCCCGGCAGGTGCGGATGATCCGCACGGCGATCTCGCCGCGGTTGGCAACCAGGACCGTGGAGAACATCAGCGCCCGCCCGGGCCGGCAGCACCGGTCTCGTCGGAGCCCCACGCCGGCCGACGCCGCTCGAGGAACGCGCGCATCCCCTCCTGCGCCTCCGCCCCGGCGCGCACGCGGGCGATGAGGTCCACCGTGTACCGCCGCGCGTCCTCCCACGACAGCTGTGGCACGGCAGCGAACAGCGCCTTGACGCCGCCGAGCGCCTGCGGGCCGGCAGCGAGGACCGCCTGCGCCCAGCGCGCGATCACAACCCCACGGTCCTCCGCAACGGCGTTGACCAGCCCCATCGCCTGCGCCTGCGCCACGCCGAACCGCTCGCCGGTCAACGCGGCCTGCAGCACCAGGTGCCGGACGGCCTTGCGCAGCAGGAACGGGAAGATCATGGCGGGCACCAGCCCCAATCGCACCTCTGTGAGGCCGAACGTCGCATCGGGCGTCGCCACGGCGAGGTCGCAGGCCGCCACCAGACCCACGCCGCCGCCGAGCGTCGCGCCGTGCACCGACGCGATCACCGGCTTCGGGCAGGCTACGAGCGCGTCCAGCATCGCCGCCAGCCGCGCCGCATCGGCGCGGTTCTCGTCAGCGGGGAGGTCCAGGGACGCGCGCATCCAGCCCAGGTCGGCGCCCGCGCAGAACGACGGACCCTCGCCCGCCAGCACCACGTAGCGCACGGCCGGATCCGCCGCGGCCGCCGTGAACGCCTCTGTCAGCGCGGCGATCAGCCGGGCGTCGAGGGCGTTGTGGACCTCCGGCCGCGCCAGCAGCACGTGCAGAGCGGGGCCCTGGCGCAGGAGGCGGAGCACGTCGCTCACGGGCTCACATCCGGAAGACGCCGGGCCGGGCGGCCTCGACCGGGGCGTTCAGCGCCGCCGAGATGGCCAGTCCCAGCACGTCGCGGGTCTGGGCGGGATCGATGACGCCGTCGTCCCACAGGCGCGCGGTGCTGTAGTACGGGCTGCCCTCGCGCTCGTACTTCTCGAGGATCGGCCGCACGATGGCGTCCTCGTCCTCCGGGGCCAGGGTCTTTCCCTCTCGCGCCAGCTGCTCGCGCTTGACGGTGACGAGCACCCCCGCGGCCTGCTCGGGGCCCATGACGTTGATGCGGGCGTTGGGCCACATGAACAGGAAGCGGGGCTCGTAGGCTCGGCCGCACATGGCGTAGTTGCCCGCGCCGTAGGACCCGCCGATGATCACCGTGAACCGGGGCACCCCGCAGGTCGCCACGGCGTGCACCATCTTGGCCCCGGCCCGCGCGATCCCCGCCGCCTCGGCCTGCCGGCCCACGATGAACCCGGTGATGTGCTGCAGGAAGACCAGCGGGATGCGGCGCTGACCGCACAGCTCGATGAAGTGCGCCCCCTTCTCGGCGCTGTCGACGAAGAGCACGCCGTTGTTGGCGACGACCCCGACCAGCACGCCATGGATGCGGGCGAAGCCGCAGACCAGCGTCGTCCCGTACAGCGCCTTGAACTCGTGGAAGCGGCTGCCGTCCACGATGCGGGCGATCACCTCGCGCACGTCGTAGGGCCGGCGCAGGTCGGCGGGAACGATCCCGTAGAGCTCCCGCGGATCGTAGGCAGGAGGCTCCGGCGGGACGATGTCCGCCTCCGGCGCCTTCCGCCGGTTCAACGTGCTCACAATGTGACGCACGATGCGCAGCGCGTCGCGGTCGTCGACGGCGTAGTGGTCCACCACGCCCGAGCGCCGGGCGTGCACGTCGGCGCCGCCCAGGTCCTCCGCCGTGACGTCCTCGCCGGTCGCGGCCCGCACCAGCGGCGGGCCGCCCAGGAAGATCGTGCCGGTCCCCTTGACGATCACGGCCTCGTCGCTCATGGCGGGCACGTAGGCCCCGCCCGCGGTGCACGAGCCCATCACGGCCGCGATCTGCGCGAGGCCCGCAGCCGACAGCCGCGCCTGGTTGTAGAAGATGCGGCCGAAGTGGTCGCGGTCGGGGAAGACCTCGGCCTGCAGCGGGAGGAACGCGCCGCCGGAGTCCACCAGGTAGACGCAGGGCAGGCGGTTGGCCAGGGCGATCTCCTGGGCCCGGACGTGCTTCTTCACCGTCATGGGGTAGTAGGTGCCGCCCTTCACCGTCGCGTCGTTGGCCACGATCATGATCTCCTGGCCCGCGACGCGGCCGATGCCGGTGACGATCCCGGCCGCCGGCGCCTCGTTGCCGTACATCTCCCACGCCGCCAGCGGCGACAGCTCCAGGAACGGCGAGCCGGGATCCAGCAACAAGTCGACGCGCTCGCGCACGGGCAGCTTGCCCAGCTCGCGCTGCCGGCGCCGGGCCCGCTCGCCGCCGCCCTGGCGCACCAGGTCCAGACGCGCGCGCAGCTGCGCGACCAGGGCCTCGTGGTGGCGGCGGTTGGCCTCGAACTCCGGGCTGCGTAGATCGACGCGCGAGGCGATGCGTTCCATGCGCAGGGTGTCTACACCGCGGCGGGGGGCGTCTCCTGTGGGACCGGGGCGGGTGGGCGGTGCGGCGCGCCGGCACCGGCGGCGGGGCCTAGCGGCGGCTCTGCTCTTCCGCCAGCCGCCGCGCCGCGTCCAGCAGGCGCAGGGTTTCGACCTCGAAGGTGTCCTGGATCAGGATGAAGCGGACCTGCTGGTGCGGCGACAGCGCCTCGGCGATGCCCTGGAGCTGCTCCCGCCGGCGCCGCTCCATCTCGGCGCGCAGCTGGTTCAGTTCGGCCATGCGGGCCCGGATCAGCTCCTCGTCACGCGGTTGCGCGGCCAGCAGCTGGCGCAGGTCCTTCACGAGGGGCCGGATGCGCCGGCCCATCTCCAGCCGGATCTCCTTCAGCGCCCGCAGGCGCGGGAAGATGCGGGCGATCTGCCCCTCGGTGAGGTCGAGCTCATCCACCAGGCGCCAGATCAGCAGCGCCTCGATGATGCGCTCGGGGCGCGGTGGCGTCGAGCGCGGCTCCTGGCCGACCGCCGGCAGGGCCAGCGCGACCAGCGCGACCAGCACCGCGGCCGTCAGGCGCGCTGGCTGGCCTCCGGTCCCGGGGAGCGCGGGGCGCGCCGTGCGCACCTTAGCGGTCTCCGCGGGCGAACACCGCGGTGGGCTCGGTGAGTCCCAGCCGCCAGAGGTCCAGCGTCTCGTCCAGTGCGGGCAGCGTGGTGGTCATCGTCTCGGTCACCAGGCCGCGCGCCCGCGCCAGATCGGGATCGCCCGCTGGCGCCGGCGGGACCACGCGGACGGCGACCGCGAGCCCGACAACGGTCGCCACCGCAGCGGCCGCGACCGCCCACGCGCGCGACGGGGCGGCGAGCCAGCGCCGCAGGCAAACGCCGGCCGGCAGGCGCTCGCGGGCCAGGCGGCGCTCCAGGCACCCCATGAAGCCGGGCCAGAACCCCGGCGGCGCGTCCGGCGCGTGCCGGCGCAGGAACGCGGCGGTCGCCTCCAGCGCCGCCACCTCGTCCCGGCACGCCGCACACGAAGCCAGGTGCGCCAGCACGGGCGCCCGCGCATCGGGCGGAACCGATCCCGTCACCATCTCCACCGCGCGCTCCAGCGCCTCCCGGCAGGGCAGGCTCACCCGCGCACCCCCTGCGCCGCCAGCGCACGACGCAGCGTGCGCAGCGCGGCGAACATCGTGGCCTTCACCGTGCCCTCCGAGCATCTCATGATGCGTGCGATCTCCTGGTAGGGCAGGTCGTGGTAGAGCCGCAGGGCTACCATGGCCCGCTGCCGCGGCGGGAGCCCCGCGATCGCCCGGCGGACGAGGCGGCCGGTCTCGCGGCCGGCAGCCTCGTCTGCCAGGCCGGGCCCGAGCGCCGCCTCCGCCGCGGTCTCGACCTCCACAACCACGGGCTGGCGCGCGCCCCGCTCCCGCATGTCCAGGCAGAGGTTCACGGTCACGCGGTACAGCCAGGTCGACAGCTTCGAGCGGCCGTCGAAGCGCGCCAGGGCGCGGTAGGCGCGGAGGAACACCTCCTGCGTGGCGTCCGCAGCATCTTCGTGGTTCCCCAGCATCCGACGGGCGAGCCGGTAGACCGTCTCGCGGTACTTGATGACGAGCGCGGAGAACGCGCTTTCCTCCCCGCGCCGGAACGCCTCCAGCAACCGCTGGTCCTCCGCGTGCATCCCCATCCCTCTCGCCTACTTACTGTAACACTGCGTCGGGGCGCCTGCGTTTAGTCCCCGCCTGGCCACCGCGTGCCCAGGCAGGGAGGACCGCCGCCCGCCGCGAACCTGTCACCTGTCCCCTGCGCGGATAGTTCCGGGCCTGGCGCGGCGCCAGGGGCGCGACGCTTTGGAGGAGGAGAAGCCCATGCCGTTCGAACTGCCCCCGCTGCCGTACGCGTACAACGCGCTCGAGCCGCACATCGACGAGCTGACGATGCGGATCCACCACGACCGGCACCACGGCACCTATGTCACCAACCTCAACAAGGCGCTGGAGAGCGCGCCCGAACTCGCCGGCCGGTCCATCGAGGACCTGCTGGCCAACCTGACCGCAGTCCCCGAGAGCATCCGGACCGCCGTGCGCAACAACGGCGGCGGGCACTACAACCACACGATGTTCTGGGAGATCATGAAGCCCGGCGGCCCGGCGGCGCCCTCGGGAGCCCTGGCCGACGCCATCAGCGCGGCCTTCGGCTCGGTGGACAAGATGAAGGAGGCGGTGAACGCCGCGGGCCTGGCCCGGTTCGGGAGCGGCTGGGCCTGGGTCGTGCTCGGACTGGACGGCACGCTGGCCGTGGTGAGCACGCCGAACCAGGATACCCCCATCATGGACGGGCAGGCGCCGGTGCTGGGCGTAGACGTGTGGGAGCACGCCTACTACCTCAAGTATCAGAACCGGCGGGCCGACTACCTGCAGGCCTGGTGGAACGTCGTCAACTGGGACGAGGTCGCGCGCTACTTCGCCGCCGCGCAGGCAGGGATGAAGCAGCGCTGAGGAGGGTGCGGGGTCGCCGCCTCCCGCGGCGACGCCGCCTGGGCGAGGTTGCAGCACGTCCGGCAGGAGGCCGGCCCGGCGGTCACGAACGACCCCGCCGGGGAGCCCAGGAGGGCTGGTCATGCCTCCGCAGGAACTGACCTGCCCCAACTGCGAGACGGTGATGGACCTGCGCTACTTCCTCCACATGCCGGACTACGTCTGGTACGAGTGTCCGATCTGCGGGCACCGGGCGATTCCTCGGGGCGCGCGCTTCGAGACGCCCGACGACGAGGTCCAGCAGCCGCTGCGTTCCTAGCGCCGGGCCCATCGCGCGACCGTCATGCCTGCAGCTGCCGTTCCACCGCGGCCGCCAGGTGGTCTGTGAGCCGGTCCAGGACAGCGCGGCCGATCTCGGGACTGGCGACGGTGGCGTCCCCCAGGATGCCGTTGGGCGTGATCGCCCGCAGCCCTCGGCGGAACAGTTCCTCGGTGTCGATCCGGCCCAGGTAGCCCCGCGCGCGCCCCGCGGCGTCCACCAGGTGGGGGTGCAGCGCCATCATGATCGACGTCTCGCAGGCGTCGGCGTGGATCGCGTCCACGTCCTGCGGCGCGCCCAGCGCCGCGGCGGTGTCCACCATCACGCGCACCATCTCCAGCAACGCCTCCCCGCCGGCGACGGCCACGATGCGGACGTTGGCCTGCGCGTACTCCTCGCGCAGGCGCCGCGCCGCAATCTCGAGCGGCCCGAAGTTGCCGCCGTGGGACGAGAGCAGCACGAACACCTCGAAGCCGTGCGGGACCAGCGACCGCACGCAGGCCATCACTGTCTGGATGAACACCTCCTGCGGGAGCGAGAGGCTGCCGGGAAAGGCCAGGTGGTGATCCGAACAGGCCGGCCGGATCACCGGCGCCAGCAGCCCGCCCAGCCGGCGCGCCAGCCGCTCGCCCACGGCCTGGCCGATGGCCGCGTCGGTCCCCAGGGGCAGGTGCGGGCCGTGCTGCTCGGTCGACGCCGTCACGATCACCACGGTGCGCACGCCGCGCGCCAGCGCCTCCTCCACCTCGGGCCACGAGAGCTCTTCCAGGAGCACGGAGTCCTTCACAGGTCGCCTCCTCCTCTGGTCGCCGCCCCGGCGCCGGCACCCGGCGCGCCTTCCAGGCCCGCCAGCGGCCCGGCGGCGTAGCGGACCCGGCCGTCGACCACCGTGGCCAGCACTTGCACCCGCAGGAGGTCGTCGGGCGCGCTCCCGTACGGATCGCGGTCCAGCACGATGAAGTCGGCAACGCAGCCCGGCGCCAGCCGCCCCCAGTCGCGCTCGGCACCGGCAGCGTACGCCGCGCCCTGGGTGTAGGCCCGCAGCGCCTGCTCGAGGGTCAGGCACTCGTCGGGGACCCAGGGCGACGCACCGGGCTCGTCCTCGCGCCGGCGCGTCACCGCCGCGAAGAGCCCGCGCCAGGGGTCGGGCGTTTCCACCGGCGCGTCCGACCCGAAGGCCAGCACCGCCCCGGTCTGGAGCAGGGACTGCCAGGCGTACGCCCACCGGGCGCGGCTGCCCCAGTAGCGCTCGGCCACGTCGCGGTCGGCCGTGGCGTGGATCGGCTGCATCGAGGCCACCACCCCCAGCCGCCCCAGGCGTGGCAGGTCGTCGCGGTGGAGCAGCTGCACGTGCTCGATGCGGTGGCGCACGCCGGCGCGCGCGGAGGCCACCGCATGCCGCTCGAGGACGTCGAGCACCGCCCGGATGGCGCCATCGCCGATGGCGTGGGTGGCCGTGGCCACGCCCGCGGCCACCGCGCGCCGCACCAGCGCGTCCAGTTCGTCGGGGGTGCGCACGACGATCCCCGTGTTCTGCGGCTGCCCCTCGAACGGCTCGAGCATCCACGCAGTCTGCGAGCCCAGCGTGCCGTCGGCGAAGATCTTCACCGGCCCCAGGCGCAGCAACGGATCACCGAAGCCCGTGCGCAGGCCGGCCGCCACCACCGCGTCCAGCAGGTGGTCGGGGATCGTGGCCACCGTGCGCAGCGCGAGGTCCCCGCGCGCCCACAGCACCTGCAGCGCGGCGAACTGCTCGGCGCCCTCGTCGCCCCCGCCGGTGAAGGCGTGCACACCCGTGAGCCCGAGCCGGTGGAACTCGGCGGTGGCCACCCGGATCGCCGCCTCACGCATGGCAGCCGACGGCGGCGGCATCGCGCGCCGCACCAACCTGCCGGCCTCTTCCTTCAGGAGGCCGTCGGGCGCGCCGTCGGGGCCGCGGCCGATGGCGCCCCCAGGCGGGTCGGGGGTCTCGCGCGTGATGCCCGCCCGGCGCAGCGCCGCCGTATTGACCCACAGCAGGTGCCCGTCCTTGCTCGTGCACGCCACCGGCCGGTCAGGGAGCAGCGGGTCGAGATCGGCACGGGTGGGGAAGCGATCCTCCACCCAGATGTTCTTGTCCCAGCCCCGGCCGAGGACCCAGGCGTCGGGCGGCAGGCGCGCGGCAGCGTCGGCCAGGCGGCGCACCGCGTCGGCGATTGAGCGTGTGCCGCGCAGCTCGACGTGGAGCAGCCTCAACCCGCAGGCCACAAGGTGGACGTGGGCGTCGACGAGGCCGGGGAAGACCGGCCGGCCGCCCAGGTCGACGCGGTGCGCGCGGGGGAACGCCTCGCGGAGGTCGGCTGCCGGCCCGACGGCGAGTACCCGCCCGCCCGCCACGGCGAGCCCGCCGTCCGCCCCGTGCGCGCCCGCGGCCGGGGCGGATCCGGCGTCGGCGTGCACGCGGCCGTGCAGGAACAGGGTGACGCCGGTGCTCTCGCTCACGGCTGGCACCCGTGCTCGGCGGGCCCCGGCTTCGCCGCCGCGAGCTGCCGCATCAGCGTGGCCATGTGGACGGCCGCCTGTGCGGCTTCCACGCCGCGGTCGAGCCGGCCGCCCGCCCGTTCGTGGGCCTGCGCCGGCGCGTAGACCGCCAGGACCTCGTTGATGACCGGCACGCCGGTCTCCAGCGCCACCCGGCTCAACCCCGCCGCTGCCTCGCGGGCCACCAGCTCGAAGTGCAGCGTCTCGCCCCTGATGACGCAGCCCAGCGCGATCACGGCGTGGTAGCGGCCAGTGGCGGCCAGGCGCCGCGCCACCAGCGGCAGCTCCAGGGCCCCCGGCACCCACGCCACGTCCACCGCAGCCGCCCCGCGCGCTTCGAGGACGCGGCGACACGAGGCGAGCAGGCGCGCGGTGATCGCCTCGTTGTAGCGGCTGACAGCGACCGCAAAGCGCAGGCCGGTGGCGTCGTCGCTGCCGTCGTAGACCTGGCCCATCGTCGTCCTACTCGATGGTCAGCAGGTGGCCCAGCCGGTGGCGCTTCGCCTTGAGGTACGCGTAGTTCTCGGGGTTCGGCGCGATCTCCAGCGGCACGCGCTCGACGATCTGCAGCCCGTAGCCCTCCAGCCCCGCGCGCTTCTGCGGGTTGTTGGTCAGCAGGCGGATCTGCCGCACGCCCAGGTCCACCAGGATCTGCGCGCCCACCCCGTAGTCCCGCGGGTCGGGAGGGAAGCCCAGCAGTTCATTGGCTTCCACCGTGTCGCGGCCCTGGTCCTGCAGCGCATAGGCCCGGATCTTGTTGCCCAGGCCGATGCCCCGGCCCTCCTGGCGGATGTAGACGATGACCCCGCGCCCTTCGCGCTCCACAGCGCGCATCGCCGCCTGCAGCTGCTCGCGGCAGTCGCAGCGCAACGAGCCGAAGACCTCGCCGGTGAGGCACTCGGAGTGCATGCGCACCAGCACCGGCGCGCCGTCGTCCACGGTCCCCTTGACCAGCGCCAGGTGCTCGGAGCCGTCCAGCAGGTTGTCGTAGACGACGGCCGTGAACTCGCCGACGACCGTGGGCAGCCTGGTGGTCCCCTCGCGCTGGACGAAGCGATCGGTGCGCAGACGGTGGGCGATCAGGTCCCGCAGCAGGAGGATCTTCAGGCCCCAGCGCGCCGCGAACTGCTGCAGCTGGGGCAGGCGGGCCATGGTGCCGTCGTCGTGGACGATCTCGCATGCCACCCCCACGGGGTGCAGGCCGGCCATGCGCGTCAGGTCCACGATCGCCTCGGTGTGGCCGGCGCGCCGCAGCACGCCCCCGGGCGCGGCGCTCGTGGGGAAGACGTGCCCGGGCCGTACCAGGTCGTCGGGCCGCGTGGCCGGATCGGCCAGGAGGCGCACCGTCACGGCCCGCTCGTAGGCCGAGACGCCGGTCGTAGCGCTGCGCGCGTCCACCGAGACCGTGAATGCGGTGCCGAACAGCGACGTGTTCTCGGTGACCATCGGCGGCAGCTTCAGCTGCTCGCACCGCTCGGCCGTCATGGGCACGAAGACCAGCCCGCGCGCGTGGGTGATCATGAAGTTGATCGTCTCGGGCGTGGCGAACTGCGCCGCCATCACCACGTCGCCCTCATTCTCGCGATCCTCGTCGTCCACCACGATGAGCATCCGCCCCGCGCGGATCTCTTCGACGGCCTCCTCGACGGTCGCGAACGGCCGCGTGGCGACCTCCGATGTCTCGTTCATGGCTGACGCGCTCCTTCCAGCAACCGCTGCACGTATTTGGCCAGGATGTCCGCCTCCAGGTTCACCGCATCGCCCGGCCGGCGCCGGCCCAGCGTGGTGGCCGCCAGCGTGTGGGGAACGAGCGCCACCGCGAAGCGGTCGGGCGCGGGCAGCGCCGCCACCGTGAGGCTGACGCCATCGACGGCCACCGAGCCCTTCTCGACGAGATAGCGCAGCAGCGCTGGCGGCGGCGTGATCTCCATCCAGGCACCGTCGCCCTCGGGCCGTACCGCCGCCACGGTCCCGACGCCGTCCACGTGACCCTGCACGATGTGCCCGCCCAGACGCTGGTCCACGCGCAGCGGCCGCTCCAGGTTCACGCGGTCGCCGGGCCGCAGGCGTCCCAGCGTGGTCCGGCGCAGGGTCTCGGCGGCCAGGTCGGCGGTGAAGACTCCGCCGTCCTGGGCCGTGATGGTCAGGCAGACGCCGTCGACCGCGATCGAGTCGCCCGCGCGTGCGCCCTCCGCCAGCCCGCCGGCGCGCACGCGCAGGCGGGCACCGCCACCGCCCGTCGCGGGTTCGACCGTTACCACCTCGCCCAGCGCTTCCACGATCCCGGTGAACATCACGCCTCCCCGTCGGGCCGACGGTCACCGTCGTCGCCGCCGCCGTCCGGGCCGGGGAGACTGCCGAGGTACCCCTCGATCGCCACGTCGCCGTCGAGCCCGGTGATCACCCGCACGTCGCGCAGACGCCGCGCCGCGGGAGGCCCGGCGTCCAGACCGGCCGGCTGCACCCCTGCCGCCGGCGCGCCCGCACCCCCGATGAGCACCGGCGCCACCAGCGCGATCACCTTGTCGGCCAGCCCCGCTGCCAGGAAGGCCGCGTGGACCTCGGCCCCACCCTCCACCAGCACGGCCAGTGCCCCGCGCCGGCCCAGCTCCTCCAGCAGGGACGACAGGCGCACGCGGGGCTCCGCGTGCGCCTGCACCAGCACCTCCACGCCCGCGCGGCGGAGCGCGGCGACGCGCTCTGCAGGCGCCGCGGCCGTCGTCGCCACCAGCGTCGGGGTCTCGGCGGCCGTGGCCACGACCCGCGCGGTGGGCGGTGTGCGCAGCCGGGAGTCCACGACCACGCGCATCGGGTTGCGCCCGCCAGGCAGGCGGCAGGTCAGCAGCGGGTCGTCGGCCAGCACCGTCCCCACGCCGACCAGCACCACGTCGTGCGTGTCCCGCAGCCCGTGCGCGAAGCGCCGGGCGGCCTCGCCCGTGATCGCCACCGGCCGGCCGCCGGCACCGGCGATGCGCCCGTCCAGGCTCATCGCCCACTTCAGCGTGACGAAGGGCAGGCCCGTGGCGCGGTGCTTGACGAAGGCTTCGTTCAGCCGGCGCGCCCGGTTCTCGAGCAGCCCCACCTCGACCTCGACGCCCGCCGCGCGGAGGCGCTCGAACCCCCGGCCGCGCACCTGGCGATCGGGGTCCGCCATGGCCGCCACCACCCGGCGCACGCCCGCGGCGATCAGCGCCTCGGCGCAGGGGCCCGTGCGGCCCTGGTGCGCGCAGGGCTCCAGGGTCACGTACACCGTGGCGCCGCGGGCCCGCGCGCCGGCCTCGCGCAGCGCCAGGATCTCCGCGTGCGGCTCGCCCGCTCTGGCGTGGAAGCCGCGGCCCACGACCTCGCCGCCGGCGACCACCACGGCGCCGACCATGGGGTTAGGGCTCGTGCGGCCAGCCGCGCGCGCGGCCAGCGCCAGGGCCTCCTCCATGTAGCGGAGGTCGTCTGCGCGCTGGATGTCACGGGCACCCGTGGCCACAAACGCTCACGCCCGGGGTGACAGACCTCCCGGGCGCGGACACACCGCCGTCACGGTGCAAGACGGCGCCACACGCCACCTCGCCCCGTGGGGGCTGGACCTTCTCCCATCCGGACTGTACCGTCGGCTCCGGAGTCTCACCGGATCCTGCCGCCGCGCCTGTGCAACGCGGCTGGCTCGCGGGCTCTACCGCCGATCGGGAATTGCCGGACACGCGTGCGGCCCGGCTCACCCTGCCCCGAAGGTCTGCTATAAAGTTGGCTGGGGCCAGTGTAGCATCCAGCGCCGCGACGGGCAACGGCGCGGCGCCCGCAGGGACGGCCCGGTGTCCGCCGAACAACGCCCCGGCGCGCGGACTCCGATCCGGAGCCCGGCGCCCGATGGGAGGTCGCATGCCGAAGCACGTGCACCAGGGCGAGATCGCCGGCACCCGCCGGGCCCCTGACCGGCGCCGCCTGCGCGACGCCTCTCCCTCCCGCCCGGACGGCCGGATCCTCTACCCGTTCCGCCGCGTGGTCCCCGTCGGCGTTGTCTGACCGGCACAGCGCACCCAGGTCACCGGGCCCCCCGCCCCGCGACGCGTTCACCCGGAAGGAATGCGCGATCATCGAGGCCCATCGCACTCCGCGGCAGGTCCAGCGGTGGCTGCGGTCCCTGCGCTACTGCCACCACTGTGTGGGGACCACGCTGCGCTCGTTTCGCGAGGTCGTGCGCGCCGGCGAGGCCCACTGCCTGGAGGCCGCGCTGGCGGCCACCGTCATCATGGAGCAGCACGGCTACCCGCCGCTCGTGCTCAGCCTCGAGTCGAAGGACAACCTCGACCACGTCGTCTTCGTCTTCCGTCATCGAGGCCGCTGGGGTGCGGTGGGGCGCTCGCGCGACGCGGGCCTGCACGGCCGGCGGCCCGTATTCCGCTCGATCCGCGACATGGTCTGGAGCTACTACCCGCCCTACGTGGATTTTACGGGGCGCGTGGTGGGATACGCGGTGGTCGATCTGCGCGCGCTGGGCGGTTACGACTGGCGCTTGAACCGCCGCAACATGTGGAAGGTCGAGCGCTTCCTCATCGACTACCCGCACCGGCAGCTGCGCTCGTCGGATGCACGGTACCGGCGCCTGCTGGCCGCCTACCGGGCATTCCGCGCGGAGCACCCCACGGCGCCGGCGGAGTACTACGCCGACCGGCACACCTGGTGGTAGCCGACCGGGCCTGAGCCGTCAGCCCCGCACCCGCGCCGGAGGACGCCGCGCGCTGCGCGCGCCCGCCAGTTCCTGCACCAGCGCCGCGACGAGCCGTCCCGCCTCCTCCAGGTGGCCGGGGGCGATGTTCGCCGGCACGTCGGTCGGCCGGTGGTGGTGCGGATCCACGCCGCGGTGCAGGAACACGGCGGGCACGCCGGCACGCTCGAAGCTCGTGTGGTCGCTGGCCGTGGCGCGAAAGCGCGTGATCTCGATGCCCAGGCGCCGCCCCACCTCCAGCGCCGCGCCCACGGGACCGTCATCGCGCCCCGAGCCGTTGCCGGCCATCAGGCGGTCGCCCCAGCCGACCATGTCGAGGTTGACCATGGCCATCACGCCGGCGCGCCGCTCGCTCACGAAGGCCGCCGAGCCGTGCAGTCCGAGCTCTTCGGCCGAGAACAGCACGAACTGCACCGTGCGGGCCAGCGGCGCGTCCGCCAGCACCCGCGCCGCCTCCAGCACCGCCGCCACGCC
Source organism: Candidatus Fervidifonticultor secundus (assembly GCA_031459385.1). Classification (GTDB taxonomy): domain Bacteria; phylum Sysuimicrobiota; class Sysuimicrobiia; order Sysuimicrobiales; family Humicultoraceae; genus Fervidifonticultor; species Fervidifonticultor secundus. Next base: position 8,624 of record JAVKIP010000016.1, on the reverse strand, counting down.
CGAGGCGTTGTCGTTGGCGCCCGGGCTGCCCGGCACCGAATCGAAGTGCGCGCCGACCACCACGATCGCGTCGGGCTGCGTCGCCCCGCGCCTGGTGGCCACGACGTTGGCGGCGGTGCGGGTCTCGTGCACGGCGTCTACCACCAGGCGCAGCCGCAGGCCGCCGCGCTGCACGGCCTCGACCAGGGCGCGGCCGTCGTCCTGCGAGACGATGACGGCCGGGATCTCGCTGCGCTGCCCCAGCGTGCCCGCCACCAGGCCGGGCTGGTTGTTGTAGACCACCACCGCCGCCGCGCCGCGCGCTGCCGCGTGGGTCACCTTCTCGCGGAAGGTGATCATGCCACGCTCCACCAGCACGATCGCCCCGTCGGCGCGACGGCCCTCGTAGTCCTCGGGCCGCCCCAGCCCGGCGACGACCACGTCGGCCTCCACCCCGCCGGGCGGTGTCGCCGCCGAGAGGAAGAGGGCCTGGGCCGCGAGCGTGCGGGGAGTCGCGCCCGCCACCTGCACATCGACCCGCCGCGCCTCGAAGAAAGGGAATGGGAAGGCGTGCATCTCGACCGGATAGCCGTGCTGGCGCAGGGTCGCGGCCAGGTAGTCGGCTGCCTGGCGCTCGGCGGGTGTACCGGCAGGGCGCGGGCCGATGACGCCGGCCAGGTGCTGGACGTGCGCGAAGGCCTGGGCGCCTGAGGGCGCCTCGGGGGGCGGCTGCGCTGCGGGCCCAGCCGCCTGCGCGGGTGCGAAGGCCAGAGCGATCGCCAGCGCGACGATCGCGGCCAGCAGCCGCTGGGGGGCGGCCGAGTGCGCTGCCACGGGGCGCTGCACTTGTGTCGGGTGCATCGACGTCAGGTGCCCCCTCGCTGCCATGCACTGTATAACGCAGCCGACGACCTCCATGTTTCCATTCCCCGGCGGCACGCGGTCTTTCCGCGCACCGGCTGGCGACGGCGCCACAGGATCCCCCGGGGCCACGCGGCGATGGGCACCCCCTGGCCCGACCCCGGTACGATCGTGGAACAGATGCGACTCGCCCTGCTCGTCGTGCTGGTCGGCCTGGGCAGCGCCCGGGCAGCCCGCACGACGCATCGTACGACTGGACCTCGCGCTGACGCAGACGCCGAAAGGGGGCGTGCTCCTCCTTCAGTGCCGGATCCGCGGGTCGAGCACGTCCCGGAGGCCGTCGCCCAGCAGGTTCAGCCCCAGGATCGCCACGAAGATCGCCAGGCCCGGGAAAAACGTCATCCACGGCGCACTCCAGATGTAGGCGCGGCCACGGCTCAGCATCGAGCCCCAGCTCGGCGCCGGCGGCTGCGCGCCCAACCCGAGGAAGCTCAGGCTGGCCTCGGCCAGGATGGCGCCCGCCACGCCGAGGGTCGCGGCGACGATGATGGGGCCCAGGGTGTTGGGGAGGATGTGGCGGACCATGATGCGCACATCCGACGCCCCGTTCGCCCGCGCCGCCTCCACGAAGTCCTCCGCCTTGAGCGCCAGCACTTCCCCGCGCACGAGGCGGCAGATCGTGGGCCAGCCCACCACGCCCAGCGCGATGAAGACATTGTAGAGGCTCGCGCCCAGCACCGCCATGATGGCCAGCGCGAACAGAAAGCGCGGGAACGCGAACATGATGTTGGTCAGACCGGAGACGCCGTCATCGAGCCAGCCGCCGTAGTAGCCGGCCAGCAGCCCCAGCACCGTGCCGATGCCGACCGCGGCGCTCTGCACCACCAGGCCCACGGTGAGCGAGATGCGACTGCCGAAGATGATCCGGCTCAGGATGTCCCGGCCCAGGTTGTCGGTGCCGAGCAGGTGCCCGGGCGCGCCGGGCGGGGCCAGGGTGCGGGAGAGGTCATTCCGGATCGGATCGTGCGGGGCCAGCCAGGGCGCGGCCACGGCCGCCAGAGCCAGGATGCCGACCACCACCGCACCGATGGCAGCGCTGCGGGTCCGACGCAGGCGCCGCCACAGGAGCGCCTGGGGGGAAAGCGGGCGCAGCGCGCCGGGTGCCGGGACGAGCCGGGCGCCTGCTACGACGCGCGCCATCGCCCCATCGCGTCGTGCGCGCCGCTCGCGCCCGCCTGGCGTTCACCCCCGTCCATCGCGCGTGCCCCTGCCCCGCGCCGCCTAGGCGTAGCGGATCCTCGGGTCGAGCAGGCCGTAGACCACATCGACAACCAGGTTCACCGCGATGAAGATCACGGCGAACAAGACGACGCATCCCAGCACGAGCGGCAGGTCGCGCTGGTTGATGGAGTCCACGAGCAGCCGGCCGATCCCCGGCCAGGAGAAGACCGTTTCCGTGATCACCGCCCCGGCCATCACGGTGCCGGTCTCGATGCCCAGCAGCGTGACCACGGGAATCAGCGCGTTGCGCAGCGCGTGGTGGCCGATGACGGCGCGTTCGTCCGCGCCTTTGGCCCGCGCGGTGCGCACGTAGTCCCGGTGGATCACGTCCAGCATCGCCGACCGGGTCATGCGGGCGATGCCCCCGGTCAACGCCAGCCCCAGCGTGAGCGACGGGAGGACCAGATACGCCAGCTGCCCCTGCCCGTAGCCCGAGGGCGGCAGCACCGGCCACTTTACACCGATGAACCACATGAGCATGAGCCCCAGCCAGAAGACGGGCATGGAGATGCCGAACAGCGCCACCACCATCGACGCGGTGTCGAACAGCGAGCCCCGCCGCGCGGCGGAAAAGACCCCGGCGCTGACGCCCATGACCGTGGCGATCGCCATGGCCGCGAAGGCCAGTGTGGCCGTGGCCGGGATGCGCTCGAGCACGGCGCGGGTCACGTCCTGGTTGGTGCGGTACGAGATCCCCAGGTCGCCCCGCACCACGTTCCACACGAAGCGCACGTACTGGACGTGGAGCGGATCGTCCAGCCCCCACTTCTTCCTGATGGCCGCGGCCGCCGCCGGGTCCATCATGCCGATCTGCGGGTCGATGAAGATCACCGTGGCATCGCCCGGCACCAGGTACATGAGGACGAACGTGATGAGGGTGATCCCCAGGAAGATGGGGATGGCGAGCACCAGGCGCCGCAGCGCGTACCGCAGCACGGTCCGGCGCGCAACCTAGGCCCCCAGCGCTGCTGTGCAGCGCTGGGGGGTGTGGGCCCTCACGACGCTCGCCATCTCCTGGACACGGCCGCTAGCGCCGCCGCGGCGGGGGCGAGGCGAACCACACCTCGTCCAGGTCCTGGTAGTCGATGTCGGTCGGCACGGGCTTGAGACCGCGCACGTACGGCTGGTGGGCGATGACGGCCTTGTTGTAGTTGTAGAACCACCAGGGCGCCTCGTCCACGATGATGGCCTCGGCCTGCCGCAGCAGGCTGATCATCGCGTCGCCGCACCGCGTATCCTCAGCCGCGCGGTCCAGGAGGTCGTCGACGGTCCGGTTCCGGTAGCGGGCGTAGTTCCCGGGCGGCCCGGCCTGCCGCGAGTGGAACCGCCGCTGGAGGTACGCCAGCGGGTGCGTGTCGCCCCCCGTGGACGAGATGAACCACTCGAACTGCCCTTCCTGCATGCGCCGGATCAGGGTGGCGCCTTCCATCAGCTCGGGCTCCAGCCGGATGCCCACCTGGACCAGGTAGCCCATGACGGCCTCCACCGCCGGCAGGCCCCAGGCCGGATGGTCGGTGGTGATGATCCTGGCCGCAAAGCCGCCGCCGACCCCGGCCTCGGCCAGCAGGCGCTTCGCCTTGTCGACGTTGTAGTCGTACCCCCGCAGGTTGCGGTTGTGGCCGGCGATCGTGGGCGGCAGAATCCCGACGGCGGGGAACGCCTTGCCATGCAGCACCTTCTCGACGATGGCCGCCCGGTCGATGGCGTGGTTGATCGCCTGCCGCACCCGCTTGTCCTGCCAGGGCCGGCCCGGGGCGTCCAGGTTGAAGCCGATGTGCCGGGTGAAGAGCTCGGCGACCTCGATGATGTGGTTCTTGTAGACCGGGTGCTGCTTGTACTTGCGGTACTGCGGGTCGAGCATCACCGAGAAGTCGAGGTTCCCGGCCTCGAACTCGGCCTCGGTGGTGGCCATCTCCTTGATGACGCGGAAGGTCACGCGGTCCAGGTAGGGCAGCTTGTTCCCCCAGCGGTCGGTCCGCCAGTACTTGTCGAACTTCCTGAGCACCACCTGGCTGTCGCGCACCCAGGAGTCGAACACGAACGGCCCGGAGCCCACCGGGCGAGAGCCGAACTCCCGGCCGAGCCGCTCGACCTCCTCCCGGGGGACGACCGACGCCCAGGCACTCCCCAGATCGTAGATGAACAGGCAGTTGGGCTTGTCCAGCGCCACCTCCAGGGTGTACTTGTCGCGCACCCGGAGGCCGGTGATCTCGCGGGCCCGCTTCGCCTGGTACTCGCCGACTCCCGAGACGCCCAGCAAGGCCAGCCGCGGCAGATAGGGTGAGGCGTTGTCAGGATGGGCGATGCGTTCGAACGAATACTTGAAGTCCTCGGCGGTGACCTCGCGCCCGTTGTGGAAGAGCACGCCGCGGCGGAGCGTGAAGGTGTACATGCGGCCGTCCGGGCTGGTCGTCCACCGCTCGGCGATATCGGGGATGATGCGGCCGCGCACCGGGTCGAACTTCACCAGCCCGTCGTAGATGTTCATGGTCACCATGATGGTGGCGACGCGCACGCCGACCATGGGGTCGAGGTTCTGGGGATCGCCGTAGATGTCGGTCTTCACCAGCGAGCCGCCGTACTTCGGCCGCTCCTCCGGTGCGCCAGCTGGCCCGGCCGCGAGGGGAATGCCCAGGATGAGGACCAGGCTCCACGCCACGGGTCCTGCCACGCGAAGGTGCCGCATCTCCACCACTCCCCCGCCAGTATGCAATTGGTGGATTTCTTGCGGCTGGCTTCGGCGGGGTCCGTGCGGCCTCCTGCACCTGCGGGCGGCCACCGGTGCGTACGCTGCCGGCACGCGGGCGCAACAGGCCGGTGTGCAGCTGGGCGACGGGGAGGTCCCGCGAGGCCGCCGCGAACTCCTCGTTGCCGCCCTACCGGGGCTGGGCCACCGCCACCACACGGCCGCCCGTGGCGCGCACCAGGTCGGCCGGCGCCACCGCGAACACGGCGGTGGGCGTGCCCGCCGCGGCGTAGACGACGTCGTAGGCCAGCAGGTCCTCGTCGATGAGCACTTCCAGCGGCGTGGCATGGCCGAGCGGGGGCACCCCGCCGATCGCGAAGCCCGTCAGCGCCCGCACGCGGTCGGCGTCGGCGCGCTCGACCCGCGCGGCCCCCAGGGCCCGGGCGACGCGTCCGGGGTCGACCCGGTTGGCCCCCGACGCCAGCACCAGCACCCCCCGCCCGTCCGCCAGGAAGACCAGCGACTTCACGATCTTCGCGACGGACGTGCCGATGGCCGCGGCCGCGTCCTGCGCGGTGCGCGTGCCCTGGGGGAATTCCCGGATCGTTGCGGCGATGCCGGCCGCGCGCAGGGCTGCCGCCACCCGCTCGCTGGCCGGGCCGAGGGCTATCATGCCGGCACGCCGCCGGGCGCGCCGCGGCGCGTCGGGAACCGGCCAGCCAGGGCGTCCTGGGCGATCAGCTTGATCTCGGGGTGGAAGTCCTTCCGCAGGATCCACTGCAGGAAGCCGGGGTCGCGGCGGGCCACGTCGGGCAGCGGCCGGCCCCGGATGCCATCGGGCCCGAAGTTGACGATGGCCTCGTCGCCCTGCCAGATGAACCGGCCCTCGGGGTCGATGAAGCTGGGGTCGCGCGGCGTGAAGTGCGCGTCGAGCTCGTGCGGGGTGCGCGGCAGGTCGGGGTAGGTGGCGAGCTGCGCGTCCAGCACCTCCACGCATGCCGCGATGTCGGCGCCCGCGCTATGGGCCTGGGTCAGATCCTTCCCGCAGTAGTACTGGTAGGCAGCGGCCAGGTCCCGCGGCACCTTGCGGTGGTAGATGATCTGCGCGTCCACCACGGCACGCCCGTCCATGTCGAGCCGGTACCCGGCCAGCGACAGCTCGCGGCGCAGCATGGGCAGGTCGAACCGCTGGATGTTGAACCCCGCCAGGTCCGCGTCGCCGATGAAGGCCAGGACCTCCCCGGCGATCTCCGCAAACGGCGGCGCGCCGGCCACGTCGGCATCCGTGATGCCGTGGAACCGCGTGGACTCCGGCGGGATCGGCATCCCCGGATGCACGCGGCGCACGTAGGTCTCGCGGCGCCCGTCGGGATGTACCTTGATCATGGCGATCTCCACGATCCGGTCGGCCGTGGGGGTGATCCCCGTGGTCTCCAGGTCGATGAAGACGAGCGGGCGGTGCAGGCGCAGGTGTTGCATCGTAGATACCGTTGATACGTTCGCGGGCAGCGTCCCGGCTCCTACCGCCGGGTGTTGGCGGGCAGCCATCGCAGCGCCAGCGCGGCGAGGCGTCCATCGCAGGGGCTCTTTGCCCGGTTGCACGCCGTCGTCCATTGGGCTGACGCGGAGTCGCGCCAGCGGGCCGGCGGGGAGGAGAGCCGCCGCAGGCAGGGCGCTAGAAGTGCGCGATCAGCCGGTGCAGGTAGCCGAGCCCGACGCTCTGCAGCAGCACCACCGCGCCGAGACCTGCGGCCAGCCGCAGCCACAGCGCCGCCCGCGCCGCTGAGGCCCCCGGGCGTCGGGCGAGGAGCGTGAGGCCGGCCAGCACGGCCAGCAGCGTAGCGATCAGCGCATGTTTGGCCAGCAGCAGCAGACCGTAGTTCGTGCCGAACGGTACGCGCGCAAACGCGGCCAGGTGCGCCCCCACCCCGCCCCGGAACCACTCGACCCGCACCGGCATCGCGTAGATCGAGTTGTAGACGCCGGTCGCCACCACCACGGCGGCCGCAGCCCACGACAGCGCCACGATCCGGCGAAGCCGCCCGGGCGCCGGCGGGCGCGCCCCGGCCAGGGCGAGCCCCCCCACCCACGCGGCCCCGGTGCACAGGTGCACGGCGAGCACGGCGAGGGTCACCCACTCCTGTGGGGCGAGCCGGATCGCGGCGGCCGTCGTCACCACATCGGTGACGCGCGCGGCGCCCTCGCGCGGCGCGCTGCCGGCCGGTGTCACGTCAACCTCCACGATCTTCCGGACCGGCACCACCGGCCCAGAGACCTCCACCGCCAGCGTCCACCGCGCAGGATGGAGGAACGTCACCGTCCCGCTGTAGAGACCCGGGATGAACGGGGTTTCCTCCAGTGTCACGGCCGACAGGACCATCCGGTGCGGCTCGGCCATCGAGGGCACCACCCGGACCGTGGCGCCGCGCACGGGGTCGCGGGCATCGTCGTCGACCACGCGCACCGAGAGCAGCCAGGTGATCTGCTCGGTGGGCCGGGGCAGCACCGTGACTTCGGGCACGGGCCGGCCGAGGCGATGGGCCTGGACGCGAGGCGGCCGGAGCAGTTCGAGCAGATGGCCGCGTGGCCCCACCGGGGTGCCCGCCAGAACCAGAGCGCACGCCGGCACTGCGAGGGCCGCAAGCGTCAGTATCGCCGCTGGTGCCGGAATGCCCGCCCAGGGGCACCTGGCCGCGCGCGGGGACCCGCCGGTCGCCCGGCCGCCCGGGCCCGGACCCGCGCGCCGGCCGACCCGACGGCCTACGGCTTCCAGATCCGCGTCTGCGGCCGGTACGAGGCCCACGAGAACCAGAAGTGATTGCCGTGGGGGATGGCTTCCAGCCGCCGCCCGGCCAGCGGTCCCTCCGTCACCTGGCCCAGGATGTTCCAGGCGCTGCGCGTCGTGGTGTCGACGAACCGCCCGCCGCGCGCCGCGAACGTCAGACGGCGCCGGTCGACCACCGGCGAGAACACCGCCGCCGCGCCGATATCGCGGCCTGCCGCGATGTCGCCGGCATCCAGCGCCGAGGCCGTGCCCTTCTGGTAGAAGACGACGATGGGAACGCCGCCTGCGGTATCGTGTACGACGCCCACCCTGGCCAGGCCGCTGAACGGGTAGGCGACGTCTTCTCCGCGCAGCGAGACGGTCACCACCCGCTCCATCGGCCGCAGGCGGGGGTCGGGCAGGCCCGCGTACAGGAACGGCGAGGCGTTGATGTCGTCGTAGCCCACGTAGGGGTTGCGGCCGTAGGGGCGGCTGTGGCCGGTCTCGCGGGAGAGCACCTTGCCGCCGGGCCGGGCCTGACGGAAGGTTTCGAAGGACACGATCTGCGACGGCAGCAGGACCAGCCGCGTGCCGGTCAGGTCTCCCACGATCGCCTCCCCCGAGACCTGCCACCACCACGACTCGGTCTGCCGATCGTACATCACCAGCGCGCTCTTGTAGAGGCGCCCGGTCGTGCCGAAGTCGTGGACGCGGTCGCCGAGCCTGCGGTCGTATACCAGCGAGGTGTTGCACAGCGGGCAGAACGTCACGATCGCCGCCGTACCGCCCACGGTGTCGTTGACGATCTCGTGCCAGATCAGGATCTGCAGCGGGTAGGCGCGGGCGTCCGTCCCGCGCTCGAGGAAGATCACCGGCTCGTTGGGGCGCAGCCACTGCGAGGCCTCGGCCGGCGCGATGAACTTCGGCCGGTCGATGGCGGGAATGCCGTCCTTGGGCGGTCCCCCCGCGCGGATCTCCGAGAGGGGCACGCTGAACTTCTTGAAGTTCGTCTTCCACTCGGCGGCGTCGACGATACCCTGGGTACCCGCGGGT
>JAVKIP010000015.1:0-77489 GCA_031459385.1 Candidatus Fervidifonticultor secundus | reverse complement strand
ACACCATGCATAAGAACGCCGAGAATGTTCGATGCGGTTACCACGCCTTCAACACGGGTGACATGAAGACGCTTGCCGAGCTGTTCGACGAGAACGCCTCGTGGCACACGCCGGGCCGAGGCTCTATCGCCGGCGACCGAGAAGGCCGCGATGCGCTCTTTGCCCAATTTGCCCGGTATGGAGCGGAGACGGGAGGCACCTTCAAGGCGGAATTGCGGCACGTGCTTTCAGATGACGACGGCCGAGTCGTCGGCATGCACCAAAACAGCGGGGTGCGAAATGGCCGGCGCTTGAATGTTGACTGCTGCATCCTCTTCGAATTCAAGAACGGCCGAGCGATCTCCGGTCGGGAACACTTCTATGCTCTCCATGCATGGGAGGAGTTCTGGTCGTAGCCCCACGGGTTCGCGGATATGACGACGCACTGCAAGCGATGGGGGCGGCGCCGCTTGACCCCACGTCCGCTCCGTGCTACGTTCAATCGCACCGTAGGCTGGCCATGACGGAGACCAGTAGCGGCAGGCGCGGGAAGAGCGAGCCGGGGAGGGTGTGAGCCCGGTGCCGCCGTCGCCGGCGAACCCACCTCCAGAGCCGCGGCCGTAGCTGCCTGCAGGCAAGGCCGCCGGGTCGTGCCCGAGATCGCACGCTGAGCGCGCGGGCGTCCTCACAGAACGAGGCGCCCGCGAACCGAGGTGGTACCGCGGACGCCCCTCCGCCCTTGGCGGAGGGGCGTGTATCGTTTTCGGCAGGATGGTGACAGCCATGAACGCAACGATCGGCTTCGTGGGCGCCGGCAACTTCACCGAGGCGCTGGTCAGGGGGCTGCGCGCAGCCGGCGTGGGGGGCGACCGGATCCTGGTGACCACGCGCAGCCGGGTGGACCGGCTCGAGGCCCTGCGGCAGCAGTGGGGGATCGTGCCCGTCGGCGACAAGCCCGGCCTCTGCCGGGCGGCCTCGATCCTGATCCTGGCCATGAAGCCCCAGGACCTCCACGAGGCCATGGTCGAGCTGGCGCCGGCGGTCACCTCCCGGCACCTGATAATCACCGTGCTGGCGGGCGTGACGAGCGAGGCGGTCGAGCGCTACGTGGACGGTGCGCCGGTCATCCGCGCCATGCCCAACCTCCCCATGGCGGTCCGCGCGGGCGCGACGGCGATCGCCTGCGGCCGGCACGTCCGGGACGAGCACCGCGCGCTGGCCCGGGCGCTCTTCGACCTGGTGGGCGAGACCATCGAAGTCGACGAAGGCTGGATGAACGCTGTGACGGCTGTCTCTGGCAGCGGGCCGGCCTACGTCTACCTGCTCATCGAGTCGTTGATCGAGGCAGCGGTCGCCGTGGGCATCCCGCCCGACCCGGCCCGTGCGCTGGCCCTGCAGACCGTGCTGGGCGCAGCACGCCTGGTGCGCGACACCGGCGCCGACCCCGCCGACCTCCGGCACCGCGTCACCTCACCCGGCGGCACCACGCGCGCCGCCCTGGCGGTGCTGGAAGCGCGCGGCTTCAAGCCGGCCGTCATCGAAGCCGTGCGCCGGGCGACGGAGCGGGCCCGGGAACTGGGCGGGTAGGCCGGCACCGACGCCGGGCATGAGGGTCCCACGTCGGGCCCGGCATGGTAAGGTGAACCCGTGGACGCCCACTTCCATCCCCTGGTCGCCCGCTGGTTCGAGGGCCGGTTCGCGGCGCCCACACCGGCGCAGGCCGCCGGATGGACGGAGATCGCCCGGGGCCGCGACGTCCTCATCGCGGCACCCACCGGATCTGGCAAGACACTCGCTGCGTTCCTGTGGGCGGTCGACGGTCTCGTGCGGACCGCTGTGGCCGGAGGGCTGCGGGACGAGACGGTCGTGGTGTACGTCTCGCCGCTGCGGGCGCTGGGCAACGACATCGAGCGAAACCTGCACGAGCCGCTGGCGGGCATCCGCGCCTTGGCCGCCAGCGATGGCCTGGCCCTGCCCGAGATCCGCGTGGCGGTGCGCACGGGCGACACCCCGGGACACCGGCGGACTCTCATGGGGCGGCGACCGCCGCACATCCTGATCACGACCCCCGAGTCGCTCTACATCCTGCTGACGGCCGAACGCAGCCGGCAGTGGCTGCGCACCGCCCGCGTGGTGATCGTCGACGAGATCCACGCCATGGCGGCGGACAAGCGCGGCGCGCACCTGGCGCTCTCGCTGGAACGCCTCGACCTGCTGGCCGTCAGGCGCGCCCAGCGCATCGGCCTCTCGGCCACCCAGCGGCCGATCGACGAGATCGCGCGGTGGCTGGTGGGCGCCGAGCGCATCGGCCCCGACGGTGGGCCCGACTGCGCCGTGATCGACGTCGGCCACCGGCGCGCCTGGCAGCTGTCGATCGAGGTCCCGCAGCAACCGCTGGGCGCCATCGCCACCCACGAGCACTGGGCGGAGATCTACGACCGCCTGGCAGCCCTAGTCGGCCAGCACCGCTCGACGCTGGTGTTCGTGCACACTCGCCGCCTGGCCGAACGGGTGGCCCACCAGCTCACCCAGCGGCTGGGCCCTGGGCGCGTGGCCACCCATCACGGCAGCCTGGCGCGACGTCTGCGCCTGGACGCCGAGCAGCGGTTGAAGGCCGGCCAGGTCCCGGTCGTGGTCGCGACCGCTTCGCTCGAGCTGGGCATCGACATCGGCGAGGTGGACCTGGTCTGCCACCTGGGCGCGCCGCGGGCGCTGGCGCAGCTGCTGCAGCGCGTCGGCCGCTCCGGCCACGGCGTCGGCGCCGTGCCACGCGGCATCGTCTTCCCGCTCACGCGCGACGATCTGGTGCAGAGCGCTGCGGCCGTCCGCGCCGTGCTTGCCGGCGAGCTCGACCGGACCGTCCTGCCGGACGCGCCGCTGGACGTGCTGGCACAGCAGATCGTGGCCACGGTCGCCGCCCAGGAGATCGCCGAGGACGCGCTGTGGGCCATGGTGCGGCGCGCCTACCCGTACCGGCGGCTGTCCCGAACGGCGTTCGAGCAGGTCGTCGTCATGCTCTCGGAGGGCATCGCGGCCCGGCGCGGCCGGGCCGGGGCCTACCTCCACCGCGACCGCGTCTGGGGCATGCTGCGGCCGCGCCGCGGCGCGCGCCTGGCAGCCATCACCTCGGGCGGCGCCATCCCCGACACCGCCGACTACGACGTGCGCGAGGAGCCTACCGGCGCCATCGTCGGCAAGGTCAACGAGGACTTCGCCATCGAGAGCCAGGCCGGCGACATCTTCCTGCTCGGCAACCAGTCGTGGCAGATCCGCCGCGTCGAGGCAGGCACCGTGCGGGTGACCAACGCCCACGGCGCGCCCCCGTCGATTCCGTTCTGGCTGGGGGAGGCGCTGGGCCGGACGCCAGAGCTGTCGGAGGCGGTCTCGGCGCTGCGCGAGCGCCTGGCGGCCGGGCTCGCCGACCGCGCGGGCACCGTCGCCTGGCTGGTGCGGGAAACTGGCGTAGACCCCTGGGGTGCGGAGCAGCTCGTCACATACGCAGCCGAGACCGTCGCCGCCCTGGGTGCGATGCCCACCCAGCGCACGGTGGTGGCCGAGCGCTTCTTCGACGAGGCAGGCGGGATGCAGCTGGTCATCCACGCGCCCTTCGGCAGCCGGCTCACCCGGGCGTGGGGCCTGGCGCTGCGCAAGCGCTTCTGCCTGACCTTCGACTTCGAACTGCAGGCGGCGGCCACCGACGATGGGATCGTGCTGTCGCTGGGCGAGCAGCATGCGTTCCCCCTCGAGAGCGTGTTCGCCTTCGTGCGCACCGCCACCATGGAGGCCGACCTGGTGCAGGCGCTGCTGGCCTCGCCGCTGTTCACCAGCCGCTGGCGGCAGAACGCCACCCGGGCGCTGGCCGTGCTCCGGCACAGCGGCGGCCGGCGGGTGCCGATGCCGATCCAGCGCATGCGGGCCGAGGACCTCCTGGCCGCGGTCTTCCCGGCGCAGGTGGCGTGCCAGGACAACCATGCCGGCCCCGTGACCCCGCCGGATCATCCGCTCGTCACCGAGACGATCCGAAACGGCCTGTACGAGGCCATGGACCTGGAGGGCCTGCGCGCGGTGATCGGCGCGCTCGAGCGGGGCGAGATCCGCACCGTGGCGGTGGAGACGCCGGCCCCCTCGCCTGCGTCGCACGAGATCCTGCATGCCAACCCCTACGCGTTTCTCGACGACGCGCCGCTGGAAGAGCGACGGGCCCGCGCGGTGCGGCTGCGTCGCGTCGATCCCGACCTGGCTGCCGGTGTTGGCGCCCTCGACGACGCGGCGATCGCGCAGGTCCGCGCCCAGGCCTGGCCGGTCGTGCGCGATCCCGACGAACTGTACGACCTGCTGCTCACCGTGGGGCTGCTACCCGCCGGGGAGGCGCGTGCCTGGGAGGCGTTCGCTCGGGCACTGGCGGCGGCCGGGCGCGCCACCCTCGCAGCCTGGCGCGATGCAGCGGGGATGAAGCGCAGCGCCTGGGTGGCGGCCGAGCGCCTGCCGCTGGCGCGGCTGGCACTTCCCGACATGACGTGGGCGCCAGACCTCCATCCGCCGGCCGGCGCAGCAGGTGGGCCCACCGATCCCGATGCAGCGCTCCTGGCCATCATCCACGGATGGATGCAGGTGATCGGGCCGACGACCTCCCGGGCCCTCGCCGCCAGGCTCGGCGTGGCCCCGCGCGGGGTCGAGCAGGCGCTGCTGGGGCTGGAGGGGCAGGGCGCCGTGCTGCGCGGCCGGTTCACGCCGGGCGCCGACGAGCTCGAGTGGTGCGAGCGCCGGCTGCTGGCCCGCATCCACCGTCTGACGCTGGGCCGCCTGCGCGGCGAGATCGAACCTGTGGCGGCGGCGGACCTGATGCGTTTCCTCTTTCGCTGGCAGCACGTGCACCCGGGCACCCGGCTCCACGGCCGCGACGGGTTGCTCGCGGTGATCGGCCAGCTCCAGGGCCTGGAGGTGCCCGCGCCGGCATGGGAAGCCCACGTCCTGCCGGCGCGCATGCGCGCCTTCGACCCGGCCGACCTGGAGGCCCTGTGCCTGGCCGGCACCGTGACGTGGGGCCGCCTCTCCGGCACCGTCGAGAACGCGGCTGGCTCGCCCGATGGCCAGGCCCCGTCTCGTCGGGGCCGGCCGCCGCGGCCCGTGCGCACCGCGCCGCTGGCGTTCGTGCTGCGCGACGATCTGTCGGTGCTGCTGGATCCCCGCCAGGTCGCGCGGGCACCAGACGATCTCTCGCCGGCGGCGCGCGAGGTCGTGGCCTACCTCCGGGCGCGTGGGGCGTCGTTCTTCACCGACATCGCGCGAGCGCTGCGGCGATCCCCTCGAGACGTGGAGGAGGCGCTGTGGGAGCTGGTGACGCGCGGATGGGTGAGCGGGGACGGCGTCGCGGGCCTGCGCCGGCTCCTGCGCGGACCCACGGCCCGCGGGCGTCTCCCGGGGCGGCTACGGAGGCCAGGCGCAGGCGACAGCGGCCTAGCCGCAGATCGTTCGTGGGCCGGGTGGACCCTGCGGATGCACGCCCGGTCCCTGCCGACCGGACGCTGGGCGCTGTGGTCGCCCGGCGGCGAGGGCGCCACCGAGACGGAGCGTGCCGAGGCCTGGGCCCGCCAGCTGCTGCGCCGCTGGGGCATCGTGCTGCGCGAGCTGCTGGCACGCGAGCACGCCGCACCGCCCTGGCGAGCGTTGCTCGACGCGTACCGTCGCTGGGAGACCCAGGGGCTCGTTCGCGGCGGACGGTTTGTCGCCGGGTTCGTCGGCGAGCAGTTCGCGCTGCCCGAGGCCGTCGAGGCGCTGCGCGCCGTGCGGCGGGCGCCGGTGGGAGACGAGGTCGTGGTGATCGCCGCAGCCGATCCGCTCAACCTGCTGGGGATCGTCCTGCCGGGCGTCCGCGTGCCGCCGGCTGCTGGCGTGGCCCTGGCCTTCCGCGACGGCACGCTGCTCGACGCCGGCCCGCCGGGCGCGTTGCTGCGCCGGCTCCAGCCGGCGTCCGGCCCTCCCCTTCGGGCAGAAAACACGCGCAAGGATAACGCACCCGCCGCAGGGTAGTTCTTCCTGAAGCGAGGTGATCCGCATGCGCAGACCTGCCCGCCTGTCCCTCCGTGCCCTCCTGCCGGCGCTGCTCCTGGTCATCGCAGCGCTGGCGCCGGCGCCGCTACGCGCCCAGAGCCAGCAGGTCGTGGTCCTGACGTCGTTCCCCAAGGAACTATTCGACGCCTACAAGGCGGCGTTCGAGCGCGCCAACCCCGGCTGGACGATGGTGGTCGTGCCCAAACCCACCTCGGCCGCCATCACCCACGTGCGCGAGCGCGGCGCGCGGCCCGACGTGGACATCTTCTGGGCCAGCGCTGTCGACGCGTTCATCTACCTGAAGGCCAACAACTTGCTCGACCGCTACGCCCCACCCGCCGAGCTCCGGCGCGGCATTCCCGAGCGGGTCGCCGGCTTCCCCATCAGCGACAGCGATGGGTTCTTCCACGGCTTCGCGGTCTCGGGCTACGGCATCATGTGGAACAAGACCTACCTGGAGCGCCACCGGCTGCCGGCGCCGCGGGAGTGGGACGATCTCATCAAGCCCGTCTACTACGGGCACCTGGTCATCTCCGCGCCCAGCCGCAGCGGCACCACGCACCTGACCGTCGAGACGATCCTGCAGGGCTACGGCTGGCAGAAGGGGTGGGAACTGCTGATCCAGATGGGCGGCAACATGGGGGCCATCACCGAGCGCTCGTTTGGCGTACCCGAGGCCGTCATCGCCGGCCACTACGGCCTGGGCGTGGTGATCGACTTCTTCGCGCTGTCGGCCATCGCGTCGGGGCAGCCCATCGACTTCGTCTACCCCACGCTGACCTCCGTCGTGCCCGCCAACGTGGGCATCGTCCGGGGCGGGCCGAACCCCGACGGCGCCCGGCGCTTCGTGAACTACCTGCTGAGCGACGACGGGCAGCGCCTGCTGTTCCGGCCCGAGATCGGCCGCCTGCCGGTGCGCGCCACGCTCTACGCCGAGGCGCCGAAGGGCATGCCTAACCCCTTCAAGATGAAGGCAGGCGTGCAGTTCAACGCCGATCTCTCGGCCAGCCGGTACCAGGTCACCAACCGCATGTACGATCAGATCATCACGTTCCGCCACGCGGAGCTCAAGCAGGCCTGGGGTGCCATCTACCGCGCCCAGCAGGCGGTGGACGCCGCCAGGCAGGCGGGGCGCGACGTCACCGAGGCGGAGCGGCTGCTGCGCCAGGCCATCGCCTCGGCGCGGTACGTCCACGTCAGTGAGCGGATGGCCGCAGAGGTGAGCGGTGGCATGGAGCGCGACGCGGCCTACCGCAGCGCCAAGGAGCGCGAGTGGGGCGAGGTGGCGCGCCAGAGCTACACGCGCGCGGCGCAGCTCGCGGCCCAGGCCGAGGAGGCGACCCGCCGGCGGTAGCCGCGGCCAGCGCCTCCTGCCGACCGTGACCGTTCCGTCGCTGCGCGCGGCGCCACGGGCGCGGCTGCCCGCCGCCTGGCGGGTTCGCGTCGACCCCGGGCACCTGGGGTTGCTGTTGGTGCTGCTGGCCGTGCTCGGCCTCTTCGTCCTGCTACCCATCGCCACGGTCCTGGCCGTCGCCCTCACCGACGCCGACGGGCGCCCCACCCTGGCCCACCTGGGGCGCTTCTTCCAGACCCCCCTCTACCGCGAGTCGCTGGCCAACAGCCTGGTCGCCGGCACCTGGACCGTCGTGCTGGGTAGTGCCCTGGCGCTGCCGCTGGCCTTCGTGGTGGCGCGCTTCAACTTCCCCGGCCGCGCCCTGGTGGTCACCCTGGCCACCCTGCCGCTGGTGCTGCCGCCCTTCGTCGGCGCCATGGCGCTGCTGCAGGTGTTCGGCCGCGCCGGCACCGTGACGCTGCTCCTCGGCGACCTCGTGGGCGTGCGCGCCAACCTCATGGAAGGGCTGCGTGGCGTGATCGTGGCCCAGGCGCTGCACTTCTTCCCGTTCATCTTCATCACCGTGAGCACGGCCCTGGCCCGCCTGGACCCGTCCCTGGAGGAGATGGGACAGGTGATGGGCGCCCGGGGCTGGCGCCTGCTGCGGCGCGTGGTCTTCCCGCTGGTCCTGCCCGCTTACGCCGCCGGGGCCCTGCTGGCCTTCGTGCGCGCGGTGGACGACATCGGCACCCCGCTCATCCTCAACGTGAAGAACATGCTGGGCCCGCAGGCCTACCTGCGCATCACCACCGTGGGCCGCGACGACACAGACGGCTATGCGATCTGCGTGGTGATGGTGGCGCTGTCCATCGCCTGCGTGGTGGCGGCCACCCGCCTGGTGGCCCGGCGGGAGTACGCCACGGTGCTGACCGGTGCGCCGGCTGCGGAGGGACGGCGCCCGCTGCACGGCTGGCGGCTGGCCGCCGCCGCGAGCCTGTGCGGGGTCGTGCTGGCCCTGGCGCTGCTCCCTCACCTGGCGGTCGCCGTGCTGTCGATCAGCAGGGTCTGGAGCCTGAGCTACCTGCCGAGCGCCTACACGCTGGGCCACTACACCGAGATCTTCGTGCGCGCGCCGCAGTTCGTCTGGAACACTGTGGGCTACAGCGTCGCCGCTGCGGTGGCGGCCGCGCTGGTGGCCACGGCCACGGCGTACCTGCTCCACCGTGGCCGCGTCCCCGGCCGCGGCCTGCTCGATGCCGTGGCCATGATGCCCATCGCCCTGCCCGGCGTCGTCATCGGCATCGGCTTCCTCCGGGTCTTCTACGCGATGCCGCTGCCGGGCCTGGGGGTGCCGCTCACCTCCACGTGGCTCATCTTCCCGCTGGCGTTCATGGTGCGCCGGCTGCCGTACGCGCTGCGCGCGAGCCACGCCGCGTTCCACCAGGTGCACGTCTCGCTGGAAGACGCAGCCGCCGTGGCCGGGGCGCCGCGCCTGCGCGCGTTCCGCCGCGTCGTGCTGCCCCTGATCGCCGGCGGGGTCGTCGCCGGCGGGCTGCTGGTCTTCGTCACCGCCGCCGTGGAGTTCAGCGCCACGATCATCCTGGTCACCCGCATCGAGCAGAGCCCGCTCTCCTACGGGATCTACGTCTACTCGCAGAGTCCCCTGGGCCGCGGCGCGGCGGCAGCGCTGGGCGTGGTGGCCATGGGCCTGGTGGCGGCCGGCACCGCCCTGGCCAACCGCTGGGGCGGCCGGGGGCGCACGGCGTTCACGCTGGGATGACCGCGGTCGCTGTCGAACTGCGCGGGCTGTCCAAGCGCTTTCGCGACCACGCGGCGGTGGTGGATCTCTCGCTCCAGGTCCACCGCGGCGAGTTCTTCACGCTGCTCGGGCCCAGCGGGTGCGGCAAGACCACGACGCTGCGCATGATCGCCGGGCTGGTGGAACCCGATGCCGGCGAGATCCTCTTCGACGGCACGCCGGTGACGCGCACGCCGCCCTGGCGGCGCAACATCGGCATGGTGTTCCAGAACTACGCCCTGTGGCCCCACATGACCGTCTTCGAGAACGTGGCCTTCGGGCTGGTCGAGCGGGGCGCGCCGCGGCGCGAGATCAGCCGGCGCGTCGAAGAGGCGCTGGACCTGGTGGGCCTGACGGGCGCCGGGGGCCGGTTGCCCTCCCAGCTCTCGGGCGGGCAGCAGCAGCGCGTGGCCCTGGCGCGGGCCGTCGTGGTACGGCCGGCCCTGCTGCTCCTGGACGAGCCGCTGTCGAACCTCGACGCGCGGCTGCGGGTGCAGATGCGCGCCGAACTGGTGCGCCTGCAGCGCCAGCTCGGCATCACGACCGTCTACGTGACCCACGACCAGGAAGAGGCCCTCATGCTCTCCACCCGCATCGCTGTCATGGCCCAGGGCCGCCTGGTCCAGCTGGGCACGCCGCAGGAGGTGTACGAGCGGCCGGCCGACCTCTTCGTCGCGGACTTCCTGGGCGGCGCCAACTTCCTGCCGGGTGCCGTGCGGGACGCCGCCGGCGACGCGCTGAGCGTGGAGCTGGAGGGCCTGGGACGCCTACGCGCGGCGGCCGCCCGCAATCCCGGCGTTGCGGTCGGCGCGCGCGTGATGGTCTGTCTGCGCCCGGAGGTCCTGGTCCTCACCCATCCGGGAGGCGCCGGCACGGACAACGCCCTGGTGGGCACCCTGCGTCTGCGGACGTACCTGGGGTGGCTGGCGGCGTGCGAGGTGGAACTGCCCACCGGCGCCGTGCTGCGCGTCCACAGCGCCACTCCCAGGGCAGCGCCGGGCATCGCCGAGGGAACGCCGGTGGCCGTGCATGTGGCGCCCGAGGACGTCCTGCTGCTCCCTGCCCCCGGGTGACGGCACGGCCGCCGCGCGCCGCGGAAAAGGGTTTCCATGCACCCGCGGCGAAGCCGGCCGGTGCACCATGGCGCAGAGGAGGTCCGCGTGAGCACCGCGCACGACAGCTTCTACCTGCACGACGTCCCCGCATCCGGCCGCAAGCGCAACCTGATGGCCCTGTCCTACGCCGAGGTGGCCGCCCGTCTGGGCGAATCCGGTCAGGACATCGTCATGATTCCGCTGGGCAGCACCGAGAAGCACGGCGCGCACATTCCGCTGGGTACCGACAGCTACATCACCATGACCGCCGTCGTCATGGCGTCGGAGATGGCCGACTGCCTGTACACGCCCCTGGTGCCCTTCGGGTACTCACCCCACCACATGGGCAGGCTGCAGGAGGGCGCGGGGACCGTCACGCTGCGCGCCGAGACGTACCGCCGCATCATGCACGATGTGGCCCTGAGCCTGATCTTCCACGGGTTCTCGCGGCTCGTCTTCGTCAGCCATCACGGCTCGAACACCAAGCCCATCGACGAGCTCCTGCGCTACCTGCGCTACCGCACCGGCGCCTTCGTGGCGTTCTACAAGACCCCCACCGAACGCGAGATCCACGTCCTGCGGGGCGTCCTGGAGAACCCCCCGGAGGAGACGCCGGGCTGGCACTCCAGCGAACTGGAGACCTCGTGCGTGATGGCGGTGCACCCGGCGCTGGTGGACATGCAGGTGGCGGTCGCCGACCGCGCCCACGCCCCGCGGTGGATGGGTCCGGCGTTCTCGAAGACCGACGGGGTCGGCACCGTGGCTTTTCAGCAGTCCGAGAACATCTGGGTCCCGATGGAACACCACGAGTACTCCGACACCGCCACCATCGGCAACCCGTTCCGGGCCAGCGCGGCCAAGGGCGAGGAGATCTTCCGCCGCATGGCCCGCCACCTGGCCGACTTCATCGTCGAGGCGCGGCGGTTCCCGGTGGAGATCGTCCGCCGCGACTTCCCCGAGCGGGCCTACAGCCCGTAGCCGGCCATGGCCGCCCGCGACGCCGTGGTGACGGCGCTGGCCGACCAGCTGGTCGCGCTGGCCCGCCGCGCGTACCACCTCGGGCTCACGGTGGGGACGAGCGGCAACCTGAGCGCGCGCATCCCGGGCACCGAGCGGGTGCTGATCAAGGCCAGCGGACAGTCGCTGGGCGACATGACGGCCACGGACACCCTGCTCGTGGACCTCGACGGCCAGCTGCGGGAGCCCCCGACCGCCGGCCAGCGGCCGTCCAGGGAGGTCCCCTTCCACCTGGCGATCTACCGCGCGCGTCCCGACGTGGGCGCCGTGATCCACCTGCACCCCCCGCACGTGCTGGCCTTCGCCGCGGTCCACGAACTGCCGCCGCTGCTGACCGGCGCTTCGCGCGTCTACCTGGGCGACCGCATGGCCCTGATCCCGGTGGCGGCGTCGGGCTCAGCGGAGCTGGCAGGTCACGTCGCGCGCGCCTTCCAGAACCCCAAGATCCTGGCGGCGATCATGGCCGAGCACGGCAGCATCACCGCCGGCCCCGACCTGCCCGCGGCGTTCTACCTGAGCCAGTACCTGGAAGACGCCGCGCGCACGGCCATCCTCGCCAAGCTCTGGCGGGTCCGGTCCGACTAGCCCATGGTCGCAGTGCCGGTGGTGGCGATCCTGGCCACGCTGGACACAAAGGAGGCCGAGGCGCGCTTCCTGGCCCGCTGGTTCCACCGACACGGTTGCGAGGCACGGCTCGTGGACACCGCCCTCCCGCAACCTGGCCACTGGACCGTGACGCGTGACCGGCTGATCGCCGAGGCCGGCCAGCGGGCCGCGCAGGTGCTCGAGGCGTGGGCAACTGCCGGCGGCCTGCACGGGGTGCTCGGCCTGGGCGGCAACCAGGGCGCGGCCATTGCTGCGATCGCCATGCGGGGGCTGCCCGCGCGCCTGCCCAAGGTGCTCGTCTCCACGGTGGCTGCGCGCAACCTGACCCCGCACCTGGCCGGCACGGAGGTCGAGGTGGTCTTCTCCGTCGGCGACCTGCTGGGCGGACCCAACCGCGTCACCTGGCCCCCGCTGGTGCGGGCCGCGGCAGCGCTGGCTGCACGGCTGGGGGTACCGGCGTCCGACGAAGTCGAGCCGCTGCCGTCTGCGGCGCCGGCGGTGGCGCTGACCACGCTGGGCAACACCCAGACGGCGGCGGCGCGCATCATGGCCCGGCTGCGAGGGGCGGGATACGACGTGATCCCGTTCCACGCCTCGGGCGCCGGCGGGTCGGCCATGGAGGCCCTGGTGGCCAGGGGCGACTTCGCCGGGGTCGTCGACCTGGCCACGCACGAGTTGCTGGGCGAGGTCTTCCCCGAGGACATCTACGCGCCGGAAGCGCCCGGCCGGCTGCGCGCGGCAGCCGAGGCGGGCCTGCCGCTGGCGGTCGCGCCCGGGGGGCTCGACTACTTCGTGTTCGGTCCGCCCGAGAGCGTCCCACCGGCATTCCGCGGCCGGCCAGCGTGCGCGCACAATCCGTTCAACACCAACGTGCGTGCGACAGCCGGCGACCTGCGCCGCGTGGCCGTGATCCTGGCGGAGCGGCTGAATGCGGCCCGGGGACCGACAGCCTTCTACTATCCGCGACAGGGCTGGTCCGAGGTGGGCGCCCTCGGCGGGCCTCTGTGGGACGCCGAGGCCAACGAGGCGTTCTGGACCACGCTGCGCAGCCACCTGGGGCCCGGGGTGCCCTGCGTCGACGTGGACGCGGCCATCAACGCCCCCGCGTTCGCTGACGCCGTGGCCGATGGCTTTCTGAGGCTGGCGGGCCTGCCCCCGCGCACGGAGGCCGGGCCCCACGCACCGCTTCCCGAGGAGGCGAGGTAACCATGCTCGCGCATGAGGCACCGTCCCGCACGCCGGAGACGATGCGGGCCTGGGCGCTGTTCGGCCCCGGCGATCTGCGGCCGGTCAGGAAACCTGTGCCCCAGCCCGGGGTGGCCGAGGTGCTGGTGAAGATCGCAGCCACAGCCATCTGCGGCACCGACATCGAGATCCTGCGCAACGGCCTCCCGGCCATGATCGAGGGCGCCCTGCCCTTCAACGGCGAGCACGTCCTGGGGCACGAGTACGTGGGCACGGTGGCCGCGCTCGGGCCCACCGTCGACGAGTTCCGCGTGGGCGACCGCGTGGTGGTTGAGATCCACGCGGGCTGCGGCCGGTGCGAGCGCTGCCGGCACGGCATGTACACCTCGTGCTTGAACTACTCCTATCGCACGCGGGGACACCGGGCCAACGGCTTCACCACCGACGGCGGCTTCGCCGAGTACGCGGTCAACCACGTCAGCACCGTCTTCCGCCTGCCCGACCACATCCCGTTCGACGAGGCGACGCTCATCGTCACCGCCGGCACGGCGCTCTACGGGCTCGACGTCCTGGGCGGCCTGATCGCCGGCGAGTCGCTGCTGGTCATCGGCCCCGGCCCGATCGGGCTCATGGCCGTGGCGTGCGGCAAGGCGCTGGGAGCCGAGGTGGTACTGGCCGGCACCCGCGCCAGCCGCCTGGACCTCGGCCGGCGCCTGGGCGCCGACCACGTCATCAACGTTGGCGCGCGCGACCTGGCCGCCGCCGTGAAAGACCTCACCGGCGGACTCGGCGTGGACCTGGTCATGGAGTGCTCGGGCGCGCCCGGCGCGGTCAACGACGCCCTCTACGCCACCAAGCGTGGGGGCCGCATCTGCCTGGCCGCGTTCAGCCGCGAGCCGGTGCGCTTCGATGCGGCCTACCTGGTGCGCAACAACATCTACCTCTACGGCATCCGCGGCGAGGGGCGAGGCGCAGTCAGGCGCGGCCTGGCCCTGATGGCCCAGGGGAAGATCTCAGGGAAGCCGTTCATCACCCACCGGTTCACGCTGGACGACCTGCCCCGGGCCCTGGAGACCTTCGAGAAGCGCATCGACGATGCGATCAAGGTCGTCGTCACACCATAGCGCGACCGTGACGATCCACGACGTGGCCCGGCGCGCGGGCGTCTCGCCTGCGACCGTGTCGCGGGTCCTCAATAACAGCGGCCACCCTGTGAGCCCGCGGGCCCGGGCGCGCGTCGAGCGCACCGCGCGCACGCTGGGCTACGTCCCCAACCGGCTGGCGCGCAGCCTCCTGACCCGGGAGACCGCTGCCATCGGGCTGCTGGTGCCCGACGTCTCCAACCCCTACTACGCCGTCGTCCTGCGCGGCATCGAGGACGCCGCCAGCCAGGCCGGCCGCGCCGTGATCCTGTGCAACACCGACCGGCGGCAGGACAAGCAGCAGGTCTACCTGCGGACGTTGCTGGAGCGGCGCGTGGACGGGCTGATCGTTGCCGGCGGCACCGTCACCGCAGCGGACCTGCGCCTGGTGCGCGGCCTCGTCCCCATGGTCGCCATCGGCCGGCACCAGGTGCCGCTGCCCACGGTCCGCGTGGACAACGTCGCGGCCGGGGAGACCGCGGCCCGGCACCTGCTGGCCCTGGGACACCGCCGCATCGCGTGCCTGGCCGGGCCGGCGGCCTCGCGCACGGTCCGCGACCGCACGACGGGCGTGGCGCGGGCGCTGCGCGCCGCCGGCGTGGCGCTCGCAGACCAGGACGTGGTGGCCACGGACTTCACCGGCCCGGGCGGCTATGCAGCGGCCCGGCGCCTGCTGCAGCGGGCCTCGCCACCATCGGCCCTGATCGCCTTCAGCGACCAGGTGGCGATCGGTGCGCTCCGCGCCCTGCACGATCTGGGCGTCGCGGTCCCCGCGCGCGTCTCGGTCGTGGCCTTCGACGATACGCCGCTCGCGGCGTTCGTCATCCCGTCGCTCACCGCCATCAGCGTCCCCATGTACGACCTGGGCCGCCGGGCGGCAGCGCTGCTGCTGGCGCTGCTGGCCGGGCAGCCGGCGGCATCGGTCGTGCTGCCGACGCAGTTGCACGTTCGCGAATCCACAGGCCCGGCTCCGGGCCACAGGGAGTGATGGAGGATGGACAGGCGCAGCGCAGTGGTGATCGCGATCGGGCTGCTGGCGGTGGCGTCCGCCGGGGCACCGGCGGGCGCGCAGGTCCGGCTCACGATTCTGGGCGGCGTGGTCGGCGGGGCCGGCTACCTGCAGGCGGTCGGGCTGAACCAGGTCATCCTCGACCATCTCCAGGGGGTCGCGATCCCCACGGTGCAGGGGACGCCGGGCTACGGCGCCAATGCCCGGCGGCTGGCGGCCGGACTGGGCGATGTAGCCGTGGTGGTCACGGTGGACGGGTTCGACGTCCTGGCACGCCGGGGCGACTACCGGGACGCCCGCAAGGTTCCGCTGCAGATGTACCCGACGGTCCCGCCGCTCTACGTGCACTTCATCGTCAAACAGAGCTCGGGGATCCGCGGGTTCGCTGACCTGCACGGGAAGCGGATCAACGTGCTGACGCGCGGCTCGCTGGCCGAGGCGGTGGGCACGCGGCTGCTGGAGGTGCTGCGCATCCGCCCCAGCCGCGTCTATCACTTCCCGCACGGCGACGCCGCCGCCGGTCTGCAGAGCGGGGAGATCGACGTCGTAACCGCCGGCGGCATCGCCCCGGCCTACGGCGAGGTGGGCCTGCGCGAGCCGCTGCGCGTCCTGTCGTTCACCGACGAAGAAGCCGCGCTGGTCGCCGAGCGCCTACCGCAGATCCCGGTGGCCGAGGCCGACTTCGGTGCCTCGTATCGCGGCGCCGGCAAGGCCCGGGTGCTGGCACCCTGGGCGGTGATGGCCGCGCGCCACGACCTCGACGCCGAGCTGGTGTACCGCATCACGAAGGCGGTCTACGAGAACTACGCGACCGTGGTCAAAGTCTACAAGGAAGCGGAAGGCCTGACGCCGGCGGCCGTGGTGCAGACGCGCTACCCGCTGCACCCCGGCGCCCTGCGGTACTACCGCGACGCCCGCGTACGCATCCCGGGGGAGATGCACCCGCCGGCCAGCCTGCCGAGATAGGATCGCCCGGCGCCGGTGGCCGCCGCGCTCGTTCGCCTGCACCGGGGTACGGCGCTGCTCTTCGCGGTGGTCTTCGTGACCGCCGCCTGGCGCGGCGGCATGGATCTCTTCGTGCAGCGTCCGCTGTTCCTGCTGTTCGCCCTGCTGCTGGTGTTCCTCGACCCCATGGCGCGCGGCGGGCGCCTGCGGGCGCGCGAGGCCACCCTCGCCGTCGCGGCCGTCGCCAGCACCGGCTACGTCATCCTGCACCGCGACACCGTGGCCTATCAGGCGGGCATCGCCACCGGCCCGCAGCTGGTCCTGGCCGCCGCGGCGCTCCTGCTGACGCTGGAGGCGACGCGCCGCCTGCTGGGCTGGGCGCTGCCGGCGCTGGCCCTGGCTATGATCGCCTATGCCCTGGGCGGCCGGTACATTCCCGGCAACTGGGGACACGCCGGTTTCGCGCTGCCGGATGTCCTGGGCTACATCTACCTGACCCCCGACGGCCTCTGGAGCCTGCCCGTCGGCGTGGCGGCCACGTACATCCTGGTCTTCGTCGTGCTGGGCGAGGCCATGATGCGCGCCGGGGTGGCCGACCTGCTCACCGCCCTGGCCATGCGCCTCGCCGGCCGCGTGCGCGGCGGCCCGGCGCAGGTGTCGGTCATGGGCAGCCTGGCGTTCGGCATGGTCTCGGGCTCCGCGCCGGCCAACGTCGCCATCGACGGCGCTGTTACGATCCCGCTGATGAAGCGCTATGGCTTCCCCCCGGCCACGGCGGCGGCCGTCGAGCTGGCGTCGTCGGCGGGCGGGCAGCTCATGCCACCGGTGATGGGCGCCGCGGCCTTCATCATGGCCGAGCTCCTGCGGGTGCCCTACGCCCAGATCGTCCAGGCCGCGCTGCTCCCGGCCCTCCTGTACTACCTGGGCGTCGGCGCGTCGGTGTACTTCACGGCCGGCGCCCTGGGCCTGCGGGGGCTGACACGGGCCGAGATCGACGCGGGCTTCCCCAGCATCCGGCGCGCCCTGGCCAGCCGGGGCCACCTGCTCGTGCCGCTGCTGCTCCTCGTCTGGCTCGTGGTCGGCGGGGTCAACCCGCCCCGCGCGGCGGCCCTGGTCATCGTGGCCACCGTGGTCACCGCCGCGCTCCACCCCGCCACCCGCGCGCGGGCGGCGGCCGTGCCCGCGGTGCTGGCCGACGGAGGACTCCGCACGCTGGAGGCCGCGATGGGCACCGCGTGCTCTGCCCTGGTCTACTCGATGATCGTCTTCACAGGCATCGGGGTGAAGTTCTCGACGCTGGCCGTGCAGGCCGCCGGTGGCAACCTGCTGGTACTGCTGGCACTGGTGGTGGTGGCGACGCTCGTGCTGGGCCTGGCGCTGCCGACGACCGCCGCGTATCTCATCGCCGCTGCCACCATCGCGCCGGCGCTGGAGACCGTGGGCGTCCCCCGGCTCGCCGCCCACCTGTTCATCTTCTACTACTCGGTGCTGGCAACGATCACGCCGCCCGAGGGCATGGCGCTGTTCACGGCGTCGGCGATCGCGGGCTCCAACTGGATGGAGACCGGGCTCAAGGGGATGCGCCTGACCCTCTCGGGCTACCTGGTGCCGTTCGGGTTCGTCTTCCTGCCCGCGCTGCTGCTGCAGGGCAGCCCGGTGAGCATCGGGCTGCACGTGGGGACTGCGGCGATCGGCGTGGTGTTCCTCTCGTCGGCGGTGACGGGGTTCCTGAGCGGCCCCCTGCAGCCGTGGACGCGGCTGGGGCTTGCCGCCGGCGCAGCCCTGCTCTTCCACCCGTCGGCCGCCGCCTCGGCAGGGGGGATCGCGGTCTGCGGGGCGATCAGCGCCGCCCGCCTGCTCCGCCGGCCCCGCCAGCTGCCGGCACCGTCGCCCGGGCACTCCGCCTGAGGTTTGCCATCACCACCAGGGGCATCCCACTGATATCGTGCAGGTACCAGCGCCCGCAGGTCCCTGGGTCCCGCAGGTTGGCCAGCGGCGTGCGGAGCTCGGTTGCCGGCGACGGCGATCACCACCACTGCCATCCGACGACCAGCAGGTTGATCGCCAGCAGCTTCCAGGAGGAGGCTGCCGCGCACCGGCGGGTGGGTTGCACGAGCCTGTTGCGTCGGCCATCCTGGCGCCGTCTTCCACGATGAGGACACGCGCCGCCACGGCTGTCGCTCCGGGCCCCAGGGTGGGTGAGAGGACGGTAAAGCCCGCCAGCCAATTCTGGAAATAGCGCGAGGACCGGTTCTACGTTTTCTTCTGGGGAGAACATTGCCTCGATGGTATGGAAGGGGAGATGCCCGTGACCGAGATGGAACGCTACGTGCTGGAGGAGTGGGCCGAGGACTACCGCGCCGGCCGGCTGGCGCGGCGCGAACTGCTCCGGCGCCTGGCCCTGATGGCCGGCGGCGCGGCGCTGGCGGTCCCGATGCTGCAGCACCTGGGCATCGTCGCGGCCCCGGAAGAGGTCGCGGAGGCGGCGGGGGCACCGCCCGCGGCCGCTGCAGCCGCGCCGGGCGTGACCGTCGCGCCCAACGATCTGGCCATCGAGGCCGTGGGGACGATCACCTTTCCCGCGGGGACCGGCATGGGGATTGGCTACGTGGCGAAACCCCGCGGCGGCGGCCCATTCCCCGGCGTACTCATCATCCATGAGAACCGCGGATTGCTGGAACACTTCAAGGACATCGCACGCCGCCTGGCCCAAGTGGGCTACGTCGGCCTGGCCGTGGACCTGGCCTCGCACCAGGGCGGCACCGAGCACTTCAGCGACCCGGCGCAGGTCACCGCGATCCTGGCGCAGACCCCGGTCGAGCAGCACCTTGCCACGATGAACGCGGCCGTCCGCCACCTGCAGGGCCTGCCCTACGTCCGCCGCGACCGCGTGGGCGCCACGGGCTTCTGTTTCGGTGGCGGCATGGTCTGGCGGCTCGCCACCGCCAACGCCGACCTGCGGGCTGCGGTCCCGTTCTACGGGCCCAACCCGCCACTGGGCGACGTGCCGAAGATCCGCGCCGCGGTGCTGGGGATCTACGGCGAACTCGACAGCCGCATCAACACAGGCATCCCGGCGCTGCGCGAGGCGCTGCAGCGTGCCGGTATCACCCACGAGATCGTTGTCTACCCTGGGGCCGACCACGCCTTCTTCAACGACACCGGCCCACGGTACCACGCCGTAGCCGCGCGCCAGGCCTGGGAGCGGCTGCTGGGCTGGTTCGACCGGTACCTGCGGGCGTAGGGCCCGCGCTCCCCGGCGGGTCCTATGCCGAACCCGGCAGGGGCGGGCACCACGCCGGCAAAGAACACCTGTGCCATGCTCGACGTGGTGGGCATCGGGGAAGCCATGCTCCGGCTCTCGCCGCCGCGGGGTGAGACGTTGGAGGCCGCGGCGGCCTTCGAGGTCCGCGCGGCGGGCGCCGAGGCCAACGTCGCAGTCGCCCTGGCCCGGATGGGCTTCCGCACGGGGTGGATCTCGCGCCTGGCGGACGGTCCGCTGGGCCGCCGCATCGCCGCCGAACTGCGACGACACGGCGTGGATCTCGCTGCGGTGGTCTGGACGCCGCAGGCACGCACCGGCCTCTATTTCCTGGAGCCCGGGGTACCCCCGCGTGCCGCCGCCGTCCACTACGACCGGGCAGGGTCGGCCGCGAGCGCGCTGGGGCCGGACGACGTGGACTGGACCTACGTACGCCGGGCCCGCTGGATCCATCTCACGGGCATCACCCCGGCGCTCAGCGCCTCCTGCGCGGCCACGACCGCGCGCGCGATCCAGGAGGCCCGGGCCGCGGGCGTGCACGTGGCCTTCGACGTCAACTACCGCCGCCGGCTGTGGTCGGCCGCCCGCGCCCGGGCCGCGCTGGACCCGCTGCTCGCCGGCGCGGACCTGGTGATCTGCGCCAGCGACGATGCCCGCGAGGTCTTCGCCCTCGACGGCCCGGCCGGTGCGCAGGCCGCGGCGCTGCGCGCGCGCACGGGCGCCGGCGCCGCCGTCGTCACCGCGGGCCGCGACGGCGCGTATCTGGCCCGAGACGGGAGCGTCGTGCACGAGCCGGCAATCCCGGGCGAGGAGCTGGATCGCATCGGCCGCGGGGACGCGTTCGCGGCAGGCGTGCTGTGGGGCGCCCTCGAAGAGGACCTGGGAGCCGGGCTGCGCTACGGTGCGGCGCTGGCCGCGCTGGCGCAGACCTACTACGGCGATATCGCCTGGAGCACCCGCGCCGACGTGCTGCACCTGCTCGCCGACCGCGGATTGCGGCCCGACCGGTGACCGCCGTGGCCGACGCCAGCGCCGCCCGGGCCATCGCCGCGCAGGTGCTCGACGCGCGGCTGATCGCGATCCTGCGCCGCCTGCGATCGCCCGAGGTGGAGCCCATCGTCGAGACGCTGCTGGCGGCCGGCGTGCGCGTCGTGGAGATCACCTTCGAGACCGCCGGCGGCGCCGAGACGCTGCGGGCCCTGCGCGAGGCGTTCGGCGGTGCGGCGATCCTGGGCGCCGGCAGCCTCCTCGAGGCGCGCCAGGCAGAAGACGCCGTCGACGCCGGCGCGCAGTTTCTGGTCTCGCCCGGGCTGGTCGAGGACGTCTCGCAGGTCGCCCGCGCGCACGACCGGCTCTACATCCCCGGCGTGCTGACCGCCACCGAGGTGGGCGTGGCGCTGCGCTGGGGCCACGCGATCCAGAAGCTGTTCCCGGCCGGGCTGCTGGGCCCCGAATACCTGCGCGCCCTGCAGGCGCCGTACCCGGAGGTGCGGTTCCTGGCTGTCGGCAACATCGGCCCCGACGACGTGGCCACCTACCTGCGCGCCGGCGCCGCCGGGGTCGCCATGGGCTCGCAGCTCGTGGGCCACGGCGTCGCCCTCGATGTGCTCGCCGCGCGGGCCCGCGAGGCCATGGCCCAGGTGCGGGCGGTGGCCTCTGCCTGAGCGGCCGGCTTCACCCGGTTGGCGTGTGCCGCCGATGCGCGCTGGCTATCCAATGATCTCCGGCCGCCGGCAGGCCTCCGGCACCACCAGCGCCAGCAGCACGGCCCGCTGCGGGAGCGACGCGACTTCCAGGTACTCCTCGGCGCTGTGGAACCCGCCGCCGACCGCTCCCAGCCCGTCTAACACAGGCACGCCAAGCGCCGCGACGAAGTTGCCGTCGGATCCTCCGCCGGTGCTCGCGGCCGGCAGCGCGAACCCCAACGCCTGCGCCGATGCCTGCGCGAGCGCCAGCAACGCCTGGCTGCGCGGCGAGGGCTCCATCGGGGGGCGGTTCACCCCGCCCTCCAGCACGGCGTGCGTACGCGGCAGATGTTCCCGGGCGGCGATCTCCCGCAGGCGCGCTTCCAGTGTGGCGACCTGCGCCATGGCGGGCACCCGGACGTCGATCTCCGCTCGGGCCACCTCCGGCACGACGTTGGCGCGCGTGCCGCCTTCCGTGACGACGACGTTCACCGTCAGCCCGCGCGCGTAGTCGTTCAGCGCGTGCAGCTCCACGATCTTGTGCGCCAGGGCCACCAGCGCGCTGGCGCCGTCCTGCGGGTACGCGCCGGCATGGGCTGCCCTGCCGTGCACGGTCAGCGTGTAGCGGCCCACGCCCTTGCGCGCCGTGACCACGGAGCCGTCGGGCCGGCCGGGCTCCAGCACGAAGCAGAGGTCGGTGCGGCGGGCCTCCTCCTCGATCACGGCCCGCGAGCGCGGCGACCCGATCTCCTCGTCGGCGTTGTGGAGCACGGTGAGCGACGCGTAGTCGTCCCACCCGCTGGCGCCCAGCAGGCGCAGGGCTTCCCAGAGCGTGACGACGCCGCCTTTCATGTCGGCCACGCCGGGGCCGTAGGCGCGCTGGCCGTCACTGCGGAAGGGCCGGCGCCGCACCTCCGCGGAGTCGAAGACGGTGTCGTAGTGCGCCAGGAAGAGCAGCCGGGCTCGGCCCGCGCCGGCCCGCGTGCCCACCACGATCGGGCCAGCGTCCGGGAACTCCAGCCGGCGCGCCTGCAGCCCCAGCGCCTCCAGTTGCGTCTCCAGCCACTGGCCGGCAGCAGCCAGTGCGTCCAGCGCGTGCGAGCCGGTGTCGAGATTGACGAGCGCCTCCAGCAGGGCCAGGGCCGCCGGGAGGCGGCCACGCGCGGCGGCCAGGGTGTCCTGTGGGGTCACCGGTCGCCGATCCACTCCTCCGCATGGGGCAGCGGCAGCCGCAGCGCGCGCCCCTGGCCGCGTCGGCCGCCCGGCCGCAGGCGCACCAGCGCCTCCACGTCGCGCCGCAGATAAAGCCGCTGGCGCCGCATGCCCTGCCGGTAGCTGCGCAGGATCCCTCGGCTCACATAGGCGTACAGCGTCTGCGGCTTGATGCCGAGGACCGCACACGCCTCGGCGGCCGTCAGGTACTCTTGCTCGTCGATCCGCACCACCATCGTCGGCCCACCGCCTCGGCGGTCTCGGCCACCTTCCACATGATTTTCTCCATGATTCTCTCCCGAGACCCGTTGCGGTGTTGATGATAGTTGATTAGGCATAGTTTGTATTAGTTCCTCTGTGCGCGGGTGTTGGCTACGACGATCCATCCCGTGGGGGTCGCCAGGATGCGCTGCGGAGCCGGTCGGGCAGGCAGCGCATGCAGGTCGCTCGCCCTGAGGAGGACGATCGCGACCCCCGTCGTCCATAGGCGGCCGAGGGTCGCAGCGTCCTGGACGTGTTCCACGTCCGCCTCGAGCACGTACTCGGGAAAGTTCAGGGCGCCGCCCCGGAACACCACGATCCGGTCTCCGGGCCGATGCAGGCGGACGATTGCAGCACCGACCTCCCGCCACGGCCACAGCCGGGGCCAGTGGACGGCGAGCCCGCGCTCCGCGATCCCCCAGGCCACCAGGGCGCCGGCAGCCAGGGCGGCGACAGCCGGCCGCGGCTGTCCGGCCAGGGCCAGAACCGCCGCGGTTGCCAGCACGCCCGCCATCGCCAGCCCAAACGGCGCCACGATGGGCAGGTAGAGCGTCGCCTCACCGGGGAACCGGCCGGCCATCCATGCCGCGGTGGCCGCCAGCGCCGGCACCGCGACCAGCACGGACACCCAGGCCGCGCCGCGCAGGCCACGCCGCTGCGCCAGCGCGGGCACCACCGCGTGCGCCGCCAGCACCGCCAGTGGCGGGTAGATCGGGTGCAGGTAGCGGAACACCCTGTCGGTCGCCGACAGCGAGAGCATGACGAACACCCCGCTGGCCCACAGCATGCACAGCCGCACAGACGGAGGACCGCCCCCCAGCGCGCGCCACCCCTCCCGGAGCGCCGCGGGCAGCAGGCCGGTCCACGGGAGGAAGCCGACCAGGAGCACGGGCAGGTACGCCAGCGGCACCTGCCACAGCGGCGGCAGCGCCGAGATGCGCGGGCTGAAGAAGCGGCCGGGCCCCAGGTTGCCCCCCAGGAAGAACGCGTCGGCGAACGGCCGGCCCTGCCGGAGCAGGCCGACGACGAACCAGGGCGCCGCCACCGCCACCAGGACCATCAGCCCGACCGCCACCGCGCCCCACGACCAGCGCCCGACCTCGCGCCGGCGCCGTGCCAGCCCCCACTCCGCACCGGCCACCAGGGCGAAGATCACGAGCGCGACGATGCCCTTGGTCAGCACCGCCAGCGCGAGCCACAGGCCCGCGGCTGCGAGCGACCGGGCCCGTCCGCCGCGCCGGTAGTCCAGGTAGGCCAGGAACGCCAGCGCCAGGAAGAACGTCAGCGGCACGTCCTGCTGCGGCGTCAGGCTCTGATACCACACCTGCACGGCCGTGAGCAGCACCAGCGCGGCGAGCAGGGCTTCCTCGCGGCCCGCGTGGAGCCGCGCGAGCCGGTAGGTGACGGCCGCCAGCCCCAGCGTCATCGCCAGCTGCCAGACCCGCAGGGTGGCGTCGCTGTCCCCGGCCACGCGCAGCGACGCGGCGATGAGCCAGATCGTCAGCGGCGGCTTGTCGACCACCCAGCCCGGGGTAGCGCGCAGAGTCAGCCACTCGCCGGAGGCGACGACGTTCTTCGCGATACGGCCGTAGAGCGCCGCATCGCCGTCGATGTGCGGGAGCGGCGCGCCGGCCAGCAGCACCAGGCCGGCCAGCACCAGCAGCCAGGCCCAGACGCGCGACCACCTCGCCTCGTCCGCGGCGCGTTCCACGGCGATCACCCGCGCCCTGTGACCTCCGGCGAGCGCAGCGGCGGCAGGGTCCGCTCCAGGCGCGGGCGCATCGGCTCCAGCCACGGCGGCAGGCGCAGCCCGCTGCCCAGCATCTCCGGCGATTCGTCCACGGTGAATCCCGGTGGGTCGGTGGCGATCTCGAACAGCACGCCGCCGGGCTCGCGGAAGTAGATCGAGCGGAAGTACTGGCGGTCCTGCACCGGCGTGACGTCCAGGCCGGCCTCGCGCACGCGCTCGCGCCAGCCACTCTGGTGCGCGTCGTCCGGCGTGCGCCACGCCACGTGGTGCACCGTCCCGGCCGCGTACTGCCCGCGCGGGGCCGCGGGCGCGCATACCAGGTCGAGGGTCGCGCCGGGGCCGCCCGCACCCAGGACGTAGCGCGTGCGGGCTCCGACCTGCGCCGCCACTTGCCACCCGAGCCGCTCGAGCACCGCCCGCGTGCTGCCGCAGTCCTCGCCCAGGCCGGCGACCGTCAGCGTCACCGAGTGAACGCCGCGCAGAGCCGCCTGCGGGGGCACCGGGCCGCCAGTCCATGCGCGTGCATCGTCGGCGGTGCCGTCTGTCACCAGTTCCAGCGGCAGGCCGTCGGGGTCGGTGAAGGTCAGCACGTCTCCATCGAACCGGACGCCCGGTTCCTCCACGATCACGCCGTGGGCCCGCAGCCTCGCCTGCCAGAAAGGGAGTGCGCCAGGGGGGATCGCGAACGCCGTCGCGCTCACCATGCCCGCACCCACCTGCCCCCGGGGCGCGCCGGGCCACGGAAAGAAGGTCATGAGCGTGCCCGGAGTCCCGACCCCATCACCGTAGTACAGGTGGTACGTGCCGGGGTCGTCGAAGTTGACGGTGCGCTTGACCAGGCGCAGCCCCAGCACGCCCGCGTAGAAGTCCAGGTTCGCCTGCGGATCGCTGGCGATGGCTGTCACGTGGTGGATGCCGAGGATCTGCGGGTCCATGCGGGCCTCCGGCAGTCGGGATGGCCTGCAGCGTGCTCCTTCTACTATAGCGAACCCCATCGTGGAGGCGCGGCACATCCCATGGATGCGCGCGGTCGCCCGGACGCGCGCCCGGAGCGTCGGGTGCCCCGGGCCAGGCGGGCCGGCATATCCGGCGGCCGCCTGATGGCTAGGCCCGGAGGGACCGCGTATCGTATGCTTGCGGTAGATCTCTGACCATTCCCCGGCACGGCGCGCCCCCTGCGCGCGCCATCGTGCTGACAGGAGGCATCGTGATGAGGAGCAGAGCCTTCGTAGGCCTGGGCGCCGCCGTGATCCTGGCGGCAGGGGTGAGCGTCGCGGCACCCACCGCGGCCAACCCGGGCACCGTCCCGATGGTGGTGGCGCAGGCCCCGCGCATCCCGCTAGAGTTCTGGCACGGGCTGCGGGGACCGCTCGGCGAGGCCCTGGAGTCGATCGTGGCCGGCTTCAACGCCTCCCAGACCCGCTACCAGGTCAACGCGACGTTCAAGGGGTCGTATCCCGAGACGATGGTGGCGGCGATCGCCGCGTTCCGGGCCGGCAACGCCCCCCACGTCGTCCAGATGTTCGAGGTCGGCACGGCCACCATGATGGCCGCCCGGGGCGCGATCAAGCCTGTCCACGAGCTCATGCGCGAAGCGGGCATCCCCTTCGACCCCAGCATCTACCTGCCCGCGGTCCGCGGCTACTACAGCGACGCCGCCGGCCGGATGGTGTCGTTGCCGTTCAACACCTCGACGCCGGTCCTGTGGTACAACAAGGACGCCTTCAAGCGCGCCGGCCTGAACCCCGATGCCCCGCCCAAGACCTGGAATGACCTGCGGGCGGCCGCCCAGCGGATCCGCGCGACCAACGCGGCGCCCTGCGGCCTCTCCACGGCGTGGCCAACGTGGGTCCAGCTGGAGAACTTCGGCGCGATCCACGACACGCCGTTCGCCACGAAGGCCAACGGCTTCGAGGGGACCGATGCGGAGCTGACCCTGAACCAGCCGCTGTACGTGCGCCACCTGCAGTTCCTGATGGACATGCTCAGGGAGGGCACCTTCAAGTACGGCGGCCGCGACGCCGCCGGCGACGCGCTGGGGCCCTCGGGCGAGTGTGCGATGCTGACGGCCTCCTCGGCGCTCTTCGCCCGCTACCAGCGCGAGGCGAAGTTCGACTGGGGCGTGACGTTCCTCCCCTACTACGACGACGTGAAAGGGGCGCCGAAGAACTCGATCATCGGCGGCGCGAGCTTCTGGGTCATGACCTCGCCGCGTCGGACCGCGGAGGAGTACCGCGGGGTGGCGGAGTTCTTCCGGTACGTGAGCTCGCCCGAGGCATCGGCGAAGTGGCACATGGAGACCGGCTACGTGCCCATCACCTTCACGGGTGCGCAGCTCGCCCGGGCGTCGGGCTTCTACACGCGCAACCCCTGGGCGGAGATCCCGATTCAGCAGCTGACCCGCACACCGCCCACCCGGAACTCCCGCGGGCTGCGGCTGGGCAACCTGGTCGAGATCCGCGTGGTCCTCTACGAGGAGATGGAGCGGGCCTTCCAGGGCCAGCAGACGGCGCAGCAGGCCATGGACAACGCCGTCCGCCGCGGGAACCAGATCCTGCGGCGCTTCGAGCGCACCGCCGGCCTGTAGCCGCACCTCGGACGCTGTAGGGCGGGGGCGCCGCCCTCCGGCGGCGCCCCCGCGCGACCGGCAGCCCCGTGCGTGGCGCTCCAGACGCGCGCAACGATCACGCCCCGCCTGGCCCGTCGGCGCGACAGGCCAGGGGCGGGCCCGCGCCCCTGTGGTGCGCGGTTGCCTGCGTCGTCGCGCTCGCTGCCCTGAGGGCGCCGGCGGCCGTGGCGACGCCTTCGGGCCTGGCGCGGGCCCTGACCGTCGACGTGCACGCCCATCGCGGCGGCGCAGGCCTGGCCCCCGAGAATACGCTGGCCGCGTTCCGCAACGCCATCGCCCTGGGCGCCGACGTCCTCGAGCTGGACCTGCACGTCTCGCGGGATGGCGAGCTGATCGTCATCCACGACCCCACCGTGTCCCGCACCACCGACGGCCGCGGGTACGTGCGCGAGATGACGGTGGCGGAACTCAAGCGCCTCGACGCGGGCGCCCGCTTCGACCCGCGCTTCGCGGGCGAGCGGATCCCGACGCTGGGCGAGGTGCTGGCGCTGGTGACCACGTCGGCCCCGCCGCACGTGCGGCTCAATATCGAGACCAAGTATCCCTCCCCCGGCCAGTATCCGCCGCCACCGCCCGACTTCGAGACCAAGATCCTGCACCAAGTCCGCGCGGCCGGCCTGCGGCACCGGGTGATCGTGCAGTCGTTCCACTACCCGTCGATCCTCACCGTAAAAGCCATCGACCCGACGGTGCGCACCGCCGCCCTGCGCGCGCCGCGCGACCCCGCCTCCGACCCCGTGGCCGTGGTCCGCGAGGCCAGGGCCGATCTCTGGGCCCCGCAGGCCGGGCAGGTCACGGTCGATGTCGTCGAGGCCCTCCATCGCGCCGGCGTCCCGGTGGTGCCATGGACGGTGAACGCGCCGGCAGAGATGGAGCGCCTGCTGGAGGCCGGGATCGGACGGCTGCCCGGGGACGGCATCATCACCGACTACCCGGACCGCCTCCTCCAGGTCCTGCGCGCCCGGGGAATTCGGGCGAGCACGTCAACCAGGTGTTCGGCCTGCTGGCCCGGTCCTGCGCGCCCGGGGATGCGGCGGTGACCGCCGGCGCGCGGGAGTCGTCGGCGCCGGCGGCGAACGTGCCCTCATAGCCGATGCGCCGGCGCACGATCTTCCCCAACAAGGTGCTGCCCTACGTCCTGCTGGCCCCGCAGCTGGTCGTCACCGTGGTCTTCTTCTTCTGGCCTGCCGGGCAGGCCGTGGTGCAGTCCTTGATCCGGCAGGATCCCTTCGGCCTGAGCACGACGTTCGTGTGGTTCGAGAACTTCACGACCGTGCTCACCGATCCGTTCTACCTGCAGACCCTGCGGGTGACGTTCCTCTTCTCGGGGGCGGTCGTCGCCCTGGCGATGGCTGCCGGCCTGGTGCTGGCCGCCACTGCCGACAAGGAGATCCGGGGGGCGTCGGTCTACAAGACGCTGCTGATCTGGCCCTACGCCATCGCCCCGGCGGTGTCGGCCTCGCTGTGGCTGTTCATCTTCCACCCGACCATCGGCATCGTGGGCCGCGCCCTGGTCCGACAGGGGATCCCGTGGGACTACACGCTCAACGGCAGCCACGCGCTGCTGCTGGTGATCCTGGCCGCCGCCTGGAACCGCGTGGCCTACAACTTCATCTTCTTCCTGGCCGGGCTGCAGTCCATCCCGCGCTCGGTGCTGGAAGCCGCCGCCGTGGACGGCGCCACCTCGCGCCAGCGCTTCTGGCGCGTGGTCTTCCCGCTGCTCTCGCCCACCACGTTCTTCCTGCTGGTGGTGAACGTCATCTACGCGTTCTTCGACACCTTCGGCATCATCCACGCCCTGACCCGCGGCGGCCCCGGCAAGGCCACCGAGACGCTGATCTACAAGGTCTACGTGGACGGCGTGATCAACCTCGACCTGGGTGGCTCGTCGGCGCAGTCGGTGATCCTGCTGGCGGTGGTCATCCTCCTGACGGCGTTGCAGTTCCGCTACATCGAGCGGAGAGTCGCCTACTGATGGCCCTGCGCCGCCGGCTGCGCCACTGGCAGGCCCACCTGATCCTCCTGACGGGTGTGGCGGTCTTCGCCTTCCCGGTCTACGTGGCCCTGGTGGGCTCCACGCACGACCTGGGGACCGTAGCCCGCGGCGAGATGGGACTGCGTCCCGGACCGTTCGGGGCGAAGAACTACGCCCAGGCGTTCACTACCGGCAGCGGCGAGCGCATCCGCGGTGCGCCGGTGCGCCAGATGATGCGCAACAGCCTCATCATGGCCCTGGCGATCCCCACCGGCAAGATCGCCATCTCCCTTCTCTCGGCGTTCGCGGTGGTCTTCTTCGAGTTTCCGTTGCGCATGTTCTTCTTCTGGATGATCTTCGTGACGCTGATGCTCCCCGTGGAGGTGCGCATCATCCCCACCTACAAGGTAGTGGCGGACCTGGGCATGATCGACACCTTCGCCGGCCTCACGATTCCGCTCATCGCGTCGGCCACGGCCACGCTGATCTTCCGGCAGTTCTTCCTGACGGTTCCCGACGAGCTGGTGGACGCCGCCAAGGTCGACGGCGCGGGCCCCATGCGCTTCTTCTGGAGCATCCTCCTGCCGCTTTCGTCGACGACCGTGGCGGCGCTGTTCGTCATCCTGTTCATCTACGGGTGGAACCAGTACCTGTGGCCGCTGCTCATCACGACCAGCCAGGAGATGACGACCGTCGTGATCGGCATCACGCGGATGATCGGCACGGGCGAGGCCCTGGTGGACTGGCCCATCATCATGGCCACCACCATCATGGCCATGCTGCCACCTGTGGTCGTCGTGATCCTGATGCAGCGGTGGTTCGTCAAGGGCCTCACGGAAACCGAGAAGTGACGCCCGACGGCCCGCCCGCGTCCCTGGCCACGCGCCTCGCGGCCCTGCTGCGGGAGGCCGCGGCCGCCCACCACCGGGCGTTCGCCGCCACGGGCGGCGAGGACCCGGACTGGCCGCTGTGGTACGCCGACTACCTCCAGGGGCCCGTGAGCGCGCTGCTGGGGCGCCCCGTGACCCGCAGCGCGCTCACCTGCGCGCTGGCGGCGGCCGAGCGGGCCCACCGGCGCCAGGCGCCGCAGGCCGACTGGCCGCCCTTCTACGCCGACGTCCTGCTGGCCGAACTGGCCGCGCCGGGTGGAGGACCCGGCCCGGACGATGCGCCTGGCGCGGCGATCCCGGAGGCGATCCTGGCCGCCCTGCGCCGGTGGCGGCCGCCCGGCGACCGCCCGGTCCTGACCGTCGTGGACGCCCACGCCGCGGGCGAACCCCTGCGCGTGGTGACCGGGGGATGCCCGCCCGTGCCGGGCTCGACGATGGCCGCCAAGCGCCGGTACGCGGCCGCGCACCTCGACCACCTCCGGCGGGCGCTGGTCTTCGAGCCCCGCGGCCACGCCGATATGTACGGTGCCGTGCTCACCGATCCCGTCACCCCCGACGGCGACCTCGGGGTGCTGTTCCTGCACACTGAGGGCTGGTCGACGATGTGCGGCCACGGCGTGATCGCGCTGGCGACGGTGCTCGTGGAGACGGGGGCCATCCCGGCGGCAGCCGGCGAGGTCTCGCTCCGACTGGACACGCCCGCCGGGCGCGTCCTCGCCCGCGCCCGCGTCAAGGACGGCCGCGTGCGCAGCGTCACGTTCGAGAACGTGCCGTCGTTCGTAACCGCGCTCGACCAGACGGTGGAGGTCCCCGGCCTGGGAACGGTACGCTACGACATCGCGTTCGGTGGCGCCTTCTACGCGTACTGCGAGGCGGCGCCGCTGGGCCTGCACCTGGTGCCCGGGGAATACCGGCGGCTCATCGAGATCGGCGCGGCCATCACCCGCGCGGTAGCCGCCGCCGGCCCGGTCCGCCACCCGGACGATGCGGACCTCGGGTTCCTGTACGGCACGATCCTGACCGGTGCGCCCCACGCGCCCGGCGCCCACAGCCGTCACGTCTGTGTCTTCGCGCAGACCCAGGTGGACCGGTCGCCGACGGGCACGGGCGTCAGCGGCCGCCTGGCACTGGAACACGCCCGCAGCCGTCTCGCGCCCGGGGAAGCGCTGGTGGTGGAGAGCCTGATCGGCACCCGCTTCGTCGGGCGCATCGTGGGCAGCACGACCGTGGGGCCGTACCCGGCCGTGGTGCCCGAGATCGAGGGCAGCGCCGCCCTGACTGGCCGGGCCGAGTTCGTGCTCGACCCGGCCGACCCGCTGCGCGAAGGTTTCTTCCTGCGGTAGGCCGCCGCGGGAGCCGCGGCGAACAGGAACCCGGGGGGGAAGACCGATGGCGTCAGTGCCAGAGGCGCACGCACTG
Source organism: Candidatus Fervidifonticultor secundus (assembly GCA_031459385.1). Taxonomy (GTDB): domain Bacteria; phylum Sysuimicrobiota; class Sysuimicrobiia; order Sysuimicrobiales; family Humicultoraceae; genus Fervidifonticultor; species Fervidifonticultor secundus. The sequence goes on along the minus strand of JAVKIP010000015.1, from coordinate 46,247 downwards.
CTGCGCGATGCCATCCGCGACCTCTGTCGCCGGTTCCCCGACGAGTACTGGCGCGGGGTGGACCGTGCCCGCGAGTACCCTGAGGCGTTCGTCCGGGCCCTGACGGCCCACGGCTACCTGGCCGCACTGGTCCCCGAAGAGTACGGCGGACCCGGTCTGGGCGTCACCGAAGCCAGCATCATCCTCGAGGAGATCCACCGCAGCGGCGGGAACGCCGCCGCCTGCCACGCGCAGATGTACACCATGGGTGCGCTGCTGCGTCACGGCACGCCCGCGCAGAAGGCCCGCTACCTCCCCGCTATCGCCGCGGGCGAGCTGCGGCTGCAGGCCTTCGCCGTCACCGAGCCCGACGCTGGCTCGGATACCACGCGCGTCAGCACCATGGCCGTCCGCCGCGGCGACCGCTACGTGGTCACCGGGCAGAAGATCTTCACCTCGCGGATCCGCCAGTCGGACCTGATGCTGCTGCTGGCCCGCACGACACCCTACGAGGCGGTGGCCGACAAGACCCTGGGGCTCTCGCTCTTTCTGGTGGACCTGCGCACGGCAGGCGACCGCCTGCGCGTGGAACCCATCGAGACCATGCTGAACCACCAGACGAACCACGTCTTCTTCGACGGCCTGGAGGTACCGGCCGAGAACCTGGTCGGGCAGGAAGGGCAGGGGTTCCGCCACATTATCGACGGCTGGAACGCCGAGCGCATCCTGCTGGCGGCCGAAGCGATCGGCGACGGGCGCTGGTTCATCGACCGGGCCGTCCGCTACGCGCGCCAGCGGGTAGTCTTCGGCCGGCCCATCGGCGCCAACCAGGGCATCCAGTTCCCCATTGCTGCCGCATACGCGCGGGTGGAGGCGGCCGACCTCGTCCGCCACGACGCCGCCCGGCGCTTCGATGCCGGCGAGCCGTGCGGCCCGCAGGCCAACATGGCCAAGTACCTGGCCTCGGAAGCCGCCTGGGAGGCGGCCAACGTCTGCCTGACGACCCACGGCGGCTACGGCTTCGCGGTGGACTACGACGTCGAGCGCAAATTCCGCGAGACGCGCCTGCTCAAGGAGGCCCCCGTGAGCAACAACCTGGTGCTGGCCTACCTGGGGCACCGCGTCCTGGACCTGCCGAAGTCGTACTGAGCGCCCGCGCGACTGCCCGCCGCTACCGGGGGCCGGGCCCACGCGGCGGGCCGTGCCGGCGTCGGGGAGAGGAGGACCCATGGCGCTCAAGCCCGGATGGGAGGGCAGATTCTACGAGGACTTCGAGGTGGGCGACGTCTACCGCAGCCGCCTCGGCCGGACGATCACCGAGACCGACAACATCTGGTTCTCGCTGCTCACCGCCAACCCCAACCAGATCCACTTCAACACCGAGTACGCCCGGCGCACCCAGTTCGGCCGGCCTCTCGTCAACAGCATCTTCACCTTGGGCCTGGTGGTCGGGCTCAGCGCCGATGATGTCAGCCAGAACGGCTTCGCCCTGGGCTGGGAGGAGATCCGACTGCCCCACCCGGTCTACGCCGGCGACACGCTCTATGCCGAGACCGAGGTGCTCGAGAAGCGCGCGTCGCGGTCCCGGCCCCAGTGGGGCATCGTCAAGGTCCGCACCCGCGGCGTCAACCAGAACGGCGTCGTCGTCATCGAGTACACGCGCACAGTGATGGTGTGGAAGCGGCACGCCGCGCCCCGGCGCGACCTGTTCCCGGCGCCACCCCCCGGCGCCGCCGGACTCCCCGGGCCGGAGGAACCCCACGGCAGCCACGGAATGTAGAAGGGGGGAAGACGCGCGCGGGGACGCTCCCCGCGGGATGCCCGCCCATGCGCACCGCGGCCGAGTGGCGACAGGAGATCCGGGCCGGGCGCTGGCGCCGGCCTACGGCCGGCCTGGCACTCGGCTACGTCCAGGCCAACCTGGTCATCGTCCCGGCTGCGGCGGCGGAGGAGTTCCGGCGCTTCTGCGAGCGCAACCCCCAACCGTGCCCGCTGCTCGAGGTCACCGCGCCGGGCGACCCCGAACCACGCCGCATCGCGCCAGGGGCTGACCTGCGCACCGACCTGCCGCGCTACCGTATCTTCCGGGAGGGCCGTCCGGTCGAGGAGTGCGACGACCTGCGCGGGCTCTGGCGCGACGACCTCGTGGCCTTCCTGCTGGGCTGCTCGTTCACCTTCGAGGAGGCGCTGCAGCACGCCGGCCTCCGCCTCCGCCACCTGGACCTGGGGCGCAACGTCGCCATGTACATCACTACCCGGCCCTGCGCGCCGGCCGGACCCTTCGCCGGCCCCATGGTGGTCAGCATGCGGCCGTTCGCGGCCGCCGACGTACCGCGGGTCGAGGCGATCACGGCGCGCTACCCGCTGGCGCACGGCGCGCCGGTCCACGCCGGCGATCCGACCGCCATCGGGATCGCTGACCTGACGCGGCCCGACTTCGGCGACCCCATCCCAGTGGAGCCCGGCGAAGTGCCGGTCTTCTGGGCCTGCGGCGTCACCCCGCAGGTGGCGCTCCGGCACGCGCGCCTGCCGCTGGCCATCACGCACGCGCCGGGCCACATGTTTCTCACCGACCTGACCGCGGACCGTATCGCAGGCGTGGCGCCGGGGATGGCGCTCGTCCCGGGCACCTGAGACACGCAGGAGGGCTGAGCATGAGGATCACCAGACGGAAGTTCCTGACGTACGCAGGCGCTGGGCTCGGCACGCTGGCTGCCGGCGACCGACTGGCCGCCGCGCTGGCCGCACAGGATGCCACGGTACCGGTCGGCGCTGTCTACCCGCTCTCCGGGGCGCTGGCCCGCATCGGCGCCGGGATCCGCAACGGCATCGAGCTGGCCGTCGACATCGTCAACACTGCCTATCCCGACCTCGCGCTCCCGCTGGCCCAGACGGCAGGCCTGCCCAGGCTGGGCGGCCGCAAGATCCGGCTGGTCTGGGGCGACAGCCGCGGGGACCCGGCCACCGGCCGCGCCGAGGCCGAGCGGCTCATCGAGCGTGAGCGCGTGGTGGCGCTGATCGGCTCTTACCAGAGCGCCGTCACGGCCACCGCCAGCCTGGCTGCCGAGACCCGCGGGGTGCCCTTCCTCAACCCGGAGTCGTCGTCGCCGCGGCTGACCGAGCGCGGGTTCAAGTGGTTCTTCCGCACCGGCCCCCACGACACGACGTTCACCAAGCTGTTCTTCGACCTGATGGAGGACATGAAGAAGCGCGGCCACCGGATCTCGCGCGTGGCGATCCTGGCCGAGGACACTGAGTTTGGGGCCACGGCGGCGGGTGTGGCCGACGGGTTCGCCAAGGTCTACAGGTACGATGTGGTTGCCAAGGAGCTCTACACGTCGCCGCCGGCCAGCCTGACCGCCGAGTTCCTGCGCCTGCGCCAGGCCAACCCCGATGTCATCATCGGCGCCAACTACCTGGTGGATGCCGTGCTGATCGTCCGCACGCTCAAGGAGATGCGCTGGGCGCCCCAGGCGTTCATGGCGCACGCCGGCTTCACCACGGTGCCCGACTTCCTGCAGGCCACCGGCCGCGACGGCTGGTACTTCATGGCCCGCGCGCCGTGGGCGCTGGGCATCGCTGCCCGCAAGCCGCTGGTGGCCCGCGTCAACGACCTCTACCGGCGCAAGTACACCGCCGACATGGACGAGGTGGTGGCCCGGGCCTTCACCGGCATGCTGACCCTGGCCGACGCGCTGAACCGCGCCGGGAGCACCGCGCCAGCGGCGATCCAGGCCGCGCTGCGCGAGACGAAGATCCCGGGCGCACAGCTCATCATGCCGTGGCAGGGCATCGAGTTCGACCAGTACGGGCAGAACCGGCACGCGGCCGGCATCATGACCCAGATTCTCGACGGCCAGTACAAGGTCGTCTGGCCGTTCGAGATCGCGGAAGCGCCCATCGTCTGGCCCATGCCGGCGTGGGACCGACGCTAGCGGCCCGCCGGGGCGCCCATCCGGGCCGCGCGCACCGGCGCCGCCGCGGGGACGGCTGACCGCATCCGCGATGACGCTGCTCCTGCACGCGGCGGTCAACGGCCTGATCCTGGGGCTCGTCTATGCCCTGGTGGCCCTGGGGCTGTCGTTCATCTGGGGCGTGATGGACGTCGTCAACCTCGCCCACGCCGAGTACCTCATGCTGTCGCTCTACGCCACGTACTGGCTGTGGGCACTGGGGCGCATCGAACCGGCGCTGGCCGTGCCCGTCGTGGTGCCCGCCTTCTTCCTGGCGGGCTGGCTCACGTACCGGCTGCTCATCCAGCACATCCTGCGAGCGCCGCTGGCCACACAGATCTTCGCCACCTTCGGCCTGCTGTTCTTCCTGCGCTACAGCGCATTCGCCGCCTTCGGGCCAGACGTCCGCGGCTTCCTGGAGGCCGCCGCACCACCCAGCGTGCCGGTGCTGGGCGTGCCCATCGCGGTACCCAAGCTGGTGGCCGCCGCCGGCGCGCTGGCTGCCTTCGCCGCGCTGGCGCTGTTCCTGCGCCGGACCAAGACCGGCCGGGCGCTGCAGGCCGCAGCCCAGAACCGCGACGTGGCCCTGGCGCTGGGCATCCCCGTCGAGCGCATGTACGCGCTGGCCTGGGGCATCGCCATCGCCAGCGTGGCCCTGGCCGGCGTGCTGCTCTTCCCCTTCTCTCAGGTTTCGCCCACCATCGGCGACGCGTTCCTGCTGGTGGCGTTCGCCAGCGTCGTGCTCGGTGGGTTCGGCCGCGTCGACGGCGCGCTGGTCGGCGGCGTGACCATCGGGCTGGTGGAGAACGTCCTGGGAACGCTGCTGGCGCCGTCGTTCAAGCTGCTCTTCGTCTTCGTGGCCTTCGTCCTCATCCTGCTGGTGCGGCCCCACGGGCTCATCGGCGAGCCCGCATGACGGCCGGACCTGCCGCTGCGGCCCCTGGCCCCGCAGGCACGGCCGCGCGCGCCCTGACCAGCCCCCCCGCCTGGGCCGTCGCGGCCGCTGCCGCCGCGCTGGCGCTGGTGCCGCTGGGCGTGCGCGACGCCTTCTTCCTCAACGCGCTCATCACCGTCTTCCTGTTCGGCACCGTCGCCCAGGCCTGGAACATTATCGGAGGCTACGCCGGGCAGATCTCGTTCGGGCATGCGGTCTTCTTCGGCCTGGGCGCCTACGCCGCGGCGGTGCTGCTGAAGGAAGTGGGACTGTCGCCCTGGCTGGGCATGGGGGCCGGCGCAGGCATCGCCGTGCTCGTGTCGCTGGCCATCGGCTATCCCACGTTCCGGCTCCGCCGGCACTTCTTCGCGCTGGCGACGCTGGCGCTCGGCGAGATCGTCCGCATCCTCTTCCTCAACTGGTCGTTCGTGGGAGCCGCCGTGGGTTTCTACCTGCCGCTGGAGTACCGGAACCGGCCGGGCTACCTCATGTGGGACAGCAAGGTGCCCTACTACCTGGTGAGCCTGGCCCTGTTCGGCAGCGCGACGCTGCTGGTGGCGTTGCTCGACCGCCGCCGCGCCGGCGTCTACCTGCGCGCCATCAACCAGGACGAAGACGCGGCCGCCATGCTCGGCCTGGCCGCGCGCCGCTACAAACTCTACGCCATGGCGCTGTCGGCGGCGCTTACCTCGCTGGCGGGGACGATCTACGCCCTCTACGTGCTCTACATCGATCCGTACAACGTCATGCCCGGCCGCCTGTCGCTCCTGGCCGTGGTCATGGCGCTGATCGGCGGCCGCGCCACCGTCACGGGTCCGGTGCTCGGCGCGTTCTTCATCGTGCTGCTCAACGAGTACACCCGGTCGTGGCTGGGCGGCGGCGGACGCGGGGCCGACTTCATCCTGTTCGGCGCGCTGGTCATGCTGGTGTCGATCCGCGAGCCCGGCGGGCTGGTGGGATGGCTGGTCCGCGCTGGAGCCCGCACGCAGCCGGCCGCGATCCCTGACCCCGACCCGCCTCCAGCGACGCCCCAGAACGCCGCGCCCGTCCCGTCCCCCGTGACACCTCCGGACGCCACGTCATCGCCTGTACGGGCGGTGGCCCCACACCCCGCCGCACGCTCCGCGCTCCCAGCGCCGGTCTTGCTGCGCGTCGCGCACCTCTCGAAGCGCTTCGGCGGGGTCCAGGCTGTCCGGGACGTCTCGTTCGACGTCTATCGTGGCGAGATCTGCGGCCTCATCGGCCCCAACGGCGCCGGCAAGTCCACCCTGTTCGACTGCATCACGGGGTTCACCCGGCCCGACGCCGGTGCGGTGCACCTGGACGGCATGCTCCTGAGCGGCCGCGAGCCCTATCAGGCGGCGTGGGCAGGGCTGGCCCGCACGTTCCAGGCCATGCGCATCTTCCCCGAGCTCTCCGCGTGGGAGAACCTGATGTGCGCGCAGGAGCACCGGGGCGAGGGCCTGTGGACCGCTTCCGTCCGCACCGACCCGCCGGAGGTCCGACGGCGCGGCTGCGAGCTGCTGCAGCAGTTCGGGCTGTGGCCCCTTCGCGATCTCCCGGCCGGCGCGCTGTCCTTCGGCCAGCAGAAGCTGCTGTCCATCGCCATGGCCGTGCTGCGGAAACCGCGCCTGGTCCTGCTCGACGAGCCGGCGGCCGGCGTGAACCCCGTGCTGGTGGACGCCATCGCCCAGCACCTCCGTCGCCTCAACGACGCGGGCCTCACCCTGCTGGTCATCGAGCACAACATGGACCTGATCATGCACCTGGCCCACCGCGTGGTCTTCATGGCCGGAGGCGAGATCGTGGCGATCGGGCCGCCCGAGGCAATCCAGCGTGACGAGACGGTGCGGGAGCTCTACTACGGCCGATGACCGCTGCGCAATCCGCGCCCGCCTCCTCGCCGGCATCGGCCGGGCCGCTGCTCGACGTGCGCGATGTGCATGCGGGCTACGACCGGCGGGAGGTGCTCCGTGGGGTCAGCCTGACGGTGCGCCCGGCCGAGATCGTGGCGATGATCGGACCCAACGGCGCGGGGAAGTCCACGCTGCTGAAGACCGTTTTCGGCTACCTGACCCCCTCGGCCGGCGATGTGCGCTTCCAGGACGAGTCCATCGCCGGCCGCACCCCGCCCGAGATCCTCCGACGCGGGGTCTGCTACGTGATGCAGGGTTACAGCATCCTGCCCAACCTCACGGTCGAAGAGAACCTCGAGCTGGGCGCGTACATCCGCACCGACCGCCGCGTGCGTGACGACGTGGCGCGTCTGTACGACCTCTTCCCGATCCTGCGCGCACGGCGGCGACAGCGCGCGCGTGTGCTGTCGGGCGGCGAGCGCCGCATGCTGGAGCTGGCGCGGGTGCTGCTGCTGGCGCCGCGGCTGGTGCTGCTCGACGAGCCCACCATCGGGCTCGCCCCGAAGGTTATCGACGAGGTCTACGGCATCGTGCACGATCTGCGCACCAGGGGCATCGCGCTCCTCATCGTCGAGCAGAACGCGCGCACGGCCCTGCGCCACGCCGACCGTGCCTACGTCCTGGAACAGGGCCGCATCCGGTTCGAGGGCAGCGGAGAGGAGATTCTGCACCACCCCGAGGTGCAGCGGGCCTACCTCGGCTCCCGAGCCTGAGGCGCCGGGCGCCTGCCCCGCCCCGCGCGCCACCGCAGCGCGCACAACGCCACCGAGGTCTCGGCAGGTGTTCGGGGTCGTGATCGCCTCACGAGCCTCAGGAGGCCCTGGGCGAGGCCCTACGCATCGGGATGGGGCGGCCTGGGGTTCCTGAGCTCCTCTTCCACGTCGTTCATGGCCCTGCGAAACTCGCGAATCGTTCTGCCGGCGGCCGCCCCCAGCCCGGCCAGACGGCTCGGTCCGAAGAGCAGCAGGAGCACCAGCACGATGACCATCAGCTCCATGGGGCCCACGTTACCCATCACCGCACCTCCAGGGCTCATTATACTCCTGGCGGTACCGCGCAGGCCGTGGGAAGGATCACGGACCGCCCGCACTTCCGCCGGGGCTACGCCCGGGCGACCATCATGCCCGCGCGTAGAACCCGTGGACGTTCACCCAGTGCCCGCCCAGGTCGGTGGGGCGCGTGGTGCTTCGGCTCGGTTCCAGGGGCGTGAAGCCATGGCCCGCCACCAGCGCGTCCAGCTCGTCTGGCTCCAGCAGGACCATCCGGCGCGGCTGGGGTCCGGCCACCGCGAAGACGTGGTCGGCGAGCCGCCGGACACCCTGCGCCGCAGGGTCCGACCGCGGGCTGAACTGCTGCACCAGCAGGCGGCCGCCCCGCCGCAGGACCCGCGCGGTCTCGGCCAGCGCGCGGTGCCAGGCCGTCATCTCTTCGGCCTCGTGGTAGACGCCCAGGGCCACCACCAGGTCGAACGTCTCTGCCTCGAACGGTCGCAGGTCCTCCATCCGGCACTGCTGCACGCGCCGCTGCGCCTCCGCCTCGCCGAGGTAGAGCGCGACCCGCTCCCGCGTGCGCGCGACCATCGCGGCCGAGCTGTCGCAGGCCCACACGTCGAAGCCCTCGCGCGCCAGCCACTCGGCGTTGCGGCCGGCGGCACACCCCAGGTCCAGCACCCGCAGGTGCCGCGGCGCGGTCGCCAGCAGCGCGACCATGCGGTCGTCAGGCGGACGTGCGGCAAACCGCTCGACGACCTCGGCACGTTCCCAGAAGGACTGATCCATCATCGATGATGGGGCCGCATGGGCGAGCGCTTCGGTTTCGGGGCTGACCACCGACGGGCTGCCACCGCTTCGATCCGCCGCGGCGCTGGAGCCGGCGACGGGATTCGAACCCGTGACCTGCGCATTACGAGTGCGCCGCTCTACCACTGAGCTACGCCGGCCCGACCGCCTCTCATTCTAGCAGAGCACCCCGCGCGCGCAAAGGACGCTCTCGGGCACAGACCGCGCGCCCCGCACCGCCGCCAACGCCACCACGCACCTCCGCATCCGCGCCGCCGCAGGAGTGCAGGAGGAATCCTCCGAAGGCGCACGAACAACCGCTCTGATCACAGCGGCGGGGTGCCTGCGATGACTGAGCGGCTGTGGGAAATCTACGAGCAGCTCTGTCAGGTCGAGATGAAGGGTCTCGACGAGTTCGTCCGTCGTCTCAAAGCGGGAGAGTTCGGCGAGTTCCCGCGCGCCGACGTCATCGCCTTCCTGCGCGAGATCGAAGCCAGCATGGTGCAGAACATCCAGACGAAGGCGATGGAGCACCCTCGGTACGCGGAGATGGCGGACGAAGTGAGCGAAGAAACGCACGAGATGTTCGACGAGTTGATCGAAGACTTCGAACGCGCCTAGCCGGCCACCGCAGCGCCCCCGCGGCCAGGTGGACCGCCCGTCCCGCCGGAGCCTCGACCCTGCCGGCGCGCGCGGACCCTACAGGAGGAACCGCCCGTCCCGGTAGATCACCTCGCCGTCCGCGCGGACCTCGGTGTCGGTCCGCAGGTCGCAGATCATGTCCCAGTGAAGCCCGGAGGTGTTCTTCGACCCGGTCTCCGGGTACCCGGCCCCCAGCGCCAGGTGCATGGTGCCGCCGATCTTCTCGTCGAACAGGATGCTGCGCGTGAAGCGCGCAATCTGGTAGTTGAGCCCGAACGCCGCCTCGCCCACGATGCGGGCGCCCGCGTCCAGGTCGAGCATCGCCCGGAGGAACTCCTGGCCCTTCTCCGCCTCGGCCTCGACGACGCGGCCGCCAGCAAAGCGCAGGCGCACGCCCTGGACCTCGCGGCCGCCGTAGATCGCGGGAAACGAGAAGCGCACCCAGCCCTCGGTGGCGTCTTCCACGGGACCGGTGAAGATCTCGCCGTCGGGGAAGTTGTGTTCGCCCGCCGCGTTGATCCACCTTCGCCCCCCGACCCTGACCGTCAGGTCGACGTGCGGGCCGCGGATGTGCAGGGTGTCCTTCGTCTCCAGCACCTTGACCACGCGCTCCTGCTCGCGCCGCACGGCCTCCCACGCGGCCACGGGGTCGGGCCGGTCCAGCATGCCGGCGGCGAAGACGAACTCCTCGTACTCGGCCAGCGACATCTCGGCTTCCTGGGCATCGGCCGGCGTCGGAAACTGCGTCCCGACCCAGCGAAGTTCGCCCGCCGCGGCCCGCTCGAGGAACCGCTGGGTCAGCGGGCGGGTGGCCTCGCGCCGCACGGCCAGCCGCTGCGGGTCCACACCGGTGAGCGCGCGGGTGTTCCAGCTGCCCCAGATGCCCAGATCGGCGTCGATGGCATCCACCTCATACCGCGCCAGGGGCGAGACGAAACGCAGTTGCGCATCGGTCGCCTGCTTGTAGAAGATCTCGTCCAGGCCGTCCAGGCTCACCCTGGTGAAGACGTGGGCGCCCGCGGCCAGGGCCTCCCGATACGCCTCCTGAATCAACGGCGCGGCGGCCGCGATGCCGCTGATGCGCACGAGCTGGCCCGGTTGCAGGCGCAGGGAGTAGTGCACCAGGACCCGTGCGAGTTTCTCGAGGCGTGGATCGCGCACCCGACCCCTCCGTATCCCGCGGCGACAGTGCGCTCCCGGCGCGCCGCGGACCGTCTCAGTAGGTCGCGCGGCCGCCCGAGATGTCGACCACCGCGCCGGTGCTGAACGAGCACTCCTCCGAGCAGAGCCAGGCGACCAGCGCAGCCACCTCGGCGGGCCGGCCCGCACGCCCCATCGGGATCCGCGCGAGCATGTACGCCACGTGCTCGGGGGATACTTGCTGCAGGATCTCCGTCTCGATCACCGCCGGCGTCACGGCGTTGACGACGATGCCGTCCCTCGCCACCTCCTTGGCGAGCGCCTTGGTCAGACCGATGACGCCGGCCTTGGCCGCCGAATACGGCAGGGCGTTGGGGTTCCCCTCCTTCCCCGCAATCGACGCGATGTTGACGATGCGGCCGTAGCGCTTCGCCCGCATGTGCGGCAGGACCGCACGGCAGCAGTAGAACACGCCGTGCAGGTCGACCGCCAGCACGCGGTGCCAGTCTTCCAGGGGCATCTCCCACGTCGGCACCGACGGCCCGTGAATCCCCGCGTTGTTGACCAGGATGTCCAACCCGCCGAAGGCGTCGATGGTCGCGCGGACCCCCGCATCGACCGACGCCGGGTCCGTCACGTCCAGATGGACGGCCATCGCGGCGCCGTCGGGACGCCCCGCGATCTTCCCCAGCCGGTCGGCTTCCGCCGCTGCGCGTGCCAGGTCGACATCCGCCAGCGCGACGCGCGCGCCTCCGGCGACCAGCCGCCCGGCGATGGCCAGCCCGATGCCGCGGGCGGCGCCGGTGACCAGCGCTGCCCGTCCGCCGAACCCCGGTGTCTCCCGTGCCATTGCACCCCCCTCCCGTGCCGCCGATCGCGCACCCGGCCATCGCCTCCGACCACCGGAGCGCCCGCGCATCGCCAGGGAGCGCAACGACCAGGCATCTCCGGCACTGCCCCGTTCTGCGCCCTGGGCTGCGAACCTTCCTCAAACAGGTATCGAACAGGTATCGACGGACTGGTGGGCGGTGCAGGATTTGAACCTGCGGCCTCATCCGTGTGAAGGATGCGCTCTCACCGCTGAGCTAACCGCCCGGTGGAAGGCACTGTCCAGTATACGAACCGCCAAAACGCACCGTCAAGGAAGCCGCAGTGCCTCGCACGCCCACACGACTGCCACGCGGCCGGGCCCGAGCGCGATCTCGTCCAGCCGGCGCGGCGCGACGCACCGTCGCTCGAGGTCGAGCGGCGTCCCCCCTGGCTCTTCGACGGCCACCGCACGCCGGCCGACCCACATCTCGGGCCGGTGCCACAGGAGAAACGCCCGCTCGACGCCGATCACGGGCAGCCGCGGCTCGAGCCGGTAGGCGAGGTGGCTTGCCGCCTGGTAGCTGTCGGCGAGCACCACCACGGGACCCGGCAGCGCGGCGGCGTGACGCGCCACCACTGCGGCGGCACGGTCCCAGTCGCCGATCCCGCGCCCCACGGTGGCCACGCCCCACGGCGACAGTCCGGCAAGCGTCATCGCCACAGCGACCGCTGCGGTCGCGCCCACGGCCACGCGCAGCCAGCGCACCCACCGCCCCGTCCACGCTTCTTCGAGCCCGCCCAGCGCCAGCGCCGCTGCCAGGTACGCCGGCCCGGGCCAGTGGGGCTTGGTGCGTCCGAACACGGCTGAGGCGCTCATCACCAGGAACAGGGGCAGGCTGGCCCACGCCAGGTACCGCCAGCGCGCCTGCTGCGCGCGCCGCGCCGCCACCACGGCCGCCGCCACCAGCGCGGGCGCCATCACCCCGTAGTAGGCGACCTGCCCGCCGGCGAACAGCGCCACGCGCTCGACCCAGGTACCCGTGCCGATCCAGGGCTCCCGGCCCAGCGTGACCTGCACCAGCATCCAGTGGTGGCGCAGATTCCAGACGACGACGGGGAGAAACAGCGCTGCGGCCAGTGCTGCACCCACCGGGAGCCACGCATCGCGCGTGCGGGGACGCGCGGTCAGCCAGGCGCCGACGATGCCCAGGACCAGCGCGAAGCCCGTCAGCTTCGACAGCAACGCACCACCCACTGCCGCGCCCGCAGCAACCCACCAGGCGCCGCCGTCCCTGAGCGCGCGCCAGCCGCACCAGATCGCCAGCGCCCAGAACACCGCCAGGAGCGTATCCGGAAAAGCGAACGCCCCGCCCACGGCAAACGCGGGCAGCAACAGGACGGCCCACGCCGCCCGCCGCGCGGCGGCCTCGCCGAACAGCGCCCGCCCCGCCCCGTAGACTGCCAGCGGGACCAGCGTCGCCAGCGCCACACAGAGGCCCCGGATGCCCAGCGGGCCGTCGCCGAACAGTCGCGTGGAGAGCGCCACCACTGCCGCGATCATCGGCGGATGATCGGGATAGCTCCAGGCCAGGTGGCGCGCCCAGAGCCGGTAGTACAGCTCGTCGTCACCAAGGGGCAGCCGCGCGGCCAGCCAGAACCGCGCCAGCAGCCCGGCTGCCACCGCCACCAGCAGCCCCCGTCGGGCGCCAGCGCCGTCGCCTGTCGCCGCCACCGACCCTATGACGAAAGCGCTGCCCGCACCCGCCGGAAGACCGCGTCGAGCATCGCGGGCGTGAGCCGGCCGGTGGCCGTGTTCTGCTGGCTGGGATGATAGGACGCGATCAGCAGCAGCGTGCGCGCGCCCCACACCAGGCGCGCCTCGGCGCCGTGGGCGAAGGCGGGCCGCGGCCTGGGGATCTGGGCACCGGCGGCGCGGGCGGCGTCCAGCGCCGCGTCGTGCGCGATGCGGCCCAGCGCGACCACCACCTGTAGCCGCCGCAGCAGCCGCAGTTCAGCGACCAGGTACGGCCGGCAGCGGGCGATCTCCGCCGGGAGCGGCCTGTTATCGGGCGGCGCGCAGCGGACCGCAGCCGCCAGGTAGAGGTCGACGAGCCGGAGCCCGTCGTCGCGGGCCACCGACTGCGGCTGCGAGGCGAAGCCCGCCCGATAGAGTGCGCCCATCAGCGTGGTCCCCGACGAGTCGCCGGTGAAGATCCGGCCGGTGCGGTTCCCGCCGTGCGCGGCCGGCGCCAGGCCCACCATCAGCACCCGCGCGGCCGGATCGCCGAACCCGGGCACGGGCTTCCCCCAGTACTCCCAGTCGCGGAACGCCCGGCGCTTCTCGCGGGCGACCGCGCGGCAGTACGCGATCAGGCGCGGGCACCTGCGGCACGCGACGATCATCTCGTTGAGCGCTGTCAGCGTTGGGGGCGCGGCCCCACGCGCGGTCATTGCGGCCACAGCGCCAGGGTCGCGACGAGGACGGCGCCGGTCTCTAGCGCGGTGGCCAGCTCCTCGGCCCGCTGGGCCGCGATGGTGCACAGCGCCCCCGGGTGGGGCCGGCGTGGGGCGCCGTGCCCGTACGGCGCGTCGAGCGTGGCGCCATTGCGACCCTGCAGCACCTCGCGCAACACCTGCACGGCGGCCGCCGTGACCTGCGCGCCGCGGGCCCCGGCCTGGCGCGCTGCCTGGAGCGTGCGCCGCGCGCCGTCGCCCAGCGCGGCCAGATCGGCATCGGTGACGAGAATCTCTGCCTGAGCCTGCAGGATCTCCTGCACAACCTGCTCGAGCTGCTGCAGCGCCGCCAGCAGCGCGGGCGCAGGCTCCGGCCGCTGCCCGGTAAGCGGGTGGAACTTCAGCGCCGCGGCCTGGTGGCGCAGCGTGCCGGCGGCCTCCCGGAGGGTCCGGGCCCAGCGCACGGCAGTACCGGCACGCGCTGCGACCTCGGCGGGAACGACCGGTGGCTGAGCGTCCATGGGCGAACCGCGGGTATCGTAGCATTCCCCGCCGCCCGGCGACAACGTCGCGGTGTCTCGGGCGACAGCCCATCGCGTGCCGCGCCCCGCGGGTCACCGGGGCCAGGGCTCCCGCGCCGGGTGTGCCGGACCGCGCGTCCCGGCGCCGCCGGCGCAGGACACCGCGGGAGGACCCTCCCGCGCCGCGCGCGAAGATGGCCGGGCCATGAGCTGGAGTCACACGCTCGAGGCCTACGACCTGCTCGACTCCGCGCACGTCACCGGCGAGCGCGTGGCCGCAGTCCTGCGGGCACGGGACCTGGAGTGCAGGGTCGAACGGGTCGACGGCCCCCACGGGACCACGGACGTCATCCGGGTCGCCGTCCCCGGGGCGCGCGGCCGCAGCACCGGCGGCCCGGCGCGCACCCTGGGCATCATCGGCCGCCTGGGCGGCATCGGGGCGCGTCCTGCCCGGCTGGGCCTGGTCTCCGACGCCGACGGGGCCATCACCGCCGTCGCCTGCGCGCTGAAGCTGGCCGACATGCGCCGCGAAGGCGACGTCCTGCCCGGCGACGTCATCGTCGCCACGCACATCTGCCCGCGGGCGCTCGTGCGGGACACCCCCACCGTCCCCATGATGATGTCACCGGTGGAGATGGCCGTCCTGAACGCCCGCGAGGTGGATCCGGCCATGGATGCCATCATCTCGGTGGACACGACCCGCGGCAACCGCGTGGTCAACCACAAGGGCATCGCCATCTCGCTCCCCGTGAAGGAAGGGTACATCCTGCGCGCGCCGGACACCCTGCTGGACCTCTACCAGTGGGTGACCGGGCGGCCGCCGGTGATCCTGCCGCTCGCCACGCAGGACATCACGCCCTACGGCACGGGGTTGCGCCACATCAACAGCATCCTCCAGCCGTCGACGGCAACCCGGGCGCCGGTGATCGGCCTGGCGCTGACCGCCGAGACGATGGTGCCTGGGTCGGCCACGGGTGCCAGCGATGCCGCCGACATCGAGGTGGCCGTGCGGTTCTGCCTGGAGGTCGCCAAGGCGTTCGGGGCCGGCACGTGCGACTTTTACGACGCCATGGAGTTCGACGAGCTGGTGGCGCGGTTCGGCCCCATGACCCGCCTGCAGTCCACTGGCCAAACCACCTCCGCCTGATGGCCGTCGTAGAAAACATGGAGACGATGCCATGAACCGCCTGCTCCGCGGCCTGCTGGCGCTGGGCCTCCTGGCTGTCCTAGCGCTCGCCATCATCGGGGCGACTCAGTGGATCGGCCGGCGGTCGGCGGCCCGGGAGGCGCCGCCGCAGCGGCCGCGGCCGATCCCGCTGGTACGCACCGCCCCCGTAGAGGTCACGCGGCTGGTGGAGCAGGCCACGCTGCCCGGCGAGGTGCGGGCGTCCGCGGTGGTGGACGTGACGCCTCGCATCGCCGGGCGCCTGGGCACCGTGCTGGTCGAAGAAGGCACCGCCGTCACCGCCGGCCGGCTGGTGGCGCGGCTGGAGGATCCTGAACTCGAACACGCCGTCTGGCAGGCGGAAGCCGCGCTGGACGTGCAACGCGCCCGCCTGGCCCAGCTGCGCGCGGGGGCGCGGCCCCAGGAGGTGGCGCAGGCCGAGGCCGCTGTGAGCCAGACCGAGGTCGCACTGGCGCAGGCCGAGCGGGACCTGGCACGCCTGCAGCAGCTGTTCGCGGACGGGCTCGTGGCCCGTGCGGCCGTCGACCGGGCGCAGACCGATGTCGAGCTGGCACGCGCCCGGGTGCGCGCGGCGCGCGAGCAGCTGGCGCTGGTCCGGCAGGGACCCCGAGCCGAGGACATCCAGGCGCAGGAGGCGCTGGTGCGGCAGGCCGAGGCCACGCTGGCGCAGCAGCGCGCCCGGCTGCGCGAGCTGCGCATCGTCGCGCCTATCAGCGGCATCGTGACCCGGGTGCCCGTCGAACGCGGTGCCGTGGTCTTCCCCCAGACCGTCGTCGCCACCGTGGCGACGCTGCGCCCTGTCGAGGTGTACGTACGGCTGCCCGAGACGGACCTGCCGCGCCTGCGTTCCACCAGCCGCGTGCACGTGGCCGTCGACGCGCTGTCCGGCCGGGTCTTCGAAGGGCGCATCGCCCGCCGCTCACCGGTGCTGGACGCCGCCTCCCGCAGCGTCGAGCTCGTGGTCACCGTGCCCAACCGCGACCTGGCGCTGCGCCCCGGGATGTTTGCCCGGGCAACCGTGGTGTTCGATGAACGCGACACCATCATGGTCCCCTCCGATGCCATCGTGCGACGCGGGGAGACAACCGTGCTCTTTGTCATGAAGAGCGCGACGACCGTGGAGGAACGGCGCATCCGCGTCGGCTATGTCGACGGCAGCCGATCGGAGGTCCTCGCGGGGTTGAAGGCTGGTGAGGTCATCGTGATCGCCGGACAGCAAGGACTCCGCGACGGCATGGAGGTCCGCACCGGCGCTGGACAGCCCGGCGGAGGACCCGGCGGTGGCCCATCAGGCCCCGGGGGGGCGCCCGCCACGGGCACGCCCGCCACGAGGGCGCCCGCCCGTCCCGACCCCACGCCGGAACCGGGCAGCCCCCGGCCCGGGGGGCGGCCATGAACCTGTCCCGCGGCGCCATTCACCGGCCGGTCACCACGGCCATGATCTACCTGGCCGTGGCGTTCCTGGGCCTGGTCTCGTTCACCCGGCTGCCGGTCGATCTGCTCCCCGACATCTCCTTCCCTACCCTGAACATCACCACCAACTACCCCGGCGCGGGCCCCCGGGAGGTCGAACGCGAGGTTACGATCCTCCTGGAGAACGCCCTCAGCACCGTGCCGGGAGTCACCCAGATCTCGTCCAACTCCACCGAGGGGCGCAGCAGCATCCAGCTGCGCTTCAACTGGGGCACCGACCTGGATGTCGCGGCCAACGACGTGCGCCCTGCCGTCGACCGCATCCGTGACCGCCTCCCCGATGGCGCGGAGACGCCGCGCATCGCCAAGTTCGACCCCAACCAGTTCCCCATCGTGCTGTTGGGCATCGAGGCTCGCGGCGACGTCAACGTCCTGCGCGATCTGGCCGAGAACGAGTACAAGCCGCGGTTCGAGCAGATTCCCGGCGTCGCCAACGTCGACGTGCGCGGGGGCCGCCAGCGCCAGGTGCACGTGCTCCTGGACCGGCAGCGCCTGGAGGCGCTGGGCATCTCCGACCGCGAGGTCACCGCGGCCCTCGGCTCCGAAGCCACCGTCGAGCCCGGCGGCGACGTGCGGGTCGGTACGCAGCGGCGCGTCGTCCGCACCATCGGCCGCTTCGGGTCCGTCGACGACATCAGGCAGGTCGTGGTGACCACGCGCCAGGGGATGCCCGTGCGCGTCGGCGACCTGGCCCAGGTGGTGGACACGCGTGAAGAAGCGACGTCCCTGGTCCGCATCAACGGCCGCCCGGGCATTCTCGTCGCCATCGCCAAGCAGTCGGGCACGAATACCGTGGCGGTGGCGCGGAGCATCCTCCGGGTCGCCGGGCAGATCAACGAGCTGTTCCCCCACGCGCGGCTGATCACGATCAACGACGGGAGCCGGTTCATCCGACGCTCCGTCGACAACCTGCGCAGCGCCGCCCTGCTGGGCGCCGGGCTGACGGTCGCGATCCTGCTGGCGTTCCTGCGCAACGTCAGCAGTACCCTCATCATCTCCACCGCCATCCCCACGTCCATCCTGGCGACCTTCCTGCTGATGTTCTGGAGCGGGTTCACCCTCAACCTCATCACCTTCGGCGGGCTGGCGCTGGCGGTGGGCATGCTGGTGGACAACGCCATCGTCGTCCTGGAGAACATCTTCCGGCACCGCGAAGAAGGCCGGCCGCCGCTGCTGGCGGCCGAGGAGGCCACCCGCGAGGTGGGCACGGCCATCATGGCCAGCACGTTCACCACGGTGGTGGTGTTCCTGCCCATGTTCTTCACCACCGGCATCGCCAGCGTGCTGTTCCGCCCCCTGGCCTACATGGTGACCTTCGCCCTGCTGTGCTCCCTGGTGGTGGCCCTCACGTTGATCCCGTCGCTGGCGTCCCGGGCCCTGGTCATCGGCCACGGCCGCAGCGCGACAGGCCGCCTGGCGGGCGCGGCCGAACGGGCGTTCAACGTCGTGGAAGATGCCTACCGCACTGTCCTGGTCCGGGCGATGCGCCGCCCCTTCACCGTCATCGCTGTCGCGGTGGCGCTGGTCGTCACGGCGTTCTCCGCCCTGCCCCTGGTGGGCCGGGAGACGTTCCCGCAGGCCGACGAGCGCGGCTTCTTCATGACGGTCCAGCTCCCGCGCGGCACGGCCCTCGACGTCTCCGACCGCACGGCGCGCCGTATCGAGCAGCTCTTGATCGACGACACGCCGGGAACCGACCTGGTGCTGACCCTGGTGGGCAGCACGTTCGCAGCCGCCGGCACCCACGTCACCACCTTCCGCGTCGGCCTCGCCCCCGACGCTCCCCCCACCCAGGAGGTCATCGCCGACCTGCGACGGCGCGTCCGGGTCCCCGGGGCCACGGTCGTCTTCCGCCCCTTCAGCTCGCTCTTCTTCTTCCGCTCGCCCGACCCGATCAGCATCGACCTGCGCGGCTTCGACCTCGAGGCCGGGAACGTGACGGCCCGGCGGCTGCGCGGCGTGCTGGAGGGCGTGGCCGGCGTGACGGACCTGCAGGTCAGCCGGGAGGAGAGCGCCGAGGAGGTCACTGTCCAGGTCGACCCGGTGAAGGCCGCCGCGTTCGGCGTCACCGCCGGCCAGGTGGCGACGTCGGTACGCACCTACGTCGGCGGCCGCACCGCGGCCCTGTTCCGCAGCGGCGGCGAGGACATCGACGTCGTCGTGCGCCTGCGCGAGCCCGACCGCCTGACCCCGGACCGCATCGGCGACCTGCCGATCAGCACCCCGCGGGGGATCGTCCCGCTGCGGCAGCTGGCGCAGGTCACAGGGACCCCGGGGCCGACGCAGATCCAGCGCCGCAACCGCGAGCGGGTCATCACCCTCACGGGCAACATCGCCGGCCGAGACGTGGCCACGACGCTCCGCGACGTCCGGACCACGGTCCTGGCGCAGCGGCTGCCCCAGGGGTTCTCGGTGGCGTTCAGCGGCGAGTTCGAAGAGCAGCAGGAGTCGTTCTCCCAGCTGCTGTCAGGGTTCCTGATGTCGCTGGTGCTGGTCTACATGGTCATGGCGGCCCAGTTCGAGCGCCTGTTCGAACCGTTCCTGATCATGGCCGCGGTGCCGTTTGCGCTGGTGGGCGTCCTGGGCACCCTGCTGCTCACCGGCACCACCCTCAACGTGCAGTCGGGTCTGGGCGCCATCGTGCTGGTCGGCGTGGCCGTCAACAACGCTATCGTGCTCATCGACTACGCGCTGCAGTTGCAGCACCGGGGCCTGCCGCTGCTGGAGGCGCTGGCGCGGGCCGGCCAGCGGCGGCTGCGGCCGATCCTGATGACGACGCTGACGACCATGTTCGGCCTGCTGCCGCTGGCGATCGGCATCGGGGAAGGCGCGGAGCTGCAGACGCCCCTGGCCCGCGCCATCGTCGGCGGCCTCCTCACCTCGACGGTCGGCAGCCTGTTCCTGATCCCGGCGTTCTACGTCGTGCTGGACCGCGCGGTCCAGTGGGCCCGCCACCGCCGCGCCATGCCCGCAGGCGCGGTAGAACCCACCGAGGGGAAGTAGCCCGGGGGGCCGTTGGCCCGGCCGCCGCCGGGCAGGGGAGCCCAGGGGGCCGGCACCTTCGGAGGTCGTTACGGCGCGCGGGGCAGCTCCAGGCGAATCCAGCCCAAGGCCACCGCCAGCGCCAGCAGCACCAGCACGCTGGCGACCACGAGCCATTCCTTCCGGCTGTCACCGGTCACCTGACCGACCAACTCCGCCACGCGGCGCAGCATCGCCACTCCTCGCGCACCCCGCCGGGTTCTCGTTCCCACTTCGACCGGCGCGGCGTTGCCGTCTTCGCAGCCGCGACGTGCGGCTCCTGCACGCGCGTCGCGTTCAGGCTCGTCGTCGCCACGCAGGCGACCGACACCGCAGTCGAGCGCGTGGCGGCCGGGCGGCAACGGGACGAGCGTTCAGCGCCCAGTCGGCACCAGGCGGAGAATGCGTCCGCGCGGATTGTCCGTCGCCAGGTAAAGCAAGCCGTCAGGTCCCTGCACCACATCGCGAATGCGCTCGCCTAGCTCTGCCAGATACCGCTCCTCCCGCATCACCCGGTCCCCCTCCAGCGTGAGCCTCACGAGCAGCCCCGGCGTGAGCGAGCCGATGAACATGCTCCCGGTCCACCCCGGGTAGGCGGTGCCGGTGTAGAAGACCATCCCTGAGGGCGCGATCACCGGATCCCAGTAGTACACCGGCTGCTCCATCCCGGCCCGCGCGGTGCCCTCCCCGATCTTCGCCCCCGAGTAGTCGACGCCGTATGTGATGACAGGCCAGCCGTAGTTCTTGCCCGCCTCTACACGGTTGAGTTCGTCGCCGCCGCGGGCGCCGTGCTCGGCCGTCCAGAGCTGCCTGCTCTCGGGGTGGAGGGCCGCCGCCTGCACGTTTCGGTGGCCGTACGACCAGATCTCCGGGCGCACGCCCTCTCGCCCGACGAACGGGTTGTCCCGCGGCACCGAGCCGTCTGCGTTGATCCGCACGATCTTGCCGATCGTCGTCGAGAGGTCCTGCGCTCGCTCCCGATAGGCGAACCGATCTCCCAGCGTCACGAAGAGCGTCCCGTCGCGGCGGAAGACGAGCCTCGACCCCCAGTGGTTGACGCTGGCGACTTTCGGCTGCTGGCGCCAGATGACCTGGGTCCCCTCGAGACCGGCCGCCCCCAGGCGCCCGCGCGCGACCGCAGTGCCCGCTCCCCCTTCGCCCGGCTCCGCGAACGACAGGTAGACCAGGTGGTCCCGGGCAAAGGTGGGGCTCAGCGCGACGTCGAGCAGGCCGCCCTGCCCTTGTGCCAGGACCTGGGGGACGCCTGGCAGCGGGGCCGAGAGGCGTCCGGTGCCATCGACGATGCGGAGACGTCCGGGCCGTTCGGTGACCAGGATGCGCCTGTCGGGAAGGAAGACCATCCCCCAGGGGCGCTCCAGTCCCTCCACTACCGTGACGACCCGCGCGGGGGCCGCCGTCGGCTCGGGGGTCGGCGACCGGGGCGCCTGCGCTTCCGCCCGGATCAGCCCGATGCCGTGCGAGACCAGCAGGGCCGGGATCAGCAGCTGGACGATCCTGCGCATCATCGCATCCCCCTCTCGAGCGCGTTGTAGCGGCGGGCCCGGTCTTCCCGAGTGCGGTGCGGGCACCTGGCCCTCCCGCAGGCGAACATCGCCTGCGCCTGCCGCGCCTCCGATCGTCCCCCTTGACTTACTTTTGTCAAGTCACTTATATGAAAGAAGAACAATGCCGCACAGGAGGACGCGCACATGCTCGCAGATATCTTTTCCCCGCTGAGCGACTGGGGACTGTTGATCCTCCGCCTCGGGTTCGGTGTCCTCTTCCCCTTCCACGGCTGGATGAAGCTGAACCCGCGGGGCCCCGTCGGCGGCGTCCGCGGTTTCAGCGGCTGGCTGCAGCAGCTGCGCGTCCCGCTGCCGGGGCTCTTCGCCTGGGTCGTCGCGCTGCTGGAGACCGCCGGGGCGGTCCTCCTCGTCCTGGGTGTGGCGACGCGTCTCCTCGCCCTCGGATTCGCCATCGAGATGCTGGTGGCGATCCTGCTGGTCAAACGGGGCATGGCGAAGAAGCGCTTCATGGAGCCGGACGGGACGGGGTGGGAGTTTGAGTTTGCGCTAGTGGTTGCGGCGCTGGCGCTCCTCTTCACGGGCCCGGGAGCGATTGCGCTCCCGTGGGCCGCCGGGTGGTAGCGACAGCCCGGCGAGCACTCGGGGAGCGGGTGGCTGGTGCCCCCAGCGGGATTCGAACCCGCGTTGCCGGCTTGAAAGACCGGTGTCCTGGACCTGCCTAGACGATGGGGGCAAACCACCTGTCAGTATAGCAGCCGCGCCCCCGGGGGCGCGAGCGCCGTCGTCTGCCGGCCGGCGGCGCGCCGCAGCCCGCGACGTGCCTACGTTGACGCGAACCGCTGCAGAAACGCCGCCACCGACCGCTCGTAGAGCCGCATGCCCTCCAGGCGGGCGTACTCGTTCGGGCCGTGCTGACGGCCGCCGTGCCCGAGCCCGCCCATGACGAACGGCAGGCCGAGCACCTGCGAGAACAGGTACATGGGCGCGCTGCCCGCGATCCGCGGCCAGGCGTAGGGCTCGAGGCCCTGGTCGCGGATCGCCTGCAGCAGGGCCTGGACCACGGACGCCCGCCAGGGCGTCTGCGCCCAGGGGTACGCCTGCCAGACGTCGACCTCGACGTCGTCGAGCCCCTGCGCGCGCAGGTGCGCCCGCAGGCGGGCCAGCGTGCGCTCGATGCTCATGGCCGGCACCAGGCGGATGTCCACGCGGGCACGGGCCTCGTGCGGCAGCACGGTCTTCGAGCCCGGCCCCATCCAGCCCGCGGTGAGGCCGTCGATGTTCAGCGTGGGCAGGCCCAGGTAGTTGCGCAGCAGCGTCTCGCCCTGCCCCTCCAGCTTGAAGCGCCGGACGTCGTGCTGGCGCAGCACCGTCTGCGCGTCGAAGACCTCGGCCAGACGCTCGTAGAGCCGCTCCTCGTCGGCATCCGGCGGCGCCACCTCGTCGTAGAACCCGTCGATCAAGATCTGCTCGTCGCGACCCATCATCGAGACGAGCGCCTGCAACAGGCGCCACGGCGGGCTGCCGATCCAGGCCGCGTTGCTCCCGTGGATCATGCGGGTCTGGGGACCGCCCCAGGCTCCGCCGTGGCAGACCAGCTCCATGAAGATGATGCCCTTCACTCCCAGGTAGACGGCCGGGATCCCTCGCGCGTCCTGGCCGTAAGCACCGAAGAACGCGGCATCGGCCCGCAGCGCGTCGCGGTGCGTCCGCACCGCCTCGGGCAGGTGCCGGCTGCCCAGTTCCTCCTCACCTTCGATCAGGAAGACGATGTTGACCGGAGGCGGCGCCCCCAGCGCGCGGAAGGCCGCCAGCACATTGCAGAAGCCGGCCAGCGGCCCCTTCTGGTTGGCCGCGCCGCGCGCGACCAGACAGGGCCCGTGCCCGGGCACCTCCAGCACCTCACCCGCAAACGGCGGCACGCTCCACTCCTCGCCCTCCACTGGCTGCACGTCGTACATGCCGTAGAAAAGCAGCGTGCGCCGCGCGCCGGCGTCGAGCCGGCCGTAGACCACCGGATGCCCCGCCGTGGGCCAGCGTTCCGCCGTGCCGCCGACCTCGCGGATCGTCTGCGCCACCAGGTCGGCCATCGCAGCGACACCCGTGCCGTCGGCACTGACGCTGGGCTGCCGCACGAAGGCCTGAACCCGCGCGAGGTGCTGCGGTTGATGCGCGTCGATATACGTGGAGATATCGCCGCCCATTAGCACGGTCCCTTGACCGCGCCCCCGTCGACCTGGAACGTCCCCCCCGTGATGAACGACGCCTGTTCTGAGGCCAGGAACACCGCCAGCGCCGCGAACTCCCGCGGCTTGCCCAGCCGGCCCAGCGGGATCTGGGACAGCCACAGGCGCTGGCGGGCTTCCTCCGCCGAGACACCCTGCCGCTCCGCGTACTGCCGGGTCAGGTCCATGAGACGGTCGGTCGCGATGGGACCCGGGCACAGCGTGTTCACCAGGATGTTGTAGGGCCCCAGCTCGACGGCCTGGGTCTTGGCCAGCCCCACGACCGCCAAGCGCACCGCATTGGACAGCACCAGGTTCGGCAGCACCTGCTTGACCGTGAACGAGGTGATGTGCAGGATGCGGCCCCACCGCCGCTCCCGCATGCTCGGGATGGCCGCCCGCGACAACCGCACCGCCCCCAGCAGCAGCGACTGCACCGCGGCCTCCCACTGCGCGTCGGAGACGGTGGCCACCGGCCCTGACGGCGGCCCGCCCGCGTTGGTCACCAGGATGTCGACGCGCGCCCAGCGCCGCAGGGCCTCGTCGACCACCCGCTGGCAGTCGGCTGCCTGGCCAACGTCGGCGACCACGGGGATGACCTCGCCCGCCGCCGCCCGCACCGCCTCCGCGGTGTTGATCGCTGCGGCGGCCGCCACCACCGCATCGGCCGACCGCGCGCAGATGACCACGCGCGCGCCCTCGGTCGCCAGCCCCTCAGCGATCGCGCGGCCGAGTCCCCGGCTCCCCCCGGCCACGACCGCCACGCGCCCCTGCAGCCCCAACTCCATGTGCTCCTCCCGCCGCCATCCAGATCACGCTGCGCCGAAACGCGGCGAGTCGTGACTTGGCGACCGGCACGTGGGTCTCCTGCGGGCCGTCGAGGAGCAGCGTATGCACATGGCGCGACCACGGCACGAGGGCACGGACGCGGCACAGGTTCACCAGGTACGCCCGATGGGTTCGCAGGAACCCGTGGGCGCATAGCGCCTGTTCGAAGCGGGCCAGCGGCGCGCGCACCGTCACGGTTCCCGCGTCGCCGTAGACGACGCAGGCCGTCCCGCGGGCCTCGACGTACGCGATCGACGCCGGTGGCACCGCCAGCCGGTGGTCCCCCACGGCGAGGAACAGCCGCGGAACGACGCCCGGCGCCGCCGGCCCCGCCTCCGCGCTCCGCAGCCGCGCGTGCACGCGGCGGACGGCCTCGCGCACCCGTGCTGCCGACAGCGGCTTCAGCAGGTAGTCCGCCGCGTCGAGGTCATATGCGGCAGCCGCGTAGTCGGCGAAGCCGGTGGTGAAGACGACCACCGGCCGGCGCGCGGGCCCAAGGTGCCGCGCCACCTCGACCCCGTCCAGATCAGGCATGCGCACGTCCAGGCACACCAGATCGGGCCGCGCTGCTTCCAGCGCGGCCAGCACCTGCCGGCCGGAGGCGCATTCGGCCACGACGCGTACACCGCTCTCGTCCAGCAGCTCGCGCAGGTGCGCGCGGGCCGGCGCTTCGTCATCGGCCACCAGCGCGCGCAGGATCCGCGTCACCTCATCCTCCCGGTCCGGCCAGACGCGGACCGACGGCCGGCAGGATGGCCACGGCCAGCGTGCCCCCACACCGCCGGCGCAGCACCCGCACCCTGGCCTGCCGGCCCCACAGCGCCGCCAGCCGGCAGCGGAGCGCTACGAGCCCACCGCCAGCGTGGGCGGGCAGCGGCCGCTGGATGCCGGGGCCGTCGTCGGCCACCGCCAGCACCAGCCGCCCTGAGACCAGCCGCACGCGTATGCAGACGTGGCTGCCTTCTGCGCGTCGGGCTACGGCATGCTGGATGGCGTTCTCGACCAGCGGGTGGAGCACGAGCGGCGGCACCAGTACCGTCAGCGCCTCGGGATGGCAGCTCACCTCGAGCCTGAGGCGCCCTCCCAGGCGGGCCCGCTCGACCCCGACCAGGGCGAGGACGAGCCGCAGTTCCTCGGCGAGCGGCGCCACCGAACGCGCGGGGCGCAGCAGCCCGCGCAGGTACGCAGCGAGGTGCGCCAGCAGGTCCTCTGCCGCCTCGGGGCGGCGTCGTGCCAGCATCCCGGTCGCCGCCAGCACGTTGGCCAGGGCATGGACCTGCGCGCCCGCCTGCCAGTGCGGGAACCCGCGCACCGCGCGCGTTGCCCACCGCCAGCGCCGATCGCGCCCCATAGATCTCCACGCTCGGCCAGACGCGGCCAGCCGGAAGAGTCGGCGGAACGGACGGGGGGCCGCGCCGGCTCACCTCGCTGCGGCACAGGCCACCGCAGCGGCAGACGAGACCTCCAACGCGGCAGGCCTCCTTTTCGGGATGCGCGGGCGCACCTCCTGCCGGCGGGACGGCGCGGGCCACGGACGCGACGGCTCCCCCTCCACCAGCCGCCTGAGCCGCTGTTGGGCACGCCGCTGGATCTCCACCACGCGGGTGACCGAGAGCTCCAGCTGCGCTGCGGTGCGCCTGACCGAGAGCCCCCGCACGAACCGCAACATCAGGACTTCGCGGTCGCGCGGCGGCAACGCCAGCAGGCCGCGCCGCACCTGCGCCCGCAGGTCGACTTCCAGCACCAGGGCCTCCGGACCGTCAGCGTCGTCAGGAACCGTCACGGCCTGCTCGAGATCGACGAACTGCAGGGGTGCCACTCCACCGGCAGCCCTGGCCGCGCGGCGTGCCGCCCGGGACAGTGGATCGCGGGCGCGCAACCCGTCGTAGATCGCGCCCCTGATCCGGTAGCCGGCGTACGCACCGAACCCCACGCCCCGCGCGGGGTCGTACCGGCGCACCGCCTCCAGCAACCCCACCGCACCATCGCTGACCAGGTCGCCGTGGTCGACGGTCGAAGGCAGCCGCCGCGCGACCGTGCGCGCGATGGCGCCCACCAGAGGCAGGTAGGCCTCGACCAGCTGCGCCGCTTGCGTCATGTTGCACCTCCGGCTCACCGTGCCGCTGCCGTATCCGGCGCTCCCTACCATGACCGATCGCGGGCCCTGCGGCCCGCATCGCGCGGCAACTGGGGCGCGCCGGGCGCTCACGGGCGCCAGCCGCGGTGCCAGCGGGATATAATGAGGCCCTGCGGGCACCGGGCCAGGGGGAGGTGTCATGTACCTCACAGCGAACGGGGTGCGCGTCCACTACCAGACGTGGGGGAGGGGGCGCCCGGTGGTGCTGCTCCACGGATTCCCCCTCAGCGGCGCCATGTGGCGCCCTCAGGGCGAAGGTCTGAGCGAGCGCTGGCAGGTCGTCGCGCCCGACTTCCGTGGCTTCGGCGCCTCCGATCCGCCGACCGGAGCGATGACGCTCGAGGACTACGCCGACGACGTCCTGCGGGTCACCGACGCCCTGGGGCTCTCCCGGTTCGTCCTGGGGGGCCTGTCCATGGGCGGCTATGTCGTGTTCCGCGTGCTGGCGAAGGCTGCCGGGCGCGTCGACGCCGTGATCCTCGCGGACACGCGCGCCGACCCCGACACCGAGGAAGGCCGGCGGCGGCGCTTCGACGGCATCGCGCGCATCGAGCGCGAGGGCCCCGAGGGGTTCCTGGCCGACTTCACCGCGGCGCTCGTCGGGCCCACCACCCGGGCGCACCGGACCGACGTGCTGGAGGCCGTGCACAGCATGGCGTGCGCCGCGCATCCCCGGGGCCTGACGGTGGCGCTGGCGGCGATCGCCGCCCGCCCGGATAGCCGGCCGCTGCTATCGGGTCTGGCCGTGCCCGTGCTCGTTGTCGTGGGGGAGGAGGATACCGTGACTCCGCCCGATGCGGCGCGCGCGATGGCCGCGGCCATCCCGGGGGCGCGTCTGGTCGTCGTCCCCGGTGCCGGCCACCTGGCCAACCTGGAGCGGCCGGAGGCCTTCACCGCGGCCGTGCGGGAGTTCCTGGCGGACCTGGAAGCCCGCCGCACCTGAGGGGGCAGGCACGGCCGCAGCCTCGACGGCAGATCCGCGCGTGGGGCCGCGCTTCCCCTACCGCCGCTGCTCGAGGGGCACGAAGGCCCGGTCGAGCGGCCCCACGTACTCGGACACCGGCCGGATCAGCCGGTTGTCGGCGTACTGCTCCATCACGTGCGCGGTCCAGCCGGCGATGCGGCTCACGGCGAAGACGGCTGTGTAGAGGTCCATGGGGATACCCATGGCGCGGTAGACCGAGGCCGAATAGAGATCGACGTTGGCGTGAATCTTGCGGGCCGCGGTCGTGACCTCCTCGACCCGCCTGGTGAGCTCGTACCAGCGCGGGTCGCCGGCCCGCTCGCCTAGCCGCTGCGACAGCGGCCGCAGGATCCTCGCCCGCGGATCCTCGGTGCGGTAGACCCGGTGCCCGAAGCCAGGCACCTTTTTCCTGGCTTCCAGCATCTCGGCGATGACCGGTTCCACCCGGTCGACGGTCCCGATCTGCTCCAGCAGCCGCATGACCTCCTCGTTGGCACCCCCGTGCAGGGGGCCCTTCAGGGTGCCGATCGCCGAAACCACGGCGGAGTGCAGGTCGGAAAGGGTCGCGGCGGTCACGCGCGCCGCGAAGGCGCTGGCGTTGAACTCGTGATCGGCGTGGAGGATCAGGACCACGTCCAGCGCCCGGGCCACCTCGGCATCGGGCAGGGTGCCGTGGAGCAGGTACAGGAAGTTGGCGGCGTGCCCGAGCGTCGGCAGGGGCGTCAGGGGCTCGGCCCCGGTGCGCAGCCGCTGGAACCCTGCGACCACGGCGGCCACCTGCGCGGTCAGCCGGACCGCCTTCCGGAGGTTGGCCGCAGGGGAGTTGTCCTGGGCATCGGGGTCGAAGTGGGCGAGGGCCGAGACAGCGGTGCGCAGCACCGCCATGGGGTGCGCCCCGGCCGGCACCAGCCGCAGCATCTGGACCAGCGGGGCCGGCAGCCGGCCGGCGGCCACCAGGTCGGCCCTGAGCTGGTCGAGCGCTGGCCGGGCCGGGAGGTCGCCGTGCCACAGGAGGTACGCCACTTCCTCGAAGGTCGCGCGGTCGGCCAGGTCAGCGGCGTCGTACCCCCGGTAGAGCAACCGGCCCCTGGCGCCGTCCACCAGGCAGATCGACGACGTTCCCGCAACGACACCTTCCAGGCCCTCGGCAACCTGCACCTTCCCGGGTGGCGTAGCCATACATCCTCCCCGCGCGGGAGCCCGCGCGTGCTCTATGGTGGCTAGAACCGGCACCGTCTAGTGTAGCCGCGGGCCGCGGCCACTGGCAAGCAACGCGGCTACGAGCCCGCCGCCGCGTGCCGGCGGTCCAGGTCCATGAACCGGCCGTACTCCTTGTGGAAGAACATCTCGATGTCACCCACCGGGCCGTTGCGGTGCTTGGCCACCCGAATCTCGGCCAGGTGCTCCTTCCCCTCGGCGCGGGCCTTGGCGTGGTCGTAGTAGTCCTCGCGGTAGATGAACAGCACCAGGTCGGCGACCTGCTCGAGCTCGCCTGATTCGCGCAGGTGCGAGAGCTGCGGGCGCCGGGTCCCCGACAGCTCCACGACGCGCGACAGCTGCGACACGGCCAGCACCGGGATATCCAGCTCTTTGGCCAGCGACTTGATGGCGCGGGCGATCTCCGAGACCTCCTGGGTGCGGTTCTCGGCCCGCTTGTACGACTGGATCATCTGCAGGTAGTCGATGATGATCAACCCCAGGCCGTGCTCGGCCCGCAGCTTGCGGGCCTTGGCGCGCATCTCGATCGCCGTGAGGTTGGCCGTGTCGTCGATGAAGATCGGCGCCTCCGACAGCCGCCCCATGGCCGCCGCCAACCGGGGCCAGTCGGCATCGGTGAGGTACCCTGTACGCAGCCGGGACGAGTCGACGTGCGCCTCGCTGCACAGCATGCGCTGGACGAGTTGCTCCTTGTTGGTCTCGAGGCTGAAGATCGCCACCGGGACCTTGTGCTCCAGGGCCGCGTGCTGCGCGATGTTCAACGCGAACGTCGTATTGTGCACGCAGACGTCGTTGGCCACAAAGTTGTGGGTCTCGGGCACGGTGAGGTCGTAGACCTGGAACGCGCCGATCTCCTCGATGCGCGTGACCTCTTCCCACATGACGTCCACGTCGTCCAGCAGCGAACGCTGCGCGTGCCGCGCCCACCGGCGCAGCCGTCCCCGCCCGAAGATGCCGCACTCGCGCACGACGGCCAGCGTCGCGCCCACGCCCAGCGTCAGCGTGCTACCCTCCAGCGCGGCCGGGGCGCCGAAGCGCAGCAGCAGGTGCTGGACCTGCCGGGCCAGGCGCCCCGAGGCCAGGGACGCCGTCACCCGGCACCCGTCGGGATGTTCGCTCACCTCGGCGGTGGCCCCCAGCAGCCGGTTGAGGAAGAGGGCGAGCTTCTCGCGCCGCAGGGTGAAGACGACCGACGGGATCCCGCGCGCACCCGACGGATGCGCGACCTCCGGGTAGCGCCAGCGCAGGTCCTCGATGGCGAGCCCGCCCTCGGCGCCGCCCCCGATGGCGCGTTCCTCGAGCGGCCGGCGGGCCGCCACGATGATGGCCTCGGCGGCGGCCGCCGCATCGGCGAAGTCCTCGGCGATCTCGGGGCTCGCCGGCAGCCGCCCGCTGCACAGGTAGGCGAGCAGTTTCACCTCATGGTCGGGCAGGTCGCCCCGGCCGAACACGGGCAGGCGGCGCGGGACCGCCACGAGCGCCCCCGGCTGCAGCGCCGCCAGCGGCTCCCAGCCGTGCGGCGTCAGGAATGGATGGGTGAGCGTCGTCTCCACCCACCGGCCGCCGCTCGTCGTCACCCGGAACACCGGTTTGATCCCGTCGTCCACGAAGACGCTGGGCTCGGCCGGACGGAACCGGTGGTCGGCGCCGAGCGTCAGCAGGCGCGCGCGGCCCGACGCCACCAGTTCCTGAATGGTGCGCACCTCACCCGTCGCCGCGTCCACGACCTCGGCGTCGAACTTGAGGCACTTGCCCATCGACGGGCGGGCCGCGATGATGACCAGGTCGGCGGGCTGCAGGCCGGACGTGAGCTTGTCCAGTTCGGCAAACCCCGTGGGCACGCCGGTGATCGTCCCTTTTTCACGGTACCGTTTGTCGATGCGGTCGAAGCTCTCGCGGAGGATCTCCGGCAGCGGCACGAACTCCTGGCCCATACGGCGGGCAGCGATGCCGAAGACGAGCTTCTCCGCCTGGTCGACCAGCAGCTCGACGTCCTGGTCTTCGCGGTAGCCCAGGTCCACAATGCGCGTGCCCGCGTGGATCATCTGCCGCAGCATCGCTTTCTGGACGACGATGCGGGCGTAGTACTCGACGTTGGCCGCGGTCGGCACCGCGTGCAGCAGCGAAGTCACGTAGGAGGCGCCCCCGACCTCGTCGAGGATACCCCGGGCCCGGAGCCGGTCGGTGACGGTGATCAGATCGGCGGGCTCGCCGCGCTCGAACAGGTCGGCGATCGTCTCGAAGATGCGGCGGTGAGCGTCCCGGTAGAAGTCGTCGGGCCGCAGGACCTCCACGACACGGGCGATCGCATCGCGCTCCAGCAGCATCGAGCCCAGGACGCTCTGCTCGGCCTCGAGGTTCTGAGGCGGCACGCGATCCACAGGCGGACCATCTGCCATGAGCGAACTCCTGTTCGTTCTCGCACGCCCCAGATTATCGAACAAATGTACGGTACGTCAAGAGGGCTGCGGCGGACGGGTTCACGGCCCGAACGATTGGGCGCGCACCTGTGGAATCCCTTGGGGATGTCGTGTCGGTAATGCCGGATGTTCGGGGACCAAACCTGTGGCCCCACGGTGGAGAACCTGGGGATGTCCCCTGTCAGCGGCTGCCGACTACGTTCACGTCTACCTGGGCTACGAGCCCGGGACCGAGGCGGACCGGCACCTTGTAGAACCCCTCGACCCGGATGGGATCCTCTAGCTCGACCTGTTTGCGCGTCACGGAGAATCCCCGAGCGCTCAGAGCCTCGGCGATCTGCTGTGACGTCACGGCCCCGAAGAGCCGCCCACGCTCCCCGGCCCGGGCGCGGATCTCCAGCACCAGCACCTCCAGCCGGCGCTTCTGCTCGGCGATCTCCTGGCGCTCGCGCTCAAGGCGCTGCTGGGCCGCGCGCCGCTGGTGCTGCACCTGGCGCAGCGCGCCCTCGGTGGCCTCGACGGCCAGACCGCGGGGCAGCAGGTAGTTGCGGGCGTGTCCTTCCTTGACCTCGACGACGGCGCCCGCCTTGCCCGTCCCCGGGACGTCCTTCAAGAGCACGACCTTCATGACCGCACCTTCGTCCGCTCTTCGCGCGGCAGCCCCCACCGGTCCCGCACCTTCACCACGCTGTCGGCGATCCCCAGGTAGAACAGCACGAGGTTGAGGAACGGCAGGGCCGTCGAGAGCATGAACGCCAGCGCGACGGCCACCCATCGCTCCCGTGGCGAAAACTCCAGGTTGCCGAGGATCACCCAGGCGGCCAGGAGTCCCTGGAACATGAATGCGATCATCGACGCAAACAGCACCGACAGCCCCACGCCTCCGAGCTGGACGCCGGCGACGCGCGGCCCGGCGGCGCTCAGCGCGAAGCCCAGCACGGGAAACCAGACCGTCCAGGCGGGCAGCCGCCACTGCCGGGCCGGTGGGAGCGGCCGCAGGCGGAACCCGAACCGTCCCAGGACACGCCGCGCCACTTCGTAGTTCAGCCAGGCGGCGAGCACCGCCCCGAGCACCAGCGACGCCGGGAGCAGGTAGGGGAGAAACCGCGCGGCCTCGGTCATCTGCCGGGTGACGGTCTCCAGCTGCTCCTGTGGAACGCCCAGGCGCGCGTACAGGCCGGTGGCCATGGCGGCGCTGCGCTCCATCGTGCGCTGCATCTCTTCGGCCATGGCCACGGGGCTCACCCGCCCGCCGCCCAGCAGCCCGAGGAAACTGAGCGCCGTGGACAGCGCGGAGACCAGGGAGCCCGCGGCCACCACCCGCGCCGCCGGCCACCCGCGCTGTGCGCCGACGCCGATCACCAGCCCCATCGGCGCAAAGGAGATCAGAATCGCCATGCCCACCAGCGGGCCGGCCAGTGTGGCGCCCACCAGCCCGCTGACAGCGCCAGCGATCACCGCGACGCGCACCCCGTGTCGGATCACGAGCACCGCCAGGGGCAGCGGGCACAGCAGGGCCGTGGCGACGCCGACGAGGGGGAGATACCGGGTCGCAACCGCAAAGAGAGCTACGAGGGCGGCCAGGATCGCGCCCTCCGTCAGCCCCCGGGTGCTAATCGTCCTCGCGCCACTCACCGATGCGCCACGCCCTGCCGCCATGGGGCAGGGACGTCCTCCGCCAGCCGCTTACGGCGCCCGCCGGCGCGGCGGTGCGCCTATTCGCCGGTTGTGTACGGCAGCAGCGCCAGCTCCCGCGCCCGCTTGATGGCCACCGCCAGCAGGCGCTGGTGCCGGGCGCAGTTGCCGGAAACCCGCCGCGGCACGATCTTGCCGCGATCGGTCACGTACCGCCGGAGCCGCTGTGCGTCCTTGAAGTCGATCTCCCTGGCCTTGTCGGCGCAGAACGCACAGGTCTTGCGCTTGGGCCTGCGACCGCGCCACTGCTTCTTTGGAGCTCCTTCGGTCATGCGACCCCCCCGCGCTGACGCCTAAATTTAGAAGGGCACGTCCTCCTCGGTCTCCTCGGCGAACTCCTCGCCCTGCGCCGACGCCGCCACCGGTGCGGTCGTGGCCTTGCGGTCGAGGAACCGGACGGCGTCGGCCACGACTTCGGCGACGCGCCGCTTCTGCCCGTCCTGCGTTTCGAACGACCGGATCTGCAGCCGGCCCTCCACGGCCACCAGCCGCCCCTTGGACAGGTGCTGGCTCACCTGCTCTGCCAGCTTCCGCCAGGCCACGATATCGATGAAATCGGTCTCGCGCTCGCCCTGCTGGTTGGTGAACGGGCGGTCGACCGCCAGGGAGAACGACGCCACGGGCTGCCCGCTGGGCACGTACCGCAGCTCGGGGTCACGGGTGAGCCGGCCGATCAGGATGATCCGGTTGAGCACCGCACTCCCTCCCTCGCCGGGGGATCAGGCCCCGGCCGTCTCGGTTCTTGCGCCTGCGGGCGTCGCCTCGGGCTGGGAAGCGCCGGCCTGGCCGGCAGGAGGCGCGGGTGGAGTGGCCTTGGCGATGGACCCGACCGCAACGGTCACCGAGGCGCGCAGGATATCCTCGCTGAGGCGCAGCGCCCGCTTGATCTCGGGGATGGCGTCCCCCGAGGCCGCAAAGCGGACGAACACGTACTGGCCCTCCCGATACCGCTGGATGGGATAGGCCATCCGGCGCTTGCCCCAGACCTCCGCGTGCTCGACGACGGCGTTCTGCTCGCGCAGTCGCTGACCCACGCGATCGACCAGCGCGGCCAGCGCCTCGCCGTCGAGGTCGGGCTTGGCAACGTACACCAGATCGTAGCTCTTCACCACAACCCCTCCCCCTCTGGACTTTCGGACCCGCAGCGCCAGGCCCGGAGGGCAGCCCGCCCACGGCCCTCCGCGCGACGGGCACCGGTGGAGGGCAGGAGGAACGCGCGGCTCAGACCGCCGCGGTTCTACAAGCGACGCCAATTCTATCATCGGCTCCTCGGGGGGACAAGTACGGGAGGAGATGCGGGCGCGTCCCACGTCGCACCCGCGCGACGCACGCCACCCGGACCGCGGCAGCGACACGCACCGTGCGTAAAGAGGCGGGGCCGGTCAGGTCGCGAACCGGAACGTGATCACGTCACCGTCCTGCACGATGTAGTCGCGCCCCTCCAGCCTGACCATCCCCCGCTCACGGGCGGCCTGTACGCTGCCAGCCGCCACCAGCGCGTCCCAGGCCACTACCTCGGCACGCACGAACCCGCGCGCCATGTCGGTATGGATCTGCGCCGCCGCGTCCACCGCCGTCGTCCCGGCCCGAACCGGCCAGGCCCGCACTTCACGCGAGAGAATGGTGAAGAAGCTGACAAGACCGAGCAGCGCGAACCCGGCCCGGACCAGCCGCGGCAGCCCGGGCTCGTCGAGTCCCACCGCGGCCAGGTAGGCTCGGGCATCGGCTTCGGGGATCTCGCGGAGCTCGGCCTCCAGCCGCGCGCACAGGGCGAGACAGCCCGCGCCCTCCCGCTGCGCCAGGGCGGCCAGCGCCGCTGCGTGCGGACCGCCGTCAGGCAGCGCGCCTTCGCCCACGTTGGCGACATAGAGCACCGGCTTGAGCGTCAACAGCCGCAGCAGTGCCGCCTGCGCCCGGGCGGCCGGCGACAGCGTGGCCCGCCGCAGCGGCTCGCCCCGGTTCAGCACGGCCGCCAGGTCCTGCAGGGCGGCGAGCTGCTCCCGGGCGGTGCGGTCTCCAACCCTGGCCCGCGGCGCGGTGCGCTCGATGGCCCGCTCCACCGCTTCCAGGTCGGCCAGGGCCAACTCGGTCTCGACCACGCCGGCATCGCGCACGGGGTCCACCGTGCCTTCCGGATGGGCGACGTCACCCGCGGTGAAGCACCGGACGACGTGCACCACGGCGGCTACCTCGCGGATATGGGCGAGGAATCGGTTGCCCAGACCCTCGCCCCGGGCGGCGCCGCGCACCAAGCCTGCGATGTCGATGAAGCGGATGGCCGCGGGCACCACCCGCTCCGGATGCGTCACCGCGGCGACGGCAGCGAGCCGGGCGTCCGGCACCGCGGTCTGCCCCAGGTTCGGCTCGACGGTCGTGAAGGGGTAGGGCGCGGTCGCGGCCCCTGCCCGCGTCAGGGCGTTGAACAGGGTGGACTTACCTGCGTTCGGCAGCCCGATGATGCCCAGGGCCAGGTTCATGCGGCACCACGACCGGCGCACCCTCGTCGCCGACCGGCGGCCCGCTCAGGCAGCGCCGCCGCGCCGGCGACCGCCACGGTCGCCAAGAGCAGGACACCGCGGCGACCTGCGGGCGCGGTGCGGGCGGCGGTCACGCGGGCGTTGCGCCGGGCGCCGCCGGCGGGGGAGGCGGCTCGGCGCCCGGGCCCCGGCGAATGAAGGTCCTGATCCGTCGCTCGAACTTCACCCGCGGCATCAGCACGCGCCGGCCGCACTTCAGGCACCGGATCCCGATATCGGCTCCCAACCGCACGACTTCCCACTGGTCGCTGCCGCAGGGGTGCGTCTTCCGCATGCGCACGACATCGCCGAGGACGATCTTCAGCACCGGCACGGCGCTGAAGCCTCCTCTCCGGCCCGGCAGATCCGTCGGTGCAGTGGCATTCTGCCCACCGTCGCGGGTCTCCAGTCGGGCTCCCCCCGCGCCTCAGCGCGTGGGAATAAGCGCATCCACGGGCGCGAAGTCGTCCGACAGCACCGGCACGTCGTCCGTCCGGATCGGCACCTCGTACAGGCTGGCCGCGGCGTCCACGAAGCGCTCGACCGTGACCCGGCCCCCGGCCGCCAGCGCGTGCGCCCGGCGCTGGATCTCCGCCGTCGGCAACCGGGGAGCGTCGCCGGCGACGAGGATGATGTTCCGCAGCGATGCCGGGGCGCCGTACTGCGCGAAGTCCACCGGGAACACGTAGACCGTCGGGAAGACCTGCCGGACGGTCTTGTAGATGGCGCGGAAGAGCCGGCTGGCAGGCCCTTCCAGGGCGCCGATGATATTGGACGCCACCACCCCGCCCGGCGCCAGCCGCGCTCGCGCCAGCGCGAAGAACTCTCGGGTTGCCAGGTGGAAGGGAATGGTATCGATCAGATAGGCGTCAGTGAGGATCACCTCCTGCAGGTCCGCAATCTGCAGCAGGTGCAACCGACCGTCGCGGGCCGCGATGCGCAGCCGCTCGCCCGCCGCCACGCCGAAGAAGTCGCGCGCCGTCCGGACGACCTCGGGGTCCAGTTCCGCTACGGTCATCACCACCGACGGGTAGTCAGCCACGTAGCGTGCCGGCACCGTCCCGCCGCCGAGCCCGATGAGGAAGGCGCGTCGGGGCTCGGGGACGAAGATCAGCGGCAGGTGCATGTAGTCCGCGTAGGCGAACACCGTGCGCCGCGGCTGCTGGCGATCGGTGGCGCTCTGCCAGTAGTTGTCCAGCTTCAGGTAGCGGACCGACCCTTCGTCCGACACCGTGATGCGGTGGTAGACCGTGTCCCGCGCGTAGACCACGGTGGGCGACAGGTCGCCGGGGCGTGCCACGCCCCCGGCCAGCAGCACCGCCACCACCACGCCCGCGCCGGCCGGCAGCATCCGCCGACCCGCCAGCCACCCGAGGACGGCCATGGCCATGAGGACGACCCCCATGAGCAGGATGATGGCGCGCACCCCCAGGTAGTTGATGAGGACGAACGACGTGGCCAGCGTGCCGGCGATGGACCCCACGGTGCTGATGGCGTACAGCGAGCCCGCGGTCTGCCCCATCGTGGCCACCGCGCGCGCCCGCAGGCGCACCGCGAACGGCGAGACCATGCCCATGACGACGCTCGGCACCACGAAGAGCACCGTCGCGCCCACCAGCGGGTTGAGCTGCGGGCCGAAATCCGCTCGTGCGATGGCGTCCAGCACGGCCGGCGCCATCACCGGAATCGGCACCGTGAGCACGCCCGCCAGGAAGACGACTCCGGAGAAGACCGCAGGCGAGGGAAACCGGTCGGCCAAGCGACCGCCGACCGCGTAGCCCACGGACAGCGCCGTCAGGAAGACCCCAATCAGGCTGCCCCAGACGTAGATGGAGTTGCCGAAGTAGGGGGCGAGGACCCGGCTGGCGATGATCTCCAGCGACAGCAGCACACCCCCGCTGGTGAAGACGATGACCTCGAGAATCGACGACACCTCCTGTCTGTGGCGAGGCTCTCAGGCTCTGCTAGGATTCCCTCCAGAACGCGGAAGCCCTCCGGGGAGCACACGGTGGCGCTCCGTCCGGAGGACTCCGCCGGAACGCGGCAGCCACCCGGCCTCCCTGACGACTGACGATCGTGTGCCGCGCAGACCCGTGCCCGTGGCCCGGGGCCCGCGCGGCGCAGGGCTACGTGGCGACTTCCGCTGGGACGCGGGCGGTGAAGGTGAGCCGCCCCCCCTCCAGGTCGACCACGATCGTCTGGCCGGGCCGGAACTCGCCGGCCAGGAGGCCGCGGGCGATGACGTTCTCCACTTCCTTCTGGATCAGCCGGCGCAACGGCCGGGCCCCGAAGTCGGGATTGTACCCTTCGCGGGCCAGCCAGGCCTTCGCGGCGTCCGTCACGTCCAACCCGATGTCCTGGGCGGCCAGACGCGCGGTGAGCTGGCGCACCTGCAGCCCCACGATCTGCACCAGCTGCTCGCGGGTGAGCGGCCGGAAGACGATGATCTCGTCGATGCGGTTCAGGAACTCGGGCCGGAACGCCTTGCGGCACTCGCCCAGCACCAGCACCCGCGCCATCTCGAACGCCGCAGGGTCCTTCTCCTCCAACCCCTGCAGGTGCCGGCTCCCCAGGTTGCTGGTCATGATGACGACCGTGTTCCGGAAGTCCACCGTGCGCCCGTGGCCGTCGGTCAGCCTGCCGTCCTCCATGATCTGCAGCAGCAGGTTGAAGACGTCCTGGTGCGCCTTCTCGATCTCGTCGAACAGCACCACGCGGTACGGCCGCCGGCGCACGGCCTCCGTAAGCTGGCCCCCCTCCTCGTAGCCCACGTAGCCCGGCGGCGCACCCACCAGGCGGCTCACCGTGTGGCGCTCCTGGTACTCCGACATGTCGAGGCGCACCATGGCGTTCTCGTCGTCGAAGAGCACCTCGGCCAGGGTCTTGGCCAGTTCGGTCTTCCCCACGCCGGTGGGCCCCAGGAAGAGGAACGATCCGATGGGCCGGCGAGGGTCCTTGAGACCGGCGCGGGCGCGGCGGATGGCATCCGCCACCGCGGCCACCGCCTCGTCCTGGCCGACCACCCGTTGGTGCAGGCGGTCCTCCAGGTGCAGCAGCTTGGCGATCTCGCCTTCCAGCAGCCGCTGCACCGGGATGCCCGTCCACCGGGCCACGACCTCGGCGATCTCGTCCGCCGTGACCTCTTCGTTCAGCAGCCGCTGCTGCGCCTGCACCTGCTGCAACCGCTCCTCCTGCGCGCGCAGCCGGCGCTCCAGTTCGGGGATCTCCCCGTACCGCAGTCGCGCCGCCCGCTCCAGGTCGGCCCGGCGCTCGGCTTCCTCGATCTGATGCCGGGCCTCCTCGATCTTCTGTTTGGTCTCCCGGATGGCCAGGATGGCGGCTTTCTCCTGCTCCCACTGCGCGCGCAGCGCGTCCGACTGCTCGCGCAGCGCCACCAGCTCTTCCTCCAACCGCTGCAGTCGCTCGCGGCTGGCGGCGTCGGTCTCTCGACGCAGTGCCTCGCGCTCGATCTCGAGCTGCATGATCCGCCGGTCCACCTCGTCGAGCTCGGCCGGCTTGCTGTCGATCTCCATGCGCAGCCGGCTCGCGGCCTCGTCGACCAGGTCGATGGCCTTGTCGGGCAGGAACCGTCCGCTGATGTACCGGTCCGACAGCATCGCCGCCGCCACCACGGCCGAGTCGGCGATGCGCACGCCGTGGTGGACCTCGTAGCGCTCCTTCAACCCGCGCAGGATGCTGATCGTCTCTTCCACCGACGGCTCGCCGACGAGCACGGGCTGGAAGCGCCGCTCCAGCGCCGCGTCTTTCTCGATGTGCTTGCGGTACTCGTCGAGGGTGGTAGCGCCGATGGCGTGCAGCTCGCCCCGCGCGAGCATGGGCTTCAGCAGGTTGGCCGCGTCGATGGCCCCCTCGGCGGCCCCCGCCCCGACCACCGTGTGCAGCTCGTCGATGAACAGGATGATCTGCCCCTCGGCCGCCGCGATCTCCCGCAGCACGGCCTTCAGGCGATGCTCGAACTCGCCGCGGTACTTGGTGCCGGCGATGAGGGCGCCCATGTCCAACTGGACGACCCGCTTGTGCTTCAACCCCTCGGGGACATCGCCGCGCACGATGCGCTGGGCCAGTCCCTCGACGATGGCCGTCTTGCCCACGCCGGGGTCGCCGATGAGCACCGGGTTGTTCTTGGTGCGGCGGCTGAGGATCTGAATCACCCGGCGGATCTCCTCGTCGCGCCCGATGACCGGGTCGAGTTTGCCCGCCGCCGCCAGCGCGGTCAGGTCGCGCCCATAGCGCTCCAGGACCTGGTATTTGCTCTCGGGATGGGGGTCGGTCACGCGCTGGTGCCCGCGCACCTCTTCCAGCCCCTGGTACGTACGGTCGACCGTCACACCCGCGTCGCGGAGCAGCGCCGCCGCCGCGCCGTCGGCCGCCTGCAGGATCCCCAGCAGCAGGTGCTCGGTGCTGATGTACTCGTCCTTGAGGCGGTCGGCCTCTCGCTGCGCCGCTTCCAGCACCCGGGCCAGTCGGGGCCCCACGGTGACGCCGCCGGCCGGCGGCTGCGCGCCGATCACGCGCGGCCGCCGGTCGAGCTCGTGCACCAGCCGCGTCCGCAGCACCCGTGGGTCGACCGCCAGCTTCGCCAGCAGGTGCGGCACCAGCCCCTCGGGCTGGTCGATCAGCGCCAGCAGCAGGTGCTCGGGGTCGGGAGCCTGATGCCCGCGCGCACTGGCGTCCTGCTGGGCGGCCAGTAGCGCTTCCTGCGCCTTCTCGGTGAACCGGTCGAATCGCATGGCCATGTCGCGTTTCCCTCGCTCCGTGGGACCGCGGCCGCACCCGCGGGGGCCCGCGAACGTCTACCGCGTGCGGGACGGCTCGCGCCGCAGGCGGCGCAGTTCCTCGAACAGCTCGCGCTCACGCGGCGACAGGGCTGTCGGTACCACGACCTTCACGCGCGCGTACAGGTCGCCGCGCCTGCCCTGCCCCCGGGGCAGGCCCCGACCCCGCAGGCGGAGACGCTGACCGGGTTGCGTCCCCGGCGGCACGGTCACGGTGATCGTGCCCTCAGGGGTCGGCACTTCCACGTCGCCGCCCAGCACGGCCTCCACAAGGCCGATCGGCACCTCGACCGTCAGATCGTCGCCGTTCCGCTCGAACTGCGGGTGCGGGGCGATCTCCACGGTCAGGTAGACGTCCTGCCCGCCCGAGGCGCCGGGCAGGCGGATCGTCTGGCCGGACCGCACGCCGGCGGGCACCTGCACCTCCACGTGCCGCCCGTCCGGGAGCTGTACCCGCCGCCGGGCGCCGCGCAGCGCTTCTTCCACGGTCAGGGTGAGCGTCGCCTCTGCCCGCCCGGACCCTTGCGCGTCCGTGCCCCGTCCCCACGGCTCGCCGGGGCCGTGCCACGGTTCGGCCCGACGTCCCTGCCGCGTGGTCCTGCCGAACCCGCCGAGCCCACCCAGGTCGCCGAAGAACGCCTTGAAGAACTCCGAGAACCCGCCGAGCCCGCCCTCGAACAGATCTTCGAGGTGCTCACCACCGATCGTCACGGTGAACCCGCCGCCCGGGCCCGTCCACGTGCGCGCGCCTCCGACGCGCCCGAACAGGTCGTGCAGGGGCACCCCGGACTGGTACGCGTCATAGATCTGGTCGTACTGCGCGCGCTTCTGGGGATCGCCCAGGACCTGGTAGGCCTCGTTGATCTCCTTGAAGCGCTCCTCCGCGCCCTTCGCCTTACTGACGTCGGGATGATACTGACGCGCCAGGCGCCGGAAGGCCTGGCTGATCGCCTTCGGATCCGCCCGACGATCGACGCCCAGGATCCTGTAGTAGTCCTTGAACTCCATACGGCACCCCGGGCGCCGGGGCCAGGCTACTGGGCCACCCGCACCCTGGCCGGGCGCAGGACGTCATCACCGATCAGGTACCCACGCTGCACCTCGCCAACCACGGTCCCTGCGGGCGTCTGCTCATCGGGCGCCACGACTTCCACGGCCTCGTGCACCCGTGGGTCGAACGGCCGTCCGACCGCCTCGATGGGCCGGACGTCCATGCCCCGCAGCGTCTCCAGCACGTCGCGGTGCGCCAGCCGGATGCCGTCGAGGATCGCGGCGGAATTCGCCTCGGCCGCACCCTGGCCCGCGTGTTCCATGGCACGCTCGAGCGTGTCCACAACCCCCAGCACGACGCGCAGCAACGCCCGCCGGGTCGTGGCCACCGCCTCCTCCCGCTGCCGGGCGGCGTGCTTGCGGTAGTTCTCCAGATCCGCGGCGGCCCGCAGGAACTGCTGCCAGTTGCGTTCGGCTTCCTCGGACAGGCGGGTAACTTCGGCCCGCAGGGTCTCCACCTCCTCCGGCCTTATAGGCCCCGCG
Source organism: Candidatus Fervidifonticultor secundus (assembly GCA_031459385.1). Classification (GTDB taxonomy): domain Bacteria; phylum Sysuimicrobiota; class Sysuimicrobiia; order Sysuimicrobiales; family Humicultoraceae; genus Fervidifonticultor; species Fervidifonticultor secundus. The sequence goes on along the minus strand of JAVKIP010000015.1, from coordinate 4,585 downwards.
TCCTGCCCGGCGGACGCCAGCATCTCTCGCGGACCCTCGCCGACCCTGCCGGCGCCTCCTGCCTGCGGGCCGGGGGTCTCGTCCGCAGCCACGGCCTCGACGTCGCCTGCCGCCGGTGCCTGTTCCACAGCCTCGCCGTTGATCGTGCGCTCCCTGTCCATGGTCGCAGCCTACGACGTCGGCTTGTACTCGGCGTCGATCACGTCGTCGCCGCCCGGCTTGCCCGGGCCGCCCGCAGACGCGCCCGAGCCGGCCGGCGTGCCCGCCGTCGCCTTGTACATCTCCTCGCTCAGCCTGTACGACGCCTGCTGCACCGCGTCGGCGGCGCGCGCGATGCGGGCGATGTCGTCGCCCTTCAGGGCCTCCCGCAGCTCGCCCAGTGCCTGCTCCACCCGGGCGCGCTCATCCTTGGAGACCTTGTCGCCGTAGTCGCGCAGCAGCTTCTCGACCTGGTAGAGCACCGAGTCGCCGCGGTTGCGCGTCTCGGCCGCCTCGCGCTTCTTGCGGTCCTCCTCCGCGAAGCGCTCGGCCTCCTTGACCATCTTCTCGACCTCGTCCTTCGCCAGGGTCGAGGTGCCGGTGATCTTGATGGACTGCTCGCGGCCCGTGGCCTTGTCCTTCGCGGTGACGTTCAGGATGCCATTGGCATCGATGTCGAACGTCACCTCGATCTGCGGGACGCCCCGGGGGGCCGGCGGGATCCCGTCCAGGATGAACCGGCCCAGCGTGCGGTTGTCGCGCGCCATGGGCCGCTCGCCCTGGAGCACGTGGATCTCCACCTGGGTCTGGCCGTCGGCGGCCGTGGTAAACGTCTCGCTCTTGCGCGTTGGGATCGTCGTGTTGCGCGCGATCAGCGTCGTCATCACGCCGCCCAGGGTCTCGACGCCCAGCGACAGCGGCGTGACGTCCAGCAGCACGACCTCGCGCACCTGCCCCGCCAGCACCCCGGCCTGGATCGCCGCGCCGACCGCCACCACCTCGTCGGGGTGCACCTCGCGGTTGGGCTCCTTCCCCGTCAGACGCCGCACCAGCTCCTGGATCATCGGCATGCGCGTGGCGCCGCCCACCAGGATGACCTCGTCGATGTCCTTCTCGGTCATCCTGGCGTCGTTCAACGCCTGCCGAAACGGCCCGATGCAGCGCTCGACCAGGTCGGCGGTCAGCTCCTCGAACTTGGCCCGGGTCAGCACCATGTCCAGGTGCTTGGGCCCGGTGGCGTCGGCGGTGATGAACGGCAGGTTGATCGTTGTCTGCACCACCGTGGACAGTTCCACCTTGGCGCGCTCGGCCGCCTCGCGCAGCCGCTGGAGGGCCTGGCGGTCCAACCGCAGGTCGATGCCCTGCTGTTTCTTGAACTCATCGGCCAGCCAGTTGACGATGCGCTCGTCCCAGTCGTCGCCGCCCAGGTGCGTGTCGCCGCTGGTAGCCTTCACCTCGAAGACGCCCTCGCCGATCTCCAGGATCGAGACGTCGAAGGTACCCCCGCCCAGGTCGAAGACCAGGACCGTTTCGGCGCCCTTCTTGTCCAACCCGTAGGCCAGACACGCAGCCGTAGGCTCGTTGATGATGCGCAGCACCTTCAGCCCGGCGATCTCGCCGGCGTTCTTGGTGGCGGTGCGCTGGGCGTCGTTGAAGTACGCGGGCACCGTGATGACCGCCTCGGTGACCTTCTCGCCCAGAGCGGCCTCGGCGTCGGTCTTCAGCTTCTGGAGGATCATCGCCGAGATCTCCTCGGGCGTGAACGTCCGGCCGGCGGCCGGGATGCGCACGACCGCCATGCCGTTCTGACTCTCTTCAACCTTGTAGGGCACCATCTTGCGCTCGGTCTCCACCTCGGCGTACCGGCGGCCCATGAACCGCTTGATCGAGTAGACGGTGTTCTCCGGATTCAGAATGGCCTGCCGCTTCGCCATCTGGCCGACCAGGCGCTCACCGGTCTTGCTGAACCCCACGACCGACGGCGTCAGGCGGCTGCCCTCGGCATTGGCGATCACCTGCGGCTCCCCGCCGACCACGTACGCGATCACCGAGTTGGTCGTCCCCAGATCGATGCCCACGACCTTGCCCATCGTCGCGCTCCCCCTACGGCTTCCGGGCGGCGGGAACGCCTCCCCGGAGACGTCGCCCCCGCCGCCCGCGCCTGTACTCTGCCCTTCGCAGCGTCCCTGACCCTCGACCCGGCTCCGAGGCGCCTACGAAGCCACCTCGACCTTCACGGTCTTCGGTCGCGCCCGCTCCGACTTCGGCACCCGCACCTCCAGGATACCGTGGCGGAACGTCGCCTTCGCCTCCTCGCTCTTCACGTCCGCCGGCAGCGGAATCAAGCGCTGGAACGCACCGTACCGCAGCTCCCGACGGTAGTAGTTCCGCCCCTTCTGCTCCTCTTCGGCCTTGGCCTCACCCTTGAGGCTCAGGCCCTCGGGCGTCACGGTCACCTCGACGTGCTTGGGGTCGATGCCCGGCAGTTCGGCCTTGACCACGACGTCGGTGTCGGTCTCGTAGCACTCCACCGCCGGCTCCCAGACCGTCGGAACCATCGCCCGGCGCCGCCGCGTGCCGAAGAAGTCCTCGAAGAGCCGATCCATCGACTCCCGCAGCGACATCAGGTCGTCGAACGGATCCCACCGCATCAGGCTCATCGCCCTCTCCCTCCTTCGCCTTCGAGTAGTCGTTCCACCAGCCATCGCACGACGTCACCGTCCTTGCCCTGTTCCACGTCGTTATCGCGCTCCAGCGCCCCCACCTGCGTCTGGAGCCGCTCGAGCATCTCCAGCACCAGCCGCACGCCCGCCAGGTTCAGCCGGTGGTGTTCGATGAGCTGCCGGATCAGTCGCACTCGCTCGATGTCGCTGTCCGAGTACAGCCGGATCCGGTTCCTGCGGACCGGGGTGAGGAGGCCCTTCTCCTCGTAGATCCGCAGCGTACGCGGATGCAGACCGCAGATCTCCGCGGCCACGCTGATGACGTACACCGGGCGGGTGCTCTGCATGATCCGAAACCGCATCCGACGCACTCCCGACTGTCGCCACAAAACAGTATAGCCAGTGGCACATACCATGTCAAGAGTCCTGATAATTAGATTGTCAAGAGTTTCAACCAAAGAAGTTTCATGAAATCTCCCTCAAGGGTACTCGGGCGATGCCGGGCGCAGGTCCCACCACGCACTCGGGAAGCAGCTAACGCTGACGGACCCATCAGGAACCTTCCCGAAGGCCAGCATTCAAAGGCCGAGGAAACGGGGCGGAGATTCCCTACTGGTCGAGGTCTGGACTCGGGGACGGCTGGGTATACGCCTACTGGTGCCTCCGGAGTCCCGGATCCGGAGGGTGGTCGACCAGCAGCGACCACAACCGCCGACAAGGGCAAACCCGAAGCGATTCGGGGGCGCAAAGCCACGGGACCGGTCCAGCGGGCGGAGATCCCGTCCAGCGACCGGTCAGCCGGGTTGCCGAAGCGGGTGACGAGACTACCCACCCAGCGGCGTCAATGCGTCGGCGGCGGGGTGGGTTGTGTTTTTTCACCCCGCTCGAGGCACGACCGAGACGCCCGGACACCCAGGAGGATAGCGATGCGCAGGCGGCAAAGGCCCGGATTCGTCGTGAGACTCGAGGTGTTCGCCATCTTCCTGGGCGCCGCGCTGATCTTCGCGCGCGCACCGTTCGGCGATCCGGCGTACGGGTCCGCCGCCACGTGGCGCCAGAGCCCGGGGATCCTGACTGGCCGTGTCATCGACGCGGTGACCCGCGCCGGGCTCCCGGCCATTGTCTTCACGAAGGGGAACATGACGTGGGTGGGGCAGGCCGATACGAGCGGCTACTACTCCACGCAGCTACCTCCGGGGACGTACAGCGTGAACGCCAGCCGGTCGGGGTACAAAGAACAGAAGAAGCAGACCCTCGTCAAAGGGGGCGTCACGACGCAGCTGGACTTCGCGCTGCAGCCCCTAAACACCACCGTCGGAACCAGCCCGACACCCACGCCAACCCCGACCCCGACCCCCGCGCCGACGCCAGCGCCCAGCTCGACACCGACTCCGACGTCCGACGAGATCGCCCAGTTGATCTACGAGTGGTTTGGCTCGCCGTTCCGCTCTGGGCTGGAATATGGCTGGGGCGCGCCGTGGGGACGGCACGAGGCCAGGCTGGCCACCAACCCGTCCTGGGACTGGACGGAGGGTGCCCGGCCGGCGCAGTGGGCGACGCCGCCGCCCGGGTACACCGCCATGAGCGGCTGGGGCCAGGTCGTCGAGGCGGCGGGGGGCATCGGCCCTACCAGGAACTTCCGCGTCCACGTCCGGTGGAACCGGCTCTACGCCTTCGTCAACGGCGTCTGGCACCTCGTCGAATCCACCGACCAGTACGGGATCCAGGGTGGCTGGTTCCGCAACACGGACTTCTCCAGCGCCAGCGGGTACGTCTCGTGGCGGAAGGAAGCGGAAGGGTTCTCGGTGTCATGGCAGTCGGCTCCCGCGGGCACGCTGCTCCACTGGTGGATCAACAGCTGGCCGCATCCGCTGATCCCCACTGGAGCCACCGCCTTCTACGCGGTGGCCCAGGTACGCCTCATTCCCGACACCGATCCGAAT
>JAVKIP010000014.1:0-77716 GCA_031459385.1 Candidatus Fervidifonticultor secundus | reverse complement strand
CCTTCTGTAGCATAACCGCACCTCCCTGTCACTGAGCGTGCTGACGCGTAAAGAAGCGTTCAGACACGCCGGGGAGGTGGGTCGGGCACCGGCGGAGAGGTCCCGGCGCTGACGACCTCGACGGCATGGCCCAGCCGCGGGCCAACCGGCACAGAGGGCATAAGCCCAGAGTCGGTCTCGGTTGCGACACCGGTCTCGATCGCGGCGACCAGCGCGCCGCCGGCGTCGGCCCGGACGACGAGCACCCGCGCATCGCCGGGGTCAGCGGCGAACGCACGCTGGTCGCAGGTCGCGGTCTGGTGGCGCAGCGCACCGGCACGGAGCCCGGCGTTGTTGTACGTCAGGGGAATGACGGCGACGTGGCTGCGCCGATCTGCCAAGTGCGCGGCCAGTGCCCGGGCCCGCTCTTCGAGCGTGCCGCCCACCACGACGTGCGCGTGTGCCGGGTCCCAGTGGGCAGGCCGCGGAAGAACGCGCACCGCCGCCCACGCGCTGACCAGCACCACCGCCAGCGCCACCACGGCCGGCCCGGGGTCCTGCCGTCGCGACCGACGCTGGGCGGCGGCCCGGGGAGTCAGTCGATCCCCAGCAGCCACACCACGTCCTCGAACGCCCGCCAGGTGATGTCGTCGCGCTCGAGCGCGCGGGAGCGGTCGGAGATCTCGGTCCGGGCGTCGAGCTCGCGGAGTTGCTCGTCCATGCGGCTGAGCCGGTTGCGTACGCCGGCCAGCTCGGGCAGGTCAAGCGCCTCGGGCAGGGCCGCCCGGATCTTCTCGATGGCGTCGCGCTCGATCTGACGGGCCATGCGGTCCATCTCCTGGGCGTCGATGCGCGAGTAGATCACCAGGCCGCGGCGCTCCTCCAGCGCGGCGAGGGCGGTCTCGCGCAGCAGCTTCAGCACAGGATGGCTCGCACCCGGCATGCTCACCCTCTCCCGGCCTTGCCGGCCGCACCCGGCCAGCGCGCCCCAACTTCCTGCTGGCGGTACTGCAGCTCGTACAGGCGCGCGTAGATGCCGCCGCGCGCCAGCAGGGCGTGATGCGTCCCTTCCTCGACGATCCGGCCCCTGTGGAGCACCAGAATCCGGTCGGCGTCCTGGATCGTGGACAGGCGGTGGGCGATGACGATCGCCGTCCGCCCGCGCAGCACCCGGCGCAGCGCCTCCTGGATCAGGTGCTCGGTCTCCACGTCCACGCTGCTCGTGGCCTCGTCGAGGATGAGCAGGACCTGTGGGTTGTGGGCCAGCGCCCGGGCCAGCGCGATCAGCTGCTTCTGCCCGCCCGACAGCGTCGCGCCGCGCTCGTGCACCGCGGCCTGGAAGCCGCCGGGCAGCCGCGCGATGAACGGCGCCGCGTTCACGAACTCGGCCGCGCGGCGCACGGCGTCGTCGCCGATCCCCGCCGTGCCCAACCGAATGTTGTCGGCGATAGTCCCCGAGAACAGGAAGACATCCTGCAGCACCAAGCCCAGGCACCGCCGGAGGTCCTGCTGGCGCCAGGCGCGCACGTCGATACCGTCCACCAGCACCTGGCCGCGCTGGGGGTCGTAGAAGCGCATGAGCAGGTTGATGATCGACGACTTCCCGGCGCCGGTGTGCCCGACCAGCGCCACGCGCTCGCCCGGGCGGACGCGGAACGACACGTCGCGCAGGACCCAGTCGTCGGCCTCGTAGGCGAACCAGACGTGGCGGAACTCGATCTCGCCGCGCACCACTGTCACGCGTGCCGGCTCCGGGGGATCGTCCACCTCGACCGGCTCGTCCAGGAGTCGGAAGATGCGCTCGGACGACGCCATGGCCGCCTGCAGGATATTGTACTTCTCGGCCAGGTCTTCGATGGGCTCGAAGAAGCGCTGCGCGTACTGGATGAACGCCACCACCAGCCCCACCGTCACGCCGCCGGCCAGCGCCTGGATCCCCCCGTAGGCCAGGATCACCGCCACGGCCGCCGCCGACAGCGCGCCGATCATGGGGTGGAACAGGGCGAACGACCGCAGCCCGGCCAGGGTGGCCGTCAGGTGCGCCCGGTTCAGCCCGTCGAACCGCGCCTGCTCGCGGTGCTCGCGGCCGAACAGCTGCACGACACCCATACCCATCAGATGTTCGTTGAGGAAGGCGTTGATGCGCGCCAGGCGCACACGGACCTGGCGGTACGACTCCCGGGCCCGAACGCGGAACCGCATGGTGACCGCCACGATCACCGGCAGCACCGCCAGCGTCGCCAGGGCCAGTTGCCAGTCGAGGTAGAGCAGGATGGCCACGATGCCGACCAGAGTGACCAGGTCGCCGAAGACGGCCACCACGCCCTGGGTGATCAGCTCGTTCAGCGCGTCGATGTCGTTGGTGATGCGCGTCACCAACCGGCCGACGGGCTGCCGCGTGTAGAAGCCGATGGACAGGCGCTGCAGGTGCGCGAACAGTTCCTCCCGCAGGTCGTGCATCGCGCGCTGGCCGACCCAGGCCATGACGTACGACTGCGCGTACCGCAGGACGAACCCCGCCACCAGCGCGCCCACGTACGCCGCGACGACCCACCCCAGCCCGGCTAGCCGGCCGGGGGCGATGTGGGCGTCGATGGCCACCCGCACCAGATACGGCCCCACCAGCCCAGCCGCCGACGTCAGCAACAGCAGCACCACAGCGGCCAGCACGGCGCCCCGGTACGGCCGGACGTACCGCAGCAGCCGGCGCAGCAGGCGGCCGTCGTAGGCGGCGCCCACGAACTCCTCTTCGGGGATGTGGACGCTCATGGCCGCTCCGGCCGCCCGCCGCCCGGCGGTCCCTCCGCCGTGGCGCCTGAGGCCTCCACTGTCTCGCCTGCGGCCTCCAGCGCCTCGCGCAGCAGCTGGCGCCGGTAGAGGTCGGCGTAGAGGCCACCGCGGGCCAGCAGGTTCTCGTGGGTGCCCTGCTCGACGATGGTACCGTCGTCCATGACCACGATCAGGTCTGCATGGCGGACGGTCGAGATCCGATGGGAGATGATCAGGGTCGTGCGGCCCGCGGCGAAGTCGCGCAGGGCGCGGAGGATCTGCTCTTCGGTGGCGGCATCGACGCTGGAGAGGGCGTCGTCGAGGATGAGGATGGCCGGATCGCGGGCCAGGGCCCGCGCGAGGGTCGCGCGCTGTTTCTGGCCGCCCGACAGGGTGACACCGCGCTCGCCGACCATGGTGGCATACCCGTGGGGAAAGCCCGCGATCTCCTGCGCCAGGCCTGCGATCTCCGCGGCACGGCGCACCCCCGCGCCGTTGCCGGCCCCTGGTCCGCCGCCCGTCCCTGCGCCGTCGCCGCCGCCTGCGTCGTCGCCGGTTCCTGCGCTGGCGCCGGCCCCTGCAGATCCGGGAGGATCGCCGTCGAGCCCGAAGCGCAGGTTCTCCTCCAGCGTGTCAGAGAAGAGGAAGGGATCCTGCGGCACGAACCCGATGGCCCGCCGCAGGGCCTGCAGGTCCCAGGCCCGTGCGTCGACCCCGTCCACCAGGACAGCGCCGTCGGTCGGATCCCACAGCCGGGGGATCAGCGACACCAACGTGCTCTTCCCGGCGCCGGTGGGCCCCACGACGGCGACGGTGGCACCCGCGGGGATCACCAGCGAGATGTCCCGGAGCACGGGGGCACGGCCGTCGTAGGCGAACGACACCTTGCGGAACTCCACCTCGCCCCGCCGCACCTCGGGGGTCCGCGCCGCCGGCGGCGAGGTGATGGCCGGCCGGAGGCTCAAGATCTCGTCGATGCGGCGCATCGAGGCCAGGCCCTGCTGGACGATGTTGGCGACCCAGCCCAGGGCGATCATCGGCCACGACAGCATCATCAGGTAGCCGAAGAACTGCACCATCTGGCCCAGGGTGATGCGGCCGACGACCACCGCGACACCGCCCTGCCAGAGCACCAGGGCGGCCGCGATCCCAAGGATGAGGGTCATGGCGGGCCACAGCGCCCCCGACGTCCGCGACAGCCGCAACGCGCGCGCCACGTACTCGCGGCCAGCGGCGGCGAAGGCGTGGAGCTGCGCCTGCTCCTGAGCGAACGCCTTGACCACGCGGATGCCGGAGAAGTTTTCCTGCGCCAGCGCCGAGAGTGTCGAGAACTGCGCCTGCAGCCGCTCCGAGTGGTGGTGGACCCGCCGGCCCAGCACCAGGAAGACCACGCTGACCAGGGGGAGGACCGCCACCACCATCAGCGCCAGCGGCGTGTCGATGGTGAACATGAACGCCCCGGCCGCCGCGAACATCACCACGGTGTGGAACCCGTACATGACGCCGACGCCGACCAGACGGCTCACGGCATTCAGGTCGTTGGTGGCCCGGGCCATCAGGTCGCCGGTGCGCGCGAGCTGGAAGAACGCGACGGGCAGCCGCTGCAGGTGCGCGAAGTAGTCGTTGCGGATCTCGTACTCGATGGTGCGCCCCGCGCCCAGCAGGCGCATGCGCCAGAAGAAGCGCACGGCGCCGCCGGCGACGGCGACACCGACGTACGCCAGCGCCAGCCCGACCAGCTGGCGCGAGGTCACCCCGCCCCGGATGCCGTCCACGGCCAGGCGGAGCACCCAGGGGTGCATCAGCGACAGGGCGGTGCTCACCAGGCTGAGGGCGAACCCGGCGAGGTAGGCGCGCCGGTGGCGCAGGAGGTAGGCGCGCAGGCGCCGGACGCTGGTGTCCATGGGACGCACGGGCCGAAACGTTGTGATTATAGCATCACGGGCGCCGGGCGGCGCCTGCGGTCAGTCTTCCGGCGGGGCTAGGCGCACCCCCGCGCGCTCCAGCGCGGCCCGAGCCGCCGCGGCCAGCGCCGGCGCCCCCGGGGTGTCGCTGTGGACGCACAGCGTGCGCGGCCGCAGCGCCACCAGGGTGCCGTCGGTAGCCTCCACGACGCCCTCGGCGGCCAAGCGCACGGCCTTTACCGCCACGCGCGCCGGGTCGGTGAGCAGCGCGTCGGGGTGCGAGCGCGGCACGAGGGTGCCGTCGGCGCGATAGCCCCGGTCCAGGAACCCCTCGGGCGCCACGCGCACCCCCCTGGCCTGGGCGGCCCGCGCCATCGGCGAGCCGGGCGGCGCGTAGAGCCAGAGTCCGGGAAACGCGGCCGCCGCTGCGGCGATGGCGCCGGCGACCGCGTCGTCGCGCTCGGCGAGGTTGTAGAGGGCGCCGTGCGCCTTCACGTGGCGCAGGCGCGCACCCTCCGCCGCCGCCAGCGCCGCCACCGCGCCGATCTGGTAGATCAGCATGTCGGTCAGGTCGCCCGGCGGAATCTGCATGGCCCGCCGGCCGAAGCCCTGGAGGTCGGGGAAGCCCGGATGCGCGCCGACCGAGACACCGCGCGCCGCCGCGGCCCGGATCGTTCGCCGGATCACCACCGGATCGCCGCCGTGGTAGCCGCACGCGACGTTGAGGGACGTCACCGACGCCAGCAGCGCCTCGTCGGCGCCGATGGTGTAGGCGCCGAAGCCCTCGCCGCCGTCGGCGTTCAGATCGATGATCGCAGACACGGCTCCTGCCTCCTCAAGACCCGCTGCTCCTCTCCGCCGCGCTCTTCGCCCTGGGGCCCTGGGTCTCTTTGGCGCGGTCCTCCCCCCGCAGTGCGCGCTTTCGGGCCGCGCGCGCTCATGCTGCGGCCTCGAGGCCGTCGACGAACGCGCGGAGCGCCGCGTTGACAGCGCGCGGCTGCTCCAGCATCGCCAGGTGCCCGGCATCCTGCACGACCACCAGCGACGACGCGGGCAGGCGCGCGTGGAGACGGCGGGCGCAGTCGGGCGGGGTCAGCGCGTCGGCCTCGCCTATCAGGAGCAGCGCGGGGATGCGGCTGGCTGCCGGCAGGGTGGCCAGGCGGTCCAGCGCCGCCGAAGCGTCGAAGCGCGCGGCCGCCCCGAAGTCGGCCAGCAGCACCTCGCGCGGCATCGCGGCCAGCGCGGCGCGCGCCTTCTCGCGGAGCCGTGCGCTCGCCGTCGGCCCGAACCACCACCGGGTGAGCCGTTCCCGCTGGCGCGGGTCGCCCGACCGCAGGGCCTCCCAGACTGCGGCGGGCACGGGGAGGCGCTCGCACAACCCGAGGAGCGCGAGCCCCCGCACCTCGTCGGGCGCTGCGGCCGCCCAGGCCAGCGCAATGGCCGCGCCCAGCGAATGGCCGACGAGCACCCGAGGCGCGCGCCCCACAGCGCGCGCGCGCACCGCCGCCAGGTAGGCATCCACCGTGCTCCGCCCGGCAGGTAGCGGCGGGCCGCCGCGGCCCGGCAGGTCGGCGGCTTTGGCCGTCGGAAAGGCCAGGAGCTGGTGCTGCCAGACCTGGCTCACACCCCCGGCCCCGTGCAGGAAGAGCAACGGCAGGCGAGGCACGGGCGCGCTAGGCGTCGGCAGCCGGCGACAGCCCCGCCAGGAACGGATTCGTGCGGCGCTCCCACTCCACCGTGGTGGCCGGGCCGTGACCGTTGTAGAGCACGGTGTCGTCCGGAAGCGTCAGGATGTGGCGCGCGATCGATCGCAACAGCACCTCGTAGTCGCCGCCGGGCAGGTCGGTGCGGCCGATGCTGCCGCGGAAGATAACGTCGCCGACGAAAGCCAGGCCCTCGCCGAGCAGGCACAGGTGCCCCGGGCTGTGCCCGGGCGCGTGCACCACGCGAAACGGCCGGCCAGCCAGCGTCAGCGTCTCTCCCTCCCGCAGCAACCGCGTCGGCGGCGGCGGCGGCGGGACCGAGACGCCGAACAGGAGTAGGGCGCGCTCGGCCGCCACCTCCAGGACCGGCAGTTCGGCTTCGTGGAGCAGGAACGGCGCACCGGTGGCCTCGACCAGTGGCCGCACGGCGCCGACGTGGTCGAAGTGGGCGTGGGTAGCGACGATCGCCTCCACCGTGAGCTGGTGGCGGGCCACGACCGCGAGCACGCGCGCCGGCTCGTCACCGGGGTCGATGATCGCCCCGGCATGCGTCGCCTCGTCACCGATGACGTAGGCGTTGGTCCCGACCGGGCCCACCTGCAGGGTCTCGAGGATCATGGCCGCGGCTCCGCCGTGCCGTGCGATGCGCGGGCCGGTCCCGCGGGAATAGACGAGCCGGGCGCAGTCGTAAACTCGCCCAGGTAGCGGCGCGCGGCCCTGAGGCGTTCCAGAAGACGTGCGCCGGCGTCCGGCGCCTCCAGGTCGTCAGCCGGCAGGAACAGGAGCGCGTGCGCGTCGCCCAGGACCAGGTTGTAGTAGACGCCGGCGTACGGCGCGTCGACCCAGTGGACCGAGCCGCGCTCGACGACGAGCGCCGGATCGACCGCCCGTGCGGCCTCGCGCAACCGGCGGTACGCATCGGCTTCGGAGGTGGCCATGGCGCCTCGATTGTACCGTAGGGGGAGGACGGCATGAACTGGCAGCAGGCATGGGACCGCGGGCTCCCGTACGCGGAGTTCCTGGTCCGGCACGGTGAGGAGCGTCACCGGGAGCGGTGGCAGCGCATCTACGACCAGGTGGCCCTCGATGGCTCCCAGCAGGCCCTCCTGGCAGGGTTCACCCGCAGGATGCACCTGCTGTGCGTGGCGGGCGTCTGGTGCGGCGACTGCGTGCTGCAGGGTCCCGTCCTCCAGCGCATCGCCGAGGCGTCGCCGGCGATCGCCCTGCGCTTCCTGGACCGCGACGCGCACGCCGACGTGCAGGACGCCCTGGTGCTCAACGCCGGCCGGCGGATTCCCGTGGTCGTCTTCCTGGCCGAGGACTTCGAGGAGTGCGGCCGCTACGGCGACCGGACGCTGTCGGTCTACCGGCGGCTGGCGCGCGACCGCCTGGGGCCGTCCTGTCCCACCGGCATCGTGCCTCCCGACGACCAGTACCTCCCGGCGGTCGTCGCCGACTGGCTGAACGAAGTGGAGCGGGTGCAGCTCATGCTGCGGCTGTCGCCGCGGCTGCGGGCCCGGCACGGCGACTGAACCTGCAGTCACGAGGGTGCACCCTTCCCTCGCCCGCCTGGCCGGTGGCCTGGTCGTCTCGTGCCAGGCCCGCCCCGACAACCCGCTCCACGGCCCGGCCTTCATGGCCGCGATGGCCCGCGCGGCAGCGGCGGGCGGGGCGGTCGGCGTGCGCGTCGACGGCCCCGACGACGTGCGCGCCGTCCGGACCGCCGTGGCGGTCCCCATCGTCGGTCTCTCCAAGCGTCCCGCCGGGGTCTCGCCGGTGGTCATCACGCCCACGTTCGCCGATGCCGCCGCCGTGGCGGAAGCCGGCGCGGACATCATCGCGGTGGACGGCACTAGCCGGCCGCGCCCGGGCGGTGTGACGCTCGAGACGCTCATCCGGCGCATCCATGCCGAGCTGGACCGGCCCGTGCTGGCCGACGTGGGCGATCTGGCCGACGGCCTGGCCGCGGCCGCCGCCGGGGCCGATGCCGTCGCCACCACCCTGTCGGGGTATCTGGACGCCACGCAGCCGCCCCCGGAGGAGCCCGACCTGGACCTCGTCGAAGCCCTGGCACGGCGCCTGCAGGTGCCGGTCATCGCCGAGGGGCGCATCCGGACGCCCGAGGAGGCGCGGATGGCCATGGCGCGGGGGGCGTTCGCGGTGGTCGTGGGCACGGCCATCACGAACCCCCGGGAGATCACGCGCCGGTTCGTGGCGGCGCTGCACGGGTGAGCGGGGCGCAACGGTGCGCGGATCGCCGCCCGATCGCGCCGACAGGCGCATCTGGCATACTCAAGGGTGCGCGGCCGCAGAAGGCGGGCCGCGGCGCAGCCGAGGAGGAGGGACCCCGCCGTGAGGCGACGTGTGCTGGCACTCGTCCTGGGCGCCCTGCTGGTGGCGACCACCACATCGGTGGTGCAGGCGCAGGCGCCCGTGAAGCTCACGTTCTGGAGCTGGCGGACCGAGGACAAGTAGGCCTACGACCGGATGATCCGGGTCTTCGAGCAGCGCAACCTCGGGATCAGCGTGGAGTTCGTCCCGTTCCGGCAGGTGGAGTACAACACGATCCTCTCGTCGGCCCTGCAGGCGGGCCGGGGGCCTGACATCATCCACCTGCGGGCGTACGGCGGCCTGGAGCAGTTCGCGGCTCCGGGGTTCCTGGCGCCCCTGAGCTACGACCAGGTGCCCGAACTGCGGCGCTTCCCGCTGCAGACGATGGTCGGCGCCCGCAGCCGCAAGGACGGCAAGATCTACGGCGTGCCGTTCGCGACCCAGACGCTGGTCATCTTCTACAACAAGAGCATCTTCCGGGAAGCCGGCGTCTCGGTGCCGCGCGACTGGGACGGCTTCCTGGGCCTGATGAAGACCCTGAAAGACAAGGGGATCACCCCACTGGCCAACGGCGGCAAGGACGGCTGGACGCTGGAGGTCGTCTCGGGCGTGATCGCGCCCAACTTCTACGGCGGCACGACGTTCTTCGAGGCCGTCACGCGCGGCCAGACCACGTTCCGCGACCCGACGTACACCGGCGCCCTGGCCAGGCTGCTGGACCTGCGGCCCTACATGCCGCAGGGCTTCATGGGCGTCGACTACGCCACGATGCAGCAGCTCTTCCTGAACGAGCAGGCTGCCATGTTCATCGGCGGCGCATGGGAGATCGGGTTCTTCAAGCAGCAGAACAAGAACCTGGACTTCGATGTCTTCCCCGGCCCGCCGCCCCGGGCGGACCAGCTCCCGTGGGTCTCGTCGTTCGCCGACGGCAACTACGGCATCAATGCCAGGACGGCGCACATGGACGCGGCGCTGAAGTTCATCCGCTTCACGGCCACCACCGAGTTCGGGCAGATGTTCACCGATCTGCTGGCCCAGATGTCGGCGGTGCCCGGGGTCGTCATCAAGGATCCGGTGTTGAAGCGCGTGCAGGAGATGAACCGCAAGGCCACGCCCTATATCATGCTGGTCGGGTTCCGCTGGCAGACGCCGACGGGGTCGACCCTGCTGCAGAGCGCCCTGCAGGCCATGCTGGCCGGCCAGATGACGCCGCAACAGGTGGGCGAGGAGGTTACGCGGGGACTGGCCTCCTGGGTGGATGCCTTCAGGCGGTAGGCGCCCGCGCCTGAGCCTCCGGACCGGCCGGCGCCTGTGGCTGCTGATCTTCCTGGCGCCGGCCGGCCTGCTCTTCGCGACCTTCATCACCTACCCGATCCTGTCGGCGCTGGCCTACAGCCTCTTCCGCTGGGAGGGGATCGGCCGGCGGGAGTTCATCGGGCTCGGCAACTTCGCCCGGCTGGTCGCGACATTCCCCTACCCGCGGCTGCTGTGGAACGCCTTCTGGCACAACGTGGTGGTGTTCGTCCTCACCATGGGGATCCAGAACCTGACCGCGCTGGGCCTGGCCCTGCTGCTGGCCCGCGGCCCGTGGGGCGCCCGAGCCTACCGGGTCATCTTCTTCCTGCCCGTGACCCTGTCGCTGGTGATCGTGGGCTTCCTGTGGGCGCTCTTCCTCAATCCGATCTTCGGCGTCGTCAACAAGGCGCTGGCGCTGGCCGGCCTCGGCCACCTAGCCCGGCCGTGGCTGGGCGACCCGGCCACGGCGTTGGTGACGCTGGTGCTGGTGAACGCGTGGCGGTGGTTGGGCTTCCCCACCCTGGTCTTCCTGGCCGGGATCCACGCCGTGCCCGACGACTACCTGGAGGCCGCGCGCATCGACGGCGCCTCGGAGTGGGAGGTAACGCGGCGGATCATCCTGCCGCTGCTGGCGCCTGCGGTGACGATCATCGTCATTTTGACCTTCATCGGCTCGTTTAACCGCGCAGCCGAGGCGGCGTCTGATGCGCCGGTCGGGGTGGACGCCCGTCGTCCAGGCGGTGCTGGCGGCCAACGCCCTGCTGGTCCTGGCGCCTGTGGGTATCATGGTGCTGTCGGCGTTCAAGTCGACGCGGGAGATCTTCCAGAATCCCTTCGGCCTGCCGGCGGTCTGGCGCGCGGACAACTTCCAGCGGGTCTGGGTGGAGGCGCGCTTCGGCGCGTACTTCCAGAACAGCGTGATCGTCACCGTCGCGTCGGTCGTGGTGCTGGTGGCCCTGGGCGCCATGGCCGGCTACGCGCTGGGGCGGTTCGCCTTCCGCGGCGGGGACGTCCTCTACCTCTACTTCCTCAGCGGGCTCATGCTGCCCGTGCGCCTGGGGATTGTGCCGCTCTTCATCCTCATGCGCAACCTGGGCCTGCTGGACTCGCTGTGGTCGCTGATCCTGGTCTACGCGGCCTCGGGCCTGCCCAGCGCCATCTTCATCCTCACGGGCTTCTTCCGCACGCTGCCCGCCGACCTGGAGGGGGCGGCGCGCATCGACGGGGCCAGCGAGTGGACGATCTTCACGCGCATCATGCTGCCGCTGGTGCGACCCGCGCTGGTCATCGTGACGATCTATAACGCCATCCCCATCTGGAACGACTTCTTCTTCCCGCTGGTCTTCATCCAGTCCGACGCGCGCAAGACGCTGCCGCAGGGCATGACCGTCTTCTTCGGCCAGTACTACACCGACTACGCCACCCTGTTCGCGGGCCTGACGCTGGCCGCGGTGCCCATCGTGGGCCTGTACGTGCTGCTCGCGCAGCACTTCATCCACGGGCTGACGGCCGGCGCGGTGAAGGGGTAGGCCGTGACGTTCGCGCAGGTGGAAGACGCCCGCCGCGTGCTGCACGCCCACCTGGCACCGACGCGGCTGGTGCCGGCCGAGGCGCTCGCGCGGCGGGTCGGCGGGCGGGTCTACCTCAAGCTCGAGACCGACCTGCCCACCGGGTCGTTCAAGCCGCGCGGGGCCCTCTACGCGCTCTGGGCGTGCCGCCAGCGCGGGCCCGTGGCCGAGGTGGTCGCCGCCAGCACCGGCAACCACGGCGCGGCCGTGGCCTACGCCGCGCGGCTGCTGGGCCTCCCGGCCACCATCTTCCTGCCGCGCAACCCGAACCCGGTCAAGCGCGCGCGCATCGCAGCGCAGGGCGCGCGGGTCATCGAGGGCGGCGCCGACCTGGCCGAGGCCGCGCAGGCGGCGCGCGCGCACGCGGCGGCCACCGGCGCGTACTTCCTGGACGATGCCACCGACCCCGACCTCCCGGCGGGCGCGGCCACCATCGCGTGCGAGATCGTCGAACAGACCCAGGACACCGCCGCCCTCTACGTGCCCGTGGGGGACACGGCGCTCATCCGCGGGGTGGCGCTGGCAGCGCGACATCTGCGGCCCGGGATTCGCATCGTCGGCGTGCAGGCCGAGGGCGCGCCGGCCTACGCGCTGTCGTGGCGCGCGGGCCGGCCGGTGCCCACCCCCACCTGCCAGACGATCGCCGACGGCCTGGCCACGCGCACGCCAGTGGCCGCCAACGTCGCAGCCATCCGGCGCCTGGTGGACGACGTGCGGCTGGTGAGCGACGAGGCCATGCTGGCTGCGATCCGGGTGCTGCTGCTGGACGAGCACGTCGTGGCCGAACCGGCCGGGGCTGCGGCGACCGCGGCGCTGCTGGCCGAGGACAGGCCGCCCGCCGGGCCGGTGGTGCTGCTGGTCACCGGCGCCAACATCGCGCCCGAGGTGCTGCGGCGGGCGGTGGCTGGATAGCCGGGCAAGTGGGCGGCCGTATGGAGGCCGCCCCACAGGGAGCAACGCATGGAGGTGCACCTGGGCGTCTGCGCGTGGGGACCGGATCGGGTGACGAGCAGCCTTCGGCCACCACCGACGATGTGGCCAACTGCGCCGTCGAGCGCCTGGGGCGCGCGGCTGCGGGTCACCGTAGCCTACACGTACGCCTCGCCGCTCGGCCAGCAGAACGTCTGGCTGGGCGCCGACCTGCTGGCCGGCGGTCACCGGCTCAAGTGCGCAGCCAGCAAGCTGACGGTGACCGGCAGCGGCAGGAGGCCACGACGCCGCCGGGAATCACTGGACCGATCTCCGGGAGGTGAGCGCTGTGCGGATCTGGCGGTCGGCGTCGGGTAAGGTTGCGCTGCTCCAGAAGGTTCCCCTGTTCGCCGCCCTCTCGGCGGCCCAGCTGCAGCGGGTGGCGCGTCTGGCCGATGAGGTGGAGGTCCCGCAGGGGAAGCGCCTGGCTGCCGTCGGCCAGCCCGGGCACGAGCTGTACGTCATCGTCGAAGGCCAGGCGACCGTGCGCCTCCCCAACGGCCGCACGGTGCGCCTGGGTCCCGGCGAGTTCTTCGGTGAGATGAGCCTGATAGACGGCGGCCCGCGCTCGGCCACGGTGGACGCCGCGACCCCCATGCGGCTCCTCGTGATCGGGCACCGCGAGTTCTGGACGCTGGTGTCCGAGGCACCCACGCTGGCCGCGAAGGTGATGCGCACGCTGTCGCAGCGCCTGCGCCAAGCCGAGGCGGCGCACACGCACTGAACGTGGCTGGAGGCCTGGCAGGGCCATGCCGGCTGCGCGTGGCGCGCGATCTCCGCGGCACATCCCTCGGGCGCATGGCGCGCGGCGGCGCGCTCCGCCTGGCCCTGGCGGCAGCCCTGGCGACCGCCCCCCCACCGGGCTGGGCAGCGCCGGCGCTGCCCGACCTGCCGAACCCCAAGGTCGCCGTCGACGCGCCGGAGATCGGCCGGGCCGGTGGCACGCTGGTCGACGCGCAGAGCGGCGAGCCGCGCACGTTCAACCCCGTCGTCATCACCGACACGTCGTCGGGCGCGGTCGTCGGGCCACTCTTCGACGCGCTCGTCGAGAGCAACTACCTCACCGGCGAGATGGAGCCCGCGCTGGCCGAGTCGTGGACGCTGTCGCCCGACCGGCGCACCTGGACGTTCGTGCTGCGCGCCGGGCTCCGGTGGTCCGACGGCCGGCCCCTGACGGCCGACGACGTGGCCTTCAGCCTGCAGGTGATCTTCACGAAGGGCGTGCAGAGCACCGCGGCCGACCTGCTCACCTTCAAGGGGCAGCCGGTGCGCTGGCGCGTGCTGGATGCGCGACGCGTCGCGCTGACCACGCCCGAGCCAGTGGGCTTCTTCCTCCGGCTGCTGAGCAGCGTCACGATCATCCCGAAGCACAGGCTGCAGGCCGCCCTGGCGCGGGGCGCCGCGGCCTTCAACACCACCTGGGGCATCAACACCCCGCCGCGCGAACTCGTCGGCAGCGGGCCGTTCGTGATGCAGACCTACGTCTTCGGCCAGCGCGCCACCTACCGGCGCAACCCCTATTACTGGCAGGTGGACCGCGCCGGGACGCGGCTGCCCTACCTCGACCGGTACGTGCTGCTGTTCGTACGCAACCAGGACGCCGAGCGCCTCAAGTTCCTCGCCGGCGAGATCGACCTCTACGACGCCCGGCCGCGCGAGTACGCCGAGTTGAAGGCGGGCGAGCGCGCGGGGAACTACACGGTTTACGACGGGCCGGAGACGTTCTCGTCCCAGTACCTGGTGTTCAACCAGAATCCGCGGGGCCTGGCCCCGCCGAAGCTCACGTGGTTCCAGGACGTGCGCTTCCGCCGCGCCCTCAACCACGCCATCGACCGCGACACGATCGTCCGGCAGGTGTACCTGGGTCGGGCCACGCCGGCGTGGAGCCCAGTCAGCATCGCCAACCGCCTCTACTACAACCCAAACGTCCGGCGCTACCCGTATGACCTGCCCCGCGCCGGGCGGCTGCTGGAGGAGGCGGGCTTCCGCACGGGGCCCGACGGCCGGCTGCGCGACGCCGGGGGCAACCCGGTGGCGTTCACGCTCTCGGTGAGCGCGGAGAGCCCGGACGGCGTCGCCATCGGGAACCTGGTGCGGCAGGACTTCGAGCGCCTGGGCATCGCGGTCGTCTTCGCCCCGGAGCCCTTTGCGAACCTGGTGACGAAACTCGACAACACGTTCCGCTGGGACGCCATCATCATCGGCCTCACCGGCGACATCGAGCCCGGCGTGGCCCGCACCTACTGGCTGTCCTCGGGCGCGCTGCACGACTGGAACCCGCGCCAGCCCACACCTGCCACCGACTGGGAGGCCGAGATCGACCGCATCTTCGAGCAGGTGGCCCGCGAGGTGGACCAGGCGAAGCGCCGGGCGCTCTACTTCCGGTGGCAGGAGATCGTCGCCGACCAGGTCCCGACCATGTACTTCACCAATCCGAAGACCCAGCCGGTGGTGCGCAACACGCTGGGCAACACCCGGCTGGGCCTGCAGGGCGCCACGAGCTTGCTGGCCTGGCGGTACTATCGCGCGGCGCGCCGCTGAGGGTCGAAGCCCACGGCGCAGCGCGGGCCGCGCAGCTCACCGGGGGCCGCGGGCGAACTCCAGCACTGTGGGTTGCGCCAGCCGCTCGAAATCCGCGTAGGCGACGGTCATGGTCTCGCGGTGCGAGCCGGCGTTGAACGTAATCTCCCGGTCGGCCGTCAGCGCGCGGTCGACGTACACGGGAATGTTGTAGAGGTTGCCGAACGGCGGCATGGCGCCGACCTCGCAGTCGGGGAAGACGTTGGCGAACTCGCGCTCGTGCGCCAGACGCACAGCCGCCGCGCCGAGCTGCTGCTTCAGCCGCACCAGGTCCACGCGGTACGGGGCGGGCAGCACGAGCATCACCAAGCGGTCGTCGGCCAGGGCCATTACGACCTTGGCGACCTCGTAGCCGCTTACGTGCTCGGCGGCGGCGATCTCCTGCGCGGTGAAGGCGGGCGGGTGGGGCGTGACGCGGTAGGCTACCTGTGCGTTCCTGAACATCTGCTCCAGGCGCTCGCGGCAGGTCACTGGGCATCCCCCTCTCTGCGCCTATATATAGTGAGGGTTTGCCTCCAGCATGGCACGACCGGCGGCAGCGCGCCATCGGGTGCCCACCCGGCCCGCCCGGGGCCGGCCGCGCCCGCGCTCCCGTCGTACCGCGCACCCCCCACCGCCGGTCGGCTGCCGGCCCGAGGGGAGAAATCGGGCGGCCGGCCGAGGGAATTGGGCGACCGGGCTGTGGTGTAATGGGAACATGACAGAGACCGCGCGGGTGGTGCGCTGGACGCTGCTGGGCGCGGGCCTGCTGACCGGCCTGGCGCTCGCCGCACTGGCCACGTATATCCTCTACTTCGCCTGGCGCTGGCACCGGGCGGCGGAAGCCTAGACGCCGGGCCGGCATGGCGCTGTCCGCCCGTACCCTCGCGGGCCGCGTGGCACTGACCGCGGAGTACGAGCCATGACTGGCGGGCTCGACCTCTTCCAGCCTGCCGAGGCGACCGAGTCCATCCTCCTGCGGCTGATGGTGGCGGCGGCGCTCGGCGGCCTGATCGGCATCGAGCGGGAGCGCGCCGAGGGTGCGGGCACGCCCCAGTTCGCAGGCGTCAGGACGTTTCCCCTGTTCTGCGTCCTCGGAGCGGTCCTGGTCCTGGCATCGGGGCAGATCGGTGTGGCCGTGATCACCGGGTTCGTGGCCGTGGCCGCACTGGTCACCGTCTCGTATTTCCGCAGCAGCCGCAGCGACATCGGCACGACCACCGAGACCGCGGCGCTGGCTACGTACTGGGTCGGGGTGCTGGCTGGCGCCGGCGCACTGCTGCCGGCGGCCGTCCTGGGCATCGGCATGACGGTGCTGCTGGCGTCCAAAGAGCGCCTGGAGGCGTTCCCGCGCGGGCTGAGCCGCGACGAGGTCCGGGCAGCGCTGGTGCTGGCGGTGATCGCGGCGGTCGTGCTCCCCCTCCTCCCCGACGCGCGCTACGGTCCCTGGGGCGTGTGGAACCCGCGCCACCTCTGGGGCATAGTCGTGCTGGTCTGCGGTTTCTCGTTCCTGGCGTTCATCGGGATGCGAATCTGGGGGGAAGCGCGCGGGCTGTACGTCAGCGGGCTGCTGGGCGGCCTGGTCTCCAGCACGGCGGTCACCGTGTCGTTCGCGACGCGCTCCCGGGAGGAACCGGCGCGGGCCACCCCGCTGGCCGTCGCTGCGGGTCTGGCGTCGCTGGTCATGCTGGTGCGCGTCGGCACGCTGACGGCTATCGCGGGGCCGGCGGTACTGCCCGGACTCGCGCCGTTCCTCGGCGCCGCGCTGGCCGGTGGTGTGGCAACCGTGGCGGTGCTGGCCCGGCGGGGCGCACCAGCGCGCGAGGCAGCGCCGGGTGTGGCCAGCCCGTTCCGGCTGTCGCAGGCCATCCGCTTCACCGCGCTCTACGCGCTGGTGCTGCTGGCCGTAGAAGCGGCGTCGCGCTACACGGGCGCGTGGGGCGTGGTAGCTGCCGCAGTGCTCGCCGGCCTGACCGACGTGGACGCGATCACGCTGGCGCTGGCCAGCGCAGCTGGCCGCCATCTCCGCCCAGAGGTGGCGGCGAGCGCAATTGCGCTGGCCGTTCTCGCCAACACTGCAGCCAAGGCCGCGTATGCCCTCTGGCTGGGCAGCGCCCCGTTCCGTCGCACGCTCGTGGTCGTGCAGGGCGCGGCCGTGGTGGCCGGGACGGTGGCACTGGCGGCCCTGCTGCTTTGAATGAAGCCACACCCCAGCACCCCGGGCGCTACGCCCGCCGCGCGCGGGCGCGCTCGACCGCCCGCACGGTGTAGGCGACCCAGAAGACGTTCCACGCTACCAGCGCCAGGCCGGCCAGCACGAGCCGCGTCACGTCCACGATCGGCCGGACCCTGGTGCCGGCGTCGGTGATCTCCAGGACCGCCATCGGCCGCACCCAGGCGCCGCCCCCGCCCCCGCCACCCTCGCCGGTCTCCTCGGTCCCCTGCTCCTTCTCCTGATTGCGGCCCAGGCCGAAGCCGAACCCGTAGGCTACTCTGGCGACCGGCACAAGGGTGCGGCCATCGGCCCGGATGGGATCGCCAAAGACCGTCTTGACCGTGGCCTGTTCGTCGATGCGCGCGATGCGCCCGATCAGATCCTCCAGCATGCCCCTCGCCTCCTCGGGAGCCGACAACCGATCCCGGCTCCAGGATACCGTCTCGCCCCGGGGCGGACATCGGGCCCCCGCCGGAGGGGGGCCCGGGCCAAAAATCGAACTTGCGCCCGATACCGACGCTATCGGTCTGCCCGTAGCCTGCAAGACGGGAGGTGAGGAACGATGGCGAAAGTCAACGTCGGCCGGACGGAGATCCAGGATCCCCCGCTGGCCACGTTCCTCTTCAGCAGCACCAGGGTGGTCTGGCTGTGGCTGATCGTGCGCGTCTGGGTGGGCTGGCAGTGGATCGATGCGGCGCTGCACAAGGTGAACGACCCCGACTGGGTGGTCACCGGTGCCGCGGTCAAGGGCTTCTGGGAGCGCGCCGTCCAGATTCCGGCGCGGGGCCGTCCGCCCATCGCGTTCGACTGGTATCGCGACTTCATCAACTACCTGCTGGCCACCGAGACGCATACCTGGTTCGCCAAGCTGGTGGCCTGGGGCGAGCTGCTGGTCGGGATCGCGCTGGTGCTGGGGATCTTCACCGGGATCGCGGCCTTCTTCGGCGCGTTCATGAACTGGAACTTCATGATGGCAGGCACCGCCAGCACCAATCCGGTCATGTTCCTCCTGGCGATCCTGCTGATCCTGGCCTGGAAGGTCGCCGGGTACATCGGTCTGGACTACTACCTGCTGCCGCTACTGGGCACGCCGTGGCGGCCCGGGCGGGTCTTCAAGAGGACCGCGGCGCCGGCACGCCAGCAGGCCTGAGGCGTCCGCGCCCAGGGAGGCGGGCGCAGGGACGGACAGCGACGCAGATGCTCTCCGGGGTGGCGGCCGTCGTCCGGCGGCCGCCGCCCCGTGTCGTATAATGCCATCGTGTATGCCACGGGCTGGCTGGAGGCAGACGCATGACGACTACCGCAGAAGCACCCCGTACGCAGTTCCGCTGGACCCTGCTCTTCGAAGAAGGCGACGCCTCGATGCGAGACCTGCTGGGCGGCAAGGGCGCCGGCCTGGCGGAGATGAGCCGCATCGGCCTGCCGGTGCCGCCGGGCTTCACCATCACGACCCGGGCCTGCGTCGAGTACATGCGCGCCGGCCGTCGGTTCCCCGACGGCCTGATGGACGAGGTCGGCGAGCGGCTGCGGGCTGTGGAAACCAAGACCGGCAAGCGCTTCGGCGACCCGGCCAACCCGCTGCTCCTGTCGGTACGCTCGGGCGCCAAGTTCAGCATGCCGGGGATGATGGACACCGTGCTGAACCTGGGGCTGAACGATCGGACGCTGGAAGGCCTGATCCGGCTCACCGGCAATCCGCGCTTCGGCTGGGACGCCTACCGCCGGCTCGTGCAGATGTTCGGGAAGATCGTCCTCGACATCCCGGGCGACCGGTTCGAACACCTGATCCGACAGGCGAAGCGGCGCAAGGGCGTGACTGAGGACACCGCCCTGGACGCCGACGACCTCAAAGCGCTGGTGGCCGCCTTCCGAGCGCTCATCAAGAAGGAGCGCGGCGTGGAGTTCCCGCAGGACCCCCATGAGCAGCTGCGCATGGCGATCCAGGCCGTCTTCGACTCATGGTGGGGCAAGCGCGCCGTCGACTACCGGACCTTCCACGGCATCGCCCACGACCTGGGGACCGCCGCCAACGTCCAGACCATGGTCTTCGGCAACATGGGCCCGGACTCGGCCACCGGCGTGGCGTTCACGCGCAATCCGGCCACGGGCGAGAAACAGGTCTACGGCGAGTACCTGGTCAACGCCCAGGGCGAGGACGTCGTGGCCGGCATCCGCACGCCCAAGCCCATCAGCGAGCTGGCCCACGACCTCCCCGACGTCTACCAGGAGTTCCTGCGGATCTGCCAGCTGCTGGAACGGCACTACCGCGACGTGCAGGACGTGGAGTTCACCATCGAGCGCGGGCGGCTGTGGATGCTGCAGACACGCACCGGCAAGCGCACGGCGCAGGCAGCGGTGAAGATCGCCGTGGACATGGCCGACGAAGGGCTCATCTCGCGGGAGGAGGCGGTGCTGCGCGTGGAGCCCGGGCAAATCGACCAGCTGCTGCACCCGCGGTTCGACCCCAAGGCCAAGGAGGCCGCGCAGCGGGACGGCCGGTTCCTGGCCCGCGGGCTCAACGCCTCGCCCGGCGCCGCGGTAGGGCTGGCCGCGTTCGACGCCGCCCTCGCCGAAGCGTGGGGCCGGGCAGGCAAGCCGGTGATCCTGGTGCGGCCGGAGACCAACCCCGACGACGTGCACGGCATGCTGCGGGCCCGGGGCATCCTCACTAGCCGCGGCGGCGCCACCAGCCACGCGGCGGTGGTGGCGCGGGGCCTGGGCGTGCCGTGCGTGGCCGGATGCGAGGCGATCGACGTGGATCCCGAGCGCCGGCGGCTGTCGGTGAACGGCATCACGGTCCGGGAAGGTGAGTACCTGTCCATCGACGGCACCACGGGCGAGGTGTTCGCCGGGCAGGTGGCGGTGACCGAGCCCACCCTGGAGGAGCAGCGCGAGCTGATGATACTGCTGGGGTGGGCGGACGGGTTCCGGCGCCTGGGCGTGTGGGCCAACGCCGACTACCCTCGCGACGCCCGTCGGGCCCGGGCGTTCGGCGCCGAGGGCATCGGGCTGACCCGGACCGAGCACATGTTCTTCGAGACCGATCGCCTGCCGATCGTGCGCCAGATGATCCTCCACGCGGCCGAGGCCCAGGCCGCCTACGACCGCGTGCGAGCCGCCGAGCAGGCCCTGGTCCAGCAGCCCGATGACCCGCGGGCGCGGACCGCGCTGGCCGAGGCACGCCGGGCCGTGCGCGCCTCGCCGGCGGTACGCGCCTACGAGGGTGCACTGCGGAAGCTGGAGCGGCTGCAGCGGCGCGACTTCGAGGGTCTGTTCGAGGCCATGGATGGCCTGCCGGTGATCATCAGGCTCATCGACCCGCCGCTGCACGAGTTCCTGCCGTCCCACGACGAGCTGCTGGAGGAGGTGGCGGGCCTGCGGGCCCGCGTCGAGACGCTGCAGGTCCTGCGCCGCCGCGGGCGGCCGCGGAAGGGCCAGCTGTCGCTGGCGGCCCTGCGGGCGCGGCTGGCAGAGAAGGAAGCCGAGCTGCGCCTGGTCCGCGCCATGCGCGAGGCCAACCCCATGCTGGGCCTCCGGGGCATCCGGCTGGGACTGACCTACCCGGCGATCACCGTCATGCAGGTGCGGGCCATCATCGAGGCGGCGTGCCGGGCGACCAAGCGAGGGATCACGGCCCTGCCCGAGATCATGATCCCGCTGACCAGCCACGTGAACGAACTGCGTGAGACGCACCGCGAGCTGGAAGCGGCCGCCCGGGCGGTGATGGAGCGGCAGGGCGTCACCGTGCCGTACAAGTTCGGCACGATGATCGAGATCCCGCGGGCGTGCCTGGTGGCCGGCGAGATCGCCCAGATCGCGGAGTTCTTCTCCTTTGGCACCAACGACCTGACCCAGACGATCTTCGGCATCTCCCGCGACGACGCCGAGGGGAAGTTCCTGCTGCGCTACGTCGAGCGCGGCATCCTGCCGGAGAACCCGTTCCAGACGCTGGACCGCGCCGGCGTGGGCGAGGCGATGCGGATCGCCGTGGAGCGAGGCCGCGCCGTCCGCCCCGACCTCGAGGTGGGCATCTGCGGCGAGCACGGCGGCGACCCGGCGTCGATCGCCTTCTGCCACGAGCTGGGGCTGAACTACGTCAGCTGCTCCCCGTTCCGCGTGCCCGTGGCGCGGCTGGCGGCCGCGCAGGTGGCGCTGCGGGAGACGACCCAGGTGGGCAGGGACGTGTAGCTGCGGGCGGCGGACGCACGCCGACGGACGCCCGCCCGCCGCGCGCGCCGGTGTGGGCCCTTGAACGGACCCCGGGACCGCTTCGGCGGATCATCTCCCGGCAAGAGGCGTAGGGCGCGTCGACGATCTTGCCCCGTCAGTCAGGTCCGCCACGCTCCGCCAGAGCCCGGACGATGTCGGCTTCGCCGACGACACCGATGACCCGTCCCTGCTGGACCACGGGCAGTTCGCGGGCGCCGGCGCGGGCCAGCCGCGCCGCACACTCCCAGATCGAGAGCTCCGGGCTCAGCGCCTCCGCGCCAGCGGAGAGCGGGACGGCCGCCGACGGGCGCATCACGTCGGCGGCGATGGCGGCCGTGGGCCCCCGCCGGCGGCCCATCCACCGGGCGCCGGCGACGGCTGCCAGGATGTCGGAGTCGCTGACGATGCCCGCGGTCTCCCCGGCCCGGGTGACGGGGAAACGGCGCACGCGCAGGTCGCCCATCCGCCGCGAGCATTCCTCGATGGTGGTCTCGACCTCCACAGCGCGGACCGGCGCGGACATCAGGGTACCCACGGTGATCCGCTCCGGGTCGCCGCCGGCGGCCACCACCTTGAGGACGACGTCGCGCTTGGTGAGAATGCCGCCGCCGGGCACGTCAGTCACCAGCAGGCTGCTGATGCCGGCCGCCACCATCTTGCGCACGGCGGCCGCCACGGTGGCCTCGCGGTCGATGGTGAGCACCGGCGCCGACATGATGTCGCCTACCGTCCTGGCGGGGTCGGAGCGGCGGGTCCGGTGGCGGGCCCGTTCCTTGCGCACCCGCCGCACGTGCTCCCAGTCGTGGCGCGGCACCAGTGCGGTGAACAGGTCGGTGTCGCTCACCACGCCGACCAATGCGCCCCCGTCCACCACCGGCAGGCGGCGGACCCGGGCCTGCGCCATGACCTCCGCGATCCGGCGGAGCGGCCATGCGGGCCGGGCCGTGACCAGGCGCCACGTCATGATATCGCCGACGGTCAGGGTATCCGGGTCGAACCCTTCCGTGACGATCTTCGTGACCACGTCCCGCATGGTCACGATGCCGTGGTCAGCGGCCCCAACCGCGGGCGCGACCAGCACGCTGGAGATCCCCCGCTCGTGCATGAGCCGGATGGCCTCGGCCACGGTCGTCGACACGGCAACGACCACCGGCCGCGTCGTCATCACGTCAGCAGCGGTGAGCATCTGCCTCCCCCTGGAGTGCCCGCCCTGCGGGCAATACGCCGGTACCGCCATGGTAGCACCTGCTCCGGATGGCAGCCACGAGCCGGCCGGGCGCAGGCGACATCGGCCGCCGCGGCAGCGTTCCAGGAGGCCGTCCCTGGCACCCCGAACTCTGCGGGCAACGGGGGTGAGGGGCGTGCCGTCCGGCGAGCAGGTGGCGCAGACGTCGTCGCTCCCGATCCGCGTGGTCATCCTGGGCGCGGGCGGGCGCGACTTCCACAACTTCAACGTGTACTTCCGCGGGCGGCCCGGCTACCGCGTGGTGGCGTTCACGGCAGCCCAGATCCCCAACATCGCAGACCGCCGCTACCCACCCGTCCTGGCGGGGGAGGAGTATCCCGAGGGCATCCCCATCGTGTCGGAAGAGGCCCTCGACGACCTCGTGCGCGACGCGCAGGTGGACCAGGTGGTCTTCGCCTACAGCGACGTCTCCCACGAGCACGTGATGCATCTGGCGTCACGGGCGCTGGCGGCCGGTGCGGGGTTCCGCCTGCTGGGCCCGAAGGAAACCATGCTACGAGCCCGCGTGCCGGTCGTGTCGGTGGGCGCGGTCCGCACGGGCAGCGGCAAGAGCCAGACCGCACGGGTGGTGGCGCGCCTGCTGCAGGCGCAGGGCCGGCGCGTGGTCGTGGTGCGGCACCCCATGGCCTACGGGGACCTGGCGGCACAGGCCGTACAGCGGTTCGCCACACCCGACGACCTGGACGCCGCGGGACTCACCGTCGAGGAGCGCGAGGAGTACGAGCCGCACATAGCCCGCGGCATCGTGGTCTACGCCGGGGTGGACTACGCCGAGGTCCTGCAGCGCGCCCAGGCAGAAGCCGACGTCCTGGTGTGGGACGGCGGCAACAACGACTTCCCCTTTTTCTGGCCCGACCGTCACATCGTGGTCGCCGACCCCCACCGCGCCGGCCACGAGCTGCGCTACCACCCGGGCGAGACCAATCTGCGCATGGCGGACGTGGTGGTCATCAATAAGGTGGACTCGGCCCCCCCGGGCGCCGTGGCCACACTCCGGCGTGCCGTGGCGGCCGCCAACCCGCGGGCGGTGGTGATGGAAGCCGCCTCACCCATCGCCGTGGACCGCCCCGACCTGGTGGCCGGACGGAACGTCGTGGTGGTGGAAGACGGCCCGACCACAACTCACGGCGAGATGGCCTACGGCGCGGGTCTCATCGCGGCCGAGCGTCTGGGCGCCCGGGTGGTGGACCCCCGGCCCTACGCGGTGGGGAGCCTGCAGGCGGCATATGCTGCCTACCCGCACCTGGCGCGCGTCGTGCCGGCCCTGGGGTACGGCGACGCCCAGCGCCGCGACCTGGAGGAGACGCTGCGGCGGGTGCCCGCCGACGCCGTCGTGATCGGCACGCCGGTGGACCTGCGGCGCGTGCTCGTGCTGGACAAGCCCGCCGTGCGCGTTACCTACGACCTGGACGACGCGACCACCCGTGCGCTGGCCGACCTGCTGGCCGCGTGGGCGGTGCAATGGCCGCCGCTCACCCGCCCCGCGACGTCGGATGCCTGAGCAGGGCGGCGATCCCGCCGTGGGCGTGCAGTGGCGCCGCAGCGTCGGCGTCTACCAGCTCCAGGCGCGCGCCGGCCGCGCGCGCGCTCCGGGGGAGCTCCGGGTGGCGGGCCAGCACGGTGCGGTCCACCACCAGCGCGTGCACCTGCCCTACCCGCAGTGCCTCGTGCACGGCGGGCCACCCCAGCACGGCGCGCTGGCTACCCGCGGCCTCCAGCGCGTCGGCCACCAGCGCGCGGTCCCGGCGCCGCTCGGCCTCCACCGCCACCTGCAGGGTGCGGCGCAGCATCTCCGGCAGCCCGCGGTACAGCGGCAGCGGCACGGTGGCGACCACGGTGCGCCGGCGATCCGGGGGCAGCAGGCGCGCCACGGCGCTGGCAGCCTCCGCCGGCCCGCCGATCACCAGGCGGTCGAGGCCGCGCGCGGCCATGGCGCGCTCAGCCTCATGCGCGACGTGCTCCCAGAAGGCACGGTAGTGCGCCTCCAGCCGCGCGTCGAACTCGTCGTGCTGGTTGCCACGCCCGGCGCCCTCGCCGAGCCGGCGTGCGGCGGTGGGACGCCGGCCGGTGGTCCGGCGCCAGTACTCGGTGTGCAGGTCCAACTTCTCCTCCGCCAGCAGGGTCGCGTTCCCGAGATAGCCCAGCGCCAGCCGGGCCCGCCGGTGGTCGACCGCCAGGATCGCGTACGGCCGGTGCTCGTCGAGCGCCTCCAGGACCGCGGTCACGTCGGGCTGCCCGTACCGCACGCGATGGGGCAGCGGAACCTGGAGCGTCAGCGTGCGCCACAGGCCCCGGGCGGCGAAGAGCGCTATCCCGCGGCCTGCGGGCTTCCATGTCGCCACGTAGTGCGTCACGCGCTCCACCGTCGGGCGGGCCTGTCTGCGCCGGCGGGCCGGCAGCTCCGCCAGCAGGTCGCGCAGGGCGTTGGTCAGCCAGATCTGGTAGGCAGGATGCGCGGCCTGATTCTCCGGCCGAGCGGGATCGGTGTTCAGCGCCACGGACAGGACGTCGTCCCGATCCATGGCCAGCAGGTCGTCGAGGTCCGTGGGCCGCATCACCTGCGCCGCCTCTACCACCATGGCACCCCTCCTCCGTGCGCCACCGTGAGTCCCATGCGTTCAATCCGGTCTACCTTGATTCTAGCCCGCGGGTGAGGCGGCCGGCATCGGGCCACCGCCGGACCCGTCTCCTCCACCCCGGGGCGGATGGCGTCGGACGCGCACATCGGGCACAATAGGGCGCAGACGGCGCAGGTCCCGGAGGCGCTCCATGGCACGGCAGGTCGACGAGGGCCAGTACCCCGGGCACCGTGAGGGCGATGTCGTCCTCCGCGACGGCTCCACCGTACACCTCCGCCCGGTCCGGCGCACAGACGAAGCGGCGTTGCTGACCTTCTTCCGTGCGCTCTCCGAGCAGGCCCGGGCCCTGCGATTCTTCACCCGGACCAGCGACGAGGCGCTGGGGCCGCTGGTCAACAAGATGGTCGCCGTGGACTACCGGCGGCGCTACGGCATCGTGGCCACGGTGGGCACGCCCGAACGCATCATCGGACACGCCATGTACGCCACGCTGGACGGTGACCGCGCGGAGGTAGCCTTCGCGGTCGCCGACGACTACCAGGGGCGGGGCCTGGGTACGCTGATGCTCGGCCACCTGGCCGAGCACGCCGCCGAGTGCGGCATCCGCCTCTTCGAGGCGGAGGTCCTGCCCACCAACCTCAGGATGCTGGAAGTCTTCCGCAACGCGGGGTTCCCCACCGAAGTGCAGGTCCAGGCCGGCGAGGTGCACGAGCGGTTCCCCACGGCGCTCACCCCGGAAGCGCTGGCCCGGTTCGACGAGCGCGAGATGATCGCCGCGGCCAGCGCGCTGCGAACGTTCTTCTCCCCTCGGGCGGTCGCAGTGGTCGGTGCTTCCCGGCAGCGGGGGAGTATCGGCGGGGAGTTGTTCCACAACCTGCTGGCGTACGGGTTCGCCGGCCCCGTCTACCCCGTGAACCCCCGCGCCGACGTGGTGCAGTCGGTGGTGGCCTACCCCACCGTCGAAGCCATCCCGGGTCCGGTGGACCTGGCGGTCGTCGTGGTGCCCGCCGAACACGTGGTCGAGACCGCGCAGGCCTGCGCCCGCAAGGGCGTGCGCGCGCTGGTGGTGATCTCGGCCGGCTTCGCCGAGGTGGGCGAGGCGGGCCGCGCGCGCCAGGCCGACCTGCTCCGCGTCTGCCGCGCGGCCGGGATGCGCCTCATCGGTCCCAACTGCATGGGCATCATCAACACCGACCCCACGGTGCGGCTCAACGCCACGTTCGCGCCGGTCGAACCGCCGGAAGGCCGCATCGGCTTCATGTCCCAGAGCGGCGCCCTGGGCCTGGCGATCCTGGACTACGCGCGGATGCTGGGACTGGGCGTCTCCACGTTCGTCTCGGTGGGCAACAAGGCCGATATCTCCGGCAACGACCTGCTGGCCTACTGGGAGCAGGACCCGCGCACCGACGTGATCCTGCTCTACCTGGAGTCGTTCGGCAACCCCCGGAAGTTCTCGCGCATCGCGCGGCGCGTGGGGCGGCGCAAGCCGATCGTGGCGGTCAAGAGCGGCCGCACCCGTGCCGGGGTCCGCGCCACTTCGTCGCACACCGGCGCGCTGCTGGCGGCCTCCGACATCACCGTGGACGCCCTGTTCCGACAGGCGGGCGTCATCCGCACCGACACCCTCGAGGAGATGTTCGACGTGGCCGCGCTGCTGGCGCACCAGCCGGTGCCGGCGGGTCCCCGCGTGGGCATCATCACCAACTCGGGCGGTCCGGGCATCCTGTGCGCCGACACGTGCGAGGCCGAGGGGCTGGAGGTGCCGGTGCTGTCGGAAGAGACCCGGCGGGCGCTGCGCGCCTTCCTGCCCGGCGAGGCGGCGGTGAGCAACCCCGTGGACATGATCGCCTCGGCGACAGCGGAACACTACCGCCAGGCGATCCGCGTGGTGGGCCGGGATCCCGGCATCGACGCGCTGGTGGTTATCTTCATCCCGCCGCTGGTGACCCGCGCCGACGAGGTGGCCGCAGCCATCGTCGACGCCGTCCGGGAGCTAGGTGGGACCAAGCCCGTGCTGTCGGTCTTCATGTCCTCCCGGGGCACCCCCGAGGTGCTCCGGGCCTCGGACGTGCGCGTGCCCTCGTACCTGTTCCCCGAGGCGGCCGCGATCGCCCTGGCGCGGGTCGCCCGCTACGGCCAGTGGCGGGCCCGGCCGTTGCCGGCGCCGGTGCGCTTCGAGGGCCTGCGCCGCGACGACGCCGCCACGCTCGTGGACGCGGCGCTGGCGCGCGGCGAGGGGTGGCTGGAGCCCGGTGACGTGCAGGCGCTGCTGGAATGCTACGGCCTGCGCATGGTCGAGCAGCGCATCGTGCCCACCGCAGACGCCGCGGCGCTGGCGGCCGAGGAGTTCGGCGGGTCCGTGGCCCTGAAGGCCATCGTGCCAGGCGTCGTGCACCGCACCGAGGTGGGCGCGGTCCGCCTGAACCTGGAGGGCCGGGAGGCGGTGGCCCGCGCCGCGGTCGAGATCACGGCCCGGCTGCAGGCGGCCGGCGCGGCGCCCACCGGGTTCGTCGTCCAGAAGATGGCCGCCCCCGGCGTCGAGATGATCGCCGGGGTGGTGCACGACCCGCAGTTCGGCCCGGTGGTCGCCTGCGGCGCGGGCGGCGTGCTGGTGGAACTGATGGGCGACGTCGCCATCCGCCTGGCACCGCTCAGCCGCGAGGACACCCGCGAGATGCTCGAGGGCCTCAAGACCTACCGGCTGCTCACCGGGTTCCGGGGACAGCCGCCGGCGGATGTCGCCGCGCTGGAGGATGTGCTCCTCCGGCTCGGTGCGCTGGCGGAGGACCTGCCTGCCGTGGCGGAGCTCGACTGCAACCCCGTCATCGTGCACGAGCGGGGCGCCACCATCGTGGATGTGCGCGTGCGGATCGCGCGCCCGGAGCCAGCCGTGCCGCTGGGCGCCCGGCGGCGCTAGCCGACGGCATGGCGCGGGCTGGATTCGCCCTGCCCCGGCGGCCACCGGCGCTGCCCGGTGACTGCCCGGTGACCTGGACGCTGATCGGGGCTAACGCGGCAACGTTCCTGCTGGAATTTGTCGGCGGCCTGGCCGTGCTGCCCCCGCTGGCCTTCTTCGCGCCCCGGGCGCTCCAGGCGCCGTGGACATTCCTCACCTATCCCCTGCTGGGCACCGGCGGGGTCATCTGGCTGCTGCTCGGGGGGTACATGCTCTGGGCGTTCGGCGGCAGCCTCGAGCGCGCGTGGGGGCGACGCGACTTCCTCGTCTTCCTGGTCGTGGTGACCGCGGTGCCGGCAGCGGCTCTGTGGACGGGCAGTCTCGCGACCGGGCGGACGGCCACGCTCGCGGGGCCGTGGCTGGTGCTGGCTGCCGCGGTCGTGGCGTGGGCCGCCGTCAACCCTTCCGAGCGGCTCCTGGTCTACTTCGTCGTCCCGGTGCAGGCGCGGTGGCTCGGCGCGCTGGCCGCCGTGCTGGCGTTCTTCTCGGTGCCGTTCCCGCTGGGAGTCTTCGCGCTGGCCGGGTGCGGTGCCGCGTGGTGGTACGCGACGGGCGGTCGCTTTCGGCTCTTCCGCCTCGTGCCCCCGCGTCGCGTCCGGCGCACGGCAGGGCGGCGTCTGGAGGACCGCCCGGCCGGGTGGAACCCCTTGGAACGCATTCGCCGCTGGCGCCGGCGGCGCCAGTTCGCGCGCCTGATGCGGCGCGCCGGACTGCACGACTGAGGGAGGAGGCACCCCATGAGCACATCGGCAGAACCACCCCGCACGGGCCGCCGCCTGATGCAGCTGCGGGCCCGGGACATCATGACGGCTCCCGTGATCACCGCCCCGCCCGATGCGACGATTCGCGAGCTGGTGGAACTGATGACGGCGCGGCGCATCAGCGGCGTGCCCATCGTCTCGGCCGCCGGCGAGCTGCTCGGCATCGTCACCGAAGGCGATCTGCTCTACAAGG
Organism: Candidatus Fervidifonticultor secundus; assembly: GCA_031459385.1. Classification (GTDB taxonomy): domain Bacteria; phylum Sysuimicrobiota; class Sysuimicrobiia; order Sysuimicrobiales; family Humicultoraceae; genus Fervidifonticultor; species Fervidifonticultor secundus. Next base: position 48,479 of record JAVKIP010000014.1, on the reverse strand, counting down.
AGCTCGCGCCGCGCCCCGAGGAGCCGCCCGGGCTCGTCCAGCGCCTGCTCCCCTTCCCCGGCATCGCCGCCGCGGCCGACCGCGCGCGCAAGGCCGAGGCCGTACGCGCCTCGGAGTTGATGACGTCGCCTGTCGTCACCGTAGCCGAGGACGCCCCGGTCCACGAGATCGCCGCCCTGATGACCCGCCACGGCATCAACCGGGTCCCCGTGGTGCGGGACGGCCGGGTGGTGGGGATTGTGAGTCGCAACGACGTCCTCAAGGCGTTCACCCGCTCCGACGAGGAACTCGCCGCGGCCATCCGGGAAGCGCTGCTCCACGACCTGTGGATCGACATCTCCCGGATCCAGGTCACCGCGCACCAGGGCGTGGTGGCGCTGGACGGCCGCGTGGAGCGGTGGTCGGAGAAGGAGCTGGCCGGGAAGTGGGCGGCGCTGGCGGACGGCGTGGTGCGCGTCGAGAACCGGCTGCTCTACGACCTGGACGACCGGAAGGTCCCGCCGGAGGCACCCAGGCTCCCGGGCGAGCGCGGGAGCAAGCCCTGATCGAGCGGCCCTGCGCGGACGCTGCACCGCCTGGCCGATGCGCTACGAGGCGCTGGTCTGCCGGACGGTCAGCACCGGCACCGGGCTGTGTCGCACGACGTGCTCGGCCACGCTGCCGAAGAACACCTTGGCCAGCCCGGTGCGGCCGTGGGTGCCCATCACGATCAGGTCCGCCCCGATCTCCTTCGCGACGTCGATGATCGCCGCCCGGGCGGTGCCCTCCCGCAGCACGGGCGTGGCGTCGGGGAAGCGCGCGGCCAGCCGGCGCATCTGTTCCTGAGCGTCGGCGCGCACCCGTTCGGCGAGCTCGATGGTGGCCGGCATGGCCGCCACGTCGGGCGACAGGCCCGCCAGCGCCCCCAGGCTCAGATCGAGGACGTGGAGCAGCGTAACGCGGGCGCCGAAGCGGTCGGCGAGCCCCATCGCCCACTGCAGGGCCGGCTCCGCGCCGGGCGAAAAGTCGGTGGGTGCCAGGATGCGCTGGACGCGCAGCGGCGTCCCACCTGGCGGGCTGGACGTCATCGCGTCACCTCGTGAGCCTCAGATGACTTCGCCCCATGATTGCACATCGTCCCCCCGCTGTCCTCCGGCGCGCGCCCGAGCGGCCGAATCGGGCAGGCGCCCGATGCCGCAAGCCGCGCGCGGGGGATACGCTGGACTCGACAGGGTGGCGCAGGACCGTCCGCGTGGGGGAACATGGAGGGAAGGGACATGATTACCGCCGGCGACATCATGACCCGCGACCTGGTAGTCGTTACGCCCGACATGCTGGTCGAGGAAGTGGGCGACCTGCTGACGCGCTACCGCATCCATGGGGCCCCGGTCGTCGACAAGGACGGCCAGCTCGTGGGGATGATCAGCCTGGTGGACCTGGTCGGGCGCGTGGGCGAGACGGCGCGCGACGTCATGTCCCCGGAGCCGGTCACCGCCACGGAGGACACGCCGGTGGACGAGATCGCGGGCATGATGCTCGAGCAGATGGTGCGCAGGATTCCCATCGTGGAGGGGAACCGCGTGGTGGGCATTGTGAGCGCCAGCGACCTGATCCGCGTGTTCCTCAACCTGCACGAGGCGGCGCCAGCCGCGGCGGCCACTGCGGCGCCGGCAGCGGCGGCCACTGCGACAGGCCCGGCACGGGCGCAGGCCGCGCCAGCCCGGCGTGGGCGGCCCGGGCGACGCGCGCGGCGGTGAGGAGGCGCCATGGAGGCCATCGCGCTGGCGAAGCGCATCGAGCACGCGGTGCTGCAGCCCCAGGCCACCGCACAGGACGTGCTGATCGGCGTCCAGACGGCGGTACGCTGGGGCGTGCGGGCCCTGGTGGTGAAGCCGTGCCACGTCGCGCTGGCGGCGCGCGAGCTCGCCGAGACCTCCGTGAAGGTCGTGACCGTGATCGGGTTTCCGCACGGCGGGCAGACGGTCGCCACCAAGGTGGCGGAGGCTCGCGAGGCGATCGCCCACGGCGCCGACGAGGTGGACCTGGTCCTCAACATCGGCCCGCTGCGCGACCGCAACTTGGCCGATGTCTTCTACGAGATCCGCAGCGTCGTCGACGCCGTGCGCGGCCGGCCGGTGAAGGTGATCCTCGAGACCGCCTACCTCACCGACGTCGAGAAGCGCCTGGCCTGCCGGCTGGCCGCTCGAGCCGGCGCGGCGTACGTGAAGACCAGCACGGGCTTCGGGCCGAAGGGGGCGACGGTGGCCGATGTGGCGTTGATGCGCCGCGTCGTCGGCCGGCGGCTGGGCATCAAGGCCGCCGGGGGAATCCGCACCCACGCCGAGGCGGTGGCGCTGCTCGAGGCCGGCGCCGACCTCGTGGGCACCAGTCACACCGACGCGATCCTGCGCGAGGCCGAGGCCAGGGCTGCCTGAGCCGCGACCCGGGAGGCCCGCAGCCAGAGACGCCGCGCGCTCCTTACGGTCTCGAGCGGCGCGGCGTCTGCCACCGTAACAGGCGCGTCGAGTTGGCCAGGATCCCCAGGTCGGGCAGGGCCTGCGCGGCCGCGGCCAGGGCCAGCGGCAGGTAGCCCAGGGCCGCCAGCACCAACCCCCCTACGTTGTACGCGGCCGTGACGCTCAGGTTGCTCCAGACGACGCGCAGGGTCCGGCGGGCGATGCGCACCATGTCAGGGAGCAGCCGCCAGTCGTCGCGCATGAGGCCGGCGTGCCCGGCCTCCAGCGCGATGGCGCTGCCGGCGGCACCCATGGCGATCCCCACATCCGCCTGGGCCAGCGCAGGCGCGTCGTTCACCCCATCGCCCACCATGACGACCGTATGCCCGCGCGCCTGGTAGTCGCGGACGACGGCGATTTTCTCCTCGGGGAGCAGCCGGGCACGGTACGCGACGCCCAGCTCGCCGGCCACCGCCGCGGCAGCACCCTCGTGGTCGCCGGTCAGGATCTCGATGTGACGGAAGCCCAGGGCCCGCAGGTCGGCCAGCGCGGCCGGCACCTCTGCGCGGGTGGCGTCGGCGGCCGCCAGCACGCCCACAGGCGCATCATCGCGACGCACGACCATCAGGGTACGCCCGTCGGCCTGCAACGCGTCGACCTCGCCGGGCAGCATGCCCGCGTCTGCCGCATCACAGCGGCCGACGGTTACCAGCGCGCCGTCGAGCACCGCCCGCACGCCCACGCCCGGGATCATCTCGACGTGATCCGGCGCGCGCGCGACCAGCCCACGGGCGCGCGCCGCCGCGCGCACCGCCTCGGCCAGCGGGTGCTCGGAGTCGCGCTCGGCGGCCGCGGCCAGGGCCAGGACCTCCTCGGCCGTCGCGCCGTTGAGCGGCACGACGGCAGTGATCTGCGGCCTGCCCAGGGTGAGTGTGCCGGTCTTGTCGATGAGCAGGACGTCGGCGCGGGCCAGCGCTTCCAGCACGCGCCCGCCCTTCACCAGGATGCCGCGCCGGGCGGCCGCGCCGATCGACGCCAGCACGGCGATGGGCGTCGCCAAGGCGAACCCACACGAGCACGCCACGACCAGCACCGCGGCTGCGGCTAGCGGATCTCGGCGGACCAGCAGCGTCAGGCCCGCGATGGCTGCGACCACCGGGAGGTAGAAGGCCGCGAAACGGTCGGCCGCACGCTGCAGGTCGGCCCGATGCGTCTCGGCGTCCTGCACCAGCCGGATCACGCGGCCGAAGGTGCTGTCGGGACCCACGTGCGTCGTGCGGACGCGCAGGCTGCCCATCCGCACCAGGGCCGCGGCGAAGACGCGCGCACCGGGGCCCACCTCCACGGGCATCGCCTCGCCGGTGATCGCGGCCTGATCCACGGTCGCCCGGCCCGCGACCACCTCACCGTCCACGGGCACCGCCTCGCCCGGCCGCACGACGACGACGTCACCCGGGCGGACGTCCTCGACCGGTGTCTCGATCTGGAAGTCCCCGCGCTCGACCCGGGCGATGCGCGGGGCCAGTGCCAGCAGGTCCCGCACAGCGTGGCGGGCGCGCCCGACGGTGAACCGCTCGGCGTAGTCGCCCACCCGCATGAAGAACACGACGACCGCCGCCGTAGCCCACTCGCCCAGGGCCATCGCCGCCAGCACGCCCAGGGTCATCAGCGCATGCGCGGTCACCCGCCCCCGCCAAGCGGCGCGCACCACGGTGCGGAAGACCGGGAAGCCGCCGACTGCGACCGCCGCGAGGCCCAGCGGCCATGGCAGCCGTCGCGAGACGGCCTCGAAGACCCCCAGCCACTCGCCTACGATGACGGCGAACAGGACGGCACCGACCAGGGCGCCGAGCAGGCCGAGCACGCGGCGCGCGCCTGCGACGGCGGTGACTGTCACCCCCGCCCGGTCCCCGCCGGCAGCGCGCTGCCGCGCGCCCGGCTGCCCGGCCGGCACCTGGTATCCCGCGGCCTCCACGGCCTTCACGACCGCCTCGCGGTCGGCCCGCGTGGGATCCAGCTGTACGACGACCTGCCCGGCGCCCAGCGGGACGTGGACGCTGACCACGCCCGGCACCCGGGCAACCGCCTGCCGGACGTGCGCGGCGCACGCGGCGCAGTCCATGCTCTGCACGGGGACTTCGAGCGTGCACGGAGCCATCACTGCCCGGCGCGGGGCGCCGCGTACCGCATGCACTCGTAGACGCCCCGCGCGACATCGGCTAGCAGTTCCCCGGCGAGACGCAGGAACATCTCGACGCGCGGGTCACTGAGCCGGTAGTGGACGTGGCGGCCGCGGGTTTCGGCGACGACGAGACCGCAATCGCGCAGGCAGGCGAGATGGTTCGAGACGTTGGACTGCCCCAGGCCGGTGGCCGCCACGATCTCGCCCACGGTGCGAGGTCCCGGCCGGAGCGTCTCCAGGATCGACAGTCGGGAGGGGTCCGCAAAGCCGCGGAACAGCTTGGCCTTCAGGGCAACGGCCTCGGGTTCGGCTACGAGGAGCATGGAGCGCACCATCCTCGATTCTGATATCTTTAGATGAATATATCACCATTCGATGAATCTGCAATCCTACCATATACCCTTCACGCTCACCAAGATGGTCGACACAAATGCGGGGAGGCGTCAACCCAAGGAGACCTACGGCCGCCCGTGTGGCAACCGGGCAACATGGAGCTGGCAGTGCCGGCTGAGCCCTCAGCCGACGTGGGCGCGCGCCGCCTTGACCGGCCGATCGATGCGCAGCGTAGAGACCTCGTAGCCGGCTGCGGCCAGATGCTCGGCGACTACGAGGGGCGCCTGGGTCGCCACGCGGACATGCGCGCGGCGCCCGGTGGCGTCGATGCGCGCGTTGATCGCCACCGGCTCGCCAGCACCGACCCGCTGCTGCAGCGCTGCCGCCAGGCCCGCCAGGTCGGCGAGCCCCGCCGGGAGCTCGACCGAGACGCGCAGGCCCGCCAGGTCTCCGCCCAGCATGTGGATCAACGCGTCGAAGAGGTCACTCTCGGTGACGATGCCCACCAGCATCCCCCGCTCGACCACGGGGAGACACCCGATCTTGCGATCCCGGAGCAGGCGCGCGGCGGCTTCCACCGGCACGTCGGGACCAACCGTGATCGGATCTTTCGTCATCACGTCGCGCACGTGGGTCTGCTGGAAGAGCGCGGCCAGCCGCCGGCCGGCCAGGCTTGCCTCCACGGGCGGCGCGGCCCGCATCAGGTCGGTCCAGGTCACGATCCCCGCCAGCCGGCGCCCGCTCATCACGGGCAGGTGGCGGACGCGCAGCGCGCGCATGAGGTCGATGGCGTCTGCCAGCGTCGCCTCGGGTTCGATGGTCCGGGGGTCAGGGATCATGGAGTCGCGGACCAGCATGGTGCACCGCCCCTCGCTCGGTCTACGCGGGCAGTGTAGTCCCGCAGCACCCGCGGTCGCCATCGGCCGCGCCGCCGAATCCGCATCAGGCGGCGGCCCGATTTCCCGCTCGGCCACGAGGCCGAGGCGGGGCACACCGCGGTCGCCCATCAGGCGACAGCCCGATTCACGTGGGCACGCCCTGCGCGTATGGTGAAGCCAACGGTCATGAGGGATGCGCTGCGCGTGGCTATCATCGACCCCCTGCCGGAGATCCACGCCGCGGTCGCCGAGCTCCTGGGGGACGTCGCGGGCGTCCGCGTCGTCGGGCACGCCCGGTCCCTCCGGGAGTACGCGGCGTCAGCGGAGGAGCCCGCCGATGTCCTGGTCATCGACCTGAAGACCTGCCTGGGCGCAGAGCGGGGCCTGCTGGAGCGCCTGCGGGACCAGCACCGGCCCCGCGTGGTCGTCACCACCAGCGAGGCCGAACCCCACTACGGGGAGGCGGCGCTGCGCCTGCGCGCCGACGCCTGGCTGCCGAAGGGGCGCCTGGCCTTCGACCTGGTGCGGACCCTCCGCCGGTTCGCGGCGTAGCCCCCCGACCGGCGCGGTCCCGCCCGATGAGCCCCGGGCCGAATCGGGTCGGCGCCCGATGTCATCCCCTGTGCCCGGCTCCCTATCACGCAGCGCAATGCCCGCGGACGGCTGGTGCCCGGCATGGCGGAGCGGTGGGAGGTCTCGCGGGACGGCCTGACGTGGACCTTCTTCCTGCGGGCGGCCCGGTGGTCGAACGGACAGCCGGTCACCGCCGCGGACTTCGAGTACGCCTGGAAGCGCGTACTGGATCCCAAGCTGGCGTCGGAGTACGCGTACCAGCTCTACTACATCAAGAACGGCAAGGCCTACAACACCGGCAAGATCGCCGACCCCGCCCAGGTCGGCGTGAAGGCCCGCGATGCGCGAACCCTGGTCGTCACTCTGGAGAGCCCCACGCCATTCTTCGGCGACCTGCTCTCCTTCCACACGCTCATGCCGGTCCCGCGGGCCGTAGTCGCCGCCACGCCCACCTGGGCCAGCCGGGCCGACACCTTCGTAGGCAACGGGCCGTTCGTCCTCAAGGAGTGGACGCGCCAGAACCGGATCGTGGTGGAGAAGAACCCCCGCTACTGGGACGCGGCCAGGATCAAGCTGCAGCGCATCGAGTTCGCGATGATCGAGGCCGAGAGCACGGCGCTGGCCCAGTACGAGGCCGGGCAGCTCGACGGCTCGTCCAACGTGCCCGTGGCGGACATCCCGCGGCCGCAGAAGACCGGCGACTTCAAAGCCATGCCCTACATCGGTACCTACTACTACCTCTTCAACACGACGCGGAAGCCGCTGGACGACGTGCGGGTCCGCAAGGCGCTGGCCTACGCCATCAACCGCACGCTGATCACCGCGCGCATCACCCGAGCGGGTGAGAAGCCAGCGACGGCGTTCGTGCCGCCGGGCATCGTCGTGGCCGGGACGGACTTCCGCCAGGCGGGCGGGGCCCTGGCGCCGGTCTACGATCCGGCGACGGCCAGGAAGCTGCTGGCCGAGGCCGGGTTCCCGGCTGGCCGCGGCTTCCCCACCCTGACGATCCTCTACAACACCTCCCAGCGTCACAAGACCATCGCCGAGGCGATCCAGGAGATGTGGCGCCAGACGCTGGGCATCCAGGTCAACCTGACCAACCAGGAGTGGAAGGTCTACCTGCAGAGCCGCCAGCAAAGCAACTTCGACATCGCACGGGCGGGGTGGATCGGCGACTACCGCGACCCCAAGACCTTCCTGGACATGTTCTTCACCGGATCGTCCTTCAACGAAGGGCGGTGGTCCAATCCGGCCTATGACCGGCTGATCGAGGCTACGACGAAGACGGCCGACCAGGCGGCGCGGATGAAGGCCTTCCACGAGGCGGAGCGCATCCCGATGCAGGAGATGCCGCTCGCGCCCATCAGCTGCGGCGGCCCAACCGGCTGGAGGTCCTACGCGACCTGACGGGGTAGGCCTTCCAGGTGACGGCGGAACCACGCGGCCGCCAGTCGCGCTACCTCATCGAGGGTGCCTGGTTCCTCGAACAGGTGTCCGGCACCCGGCACGATGGCCAGCTCGGCTGGCGCCTGCAACGCCGCCAGGGCCTGCCGGTTCAGGTCCAGCACCACCAGGTCGCGTCCGCCGACCACCAGCAACGTCGGCGCGCGGACGCGGCCCAGCGCCGCCCCTGCCAGATCGGGCCGGCCGCCCCGGGAGACGATGGCGCCGACGCCCTCGGGCCGTTCGGCAGCGGCGACCAGCGCGGCCGCCGCGCCCGTGCTGGCCCCGAAATAGCCGATGGGCAGGTGGCGGGTCCGCGGGTCGGTCTGCGCCCACGCCGTGGCCGCGATCAGCCGCTGCGCCAGCAACGGAATGTCGAAGCGCAGGCGCGCAGTGCGGGCGTCCTCGACCTCCTCGGCAGCGGTCAGCAGGTCGAAGAGCAGCGTCCCCAGCCCGGCCTGCTGCAGGGCGCGAGCGACGTGCCGATTGCGGGGGCTGTGCCGGCTACTGCCGCTGCCGTGGGCGAAGAGCACCAGACCCGCCCTCCGCACGGGTAGGGCCAGCCCACCCTCCAGGACCTCACCGTCGGCCGGGATACTGACCATCTGCTCCTGGGCCATGGCCCTGCCCTCCCCCCTCTACCCGGCGCCCGACGAGAGCTCGACATCCGAGGGCACACGCTGACAGACGCGGACGAGACGGAAGAGGAGCGCTCGTCCGGTGACTTTTCACCGTCTTCGGCCCCCGCCGCCGGCGCCTACCGTCCGCCAGCCGTTCTCCGGAGTTACCCCCGAAGAACACTTCGCAGACTCTCGGCGTCCACGTACGGAGCGTTTGACTCGGCTACTTCGCCGCCGGATCTGCGCTCCTCTAGATGATACTATAGCGCATCCGCCGGAGCACGCCATCGGGCGGGGAATGTATTCGCCGTCATGCTGGCGCGGGGAGCTCGAGACCCTCCCGGCTGCGGCGCGTCTCGGTGCCCAGGTCGGCGCACAGCCGGTGCATCCGCGCCAGGATCGCCTCTCGCTCCGGCGGGCGAGCCATACGCGCCTGGAAGTCACGGATCACGGTCGGCACGAGCCGCGCGCGGCGTACGCGGCCGCCGGCCGCGTCCAGGAGGAAGACGAACGACCAGTCGTTGCGCTCCACCGGGTCCACGGCGTAGTCGTCGATGAAGTCGCCGCAGCTGTACAGGATGAGGCCGCCGCCCCACCACGCGGCACCGCGCACGATGTGAGCCGAGTGCCCGTAGACGACGCCGGCGCCGGCCTCGATCAATCGCCTGCCGGCCTCTGTGTGCGCGGGTGGCGGGGCCACGCCCCAGTTGGGCCCCCAGTGCACAGACACCACGACGAGGTCGGCCGCGGCGCGCGCCTGCGCCACCAGCGCCAGGAGCCCGCGAAACGCGGGGCCGTCGGGATCGTCGACGGGCACGTGGAAGACGCCGGGCCGGTCGGCCGCAGCCGCCCAGCCGGGCTCGTTGTCGGTACAGGCCACCAGTGCCAGCGTCGCGCCGCCGACCTGGATGGTGGCCGGCGCCTGGGCTTCCTCCAGGGTGCGGCCGGCACCGGCATGGGCGATGCCCGCACGGTCCAGTACCGTCAGGCACTCCAGCAGCGCCGCCTCGCCGTAGTCGAGCGTGTGGTTGTTCGCCAGCGACACCGCTCGCACGCCGGCCGCAGCCAGCACGGCGACGTTCCTGGCATCGGAGCGGAAGGTGAACGTCTTCCCGGGCTGCGGCCGGCCCCGGTCAGCCAGCACGCACTCGAGATTGACGATGACGGCATCGGCCGCCCGCAGCACAGGCAGCACATCGCCCCACGGGTAGTCGGGCGGCACCCTGGCCAGCGCCTCGTTGACGAGCCGCCCGAGCATCACGTCGCCGAGCAGCGCGAGATGCATGGCGGAAGGTAGGCCGACGCCCAGGGTGAGGGACGGATCGGCGACCCGCTCGGCCGACCGACCACCGCTCGGTGGTCAGGCCGCCCGGCCCCCGGTCCGCGCCGGCTGCACGATGAAGTCCAGCACCTGCGGCTGGACCAGGCGCGCGTAGTCCTGGTAGGCGATGATTATGGTCTCGCGGTGCGTGCCCGCGTTGAACATGATCTCCCGGTCCACGGTCAGCGTCGAGTCCACATAGACGGGAACGCCATACAGCTGCCCGAAGGGCGGCATCGCCCCCACCTCGCAGTCAGGAAAGATGTAGGCGAACTCGCTCTCCTCCGCCAACCGGACGGAGGCGGCGCGGAGTTGCTCTTTGAGCCGCACGAGATCCACCCGGTAGACCGCCGGCAGGACCAGCATGATCAGGCGCTCGTCAACCCTGGCCATGACCACCTTGGCGACGTCGTACCCGCTCATGCCTGTGGCGGCGGCCACCTCTTGCGCCGTGTAGGCCAGGGGGTGCGGCTGCACCCGGAACGGCACTCCCGCTTCGACGAGCATCCGTTCGAGACGCTCCCGGCACTGCATGCCCGTCCCTCCTCCCGGACGATGAGCTCGTCGGCTCCAGCATGCCACGGGCCCCGACGGTGTCCAATCGGGCTCGCGCCCGATGGCGCCACGGGCGGGCGCTCCGTACCCTGAACGCGACGCGGTCCTGACGGCGCACCAGTCGGCGCGGGCCCGGCCAGCCGACGTCGGAGCGCGGCGGAGGGCAGTCGTCGCACGCACGACAGGGCGCCGGTACGCGCGCCGACCGGAAGGAGGGCCTCTGGTGTCCACCACACTACCGCGGGTCCTGCGCCCGATCGCAGAAGTCGCGGCCGAGGCTGGCCTCGAGCCGGCGGAGATCGTCCCGTACGGCCTCCACGCGGCCAAGGTGCGTCTGGAGGCCCTGGCGCGGCGCACAAGCCGCCCCGGGGGCCACGTCGTGCTGGTCACGGCGATCACCCCGACCCCGCCGGGCGAGGGCAAGACCGTGACGGCCATCGGGCTGGCCCAGGGCCTGCGGCGTCTGGGCGCGCGCACCGTGCTGTGTCTCCGGCAGCCCTCCCTGGGTCCGGTCTTCGGCATGAAGGGCGGCGCCACCGGGGGCGGCCGATGCACGGTGGAGCCGGCCGTCGCGATCAACCTGCACTTCACCGGCGACTTCCACGCCGTCACCGCGGCCAACAACCTGCTGGCCGCCATGCTCGACGATCACCTCCACCGCAGGCGCGACCCGCTGCTGGACCCCCGGCAGGTGACGCACCGCCGCGTGCTCGACGTGAACGACCGGGCCCTGCGCCACGCCGTGGTCGGGCTGGGCGGCGTAGTGCGGGAGGAGCACTTCGACATTACGGCCGCCTCCGAGGTAATGGCCGTGCTGGCGCTGGCCGCTGACTACGCCGACCTGCGCCGGCGGCTGGGCCGCATCATCGTGGGGACGACCCGGGACGGAACGCCAGTCACCGCCGACGATCTGCGCGCCGCCGGCGCCATGGCCGTCCTGCTGCGCGATGCGCTGCAGCCCAACCTGGTGCAAACGCAGGAGGGCGGGCCCGCCCTGGTCCACGCCGGCCCCTTCGGGAACATCGCCCACGGCACGAGCTCGCTCCTCTCGCTGCGCCTGGCGCGTGCCCTCGCGGAGTTCGCCGTGGTCGAGGCGGGCTTCGGCGCCGATCTGGGGGCGGAGAAGTTCGCAAACGTCGTCGGCGCCTGTGGCGGCCCGCAGCCCGCAGCTGCGGTGGTAGTGGTCACCGTCCGGGCGCTGCGACACCACGGCGGCGCCGCGGCGGATCGCCTGAGCGTTCCCGACCTCGAGGCGGTGACGGCCGGCCTGCCGCAGCTGCGCCACCACGTGCAGATCGTGCAGCGGCTCGGGATGCGCCCGGTCGTGTGCGTCAACCGGTTTGCCTCCGACACCGCCGGGGAGATCGACGCCATCCTGGCCGCCGCCAGGGCGCAGGGTGTCCCGGCGGCCGTCTGTGACGCGTACCACACCGGCGGGGCCGGGGCCGAAGACCTGGCGCGCCTGGTGCAGGAGGCGGCGGCGCGCGGCCCGCTGCCGGAGGGCGGCCGGCTCTACGGTCCCGACACCCCGCTGCGCGCGAAGGTCGAGGCCGTGGCCCGGCAGATCTACGGTGCCGCAGGCGTGGCCTTCGCGGAGACAGCCGCGCGACAGCTGGAGGACGCCGAGCGCCGAGGATTCGGCCGCCTGCCGGTGTGCATTGCCAAGACACAGTACTCCCTCACCGACCGGCCCCACATCCGCGGCGTGCCCGAAGGCTTCACGCTACCGGTACGGGAGGTCGCTGTGCGAGGCGGCGCCGGGTTCGTCCTGGTGCTGGTGGGCGACGTCATGACCATGCCCGCCCTCCCGGCACGGCCGCGAGCATGGGAGATCGACCTGGACGGGGACGGAACCGTCCGGGGGCTTGACTAGCCTCCCTGGTTCCCCGCCGTCCCCGCCGGCACGGCGGTCGTCGCCGCGGGCACCGCGGCCTGCACCGCCGCCGCCTGCGGCACCACCAGCACCGGCATGGTGGCGTGGCGCACCACCGCTTCGGCAACGCTGCCCAGCAGGACGCGCCGCAGGCCGGTGCGGCCGTGCGTGCCGACGACGATCAGATCGGCCTGCACGTCGGCTGCGACCTGCAGCAGATCCTCGGCCACGCCCCGCTGCCGCATGCGCACCTCGACCTGGACGGGCTGCTTGCGGCCGCCGGTGGCGTCCTCGAAGTCCGCCAGGATGCTGGTGCGGAAGCGATCAACGAATTCGTCGATGCCCATGGGCCGTTCCCGGCGGATCTCGTCGTACTCCTCGGGGTCGGCGATATACGCCACGACGAGATGCGCACCGGACTGGCGGGCCAGCGTCTGCGCCAGCGTATACAGCGCCGGCGAGACCTCTGACATATCCGTGCCCACGAGAATGCGCTGCAGCTTCATCATGGGTCTCACCCCATCCTTTGTGCATCCACCCATCTTGACGATAGGCTGGACGGGCGCGGTCGGCCATCGGGTGCCGAGCCGATCCACGCCGGGCGCGCGCCGTGGTCCCGGCGCCGGGGAAAATCGGGCTCCTGCCCGATGGAGCGCGGGCGCGCCCTCGCTACGCTGAAACAGGAGCAATCTGTTGCCCTGGAGGCGCATCCGTGCAGATCACCCGTGAGGAAGCCCTGGAGTATCACGCCCGGGGACGACCGGGGAAGTTGGCCATCTCCATCACCAAGCCCTGTGCCGGGCAGCGAGACCTGAGCCTGGCGTACACACCCGGGGTGGCCGAGGCGGTCCGCGAGATCCATCTGGACCCCGCCGCCGCGTACCGGTACACGGCCCGGGGCAACCTGGTGGCCGTGGTCAGCAACGGCACGGCCGTGCTCGGGCTAGGGAACGTCGGCCCCCTGGCAGCCAAGCCCGTCATGGAAGGCAAGGCCCTGCTGTTCAAGACCTTCGCCGACATCGACGTGTTCGATCTGGAGCTCGACGCCGCCGATCCCGACGACGTGGTCCGCACCGTGCGGGCGCTGACCCCCACGTTCGGCGGCATCAACCTGGAGGACATCAAGGCCCCCGACTGCTTCATCATCGAGGAACGGCTGCGCGCCCTGCTGGACATCCCCGTGTTCCACGATGACCAGCACGGCACCGCCATCGTCACCGGCGCCGCGCTGCTCAACGCCCTGGAGCTGGCCGACAAGCCCCTCCACGGCGTCCGCGCGGTCATCAGCGGCGCCGGCGCCTCCGCCATCGCCACGGCGGCGTTCTTCGTCGAGCTGGGCATGCCGCGCGAGCACACCATGCTGGTGGACACCACCGGCGTGGTCTACGCCGGGCGCGCCACCAACATGAACCCGTACAAGCAACGATTCGCGGTGGAGACGCGCGCGCGCACCCTGGCCGAGGCCCTGGACGGCGCCGACGTCTTCGTCGGCCTGTCGGTGGGCGGAATCGTCTCGCCCGAGATGGTGCAGCGCATGGCGGCCCGCCCCATCATCTTCGCCATGGCCAACCCGGACCCGGAGATCTCGTACGCCGAGGCCCGGGCCGCGCGCCCCGACGTCCTCATGGCCACAGGGCGGTCCGACGATCCCAACCAGGTGAACAACGTGCTGGCGTTTCCCTTCGTCTTCCGCGGCGCCCTGGACGTGCGGGCGCGAGCCATCACCGAGCGCATGAAGATCGCCGCGGCCCGGGCGCTGGCCGCGCTGGCGAAGGAGGACGTGCCGCTGTCGGTGCTCGAGGCCTACGGGCTCGCGAGCCTGACGTTCGGCCCCGACTACTTCCTCCCCAAGCCCCTGGACCCGCGGGTCCTGGTCTGGGTGGCGCCGGCCGTGGCCGAGGCGGCCATCGCCGACGGCGTCGCCCGGTATCCCATCGACCTGCAGGCCTATCGGCAACAGCTCGTGGCGCAGGCGCACCGGCGCATCGCACCGGGCGGCCTGGCCGCCACGGGGTAGACGCGGGCAGTGGGCCTGCAGGGGGACGCGCGCGTGAGGCGGACGGGCTGGTGGCCCGGGCTGTGGCGGCGCGTGCCCATTCTGCACAGGATCCTGGGCGCCAATGCCGCCATCATCGTGATCGGCGCCGTCGGCGGCACCCTGGTTGCGGTGCGGCACGGCGCCACCCACCCGTCGTCGCCGCACTACGAGCTGATCGCTGGCTTCCTCTTGGCCGGCGTGGCGGCCAGCGTCCTGGCCAACTTCCTGGTGCTGCGGGCGGTGTTGCGCCCGCTCGAGCACCTGCAGCGCGCGGTGGACGCGGTGCGCGCCGGCGCCACCGGGGTGCGCGTCGCGCGCGACGGCCTGTGGGACGAGCGCCTGGAACACCTGGCCGATACCTTCGACCACATGGTGGCCGCATTGGACGAGCACACCGAGCAGCTCCGCCGCCTGCCGGGGCAGATCCTCCGCGCGCAGGAAGAGGAGCGACGGCGCATCGCACGCGAGCTGCACGACGAGGCGGCGCAGGCGCTCACCTCGCTCCTGGTGCGGCTGCGGCTGCTGGACCAGGCGAGTGAGCCAGCGCAGGTCCGGGCGCGGGTGCGCGAGCTGCGCGCGCTGACCGCCCGCGCGCTGGACGACGTGCGCCGCATCGCGGTGGAGCTGCGCCCGTCGGTGCTAGACGACCTGGGGCTGGCCGCGGCGCTGGCGGCTCACGCGGACGAGATCAACGCTGCCGGCGGCATGCGCGTCACGGTGGCGGCGACGGGCCTCGACCGGCGGCTGCCGGCAGAGATCGAGCTGGCGCTCTACCGCATCGCCCAGGAGGCCCTGACCAACGCACGCCGCCACGGCCAGGCGACGCGGGCCGACGTATGTCTGCGCCGCGGGCCGGACGGCGTGTCCCTGGAAGTCTCCGACGACGGCATCGGCTTCGATCCAGCCCGCGCCGGGCCCACGCGGGGGCTGCCCGCGACGCCAGCCGCGGGCAACGGGAACGCCGGCGGGCTGGGGCTGGCCGGGATGGCCGAGCGCATCGCGCTGGTCGGGGGACGCCTCGAGGTGCGCTCGGCGCCGGGCACCGGCACCACCATCACGGCCTGGGCCCCGGTGCACGACGGTGGCGCAGGAGGCACCGGCCGTGACTGACCGGATTCGGGTGCTGCTGGCCGACGACCACCCGGTGCTGCGCGCCGGACTGCGGGCACTGCTCGAGCACGAACCCGACATGGCGGTAGTCGGCGAAGCCTCCACGGGCCGCGAGGCCGTGGCGATGGCCGCCCAGGTGCGCCCGGACGTGGTGGTGATGGACATCGGCATGCCGGAGATGGACGGCCTGGAGGCGACGCGACAGATCCGCGACCTCGGCGTCAACACCCACGTCCTGATCCTCACCGTGCACGCCCAGGAGCGCTACCTGTTCCCCGTGCTGAAGGCCGGTGCCGCGGGATACGTCAACAAGACCGCGGCCGACGTTGAGCTCATCGCCGCCATCCGCACCGTGGCGGCAGGGGGCGCCTACCTCCACCCCACTGCCACGCGCGCCCTGCTGGAGGACTTCGTGGCGCGTGTGCAGGTCGGGGAGGAACAGGACGGCTACGACCGGCTCTCCGAGCGGGAACGCGAGGTCCTGAAGCTGGTCGCCGCAGGCTACACGGCGCGCGAGATCGCCAAACGGCTCTACCTGAGCCCCAAGAGCGTCGAGACCTACCGCGCGCGCATCCTCGAGAAGCTGGAGCTGCGCACGCGCGCCGAGCTGGTGCGCTACGCGCTGCGGCGGGGACTGCTGGGCGCCGACGTCTGACCACCCCGGGGGGGGCAGGGCGGCGCGGAGCGGCAACGGGGCAGGAGGAACGGGTGCTCCGAGGTGCATATGCACGCCAGCGGGGTAGCACAAGGGATCCGGTAAGGACGTCGTGCCGATTCGGGTGATGCGAGCGATGTGTGGTAACCGTCAGCAGGAGAGGTGAGCGACGGTGAAGCCGAATATGGGAACCGCCGACCGTGTGGTCCGTGTCCTCGTAGCGGTGGTGATCGCGTACCTGTACGCCACCGGCCGGATCAGCGGCACAGCCGCCGCCGTGCTGGGCGCGGTGGCCGTCGTCTTCCTTGCCACGAGCCTGGCGGGCCGGTGTCCGCTATATGTCCCGTTCGGGATCTCCACGCGCAAAGACGCGTAGGACGCCGTGAGCGCGGACGCCGGCAGCGTGTGACACGGGATCGCCTGCGGCCAGGTCCGCGGAGAGGAGGCTGCCATGCACCGTGTCGTGATCCTCGGCGGGGGGAGCGGTGGGGTCATCGCCGCTCGCCGCTTCGCACAGTGGGCCCGGCCAGGGGAGGTCGAGGTGGCGCTGATCGACCGCAGCTCCTGGCACGAATACCGTCCCAGCTACCTCTGGGTGATGACCGGCCGACGTCAGCCCGACGAGGTGCGCCGGCCGCTGCGTCTGCTCGCCGACCGCTACGGGACCCGGGTCCTCCAGGCCACGGTGGACGCCATCGAGCCCGAGGCCCGTCGGGTCCGGACCGATCAGGGGCCGATCGACTACGACTTCCTCATCGTGGCCCTGGGCGCGGTGTTGCGGGACGACCCGACGCTGCAGGGCCTGGAGGCGCCGTGGGAGCTGGGCCACGCGGTCGCCCTGCATCGGCGCCTGGGGGCGTTTGCCGGCGGGCGGGTGGTGGTGGGGCCGGTGGCCTGGCCGTACCGCTGTCCCCCCGCGCCGTTCGAGATGGCGTTCATGCTCCGGTACCTGGCCGACCAGCGCCACTTGTCCGACCGGACGGAGATCACCGTCTTCCACCCCTGGCAGCGGCCCATGGAGACGTTCGGCCTGCTCATGGTGGACGGCTTCACGCAGTTCATGCGACAGTTCCGCGTGGGGTTCGAAGGCGGGTTCGTCCTGGCGGCACATGACCGCGACCGCCGGGTGCTGCGGGCCGCCGACGGCCGTACGCTGGAGTATGATCTGGCGATCATCGTCCCGCCCCATGACGCCCCGCCCCCGGTGCGCACCTCGCCGCTGGCCACCGCCGACGGGTACATGGACGTCAGCCTGCCGTCGATGGTCTCCCCCCGCTACCCGGAGGTCTATGGGGTCGGCGACGTGGTGGCCCCGACCATCGGCCTGGGCATGGCCGGGGTGTTCGCGCACCTGCAGGCCGACCACGTCGTCACGCAGATCCTTGACCGCATCCGCGGCGTCTTCGTCGGCGAGCTCTACAACATGGTCGGTGTCTGCGTCATGGATACGGGCTACATGGGCGCGGCCGTGTGGTGCGACTTCACCGAGAAGCTCTACGGTCGGGCACCGTACCCGGACTGTCGCCTGCTGGGCGGGATGCGCCTGTTCCGGGCCGTCAAGACCGGGTTCGAGCGCTTCTGGTTTGCGCATCTCTTCGGCGCGTGAGGAGGGAACCCCAGATGTCCGACGCACAGGCTCTCCCTGTACTGACCGGTCTCAGTGCGGAGGACCGCCAGGCGCTGGAGCGCGTGCTGCGCGAGGTGGCCCGCCGCGCCGGCGCCATCGAGCAGGCCGTGCGGGTGGTCGGGCGGCTGGCGGACTCAGGTCTGCTGGCGGCGGGTGAGGCGGTGCTGGAGGAGTTCGACGAGGCGTTCAGCGCTTCGACGCGCCCCGAACTGATGACCATGGTGGCCAACCTGATGATGCTGCTGGGAGCGGTAGGGCAGATCGCCTACGGGCCGTTCTTCACGGCGGCGATGAAGGTACCCGCGGCCGTCAACGCCGCCTACCCGCAGGCCGTCGCCCGTCGCGAGCCGCTACGCCTGCGGGAGGTGCTGGCCCTGATGCGTAGCCCCGAGGTCGCCGGCCTGCTGCAGCTGCTGATGGCGGTGCTGCGGGCGATGCGCGAGCCCGCAGCCGAGACAGGGCCCCGGCACTGAGGGCGGTCGCACACCGGACGAGATGACGGTGGAGGTATAATGGTTTCAAGAGGCGGGCCGGTGGACGCCAGGGAGGCACGTGGTGGTCACGACCCAGGAGACGACGAAGACCCGGCCGGCACCAGTGGTTGCCAGGTGTCCCGCCTGCGGTGCCGAGGCCCTGGTGACGCCCGCTGTCGGCGAGATCGTCGCAGTCTATCACCTCTGTCCCCGTCCTGACGGTGAACGACGCGTTCCGGCGCTGACCCGCATGGAGATCTCCGGGGTCCCGCCAACGCCACCGCAACCCACCTGACCCCCTCCCATGGCCGGCCGCCGGCGCATCTCGGCCACCGACTTGGGTATCGATCTGGCGTCCCGGCGGGAAGAAGAACGGTTCAAGTGGTTCCTGGCCTGCCTGCTCTTCGGCAAGCCCATTCAGCAGACCGTCGCCCGACGCGCGTATGAGGAGTTCGTGCGGGAGGGACTGACCAGTCCCGAGGCGATCCTCGCCGCTGGCTGGGACAGGCTGGTGGCGGCGCTGGACCGCGGGCACTACGTGCGCTACGACTTCTCCACCGCCACCAAGCTGCTGGAGGTGTGCGCGGCGCTCGAAGCCCAGTACGGGAGCGTGACCGGCCTGCTGGCGCAGGCCACCAGCGAGCGCGACCTGGCGCGCCGCCTGCAACAGTTCAAAGGCGTCGGCCCGGTCACCGCGCGCATCTTCCTCCGGGGCCTGCGCGGGACGTGGCCATAGCCCGGCATCGCCCCCAGCTAAGCCGCCCGCCCCGCCCCCCGCGCCTCGAGGGACACGTAGTCGCGTAGGTCGGCCCCGACGTAGAGCTGGCGCGGCCGGCTGATCTTCTGCTCAGGATCCCCCAGCAGCTCCTCCCACTGGGCCAGCCAGCCCGCGGTGCGCGGAATGGCGAACAGGACCGGGAACATCTCTACCGGGAACCCCATGGCCTGGTAGATGATCCCTGAGTAGAAGTCGACGTTGGGGTAGAGCCGGCGCGTGACGAAGTAGTCATCCTCCAGCGCGATGCGCTCCAGCTCCAGGGCAATCTCCAGCAGCGGGTTGACCCCGGTCACCGTGAACACCTCGTCTGCGACCCGCTTGATAATCCGGGCCCGCGGGTCGTAGTGCTTGTAGACGCGGTGGCCGAAGCCCATGAGCAGGACCTCGCCGGCCTTGACCCGCTTGATGTAGCTGCCCACCCGGTCCTTGCTGCCGATCTCCCGCAGCATGCGCAGCACCTGCTCGTTGGCGCCCCCGTGCAGGGGCCCGTAGAGGGCGGCGGCGGCGCCGGCCAGGGCCGAGTAGGGGTCGGCGTGGCTGCTCCCGATGCCGCGCATGGCGTTCGTGCTGCAGTTCTGCTCATGGTCGGCGTGCAGGATGAAGAGGCGATCCAGCGCCCGCTCCAGCACCGGGTGCGGCGCGTACTTCACCTCGGTGGTCTTGAAGAGCATGTTGAGGAAGTTGCCGGTGTACGAGAGGTCGTTGTCGGGATACGCGTAGGGCAGCCCACGGCTGTGCCGGTACGCAAACGCCGCGATGGTCGGCATCTTGGCCAGCAGGCGTACGATCTGCCGCCGCCGCACCGTCGGGTCGTGGATCTGCTTGGCCTCGGGGTAGAAGGTGGACAGCGCGGCGACGGTGCCAATGAGCATGCCCATCGGGTGCGCGTCGTAGTGGAACCCGTCCAGGAACTTCTTGATGGACTCGTGGATGAACGTGTGGTGGGTAATCTCGTGCACCCAGGCGTCCAGCTCCGCCCGGGTAGGCAGCTCGCCGTGCAGCAGGAGGTAGGCGACCTCCAGGTACGACGCCCGTTCCGCCAGCACCTCGATCGGGTACCCGCGATACCGCAGGATGCCTCGCTCGCCGTCGATGAACGTGATGGTGCTGCGGGTCGACGCCGTGTTGAGAAACGCCGGATCGTAGCTCATGAGCCCGAAGTCCTGGTCGTCCACCTTGATCTGGCGCAGGTCGATGGCCCGGATGGCCGCACCGTACCGGGGATAGGTCCCGTAGAGGATGGGAAGCTCGTACGTCCTCCCGGTGCGGTTGTCGATGATGGTCAACGTGTCCTTGCCCATGACTGCGCGCACCCCCTCGGCCCACGGTTTGCTGCTGGCTGCTCAGGCCGACGTCCGAGGTCAGTCTAGAACGCCCGCGCGACAGCCGGCCATCAGGTCTCTGCCCGATTCGACCCCCTGTCGGGAAAACTCCCTTCGAACTCTCCGGGAAACCCCGATTCTCCCTCCCGCGCCGCCGCCGCACCATGGGGATGGTGATGCGACCGTGGCCTTCCGTCTCTTGATCGCCGAACCCCACGTCGAGTTCCGACAGACCGTCCGCGAGGTCGTGGAGGCCACGCGCCCGCTGCTCCCGGTCGACCTGGAGGTGGCCGAGGCCGCCACGCTGGCGGACACCCACGCCCGCTTGGCCGGCTGGCGGCCCCATGCCTTGCTGCTGGACTGGGACATCGCCGCCGATGCCACGCCGCTGCTCCTGAATGCGCTGCAGCACGACACCCCGGGCCTCCGCGTGCTGGTGATGCTCCCAGGCGGCGCCCCGCAGTAC
Source organism: Candidatus Fervidifonticultor secundus (assembly GCA_031459385.1). Classification (GTDB taxonomy): domain Bacteria; phylum Sysuimicrobiota; class Sysuimicrobiia; order Sysuimicrobiales; family Humicultoraceae; genus Fervidifonticultor; species Fervidifonticultor secundus. The sequence goes on along the minus strand of JAVKIP010000014.1, from coordinate 27,797 downwards.
CGCGCGGCGGTCTGGACCGCAGGGGCGTGCGCCGGCATCCCGCGCGACCGTCTGGATGGCGAGTGGCTGGCCACGGCGGTCTGCCTCGTGCGGCGGGCGATGGAGCGCGAGGCACACCTGTGGCAGCGCGCTGTCGCGCGGTGCCCCGTGCTGCACGAGGCGCACGCGGGCACCGACCCGGAGGTGGCCATGCGGTGAAGCTGTCGCGGCGTGAGTTCCTGATCGTCGGCGGCAGCACCGCTCTGGTGGCGACAGCCGCCTCGGCCCCGGCGCTGCGGCGCCTGCTGCTGTCCCCGCGGCGGGTCTGGTACCAGCAGGCGACGACGCAGATCCCTACCGTGTGCGAGATGTGCCTGTGGCGCTGCGGCGCCGTGGCCCACGTGGCCGGCGGCCGGGTCTGGAAACTGGACGGGCACCCCGACAACCCGAAGTCGAACGGCCGGCTGTGCGCCCGGGGCCTGGGCGGTATCGGCGAACTGTACGACCCCGACCGGCTGCGGCGGCCCCTGATTCGCACGGGCGCCCGCGGCGAGGGGAAGTTCCGCGAGGCGACCTGGGACGAAGCCCTCGACGTCACGGCGAAGGCGCTGCTGCGGATCAAGGAGCAGTATGGACCCGAGGCCGTGGCGTTCTTCGGGCACTACGCCGGCGACAAGTGGTTCGTGGACTACCTGGCGCCCGCATGGGGGTCGCCCAACGCCGCTAGGCCCTCGGTCAGCATGTGCACCGCGCCTCGCGAGGTGGCGGCGATGCTGACCTTCGGCCGGCCGCTGGGTGGCCACGAGCCGGTGGACTGGGAGCAGACGCGCTACATCGTGCTGCTTGGAACGCACATCGGCGAGAACGCCCACAACACCCCGATGCAGGAGTTCGCCGCTGCCCGCGCCCGGGGCGCGCAGGTCGTGGTCGTGGACCCCCGCTTCTCGACCGCCGCCAGCAAGGCCGACCGGTACCTGCCCATCAAGCCCGGCACCGACACGGCGCTGCTGCTGGCGTGGATGCACGTGCTGGTCACCGAGGGCCTCTACGACCGCGCCTACGTCGAGCGCTGGACCGAGGGGTTCGACCAGCTCGCGGCCCACGTGCGGGCGTTCACGCCGCAGTGGGCGGCGGCCATCACCGAGCTCCCGGCCGAGAGCATCGTCGAGGTCGCGCGCGACCTAGCCCGCTACCGCCCGCAGGCCGTGGTGGTGCCCAGCCGGCACGTGGTCTGGTACGGCAACGACACCCAGCGGCTGCGGGCGCTGTACCTGGTCAACGTGCTGTTGGGAAACTGGGGGCGGCCGGGCGGCTTCTACATCGCCGAGGCGCCGTATATCGAGGAGTACCCGCTGCCGCCCTTCCCCATCGGGTCCGAGGCAGGCGGCTGTGCGGGACCCGGCGGCCCCGCGCCGGAGCCCACCCATGGCCGCAGACCCCGGGCCGATGGCGTACGGCACAGGTTCCTGCGGGGCGGCGTCGCGATCCAGGAACTGCTGAAACCGATGATCACCGGCGAGCCGTATCCGATCAAGGGGCTGGTGACCTACGCGGTCAACCTGTTCCACTCGCTGCCCGACCCCGAGCGTACGCGGCGGGCGCTGGCGGCCCTGGACTTCCACGTCGTCATCGACATCCTGCCCCAGGACCACGTGGCGTGGGCCGACGTCGTCCTGCCCGAGTGCACCTACCTGGAGCGCTACGACGACCTGATCGCGGTGGCGCACAAGCGGCCGTTCATCGCGCTGCGTCAGCCGGTGGTTGCGCCCCTCTATGAGACGAAACCCGGCTGGTGGATCGCCCGCGAACTGGGCCTGCGCCTGGGCCTGGCGCAGTACTTCCCCTGGACCACCATCGAGGAGTACCTGGAGCAGCGGCTCAACTCGGCTGGCCTGACGCTGGAGGAGATGAAGAAGACCGGCGTGAGCATCCAGAAGGGGAGGCCCTACCTGGAGGAGTGGAAGACGCGCTCCCCCTTCCCTACCCCCAGCGGGAAGATCCGGCTCTACTGTGATGATCTGGCCGAGGCGGGGCTGGACCCGCTGCCGCGCTACGAGCCCACGGCGGACCCTCCCCAGGGCTTCTTCCGGTTGCTCTACGGTCGAGCGCCGGTGCACACCTTCGCCCGCACGCAGAACAACCCGGTCCTGACACGCTTCATGGCCACCAACGACGTATGGGTGAACCGGCGCGCCGCGGCGGCGCTGGGCCTGCGCACCGGTGACCGGGTGATGCTGGTCAACCAGGACGGCGCCCGCAGCGGCCCGGTGACCGTGCGCGCCACGGCCCGCATCCGCCCCGACTGCGTCTACATCGTACACGGGTTCGGCCACCGCGCCCCGGGCCTGCGCCGCGCCCACACCAGGGGCGCCAGCGACGCCGCCCTGCAGACGCGCTACGCCCTGGACCCCGTCAGCGGCGGCGCGGGGCTGCGGGTGAACTTCGTGCGGCTGGAGAGGGTCTGACGGTGGCCCGCTACGGCATGGCCGTCGACCTCGACCGGTGCCTGGGCTGTCAGGCGTGCGCCGTGGCGTGCGCGGTGGAGCACGAGGTGCCCGAGGGCTTCTTCCGGCGCCGGATCGGCGAGGTCGCCCTGGGCGACGACCCACTTACGCTGCGCCTGGCGTTCCTTCACATGCAGTGCTACCACTGCGAACGCCCGCCGTGCGTTCCCGTTTGCCCCACCGGCGCCACGTACGTGACGCAGGACGGCCTGTGTCTGGTCAACTACGATACCTGCATCGGGTGTCGGGCGTGCGTGGCGGCCTGCCCGTACGGGATGCGCTACCCGCACCCGCGGGGTTTCGTCGACAAGTGCACCCTGTGCGATCACCGCATCGCCGCGGGGCGCGAGCCGGCCTGCGTCGAGACGTGCCCCACACAGGCGCTGGTCTTCGGCGACCTGGACGATCCGCAAAGCACCATCAGCCGCGCCCTGGCCGCCGCGCGGCGAGTGGAGGTCGACCGGCCGGAAGCGGGCACGCGGCCCAAGTTCTTCTTCCTCAACAGCGCGGTGAGCCTACCCGAGGCCCGCGGCGAGGTCATCCCCACGCCGGCGGCCGGCCGCGACCGCGCGACGGCGGTGCGTCGATGATCGGCCCGGCGGTGGTCGCAGTGACAGCCTTCACCGCTGGTAGCGTCGCCGCGGTACCCACGCCGGTGGTGGAGCGGGTCGACGCGGTGCTCAACCCGCGCCTGCACCTGTGGGGGTGGGAGGTCGCGACCTACCTGTTCCTGGGCGGTGTGGCGGCAGGGCTGCTGATCTTCGCGTCGTGGGCCCACTTGGCCGGGCGGCGACGCCAGTTCCTGCCGGCAGTGCGGGTGGCGTCGCTGCTGGTCCCGCCGCTGATCGTGGCGGGCCTGGTGCTGCTGTGGCTCGACCTGGGCAGCAGGTGGACGCCGTTCTGGCTCTACGTCACGCTGCGGCCGACCAGCCCGATGTCGTGGGGGGCATGGATCCTGCTGGCGGTTCTGCTCACCTCCTCCCTGGCAGCGGTCCCTGCCCTCCTCGCCACCGGCGTCCGCAGCGGGCTGTGCCGGCGCTGGCCGTGGCTGCACCGCATGCCGGAACAGACCGGCCGGTGGGCCGGCCGCCGCGGGCGCGCGCTGGCATGGACCAACCTCGCCCTGGGGATCGGCTTGGGCCTGTACACCGGCATCCTGCTGGGCACCATGGTGGCACGGCCGGTGTGGAACAGCCCGGTCCTCGGACCACTGTTCCTGGCCTCGGGGTTGTCGGCGGCGGGGGCGGTGCTGATGCTGCTGGTCCCGCGGGGCCCGTGGGTGCCCCTGCTGGTGCGGGCGGAAGCAGGGCTGCACGTGAGCAAGCTGGCGCTGGTCGGCCTCTACCTCGCGGGTCTGGCTACCGCCGGCACCGGGCCGCAGGCGGCGGCTGCCATGCTCGTCCGGGGATCGTGGGCGGTGCCGTTCTGGACGCTGGTGGTCGGGGCAGGCATGCTGGTGCCCCTGGGCGCGGCGCTGCGGGAGGTTGTCGTCCATCGCTGCCCGCGGCCGCTGGCCGTCGCCTCGTGCGCGCTGACGCTGGCCGGCGGCCTGGCGCTGCGGGTGGTGTTGGTGTATGCCGGCCAGCGCGGGTTGTAGGAGTGCACGGCGTGGCCGCGGTGCACCGCCGCGGGGCGGAAGCGGCGCGCCGCGGCCAGAGGCATCAAACGGCGGGTTCCGTCGCAGGTGACGGACCCCACCAACACACGAAAGGAGGACACATCGATGAGGAAACCTTTGATCGCAGTCCTGACCGTGGCTCTGGCCCTGACGCTCGTCGGGCCGGTCGTCACCAAGGAGTGGATCGAGAAGCCGCTGCTGGCGGCTGCCGAGCGGGTGCTGACCACCATGCCGGCGGACTTCTACCAGATCGACCCTCTGGCGGCCGAACGCCTGATGGAAACGGCCAGGCCGCTGGTGCTCGACGTGCGCGAGAAGGCCGAGTGGGACGCCGAACGCATCGCCGGCGCCGTGCACGTGCCGATCCGCGAGCTGCCCAAGGCGCTGGACAAGCTGCCCGATAGCCGCGGCGCGCCCATCGTCGTCTACTGCGCCGTCGGCGTGCGGGGGGCGATGGCGACCACGGTCCTGCGCATGTGGGGCTACACCAACGTGCGCAACCTGCGCGGCGGCCTGGGCGGCTGGAAAGCGGCGAACCTGCCCGTGGTCAAGTAGGCCCGACGCTGGGCGCCGGGCTGCGGCGCTCCCGCCGACCGGGCCGGCCCCCAAGGTGGGACCCGGGCCCGGCGCCCCCCGCCGCGCTTTGGACATCCGGCAGTCACCAGGCGCCGCTGGCGTTGGCGCCGTCCCGTGGCCGGCCGCGCGGCGGACGCCCCCGAATCGGGCCCGCGCCGGATGGTCCGGCCGCGCGGCGGCGCCTACGCTGAGGACGTGACGGGGAGGAGTTTCTCGTCGCCGTCATCGAACCCCCGGGGTGCGGACACCGCCGGGAAAGGAGGAAGGGCAGATGAAGGTGCGGATGGCGCTCGTCACGGTCGTCCTGCCGGTACTCCTCACCGCAGCACTGGTGCTCCCCACTGCCGTCTATCGGGCCGTCGGCCAGCCTCAGAAAGAGGTGGTCGTGGTCGTGAAGATCACTGGCATCCCCTGGTTCAATCGCATGGCCAAGGGGGTCGAGGAAGCCGGTCCCAAGTTCAACGTGAAGGCGTCGCAGGTCGGGCCGTCGACCGCGGACGCGGCGGCGCAGGTCTCCATGGTAGAAGACATGGTCAACCGCGGCGTCGGGGCCGTCGCCGTCGTGCCCACCGACGCCAAGGCCCTGACGCCGGTCTTCACCCGGGCTCGCGAGAAGAAGATCGTGGTCCTCACCCACGAGTCACCCTTCGAGACGGCCGCCATCGACTACGATATCGAGATGATCGACAGCGATGCCTATGGGCGGCTGGCCATCGACGAGGTGGACCGCAGTCTCAAGCAGCTTGGCGTGCGGTGCACCACGGCATCGCCCTGCGGGTTCGTCATGCTCGTCGGCGGCCTGACGGTACCCCTGCACAACTACTGGGCCGACGTCGCGTTGAAGTACGCCCGGGAAAAGTACCCGTACCTCAAGGAGCTGACCTCGCGACTCCCCACCGCCGAGAGCGTGGACGACTCGCGCAAGGCCGTGCTGGACCTGACCAAGACCTACGGTGACAGGCTCCACGCCGTCATCGGCTGGGGCAGCCTGGGCCCGCTGGGCGCCGCGGCCGCGGTCCGCGAGAAGGGACTCAGGAACAAGGTGGTCGTGGGCGGCAGCGCCATTCCCTCGTCGGCGGTCGCGTACCTGGCCGACGGGTCCATGAAGTGGGCGCAGCTGTGGGACCCGCGGGACGCCGGCTACGGCATGGTGGCGGTGGCCAGCGAGATGCTCAAGGGGACGAAGCTCGCCACGGGCCTGGAGCTGTCGGGCCTCGGCAAGCTGGCGATCAAGGGCAAGGTCATCAGCTTCAACAAGATCCTGCTGATGCGCAGCGCCGACGACGCACGGAAGATGGGCTTCTGAGCCCGTCGGTCCGGGTCCGCCGCACCGCGGCCGGTGTCGATCGCGCATGGACGAGGGGATGGGCCCGGGTCCCATCCCCTCCGTTCTCGATGACGGACGTCTTCCTCCACGCGCGCCACATCAGCAAGCGCTACGGCGGGGTCGTGGCGCTTCAAGACGTGGACCTGGAGATCCGCACCGGGGAGATCCACTGCCTGGTGGGGGAAAACGGGTCGGGCAAGAGCACGCTGATCAAGATCATTACGGGTGTGGTGTCTCCCGATCCGGGCGCCGAACTGGAGATCGGCGGGGAGCGCGTGCGCGGGCTCACCCCGGCCGACGCGCTGCGCCGCGGGATCCAGGTCGTGCACCAGGACCTCGCGCTGTTCCCCAACCTGTCCGTCGCCGAGAACATCGCCATGCTCCGGGTCGCCGCCGGCGGGCGCCGGCTCGTCGACTGGCGGGCGATCACGGCCGTCGCGCAGGCGGCCCTGGAGCGGGTCGGGGTCACGTTGCCGCTGGAGACGCCGGTGGGCACGCTGCCGATCGCGGACCAGCAGCTGGTGGCGATCTGCCGGGCCCTGGCCAGCGACGCCCGGCTGGTGATCACCGACGAACCCACGGCGTCCCTCACGCAGCGAGAGGTCGACCGTCTGGTCGGCATCCTCCGGGATCTGCAGGCCCACGGCATCGCCACGCTGTTCGTCAGCCACAAACTGCACGAGGTGCTGGAGATCGCGCAACGGATCACCGTCCTGCGTGACGGCCGCAGGGTGGGCACCTTCGCGCGGTCCGAGGTGGACCGGGATCGCCTGGTCCAGTACATGACCGGACGCACGATCGCCGCTCGCCGGCGTCCCGGGCGGCACCCGATCGGCGCCGCCGTGCTCGACGTGCGCGGGCTCGGCCGACGCGGGCACTTCAGGGACGTCACCTTCACCCTGCACCGCGGCGAGGTGCTGGGCCTGATCGGGCCTTTGGGGTCCGGCAAGACGGAGCTGGCGCTGGCGCTGTTCGGCATGAATCCGCCGGACGCGGGAGAGATCGCCGTCGAGGGACGGTCGGTGCGTCTGCGCACCAACGCCGACGCGATCCGGGCGGGTATCGCGTACGTGCCCGAGGACCGTCTGGCACAGGGCGTCGTGGCCCGGCAGCCGGTACGCAGCAACCTCATCGTCACCGCCCTGGATGCCCTCACCGGACCCGGCCGGCTGCTCGCACCGCGCCGGACCGCCGCCTTCTGCGACACCGCCGTGCGCGCCTTCGACATCCGGACGACGTCCATCGAGCAGCCGGTCAGCGCCCTGTCCGGCGGCAACCAGCAGAAGGTGGTGATCGCCAAGTGGCTGTCCACACGGCCCCGCATCCTGGTCCTCGACGGCCCGACGGTAGGGATCGATGTCGGCGCCAGGGCCGTGGTCTACGACATCATCGACCGGCTGGCCGAAGACGGCGTGGGCATCTTGCTCATCACGGAGGAAGTCGCCGAAGCCCTCGCGGTCTGTGATCGCATCCTGGTCATGAAGCACGGCCGGATCGTCGCCGAGGTCGGCAGAGAGGCCGCCAGCGAGGCCGACCTCCACCGGCAGCTGACCGCCTGACGGCGATGCGCGACGCGCTCCGGCGGCTGGGGCGGCGTCCCGAGACTTACCTGCTGGCCGTCCTGGTCGTGCTCTCGGCGATCGTCACCGCCGGCCGGCCCGAGTTCCTCACGGCCGAGAACGCCTTCGACGTGCTGCGGAACAACGCGTTCCTGGGGATCGTGGCGCTGGGCCAGCTGGTCGTCCTCATCTCCGGCGGGATCGACGTGTCGTTCACAGCCACGGCGACGGTGGCGCAGTACCTCATGGGGCTGTTGATCACCACGCGGGCGACGGAGCCCGTGCTGGTGGCGCTGCTCATCCCGCTCCCCATCGGGCTGGCGCTGGGGGCCGCCAACGGCGTGCTGATCCACTACGCGCGCGTGCATCCCGTGATCATCACCATCGCCACCCTGAGCACCTTCTACGGCCTGCTGATCTTCTTCACCGGCGGCACCTGGATCACCGACCTGCCCATGGCCTTTCAGGAGTTCGCGCAGTACAAGCTCGTCCGGTTCATGAATCCCGACGGCGCCGTGTACGGCCTCTCGACGCCCATCATCTTCTGGGCCGCGGCCGCACTCCTCACCTGGCTCGTCCTGAACTTCCTGGTCGTGGGCCGCCGCATCTACGCCCTGGGGGGCAACGCGGAAGCCGCGCGCCGGGCCGGGTTTCCGATCTTCCGCCTGCGGCTCTTCGTCTACGCGTACATGGGCCTGCTGGCGGGGCTGGGCGGTTTCGTCCAGGCCCAGCTGGCACAGATCATCCAGCCCAACGCCATCGTGGGGCGCGAGCTGGACGTCTTAGCCGCCGCGGTGCTGGGCGGTGCCAGCGTCTTCGGGGGCTCAGGGACCGTGGCCGGCACGATCCTGGGCGTGCTGCTCATCGCCGTGATTCGCAACGGGCTCATTCTGCTGCGGATCTCCTCTTACTGGCACGATGCGGTCATCGGGCTCCTGATCGCCGCCGCGGCGGCGATCACCGCCGCCCAGGAGCGCCGGCGGCGCGAGCGCGCGGTACGGATCCATGTGGCGTAGCCCGCCGGCATCCTGGACGGCCCGCTACGGCGAGCTGGCCATCCTGGGCCTGGTGCTGGCGGTGGTGACCGTGTTCCTGGCAGCCGTCACCGACGGGCGGCTCCTGACGCTGGACAGCCTGGCATCCATGGCGGTCCAGATGCCGCTGCTGGGCATGCTGACGCTGGCGCAGCTGCTGCCCATGCTCACCGGCGGCATCGACCTCTCCATCATCTCCACCGCCAACCTCGCCGGCATCGCGGCCGCCTACGTGCTCAAGCAGGGGGCCTTCTGGCATGCGACGCCCGTGGCCGTGGTCCTGGGGCTGGCCGCCGCGCTCGCCGTGGGGGCCGTCAACGGCGGCATCGTGGCGTACCTGGAGGTCCCCCCCATCATCACCACGCTGGCGTCTATGATCTTCGTCAAAGGCTTCGCTCTGGCCGTCACGCGCGGGGCGGTGCTAGCCGGTTTCCCCGAACCCTTCCTCTTCCTTGGCGGCGGCTCGTTGCTGGGGATCCCGGTACCCTTCCTGCTCTTCGCCACCGGGGCGGCGGTTCTGGCAGTGACGCTGACCCGCACCCCGTTCGGCGTGGTGGCGTACCTGCTGGGGTCCAATCCCACGGCCACCCGTTTCTCCGGCATCGACGTGGCGGCGATGCTCTTCCGCACGTACCTCGCCTCGGGCTTCCTGGCCGGCGTGGCCGGTCTGCTGCTCATCGCCCGATTCAACGCCGCTCAGGCCGACTACGGATCGTCGTTCCTGCTGCTGACGGTCCTCATCGCCGTGCTCGGCGGCGTGGACCCCTCGGGCGGTGCGGGCACGGTGACCGGGCTGGTGGTGGCGGTGGCGATTCTGCAGGTGGTCGCCACCGGCTTCAACCTCATGGGGTTCAGCGCCCACCTGGCCAATGCCCTGTGGGGCGTGATCCTGGTCCTGGTCATCATGCTCCGACGCCTGCTGCCTGCGGCCGCAGGTCGGGCGTGACCCCCGAGGCGATCCTGGAGGCCCTGGTAGCGCCCTCGCTCAGCGGCCGTTGCGGGATGCTATTATAAAAATATGGGACTCTTTCGCGTCACCGCGCGCCTCACCGGGCCGACGGGCGTCGCCGAAGACGCGGACCTGCTGGTGGATACCGGCGCCACCCTGCTGGTCGTCCCACGCGACCTGGCAGACCGACTGGGCCTGCGCCCCACCCGGCAGCAGCCGGTGGTCGTGGCCGGCGGGCGGCGGGAGGTGTGGCCGGTGGCGGAGGTCCGGCTGGCACTGAACGGGCAGGAAGTCACCACGCCCTGCTTCGTGGCGCCCGGTGGTCCTCCGCTGCTGGGTGCCGTGGCCCTGGAGAGCCTGTTCCTGGCAGTCGATCCTGTCGCGAAGCGCCTGGTGCCCGTCGAGGGGTTCGTGGGCGCGTAGCCATCGCGCGCGTGGGGCAGGGCATACAGGCTGCGCCGCGCGTGTCCAATGCCACCGCAAGGAGGAGGAAACGATGGGACAGACCGGACGTGCGATCGTCGAGCTGGACGTCGACGACCTGATCGCCGAGCTGCGGAAAGCCTACCTGGATGAGCTGCTGGCGTTCTACTCCTACTGGATCACTGCGCTGGTGGCCGAAGGGTGGCACGGCGAGGAGCTGACCGAGCACTTCAAGGACGAAGCCCGCGACGAACTGGGCCACGCGGAGAAGCTGGCCAACCGCATCCTTGAGCTGGGCGGCGATCCCGTCGTGCCCCCGGCCGCCTGGGAGCAGGGCGCCAACGGCCCGTGGACCGCGCCGCGCCAGGACCGGGCCGACGCCGACGGCATGGTCGCCGACCAGCTCAAGGCCGAGGCCGCGGCGATCCAGGCCTACCAGCGCCTGGCCACCATGACCTTCGGCAAGGATCCCGTCACCTACCAGCTGGCCACGGAGCTGCTCGCCGACGAGGTGCGGCACGAGGAGTTCCTGGAGAACCTGCTGAGCAGGAAGCGGTGACGCCTGCGGGGACGCGGCCGCGGCCCTCCCGGCGGTGCCGCCTACGGGGACGCGGCCGCAGCGCTCCCGGCGGCCTCGGCTGGGGCCACGGGCAGGGTCAGGGTGAACGTGCTCCCTTCCCCGACGCGCGTGGAGACCGTCACGTCGCCCCCGTGGATCTCGGCCACGTACTTCACGATGGCCAGGCCCAGGCCGCGGCCCGGCACCAGGTGGCGCGTGCGCTCGGCGCGGTAGAACTCGTCGAAGATGAAGGGCAGATCCTCGGGCGCGATGCCCGGCCCGTCGTCGGCCACGACCACGCGCAGGCGGTCGGCATCGACCTCGATGCGGGCCACCACCCGCCCGCCGGGGCGGCCGAAGACCACGGCGTTGCGCAGCAGGTTGCGCAGCGCCTGCAGTAGCGCCGGCCCGTTGGCGAAGACCGGGGGCACGCGGGCGGGGACCTGCACATCGAGAACGCACCCGCGCTCCGCCGCGACGTCGCGCAGATCGCTGACGGCCTCGTACAGCACCCGCGGCACGTAGACGTGCGACCGGGGCAGGTCGCCGGCCGCCCTGAGGCTCGAGAGATCCAGCACGTCGCGCACGAACGTCTCCAGCCCCGCCAGCCAGGTCTGCACGCGTGCCAGCATGGCCCGCGCACGCTCGGAGACCTCTCCCCGCATCTGGCCATCGACCACCGCCAGCGCCTGGCGCGCATCGCCCAGCGCGGTGTCGACGGTGTGGGCGAGCATGAGCACGTACTGCGACTTGCGCCGCTCGGACGCGGCCAGCAGGTCGGTGGCCGCAGCCAGCGCCCGCTCGCGGTCGGCCAGCCGCCGCGCGATGGTGGCGGTGATGTACGCTGTGGTGGCCAGCAGCACCAGCAGCGACAGCAGTATGTTGCCCACGTACGCGGGGCGACGGTACAGGTCGGAGGGGAGCAGGCGCACCAGCGGCCGGTGCGGGAGGAGGTCGGTCATCTCCGCCAGGCTCAGGCTCCCGGCCAGGAGCAGGCCCGCGCCCGCGGTCAGGAACGCGGCGCGCGGCGAGAGCAGCGTGGCCGCGATGACCACGTGGAAGACGTAGGCGACGATCAGCGGGTTCTCGACCGTGCCGCTGGCGTGGAGCAGTGCCGACAGCGCCACCAGGTCCAGGGCGATCTGCGCCACGACGGTGGGGTGCGTGTCGGCGCGGGTCACCGCCCGCCGGCGCCGCCACCGCAGCCAGAAGACCGCGTTGTAGGCGGCGATGGCGACGGCCAGGGCGGCTATCGGGCCCGTCCTGCCAGCCAGCGGGACACCGGCCCGCGCGGCGGCCGCAGGCAGCGCCGCCGCCGCCAGAGCTACGGCCGCCGCCGCCAGCCACCGTACGCGGATCAGCCAGCGGACGCCCGCGGCATCGTCGGGGAACCGGGTCACCGCGTCGATGGGTCCAGGCCCTCCTGCCCTAAGAGCTGTAGCCGGAAGAGGTCTTCGCGCTCCTGTTCGTCCAGCGCGCCTGCGATGGTGCGTTCCTCCCGCGCCAGGCGGGGGATCAGCACGTATTGCAGCGTGTTCACCTTCCGGCCCGTCCTGCGGATCTCGGCAGCCAGACGGCGCAGCCGTACCTCGCGCGGCGCGTGCTCGAGCGCCACCCCCACCAGGCGCTCGAAGGCCTCGGCGGCGTCGTCGACGCTGGCCGACGTGCCCAGCAGGCCATAGCCCCGGTCGGCCGGCCGCCGGACCACGGGCGCCGTGTGCACCGTCGGCACCCGGACGCCCCAGACGTTGCGCACCTCCACATCGACCAGCACCTCGCGCGTCGCTGCGGCCGCGGCGGACCGCAGGCCGTCCGGACCCTCGTGCCCGCGGGCCGCCGCCAGCGCCGTCACTGCCTCGGCGGCCAGGGCCGCGAGATCCTGGCGCGCCGCCAGCACCTCGCGGGCGCTGCGCAGCATCTCCTGCAGCAACGCGTCACGCTTGCGGGCGAGGACCTCCTGGCCGCGGGCAGCCAGCGCGTGCGCCGCCCGCGCCGCCAGCAGGGCCGTGCGGGTCCGCTTCACGGCGCCGCGGGCCCGGCGGAGCCGAGATAGCGCTGGAGCAGCCGCTGGTCGATGCGGCTCAATTCGGCGCGCGGCAGCCGGCGCAGCAGCTCCCAGCCCAGGTCCAGGGTCTCGACGAGCGTGCGTGGCTGGCGCCCCTGCCCGATGAAGCGCTCCTCGAACTCCTCGGCGAAGGCCAGGTAGGTGCGGTCGAGCTCGCTCAAGGCATCGGCACCCACGATGTCGCGCAACCGGCGCGCGTCGACCCCACGGGCATAGGCGGCATACAGCTGATTGGAGAGGGCCTTGTGGTCCTCGCGGGTCTTGCCGGGCCCGATGCCCAGGTGCATCAGCCGCGACAGGCATGGCAGCACGTCCACCGGGGGGAAGATCTCGCGGCGGTGCAGATCGCGGCTCAGCACGATCTGGCCCTCGGTGACATACCCGGTGAGGTCGGGAATGGGGTGGGTGATGTCGTCATCGGGCATGGTGAGGATTGGCACCTGGGTGAGGGAACCGCCCCGTCCCTTGATGCGGCCGGCCCGCTCGTAGATCGTGGCCAGGTCGGTGTACATGAACCCGGGAAAGCCGCGCCGGCCTGGCACCTCGCGCCGTGCCAGCGCCACCTGCCGCAGCGCCTCGCAGTAGGCCGTCATATCCGCCAGTACCACCAGCACGTGCATCTCCAGGTCGAACGCAAGGTGCTCCGCCAGCGCCAGCGCGAATCGCGGCACCAGCAACCGCTCCACCGCGGGATCGTCGGCACGGTTCAGGTAGAGCGCCGTGCGCTCGCGGGCACCGGACTGCTCGAAGGTCTCCAGGAAGAACTCCGCCTCGCGGCCGGTGATGCCGATGCCGGCGAAGATGACGGCAAAGGGCTCGCCGCCGGGCAACTGCGCGTGCTCGATGATCTGGGCCGCCACCTCGTGCGCCGGCAGCCCGGCCCCCGAGAAGATGGGCAGCTTCTGCCCCCGCACCAGCGTGTTCATGCCGTCGATGACCGACAGGCCGGTCTGGATGCACTCTGCCGGCTCCTCCCGTGCGTAAGGGTTGAGCGGCGCCCCGGCCGCAGGCACCAGGCGGTCGGGCACCACGGGCGGCAGGCCGTCCAGCGGCAGACCGATACCGGTGAAGGCCCGCCCCAGGCAGCGGCGCGTCACCTCCACCAGCACCTGCGCCTCGCCGAGCTGCACGGCCGTGGTGCGCACATCGAGCCCCTCGGTGGTCTCGAAGACCTGCACGCACGACAGCTCGCCCGAGGCGTCGATGATCTGGCCGCGCCGACGCGTGCCATCGTCGAGGATCAGCTCCACCACCGCGCCGTAGGTGGCCTGGCGCACCCCGCGGACGAAGACCAGCGGACCCGACAGCCGAGAGACCGTGCGGTAGGTCAGCACCGGGCCGGTCACGGACCGCCCTCCAGCCGACGCTCCCCCGGGCCGGTGGCCAGGCGCGGCGCACCCTCCTGCGGCAGCTCGCCTGCGCCCGGGGCGGCCTCGTGCAGCGCCGCGATCTCGCCGTCGAGCGCGGCCACGACCGCATTGAACTCCTCGTGGGAGACCTCGCGCAGCCGCAGGAGCCGTTCACGCAGCGGATGCGCCAGCAGGGACTCGAGCGGCATCCCGGCGCGCAGGGCCTCCGCCGCGTGCCGGTGGTAGTCGAGGATGAGCCGCAGCATCGCCACCTGGCGCGGCAGCGGGCAGGGAGTGTCGATGGGGTGAAACCCGTCCTGCTGGAGGAAGCCCTCGCGCAGCAGGCGTGCGGCGTCCAGCAGCAGGCGCTCCTCGTCGGGAAGCGCGTCCATGCCCACGACCTGGACGACCTGCTGCAGTTCCTGCTCCTGCTGTAGCAGGCGCATGGCCATGGCCCGCAGCCGCGACCAGGCCGGCGAGGCGTGGTCTGCGAACCACGCTTCCAGCGCGGGCACGTCCTGCGAGTAGCTGGCGACCCAGCTGACCGCGGGAAAGTGTCGCCGGTGGGCCAGGTCCGTGTCCAGCGCCCACAGCGTCCCCGCCACGCGCAGCGACGCCTGGGTCACGGGCTCGGAGAAGTCGCCGCCCGGCGGCGAGATGGCGCTCACCACGCTCACCGATCCCTCGCGCGCAGGCGCCCCCAGGCAGCGGACGTGGCCCGCGCGCTCGTAGAACTCGGCCAGGCGCGCCGCCAGGTACGGCGGGTAGCCTTCCTCACCCGGCATCTCGCCCAGGCGGCCGTGGATCTCGCGCAGCGCCTCGGCCCACCGGCTGGTGGAGTCGGCCATCAGCGCCACGTGGTAACCCATGTCGCGGTAGTACTCGGCCACGGTCATGCCCACGTAGATCGACGCCTCCCGGGCCGCCACCGGCATGTTGCTAGTGTTGGCCACGAGCACCGTGCGCTCCACTAGCGGCCGGCCGGTGCGCGGGTCGGCCAGGCGGGGGAACTCCGCCAGCAGGGTCGTCATTTCGTTGCCGCGCTCCCCGCACCCGACGTAGACGATCACGTCGACGTCGGCGTGTCGGGCCAGCAGGTGCTCCACGACCGTCTTGCCGGTGCCGAACCCACCCGGCACCACGGCCACGCCGCCGCGCGCGATGGGGAAGAAAGTGTCGAAGACCCGCTGCCCGGTCAGCACCGGCTGGCGCGATAGCAGCCGGCCCCGATGGGGCCTGGCCCGTCGCATGGGCCAGCGGTGCGCGAGCCGCACGGCGCCGTCGTGCAGCATGACCACCGTATCGTCGACGCGCGCCGGCCCTGGGCGGACCGTGGCCACGATCCCCCTCGTTCCCGGGGGGACCAGGATCAGGTGGCGCAGCGGTCCTTCCTCCACCCATCCCACCGCGTCGCCGGCCTCCACCGCGGCTCCCGGCTCGACCAGCGGGGTGAACGTCCACAGGCGCTGGCGGTCCAGCGACGCTGCAGCCACGCCCGGCTGCATGAAGGCGCCGGTCTCGGCGAAGGCGGCCGGCAGCGGCCGCAGCAGGCCGTCGAAGATGCTCCCCAGCAGCCCGGGGCCCAACTCCACCGCCAGCGGGGTGCGCAGGTCCTCGACGGGTTCACCCAATCCCAGGCCCGCGGTGTCCTCATAGACCTGAATGCTGGCGCGGGCCTCGTCCACGCGGATCACCTCGCCGGCGAGGCGCCGCTGTCCAACGGCGACCAGATCGTGGAGCCGGCACCGATCCATCCCGTCGGCCAGGACCAGCGACCCCATGATCCTGATCACCGTGCCCATCGGTCCTCTCCGTGTCCCCTACCGCAGCCGGACCTGGTAGCCGATCACGCGCCGGATCATCTGTTCCAGGTACTCGCGTTCCAGCGCGGCCCCGCGCGCCATGGGGACCGGCACGACCAGCGGGTCGTCGCTCTCCTCCACCATCCGGCGCGCCGGTGCCTCCAGCGCGTCGACGATCGCGTCGTCCACCAGCACCACGCCGGCCTCGGCCGACCGCACCAGGGCCAGGAGGTGCGCCCGCCCCTGGCGCGCGGTGGTGTAGGCCCGCGTCTCCACCCCGGCCAGCGCGAACCCCACGGCCACGGCCTCGGGACAGACGGCCACGACCTTACGCATCGACGAGTTCTTCCTCCATCAGCGACGGCGGCACCCCGGCGGCGAGGCCGGCGGCCACCGTGCGCAGGTTGCGCACCTCGGCCTGCTTGGCCGCGAGGAAAAAGCTGACGGGCGCGATGCCCAGCGGGTCGCTGGCGAACAGCATCCGCCGGTGCAGTGCCAGCACGCGGCGCTCGAGGGCACGCTCGATGCGGCGCCAGGGCACCGGCGCGCCGCCGTCGAGCACACCGGCATACGGGGTGGGGGCGAGCCAGGCGGCCGCCGCCGCGCGGTCCCCCTCTGCGGCGATGGCTTGTAGCAGATCGTCGTGCAGATAGCGACCGCCGGGCAGGACGACGAGGTGCTCGCTCCCTCCCCGCAGCGCGGCCAGCAGGTTGCGGGTATCGATCTCCCACCCCAGCACCTCGCGGACCAGGCGCCCGTTCGGGCCGCACCCGCAGCGTGCCAGGGCATCCGCGGCCCACGCGACGTCCAGCCGGTCCTCGAGGTCGGCAAGACGGGCAGCGGGCGCGGCCCTGAGCGCGCGGGCCAGCGCCGCCCCGGCCGGACCGGTCAGCGCCAGCAGGTCCGCCAGCGCCAGGACGCTGCCGGCCGCATCGAGCGCCCGCAGCGTCTGCCCGTCGAGCAGACCGGGCGCGGGCGCGTGCCAGACGCCGGCCTCGCGCGCGTGCCACCGCCGTAAAATCATCTTGACCGCCTCGAGGTCGTGGCGGCTGAGCAGGATGCCGATCAGCTCGCGCGCCTCGCCGCCGGCGGCCGCCCACAGCACCCGCGCCGTGCGCACCCGGTGGCGCTCGAGGGCCTGCGCGCAGGCCTCCAGCGGCGGCGCGATGCCGGCGACCGCGGCCACGTCTGCCGCGTATCCGGGCGTCACCGACAGCTCCGCCAGGAGGGCCTCGACGCCGTCGAGGGCGCACAGCGCGCGCACGCGCGCTGCCGGCAGCAGCCGTCCCAGCAGTCCCCGCGCCCGGGCGCTCAGGTAGTCGTAGCCGACCATCCCGCCTCCAGCAGGCGCCCGACCATCGGGCGCAGCCGGCGCGCCTGGGCCTGCAGGCGCGTCTCCAGGG
The DNA here is from genome assembly GCA_031459385.1 of Candidatus Fervidifonticultor secundus. Taxonomy (GTDB): domain Bacteria; phylum Sysuimicrobiota; class Sysuimicrobiia; order Sysuimicrobiales; family Humicultoraceae; genus Fervidifonticultor; species Fervidifonticultor secundus. Next base: position 10,650 of record JAVKIP010000014.1, on the reverse strand, counting down.
TGTTGTCGACGACACACATCCCCGCCCATGCCTCGACGATGGCGCCGCCTGCGCTGCGCAGGTCGGGTACGACACGCGCGGCCTGCGGCAACTCCCCGGCCGCCGCGAGCGCCGCATCCTGCGGGTCGACGTGCACGACAATGGGGCCGTCGCGGGGCGCCTGCGCCAGGGCCTCATCGAGCAGGCGGCGGAAGACCGCCGGATAGTCGGGCCGCTGCCGCGCAGCGGCCAGAGCGTCGGCAGCTCCGGCGAAGACCCGCTGGACTGCCGCATCCAGCAGCCGGGTCTCCTCGGCCAGCAGGTCCATGCGGGCGCGGCTCAGCAGGCGCGCTGCTTCGCGCCGGCCGCGCGTCCGGCCCGCGGCAGCCGCAGCGGCTCGCACGGCCTCGGCATCGGCCTGCGCCCTGGCCCGCAGTGCAGCGGCCTCGGCTGCGGCCTCTGCCAGAATCTGCGCGCGCTCCGCTTCCGCGCGGCGCATGATCGCCTCGGCCAGTGCCCGGTCCGTCACCGCCGCGATCTCCCGGCAGCCCGGCCAGCCGTCCGCTGTCTCACCGCAGCAGCAACAGGATCATCGTGGCCACCACGAACCCGAGGATCACCGCGGTCTCGGGAATGGCCATGAGGATCACGCTCGACCCCATTAGCTCGGGACGCTCGGCCATGGCGCCAAGCCCGGCCGCGCCGATGCGGGCCTGCGCGTAGCCGGTCCCCAGGGCCGACAGCCCGACGGCGAGCCCCGCCCCGATCGCGATGCCGAACACCTCCATATCCGTCACCCTCCCTTCCGCGCGAACGGCTGGTAGACGAGCCCTCCGGGCTCGTAGAACTTGGAGAAGCATTCGACGTAGTGCAGCCGCAGCGCCTGGATCGTCGGGCTGAACGTGCCCATGACCAGGTTCAGCGCGTGCAGCAGCACGCCCACGATGAGCCCCACCACGACGTTCCCCGCGGCGCCGCCCAGCCGGTTGGCCACCTCGGCCAGCATCAGGGAGGCCAGCCCCAGCGCCATCAGGCGCGCGTAGGACAGGACGTTGCCCACGACCGAGACCGCCTCGATGGCGCCCAGCAGTCCGCCGGCGTACATCAACACCGGCACCGCAGCGACCAGCAGCGCCACACCGGGCACCAGCAGTGCCTGCGGCAGCAGCCCGGCCAGCGCGCCGGCGATGGCGAACAGGGTGACGAGCACGGCCAGCAGCGCCCCGCGCTCTGCAGCCCGGCGCGGCTCGTGCAGTCGCCGCGCCTGCACGATGCCGAGCACGGCTCCCAGCGCCGTGTGCGCCAGACCGATGGAGAGCGCCAGGGAGAGGAAGGCCAGCATCGCCTCCTTCCGGTCGAAGAGCAGCGGGCGCAGATAGGGCCGCGCCAGGTCGCCGAAGTACTCGCCGAACAGCACGCCGAAGAGGATGGCGCTACTGCCCATGGGCACCAGCAGGCTGCGCACGATCCCCGCCCAGGGACTGCGCCACCGCCGCATGAGCGCGGCGCCCAGGAGCAGCACGCCACCGTAGCCGGCATCACCCAGCATCAGGCCGAAGAAGAGCGGGAAGAACAGTGCCAGCATCCAGGTGGGGTCCAGCGTGCCATAGGCCGGGGGCCGCAGCGGCTGCAGCAGCACTTCGAACGGCCGGAGCGCGCGGGGGTTGTCGAGCAGGACCGGTACCGCCGCGCGCTCGTGCGGCGCCGGCGCGCGCACCCATACGAAGACCTCCCCGGGGAACGCGCTCTCCAGCGCCGCCCGCAGGGCCGGCGCCCGGGCCGCGGGCACCCATCCCGCCAGCGCCACAGTGCGGCGCGACGCCAGGCCCTGCGTGGCGACCCGCAGTTCGTCCAGCCGATCGGCCGCAACGGCACGCGCGGCCCGCAGGAAGCCGGCGCTCGCCTGGCGCAGGCGGCGGGCCGCCTCTTCCGCGTCGGCGATCTGCGATGGGAGCACGGCCCGGCGGGCGGCGATGTCCCGCAGCACGTCCTCGAGGGGCTTGCCGAGGAACTCCGGGGGCAGATTCAGCCGCTCCACGCCCTGGCCCCACAGCAGGTCCTCCACCGCCCGGCGGTGGCGCCGGTCGTAGAGCAACACGGCGGCCAGCCGCTCCGTGTCCAGCACGGCCACAGCCAGCTGCATGCGGCCCCGCGTCTCGTGCTCCAGCGCCGCGCGCAGGCGCGGCAGGTCGGCTTCCCGGCTGCGGTCGAGGACCAGCCCGGTGGCCGCCCAGTCGGGCCGCCAGTCGAAGGCGTAGGTCTGCGCCAGGAACGCTTCCAGCAGGTGGGCATACTGGGGCAGCAGCCGGAGTTCGTCGCGGAGGCGGGCCACCCGCGCCTCGGCCTGCCGGAGCGCCTCGAGGCCCTCGCGCGCGGCGGCGTGGAGGGCATCGGTGGCCATCCCCTCGAGGGCAGCCGTCTCCTCCGCGGGCCCTGGGCCCACGGCCTCGTCCACCGCCCGCACGATCTCTTCCAGCAGCGCGCGCTCGCGCTCCGCCGTCTCGTCGAGCCGCAGGGGGACGACGCGCTGGATCTCCGGTGACGGTGGCGGACGCCAGGGCACCAGGTGGACCACACCCTGGCCGTGCAGGAACGTCAGGACATCGCGGAAGCGGTCGCGCAGACACACGATCTGCACCCGCACCATGGCGGCGATCACGGTGCCGACCCCTCGATCTTCTGGCCCCCCAGGACGGCCTCCACGACGGCCGCCACCGCTAGGGGCAGGCGTGCGCCGATGTGGGCGTCCCTCGCCTCGCGCCCGGCCGACCACTCCCGGCGCAGCGCGTCGGCCTCCTCGCGCCCGCGGGCCACCTCGTCGGCGAACGCTCGCTGCTCGATCTCCGGGGCCTCCTCGCGAGCCCCGCGGAGCGCCACGTCAGCCTCCCGGCGCGCCGCCTCCACCATCTGGCGCGCCTCCGCGCGGGCCGCCTCGACCAGCAGGTCAGCTTCGCGCTCCAGGTCCGCGATCAGGGATAGGGACGAATGCTCGGGCGTAGGCATCCTTCTCTACGGTAGCGCCCCTGGCTGTGGGACGGGTATCGGGCATGGGGCGGATCTTGGCTCCGGCCTACAGCTTGTAGCCGATCTTGCGGAGGAGTGCCTTCCGCTGCGCCACATCGTCCTCGGCCTCGATGCCGCGGGAGGCCAGGCCGTCGATCACCCCCAGGATGCCCCGCCCCTGCGCGGTCTCCGCCAGCACGACCTCCACAGGGTTAGCCGTGGCGCAGTAGATGCCGCAGACCTCGGGGACCTGCTTGACGGCGTTGAGCACGTTGATCGGGTAGGCGTTCCCCAGGAAGATCACAAAACAGTGGCCGGCCGCCAGGCGAAGAGCCGTCTGCCGCGCCAGCTCCACCAGGGCGGGATCGGTGCCGCTCCAGCGGACCAGCGCTGGCCCGGACGACTCGCAGAACGCCAGGCCGAACTGCACGCCGGGCACCGACGAGGTCAGCGCCTCGTGCAGGTCCTCCACGGTCTTGATGAAGTGCGCCTGCCCCAGGATGACGTTCACCTCGGCGGGCTTCTCGATGGTGACGGTCAACAACTCCATCGCTCTCCTCCTTCCGGTCCCCGTCGGGGCCGCGTGCCTGCCGCGGCGCGGAGCGGGTCGGTAACTGCATCCCCTGCTTCCCAGCTTACGGACGGAGGAGGTTGCGCGCCACAAACCACAGGTTCGCAGGGCGCTCCGCCATACGCCGCATGACGTACGGGTACCAGTGGGTTCCGAAGGGCACGTAGACGCGGACGCGGTGGCCGGCGCGCGCCAGAGCGTCCTGGAGGTCGCGGCGGATGCCGTAGAGGAGCTGAAACTCGTAGGCCTGCAGCGGCACGCCGTGGGCCGCCGCGAACTGCCGGGCGCCGGCGATCAGGCGCTCGTCGTGCGTGGCAAGCGCCGGCGACCTGCCGGCGATCAGCAGGCGCTCGGCCAGGGCCGCGAAGGCCCGGTCCACGTCGGCCTTGCGCGGATAGGCGATCTGCGGCGGCTCGGCGTAGGCGCCCTTGCACAGGCGGATGCTCACGCCCCGGGCGATGTACCGCTCCACGTCCTGTGGCGTCCGGTACAGGTACGCCTGGAGCGCCACGCCCACGGTGTGCCAGCCGGCCTCCCAGACGCGGTCGAAGACCCGCAAGATGCCCGGCAGGCGCCGGCTGTCCTCCATGTCGACGCGCACAAATGTCCCGACCTCCGCCGCGCGCCGGACGATCTGCGCCAGGAGGCGCACCGCCAGTTCTGCCGACAGGTCGAGCCCGAGCTGGGACAGCTTCACCGAGACGTGGCTCTGGAGGCGCCGCGTGCCGATCGCATCCAGCAAGTCCAGGTAGGCGATTGCGGCGCGCTGCGCGTCGGCTTCGGCCGTGGTCCCCTCGCCGAGGATGTCCAGCGTGGCCGCCAGGCCGCGGGCGTTCAGTTCGGCGACCACCTGCAGTGCCGCATCGGCGGTCTCGCCCGCGACGAACCGCCGGGCCACCCGACGGAACACGAACGGCCGGGCCACCAGGCGCCGCGCCGGCTCGCTGCGCGATAGTGCCACCAGAACGGGGCGCAGCATGACCCGGCGACCTCCCGAGCTCAGCATCGCACGGTGTCCCACGGCACACCATCGGGTGCGGAGACGATTCGGCGACGCGCGCCGCTGGTACGGGTGTGCCCCGACCCCTCACCCGGCCGTCAGCGCAGCATGAGGTGCGAGAGCAGATATGCGGCCAGGCGGTCCAGGTCGTCCCATGAGAACCAGGGTATGGCGGCCATCGAGGGCGCGTCGCCGACGCCCGCCAGGAACGGGCCGGGCGGCTCCGGCCGATCGGAGGACACGCCGGCCCGACGCACCAGGATCTTGGGCAGCGCCGCGTCGCTGTACCCTTCCACCAACACGAGCTCGCCGGGCGCAGCCCGCCGCAGGACGTCGTCGAGCGCGGGCCCGGCCGGGTGCGACGTGGCCGGCTCGCGGGTGATGATGCCGGCTGGGCCCGCCAGGATCGTGCGCGCCGCGCCCGCGGCCATCGCCCGCGCCGTGTCGGTGCCGGCATCATCGAGGGCTGCCAGGTGCGCGTGGTGTTTCACCACCGCCACCCGGGCGCCGCGCGCGGCCAGCAGGGGGACCAGGCGCTCCATCAGCGCGGTCTTGCCCGCGCCGCGCGCGCCCACGATGCCCACGGCTACCGGCCAGCGCGCGCTACGCGCCGGCGGGTCCGTGCGGGGCAGGCCCAGCAGCAGCGCCGGCACCGGCGCGCCGGCGGGCACCTCGCCGATCCCGGGCTCCAGCACGATGAGCGCGGTGGCGTCGGCTGAGGAGCGCAGCGCGGCCGTGCTCTGCACGTAGAGCGGGGCCACGACCACGCCGTCGGGCCCGAGGCGCGCGGCGGCCCAGAGATACCGGTGGCGGCCAGGCCGCACGCGCAGCGGCGCTTCCAGCCGCGCCGTCACCTGCGGCCGCAGAGGATCGGCGCGGCCGAGCATGAGCCCCAACGCCGGGGTCACCAGCACCTCGAACGCCACGCGGCACGCGCTGGGCGTGCCGGGCAGGGCGAACACCGGGCGCGGTCCCTCGGGAGATGGCGCCGCGCTGGCCGCCGGCCCGGTGCCGAACGCTGCAGGCGCGCCCGGCTTCATCGCCACGCCTTCGAAGGCGAAGACGACGCCGGCGCGGCGCAGCGCCGGCCGGATCAGATCCCGTTCGCCTACCGACAGGCCACCGCAGGTGATCAGGACGTCGGCGGTGCCCAGGCCGCGGCGCACCAGCGCGTCGAGCTCGGCCTCGTCGTCGCGGGCGCGGCCCAGCACCGTCGGGAGCGCCCCCAGCGCCCGTACCTCCGCGGCGAGGGCGTAGGAGTTACTATCGCGTACCAGCCCCGGCCGCAGCGGCTCGTCAGGTGCGACCAGCTCGTCGCCGCACGTGACGATGGCCACCACGGGGCGCCGCACCACCGGCACGCGACTCCAGCCGACCGAGGCCAGCAGCCCCAGGTGGCCGCCGTGCAGCACAATGCCCGGGGCCAGCACCTGCTCGCCGGCGCGGACATCCTCGCCCGGGGGAAAGATGTGCTGGCCAGGCGGCGCGGGCCGGGCGACGAGCACCGCCGCACCATCCCACTGGAGGCCCTCCTGGGGAATGACGGCGTCGGCGCCCGCGGGCACCGGCGCACCGGTGGCGACGCGCGCAGCCTCGCCGGCGGCGAGCGGACGGTCTGCGGGTTGCCCGGCGTAGGCCGCCCCCACCAGGCGCAGGCGCACCGGCCGCTCCGGCGACGCCCCGGCCACGTCGGCGACGCGCACCGCAATGCCGTCCATGGCAGCGCGCGGGAATGGCCACAGGTCCTCGGCGGCGACGACTGGCGCGGCCAGCACGCGGCCGGCCGCCTCCGCCAGCGGCACCTCTTCCACCGGGCCCCGGCGCACGGCGGCCAGGATGCGCTCGACCGCCTGCGGAGGCTCCAGCGGCCCCGCAGCGGTGCGAGACGGCTCGACCCTCATGGTTGCATTCTAGCCACGGTCCCCACCCGGTCGCATCGGCCCTCCGTTCGATCTTCTTCAGTCCGCAACCCGATTCCTCATGTCGCCGTATCGGGGCGCTCCGGGAGAAGATCGGGCCGCCGCCCGATTGTTGCCCGGCGTCTGACTTCCGCATGCTTGCTCACGGAATCTCACCACCGCACCCCGGGGGAACGCGATGGCTCGCCCCGACAAGCGTGCCCGGCTCCAGCTGCCCCACCAGCCCGTGCCCAAGCGCCCGCCTGCCGAGCGCGTCGCCGACTTCTGCGAGGTCACGCTGGCTTACACCCCCGAGCAGGCCACCGCCGAGGCGGCGCGGTGCGTCGAGTGCGTGAAGGCGCCGTGTGTCCAGGCCTGCCCGCTGCACAACCCGATCCGCGAGTGGCTGACGCTGACCGCCGAGGGGCGCTTCCTCGAAGCCGCGCGCCTCTCGCGCACCACCAACCCCATGCCCGAGATCTGCGGGCGCATCTGCCCCCAGGACCGGCTGTGCGAGGACGCGTGCATCGTCGGGGTCAAGCACGAGCCGGTGGCGATCGGCGCCATCGAGCGGTTCGTCAACGAGTACGCCATCGCCCAGGAGGGCCTGCCGGCGCCGCCGCGCCCTGCGCCCACGGGGTACCGGGTGGCGGTCGTGGGAGCCGGGCCGGCAGGACTGGCGTGCGCCGGCGCGCTGGTCGCCCAGGGGCACCGGGTCACGGTCTACGACGCGCACCCCCGGCCCGGCGGGCTACTGCGCTACGGCATCCCGGCGTTCAAGCTGGAGAAGGCCACCGTCGACCGGCGCGTGCGCTTTCTGGAGGCCCTGGGCGTGGAGTTCATCTGCGCAGTGCGCGTGGGCGACGAGATTCCGCTGGAGGCGCTGCGCGCCGCCCACCACGCGGTGTTCCTGGCATCCGGCGCCACGACGCCCAGGCGCGCCGACCTGCCCGGCGAGGAGCTGCCCGGCGTCATCGACGCCCTCCCGTTCCTGGTGCGCAACGCCATCGAGAGCCCGCGTCCGTCGGCGCCGGATGACCTGCGCGGCCGGCGTGTGGTCGTGCTGGGGGGCGGCGACACCGCCATGGACTGCGTGCGCACGGCGCGGCGGCTGGGCGCGGCCAGCGTCGCGTGCGTCTACCGGCGCGACGAGATTAACATGCCGGGCAGCCGCCGCGAGGTGCAGGCGGCGAAGGACGAGGGCGTGACGTTTCGGTGGCTGACCGCCCCGGTGCGGTTCCTGGCCGACGGCGCCGGCAGGCTCTGCGGCATCGAGTGCGTCGAGATGCGGCTGGGCGATCCGGACAGGGACGGCCGCCGGAAGCCCGAGCCGGTGCCGGGCAGCGCGTTCGTCATCGAGGCCGACCTGGCCATCATGGCCTTCGGCTTCGACGGCTCACCGGTACCCGCTGACAACGGCCCCGCGCTCACCCGCTGGCGGACGTACCAGGTGGGTGACGACCTGGCCACCACCACGCCCGGCGTCTTCGCGGGCGGCGACGCGATCCGGGGCCCAGACCTGGTGGTGACGGCGCTGCGCGACGGGCTCCGGGCGGCGGAGGCGATCGACCGGTTTCTCCGGCAGGCGGCGCCTGCGGCGGTACCCGCCGCGGCGGCCGACGCCGCGGGGGCGGCCTGACCGGCCGTGGCTACAGCGGCTCCACGTCGTGGGGCAGGCTCTCGCGCAGCCCCGCGGGCGTGATGCGGATGAACTCGGCGTTCGCCCACAGGTCAGGAATCGTCCGCGCCCCGCAGTAGCTCATCCCGGAGCGCAGGCCGCCTACCAGCTGCTGGAGCACGTCGGCCACCTTGCCCCGGTAAGGCACCATGGCCTCGACACCCTCGGCGACGATCTGGCTGAGGTCTTCCTCTTCGACCGGGGAGTCCAGGGCCTTGCGGCGGGCGGTGGCCCACAGGCTGGCCATGCCGCGGTAGGTCTTGTACTGCCGGCCGTTGCGCACCACGGTGGCACCCGGGCTCTCCTCCGTCCCGGCCAGCAGGTTGCCCAGCATCACGCTGCTCGCACCGGCGGCCAGGGCCTTGGTGATGTCGCCCGACCCCCGGATGCCGCCGTCGGCGATGATGGGCACCCCACTGCCGGCCGCGGCGCGGGCGCAGTCCATGATCGCCGTGAGCTGCGGCACGCCGGCGCCAGTGACGATGCGGGTCGTACACGTGGAGCCGGGGCCGACCCCGACCTTGACGGCGTCGGCGCCCCGCGCGATGAGGTCACGGGTGCCCTCGGCGGTGGCCACGTTGCCGGCGATCAGGGGCACGTCCGGGAAGCGCTGGCGCAGGCGCTCGAGCCCGGCCAGCGCCGTCTCCGTGTGCCCGTGGGCGACGTCCAGCACCAGCGCGTCTGCGCCCTCGGCCACCAGCGCCGCCGCGCGCTCCAGGTAGTCGCCGCGGATCCCCACGGCCGCGCCCACCCGCAGGCGGCCGCGCTCGTCCTTGGTAGCGTCAGGGTGCTTCAGGCGGCTGCGGATGTCCCGGCTGGTGATGAGGCCCGCCAGCGTGCCGTTGCCGTCCACCAGGGGGAGCTTCTCGATCCGGTGCTCGTGCAGGATACGGCGCGCCTCCTCCAGGCCGATGCCCGGCCTGGCGGTCACCAGGCGCTCCCGCGGGGTCATCACCGCGCCCACAGGCTTGTCCAGGTCGTCCTCGAAGAGCAGGTCCCGGGCCGTGACCATGCCCAGCAGGCGCCCGTGCTCCACCACCAGCAGGCCGGCGGCGCCGTGCTCGTCCATGAAGACCATGGCCTCGCGGATCGGCCGGGTGGGCTCGATCGCGTACGGCTCTTCGATCACCACGCTCTCGGCGCGCTTGACGCGCCGCACCTCGGCCACCTGCCGCTCGATCGGCAGGAACCGGTGGATGATACCCACCCCGCCTTCGCGGGCGATGGCGATGGCCATCTCGCTCTCAGTCACCGCGTCCATGTTGGCGCTCACGATGGGAATGGCCATGGCGATCTGCCGGGTGAACTGCGTCCGGGTCGAGGCCTGTGCGCGGGTCTCGACACCGGAGCGCTTCGGTACCAGCAGCACGTCGTCGAACGTCAGGCCCAAGCGAATCTCGTCCTGCGGCATCGCCCTCACTCCACGGGAGCATATGGCTGCGTGCACGCCATAACGAAGTGGCACGCCCCGACCGCGCGTGCACCGGCGGCAAGATCTCCTATTCGATTCTACGCCCCGGGACGGCGCGGCGCTATTGCAGGACGTTCTGGAGCAGCATCATGGCCAGGAACCCGATCACCACCGCCGCCGCGGCGTTGTGGCGGTCGCTGTGCTCCAGGGCTTCGGGGAGCATCTCGCTGAACACCAGAAAGCCCATGGCGCCGGCGGCGACACCGAAGCCCACGGGCACCAGCGGCTGAAACAGCGCCACGGCCAGCGCCGCCGGCACGGCCAGCAGCGGCTGGGGCAGGCTGGTGAAGATCGACCACCAGATGCAGGCCCAGCCCGAGAACCCCTCGGCCCGCAGCGGGAGCGAGACCGTCAGCCCCTCGGGCACATTGTGGATCGCCAGCGCGATGGTCAGCAGCACCGCCAGCGCCATCTCGCCCGACCCGAACCCCACGCCGATGGCCACGCCTTCCGAGATGCTGTGGACGAACATGGCCCCGATGACCAGCAGCGCCCGGCGGGCCGGCGCGCCGCGGAGGTGGTAGAAGGTGAGCGGGGCGTGGTGCATGCGCCGTTCGGCGGCCCAGAAGAAGAGCGCACCCAGCGCCGCGCCGGCCGCCACGGGGTTGTAGCCCGCCCGCGCGATGCCCGCGAAGACCAGGTTGAACACCGAGGCCGACAGCATCATGCCGCCGCTGACCCCCCAGGCCAGGCCCAGCACACGCCCGGGCAGCCGCGACACGAACAGGAACGGCACTCCGCCCAACCCCGTGGCGATGGCTGTGGCCAGGGCAGCCACAAAGGTGAGCAGGGCGAGCGCACCAGGCGAGGACGTTACCGGGTCCATACCCCTCAACTATGCTCGGTCTGCTGCGCGCCCACAAGCCGGCCCGGGACCAACGCGCCGGGCCGGATCGGGTGCCCCGATCCGGCCCGGCGTCACGAGGGGCCTGGCTCTTTAGAGATGCTTCTCCCTGATGAAGGTCCCGTGCCAGGTGTGGTACCACACCTGACCCGTGTACGCGTTGACGCTGAGCATGCCGATCGTCTTGCCTGCGCGCTCGACGTCGA
>JAVKIP010000013.1:0-83352 GCA_031459385.1 Candidatus Fervidifonticultor secundus | reverse complement strand
GCGTGACCTGCCGCTTCTTCCGGCCCCATGTGCACCCGGACCTTGCGCGTCCCCACCACTGCGCCTTCGTCGACGCGCCGTTCGGAGACCGCGAGCTCCGCATCGAGTGCCTCGACCACGAGCCGGCCGACGCGTCACAGCGTTCGGCCGCCTGGGCTGCTTTCGCCGCAGGCGGCGGGGAGGTCGCCGGGGGCGGACACGTCGCGGGCGGCAAACCCGAGGGGGCGGGCCCCGCCGGCGGCGAACCTTCCGCTACATGAAGCGCGTGACCGTCTTCTGCGGCTCGAACCACGGCGCGCGGCCCGACTACCTCGACGCCGCCCGGCGGCTGGGGCGGGCGCTGGTGGAGCGCGGGCTCACGCTGGTCTACGGTGGCTCCAACGTGGGCCTGATGCGCGAGCTGGCGCACACGGTGCGAGCGGCGGGGGGCGAGGTGGTCGGGATTATCCCCAGGCTGCTGGTGGAGCGCGAGCTGTCGTTCCCCGACCTGACGCAGGTCCACATGGTGGCGTCGATGCACGAGCGCAAGGCCCTGATGATGCAGCTGGGCGATGCCTTCATGGCGCTGCCTGGTGGCTTCGGCACGCTGGAGGAGCTCTTCGAGGTCGTGGCGTGGGCAACGCTGGGCCTGCACCACAAGCCAGTAGGGCTGCTGAACACGGCGGGCTACTACGACCCGCTGGTACAGTTCATCGACCACGCGGTGGCCGAGCGGTTCGTGCGGCCCGAATACCGTCAGGTGATCCTGATCGAGGCGACGCCTGAGAAGCTGCTGGAGCGGTTGAACGGGGTCTGGCAGCTCCGCTGAGGGTCGGCCCCGCTGCTCCTTCCGCGCCGACGCCGGTGTGCCGGGCCGCGTCTGCGTGCGGCGCGGCGCATCTCACACCCACAGCAGCCTGTGCACGACCGAGTGGTCCAGGTTGCCGTCGCCCCGGGCCACCACCTGCTCGTAGCGGGCGACGGCGCTCTCGAGGTGGGGTAGGACCAGACCGGCCTGCCGGGCCAGGGCCTGCGCCATGCGCAGGTCCTTGAGCTGCAGCGCCGCGCGCCCGCCGGGCGTGTAGTCGCGGGCGATCATCCGGGTCCCGTGGATCTGCAGGACCTTCGAGTCGGCGAAGCCGCCGCGCAGCGCCTCCTGCACCCGCCGCGGGTCGAGTCCGCACCGCTCGGCCAGGGTCAGGGCCTCGGCCACGGCCTCGATCGTCAGCGCGACGATCACCTGGTTGATCACTTTGGTGGTGTGGCCGCTGCCGGGACCGCCGACGTGCACGACGTTCCCGCCCAGGGCCTCGAGCACGGGTCGGACGCGGGCCACGTCGGCCGCCTCCCCGCCGACCATGATGGCGAGCGTGCCGGTCCGCGCCCCTTCCGGGCCGCCGGAGACCGGGGCGTCCACCCAACCGATGCCCCGCGCCGCGAGGCGCGCCGCGTGCGCGACCGAGTGGGTCGGATCGGAAGAGCCCATGTCGAGGACGAGCTGGCCGGCGCGCAGGTGCGGGTCGAGACGCTCGAGCACGGCGTCGGTCGCGGCCGAGTCGGCGAGCATGAGGAGGCAGACGTCGGCGTCAGCGGCCTCCGCCAGCGTCGCGCACCGCCGGATGCCGGCGACGAGGTCGGGGGCGAGCGGCGAGCGGTTCCAGCCACGCACGTCGAACCCGGCCTGCGCCAGCCGGCGCGCCATGGGGCGGCCCATCAGGCCAAGCCCCAGCACGGTGACCCGCAGGGTGGAGCCGTCGTTCACCGAGGGGGCGCGGTGCGATGGGCGCTCGCGAGGAGCAGGCCGAGACGGCGGTTCAGGGCGTCCAGGGTGGCACCGACGACGGCCGTCCCGACGTCCCCGGCAGCGACCCGGGTGCTGCCGGTGTGGCGTTCGGGCGGTGCCGTGGCCCTGCCCAGGTAGACGGTCACGACCACCAGGGTCTCGATCGGCGGCCCGATGAGCCTGACATCGTCCAGCACCACCTTCCAGCCGTCGGACAGCGCGTGGTTCACCGCCTGGACCGTCGCGTCGGCCAGCTGGCGCCAGCCGGCCAGCCCGACGTTGGCCCCGGCGATCACACCGACGTAGCGCCGCTCGCCCAGCGCGAGCTCGACGGTGGCCGTGGTCTCTTCGGGGCCGGCTTCCAGCGCCACGCGGCGCAGCTGCAGGCGGGGCGCCCCCGCGGGCAGCGCGGCGGCCGGCGCCGTCTTCTCTTTGAGGGCCTTGGCCTGGGTGCTGTGGCGGCTGGCCAGGGTGATCAGGTCGTCTACGGTGGCCTGGAAGTGGATGTCCTGGCGCTCCGTGGTGCGCTTGCCGCCCGCGATGCCCAGGGAGGCGGTCAGCCGGACGTCCTGGGGAATGCCCTCCGGCCGCACCGCGGCGATCGCCTCCAGCGCGCGGCGCCCCAACGCCTCGGCCTCGGCGCGCGGCCGCGTCGTGAGCACCGCGAACTCGTCGCCCGCGTACCGACAGAGGAAGTCGCGGGCAGAGTCGATCGTCGCGGCCAGCGCCTGAGCTACGGCCTTGATGCAGCGATCGCCGGTCACATGCCCGAAGCGCTTGTTCACCACGCCGAAGTCGTCGAGATCGAAGAAGAGGATGGCGATCTCCCGGCCGTCTTTGAGCGCCTCCACTGCCCGCTCGCGCAGCGTGACCGCCCAGGGCAGCTCGGTCAGGGGGTCGATGGGGAGGCCGAGGGCCCGGATCGCATCCTCGCGGCTCACGAGGCCGACCACGCGGTGCGCCTGGACCACCGGCAGGTAGGAGACGCCGTGGCTCTCCATCGCCGCGTAGACGCTGGTCACCGAAGCATCGGGCGAGACCATGTGCACGTCTCGCCGCATCACCTCCTCCAGCGGGCGGTAGGGCGGCGTACGGAGCAGGTCGCGCATGGTCACCAGGCCCACGAGCCGCCCGCCATCGACCACGGGCAGCACCGTGACGTCGCGCTCCAGCATGATGGCCGCAGCCTCCCCCGCGGTTCGCGTGGCCTCGACGGTCACCACGTTCGTGGACATGATCTGCCCCACGGTTCTCATGGAGGGCCCGGCCTGCGCAGCGCCTGCTGAGAAGTTCGATCCCGGCTCCGGGGACATTCGCACTCTCCCACAGTTCCCCTGCTCAGGCGGACATCTCCGCGCGGAAGGCTACAGGAAGAGCCGGGGCATCTAGACCAGGTCCACCGCGTTCTGCCCCGGCGCGGCTTCCTCGAGCGGGTGTTCAACGGACGGGTCGAGGTAGACGACGCGGTTCTTCCCCTGTTCCTTGGCCTGGTAGAGGGCCTGGTCTGCCCGCTCCAGCAGGGCCTCGGCCGACTGGCGGCCGTGCTCCTTCCACTGGTAGGTCGAGACACCCACGCTGATGGTGATGTTGAACGAGCCCTCGCCCGTGGGGATGTCGATCTCATGGACCGCCCGGCGGAGCAGGTCGGCCATCTCCACCGCGAGTCCCTTGTCGATGCCGGGGAGTAGCCAGACGAACTCCTCGCCGCCGTAGCGGCACACCACGTCGCGGTCCCGCTTGCGCTCCAGCACCACCTTGGCCAGCTGACGGATGACGTCGTCGCCGACCTTGTGGCCGTAGCGGTCGTTGATGTCCTTGAACCAGTCGATGTCCAGGATCAGGCACGAGAGCGGGTGCCCGCTGCGGCGCGCGCGCTCCATCTCCAAGTAGAGGCGCTCCTCCAGAGCGCGGCGGTTGAGCAGGCTGGTCAGCGGGTCGGAGGTGGCCAGCTCCTCGAGGAAGGTGATGCGCCGGCGCAGCGCATCCTCCCGGCCCTTGACGTGCAGGACCTTCTCGACGCGCGCCAGGACCTCCGGCGGGTGGAAAGGGGTCGTCAGACAGTCGAAGGCCCCGTCCTCCAGCGCCCGCACCCGCCCCTCGACGTCGTTGCGGTCGAGCAGCACGAGGACCGGGATGGGGTGCGTCACCGGATCGGCGCCCAGGTGTTTGATGAGGTTCGACGCGTCGGGGATCGCGCCATCGATGATGATGACGTCGGGCCGGTGTTGCCGCGCGACCTCCAGGAGGCCCTCGGGGCCCTCCAGTACCTCGACCTGGGCCCCGAACTGCTCGAGCTTGCGCAGGGTGTTGCGCACCCAGGCATCGTCGTCGACGACGAGTACTCGGCCGGCCCGGGAGCCGACCCGGAGGCGCAGGGCGGAGCTCCGGACGCGGAGGTGGAGCTCCGCAGGCACCCCGGACGGTTCGGCAGGGGTGTGCTCGGGGGTGTTTTGAGCGCGCAGTGGCATATGGGTGCTTGGGCCGGCGATACTGGTCTGGTTGTGCCCACCAGCACGGCCTCTCAGACCTACCTAATCGCGTTCGGCGCGCGGCCCACCAGAGGGAGCTCCACCCAGAAGGTGCTGCCCTCGCCGGGGCGGCTCTCGACCCCCATCGTGCCCCCCATCGCCTCCACCAGCGACTTCGACAGGGCCAGGCCGATGCCCACACCGTCAGCCGTGTGTGCGCCCAGCCGTTCGAACGGCGTGAACAACCGGTGCTGCTGCTCCGGCGGAATACCCGGCCCCGTGTCGGCCACGGCCAGGCGCACGCGGTCCGGCGTAACCCGCCGCGCGGTCACGCGCACCCTTCCCCCGGACTGGTTGTACTTGACCGCGTTGTCGAGCAGGTTGAGCAGCACCTGACTCAGCCGCTGTCGGTCGGCCAGTGCGCACCAGCCCGCAGGCGCTTCCTCCGCATCGAGCTGTACCATGCGTTCACCAGCCATGGGCGCAACCATCCCCACGGCTTCGCGCACGGTGTGGACGACGGACACGGCCTCGCAGGCCAGGCGCAGGCGCCCCTGTCCGAGACGGAAGAGGTCCAGCGCATCGTCCACCACGCGCCTCAGGTGGCGTCCGGCCCTGAGGACCTGCTGCACGTGCTCCTGCTGCTCGGCGGTGAGGTTGGTGGCGCTCAGCAGCTGGGCGTAGCCGAGGATGGCGTTGAGCGGCGTGCACAGTTCATGGCACAGGTGCGCGACGAACCGGCATCTGGCCTGATTCGCAGCCCGCGCCGCCGCGGCGGTCTCGCGCAGGGCATGTTCGAGCGCGATCTGCTCCGAGAGATCGCGCGCGACGAGCACCACCATGGCAGGGCCGTCGCCGACTCCGTGCAGCGGGCGCAGGTGGACCTCCACCGTCGCGACCCGGCGGTCGGCCCGCCGCCATCGCACACGGCACCGCTCGGTTCGGCGCGCGTAGGCCACCGCGCGCAGAGCGGCCTGGAGCACCGCGTGGTCCCGGCGCAGGACGGCATCGAAGAGCGAGGCCTGCTGCCCGCTCTCGCGTTCGCCGGCCAGGACCTCCTGCGCCGCCTTGTTGGCGAGCTCGATGCGCCCGCTGGGGGCGACGATCGCCACCGGATCCGGGAGATCGTCGAGCAGGGGGATGCGACCGGTGAGCCGCGGGGGCGATCTGCGGGTCGGCGAAGGCCGAGAAGCACGGGCCATCGCCGAACCCGGTCGGGGCGCAGGGGAGCCGCTCGTCTCCGGCATCGATTGCTCCTCGTGTCCAGACCGTCAGCCGCGAAAAAGGCACGACGCGGAATCCTGCATCGAGGATTCCGCGTCAGACCGGACCGGCCCCCGCACGGCAGCACGAGGAGTCCTCCGCGATCGTCGACCGCGAAATCCTCTTCGGCAACCCAGCTGACCCCGAGGGGTCCTGTGGCTTTGCGTCCCTGCCTCGCGGCAGGTATGCCCTTATCGGAGGCTCTTGTCTAACTTGTGCCCATCGTATAGTCTCGTTAGACCTCTCAGATCAGACGTCAGGCCACATCCGGCCCTATCAGCGCCTCCACCGCGTCGGCAACGATGGTTGCCAGCGCCGCATAGAGCGCTTCGCCCTCCTCGCGCGAGGACCGGGCCGGATCCCCGAAGTAGGCCATGGGCGAGCCCGCCTCGGCGAACGACCGGGCGCCGGCCCGAAGAGCGGCCGGGAGGTCCACCCAGACCGGCTGCAGGCCGCGCGCGACGTCCATCCGGACTAGGTCTGGCCGCACCGCCCAGACCAGCGACGTCTCATACGACCCGGCGTGGCGTGCGCCCCGGCGGAACTCCTCCGACAGGCGCGCGGCCCACTGGGGCTCGCGGATGTCCAGGACGGCCGCGCGCAGCGCGGTCTCGCGGGCAAGCGCCAGGGCCGCGTGGCGCAGCGTGTCCAGGTGGATCTGCTCCAGGTGCGCGCTCGCCATCAGCAGGAGCCGCACGCCCTGGCGCTCGAGGCTGCGCCCGATGTCCACCACCAGGGCCTGCAGTGTGGGTGGCGTGATACCGATGGTGCCTGGAAACGGCGCGCCGGCATAGGTGACCACGTAGTCCAGCGCGGCCAGCACCACGGCCTCGACGCCGCGCCGGCGCAACTCCGCCGCGCCGCGGGTAGCCATCTCTTCCGCGATGATGACGTCCGTCGACGTGGGCAGGTGGGGACCGTGCGCCTCCTGCGCCCCCACGGGCAGGATCGCCACGGAAGCGCTCTGCAGGCGCTCCCGGGCCTCGGTCCAGGTGCACTCGGGGAGGCGCAGGGGCAGGGACGTCACGGGCCGCGCTCCCGCGGGCCGCCGGTGCCTCAGGATGCCGCCTGGCGCAGGGTGTTGCCCGCCCAGAGCAGCCAGATCACCGGCAGCACGAACGTCGCCATGTAGAGAACCCCCACACCTGGCGCCAGTACGGCCAGGACCACGAGCGCGCCGGCGATTACCCCGTACCAGCCCAGCGCGGCGCTGAAGATCCCTGAGGCCGCGACCGCCCAGCCCGCGAGCAGGATCGCCAGGCCGATGAAGAAGTTGCCGACGCCGTCCATGGCCCCCCAGACGGCGTTGAGCGCCACCCACGCGTGAGACGCCGCCACCTGGTCAGTCGCCGCGTGTCTGGCCAGCGCCGGCACGGCGGACCAGAACAGCAGCGTGCCGATGCCATGCCCGGCGATCCCCAGGAGCCCGAAGTAGAGCACCGCCGTGGCCCGCGTTGGCGTGCGCTCGCGCAGCGCGGCGGCCAGACCCGCGACGAATGGCACCGCAAAGCCCAGGGTGACCATCGAGACCAGCGCGATCGTGCGAATCCGCCCGAGGTTCTGCGTGAGGAACGGCAGCGCCTTCCCCGGGTCGCGGAACGTCTCGGGCGTGGCGCCGCTGGTGAAGAAGAGGACGGTGAGCACGGCGAGCGCGATGCCGGCGACGATACCCGAGAGTCCTGCGGTCTGCTGGCGTGGGATCATCGTCCCACCTCCGGCCCGCTCGAGGATGAGGGCTGACGAGCGGGTCCGTGCGGGCGGTTCGCCGGGTCAGACGGGGTTCCTGCGCGGCGCCGGCGCGGCTGCCACGTGCCTCGGCCCCGAGCCCGCCGTGGTGCCTGCCCTGGGGTCCGGCGCTCCACGACGGCAGGCCCCGCGACTGCGTCCTTCGAAGGACCCGCTGGGGCAGCCTGCGGGTGCCGGTGGCGCTCCCCAGGCGCGCACAGGGGAGACAGAGGTGAGAGGATGAGCGATCGCGGGCTCGACGTCCCGGGTCGATTCGCGGCGGCGCCTGAGCCCCCGCTCGCCGACGTCGAGACCCTCCTGCGCGAGGTCGAGCCGGAGTACAACTACCGGCGGCTTGCCGGGTTCTGGGCCGGGGTGGTCGCTTCCACCGGCGTGGCCATGGCGCTGTTCCATCTCTATACGGCGCGCTTCGGGGCGCTGGAGGCGCTGCGCCAGCGGGCGGTGCACCTGGCCTTCGCGTTCACCCTGGTCTTCCTGCTCTACCCGCCGCGCCGCCGGGGGGCCGCGACGTCCCGCATCGGTGCGCTCGATCTGCTCATGGTGGCGGCGGCGCTCCTCCCGATGCTCTATGTCTTCTACTACCACGCCGATCTGGCGCAGCGGGCGGGCAACCTGAGCCGCACCGACATGGTCATCGGCGTGCTGGGCGTGCTGGTGGTGCTGGAGGCAGGGCGCCGGCTCATGGCCGTGGTCCCCCTTATCGCCGCCCTGGCCCTCGTCTACCCGTTCCTGGGCCAGTACCTGCCGGGCGCCCTGGCCATCGCGCGCATCTCGCCCCAGCGGGTCATCGAGCAGATGTTCTTCACGACCGAAGGGGTCTTCGGCATCCCGGTGGGCGTGTCGGCCACCTTCGTGTTCCTGTTCGTCCTGCTGGGCGCCTTCCTCGAGCGGACCGGGCTCGGGCAGCTGTTCGTGGACATCGCCATGGCGCTCGCGGGCTGGATGACCGGGGGACCGGCGAAGGTCTCGGTGCTCTCCAGTGCGTTCATCGGGACCGTGTCGGGCAGCTCGGTGGCCAATGTGGTTGCTGACGGCGTCTTCAACATCCCCCTGATGCGGCGGCTGGGCTACCACCCGCGGTTCGCGGCCGGGGTGGAGGCGGCGACGTCTGTGGGAGGCCAGCTGGTGCCGCCGGTCATGGGCGCGGCGGCGTTCGTCATGGCCGAGTTTCTCGGCGTGCCGTACCTGACCATCGTGAAGGCCGCGGTGATTCCGGCGGCGCTGTACTACCTGTCGCTGGCGCTCATCATCCACTTCGAGGCGAAGCGACTGGGGCTGGCGGGGCTGCCACGGGACCAGCTGCCCAGTCTGCGCGACATCGTGGTGCGGCGCTTCTACCTGGTGCTCCCGCTGGTGGTGCTGGTCGGCTTCCTGCTGCACGGCGCCAGCCCCATGCGCGCGGCCTTCTGGGGCATCGTCGTATCGGCAGGGGTCCACGCGGTCACCTGCGTGCTGGAGCGCCGGCCGCTGGACTGGCTGCGGGACGTCTGGACCACGCTGGCCTACGGGGCCCGCCTGGCGCTGCCGGTGGCCGTGGCCACGGCGGTGGTAGGCATCTTCATCGGGATCGTGACGCTCACGGGATTGGGCCTGGCGTTCGTCAGCCTCACCATCACCCTGGGGCAGGGGATCCTGTTCCTGACCCTGATCTGGATCATGATCGCCTGCACCATCGTGGGCTCGGGCATTCCCACCACGGCCACCTACATCATCCTGGCGGCCATCGCGGCGCCGGCTCTGGTCCAGATGGGCGTGCCGGCGCTGGCTGCCCACCTGTTCATCTTCTACTTCGGCGTGCTGGCCGACATCACGCCGCCCGATGCCCTGGCGGCTTATGCAGCGGCGGGCATCGCGCGCACCGACCCGTTCCAGACCGGCCTGACCGCCACCCGGCTGGCGCTGGCCGGCATCATCATCCCCTACGTGTTCGTCTACTCGCCGACGATCCTGATGCAGGGCGCCGAGCTGTCGGAGATCGCGATTACCACGGCGACGGCCGTGGTGGGCGTCGTTGCGCTGTCCGCGGCCATCGCAGGATACCTGTTCGGGCCGGCGCGGGCCCTCGAGCGGGTGCTGCTGGGGTTGACGGCCGTGGCCCTGATCTTCCACGATGTGCGTGCGGACGTCGCGGGGCTGGGCTTGCTGGCGGCGGTGGTGGTCGTCCAGGTCGTGCGCCGGCGCGCGCAGGGCCCCGCGGTCGAGGCCGCAGCCCGCGGTGGCGGATGATCCGGGGCGGCCGGAGCGGTCTGTTCACGGTGACCGGTGACCCGGGTGGCGGATCGCCGCGCGGGATCCGATCGTGCGGAGGGTCGAAGGGGCTGGGGGAGTCGAAGGAGGGAGAGGGATGAGAGCATACCGGGGAGCGCTTGCGGCCACCGTCCTGCTGATATCCAGCCTAGCAGCACCGACCGCCGCCCAGGTGCGCCTGCTCTCGCTGGTCACCGGAGGGACAGCAGGCGTCTACTTCCCGCTCGGGGGCGCGATGGCCGAGATCTGGAACGCGCGCGTCCCGGGCGTCCGTGTCGCTTCGCAGAGCAGCGGGGCGTCGGTGGCCAACATTCAGTTCCTGGCGCGCGGCGACGCCCACCTGGCGCTCGTGCAGAACGACATCGCCCACTACGCGTACACCGGCCGCGAGATGTTCGCGGAAGCCGGCTCCAACCGGCCGCAGCCGATCACCACGCTCCGCGGCATCGCCATGCTCTACCCCGAGACGATCCAGATCGTGAGCCTGCGGGGCAAGGGCATCACCAGCGTGGAGCACCTGCGGGGTCGGCGCGTGGTCGTGGGCGCGCCCGGCAGCGGGACCGAGGCCAACGCCCGGCAGATCCTCCGGGTGCACGACATCTTCTACCGTGAACTGCGCGTGGACTTCGTGTCGTTCGCAGCGGGCATCGACCAGCTGCGGGACGGGATCGTGGATGCCGTCTTTCTGACGGCCGGGATTCCGACGGCGGCGGTGACCGACATCGCTGCGTCCCGCGATATCGTTATCGTGCCGGTCGGCGACGATGCCCTCCAGGCGCTGCGCGCCCGGTGGCCGTTCTACACTCGTCAGGTCATCCCGCCGGGTACCTACCGGGGCGTAACGGCGCCGGTGCCCACGGTGGCGGTGATGGCGATGCTCGTCGCGCGGGCCGACCTGCCCGACGACCTGGTGTACAATCTCACGAAGGCGCTGTGGGAGAACCTCGACCGGGTGCGGGCCGCCCACGCCCGCGGGCGCGACCTCGAGCTCGCGAAGGCGCTGGACGGAATGCCGCTGCCCGTGCATCCGGGGGCCGAGCGATACTATCGAGAGCGCGGCGTGAGAGGGAAGTAGCGACGCGGGTCACCGTGGCTCTGGTCCTCGGCGTGGCGGCGGCCCTGGTCGCCGCCACGCTGCTTGTGGAGCGGCCGGTGGAGGTGCGCCTCGCCGTCGCGACGGAACAGGCCACGCAGAGCCCGGGGTGGGTCGGGCCGGATGCCGTGCGGGGCGCCGGCCGGCCGGCCGTGCGGATCAGCGGCCTTCGCCCCGGCACGAGCGTCGAGCTCCGCTACCAGCACACCGTCGAGCGCACGCCTGTCGTCGAGGTCTTCCGGGCCGAGCGCGACGGCCTGTGGTTCGTCGAGGCGCGGTTCGCCTCGCAGGGCGCCGGCCTGCCCTCCCAGGGCTACGTGCGGGAAGGCGACCACTACGTCCTCCGACGGCCCCACCGGATCGGCGCGCTGGCGGTGCGCATCTCGGCGCGCGCAGGGCACAGGCTGCGGGTGGGCGACCGCGAGGCCGACCTGGTGGAGGCCTTCGGCGACGGTGCCGGCGTGGTCGTGACCGCCGGTCTGGGGCGCTGGCAGATCCGCCGGTGACGTGCGCTCGGCGTGCGATACGTCGACGGCCGCATGGCGGATGAGGTCGTTGGAGGCGGATTCGCCGGCGACAGGGGCTCCGCGTGGGGCGCTGGACACGGAGCGACCCGGGGCGGCTGGCGGTGGGTGCGGCCGGGAGCGGCGTGGTGCCGACGGCCTGCGTTACACATTCGTGAATCAGGGAGAGTAGGGGTGATCGTAGACGACGTGAAGGAGTGATGTCCGATGCGCGCAGTCTACGTGCTGCTCTTTGTGGCCGTCGTGGTCGCCGGCGGTGCCCGCCTCGCCTACGCCCCCTACCACGACCAGCCGGCCCAGTCGACGCAGGGAAGCCCGGTGGAGCGGGCCCGGCAGCAGCTGACCACTGCCAAAACGCACGCCGGGTTCGCGGCCGGCGCTGGCACTCTGAGCGGCGTCCAGCAGCACACCGGCCACGCCGTGAACTGCCTGGTCGGCCGGGCCGACCGACGGTACGACCAGAAGTGGGGCGACGTGTGCCAAGGGCAGGGCAACGGCGTCCTGGCCGACCTCAAAGCCGCCGGCGCGGCCGGGGCCGGGGCGTTGAAGATCGCCGAGGAAGCGACCAAGGTCGGCGTGGAGACCCTGGGGGCGACCGGACTGGCGGCCGCGCAGGCCGGGGCGAAGAAGCTGGCCGGGCTGCTGGAGGACGCGCTGAAGGCGCTCAAGTAGCTGGCGGCACGGACCGCGCCGCGCGGAGGCGTGGAGGAGCGCACCGGTGTGTACCGGTGGTCGCACCGCGGGCATCTGCAGCCTGCCACGTCGTGACGTGGTGTGACGGGCAGCGACTTGGTCACGGCGGACCGCTGACGTCCGGCGCGGGGAGCGGCCGGCTCAGGTCACCGTAGGCTTCGGGCCGGCGGTCCTTGAGAAAAGTCGCCTCGCTGCGCTGCCGGTGCACCTGGTCCAGGTCTACCGTGATCACAGTGACCCCCTCGCCGTCGTCGCCCTCGCCGACGATCTCACCGCGCGGATCCACCACCAGGGAGTGGCCGAACAGGTGCGTGTGGGTTTCCCGGCCGAACGTATCGGGTTCGATCCCCACCTGGTTCACCGCCACCACGTAGACGCCGTTCTCCAGTGCCCGGGCCCGGGCGCTGAGGAACCAGATGTAGTCGTCTTCGATGCGCCAGGCGGACGGACAGACGATCACCTGGGCGCCGCGGAGGGTCAGGATGCGTGCGACTTCGGGGAAGGCCACATCGTAGCAGATCATGCACCCGATGCGCCCTACGGTCGTATCGAACACCCCGTACCAGTCGCCGGGGGTGAAATACAGCTGCTCCAGGCTCCATGGGTGGATTTTGGCGAACCGGCCGACCACCACGCCCTGAGGGGAGAGCACGATTCCGCCATTGTACACGATGCCGGGCAGCCGGCCCTGGAGCGGCAAACCCACGATGAGGTGCACACGGGCCTCGGCCGCCAGCGTCGCCAGTTCCCGGCAAACTTCACTGTCCTCCGCCTGTGCCAGGTCGAAGTAGCGCCGGCCGATGGCGAACATGTTGTAGCCCGTCACGCACAGTTCCGACAGACACACCAGATCCGCCTGCTGCCGCACTGCCGCTTGCACCAAGGCCCGGATCCGGTCCAGGTTCTGAGACACCTCGCCCGTGACACAGTCCATCTGCGCCAGGGCGATGCGGATGGGTCGCATCGCAGTCACCTCGCATTACCCGCCCAGGTACAGCCGCTTGACCTCTTCGTTACCCACCAGCTCCGCGGAGCGCCCTGCCAGCGCCACCTGTCCCGTCTGCAGGACGTATGCACGGCCGGACAGGCGCAGCGCCATATGGGCGTTCTGCTCCACCAGCACCACGGTGGCGCCATCTTCCCGGTTGATGGTAAGGATGGTGCGGGCGATCTCGCGGACTACCTGGGGCGCCAGGCCCAGCGACGGCTCGTCCAGGAGCAGCACCCGCGGGCGGGCCATCAGGGCGCGGCCGATGGCCAGCATCTGCTGCTCGCCGCCGGACAGCGTGCCGGCCAGCTGCCGCAGGCGCTCTCCCAGGCGCGGGAAGCGCGTCAGCACCCGTTGCAGGTCGTCGCGGATGGCCTGGCGGTGGCGGCGGAGGAATGCGCCCATCAGCAGGTTGTCGGCCACGCTCATGTAGGGGAACACGTGCCGCCCCTCGGGGACCATGGCCACACCGGCCGCCGCAATCCGGTCGGGAGGGAGTCCGTCGATGCGCCGGCCGTCGAGGTGGATCTCGCCCGAGGCCACGACGGCCAGCCCGGCCACCGCCCGCAGCGTGGTGGTCTTGCCTGCCCCGTTGGCGCCGATGAGGGCCACGATCTCACCGGGCCCCACCTCCAGCGAGACATTGCGGATGGCCCAGACCCGGTCGTAGCGAACGCTGACGTCGTGCAGGACCAGCGCGCCGCTCGACGGTACGGAACCGGATCCGTCGTTACGCACGGAGGTCGTGCTCCTCCCGTCCCAGGTAGGCCTCGACCACGGCCGGGTCGTTCTGCACCTCGTCGGGGCTGCCCTCGGCGATCTTCCGGCCGAAGTTGAGGACCACCACGCGGTCGCTGATGCGGCGCATCGCCCGCATGTCGTGCGTCACAAGGAGCACGGTGACGCCGCGGGCGCGGATGCCCCGCACCAAGTCCAGCGCGTGGTCGGTCTCCTGGGGATTCATGCCGGTGAACGGCTCGTCCAACAGCAAGACCCGGGGGCTGGCGGCTACGGCGACCGCCATCTCCAGGGCACGGAGGTGGCCGTGCGGCAGGTTGCGCGCGGGCTCGTCACGGACCGGAGCCAGGCCGAAGTACTCCAGGAGTTCAAGGGCACTGTCATAGATGGCGGCCTCGTGCCGGCGCGCCCGAGAACTGTTGAGGAACACCTCCCACCCGGTAGCCCGCATGCGCACGTGATGGCCGACGACGACGTTCTCCAGCGTGGTCAGCTCGCGGAACACGGTGGTCTCCTGGAACGTGCGCACGATGCCCCGCTGTGCCACACGGTGAGGCGGCAGGCCGGTAATGTCCTCGCCTTGGAACCGCACCCGGCCGGCGCTGGGCACCAAAAACCCCGTGATGAGCTTGAACAGCGTGCTCTTGCCGGCACCGTTGGGGCCGATGATGCTCAGGATCTCTCCCGGCATCACGTGGAACGTGACGCCGTCCAGCGCGGCCAGGCCGCCGAACCACTTGGTAAGCGTTTCCACCTGCAGCACGGATCTACCTGGAGGGTGGATCGCTGTCGCCTTGGGGTGTTGCGGGCCGCGCCGAGATCCACCGGGTGGGACGGAGGCGTGAGAACATAGCCCCCAGCGCGCCCACCGGCTTCCGCGGCCGAAGGCCCAGCAGCCCGTTGGGGAACCAGAGCATGGTCAGGATCATGATGATGGCGTAGACGAGGGTCTGGTACTGCCGCAGCCCGGCCAGCAGTTCGAAGCTGAGGAACAACACGAAGGCGCCGACCACCGGCCCGAAGACCGACGAGAGCCCTCCGAGGAAGCAGTACAGCATGAAGAACACCGAGTCGGTCACCCCGAAGCTGGACGGGTAGATGCTCTGCTGCTGCGCGGTGAACACCCCGCCGCCGATGCCGCCGAAGGCACAGGCGATGGTGAAGGCCAGCACGCGGAGGCGGGGGACGTCGATACCGATGCTGGCCGCCAGCTCCTCGTTCTGCCGCAGGGCGCGGAACGTCCATCCCAGCCGGCACGTGGTCAGACGGTGGACGACGGCCAGGCCCGCCAGGAGCAGGCCGGCCGCCAGGTAGTAGAACGCCAGATGGGTGTTGAGCGCGTCGAACGCGGGTAGGAGCGTGCGTCCCGCCACGCGCACCGGCCCGGGAGTCGGCACGCCCAGGATGCCCGTTGCGCCCTGCGTCAGGCCTTCGAAGTTTAGTGCAGCCAGGCGCATCGCCTCGGTGAGGCTGAGGGTGAGCATGGCGAAGTAGACGCCGCGCAGCCGCAGGGTGACCCACCCGATGGCCGTTCCGGCGGCGGCCGCGACGGCCCCCGCGGCGGGCAGCGCCAGCCAGAAGGAGGCGCCGGCTCTCGTGGTGAGGATGGCGGTCACGTAGCCGCCCAGGAGGGCGAACGCGCCCTGTGCGATGTTAATGCGGCCGATGGTAAACGTCAGCCAGACGCCCAGGCTGACGAAGGCCAACAGCGACGCCGTGGTCAGCACGGTGAGGTAGTAGGGCGCCCTGTGTATGGCGTACGGCACGATGCCCAGGTAAAGTGCCGCCGCCAGGGCCGTCAACAGCGCGGGGCGGTTCATCAGGCGCTGCGGGCTGATGCGCCTACCCCCAGGGGCGGCCCATGATGCCGTGGGGTCGGACGAGCAGGAAGAGTATGAGGCACAGCAGGATCAGGAGGTAGGTGGTCGAGCCTGGCAGCAGAAAGTACCCCACGGCCTCGGCAAACCCCAGCGCGAAGGCCCCGACGATGGCGCCCGAGACCACCCCGGCGCCGCCCAGCATGATCATGATGAAGGCCTTGATGGATACAGACGTGCCCGCCCCGGCGTTCACCGCGAACAGGGTCACCAGCAGCGCGCCGGCCACGCCGGCCAGGGCCGCCCCCACGGCGAACCCCAGCGTGTAATAGCGGTCAGTGCTGACGCCCATCAACGCGGCCGCCTCCCGGTCCTGGGCGATGCCCCGCAGGGCACGCCCGGGCCGGGTGTACTGCATAAAGAGCAAGAATGCCACGATCAGGACCACAGCGAAGGCGAAGATCACTACACGGCCGGCAGGGATGAAGGCGCCCCACACCTCGTACACGCCCGGCACGATCGGCGGCACCCCGCGCTGCTTCTCCCCGAACACCACCAGCGCGACGCTGTCCAGCAGCAGGGCGGTGCCAGCGGCCAGCAGCATGGTACTCTCCTCGCGGGTCGTGGTGCGCAGGACTGGCCGGAAGCACAGCCGCTCGAACACCACGCCGATCGCCGCTACCGTCACCGCCGCCGCAGGCAGCGCCAGGAGGTAGTGCAGGCCGAAGACGCCGTACAGGTAGTACGTGACGAAGCCGCCGAGCACGTACATCTGGCCGTGGGCGAAGTTGAGGACTCCCAGGATGGCGAAGATCAACGTGATCCCCAGCGCCATCAACGCATAACTGGCGCCCAGGATGAGCCCGTTGACCAGCACCTGCTCGACGGTCCCTACACCTCCTCAGGGCTGCGGACGGGCACCGGGCGCCCACCCGCCCGCAGCCTGCCGGGTCGCGGCGCGCTCACTCCTCCACGCTGCCCACGAACAGCAGGCGGAACCGGTCGTCCTCGAAGACGGTGATGACCATCGGCACCCCGATCTGTCGCGGTTGCTTGAAGAACTTGCGGCCCACGAACTTCAGCGTGCGGGTTTCCTTCAGGAACGGATCCCGGACCTGGAAGCGGGGAATGGCCTTTTTGAACTCGGCCGTGTCCGTGATAGCCTTGGGTCCGGCCAGCGAGATCGTGCGCAACAGCGTCTCCAGCGCGTACACTTTGGTGCCGGCTTCGTCGTTCCACTCGCCGGCGACCTTGGTGTAGCGCTGCACGAACGTCTCCATGTAGGCGCTGCGCACCTCCGGGGCGCTGGCCCCACCGCCCACAGAGATGAAGCCGTTGGCGGCCTTCCCGGCCACTTCCTTGAGGATCTTGGCGTCCTGCGCGGTCTCGGTGCTGAGCAGTCCCTTGTACCCCAGCTCCCGGGCCGTCCGGATCAGCAGCGGCGCGTCCGAGGGTGCTACGCCTGACAGCACGATCAGGTCAGGCTTCAGCCGCACCACCCGCGACATGACCGGTGTGAAGTCAGTCGTGCCCGGCTCGTAGGTGTCGCCCGACGACAGCACCTTGAGGCCCAGCGCCTTGGCCGCTGCCACGCCTTCGTTGCGCTGGTTGAGCGGGTCCGACTCGTTACGGGCGATGAAGGAGACGCTCTTCACGCCTCGCTTGTCCTTCAGGTAACTGTAAATGATGGGAGCTACCTGGTAGGAGGCAATCATACCCAGGATGGAGTTGCCGCGCGGCGGCGAGTACAGCGCCTTGGAGAACGCATAGGGGACGTTGATTGCGCGGCCGCGCTCCAGCACCGGCACGATGGCCGCCGCGGTAGTATCCACGTTGGGGCCAATGATGTACTTGATGCCTTCCTGGTAGACCAGGCGCTCGGCACCGGCCACCGACACCTTGGGGTCGTTGCGGTCGTCGATGCTGACCACCTGGATGCGGTATTTCTGCCCGCCGATCTCCCACCCGCCCTGCTCGTTGATCAGCTGCGCCGCCGCCTCGGCGCAGTACCGGTTCACCAGACCCCACGAGGCCGCCGGCCCGCTCATCACGCCCAGCACGCCGATCTTCACGGCCGGCTGCTGCGCGCGTCCAGACACACCCAACAGCAGCGTCGCCAGCGCCGCCGCCACCAGCATGCCCCACCAGCCTGCTGTCCGCCATCGCACCGCTGCCACCCCCTGTCTTTTCCCGGAGTCGCCTCCGGATTGTCCCGTGCTGACCATCACCGGATTCCTTACAGTGCGCAGGTCTCCCGGGCCGCAACGTTCGCAAATAGCCGGCGGGACACTTCGCCGGCGACTCCCTGGTCCCCCTGCGTGATGGGTGGGCCGACGTCCACCCCGCCTTCCAGAGGCCGCGTCTATCGACCGGCGTGGAGGCGTGAGTGTTGGCTTTCTGGCATGGTAGGTGCACTTGACGACCCTCGAGTGGTCTCTTAACATATGCTCGCATTGTGAGCCTATGCTCACCACGGGGGGCCGGGCGCCATGGACGACGACCTGGAACTGCTCACCAAGGTGGCCACGCTCTACCACGTGCACGGGCTGACCCAGAGCCAGGTCGGCGCGCGACTGGGGCTGTCGCGGCAGACGGTGGGCCGGATGCTCACCCGCGCCCGTGCCAGGGGCATTGTGGAAGTCCGCATCAGGTCTCCCGTGTTGTTCTCGGCCGACCTGGAAGTGCGCCTGGAGGGTGCTTTCGGTCTGGCAGAAGCCGTCGTGGTGCGGCCGGCGGACGAGAGCGACGACGCCGTCAAGGCCGCGCTGGGCGAGGCAGCTGCGCGTGTCCTAGAGCGCCATCTTCAAGCCGGAGACGTGGTGGGGCTGGCGTGGGGCAGCACCCTCTATGAGATGGTGCGCCGGCTCCGGCCGCGTCCGATCAGCCGCGTGAAGGTCGTGCAGCTGAACGGCAGTCTGGTGCGCAACACGCACGTATCCCACGCAGAGTACATCGTGCAGCACACCGCGGAGGTCTTTGGCGGTGAGTCCATCATGCTGGCTGCCCCCCTGATGGTGGATACCCGGGTCATCAAGGAGAGCGTGCTGCAGGACTCCAGGATCGCGTCGGCGCTGGCCCTGGCCCGGCGGGCCCAGGTGGCGATGTTTGGCATCGGGGCGGTCTCCCGCGAGTCGTCGCTGGTGCGCGCGGGCTATGTGGATCAGGCACTGCTGCAGGACCTGCGTGAGGCGGGTGCCGTGGGAGAGATCTGCGGACGGTTTTACGACCTGAGCGGCCGGCTCTGCGCGCGGGATCTGGGCGAGCGCACGCTGGCGGTGGAGCTGGCCGATTTGCGTACCAAGCGCCTCGCGGTGGGGGTGGCGGGCGGAGGGCGCAAGGTGGACGCCATCTTGGGCGCGCTGGCCGGGCGGTACTGCAACGTGCTCATTACCGACGCCATCGCGGCGGAAGCCCTGCTGAGGCGACGTGACGCGAGTGCCCAGGGACGGGGGCCGGTCACGCACGCGCAGCATGGCACAGTCCGGGGTGCGACGGCCTGAGGGGGTCAGACGCGAAATCCTGAAAGGAGGATGCCGATGAGGCTGATGACGATCGTAGTGGCATGCCTGCTGGTAGTGGGGACAGTGTCCACCGGGGGCCTGGCACAGGCACGATTCGACTGGCGTCAGGCGGAGGGAGCCGAGCTGCGGGTGCTGGCTCTGCGGGCGTGGTTCACCGATCTGTTCAAGGAGCGCCTGCCCGAATTCGAGCGGCGCACCGGCATCAAGGTCATCATCGAGGACTTCCCCGAGGACCCTTCCGGCAGAAGCTGGCGGTGGAGCTGGCTGCCGCCAGCCGCCGGGTTGACGTGTTCAACACCGGAACGTCCTATGAGGGACGCCGGTTTGCGGCCTCGGGGTGGTACGCGGACCTGACGCCCCTGCTACGCGACCCCACGGCGACCAGCCCCGAGTGGGCCGGGGCCGACTTCATGGATAGCGTCTGGAAGGCCCAGGAGTTCGACGGCAAACACGTGGCCGTGCCCCTCCAGGTCGTCTCCCAGGTGCTGTTCTACCGCAAGGATCTGTTTGACGCAGCCGGGCTGCGCCCACCCCGAACGCTGGACGAACTGGAAGAGGCCGCCAGGCGACTCCACCGGCCGCCCGACGTCTACGGCTTCGTGTCGCGCGGCCGGAAGACCCAGGCGCCTTATAGTTGGGCCCATTTCCTGTACGCGCACGGCGGTACCTGGATCGCGGCCGACGGCAGGGCTGGTGTGGCATCACCCGCGGCCGTGGCGGCGGTGACGCAGTACGCGCGCATCCTGCGGAACTTCGGCGATCCGGGCGTGCTGGATGCGGGGCCCATCGAGGTCCAGACGCTGTTCGCCCAGGGGCGCGCCGCTATGATCCTGGACGCCGGCTCCTGGGCCGGGATCTTCGGAGACCCGAACCGTTCGCGCGTGTTCGGCCGGTGGGCGGTGGCACCGGCTCCTGCGGGCCCTGCGGGCGCGACGTACGAGCTGTGGGCCTGGAGCCTGGCGCTGTCGCCTTTCTCGGAGAAAAAGCGGGCCGGGTGGCTCTTCATCCAGTGGGCGACCAGCAAGGAGATGCAGCGCATCCTCCACGCCCGAGGGTTCCTTATGCCCCGCAGCTCGCTGTGGGCCGAGCCGGCATGGCGCACCACCATGGAGCCCACGTGGCTGGATACGATGTTGATGCAGCTGCGGACCGCCAGACCCATCGGGCACCCGCCCGTCGTGGCGACCGCCGAGGTGGTGGACCTGGTAGGCACAGCCATCAGCGGCGCGCTGGCCGGACGGGACGCCCGCGCAGAGCTGGAGGCGGCGTCCCGTCGGATCAACGACGTGCTGGAGAGGACTGAACCCAAGCGCAGGTGACGGGAGCGATGCCAGGGCAGGACCGGCGGGTAGGATGGAGTTTCGTCCTACCCGCGCTTGCGATTCTGGCGGTCACGGTGGTCTTCCCGGTGGTCTACACCGCCGTGATGAGTCTGACGCGCTGGTCAGCGTCCTCGCTCCACGAACCCGAGTGGGCCGGCGCGGCCAACTACGTGCAGATCACCTTGGGTGACGCGCGATTCTGGCACGCTCTCTTGGTTACCGGGTACTTTTCCGGCGTGGCGGTGACCGCCGAGGTCATCTTAGGGGTGGCGCTCGCCCAGTTCCTCAACCGACCGTTCGCAGCCAAGGGGTTGGTGCAGACGCTCTTGCTGCTCCCGGTGGCCGGCACGCCCGCCGCCCTGGCGCTGGTCTGGCGAAACATGTACAACCCTTCGTACGGCATTCTCAACTGGTTTCTCGTGAGTGTCGGATTGCCGCCCCAGCGCTGGCTCTTTGGGCCGCAGTCGGTCCTGCCGTCTTTGATCCTCATGGACGTCTGGCAGTGGACGCCCTTTGTGGCCCTCATCGTGTTGACGGCCATGATGGCGCTGCCCACCGATCCGCTGGAAGCCGCCATCGTGGACGGTGCCAGTCCCTGGCAGGTCTTCTGGACGGTGACGCTGCCCATGGTGCGACCCTCGGTCGTTGCGGCGGCCATCCTGCGGCTGATCGATGCGCTCAAGACATTCGACCAGATCTTCATCACCACCCAGGGAGGGCCGGGGACGGCGTCGCAGACCCTGGTCCTCTACATCTTCGACCAGGCGTTCCGGTACTTCAACTTCGGATATGCCAGCGCCCTGATCATGGTCCTGGTGGCGGTGATCCTGGGCAGCAACATGCTGCTGATCCGGTGGCGCAAGGGGGCCCGGGGTGAAGCGGCCTAGTCTCATCTTCTACGTGATGCTGGCGCTTCTGCTAGCCATCTTCGTGTTCCCCTACGTGTGGATGATCTTCAACAGCTTCAGGGCCACGGCGGACATTTACACGTACCCCCCGACCCTGACCGCCCGGCTGACGCTGGAGAACTTCCGGACCGTTTTCAAGGAGACCCCGTTTCTCCGCTACACGGCCAACAGCGTGGTGGTCACGGCAGGAGCGGTGCTGCTGGGCCTGGTGCTGGGCCTGCCGGCGGCGTACGGGATCGCCCGCAGCGGCCGTGGTGGGCTCGCGGTGTGGGTGCTGGTCTGGCGCATGTTCCCCGGCATCTCGTTCCTCGTGCCCTGGTTCGTGGCGTACCGGGTGCTGGGGCTGCTGGATACGTACACGGGCCTGGTGGCCGCGCACCTGGTGATCACCGTGCCACTGATCACGTGGGTGATGTTGGCGTTCTTCGAGGAGGTCCCTGTGGAGGTCGAGGAGGCAGCGCGGATCGACGGGTGCTCGCCCTTGGGGGTGTTTCTGCGTGTGGCATTACCCCTGGTGCGCCCCGGGGTGCTCTCAGCGTCCATGCTGGGACTGGTGTTCACCTGGAATCACTTTCTGTTCCCGTTGATTCTCGCCGAGGATCGGACGAAGACGCTGCCGGTCGTGGTGTACAGTTTCATGACTTTCGAGGAGCTCAAACTCGGTGGGGTCTTTGCGTCGGCAGCCCTGATCGTGCTGCCCATCGTGGTGGCGGTGCTGGCGGGTCAGAAATACTTCGTTTCCGGCCTGACAGCCGGCGGCTTGAAAGGCTAAGGGGCGAGCCATGCGTCTGACCGTGTTGGGGCGCTCCGGAGGATATCCCAGGCCGGGGGAGGCGTGCGCCGGGTACCTGGTGGAGGGGGGAGATGCCCGGCTGCTTCTCGACGTAGGCTACGGGGTGGTCTCTCGACTCCTGGCACGCTGGGACCCGCGATCCATCGGCGCCGTGATGCTGTCGCATCTGCACCCGGATCACGTAGCCGACTTCCCGGCCTTCCAACTGGCGTTGGAGTACGCTCCCTTCCCTCCGCGACGCTGGATCGCGCGACCACCGGTCCTCGCTCCTGGCGGTGCCCGCGAGCACCTCATAGCATTTGGCCCAGAGGGTGAAGGGATCCGCATCGTGGGCGATTTCGACTTCCACGTCATGACTGGCAGCGGCAACATGCAGCTGCTCGGGTTCACCATTCGGTGGGAGCGAGTACACCATGCCGTCGAGGCGTATGCCTTGCGTCTGGAGCGGGACGGGAAGTCGCTAGTCTACACCGGCGATACCGGCGTGTGTGAGGGCATCGAGCGCCTCGCGCGGGGGGCCGACCTGCTGCTGGCGGAGGCGACGTTCTCAGAGCGCCTGCAGGAGATCGGCGCGGCGTTTGTGCACCTTTCGGGCCTGACAGCCGGGCGTCTGGCAGCCCGGGCGGGCGCGCGCCGGTTGCTGTTGACGCATTTTTTCCCATGTACCGATCCCGTCGAGGAAGTGGACGCGGCGGCCGCAGAATTCGACGGGCCGGTGGAGGCGGTGGTCGAGACCGAGACGTACGAGATCTAGACAGACTGCCGCCACGTCGGTGTCGGTAGAGGAGGCACTGGGACAGTGGGCCGGATTGCGATTCTGGGTGCGGGGTTCATGGGCTCTGCGCTGAGTGTGCCCGCCAGCGACAACGGGCACACCGTTGCCCTGTGGGGGACCCACCTGGATGACCACATCATTGAAGCCCTGCGTGCGGGCGAGGCCCATCCCAAGCTCAAGCTCCCCTTGCCCGCATCGGTCACCCCGTTCGCATCGGCAGAGCTGGCAGCGGCGCTGGAGGGCGCCGACCTGGTCATCCTGGCCGTGACGTCCGAGGGGGCGCTGCCGGTGCTGGAACGCGCCCATGGGCTGATGCGGCCCGGGACCCCTTTGCCGGTGGCCTCCAAGGGATTGGTGCCGCTCGACGGGCAGGTCTTGACGCTCTCGACGGCCATCTATGCCAGGTGGACGGCGCGCACTGTCACCATCGGTGGCCCCAGCAAGGCCGTGGAGCTCGCCAGACGGGTGCCTACCGAGGTCACGTACGCTTCTCCGGACGCACAGATACGACAGCAGGCTCGCCGGTGGATGGAGACACCGTACTACTGCGTCCATGAGAGCACCGATCAGCAGGGGCTAGAACTGTGCTC
The DNA here is from genome assembly GCA_031459385.1 of Candidatus Fervidifonticultor secundus. Classification (GTDB taxonomy): domain Bacteria; phylum Sysuimicrobiota; class Sysuimicrobiia; order Sysuimicrobiales; family Humicultoraceae; genus Fervidifonticultor; species Fervidifonticultor secundus. Next base: position 60,104 of record JAVKIP010000013.1, on the reverse strand, counting down.
CGCCCTGAAGAACGTCTACGCCATCGCCGTGGGCCTCTGCGACGGTCTGGTGGCCGCGGGACGGGCGGAAGCCCTCTACAACCTCAAGGCCGCCCTGTTCTCCCGCGCCATTGAGGAAATGGAGACCCTGGGCCGGCACGTGGATATCCAGCCGCAAACCTTCTACGGCCTGGGCGGGGTCGGAGACCTCTTCGTCACCGCTGTCGCCGGCCGCAACCGAACGTTTGGCGAGATGCGGGGCAGCGGGCTGCCCACGGCGCTGGTGGTTGAGCGGCTCAAGGCGCGGGGCGAGTTGACCGAAGGGTACGCCGCCATCCACTGGTGCTGGCGGTTCGCGCAGGATCACGCCGTCGCGGACCGCCTGCCCCTCCTCCGGGCGATCTATCGGATCGTGTACGAGGAAGCAGATCCGGCCCGGGAGCTGGCCGCCTCCTGCGTCAGCGGGTAGCGCCTCGTCGATGGTCCTGCGCTCGGCAGGCGAATTTAGCGCACCTCCAGGAGGCCCGTCATGCCAGCCTCGCGGTGACCCTCGATGGTGCAGGCGAAAGGAAAGCGCCCCCGGCGCCTGGGCAGGAAGTCGAGCCTCGCCGAACCTCCGAGGTTCAGGCGGACAACGCCGAGTCCGGGCGCGTCCACGTAGACCGCCTCGGTGACGAGCTGGACCGCCACCACCCGGAGGTAGTCCGCCTCGAGCTGCGGTGGCGCGAGCCGCCTCGGCATCGGCCGGCCGAGGCGACCAGGCGGCCAACGCCGAGGCCAGCACGAGCAACATCCAGCGCATCTACTCGTTGTTGAACGGCGTCAGCAGCGGGTTGAACTCCCCGAAGATGCCGTTGGGGTTCGGGTACCAGATCCACAGGTGCAGGGTCACCAGCGGGCCGTGCCAGAAGCTGAACGCGGCCCCGGTCTGCGGGTTGGTCCTCCCGCACCTGGCCTCCGCAGCGGCTTCGATGAACGAGCCGTCGGCGTAGTGGCACGCCGCGCCGAACGAGCCGTACTGCGCCCCCTGCAGCGGCGGGGTCGCGGGGCGACGCGGGAACACCCACTCGATGGCCACGAGCTGCCAGGCGCCGCCCTTGCGTACGTAGACCAGAATCGGCGGCCTCGTGACGTCGAACCCCTCGATCTTCGGGTTCAGGAAGTGGTACCCCATGTTGGGGATCATCGGCGTGATGATCGTGTAGCCGTCGGCTTTCGCGCGCTCGAGGTCGTTGACGTACTTCGCGGTCGCCATCCGCGCGGCAGCGATCTTGTTCACGACGTCCGGATGCACCGTCTGGGCAGCCGGCTGTACTGCCATCCGGCGCTGCGTGCCTGCCTGGGCGTGCAGGCCTGCCAGGGCCAGGACGAGCGCGGCGATGAGGACGCCCGTACGCACCTTCGTCATCTGTTCCACCTCCTCGACGGTCTTGCGGATCGCTTACCGGTAGAAGTAGGGATCGAGCACGCTGACCTCGGTGATCCGGTCGACCGGCAGGTTGTTCCGGCGCGCGGCACGCCGGATCGCCTCCGGCGAGGGACCGTCGTAGATGCAGAAGGTCTTCGTCTTGTCGGGGGTCACGTACGAGTGCACCCAGGTGACCAGGTCCTCGGCGTTGTTGGCTACGACGGTCCGGCAGACGGCCGTACCCTCCTCGGTCATCGGGATGGCCAGGCCGTCGGAAAACGTGCGCTCCACCAGGTAGCGCGGCATGTTCTCCCTCCTCCTGCGGATCGATGTCTGCCGCGAGGATAGCCGCCCACCAGGATCGGCCGCATCGGGAAGGCTCCCCAGATTGGCGGGCGCGGCTCCCTATCTTTGCCGGCGCGCGAGGCGGCCGGCGTCGCGCGAGGGTCCGCGCTCACCGGCCGAGGATGGAGGCACAGACGCGTCCGGCGGCAAACCGCGTGGCGGGGAGTCCCATGGAGCTACTCGAGCGGGGTGCCCAGCTCGCCGATCTCGGCCGGGCCTTCAGCGTCACGGCCGGCGGCGAGGGCCGCGTGGCGTTGGTGTTCGGCGAGGCCGGCATCGGCAAGAGCGTCCTCGTCGAGCACTTCGTCTCGGCACACCGCGACGCCGTGCGCGCGCTCTGGGGCGGGTGCGAGGCGCTGTTCACCCCGCGGCCGCTAGGCCCGCTGCACGACATCGCCCTGCAGGAGCGGTCGAACCTGCTCTCGCTCCTCGAGACCCAGGCCCCTCGGACCGCCATCTTCACGGCCTTCCTCAACGACCTCCGCGCGGCCACGCGGCCCACCCTCGTCGTGTTCGAGGACGTCCACTGGGCCGACGAAGCCACCCTCGACTTGGTTAAGTTCGTGGGACGGCGAATCCACCGGACGCGGGCGATGCTGATCCTCACGTATCGCGACGACGAGGTGACCGCCAGCCACCCGCTCCGGCGCGTGCTGGGCGACCTCCCGGCAGCCAGCGTGACGCGGGTGTGGCTCCCGCCCCTCTCGGAAGCCGCGGTCGCCGCGCTGGCGCGACGCGCCGGCCGGTCCGCCGAAGGACTCTACGCGGTCACCGGCGGCAATCCGTTCTACGTCACCGAGATCCTGGCGAGCCCGGCGCGAGGCCTCCCGGTCACAGTCCGCGACGCGGTGCTCGCGCGCACCTCGCGGCTCTCCGCGGCCGCGCGACGGGTGGCAGAGGCCGCCGCGGTCGTGCCGGGCCGCGTGGAGCGTCGGCTGCTGGCCCAGATGACGCACGCCCCCGACGACGCCGTCGCCGAGTGCCTGGGCACCGGGGTCCTGGTGGACGAGGGCCACACCCTCCGGTTTCGGCACGAACTCACCCGCCTGGCCGTCGAGGACACCGTGCCGCCGGACGAGCGGCGCCGCCTCCACGCTCGCGCCCTGGCCGCGCTCGAGCGGGAGGCGGGCGCCGATCCAGCACGGCTCGCGTACCACGCCGAGGTGGCGGGCGACGGGGAGGCGGTGCTCCGGCACGCCGCCGCGGCCGCGCACGACGCGGCGGCCCGCGGCGCGCACCGCCAGGCCTTCGAGCAGTACGCGCGGGCGCTACGCTTCGCTGCGCGGCTCGAGCCGGAGGCGCTGGCCGCGCTGTACGAAGGCTATGCGGTCGAAGCCCGGGCGACCGACCACATCCCCGAGGCGCTGGAGGCGCGCGCGCAGGTGCTGGAGATCCGGCGCCGGATGGGCGACCGGGTGCGCGAGGGTGCGGCCCTGGCGGAGTATGCGATGATCCTGTGGAGCGCATGGCGTAGCGCCGAGGCCGCGGCGCACGCGCAGGAGGCGATCGACCTGCTGGAGCCTCTGCCGCACGGGCCCGAGCTCGCGACGGCCTACGCCACGCGCAGCTCCCTTGGCATGCTCGCCCGCGATGCCCGCGCCGTCATCGAGTGGGGGACGAAGGCGATCGAGCTGGCCCGCCGCATCGGCGCGACCCAGGCCCTGGCGCGGGCCCTGAACGCGGTCGGGTCTACGGAGATCGTGCTGCTGGAACGCCGCGAGGGGATCGCGAGGCTCGAAGAGAGCTTCCGCGTCGCGAAGGAGGCGGGTCTCGACATCGCTGCCTCCGGCGCCCTCGGCAACCTGGGCAGCGCGTCCGGCGAGATCCGCGACTACCCGACCGCAATTCGCTACCTGGAGGAGACGATCGCGTTCTCGTCGCAGCGGGACCTGGACGCGCAGGTGCACTACGCCACGGCCTGGCTCGCGCGCGTGCGGTTCGAGCAGGGCCGGTGGGCGGAGGCCGGCGAGCTGGCCGCGCAGGTGGCGTCGAAGCCGGGCGTCTGGCCCATCACCCCAATCGTGGCGTTCACGGTCCTCGGGCGCATCCGGGCGCGACGCGGCGACCCGCAGGCCGCCGAGGCCCTCGACGAAGCCTGGCGCCTGGCCGAGGTGACCGGCGACCTCCAGCGCCTGTGGCCCGCCGCGGCCGGGCGGGCCGAGTTCGCCTGGCTCTCAGGACAGGCCGACCGCATCCCGGCCCTCGTCGAGCCGACCCTCACTCTGGCGCGGCGTCTCGGCAGCCGCTGGGCCGTCGGCGAATTGGCGTACTGGCTCTGGAAGGCGGGAGCGCTGTCGGCGCTCCCCGAGCAGAGCGCCCAACCGTTCGCGATGCAGATCCGCGGTGAGTGGCGCGCGGCGGCCGACGCGTGGGCGCGGCTGGGATGTCCCTACGAGCAGGCGATGGCCCTCTCCGAGGGCGATGAGGCCGCGCAGCGCTCTGCGCTGGAGATCTTCGAGGAACTGGACGCCAGGCCGGCGATCGACCTGCTGCGGCGCGTCATGCGCGCCCGGGGCGTCCGTGGCATTCCCCGCGGCTCTCGGATGGCCACGCGGGGTAATCCGGCAGGCCTCACCGCCCGCGAGCTCGAGGTCCTGGCGCTGTTGGCGGAAGGCCTACCGAACGCGGGGATCGCCACCCGCCTGTTCCTCTCGCTCAAGACCGTGGACCACCACGTTTCGGCTGTCCTCAGGAAGCTCAACGTGCACACGCGCACCGAAGCTGTGGCCGCTGCCTACCGCCTCGGCCTCACGAGCGCGGGCCGAGGCTTGGCCGACACCCCCGGCGGGACACCGTCATCCGATTCCCTACGCTGACGCGCCACAGTGGTCGGCCGCCTGACGCGTCATTCGGCGCCTGTTCCCCGTCGCGGCTGCGGATGGCGGCGAGCAACTGCTCGAGCTCGCGCCGCAGCGCGGCGCGTAGGCGATTCCATACGACAGCATCCACCCAATTCTGGGAAAGCGCAGGGTGGAGCGCCAGCCACGTCTTCAGCGCCCGTGCGGCCATTGGCCCGACAAACGCCACCCGGTCTTGCGGCCCTTCCCGGCCCGCACGAACAGGCCGCGATCAGCCGGCCGCCAATCCTCGATCAGCAGTGTAGAACTCGCCGGCGCGCAGGGCGCTGTCAGCGAGCACCAGGACCATGGTGCGGTTGCGCACACCTTCCAGCGTCTCGGGACAGGCCGCGAGCACCGCACGCAGCTCCTCCTCGGTGGGCACGTCGGGGGGGTGTCTCGGGGTCCGCATGGTAAAGCCCCGCAGCGGAGAATCTATGAGCGCCCCGGGACTGGATTGGCGCGCCCGGCGGGACTTGAACCCACGACCTTTGGCTCCGCAGGCCAACGCTCTATCCGCTGAGCTACGGGCGCGCGTTCCGGAACCGGCTCCAACCTCCCGTCTGGGATCGGGACCAGCCCCGCGCCGATTGATGGCTTCATTCTACCAGCTGCCCGGTCGACCGGCTACGGCGGTCGCTCGGCCTGGCATGGGCCACTTCATCGGGCCGCCGTTGATGCTGCCGCTCTCCGCGTCTCCGGGCTGTCGACCCTGGAATGGCGGAGGAGGCGGGATTTGAACCCGCGAGGCGAGCTCAACACTCGCCCACCCGCTTAGCAGGCGGGCCGGTTACCGGGCTACCGTACTCCTCCGCGACGCAACTCCGCGCGATTAGGACGTCGGACGAAATCACCGCACCGGCGAGCCTAGCGTAACACAGCCCGGGGACCTGTCAAGGCGCAGCCCGGGAGCAGCCTCTGGGATCACCCAGGTGGCCCCGGGAATACCCAGGTAGCTCCGGGGATTGCTCAGGGAGCCCCGGGGGCCACCGCAACGAGCAGGGCGCGTGGGGCTCAGGTGGAAGCCGTAGGAAGACGTTCTGGAGAGTCTGGAGGAAGCCGTGGGGATGGACGCGCGCACCAGGCGGTACAAAGCCGACGTGCTCCGCGCGTTCGCCGGGCGCGCGCTGGGACTGGCGGGCGCCCGGCCCGAGGACGCCCGCATCACCGCCGACGGTCTGGTAGCCGCCGACCTGCGGGGCGTCCACACGCACGGCGTGGTGCGGCTGGGCGTCTACGTGGCGCGCCTGCGGCGCCGCTCGTTCGACCCTGACGCCGTCCTGTCGGTCGTGCGCGACGGGGGTGCGGCGGTGCTGCTGGACGCGGGCGCCGGGCTCGGCATTCCGGCGGTCGTGCGCGCGATGGACCTGACGCTGGACCGGGCGGCCCGTCACGGCATCGCTGCCGTTGGTGTCCGCAACAGCAGCCACTGCGGGATGCTGGCCTATCCGGCGCTGCGGGCGGTGGCCCGTGGCGCGATCGGCGTGGTGCTGACCAACGCCGACGCGCAGGTGGCGCCATGGGGCACGCGGGCGGCATTCCTCGGCACCAATCCCCTGGCGATCGCGGTGCCTGCGGGCCACGAGCCGCCGGTGGTCCTCGACATGGCCACGAGCGTCGTACCGCACAGCCGCATCCAGGCCGCGGCGGCGCGCGGCGAGGCGATTCCCCTGGGCTGGGCCCTCGACCGCGACGGCCGGCCCACCACCGACCCGGTGGCGGCGCTGACGGGCGCACTGTTGCCGCTGGGCGGGCCAAAGGGGTCGGGGCTGGCGCTCGCCGCGGACATTCTGGCCGGACTGCTCACGGGCGCGCGCTCGGGGCCGGAGATCGCGTCGCTCTACGACGAGCTGGACCGTGCCCAGGGCTTGGGCCATCTCTGCATCGCCATCGCGGTGGAGGCGTTCGTGCCCTTCGAGCAGTTCACGACGCGGGTGGACGCCCTGATCCGCAGTGTGCGTGCGCTGCCGGCGGCCGACGGCGTCGATCGCGTGTACCTGCCCGGCGAGATCGAGCACACCCGCGCGGTGGAGTACGCGGCCGCGGGCATCCCGCTGCCGCCGCACGTGGTGGCGGAAGTGGAGAAGGTCGCCGCGGCGTTGGGCATGGCGCCGCCGGCGTAGAGGGCCAGCCCCGGTCATGCGGGCGTCGGCGTCTGCGGGGCCACGATCGCCCCGGTCAGTCTGCCAGCGGGATCGTCGGGATCTCGTGCGCGGCCAGTGCCCGCCCCGCCTCGCCGCCTGCCACGCGGACCATCCACGGCTCCAGCCGCTCGAGCCAGGCGTCGACGCGCACGCCCCGGTGCACCGGCGGGCAGCGGCGCAGTCGCTTCATCCCTTCGGCCAGCTTCACCCGTGCCCCGTGCGCGGTGCCCTTCTCATAGTGATAGAAGGCGGCCGCGACCAGGATGATGCCCTGGTAGAATGCACGGTCGGCCGGCAGTGCGCGCCGCCAGATCTCTTCGAAGAACTCGTGGCACTCGAAGAAGAGGCCCGCGTCGAACAGCGCCGCACCCCGGGCGACCGCGGCACGATGACCGCGTCGGCGCGGTCGGGCGTCCAGCGCGCGCAGGGCGCCGGCCAGCCGCAGCGCCTGGCGGCGGGCGTAGGCCGCGTGGGGCCGGTAGCCCTCGGGGAAGGCGAGCGAGCCGCCGCTGCGCTCGAGCAGCCCGTCACGCAGCAGACGGCGGAGGCCGGCGTCACCGCGGCCAGCGTTCCCGCGGCCGCCGGGGACCGCGTGGAGGCCGGGGCCGCCCGGGGCGGCGCGCAGGCCGTCTGGAGTCCCCTCCGCGAGCCAGAACGCCTCCAGCCGCCGTGCGGCCGCGCGCGCGGCCGGCCGTCCGCGCACCGCGTCCAGCGCCAGCGCGCTCAGCGCATGCTTGAGCCGCACGTAGGATGCGGCGGGGATCACGTGCACGTGTCCGCGGCCACCTCGGCGTACGCGGCCACCGGCTGCCCTTACTGCGCCCGGCTCTTCTGCTCGACGAAGTTCAGGCGCAGATTGGTGATGAGGGTCTCGATCTCGCGCCGGTCGCGCTCTTCTACCCGCGGGCGCAGCACCTCGGCCAGGGCCGCGGCCGCATCGATGGCCACCTGCGCCTCGTCGAGCCTGCGCTCGACCTTGCCGCTCCCGGGGTCGGGCACCAGACCCATGTGCTGCCAGGCGCGGGCAGCCAGCACGCTGAGGAACGTCTGCACGACGTCCAGCACAGGCGGGGCCGGGCCCGCCTCTGCGCCGGTCTGACCGGCCGCTGCAGTCTGGCCCGCCGCCGCGCCCGCCTCTGCGCCGGTCTGACCGGCCGCTGCAGTCTGGCCCGCCGCCGCGCTCCGATCCTCTTCCGGCATCGCTCTCACCCCCGCGTGACCGCCACCTGCCGGGTGCGCGTCACCCACTGCACGATCCCAACCGCCAGCACGGCCGCGATCGCCACCAGATCCTGCGCGCCGGCAGGGTAGATCAGCACGAGGCCGGCCGCTGCCAGCACCAGCCGTTCCGGTACCGTGGCCTGCCGGAGGAACCAGCCCGCCAGCGCGCCGGCCAGCGCCGTCAGGCCGAAAGCCGCCGTCACCGTGACCTGGGCGACTACCGGCCACGGTGCCTGGAGGAGCAGGCCCAGGCCGTCGCGATGGATCGTGAACATGAACGGCACCACGAACGCCGGCAGCGTGTACTTCCACGCCATCATCATCGTCCGAAACGGCCGGCCGCCCGTCAACGCCGCTGCGGCGAGCGGCGACAGGCCCACCGGCGGCGAGACCTCGGAGAGGATGGCATAGTAGAAGATGAACATGTGGGCGGCGAGCTCGGGGACGCCGAGCTTGGTCATGGCGGGCGCCACGATCACCGCCGCGATGATGTACGTGGCCGTGATCGGGAGGGCCAGGCCCAGCACCCACAGCGCCAGGGCGGCGTAGATCAGCGTCGGCAGCAGGCGGCCGCCGGCATAGGCGATGATGATGTCCGAGACCTTCAGGCCCAGGCCGGTCAGGTTCACGACGCCCACGATGAGTCCGGCGGCCGCGCACGTGACGGCCACGCTGAGCACCTGGCGGCTGCCGGCATCCAGCGCGCCGATGAGCCCCCGCGGGTCGAACACCCGACTGCCCAGGCGCAGGCCGCCGCGCAGCACCCCACTGCCGAGCCTCCTACCCGCCGCGCCGGCGCGCAGCACCTTGCCGGCGAGCCAACCGCTGGCCGGCACGCCGCCGCGGCGGGCCCCGCGGGCCGGTCGGTCGCGCCGATCTGCGACGGCCGGGCTGCTCCCACCCGGCTCGGCCGGCCGCCAGCGCACCAGCGTCGTCTCGGGCCGCAGGAAGCTGGTGAGCACGGCCAGCCCGATCGCCCATGTGACCGCCTTGATGGCTGTGAAGCCGATGACCATAAACAGCGGAATGACCACCAGCGACGCCAGCAGGTACCAGTACCGCAGCACCAGCGCCCGCGCCTCGCCGGCCTGAATCTCCACCGCCCGCAGCGCCATGCGTCGTGCGTCGAACTCGATCATCAGCATGATCGAGAAGTAGTACAGGACGGTGGGAACGATCGTCATCACCAGCACCTGGAGGTACGAGATCTTGAGGATCTCGGCGATGATGAACGCCGCCGCCCCCAGGATCGGCGGCGAGATGACCGCCCCGATACCGCCGGCCGACAGCAGCCCCCCCGCCGACTCGGGGCTGTAGCCGGCCCGCTTCAGCAGCGGGTAGGTGATGGCGCCCACGGTGACCGTCGTGGCGACGCCGCTGCCCGAGGGGCCGCCCAGCAGGAACGACGCGATCGTCGTAGCCTGGCCGGGTGCGGTGCGCCGGCCGCGCGTCAGGGCCAGCGCCAGGTCCACGAAGAACCTGCCCGCCCCCGAGGCTTCGAGCACCGCCCCGTAGATCGTGAAGAGGATGATGAACGTCGCCGAGACCTCCAGCGGTACGCCGAAGATGCCCTCGAGCGTGATGTAGAGCTGGCCCACGACGCGGACGAGGTCGTAGCCCCGGTGCGTCCACGGCTCGGGCAGCCAGGGGCCCATGAAGGCGTAGATGAGGAAGGCGATCACGACCAGCAGCAGGGCGTTGCCTACGGTGCGCCGCGTCGCCTCCAGCACCAGCAGAATGGTGACGATGCCGAAGACCATGTCCAGCCGGGTCGGGATGTACGCGCGGTAGATGAAGGCTTCGAAGTCTACCAGAATGTAGCCCAGAGACACCAGGGCCGCCGCGGCCAGCGCCACGTCCCACCAGGTCGGCGCGGTCCGTGCCAGGGACCGCCGCGTGCCGGGGTAGAGCAGGAAGCTCAAGAACAGCACGAACATCAGGTGCCGCACGAGGTGGATCTGGCGGACGAACGGGACCGTCGCGGCGTAGAGGTGGTAGAGGGCCATGGCGACGCCCACGGCGACCACCAGCGCGCCCCACCAGCCGGTCAGGCGCCGGGTCTTGCCCTCGTACTCCTCGACGATCTCCTTGAGCTCTTCCTCGGATCGAGCAAGGGCCGGCTCGAGTTCGTCAGGTGGCGTCATCGGCTACTCCTGCGGCAGGGCCTGCCGCCCCCACAGCGCGAACCCGCGGGCCCGGCGTTCCACGGCGATCCGCACGGCCTCGCCGGTGCCGACGCGAAAGAGCGCCAGTTCGGCGCCGTCGACGCGCAGGCGCTGCTGGCCGGTCTGCCCGATGCGGGTGACCACCGCCGGCAACTCCACCGGCTGCTGCGGCGTCGCCGCCAGCCACGGACCGCGCCGCACATAGGGTGGGTCCATGCGCAGGTACTCGAAGACCGCGTCCGCGGGGGAGAGGACTTCGACGAGCCGCAGCCTCCCACCCTCGACCGTGAAGCGCTCGACGACCGGCACCCGAAAGAGCGAGCTGGTGTAGCGCAGTTCCACCACCGAGCCCTGGCGCAGGGGGACGCGCCACAGCACCCGGCCGGTGCTCTCGTGGGTCACCTCGAGCACGGGCACGGGCGCCAGCAGCACGGCTGCGGCGAGGACGAGCGTCCCCGCCGCAGCGCCCGGCACCCACGGCGCGCGCCTAGAACCCTTCGACGCCGCGCTCCTTGAAGTACCGGATGGCGCCGGGGTGGAAGGGCACGGGGGAGCGGCCCGCGGCACCGATCAGGGTGATGTTGGCGGCCTCCTTGTGCACCCGCGCCAGGTCGTCGCGCTTCTCGAACAGGAGCTTCGTGATGCGGTACGCCAGATCGGCGCTGAAGTCCTGGTGGACCACCAGGAGATTCGCCACGCCAATCGTGGGCACATCGGCCGCCATGCCCGGGTAGAACTCCTTCTGGATGACAGAGCGGAAGTAGAGGTTACCCCACTTCTTCTGCATGGCGGGCAACAGGGAGTCGAGCGGTACCAGTTTGATGCGCACGCCGGGCGAGACGGCCAGGTCGAGCACACTGGGCGTGGGCAGGCCGCCGCTCCAGAAGAAGGCTACGATCTTGCGGTCCTTGAGAGCGTCCGCCGACGGTGCCGGCCCCAGACGCTCCTTGCGGATGTCCCGGTCCGGGTTCAGCCCCGCGGCCTCGAGGATGCGCAGCGCCGTGAGCTCGGTGCCGCTGCCCGGCGGCCCGACCGAGACGGGCTTGCCCCGCAGGTCGGCGATGGTGCTGATGCCGGTACCCTCCACGGTCACCAGGTGGTTGAAGTTGTTGTACAGCGGGGCCAGCGTGCGGATCGGCACCGGTGCGCCGCGAAAGGCTTCGAGCCCTTTGAACGCGTCGTAGGCGGTGTCAGCGAGCGTGAACGCGAGGTCGGCCCGCTTGGCCTGGATCAACCGCATGTTGTCCACCGACGCGGGGGTGACCTCGGCGGTGGCCGTGATACCGGGCAGTTCCTTGGAGATCAGCGATGCCAGCCCGCCGCCAAGCGGGAAGTAGACTCCGCCGGTCGTACCGGTCGCGATCGAGAGCCGAATCGTGGGTGCTGCGACCGCCGGCGGCTGGGCGGCGGGGAGCACCAGCGCCGCCAGCAGCGCGACGACCGCGAGCAATCCTCCGGGACGGTACGTCAAGGCAAATCCCTCCTCCCTGCGGGGGTTGGCTACCGGCCTCATTGTACCGAGAGCTCACGCGCCCTCGCCAGGGCCAGTACGCCGGGCCCCTTGCCAGATCTCGCGGCCGGCCGTAGGCTAGAGTCCATAGACCCATAGTACGCGGGAGCTCGGGGAGCCGGGCTGAGAGGGTGGCCGTCCCGCCACCGACCGTCTGAACCTGAGCTGGGTAATACCAGCGGAGGGAGTTGGATGCGTCAGAGCCGCCGGTTCACCGGCGGCTCTTTGCGTTCCCGGAGGCGATCCGTGGCAACGCTTGCGCAGCATGCTGCCCACGCGGGCATCGAGCCGGTCCCGGCTCAGCGCCGGGCGCTGGGGTTGTGGGACACCTTCGTGCTGTGGGCCGACCTCGGCGTGAGTTTCCTGGTGATGGTGGTCGGCATGTTCCTGGTGCCGGGGCTGGGGCTCGGCCAGGCACTGCTGGCGATCGTCGTTGGCGCCGTGATCGGCAACCTGCTCCTGGGGGTCGCCGCGGCCATCGGCAGCGACGCTGGCGTGCCCACCATGGTGCTCCTGCGGGCGCCCCTGGGCGTGCGCGGGTCGTACGCCCCCACGGTGCTCAACGTCCTCCAGTTGCTGGGATGGGCGGCGTTCGAGGTCATCGTGATGGCCCAGGCCGTGGACATGCTGATGGTGCGGTTCATGGGGCTGCCGTCGGCCTACCGGCTGTGGGCGCTGGTTTTCACCGTGCTCACGGTCATCATGGCGCTGGGCGGGCCGGTGGTGGTCGTGAAGCGGTGGCTGGAGAAGTTCGCCGTATGGGCGGTCGCGGCGTCCACGCTGTGGATCACCGTGGCGCTGCTGGGCGCCTACGACCTCCGGGCGCTGGTGGCGCGGCCGGGTACCGGCGAGATGTCATTCTGGCTGGCCGTGGACCTGGTGGTCGCCATGCCGATCTCGTGGTTCCCGCTGGTGGCGGACTACAGCCGGTTTGCGCGGTCGCGGCGCGACGCGTTCTGGGGCACGGCTGTGGGCTACTTCATTCCCCATGTGTGGTTCTATGCGCTGGGCGCCGCACTGGTCCTGGCGGCCGGCGTGGCGTTCGACCCGCAGGCGCCCATCGCGCCGCTGCTGGCGGCCATCGCCGGCCTGACGGCCGGGTGGCTTGCGCTGCTGGTGATCCTGGTGGACGAGACCGACGAGGCGTTCGCCAACATCTACTCGACGGCCGTCTCGATTCAGAACCTCGTTCCCGCGGCTTCCCAGCGACGGCTGATTCTGGGGATCGGCGTCGTCGTCCTGGCCATCGCGTGGACCGTGCCGCTGACACAGTACGAGAGCTTCCTGCTGCTCATCGGGTCGGCGTTCGTGCCGCTGCTCGGCGTGCTGGCCGCCGACTACGTCGTGGTGCGCCGCTGGCGCTACGAGCCCGCCGAGCTGCTGCGGGCCGGCGGCATGTACTGGTACGGGGGCGGGACGAACTGGCCTGCGATCGCGGTCTGGGCCGCCGGAGTGATCACGTACCTGGCCATCGCCGGGCTACCGGCACTCGGCGTCAAGGGTCTGGCGCCGGGGATGGGCGCGTCGCTGCCGAGTTTCGCCATGGCCTTCGTGCTGCATGCCCTCGTCGGTCGCCATTGGTCATACCGCTTGACAACCTGACAGGCCGTCCTTAGGATTTGGGCAACTGCGATGACCTTTCAACGTATCGCCACAAAGCGCAAGAGTACGTACGTCGCCGAGCAGATCATCGACGCGATTCGGCGGGGAGACTATAACGTCGGCGACAGGCTGCCGTCGGAGCGGGTGATCGGCGAGCAGATGGGCGTCAGCCGGCCCTCGGTGCGCGAGGCGCTCAGCGCGCTCCAGGTGGTGGGGATCCTGGAAAGCCGGGCGGGTGAAGGCACCTACGTCGTCCGGGTGCCCGAGCACCGGGAAGTCGCGCTCTCGCTGCTCGAAGAGGAGGAAAGCCCCGTCGAGGCCCTCGAGGCCCGGCGTGTCCTCGAGCGGGCCGTGGTCGAGGTCGCGGCCGAGCGAGCCCTGGCTGGCGGGCTCGAGGACGTCGAGCAGGCGCTCGACGAGATGGGTACTGCGGCGGCAGCCCGGGACTACGACCGCTTCGGTGCCGCCAACGTGGCATTTCACGTGGCGATCCTCCGCCTGACCGGCAACGACCTGCTCGTGCGGGCCGTCCGTCCTCTGCTGGAGATCATGCAGCGCCAGCTGGCGCTGGAGATGCGGCGTCGCGAGTACGCGCCGGACAGCGCGTTCTTTACCACGATGTACGAGGCGCACGCTGACATCTATCGGGCCCTGGCCGCTGGCCAGAGGGACCAGGCGGTACGCGCCATGGATCGGCACTTCGACCTAATCGAGGCGTCGTTGCGAGCGTGAAGATCGGCTATGGTGGCTGCGGGGCTTCGCCGCCGCGGCACGATGCTCACGATCGCGCAGGACGATAACCCGCCAGGAGGGCCGACATGGAGGAGAGAGCGCGCGTCCTGGAAGACCTCGCGTGGGCGGCGGACTTCGACCCCCGGGATCCCCGCCTCGGCCTCGACTGGGAAGACCTGAGCAGCGACCGCCTGACGCGGCGGACGATGCTCAGGCTGGTCCTCGCCAGCGGCGCCCTGCACTACCTGGTGCCGCTCTTCGCCCCTGCCCCGGCCTTCGCGCAGGGCCAGCCCGGCGGCGAACTGAAGGCTGCCTGGGCGGTGCGTGAGTTCACCAACCTGGACCCGGCCTACATCAACCAGGTCGTGCAGTTCCAGGTCACGAGCAACGTGCTGGGTGGCCTGACGCACATCGATGCCGGGCTCATCCCGCGCCCCGACCTGGCCGAGGGCTGGGAGGTGTCCAGCGACGGGCTCACCTGGACCTTCCGGCTCCGCCGGGGCGTGCGCTGGCACAACGGCGACCGGTTCACGGCCGACGACGTCGTCTTCACCTTCAACCGGACCCGCGATCCCGCCACGCAGTCGCTCCACCGCTCGATCCTCGACCCCATCGAGCGGCTGGAGAAGCTCGACGACTTCACGGTTCGCTTCCACATGAAGGAGCCCCGGGCGTCGTTCCTGATCAAGATCACCGAGCGCAGCAGTGGCCGGGCCCTGACCATCGTGAACCGGCGGGCCATCCAGCAGCTGGGACGCGAAGGGCACACCCGACGGCCGGTGGGCACCGGGCCGTTCCGCATCGTCGAACACCGGCTGGGCGAGCGGCTGGTGCTGGAAAAGTTCCCCGACTACCACGTCAGCGGCCGCCCCCTGGTCGACCGGGTGACGATCTTCAACATCGAGGAGCCGGCGACGCTGGTCTCGGCCATCGAGTCTGGGCAGGTGGAGTACATCAATGCCGTTCCGGAGGCCCTGCGGCCTCGGCTGGCCGGCAACCCCCAGGTCACCATCTCCTCCGCCGACGATCCGGGCTTCCAGGCCATCTTCTTCAACCTGCGGCGGGACAAGGCCCAGCGGATCGGCCGGGACCGGTTGCCCACCGACGACCAGAAGGTGCGGCTGGCCATGGCCAAGGGCATGGATCGAGACGACCTGATCCGCCGCGCCCTGTTCGGGCGCGGCGTGCCGGCCTACGGCCCCATTCCCCGGGCGCAGAAGCAGTACTTCCGCGATCTGGGCGCGACGAGCGCCCAGCGGTTCGACCCGGACGAGGCGCGCCGGCTGCTGGCTGAGGCCGGGTACCCCAATGGCTTCAAGATCAAGATGCTGGTCACGCCCCTCGTGCGCCGCCGCGGCGAGGTCATCGCTGACATCTACAAGCGCACGCTCCGGCTGGACATCGAGCTGGAGGTAGTGGACTTCCCCGTGCAGGTGCAGCGCCTCAATCAGGGACAGTACGAGCTGGTGCAGATCGGCAGCGGTGGCGACCCCGACCCTGACGACTCCATCGACGACTGGTTCTGGAGCGGTGCGAAGTTCAACACCTTCGGGTACAACAACCCGCAGGTCGACGCGCTGAACGACGCCCAGCGCGAGACGGCCGACGTCACCAAGCGGGTCCGCTGGGTGCAGGCGGCCGTGGACCTCATCGCCAAGGACGCGCCCTGCGTCTTCCTGTTCCACCCCATGGACGAACTGGCGTACCGCAAGCACGTACGGGGGGTGCTGCACATCCCGGGCCTCCGGGACCTGGACACGATTACCGTTCGGTAGCCGGGCGGGGCATCCCGCTGTGCGGGAGTACATCCTCCGCCGGATCGTCTATGCGGCCCTGGTCATGTGGGCCGTGGCCACGCTGGTGTTCGTGATGATGCGGGCCATTCCCGGCGATCCGGTGCGCGCGCTGGTCGGCTTCGAAGGGGATCCGCAGGCGGTCGAGCTCATCCGGCGGCAACTTGGGCTCGACCGCCCGGTTCCCGTGCAGTACGTGCGCTGGCTGGCCCGCGTGGCCCGAGGCGACCTGGGCCACTCGATCTGGAACCGGCAGCGCGTAGCCGTGCTGCTTCGGGACGCCCTGCCGCGCACGCTGTCACTGGCTCTGCTGTCGTTCCTCGTGGCGGTGGCGATTGCACTGCCCGCGGGCATCGTCTCGGCCGTGCGCAAGTACTCCGTCTACGACCATGCGCTGACCGGCTTCGCGTTCCTGGGCCTGGCCATGCCGGACTTCTGGGTCGGCATCGTGCTCATCATCGTGTTCTCGGTGCGCTGGCAGCTGCTGCCGGCATTCGGGTACGAGCCCCTGGCTACCGGCCTCTGGCCATGGCTCTCGCATCTCGTGCTCCCGGCGATCACCACGGGTACCTCGTTCGCCGCCATCCTGACCCGCATGACCCGGTCGGCGCTGCTGGAGGTGCTGCGGGAAGACTACGTGCGGACGGCGCGGGCCAAGGGGCTCGGGGAGCGCGCGGTCGTCCTGCGCCATGCGCTGCGCAACGGCCTCATCCCCGTCATCACCGTCATGGGCATCGCCTTCGCGCTCCTGCTGGCCGGGGCCGTGATCGCCGAGAACGTCTTCGCCATCAAAGGGGTGGGCAGGCTCCTCATCGAGGCCATCCTGAACCGCGATTTCCCGGTGGTCCAGGGGACGATCCTGGTCATCGCTGCCGTCTTCGTGGCCATGAACCTGGCGGTGGACCTGCTCTACGCCCTTGTCAACCCCAAGATCCGTTACGCAAGCTGAGCCCGTGAGTGCCTCCGTCACCGTCGTCGAGCTGCCGCGCCTGGCTTCGCGGCGCGGCGTCCGCGTGGTGCTGGCACGGCTGTGGCGGGACCGACGCGCCAGCCTGGGCCTGCTGGTGCTGGCGCTGGCCGTGGCGGCCGCCGTCTCGGCACCGGCCGTCGCGCCCTACGACCCCAACGCGCAGTCGCAGGAACTGCTGCAGCCGCCGGGGAGGCGCCACTGGTTGGGGACCGACGACCTCGGCCGGGATCTCGCCAGCCGCATCATTCACGGGGCGCGGATCTCGCTGTTCGTCGGCGTGGTGACCGTCGCGCTGGCGACGGTGGTCGGCGTCGGACTGGGGCTGGTATCCGGGTACTACGGGCGCTGGATCGACATGCTCGTCATGCGCTACATCGACCTCCAGTGGGCCTTCCCCAACTTCATCATCGCGGTGGCGCTCGTGGCTGTCTTCGGCACGGGGCTGGAGAACGTCATCGTCGCCGTGACGCTGGCCTTCCTGGACGACTTCGCCCGCATCACCCGCGGCTCGGTGCTGGCGGTTCGAGAGGAGGAGTTCGTGACCGCCGCCCGGGCCCAGGGCGCCTCCGACGGCCGTGTCATGCTGCGCCACGTCCTGCCCAACGTCGCCTCGCCCATCATCGTTCAGGCCACCGTGAGCGTCTCGTACGCGATCCTGGCGGAGGCCGGGTTGTCCTTCCTGGGGCTCGGGGTGAAGCCGACGACGCCGACCTGGGGGCTGATCCTCAACGACGCCCGGCCCTTCTTCGTGAGCGCGTGGTGGCTGGGCATCTTCCCCGGTCTGGCGATCATGCTCATCGTCCTCAGCATCAACTTCGTGGGAGACGGCCTGCGGGATCTCCTGGACGTTCGCGAGTACGCTGAGCTGCGGCGCTAGGCGCGGGAGGTCGGGGCGAATGCGCCTGCAAAAGCGCGTGCCGCGCGGGCCGTGCCGGCGTGTCGGGCTGCATCCGCCGGCAGGCTGACGCGGCGGAGACGACCCCACAGGTAGGTCGTGAACCGGCTGAGCCAGACGAGGTACTGCTTCCAGTACGGCTGGCGGGAATCTGCGGCCTGACGGATGGCGCGCAGGTCCTTCACCCAGGCGGGATTCCCCATCATCTGGAACAGCGGGTCGTCGGGCGGCAGGTTCAGCACCTCGAAGAGCGCCACGCTCGCGAAGAGGAGCAGGAGGAGCCCGGTGACCACCCAGCGTCCGATGTCCCACAGCATGGTCGCCCCCGGCATCTCCAGAGCGCTCGCCGGCAGCCGCACCGGTTCAGCGGGTGTGCTTCACAGGTGCGCGGGCATTCTCCTGCCGCGTCGCGGCGGCCGCCAGGTCGGGGCCCTGCGACGGCGCGGACGGACGGGGCGGACGCACCCTCCCCCTGCCGCCGCCGTCTGCGAGCCCACTCCACCACGACGGTGCCCTTCATCTGTTCCTCGGCGTGGATCTGGCTGACGTGACGGCCTCAGGGGCCCAGCAGTTTCGTCAGGTCGCTCACGACGTCACCTGGCGTGAAGTCCGGTTCGTAGTGCCCCAGCAGCGCGCCCCGTTGGTCGATGACCAGAGTCGGCAGGGCGTGATCGACCAGCCCCTGCTTCGCCGCCGGCTTCACCGGGATCCCATACGCCTTGATCACCCTGTCGACGACCGCCGCCGGACCCGTCAGGAAGTGCCAGGTCGTGGTGTCGGCCCTGAAGCGCTTGGCATACGCCCGCAGCACGGCCGGGGTGTCCCTGGCGGGATCGAAGCTGACCGACAGCAACACGACCCGCGTCCCGGACCAGCCGCGGGCGGTCAGTTCGCGCTGCACCTGGGCGAGCTTGAGGGTGGCCAGCGGGCAGACGTCGGTGCAGTGCGTGTAGATGAATTCATGAGCACGACGCGGCCCCGGAACTGCCGCAGCGTGACGCGGCGGCCGTCCTGGTTGACGAGCGAGAAATCCGGCGCTTGCTGGGCAGCCCCCGCCGGGACCGCCTGCGCCCCCAGCGCGGCGGCAACGGCGGCGAGGGCCGCCAGACGATACCGCACGCTCATCCCGCCTACCTCCTTCCTGCCGTCACCTCGACGGTGCCGATCATCCCGTTCAGCAGGTGCTGGCGGCACACGTACCGGTACGTGCCGGGCTTCGCGAAGAGGAAGGCGAAGCGCCGCCCGGCGAGGACGTTCGGGCTGTCCCAGGGGATGTCGATACCCGTCGTGGTGTGGGCGTTGATGCCCCGGTTGACCCAGACCACGCGCGTCCCGGCCGGAACGCTCAGGGTGGCGGGCTCGAACCGGTTGTCGAGCATCCGGACCCCCACCTCGCTCCGCGGCTGGGTCGGCGGTGCCGCCTCGCCCCGGAACTGGGCCGGAGCGGCGCCCCCGCTCCCGGGCGGGGGCGGCGGTGTCGAGCCTGCCGAGGATGCCGGTGCCCGGGGACGGTGCTCCCCGGGCAGGGGGAGGTCGGGATGGGCCATCACCGGCCGGAAGCCCTCGTAGACGATCGAGGTCATCATGCCGTTGGCCCCGTGGTTGGGCATGTGGCAGTGGAACAGCCAGACGCCGGGGTTGTACCCCACCAGTTCAAGGTCGTAGCGCTCGCCGGGCCCGATCAGCACCGTGTCCTTGCGCCACTGCCCCGCCGGCGGCACGGGGTTGCCGTCGGTGGCGACGATCTTGAAGATGTGACCGTGGGTGTGCATCGCGTGGGGCAGTGCACCCACGTTGATCAGCCGCACGCGCACCCGCTCGCGTTCCTTCAGGACGAGCGGCGGGATGGCGCTGCCGGCTCTGCCGTTGATCAGGAACAGGTCGTACTGGAGCGCACCGCCGCGGCCGTTCCCGAACTCGGCCATGGGCAGGCGGTCCCGGCCCAGCGCCACCCGCGGCGTGAAGTCCAACGCCAGCTCGTCCAGAATCAACGTGTACTCGCGGTCGTAGCGCACGGGTTCGGGCTCGCGGGGCTCGACGATCAGGGCGCCGTAGAGCCCCAGTTCCATCTGGTGTTCGGGGTCGAAGTGCGAATGGTAGATCCGGGTCCCGGCGGGGGTGGCCACGAACTCGTAGCGGAACTCCTTCCCCGGCTGGATGGGTTCCTGGTTGGTGAAGGGCGGCCCGTCCATGCGCCAGTCGAGGTCCACCCCGTGCCAGTGGATCGTCGTGGGCACCGGCAGCCCGTTCTTGACGATCACCCGCACCAGGTCGCCTTCGCGCACGCGCAGCTCGGGTCCCGGGACCTGGCCGTTGTACGTCCAGGCGTCGACGGTCGTGCCCGGCGCGATCTCCCACTTGCCGGGTCGCGCCACGAGGCGGAAGTCGCGCACCTGCCCGCCTGGCAGCATCGTCCGCGGGGGCGGCTGCACCTCTGCGGGCGCGCCGCCCGCCGCCGGCGTCCACGGGCGTGCCTGTGCCAGCGCCAGCCCCGCCAGCAGCCCCACCACGACCCCGCTCATCCACTGTCGAGCCACGGAATGTCCCCCCGCACGGCATCCCCGCACGGCCGCCAGCCGCGCGCTCTGAAGATGCCGGCCCTGGTGATTCGACGGGCGGGAGGGTTCCCCTCGGCGCCGGGCGCGGGGCTGCGACGGCGAGCGCGGGCCGAGGAACAGATGGTCCCCCGGTGCGCGCCGAGGCTAGACGCGGAGTCGGGGGTCCAGCGCGTCGCGCAGGCCGTCGCCGATGACGTTCAGCGCCAGCACCGTGACGAAGATGGCGGCGCCCGGGAAGAGCGTGAGCCAGGGGGCGCGCTCGATCCACTCGCGGCCCTGGGCCAGCATCGAGCCCCACGACGGTGTCGGCGGTTGCGTGCCCAGCCCCAGGAACGAGAGCGCGGCCTCGGCCAGAATGGCGAAGGCCAGCGACAGCGACGCCTGCACGACCGCCGTGTCCACCGTCCCCGGCAGAACGTGGCGGAGGACGATGCGGGCATCCGATGCGCCCAGGGCCCGCGCGGCCTCGATGTACTCGTTGGCCTTGACCTGCAGGGTGCTGGCGCGCACGACGCGCGCGAAGATGGGGACGTAGACGATGCCGATGGCGATCATGACGTTGACCGTGCCGGGGCCGAGGATCGCCATGATGGCGATGGCGAGCAGGATCGCGGGAAACGCCAGGACGATGTCCATAGCACGCATGATGACGCTGTCGGTCCGGCCGCCCAGGTAGCCGGCGGCGATGCCCAGCACGACGCCCACGGTCAGGGCGATTCCCACCGCGATCGCGCCGACCTGGAGCGAGACGCGACTGCCGTGGATGATGCGGGAGAGGACGTCGCGGCCGAAGTCGTCGGTGCCCAGCAGGTGCCGTGGCGACGGCGGCTGCAGGCGCTCGGGCATGGCGATCTGCAACGGCGGGTACGGCGCCACCAGGTCGGCGAAGATCGCCGCGCCCACCAGCAGCCCGGCGACGACCAGGCCGACCGCCGCCAGCCGGTGGCGCCGCAGCATCCTCCACACCTGCACCAGCGTGCCGGCCGGCTGGTAGGCGGGCCGCCGCGCCGGGGCCACCCGCTCCCGCGTCGCGAGCTCCCGGGCCATCGTCGCTACCCCTCGCTCCCGTACCGGATCTTGGGGTTCAGCCAGGTATAGGCGATGTCCACGAGCAGGTTCGCCAGCGCGAAGACCGCGGCCACGACCAGCACCACGCCCTGCACGACGGGGTAGTCCCGCTGGGCGACCGCGATGAGCACCAGCCAGCCCACGCCCGGGTACGCGAAGACCTGCTCGATGATCACGGCGCCGCCCATGAGGAAGCCGAACTGCAGTCCCAGGACCGTGGCCGTGGGGATCAGGGCATTCTTCAGCGCGTGCCGGTAGACCACGACGCGCTCGGCGAGCCCCTTGGCCCTTCCGGTGCGGATGTAGTCCTGGGCCAGCGTCTCCACCATCGACGACCGGGTGAAGCGCGCCAGGCTGCCGGAGAGAAACAGGCCCAGCGACAGCGCCGGCATCACCAGGTGCCTGACGTGCTCGCCGAGGCCGCGGGCGACGGGCGCGTAGCCCGACGCCGGCAGCCAGCCCAGGTAGAGCGAGAACAGGAGGATGAGCAGGATGCCGAACCAGAACGACGGCATGCTGACGCCGAACAGGGCCAGCGAGGTGATGGAGTAGTCCAGGCCGGTGTACCGCCGGCTCGCCGAGATCACGCCGGCCGGAATGCCGATGGCCGCGGCCAGCACCATGGCCACCACCGTCAGCTCCAGGGTGACGGGAAACCGGGTGAGGATCAGCTCGGCGACGGGCTTGCGGCTGATGTACGATACCCCCAGGTCGCCCTGGAGCACCCGGCCCAGCCACAGGCCGAACTGGACGAGCCACGGCCGGTCGAGGCCCATGGCGCGGCGCACCCGGGCCAGCTCCTCGGGTGTGGCCTGCACGCCGAGCAAGGTGGCCGCGGGATCGCCGGGGGTGAGCTTGAGCATGACGAAGACCACCACCGAGATCCCGAACAGCACCAGGACCATGTGGAAGAGGCGCCCCGCCAGGTAGCGGCTCACGACAGGCACCGCGGGGAGGAGGCCGCGGCGGCCTCCTCCCCCGGATCAGCGCCGGCAGGCCATCAGCGGGCCAGCCAGACGCGCCGGAAGTCCATGTCGTAGCGGCCCGTCATGACGAAGTCGCGCAGGTCGGCCGTCACGGGCATCACCGACTCGCGGTAGACGATGTGCGACATGGGCGCATCGGCCACCAGCTTCTCCTGAATCTGGTGGTAGAGCGCCTGCCGTTCGCGCTGGCTGGTGGCCAGGCGTGCCCGGTCCAGCAGGTCGTCCATCCGCGGGTCCGCGTAGCGCCAGATGTTGAAGACCTGGCCCGACTTCAGCCACTGGTAGAAGAAGTCGTCGGGATCGATGCCCCCGGAGATCAACACGATCTCCGCCTCGTAGTTACCCTGCGAGACGACCTCGCGGATCCAGGTGGACCACTCGAGCTGGATGATGTTGAGCCGTACGCCCAACTGCGCCAGGGAGGCCTGTAGCAGCTCGGCCATCTTGATCTGGTCGGGATAGGTCGGCGAGACCTTGATGCTGATCTCGCTGGGCCTGGGGTTGGCCTCGGCCAGGTAGCGGCGGGCCCGGTCCAGGTCGTAGCCGTGGGCCCCGCGCACCTTGGGGTTGAACGCCCAGTGGCTCTCCGGGATGGGCACCATCGCGGGCTTCGCGTGGCCGAAGAGGATGTCGTCCACGATGGTCTTGCGGTCGACGGCCCAGGCCAGGGCCAGACGCAGGTTGGGGTTGTTCTGGAACGGCGGCCGCTGCATGTGGAAGCCCAGGTGGTCGCGTACCACGCCCATCTGCCGGTGGACTTTGATCTTCGGGTCGCGCTCCAGGGTACTGACATCCTTCAAAGGCACCGCGTTGAGCACGTCTACGTCGCCGGTGCGCAACGCCACCACCCGCGTGGCGGGCTCGGGGATCGGCCGGAACTGG
This sequence comes from Candidatus Fervidifonticultor secundus, assembly GCA_031459385.1. Lineage (GTDB taxonomy): Bacteria > Sysuimicrobiota > Sysuimicrobiia > Sysuimicrobiales > Humicultoraceae > Fervidifonticultor > Fervidifonticultor secundus. The sequence goes on along the minus strand of JAVKIP010000013.1, from coordinate 37,009 downwards.
ACGCCGGCCAGGTAGGGCAGGCTCTCCTGCCAGTAGGCGTTGTTGCGTCGCAGCGTGATATGCTGGCCCGAGACCCACTCGACGAACTGGAACGGCCCGGTGCCGATCGGCTGGCGGACGAAGTCGTGGCCCGGCAGCTTCGGCACGATGCGCAGCGTCTCGAGCTTGGAGATGAACGGCGAAAACGGGGCCGACATGACGAAGCGCACCGCGTAGTCGTTCACCACCTCGAGGGCCTTGACCGGCAGGAAGTCAGGCCGGCGCGGCGAGGCGAAACGCTGGTCCATCACCCGTTCGAAGGTGAACGCCACGTCCTCGGCCTTGAACTCCTTGCCGTTGTGGAACCGGACGCCGCGGCGGAGGTGGAAGACGTACGTCGTCGGGTTGGGTTGCTCCCAGCGTTCGGCCAGGAGCGGCACCATGCCGTCGAGCGTCGGGTTGGCCCGCACCAGCCCCTCGTAGATCTGCGTGTAGACCTGGAAGCCGACGATGGTGACCGACTTGTGCGGGTCGATGGTGTCGATCTCTCCGTCGAGGGCCACGCGCAGCGTGCCGCCGCGTCGGGGTTCCACGGCCCCGGCCGCAGCGCGCGGCAGCCGTCCCGCCAGCACCTCGGCGACGACCCCGGTCGACAGGCCCAGGGCCGCGGCCCTGGCCAGGAACGCCCGACGCGACAGCTTGCCGGTCCAGAAATCCACAGCGAGCCGATTGACCTGCGACATCCCCCTCCCCCCTTCGACGGTGCTCAGTTCGCCGGTCCAGCAGCCTGCGCGCGCTGACGATGGTATCGACGGCTTGTTCACGGGAGCCAGGCCGACTCCTGCCGGGATGCCTGGGGCGCGGCGCCACCTGCGACGAACGCCCAGGGGTGGCGAGTGGGGGCCGGGCCGTCGGGCGGACCGATGGTGCCGGGGCGGCGCCTACGCCTGGACGACCTCCACCGCCTGGCGCACCGCCCGCAGGTTGGCCTCGGGCGCGTCGATGGGGATCACGCATCCCGCGGTGACGATGTGGCGGTGCCCCCTGGTCTGGGCGATGGCGTCTTTGACCTCGGCGGCGACCTTCTCCGGCGCGGCGCCGCCGATCGTCTCCATGCTGTCGACGCCACCGGCGATGGTGCCCGAGTAGAGTTCGCGGGCCTCGGCCAGCGTCGGGTGCGTCTTGCGGTCGTGCCAGTTGATGACGTTCACCGGGTAGTCGGTGAGTTGCTCGAACATGATCCGCTCGCCGTGGATGTGGAGCAGGATGATCTCGGCGTGCCGCGCTGCATCCAGCACCCGCAGGTCGTAGGGCCGGCCGAACTCCTCGTACTCCTCGATGGTCATGTAGCCTGTGGAGGCGCACTGGGTGGCGAAGAAGATGCCGTCGGCGCCGGCCGCCAGACACTCCTCGGCGAACCGGCCGGTGGCCTCGGCGATGATGTCGAGCCCCTCGTGCATCTCGTCGGGGGTCTCGCGCAGGTAGCGCAGCAGCGCGGTCTCGCCGGCCAGGCTGCGGGCGATGGTCAGCGGGCTGAACACCGAGGCCAGCAAGATCTCGTCGGGCAGCGCCCTGCGGAGCAGCCGGATCGTCTGCAGCTCGCGGCCGTGGGCGCCCGCGGTCACGTCCAGCCGCTTGAGCTTGGGCCAGTCGGTCTCCTTCTTGATGGGCCGGTCGGTGTAGTGGCGCACGCCCTCGCGGTTGGGGCGGTAGACTGACCGCAGCCCCCAGTCGTCGCCGTAGAACGACGAGGCCGGCGTGATCTTCAGGAAGTCCCAGTCGTAGGCCTTGAAGAAGGCCACGTGGGCCTGCGCCAGCAGGTCGGGTTTGTGGTCCTCCTGCGGGAAGTGCCGCCACAGCGCCACGGGGGGGCGGTCGACCGGCTTCCCGTCGATCGCAGCATACACCCGCTCGCGCTTCGTCACCGATCTCCTCTCCTTTCCCTGCACGACATCTCACGGCGCCCGCGCCGTCGCGTCCGACGCCGAGGCGAGGACCGCGCGCAGCGCGTCCAGGGTGATGTTCGCGCCACTGAGAATCAGCCCGACCTTCCGGCCAGCGAGGCGATCCCGCAGGCGCCTGGCGGCCGCGACGGGCGCCGCGCCGGCGTGCTCGGCCACCTGGCGGGTCGTTTCGAGGAGAATTCGAATCCCCTCCTCCATCTCCTCGTCGGTCACCAGGAGCATGTCGTCCAGCCGTTCCCACAGGATGCGCAGCGTCAGCTCGAAGGGGACGCGGCTGGCCAGGCCTTCGGCCCTCGTGGCGATCTCGTCCGTCGGAATCATCCGGCGCTCCCGCCACGACCGGGCCACCGCCGGGGCGCCGGTGGCCTGGACGCCGATCACCTCGATTTGGGGATTGAGCGTCTTGGCGACGATGCAGTGCCCGCAGGCGCCCGAGCCCGCGCCCACGGGGACCACGATGACGTCCAGGTCGGGAACGTCTTCCAGGAACTCCAGGCTGATGGTGGCCACACCGGCGATCAGGAGCGGCTCGTTGGCCGAGTGGATGTAGCGGTAGCCCTCGGCGGCGGCGGTGCGCTCGACCCACTCGCGTGCCTCGTCGAAGTCGCGTCCGACCTCGACGACCTCGGCACCCAGGTCGCGCATCGCCGCCAGCTTGACGGGGTTGGCATTGCGCGGGACGCCGATGATGGCGGGTACGCCGAACAGCCGTGCTGCGTAGGCGACGGACTGGCCGTGGTTGCCCGTCGAAGAGGCGATCACGCCGCGCCGCCGCTCGTCGTCTGTCAGGCGCGAGATCAGGTTGATCCCGCCCCGTACCTTGAACGCGCGCGTGGGGTTGGCGCTCTCGCACTTGACGAAGGCGTGACACCCCAGCACCCGATCCAGCAGCGACGAGGTAACGACAGGCGTGCGCCGCAGGTGCGGGGCGATGGCCCGGCGGGCGTCGAGCACGTCGGCTACCGTCGGCGTTCGAAGCTCCATCACGAGAACCCTCAGGCTCTCCGCCGGACCGGGAAGTCCTGCACCAAGTAGAAGCGCCCCTCCAGGTACTCCACGATCGCCGCGCCCAGGTCGGGCAGCGCTGTGACGTCTTCCCGGGCCGGCATCGCGCCCCGCCGGACGGCCTGGAAGGCCGCCAGCACCACCGGATGGCTGACCACCAGGGTGGAGCGGCCGTAGAAGCGATCGCCGATCGCCACGAGCGCCTGCGTCAGGCGCTGCGCGCCGTCGCTGAGCGACTCCCCGCCGGGCGCGTCCGCGTCGAACAGGCTGTCCACCCACTGCGCGTAGGCGGCAGCGTCGGTGAGGGGAGGCGTGGCGCGGAGCTCGTCCAGATCGTCGCGCCACCACACGGGCACGCCACGGATGGCGCTGAGTGCCTCCGCGGTCTCCCGCGCGGCGCGCTGCGCGCTGGCGACGATCTGCCCGAACCCTGGCAGCGTCGCAGCCGCCTGCTCGACGGCGGCCAGACCTGCGGCCGACAGCGGCGGCTCGCCCCCGGCGGCCTGCGCCCAGTCCATGGCGCCGCGGCACAGGAGGACCAGGCGCGTGCGGGCGGGCAGGAAGCCGAGGGCGGACACCGCAGGTCAGACTCCGGCGCCCGGGGCGTCGACCTCGTGGGGATATGGCGTGCGCATGGCGCGCTGGTGCGGTCCTGTGTCAGCGCAGGTCGCGCTTGTAGTGCAACATGTAGGGCGAGAATCCCATTCGCTCCCAGAATGCCATCGCCTCGTCGTTGCCCACCGCGACGGTGAGCTCCACGGTAGGGACACCTGCCTCGGCCATCCAGTCCAGCAGCGCCTGGACGAGCCGACGTCCCACACCGCGCCGCCGGTACGCGTGGCGTGTCACCACGTCGTGGATGTACCCGCGCCGCCGCTCCTCGAAGAAGCCGGGCAGCACCGTCAGGCGCCCGACGGCATAGCCGATCAGGCGCGCCTCCCGGACGGCGACCACCGCCAGGGCATCGTCGCGTCCCAACAGCGACCGGAGAAAGTAGCGGTACTCGTCCTGCCACTGTGCCGACGGAGCGAATGCCGGGTCCAGGCCGGCGTGGAGGCGCGCGAGTTCGCCCCAGAGAGCCACGATCTCGGACACGTCGCGGACGGTTGCGGGACGGATCTCGCAGTCCAGCGGCGTGAGGTCGGGACGCGCGCGGGTGGTAGCCATGACCGGTTCCTGTGAAGCCTTCGGCTGCGGCCCGCCGACTCCTGCGCCGGCCAGGCACCCCACTGGCGTGCTAAGGTGGGGCCGGAGCAGGAGGTGCCACGATGAGCAGAGCCGCTCGCGCCGTGACCGTGGTGAGCCGCGCGCTGTCCCTCGGGCTGTGGACCGCGGCTCCGGCGCGGGCCGCGCCGTCGGCGGCGTCGTGGAGCTGCACGGGCCCATAGGGTCAGACGCGGTGGTCGCCGGTGTACTTCGGCATTTTCCTGTGTCTGTTCCTGGTGGCCCTGGGCTTGGGCGCGGTCGCCCTGGCGTTCTGGCAGGGGCGCGCGGCTTCAGCGAGCCCCCCAGGACAGACGACGACGCTGGCTGCGGCGCGCCCCGAGGCCCCTGTTCGACGCTGATGGCCACGGCCTGGCAGCGCCCGGAGTCTGCGGTCACCGGCGTGATCAGCGGGCGCCGCTCACGATCAGCGCACCGCGGCCGGAAGACGGATCGTACATAAAGTGCGCGCTCGCCTGTACCTGACCTGTCAGCGCCGCGCTCCTGGCCTTCGGGGCGGCCAGCAGGGCCATGACCCGCTCCTGGGCGGCCAGGCAGGCCGGCCACGCTGCGGCGCGAGGCGGGGCGCCTCGGTCCGCACCGCCTCCGGCACGCGCGCGCAGGCCCGGCGGCGACGCCGTCTGCGCGACGGCCCCCGGCGAAGCAGCCGCGGCTCGCGCATCTCGGCAAGCTCTGCCCGGTATGGCGCAGGTATGCAGGTGGGCCTCCACCGCGGGCCGGGGCGTGCTCTGGGCGCAGGCGCCTACGTGGGGGACGCGGACCTGGCCGGCAAGCGCGACAGCCTGTACACGGCCCGGGAGTTCGCGCAGGTGCAGGCGTATCTCCAAGACGCAGCCAGCCGGCGCGCTGGGAGGACGTGCCCTAGCCGCCGGCGGCGCCGTGCGTCACTGCGACGCTAAACCGTGCTCTCGGCCAGACCGTCAAGCTGGATGGGCACAGGATGCACCCCTGCCGGGAGTCGTCGGCCGCGGTGAGCGGGATGGCAGAGCACAGCCTGGCCAGGTTCGTCCCCTCGACGTCGCATCGGTGGGACCGCGCCAAGGCGGCCCACCTGCTCAACCGCGCGGGCTTCGGCGGCCGCCCCGAAGAGGTCGACCACGTCCTCCGCCTGGGTCCCGAGGCCGCGGTGGAGGAACTGCTGAACTACGACCGGATCCCCGAGGAGTTTCCGCCGCCGAACTTCTCGGACGTGCGGGCGCTGTTCGAGGAGGTCGCTCGCTTGCGCGCCGGTCGCGCGCCCGAGGCCGAGCGCCGCCAGGCATTCCAGGCAGCGCTGCGCGCCAACGTGCAGAAGCTGCAGGAGCTGCGGGCCTGGTGGCTGGCACGCATGATCCAGACGCGCCGGCCCCTGCAGGAGAAGATGGTGCTGTTCTGGCACGGGTTCCTCGTCTCGGGCTATCCCGACGCGCGCATCGCCGAGTTCCTCTACGTGCAGAACGAGCTGTTCCGGCGCATGGCGCTGGGCAACTTCAAGGCGTTGGTCCTGGCCATCAGCCGGGACCCGGCCATGCTGCAGTACCTCGACAACGACAGCAACCGCAAGGGCAGGCCCAACGAGAACTACGCCCGCGAGCTGCTGGAGCTGTTCACGATGGGCATCGGCCACTATACCGAGCAGGACGTCAGGGAAGCGGCGCGGGCGTTCACGGGCTGGACCCACCGCGGGTACCTCCCCGAATTCGTCTTCAACCCCGCCTGGCACGACGACGGCCCCAAGACGTTCCTGGGCCGCACCGGCAACCTCGACGGCACCGACATCATCGATGTCATCTTCGAGCAGCCGGCCACCGCCCGGCGCCTGCCCACCCGGCTGTTCGAGTACTTCGGCTACCTGCGGCCCGAGGAGCACCTGGTGGAGGAGATGGCCGATCTGTTCCGCCGCAGCGCGTTCGAGGTCCGCCCGCTGGTGCGGGCGATCCTGACCTCGCAGGCGTTCTACTCGCCGCGGGCGATGCGCACCCAGGTCAAGAGCCCGGCACAGCTGGTCGTGGGCACGGCCCGGCTGCTGGAGATCGAGCCCGCGCGCGCGCCGCAGCTGCTGCGCGCCATGGACCTGATGGGGCAGGCGCTCTTCGCCCCGCCCAACGTGGGCGGCTGGCCGCAGGGCGAGCGCTGGATCACCACGTCCACCATCCTTCAGCGGTACAACTTCTCGGCGCTGGTGCTGACCGGCGGGGCGCCGGGCATCGCCCGGCGTCAGCGCGACCTCCCCCCGGTGCCGGCAGCAGTTATGCGCCTGGTGGAGGGGGCGCGCACCGCCAGCGAGGTGGTCGACCGCCTGGCCGGTGCCCTGGTCGGCGGGCTCGACGCCGGGCGCCGGGCCGCGCTGGTGCGGGCGCTGGGCGCGTCGGACCCGCAGGCGCCGTTCGACGTCGGGGCGCCCGACAGCGGGATGCGGCTGCGCAGCGCCCTGCACCTGCTCATGAGCAGTGCCGAGTACCAGCTTGCGTGAGGAGCACATCCATGAGCCAGGGCATGACCCGCCGCGAGTTCATCCACAGGGGACTCACCATCGTGGCCACCACGGCCACCGCGCCGTCGTTCCTGACGCGCACCGCCCTGGCCATGACCAACCCGTGGGACACACCGCTGGTGGCCAGCGCGCCCGGCGTGCCGGACGACCACGTGCTGGTCGTGGTGCAGATGGGCGGCGGCAACGACGGCCTGAACACCGTTGTGCCCTTCGGTGACGACGCGTACTACCGGGCGCGGCCCCGTCTGGCGATTCCCCGCGAGCAGGTCATCCGCCTGAACGACGAGGTGGGGCTCCACCCGCGGATGACCAGGTTCAAGGAGCTCTACGATCGGGGCGCGGTCGCCATTGTCCAGGGTGTCGGCTACCCGAACCCCAGCCGCTCGCACTTCCGGTCTATGGAGATCTGGCACACGGCTGACCCCGACGGCCGCGCGATCCGCGTGGGCTGGATCGGCCGCTACTTCGACAGTGCCTGCCCCGTCTGCGAGCAGCCTACGGCAGGGGTCAACATCGGCCCATCGCTCCCGCTGGCCATGCGGGCCGCCGGCGGCCAGGGCGTGACGCTGGAGACACCTGAGACGTTCCAATGGATGCCGTCGCTGGAGGGCACGGGCGCCCGCGAGGAACTGGCGCTGTTCCGCGCGCTGAACGCGCCGGCGCCCAATGAGCCGGGGACGATCGACTTCCTCCGGCACACCGCCATGAACGCCGTGCTGGCCAGTGAGCGGGTGCGCGATGCCGTGCGCAGGTACAAGGGCGGCATCGATTACCCCAACCACCGGTTTGCGGCCCAGCTGCGCCTGATCGCGCAGATGATCGCCGGCGGCCTGCCCACCAGGGTCTACTACGCCCACATGACCGGGTTCGACACGCACGCGAACCAGCAAGGCGCCCACGATCTACTGCTGGAGCAGCTCAGCACCGGCATCGACGCGTTCTACCGCGACCTGGAGGCGCAGGGCAACGCCGAGCGCGTGGTGGTCATGGCCTTCTCCGAGTTCGGCCGGCGTGTGGCCGAAAACGGCAGCGCGGGCACCGACCACGGCACGGCCGCGCCCGTGTTCGTTTTCGGCCGGCGGATCCGGCCGGGGCTGCACGGCCGCCACCCCGGCCTGACCGACCTGGTCGACGGCGACCTCAAGCACCACGTCGACTTCCGCGCGGTCTACGCCACGCTGCTGGACCGGTGGCTGGGCGCGGATCCGAACCAGATCCTCGGCGGAGAGTTCGAGCGCGTGCCGTTCCTGACGTAGACGTCCCAGCTCACACGTGCGTTGCCCGACGAGGTCGGGCCCAGGGGCCAGGGGGCCTGCCGCGATCAGGTGACCCCGCCGCCAACTTCTTCCTGCCCGACCTGCCCTGCACGTCCGTCGGCCACGCCCACGAGGCCGAGGCAGCCGCGTGGGCAGCCGGGCTCACCCGCGTCTTCATCGGAAACCGCCACCTTCTCTCGACAGCGTCGTGAGCGCATGGAAGCGCCGCAGGCAGCGGCCGAGGTTGGCCACCAGGCTGCGGCGGCTGGTGATGACGAAGAGGGGCGCGCCACCGCGCACCTCGTACAGCCCGGCCGCCACCCGGGCGATCTCGGGCGCTGCGCCCGGTGCGCTGGCCAGGAGCGGCCGCAGGTTGGCGATGATGTTGCGGTCGATCTGGAGCGTGGTGTCCAGCACCAATGCCGCCAGGTCGGGGCCCAGGCGGCGGATGCGGCCCACGAACTCCGCCAGGGCGTCCGCCGGCACGTTGTAGGGCGGGCTGCCCTTGCACTCCATGTACGCCAGGCGCCCGTCCAGCACGGCCAGGACGTCGAAGTCGCCGCCGCCCCGGATCTCGCGGATGCGCACGTCCCACGCCGCCGGCGCCAGGAAGTCGCGCTGCAGCACCTGGGCGACGAACCATTCCAGCGTCCCGCCGAAGGTCCTGAGCGCCACGGTCAGGGCGAACTGTTGGCCGCGGCGCTCCAGCAGCCCATAAGCCGCGAGTCGTGCGAACGTCCGGTGCACCGTCTGCGCGCCCCACCTGGCCTCCAGGCGCGCCACCTCCTCTCCGCTCACCCCCCCCAGCTCGGCCACTTCTTGCAGCAGGCGCCGGAAGTGATAGCGGTGGAGGTCCTGGTAGAACCGATCCAGCTGGCCGGCGTCGGCCCCCCGCGGCAGCAGTACGTGAGCGGTGGCGCAGGCGGCGCTCACGCGCCATCCCCGCCGGCGCAGGGCGGCTTCGACCGACAGCCCGCCCAGGCTCAGACGGCGTTCCAGGGCGTCGATGCGGGCTTCGAGGGCACGCAGGCGCGTTTCGTCCTGCACGCGGCTCAGCAGGCCCTCCGCCGACGGCGTGTCGAACCTTCATGCATGACGTCGCCCACTGCCGTGCCCCTGCCCGTGCCCCCGACCATTTCCGAGACCGTTCGCACCGCCCTGGAGATCGCGCAGGAGGCCGCCGCGCTGGTGATGCGTATCCTTCCCGAGTCGGCGGCCGTCAAGGACGTGCGGTTGAAAGGACCGGCGGATCTGGTGACCCGTGCAGACCGCGAGGCCGAAGCGCTCATCGTGCGGCGGTTGCGCGAGGCTTTTCCAGGCCACGCGCTGGTGGGAGAGGAGACCACCGGCTGGGAGCAGGGCGCTGCGTCGGACGCTGGTGCGACCGGCGGGGCGCGGTGGCTCGTGGATCCGGTCGACGGCACGACCAACTTCGCCCACGGACTGCCCTGGTTCGCCATCGCGCTGGGGCTGGAGGTTGCAGGACGCGTGCAGGGCGGCGTGGTGGCGGTGCCGCCGCTGGGAGAGTACTTCGTGGCCGAACGCAGCCGCGGCGCCTTCCTGTTGACCGCCGACCAGCCACCCGTGCGCCTGGCTGTGTCGGAGGTGGCCGCGCTGGACGATGCGCTGGTGGCCACCGGGCTTCCGGGCGAGCCCGCCCGCAGCTGGCACATCGCCAGCATCCCCGCAGTGATGCGCCGGACGCAGGAGGTCCGCATCATGGGCGCGGCAGCGATTCACATGGCCTACGTGGCCGCCGGGCGGCTGGAGGCGTTCTGGGAGCCCCAGTTGCACGCCTGGGACGTGGCGGCGGGTGTTGTGCTGGTGGAGGAGGCCGGGGGCATGGTGACAGATCTGGCGGGACGGCCACTGCAGGGCCTCTGGGGCGACGTTGTGGCGACCAACGGCCGGATTCATGACGCCCTGCTGGCAGCGTTGGGCGCCTGACCGGGGTCGGGGGGCCGGGCGGTGCCTTCCCCCCACGTGCCCTCGCCCCCCTTGCGCACGACCGCCACCCACTGCACCGCGCCTGCCACGCTGAGTGCCCCATAGAGCGCGCCGTAGCCGAGCCTCACGATCGGACTGGGCTCACCCTCCGGTGCGGCGAAGCCGGCCGGGTCGGCGAGAAGCAGGGCAGCAGCGTACACGACGAGCGCCAGCGGTGCACTCAGCAAAACCGCCGTCCACCACCGCCCCGGCATCCTGCCCCCACCCAGAAGCCACGATGGTGCCAGGAGATCGGGGTCCACGCCGTCCAGGGCAGCGCGCAGGGCTACAGCTCGCCGCAGGCGGTAGTAGAGCGTGACCGTCAGCATCCCGGCCAGCAGGGGGTAAAGCCGCGCGGCGTCGTGAGCGCCCAGCGGCGCCCACGGCGTGCCCTCCTGCAGGGCGCGTAGCTGCGCAGCCAGCTGGTCGCGGCGGGCGCGCAGGGCGTCGTGCCGCTCTCGCTGCTGGCGCTCGAGGTTGGCTGCTGCCGCCGCCGCCCGAGCCAGGCGCCGCTGCGCGGTGCGCAGTGCGGCGTCGATGCGGCGAGCCACGGCATCGACCTGAGGTGAGACGCCAGCATACGGTACGGGCCCGTCTGGCCAGCGCCGCCAGAACTCCGGATCGCGGGCAAAGGTTGCGCCCAGCGCCTCGTTCAGTGCCACAGACTCCCGACCTACGACGGTCTGCGCTTCCTCCAGCACGGTGCGCAGCATCGGCGACAGGTCGCTCCGCGTCAGGATCGCTGCCAGGGCCTGCTCCGCGGCCAGCGCCACGCCCTCTGCATGGCGCCCGATCTCCCGACGCACCGCTTCCCGCACCGGCATGCGGTCGCCGTTGCCCGACCCACCTGCGTCCGGACGGAGCGTGACCAGGGCCCCGTAGCGGTCCTGAGGGTCCGCTGCTTGCCCCTGGTCTACCAGGCGCTCGATCTTGCGGCGCAGCGCCGCCTGGCCTTCGGCGATCTCGCGCTGGGCTGCGGCCAGGGCTTCCGCGGCGCCATGCGCCAGTTTCTGCTCTACGGCGGCCTGCCGGCGGCGATCCTCGACGGCAGCCAGGGTCGCCTCCATCGCCTGTACCGACCGCGTCAGGTGCAGCCAGGGCCGCACTACCAGCAGGAAGGCTCCGCCTACCAGCAGCAGGGTGACCAGGTAGAGGGTCTGCACCGCCCGCACCTCGGCGGCATAGGCAGTCGCGACGCGGTGTGCCCACGGCCTCCCCTCGTGACCGGGAGATGTGGACCTTGAAGGGCGCATGGACCCCTCCGCCTGAGGTCGGTGTCTTCTTGGCCGTCCGCATCTCGGATGCCTGCCGGCTTGCGCACACTTCGCCCTTTTGGTACTGTCGGATCGCGATAGACCGACGCGTCGGTCTATGGCCTGAACTGGCAGCTATGTATGTTTCGTTATTAATCATGTTTTGATAGTTCTCCTGCGACGGAAGGAGGAGCGGCGGATTTGACGGCCACGCGCACAGCGCGAGGTGACCCGGGCGAGATGACGACGCGGGAGCGCCTGCTCCAGGCAGCCCTCGACGTGTTCGCCGCCAGAGGATACCACGGTACTACCGTAGACGATATCGTGGCGGCGTCCGGGACCTCCAAAGGGGCGTTCTACCACCATTTCCCCAGCAAACAGGGGATCTTTCTCCGGCTGCTGGATCGCCTGGCCGGCATCGTGGAAGCGGGCGTTGAGGCAGCGATCGCGCAGGAGCACGGCGCTCTGGCCAAAGTCGAAGCAGCCCTCCGGGTGGTGCTGGAGGTGGCCGGCGCACACCACGAGCTGGCACGGATCCTGCTGATTGAGGCGGCGGCGCTGGGGCCGGAGTTCGAGGAGAGCCGGCTTGGCATCCACCGGCGCTTCGCCGCGCTGATCCAGCGCCACCTCGACCGGGCAGTGGCAGAAGGCAGCATTCCCGCGCAGGACACGCAGACCGCAGCCAGGGCCTGGATCGGCGCCATCAACGAGGTGCTCACGCAAGAGCTGGCTGCTGGCGGCGATCTGCAGGCGCTGCTGCCAGGGCTGCGCACCGTGCTGCTGCGCAGTATCGGCGCCGCAGCCCGTGGGGACGAGCGGTGACGCGGCTCCTACGCAGTGCCTCGCGCCTCGAGGGTCCGGCAGCCATGCTGGTCGACCATTTCCGGGTTGCTGCGGCGGCGGGGCGGCAGGCGGCTGCGCGCCTGGGCCGTCCGGTGGTGGTATGGGCATCGGCCGCCATCCCTGCGGTCGATCCGGTGGCGCTCTTCACGCGGGCGGGGCGGTTGGGCACGCCCAGGGTGCTGTGGGTACGGCCGGCCGATGGGGAAAGCGTCGTCGGGATCGGGGCCGCCTGGGAGGCCCGTGCGGAGGGCCCGACGCGATTTGGCGCGCTGCACGACGCCTGGCACCGATGTGCAGCCGAGGCGGTGGGAACCGGCCGCGGGGTCGGTCCGGTGGCGTTGGTCGGATGTGCCTTTGCGTCTACCGTGGATCCCCGGTCTGTATGGGGCGCGTGGCCGGCTGGCTGGTTGGTGGTGCCGGCGCTTGCGGTGCGTACCACCGGCGCCGGCGTGGAGGCGGTGCTCAGCGCTACGGTGCCGGCCGGTGCCGATGCCCCTGCAGGGGATGTGAGGCATTTGGCCGCGCTGCTGGAGCCGGAGGACGAGCCCGACTGTCCCGGGCCTGCGGGCGCCACACCGGATCCGGTGTGGCGCCCGAGGTCGGCTGCGGCGCCGGCAGAGGAGATCCCCTCCACGGGGCGCTGGAAGGCGCTCGTGGCCGAGGCCGCAGCGGCCGTGCGTGGCGGCGCGCTGCGCAAAGTGGTGCTGGCGCGCGCGGTGAGCGTCGCGGGGATAAGGACCTCCCCCCGGACGGCCCTGCAGCGCCTGCGAGCCGCCTATCCGCAGTGTGCGCTGTTTGCAGTGGCCCGCGACGGACAGTACTTCCTGGGCGCGACACCCGAGCGCCTGCTGCGCGTGCGCGCTGGGATGGTGCAGACCGGCGCCCTGGCCGGCTCGGCGCCTCGTGGCGCGACGGCGGAGGAGGATTGTCGCCTGGGCGAGGCGCTGCTGGCCAGCGCCAAGAACCGTGTCGAGCACGGGCTGGTGGTCGAGGCGGTCCGCGAGGCGATGGTGACGGCGTGCGACGATGTGGTAACCGCTGCAGCACCGGTGCTCGTGCGCGTCTCCAACGTGCAGCACCTGTACACGCCGGTACAGGGGCGCCTGCGCGACCCGCTGGCGTTGCTGGACCTGGCCGGCCGTCTGCACCCCACGCCGGCCGTGGGCGGCGTCCCGCAGGACGCGGCCATGGCGTGGATCGCCCGCCACGAGGGGTTTGAGCGCGGCTGGTACGCGGGTGTCATCGGGTGGCTGGACGCCGCTGGCGACGGGGAGCTGTCGGTGGCCATTCGGTCCGCCCTGGTGCACGGCTGGCAGGCCACGCTGTTCGCGGGGTGCGGCATCGTCGCCGACTCCGATCCGCAGGCCGAGTACGTGGAGTCGTGCCTGAAGCTGCGCCCGCTGGCCGAGGCGTTGGATGTGCCCGGCGCGCTCCGTGGGTGCTGGTAAGGCCCGCGCGGCGGGACCGCCATCCGCCGGGCCCGAGAACGCCACCTACGCCTTCGTCGGCGCGTTCGTCGACGAGCTGGTCCGGGCCGGCGTGGGCCACCTGTGCCTGTGTCCGGGTTCGCGCTCGACCCCGCTGGCGATCGCATCGGCCCGGCAGGCAGGACTGAAGGTCTGGACCCACATCGACGAGCGCGCGGCCGCGTTCTTCGCGCTGGGCCTCGCCCGGGTCCTGCGCGCGCCGGTGGCGGTACTGTCCACGTCCGGGACCGCGGCGGCCAACTTCTTGCCGGCGGTGGTGGAAGCGCGCTTCGGCCGCGTGCCCCTGGTGGTGCTGACTGCCGACCGTCCGCACGAGTTGCGCGACGCCGGGGCCAACCAGACGATCGACCAGATCCGGCTCTTCGGGGTGCACGTCAAGTGGTTTGCAGACATGGCACCGCCGGCGGCCAGCGAGAGCATGCTGGGCTACGCGCGCCAGCTGGCGGCCCAGGCGGTGTTCCAGGCGGTGGAGGCCCCTGCGGGCCCGGTGCACCTTAACTTCCCCTTCCGCGAGCCGCTCGTGCCCGTCCCCTCACCCGCAGAACTGCCGCCGGACGAGGACCGCGCCGGACCGGCGTGGGCTGGCCGACCGGACGGGCAGCCCTACACGGCCACAGCGCACGGTGTGCGTGCGCCGGATGGGGAGACCGTGGAGGCGCTGGTGGCGGCGCTGGGTGCGGCGCGGCGCGGGCTGATCGTCTGCGGGCCTCAGGACGACCCGGCGTTCGCCGGCGCGGTGAGCCGGCTGGCATCCGCCGTGCGCTTCCCGGTGCTGGCCGACCCGCTGTCCGGCGTCCGGTGCGGTCCCCACGACCGCAGCCTCGTGGTGGACGCCTACGACCTCGTGCTGCGCGCCGAGGGTGCCGCGGCCGCCCTGGCGCCCGATGTCGTCGTGCGCTTCGGCGCTCTGCCGGCGTCGCGGCCGCTCCAGCAGTACCTAGCGCGCCACGGCCGGGCCCGGCAGATCGTGGCCGACGGTGCGCGGTGGAGCGATCCGCTGCGGGCGGCGGCCCAGGTGGTGGCAGCCGACCCGCACCTGCTGTGCGACGCGCTGACGGCGGCCCTGGCCGGCCACCGGCCGGCCCCGGCACAGGTGGCGTGGGCGGACCGCTGGCTGGACCTGGATCGCGCCGCGCGCCAGGCTGCTCAGCGCCGCTTGCAGGAGATCACCGAGCCGTTCGAGGGCAGGGTGTTCGCCGAGCTGGCCGCGCTCCTGCCTGAGGGGGCGCTGCTCGTGGTCGGCAACAGCATGCCCGTGCGCGATGCCGATACGTTTCTGCCGTCAGTCGCCACGCGCCTGCGTGTGCTGGGCAACCGCGGTGCCAGCGGCATCGACGGCCTCGTGTCGACCGCGCTGGGCGCGGCCGCCGCGGCCGTCGGGCCGGTCGTGGCGGTGCTGGGCGACCTGGCGTTCTATCACGACATGAACGGCCTGCTGGCGGCCAGACTGCACCGCGTGGCAGCGACGATCGTGCTGCTGAACAACGACGGCGGCGGGATCTTCAACTTCATGCCCCAGGCGGCGTATCCCGCCTACTTCGAGACGCTCTTCGGCATGCCGCACGGGCTGGAGTTCCGCCACGCGGCCGCGTTGTACGGCGCGGCGCACGCGGTGTTCGAGGGCTGGGACGTGTTCGGCGCGCAGGTGCGGGCGGGCCTGGCGGGGACGGGGCTGTCGATCGTCGAGGTGCGCACCAACCGTTCCCGCAACGTTCGCCTGCATCAGGAGATCTGGGCCGCTGCGGCCGAGGCTCTCGGCGCCGGCCTGTCGATGAGGTGACCGGAGGATGCCTGTGGACTGGAAGAGGGTGCGCGACTATACGGATATCCTGTACGAGCGCGCCGAGGGGATGGCGAAGATCACCATCAACCGGCCCGAGGTGCGCAACGCCTTTCGCCCGCAGACGGTCTTCGAACTGATCGACGCCTTCGCGCACGCGCGCGAGGATCCGACAGTGGGCGTCATCCTGTTCACCGGCGCCGGAGGTGAGGCGTTTTGCTCCGGCGGCGATCAGCGCGTGCGCGGCGATGCCGGCTACGTCGACCAGGAGGGAGTCCCGCGCCTCAACGTGCTCGACCTCCAGCGGCTGATCCGTGTGATCCCCAAGCCCGTGATCGCGCTGGTGGCGGGCTACGCCATCGGCGGCGGCAACGTGCTGGCCACCGTCTGCGACCTGACCATCGCCGCCGACAACGCCATCTTCGGCCAGACCGGGCCGAAGGTCGGCTCGTTCGACGCCGGGTACGGGTCCACGTACCTGGCGCGCATCGTCGGGCACAAGAAGGCCCGCGAGATCTGGTACCTGTGTCGCCAGTACACGGCGCAGCAGGCCCTGGAGATGGGTCTGGTCAACGCCGTCGTGCCCCTGGCGCAGCTGGAGGAAGAGGGCATCCAGTGGGCGCGGGAGATCCTCGAGAAGAGCCCGCTGGCCATCCGCCTGCTCAAGGCGGCGTTCAACGCCGACACCGACGGGCTCGCCGGCATTCAGCAGCTGGGCGGCGATGCCACGCTGCTGTACTACCTGACTGACGAGGCGAAGGAAGGCCGCGACGCGTTCCTCCAGAAGCGCCGGCCCGACTTCACCAAGTTCCAGCGGTATCCGTGACGGATCGGGAGATGGCGCCCGGGTCCGCCGCCGGCGCGGCCACAGCCGGCGGCGCCACCGTGCCTGCTCCGGCGTCCCTGTGGCGGGCCTGGGTGCTGGCGGCCCGCATCCCGACGCTGCCGGCGGCCGTGGCGCCGGTGCTAGTGGGAAGCGGCGCGGCTGCGGCCGAGGGCGGCTTCGCCCTGCCGGCGGCGCTGGGCGCGCTGGTCGTCGCGCTCGCTATTCAGGTCGGCACGAATCTGCACAACGACGCCGCCGACTTCCTGCGAGGCGCCGATACGCCGACGCGCCAGGGGCCGCCGCGCGTCACCCAGGCCGGGTGGCTGCCCGCGCGCACCGTCCTGGCGGGTGCCTACACCAGCTTCGGCGTGGCCGGGCTCGTGGGGCTGGCCTTCGTGTGGCGGTGGGGCTGGCCGGTACTGGTCGCTGGCGCGCTCTCGATCCTGGCGGGCGTGGCCTACACCGCTGGGCCCTGGCCGCTCGGGTACCACGGCCTGGGCGAGGTCTTCGTGTTCCTCTTCTTCGGGGTCGTGGCGGTCACCGGCACCGCCTTCGTCCAGCTGGGACGGATCAGCCCGGTGGCGCTCGCCGCCGCGGTACCCGTCGGCCTGCTGTGCGCGGCGATCCTGGTGGCCAACAACCTGCGGGATGCCGCCACGGACGCGGCGGCGGGCAAGCGCACGCTCGCGGTACGCCTTGGCACGGCGCCAACGCGCGTGCTCTACCAGGTGCTGTTGCTGGCGGCGGTGGCCGCGCCGCTGGCGCTGCGCCAGGCCGGGTTGGCCGGCCGCTGGTTCTGGCTGCCGTGGCTGGCGCTACCCGAGTTCCTGACCCTGGGGCACCTGGTGTGGCGGCGTCGCGACGCGCCCGCACTGGTGGCGGTGCTGAAGCGCACCGCCAGGCTGCATCTGGTCTACGGCGCCCTGCTGGGCGCGAGCCTGCCGTGAGAACCCGTCGTGAGGGCCCCGCCACGGCGCGGAGGACCGCCGTGCGGTCGCTGGTGGCCGGAGCGGCGCGACTATGCTGACGCCTGACTGGCTGGCCCACCGCGCCGCAGTCTTTGGGGGGCGCCTGGCCGTGGCCGCCGGCGCCGAGCGGCTCACGTTCGCGGACCTCGACCGCCGCGCCTCAGGCCTGGCGCTGCGGCTGCGGCGTCTGGGCGTGGCGGCGGGCGACCACGTAGCGGTCCTGCTGCGCAACGGGTCGGCCTACGCGGCGGTCGTGTTCGGCCTGGCGCGCCTGCGCGCGGTGCTGGTGCCCCTCAACACGCGCCTGGCCGCACCCGAGCTCGCCTGGCAACTGGCAGACAGCGGCGCACGGTGGCTGATCTGCGAGGAGCGCACGGCGGAGCAGGCGCGAGGGGCGACGCCAGGCCCGCGGGTGGTCGTCATCGAGGAACTCGCCCGACACCCGGAGGGCCAGGCGCCTCTCGCCGACCGCTTCGACCTGTCGCAGGTGCAGGGCATCGTCTACACCTCGGCTACATCCGGCCGGCCCAAGGGCGCGCAGCTCACGTTCGGGAACCACTGGTGGAATGCCGCGGCCTCGGCGCTGCACCTGGGCGTGCGCCGCGACGATGCCTGGCTGGCGGTACTGCCTTTCTTCCATATTGGCGGCCTGGCCCTATTCTGGCGCGGCGTGCTGTACGGCATTCCCGTGGTCGTGCACGAGACATTCGACCCGGACGCCGCCAACCGGGCCATCGACGCCGGCGAGGTGACGACGGTCTCGGTGGTGGCCACCATGCTCCAGCGCATGCTCGATGCCCGCGGCTATCGGCCGTTCCCGCCCACGCTGCGCTGCGTGCTGCTCGGCGGCGGCCCGGCCGATCGCGACTTGCTCGACCACTGCGCGGCCCTGGGCGTGCCGGTGGCGCCGACGTACGGCCTCACGGAGGCGGCCTCGCAGGTCGCCACGCTGCCGCCCGAGGAGTTTCCCCGGAAGATCGGGGCAGCCGGCCGGCCGCTCTTCCCAGTGGAACTGCGCATCGACGCGGCGCCCGGCGACGTCGGCGAGATCCTGGTGCGCGGTCCGACCGTGATGGCCGGGTACTGGAACCGGCCTGACGAGACGGCTCGCGCCCTTCGCGACGGCTGGCTGCACACCGGCGACCTCGGCTACCTCGACGCGGCGGGGGACCTGTTCGTCGTGGACCGGCGCGACGACCTGATCATCAGCGGCGGCGAGAACATCTACCCCTCCGAGGTCGAGGCGGTTCTGCGCGCGCACCCCGCGGTGGCCGATGCCGGTGTCTTCGGGCTGCCCGATCCCGTCTGGGGCCAGACCGTCGGGGCAGCGGTCGTGGCGCGGCCGGGAGCCCGGGTCGACCGCGCGGCGCTGGCGGCGTTCTGCGCGGCGCGGCTCGCCCGCTACAAGGTGCCGCGGTGCATCTGGTTCGTGGCCGACCTTCCGCGCTCGACCGGAGGCAAGCTGCTGCGCTGGGCACTGCAGGCGCGATTCCCTGGCGGGTGCCCGGCCGATGCTGTGGGCCTCCACCGGACCGACGCCGCGAACGCGGCAGGAGACCGGACAGGAGGCGCCGGGGAGGGTCCCTCGCCATGAGATCGGAGCAGGGCGCCACACGTCCTGGCGGGGGCCCGCAGGGCGATGCCAGCGTGCCCGACCTGGGGGCGCCGCCCCTCGTGCGCCGCACCTGGGTCCGGGATGCCTTCCACGCCATCGCTGGACGCTACGACCTCCTCAACCACCTGTTGAGCGGCGGCCTGCATCTCCTGTGGAAGCGGGCGGCGGTGCGCGCCGCGGGCCTTGGGCCCGGTGGCCGTGCGGTGGATGTGTGCTGTGGCACCGGAGATCTGCTGGCGGGGCTCGCGCGGGCCGGCGGGAAGGACGGTCGGGTCGTGGGCGTCGACTTTGCCTGGGGCATGGCGGCTGCCGCGCACCGGCGTCTGGCGCGCGAGCGGCTGGCCGGCGCTGCGGTGCTGCTGGGCGACGCCGAGACCCTGCCGCTGCGCGACCGCACCCTGGACGCCGCCACGATCGCCTTTGGCCTGCGCAACGTGCCGCACCCCGCGCAGGCGTTGCGCGAGATGCACCGGGTCTTGCGCCCGGGCGGCCGCCTGGTCGTGCTGGAGTTCGGGCAGCCCCACCCGGCCTGGTTCCGTGCGCTCTACGACCTCTTCTCGCGCGCGGTCATTCCCCGCCTCGGCGGCTGGCTCTCCGGACGACCGGACGCGTACCGCTACCTGCACGATTCCATCCGCCAGTGGCCGGATCCGGAACGGCTGAGCGACCTGATCCGCGAGGTAGGTTTTGCGGACGTGCGCTACCGTCGGCTGACCCGCGGTATCGCGGTGCTGCACATGGCGACGAAGCCCTGACGGGGGTCAGTGGCCCATCACCGCGGCCACCTTCAGGCGCCCGCCCTCGTGTACCAGGTGCAGCGTGACGCGCTGCGGTACGATGAACGTGGGTTTGTACCCTGTCCAGACCGTCATCTCCACCGCCGCGCCGCGGCACCGCGGCTCGATCCGCTCGAAGCGTGCCTGTTGCAGGTAGGGCGAGAAGATGGCCCGCGCGGGCATCCCAGGGTGCTCCAGCATGCGCGTGTGCGCCTGGGTGGCGACGCGTGCGAACTCCCGCCCGGACCGCCACTCCCAGCTGGCAGTCAGCTGTGCCACGTAGGCCATCACCGCCCGCTCGACCTCGCGGGACGAGGGGCGCCAGCAGGCGATGCCTGCCTGGACGGCCAGGACCGCGAGCGAAACGCACGCGCCCAGCCCCAGGGCAACCAGCCAGCGCCGGGTCACCAACGGGTCTGCAGGCATCGCGGCCTCCACCCCACCGGGCGCGGTCCGCGCCCGCCCCACGCGCTCCGCGCCCGCCCCGCGCGGTCCGCCCGCCCCGGGCGGCCGTGCCCGCCGCGCCGGGTCTACAGCACCCGCACCTCCCGCGGCAGGCGGCTGAAGCGCTCGGGCCCCGACGCGGTCACGACCACGACCTCCTCGAGCCGCACCCCGAACTCGCCCTCCAGGTAGATCCCCGGCTCGACGCTGAAGACCATGCCTGCCTGGATCGGCATCTGGTTCGTGTGCGTCACCGACGGCGGCTCGTGGCCGGCGATGCCGATGCCGTGGCCGGTGCGGTGCGTGAAGTACCCGCCGTAGCCCGCAGCCTCGATCACGCCGCGGGCGGCCCGGTCCACGGCCGCCAGGGGCACGCCGGGGCGAATGGCGTCGAGCGCGGCCCGCACCGCGTGCTCCACCGTGTCGTGGATCTGGCGGTAGCGTGGAGACGGCTCGCCCAGGAAGGCCATGCGCGTGATGTCGGAGGCGTACCCACCCAGCCGGCCGCCGAGGTCGACGAGCACGGGCTCCCCGGCACGCAGCGGCCGATCGGTCACCGCATGGTGGGGGAAGGCCGAGTGCGGCCCGCCGCCCACCGTGGCAAACAGCACCTCCGGCACGTTCTGCGCGCCGAATGCCTCTCTGATCGCAGCCGCCACGGCGATCTCGGTCACGCCGGGCCGGCACGCGGCGAATGCGGCGTCGGTGGCGACGTCCGCCGTGGCCGCCGAGCGCCGCATCGCCTCGATCTCCTCGGGGCTCTTGATGATCCGCACCGGAGCCATCACGTCGGCACCGGGCACGACCGTGGCCCGGGGCCAGCGCGCCTGGAGCAGCAGCAGGAAGTCGGCGCGCATCGTGTCGCTCACGCACAACCGCTCCACGGGCCCCAGCAGGTCGGCCGCGCGGCGGAGCGCGTCGCCGGGTCCTTCCGCGTCCCCGTAGACCAGCAGGGGCAGATCGACGTGAGCGCGCGCCTGCCCGGCGTTCAGTTCGGGGACGACGAAGAGTACCTCCCCCTGCGTGAGGAACAGGTAGCAGGGACGCTCGTCAGCGTGCGGCGAGTAGCCCAGGAGGTAGAACAGGTCGTCGGACGGCGGCAGGGCCAGCAGGTCCACCCCCGTCTGCTTCATCTGCGCGCGTACACGCGCGACCCGGTCAGCGTGTTTCATCAAGCCTCCTGGCGTGCACCGAATGGAGCCCCTCGGTGGCTTCCAAGTGTTTCGCGCTCCGCCGCAGGGTCTCCCTGCGCAGACCCGCCGGGCCTGCGCGCGCACGGGCTCTGGCGGGACACCCCGGCGGCCGATAGGATGGGGCAGGGAGTGCGCGCGACGGGAGGAAACGGTGGTCTCGGTCAGCCTCGTCCTGCGCCGATCGATCCTGGCGGCATCGCGGAGCGCGCGGCTCGCCCGGTGGATGCGGCGCTACGGCATGCGCCTGGGCGCGGCCCGGTTCGTGGCGGGCGAGACGCTGGACGAGTGCGTGGCGGTCCTGCGACGCCTCCAGAGCCAGGGCTTCAAGACCAACACGACGTTGCTAGGCGAGGCCGTGCGCGACGAGGGGACGGTGCAGGAGGTGGCGGCCGAGTACCTGCGCGTGCTCGATCGCGTGAAACAGGAGCACCTGCGCACCAACCTCTCGGTGAAGCTGACGCACCTGGGCCTGGAGATCTCGGAGGACCTGGCGTACGCCACGCTGGAGCGGCTCGTCGCCCGGGCCGCCGACCTCGGGAACTTCGTGCGCATCGACATGGAGGAGTCCTGCCGGGTGGACGCGACGCTGGCCATCTACCGGCGGCTGCGGGCCCGGGGGTTCGACAACGTCGGCGTCGTGCTGCAGGCGTACCTGTACCGCTCCGAGGCCGACCTGCGGGCGCTGCTGCCGCTGCGCCCCAACCTGCGCCTGGTCAAGGGCGCGTACCTCGAGCCGGCCGCCGTCGCGTTTCCCCGCAAGGCCGACGTGGATCGCAACTTCATCCGCCTCATCGAGCTCGCGCTGACTGGCGACCGCTATACGGCCGTCGCCACCCACGACGAGCGGGTCATCGAGCACACGATCCGGTTCGCGCGCGAGCGCGGCATCGCCACCGACCGGTTCGAGTTCCAGATGCTCTACGGGGTGCGGCCCCAGCTGCAGCTCGACCTCGTGCGCCGGGGGTTCACCGTGCTGGTCGCGACCCCGTATGGCACCGAGTGGTATCCTTACCTGATGCGCCGGCTGGCCGAGCGTCCGGCCAACGTGCTGTTCCTGTTGCGGAACCTGCTCCGGCGCTGACGGGGCCGTGCGGACCGCGGGGGGAGGAGGCCCCGTGCGGCCCGGCGAATGCGGGCGCCCGATGTCTGCGCCACGCGTTCGGCCGACGATCGCTCGCGCCGCCCGATCCGCGCCGGCACGCTCCCCCCGTCCGGCGCCCGCGCCGCCGCTGCCCACAGGCGAGACACCGGTGCAGGCGCGCCGCCGGGCGGCCAGGATCGCCAGGGCGCTGGCGCAGCGGTATCCGATCACGCGGGTACCCCTCAGGCACCGCACGCCGCTGCAGCTGCTGGTGGCGACGATCCTCTCGGCACAGTGCACCGACGCCCAGGTGAACAAAATTACCCCGGCGCTGTTCGCCCGGTACCGCACGGCTGAGGAGTTCGCCTCGGCCAGCCTGCCCGAGCTCGAGTCCTACATCCGCTCCACCGGTTTCTACCGTCAGAAGGCCCGGGCCATCGTGAACATGGCGCGCGTCCTGCTGGCCAGATTCGGCGGCGAGGTGCCGGGCACCATGGAGGACCTCCTGCAGCTCCCGGGGGTCGGCCGCAAGACCGCCAACGTCATCTTGGGCGCGGCCTTCGGCCAGCCGGGGATGGTGGTCGACACGCACGTGCGACGCATTAGCCGGCGCTGGGGCCTGACGGCCCACGACGACCCCGCGAAGATCGAGCGCGACCTGATGGCGCTACTCGATCCCACCGAGTGGTCCGACTTCTCGCTGCGGGTGATCTACTTTGGCCGGGAAGTCTGCAGCGCCCGGGCACCTCGGTGTCCAGCGTGCCCGCTCAGGCGTCTGTGCCCCTCGGCGCCGTACGGTGGCCGGCCACCGTGGATGGACGCCCGCTCGCGGCGCGCAGGGGGCCGGGCGCCTGCTGCCGCCTCCGTCGGCCCCCCGGCCGTGCCCGCCGCCGGCCGCCGGGCCGTCCGGCCGTCCGCCCGCGCGACAGCCCGGGCGGCTGCGCCAGCAGAGGGTAGGCCCGGCAGATCATCCGCATCGGGCAGGCCGGGCAGTGTGGCGTCCGGGCCACGCACACGGTCGCGCCCAGGTCCATGAGCGCCTGGTTGAAGTCGTAGGCCGCTCGACGGGGGAGCAGGGCGCCGGCCACCTGCCACAGCCAGCCGTCCCGCAGTGGCGTCAGCCCGTAGAAGACCCGCTGCAGCACCCTGCGCACGTTCACGTCGACCAGCGGTACCCGGCGCTCGTGGGCAAACGCCAGGACTGCAGCCGCAGTGTACGGCCCGATGCCCTTCAGGCCCAGCAGGGTCTTGCGGTCGCCCGGGATCCTCCCGCCGAAGCGGGTGACGACCTCGCGAGCGATGGCATGCAACCATACCGGGCGGATATTGTAGCCCAGCGGGTACCACGTCTCGCGCACCTGGTCGACCGAGGCCGCCGCCAGCGCCCGGATTGACGGGTAGGCGCGCAGGAACTCCCGGTATTTGGGGATGACACGCGGCACCTGCGTCTGCTGCAGCATGATCTCTGAGACGAGGACCCGGTAGGGATCGCGCGTGCGCCGCCAGGGCAGGTCGCGCCTGTTGGAGCGATACCAGCGCAGCAGCCGGCGGACGAAGGCCCGGCGGAGGCGGAGCGCTGGCAGACGTCGCGGTGCGGGGTGAGGCGGTCGCACAGGTCGGGGTATCGGCGCTGGAGCGGCCCGTGGCGCTGGCAGCGGCGACTCGAGGCGCAAAATCGAGGCGGGCTCCGGCGGCCGCCGGGGGCCCGCCTCGTTGCAGCCGACCGCTCAGGCCTTCGCCATCTCCTTCTGGCCGAACCCAACCCACAGGCCGATCACGCCGATGACCAGGTGGATCAGGTTGTAGAGGACGCTGGTCGAGATGCCCATGGCCTGGAGGGTTCCACTGCTCACGAAGCCCAGCAGTCCTACCAGCGTGTAGATGACGCCAAACACCTGCGCCCCGGTCTTCACCGACGTGTCGGTGAACCCGAGGTAGGCCAAGACGACGCCGCTGACCAGATGGATGAGGTTGTGCACGGGGGTGAACGTCAGGGTGAGGAAGCCACCCGGAATCAGGAATCCCAGTACCCCCAGGACGATCAGGATGATTCCAACCCACTGGCAATACGTCTTTGCCATGGCCGGCCTCCCTTCGTCGTGGTAACCTCTTTTGCATTGTACTACACTCTGTCCCGCAGGAGCCGCCTCGGACCGGGGTGAAGCCCTCCCAGACCTCCTGCGCGAGGTGAGTCCACGATGCCGTACAGCCGTTCGATGGTCATCGCACGCCGGGCGATGGTGGCCTCGGGTCATCCGCTGGCCACGGCCGCAGGCCTGGAGGTGCTTGTAGGCGGCGGTAACGCCGTTGACGCCGCCATCGCGGTCGCCGGCGTACTGGGCGTGGCCCAGCCCATGATGAGCGGCCTCGGCGGCGACACGTTCATGGTCGTCTTCAGCAGGCGGGAGGGCAGGGTGTGGGCGGTGAACGGCAGCGGGCCGGCGCCCGCCGGGGCTACGCGCGACTTCTTCACCGCGCGCGGTTACACGAAGATGCCGCTGCGCGGCATGCTGTCGCCTTCGGTGCCTGGCGCAGTCAAGGCGATGCAGGTGTCCCTGCAGCGGTGGGGAAGCGGAAGATTCACTCTTGGTAAACTCCTGGAGCCAGCGATCCGGTACGCCGAGGAGGGCGTGCCGGTGGCGCGCAAGGTCGCCCACTGGATCCGCGAGGCCGAGCCGGTGCTGACGCAGTACCCCTCCTCCGCAAGGATCTTCCTCCCGGGCGGCCGACCGCCGGTGGAGGGCGACGTCCTGGTGCAGCGCGACCTGGCGGCCACCCTGCGCCAGATCGCCGACGGCGGCGCCGAGGCGTTCTACAGGGGGTCCATCGCCCGGGCGATCGGTGCCTACAGCCAGGAGCACGGCGGCCTGCTCTCGGCGGATGACCTGGCAGGCTACGACGTCGAGGTGGCCGAGCCAGTCTCGACGACCTACCGCGGGATCACGGTGCACACCACGCCGCCGCCCTCGCAGGGCTTCCTGCTGCTGGAGATGCTCAACGTCCTGGAGGAGATGCCGCCCGCGCCGTGGGGATCGGCCGACTGGGTCCATCGCGGCGTGGAAGCCAAGAAGCTCGCTTTCGCCGACCGCCTGGCGTACGTCGGGGATCCGCGCTTCGTCCGCAACCCCCTCGGCACGCTTCTCGACAAGACCTACGCCGCGCGGCGACGCCGCGCCCTGGACATGGGCAAGGCTGCCGAGATGCCTGCGGGTGGCCTGACCGAGGTGACCGGCGACACGACGTTCTTCTGCACCGCCGATGTCGAGGGCAACATGGTGGCGTACATCACGAGCCTGTCGGCGTCGTTCGGGTGCGGTGAGATCGTCGAGGGCACGGGCATCATGCTCAACAACCGGGCCGGCCGGGGCTTCTCGCTCGAGGCGGGTCACCCCAACTGCATCGCGCCCGGCAAGCGGACGATGCACACGCTGAGCCCGTACCTGGCGACCCGCGACGGCCTGCCGTGGCTGGCCTGGGGTACGCCCGGCGGCGATGCGCAGCCGCAGTGGAACCTCCAGATCTTCCAGAATCTGGTGGACGCGGGCATGGATCTCCAGGCGGCGATCGAGGCGCCGCGCTGGCACAGCTTCCCCGGCACAGACCCGGCCACGGTCGACCAGGCGTTCGAGCTGCGCATCGAAGAGGGCTACCCGGCCGAAACGTTGGCCGAACTGACGCGCCGGGGCCACCGGCTCAAGCCCATGGGCGAGATGGAAGGCGGCGGGGGCGCGCAGGCCATCATCGCCGACCGTGCGCGCGGCATCTACACGGGCGCCTCCGACCCTCGCGTGGACGGGTGCGCCATCGGGCTATAGGCGCCGGACCTCGAACGGCCTCCCGACGGGCAGGAACTCCATCCAGACCGGTCCCCGGGGTACGACCACTGGCGCGCCGCCGGCCAGCGAGAAGCTCAGGGGGCCTGCCGCGGTCCGGCTCCAGGCGCCCTCCTGGAGGCGGCCCCGGGTGATCACCGTCAAGCGGCCGCCGCCGGTCAGGTCGAGGCGGCCGCTGGGACCGCCGTTTTCCTCCACCTGCCACCAGCGGACGAACGCGACGATGACCGACACCGGCGCCACGGGCTGGCCGTCGGCGTCCACGTGGGGCTGCCCGTCCTGCTCGCGGAAGTAGACCCCACGGGCCCGGTCGTACCGGTAGGTGACAGCGTAGTGCGGGGCGTAGTCGAGCGTGACGACCGCCGCGTCAAGGCCAGCCTCCGGCGGCACGTCACCGAACCGGTAGGGCACGCCGCGGGGCCGCACGTCCGGGCGGCGCTGCCGCGCGACCTTGTGCAGGGGATCGAGACTGGCGTAAAGGTTGTGTGGGGCCTGGCGGCCGGGGTCTCGCCAAAACGGGCTGCTCGTCCAGAACTCGTTGATGACCGGGAGGCGTTCGCGCAGGATGCGCGCGCGTGCCTCGGCGCTGTAGCCGGCGTGCACCGTGACCGCGCCGATGTCGGCAGCCAGGTCCAGCATGTAGGCCCGTACGCTGCGGACCGGCCCGACCGCCGCCGGCGACGCGTCGCAGAACGCGGCCAGGAAGCGCGTGATGAGCGCTTCGGTGGGCATGGCATAAACGAGGCACGCCTCGGCCAGGCCCGCCTGGGGCCTGGCCTGCGGCGCGTTGTCGATGACGACCAGCAGCGGGGCCTGGCCGTCTTCGCCCGGCCAGAACGTCTCACGTGCCCTGGGCACGGGCAGCGACGGCTCGCGCAGCTCCACACGGATGTCCCATCGTGGCGCGGTGAGCCAGATCGCGACGGCGACGACTGCGATGGCCGCAGCCGCCAGGGCAGCCACGACCGCGCTGACGGCGATCCAGCGTTGTCTCGCGCGCATCGGTGAGTACCATTATAGCGGCACGATCCAGGAGGTGGAGCATGACCACGGCACGCACGGAGCGCACCCTCGTCTTCCTCAAGCCGGATGGCGTGTGCCGCGGGCTGGTGGGCGAGGTGCTGCGGCGGTTCGAGCGGGTCGGGCTACGGATCGTCGGGCTCAAGATGCTGCGCGCGTCGCGCGAGCTCCTCGAGCGGCACTATCCCGCCGACGAAGGCTTCCTGCTCACCATCGGGGGCAAGACCCGCGAGGCGTTCGAGGCGGCGGGCCTCGACGTGCGCCGCGAGGCAGGCACCGACGACCCGCTCGAGATCGGCCGCCGTGTGCGTCAGTGGCTGGTCGACTTCGTGGGATCCGGCCCCGTGGTGGCCATGGTGCTCGAGGGTACGCACGCGGTGTCCGTGGTTCGCAAGATCGTCGGCGACACGCTGCCCTACCGGGCCGCGCCGGGAACGATCCGCGGGGACTACTCGGCGGACTCCCCGACAGTCGCCAACCTCCAGAAGCGCCCGGTGCGCAACCTCATCCATGCCTCGGGATCGCTGGAGGAGGCGGCATTCGAGGTCGGGCTGTGGTTCACCCCGACGGAACTGCACGACTATCGCCGCGTCGACGAGGAACTGATCCTGGGATAGAGAGCGGGGCGCTGTCACCCGCGGCTGCGCTGCGGCCCGTGGGGCACTGGGGCGTCCTGCGGGTCACCCGCTCCGCGCCGCGGGTTCCAGCACTTCGCCCAGCACCCACCCGCTGGCTGCCACGACGTTGCCCACGCGCGGCTCGACCGGCAACACCTCGCGGTCCGTGGCCGCGGGCAGGGTGAGGTCCGGCGCCACGCCCAGCCGCATCCACCAGAAGGCGGCCTCGGTGGCCGTGTTGATGAGCTCCAGGGCCTCGACGATATGGCCCACTACCAGGGCCGTGGCTTCCGCCTCCTCCCCGGCCTCTTCCACGTCGAAGTGGGCGCTGGACGACACCGAGGGCAGCGGCGGGCGGTACTCGCGCTCCCTGATCGCCGCGTAGGCGCCCTCGGTCGGATACAGGGTGGCCTCGTGGAGGAGCAGGACGAGGCGCACCGGTACGACCGCACCCTTCTGCAGCCGCTGCGCCACCAGCGCGTAGTTCACCACGTCCACGCGCAAGGGGAAGGCGCCCGAGAAGGGCTCGTCGCCGTCGGTGGGGTTGAGCCAGCCGTCTACCCAGCCCTCCAGGCCCTGCTCGTCGGAGGCGCCGCTGCCGGTGACGGCCAGCCGGTACGTGTCGTCCGTGGCAAAGAACGGCGTCGCGCTCACCACCTCGCCGGCCGCATCCGCCAGCGCCCAGATCTCCGGGCCACCCCCGGGCGCCCAGCGGAAGAGGCCGTGTCCCAGGGCGGTTCCCAGGCGCTCGCCGGCGGCGACGGCTCGCTGGCCCAGCCGCCAGTACTCGCGCATCTCGCGCACCGGGAACCCCACCGCGTGGAAGTGGCTCGACATGGCTGCCCGCCTGTTTGGAGCCCGTCCGGCGTACCCGGCTCGCTGCAGGAGGGGGCCCGGCACCGCCGGAAAGCGACCGCCAGGGCCGATTCCACGCGCGAGGGAGGCGTCCCTGTGGCAGCGACCTTTCCCCAGGGGTTCCGGTGGGGCGTGGCCACCAGCGCCTACCAGTTCGAGGGCGACAACACCGCCGCCGACTGGTGGGCCTGGGAAGCGCGGGGCCGCATCCGCGACGGCAGCCGTTCAGGCCGGGCGTGCGACTGGTGGCGCGCCGCCGAGCGCGACTTCGACCTGATCGCCGGCCTCAACCTCAACGCGGTGCGCCTCTCCCTGGAGTGGAGCCGCCTGGAGCCCGCACCCGGCGGCTGGGACGATGCGGCGATGGATCGCTATCTGGAGATGCTGCGGGGCCTGCGCGACCGCGGGCTTGAGCCGATGGTGACGCTCAACCACTTCACGTTGCCGCAGTGGGTGGCGGCGCGCGGTGGATGGGCCTGGAGGGGGATCGTCGGCGCGTTCGCAGGGTTCACCGCCAGGGTCGTGCACGCCGCCGGCCAGCTGGTCACCCGCTGGATCACGCTCAACGAGCCCATGGGCTACCTGCTGAGCGGCTACCTGCTGGGCCAGTTCCCTCCGGGACGTGCGAACCCTGTGGCCTTTGTGCGCGCGCTGCGCCACTCGTTGCAGGCCCACGCCGCGGCGTACCGGGCCGTGCACGCTGCCCAGGCCGACGCGCAGGTGGGCCTGGCTGCGTACCTGCGGCCGGTGGAGCCCGCGCGGGGGCGGGGCCTCGAGGCCGCCCTGGCGGCGCGTCTGGACTACGCGCTCAACTGGCTGTACCTCGATGCGGTGCGCAGCGGTGATCTGGCAGGTCCGGGCGGTCTGCGCCTGCGCATCGACGGTGGGGCGGGGACCCTGGACTTCCTGGGCATCAACTACTACACGCGCACGCGGGTGCGGCTGGATCCACTCCGGCCCCACACCCTGTTCGTGCGCGCCGGCCCGCCCGGGAGCGCGGCCCTCTCCGACCGGGGATTCGCGGAGGTGCATCCCGACGGGTTGCTGGCGGTGCTGCGCCGGGCGCGCGGCTACGGCGTCCCGCTATACGTGACCGAAAACGGCCTGCCCGACGCCAACGACCGGCTCCGGCCGCGGTTCATCATCGAGCACGTGCGACGCGTGGCGCACGCCATCGCCGAGGGCTGCCCGGTGCGAGGGTACTACCACTGGTCGATCGTCGACAACTTCGAGTGGAACGACGGGTGGAGCCTGCGCTTCGGCCTGTACGCCCTCGACGAGCGCACGCAGGCGCGTGCACCGCGGCCCAGCGCCGCTCTCTACGCCGCCATCGCAAAGGCGAACGCCCTGCCTGCACACGAGCACGGCGGCCCGTGACGCCGCCGCGACAGGGGCCAGAGATGCCTGCCGGGACGGGGGCGCAGGAGGGCGCGTCGGCTCAGATCCAGATGCCGGGGATGCGCGTCCCGCAGTCGGGACACGCTCCGCCGGTGGCGGCCAGCCGGTTCTGTCCCACCAGGAAGCCGGTGCGTTCCACCAGCAGCGCGCCACACGACGGGCACCAGGTGTGCTCGTATCGTCCGACCTGGCCCGGGAGGTTCCCCGCGTACACGTAGCGCAGCCCTGTGGCCTGGCCGATGCGGGCGGCCCGCACCAGCGTTGCCGGCGGCGTGCAGCCGCGATCGGTCATGCGGTAGTCCGGGTGGAACGCCGTCACGTGCCAGGGGATGTCTTGGGACACCGACGCGATGAACCGGGCGGCCGCCGCCAGGTCCTCGTCGGCATCGTTCCACCCCGGGATCACGAGCGTCACGACCTCGAGCCAGAAGCCCATGGCCCAGACCATGCGGATCGTCTCCAGCACGTGGTCGAGGACGCCGCCGAGCTGTCGGTAGTGGTCCTGGCGCATCGCCTTCAGGTCGACCTTGTAGCAGTCGCACCAGGGGCGCAGGTAGTCCAGCGCCTCGCGGGTGGCGTTGCCGTTGCTCACGAAGCAGGGGCGCAGCCCCGCGGCGCGGGCCCGCTGGAAGACGGCCACGGCCCACTCCGCGGTGATCAACGGCTCATTGTACGAGCTGCCCACCAGGCGTGCGCCGTGGTGGCGAGCCAGGTGGACCAGGTCGTCGGGCGCGACGTCCAGCGGCTCGACGCCGGACGCAGGGTCGCGCAGCGCCTGCGAGGTGATCCAGTTCTGGCATCCCGGGCAGTGGTAGTCGCACCCCAGCATGCCGAACGTCAGCGTCCGCGACCCGGGCAGCACGTGGAAGAACGGCTTCTTCTCCGTGGGGTCGCACTGTAGCGCGGCCACGTACCCCCACGGCACACGGAGGGTGCCGCCGTCGTTGAAGCGCACCTTGCAGATGCCGCGGTGCCCGGGGAAGATTACGCACCGGTGGCCGCAAGCCACGCACCGCACCTTGCCGCCGGCCAGGCGCTCCACCAGGGCACCCTCGGCCGTGCGGGTGTCGAGGATCGCCGCAAGCCCCGTGGCGACAGCAGGAAGGGCGGTCGTGGACATCTCCACTTGAATTGTACCAGCGCTGCCCTGGGGGCTGCGCCGTTCACGGAAGATTCACGGGCGGTTCACACCGCGTGCACCGGCCGCTCCTATCATAGACATGAGGGGCCTGTTACGCTTTCCGTTGGGCCTGCCTGCGCGGTGGGACCCGCGGGGTCCAGGAGGGGCGTGCGATGACGGGTCGAGACGTGGCGATCGTGGTGCTCGTGGTGCTTGGTGTCCTCGTCCTGCTGCCCGCGCTGGGAATGGTTGGTGTGATGGGCGGCTGGATGGGCCATGGCATGATGGGCTGGGATGGCCGCTGGGGAGGCGGATGGGGGATCCCGGCCGTAGGGCTGGTCTTCTGGGGGCTGATCGTAGTCGGCATCGCCCTGGCGGTGGCCGCGCTGGTGCGGCGGCCGGCGGCGGGTGCCGGCGCGGAGCCGGCGGGGACCGCGGCGGGCGCTGGGCCGGGCGGCCGGGAGACGCCGCTCGAGATCCTCAAGCGCCGGCTGGCCAGCGGCGAGATCACTCGTGAGGAGTACGAGACCCTCAAGAGGGAAGTGACGTCGCCCTGACCATGCCGCGCACCATCCTGGTCGTCGACGACGAGCCCGAGATCACGGCCATCCTGCGGCGCTACCTGGAGCAGGACGGGCATCGCGTCGTGGAAGCCCGCGACGGCCGCCAGGCCCTGGAGGCGTTCCGGCGGGAGCGTCCGCACCTGGCGGTACTGGACCTGATGCTCCCCGAAGTCGACGGCTGGGAGGTCGCCCGCCAGATCCGGGCTGCGGGGACCACCCCGCTCATCATGCTGACCGCGCGCAGCGAGGAGAGCGACCGGCTGCTGGGCCTAGGGCTTGGCGCCGACGACTACGTCGTCAAGCCCTTCAGCCCCCGCGAGGTGGCAGCCCGCGTGCGGGCCGTGCTGCGCCGCGCGACCGGGGAAGTGCCCGCCGAGGTGCTGACGGCCGGCGACTTGGAGATCGACATCGGGCGCATGGAGGTGCGCCGCGGCGGCACCGTGATCGACCTCACGCCCACCGAGTTCCGATTACTGGCGGCGCTGGCGCGCGCTCCCGGCCGGGTCTTCACGCGCCTGCAGCTCATCGACCAGGTCTACGGTCACGCCTTCGAGGGCTATGACCGCACCATCGACGCCCACGTCAAGAACATCCGCCAGAAGCTGGAGCCGGACCCGCGGCGACCCCGCTACCTCCTCACGGTCCACGGCGCCGGGTACCGGCTCGCGGACCGGGCGCGGGGCCGGTGCCCTGCAGCGCCGGTTGATCCTGGCGTTCGCCGCGGTGGCGGTACTCTCGGTCGCGTGCGTGGCAGCCATCACCAGCCGGGCAACCCGCGCCGAGTTCCAGCGCTACCTGTTCGGCCCGCCGCTGCACGCCGCGCCGGAGGCGCGCATGCCCCACGCGCCTGACGCCGGCATGTCGGCCATGATGCGGCGCATGATGGGGGCGCCCGAGCTGCGGTTCCTGGGGGCGCTGCGGCGGGCCACGTGGCTGGCAGCGCTGGCCGGCGTGCTGGCTGCGGTGCTGGTGGGCATCGCCGTGACGCGCTACCTGACCGCGCCGCTGCGCCAGATGGCCGAGGCCGCCAGCCGGATCGGCCGCGGGGATCTGGCGCAGCAGGTGGCCGTGCCCTCCGACGATGAACTCGGTGCGCTGGCGCGCGCTTTCAACACCATGGCGGCGGACCTCCAGCGCCTGGAAGACGCCCGGCGGCAGCTCGGGGCCGACATCGCCCACGAACTCCGCACGCCGCTGTCGGTGCTGCAGGCGAACCTGGAAGGCATGCTCGACGGCGTCGTCGCGGCATAGCCCGAGCGGCTGGCGGCCCTGCACGGGCAGGTCCGCCTGCTCTCGCGGCTCGTGGACGACCTGCGCGACCTGTCGCTGGCGCAGGCCGGCCGGCTGCCGCTGGACCGGCGGCCGATGGATCTGGCCGCGCTGGTGACGGAAGCAGTGGCCGCGGTGGCCGCCGCGGCCGATGAGAAGCAGGTACAGGTGGAGTACCGGGCGGCCGACTCCCCGCCGCGGGTGCGGGTCGACCGCGAGCGCGTGCTCCAGATGGTCCACAACCTGCTGGACAACGCCATCCGCCACACGCCGCGCGGCGGGCGCGTCACGGTGGGCGTGGAGACCGGACCGGGCGTCGTCCGTCTCTGGGTGCAGGATACCGGCCCCGGCATCCCGCCCGATGAGCTCGAGCGCATCTTTGACCGCTTCTACCGGCTGGACGCCTCTCGTGCCAGGGCGACGGGAGGCAGCGGCCTGGGGCTGGCGATCGTCAGAGCCCTGGCCGAAGCGCACGGCGGCACCGTCAGCGCCGCCAGCACTCCCGGCGAAGGCAGCCGGTTCACCATCACGCTACCCGTCTAAGCGGGCGCCGGGGCGTGCTCGAGCAGGATGATGCGATCCGCCACGGCGTCGAAGTGCGGCCAGGCCGTGCTCAGGACCACCTGCCGCTCCCTGGCGGCGGCCACCAGCAGCGGTAGCATGGCCGCCCGGCGCGTCTCGTCCAGGTGCGCGAACGGCTCGTCGAGGAACAGCGGCGGCCGCCGGTCACCCGCCATCACGTCCAGCAGCGCCAGTCGCAGGCAGAAGTAGAGCTGGTCAGCCGTGCCCTGGCCAAGGTCTGCAGCCTCCCGCCAGCCGCCCGCGGAGGAGCCCACGAGGGGGCGGAGGGTCCGCTCGTCCAGCGTGATCCTCGTGTGGACGCCGCCGGTGGCCGTGGCCAGGTACTCTGACGCGCGGCGTTCCAGCAGCCGGCGTGCGGGGTAGACCGAGAGCGAGCGGGCAGCGTCCAGCATGCGGAGCGCCAGGTCCGTGACCTGCAGGGCCTGCCGGTCGCGCGCCGCGCGTGCCTCCAGGGTAGCAATCTCTTCCTCCAGGTGTGCGACCTCGTCGCCGCGGTCGCGCAGCTCTTCGGCGGCGGCTTCCAGCCGCGCCCGCCGCTCGCGCAGCTCGTGGAGTTCGGCTGTGAGCTGCCGCACCTGCTGCTCGATCTCGTCCTGATCCGCAGCCGGCCCGCGCGCGGTGCGCGGGATCTCCTCCAGTGCCGCGCGCAGGCTCGCCAGCTCATCGGCCAGCGCCTGCAGCCGGTGCTCCAGCACGGTCCTGGGGTCCGGGCCCCAGACCGTGCGCAGGGCTGCCCGCAGCTCCTCGCGCTCGCGCAGTTGGTCCATGTAGCTGGAGAAGCGGCGTTCGACATCCTCCAGGCTGGCGCTCCCCATGGCCTGCAGCCGCGTCGTCACCGCCGCCTCGGCATGGGCGAGCTGCTCTTGCAGTTCGCCCACGCGGCGCCGGAGCTCGAGGACCCGCTGCTCCTGCTGCCGGTAGTCGGCGCTGGCCTCGATGATGCGGCCGCGGTAGCGCATCCCCACCACCGTGACGCCGCCACCGGCCGCCAGCACGATCCATCCCAGCCAGTGCTGCAGTATGGTGACGATGCCAGCGCCGGCGGCGACGCCGATCGCCCCCGCCGTCGCCAGCGTCCACCCCTTGGGTCCCAGCTGCCGGACCGCGTGGTGTGCGGTGGCCAGCCGCTCGAGCGCCCGTTCCTCGCGGGCCGCCTGGTCCCGGGCGGCCGCCAGCTGCTGCTGCACCTGGAGGTACTGCCGGCGCGCCTGGAACAGGCCGGCGACCAGGGCTTCCTGGTGCGACGAGAACGCGGCCAGGGCTTCATCGAGCTCGGCCAGGCGCCGGAGCTGCTCCTCCACGCGTGTCAGTTGCTCGCGCAGCCCGGCTTCCTCGCTGGCCAGCGCCTCCTGGCGCTCCCGCAGGTCCGCGGCGCGGCGGATCTCGCGCAGCAGCGCGGCCCGGGCCTCCAGCTCGCGCTCGACGGCCGCGGCCCGCTGCACCAGCTCGTCGAGCTCGAGGTGGTGACGCTGGAGGCGCTCGTCCCGCTGGCGCAGGGCGGCCTGTTGCGCGCGCAGGTCCGCGATCCGGTGGGGAGCGCTGCGCGGCCCCTGCAGCGCGGCGGTCAGATGGGTCCGCCGCTCCCCCAGCACCTGCAGGGCCTCCTGCAAGCGCTCGATGCCCGCGCCGCTCAGGACCCGGGAGAGGTGGGTGGCCAGCAGCCGGCGGTCGTCGGTGATGCGCGCCAGGTCGGCATGGCCCACGAACGCCGCTGTGCGATACGCGCCCTCGGAGGCGAGCCCCAGCCAGTCCAGCAGCCGCCGGTGCACGTCGCGCGGGGCCTCGACGCGCTCTCCCCCATCGGCGCGCTGGAGCAGGATCGTGCCGGCCTCCAGGTCGCGACGCAGCAGCCACCGCCCGCCGTCGACGTCCAGATCCATAGTGACCTCGCCGAGCCGGTCCTCGCCCCACGGTCGCAGCCGCGCGGCGTCCTCCGGCCGGGCCGGGCCGCCGAACAGCCCTTCGAAGACCGCCTCCAGCAGCGTGGTCTTGCCCGCGCCGTTGGGCCCGCGCACGACCGTGAGCCCGGGCGCGAAGGCCGCGTTGTAGTCCGCGAACCGCTTGAACCGCCTCAGGCGCAGCTGGGTGATCTTCACGGGACCCGCCGTCCTTCCAGCAGTGCCAGCCCGAGCCGCAGCGCGGCACCAGCGATCCGGCGCGCGTCGGGGCTCTGGGCGCGGTCCAGCTCCTGCCGCGCCACGGTTACGAAGGCGCCCGCAGCCGACAGGTCCGGAAACCGGGCTGCGGCCAGTTCCGCAGCGGCCATGACCGTTTCGTCCTCCAGCTCCAGCGCCAGGAACGCGTCGCGGGCGCGCGCCAGGACGTGGTCGAGATCGAAGTGTTGATCCAGGCGCAGCGTGCCGGTCAGGCGCACGACGGCTGCCAGGTCCGGGCTCCCCAGCGCCCGGATGGCAGCGGCGAGGTCGTCGGTGCCGGCGCACGCGGCCGCGTTCACGTCCAGGCGCTGGAAGCGGCGGCGTCCCACGGGTACGAATGTGGGTCGTGCGCGGTCGCCCTGGAACTCCACCAGCACCGGCGACCCCTCGCCCTCGACAGGCGCGACGAGCTCCGGGGCCCCGGGGAAGAGGGCGGTGACGCGCTCTGAACCGACGTCGCGGCGCACGGGGGAGTGGCCCAGTGCCAGGTAGTGCGCGCCGGAGCCATCTACGAGCCGGCGCAGCGCCGCCAGCCCCTCCTCGCCGTCGGGCAGCGCCAGGCATCCCGCGCCTACCAGGTAGGGCCGCCGCGGGTGGCGCGCCAGCGCGGTGAGGAAGTCGACCGAGACCGGGGCGCCGCTCCACGAGATTCCCACGACGCGCACGGCGCCGTCGGCAACGTCGACAGCCCTGGGCGCGGCGGGGAAGACCGTCACGTGCTCGAGACCCGTGAACGCGCCCAGCGCGTAGCTGCGCTCATGGAGGGGATCGAAGGGGCCCGCCGCGATCAGGACCGGGATCCCCTGGCTCGTGAAGCGTCCGACCTGCGCGCGGGCGAACTCGATGAGCTCGCGCGAGGGCACGGGCGTGCCGAACAGGTTGCCGGTGATGAGGACGACGGTCGGGCGCAGGTCCACGCCCGCGTCCACGGCTCTGACGAACGTCTCGCGGATCTGCCGCCGGTGCGCGGCGCCGGCCTCGCCGAGGAACGGAAACGTCCCGCCCAATCGAACGTCGGCCAGGTGGTAGAGGACCGGCCCCCGGCGCGGCCCGGGCGCGCCGGACACGGGGTGGGGAGTCTGCGCCATGAGCAGCACGCTCCGGTTGAAGGGTGTCGGGCCGCGCACGTCGGTCCGGCGCCTGACGCGCCCACGGCTTCCGGAGAGGATAGTGCCCGAACCGGGCAAAAATCAGGCGGGATTCGCGCCTGATGCACCGGCCAAATCACCGGCAGGCGCGCGCGCCCTGCACGCCGGCGCGCTGCGCGCCTGCTGGGCGGCGGGCAGGCTAGGCCGGCGCCGGGATGCCGAAGATCCGCCGGGCGTTCCCGGCCAGGATCGCGTCCCGGTCGGCGTCGCTCAGGTCCAGCCGGCGGAGCACCTCGACCTGTTCGGCGACGATCTGCCCCCGGTAGCCCGACCACCAGGTGGAGTCGGTGCCGAA
>JAVKIP010000012.1:0-89431 GCA_031459385.1 Candidatus Fervidifonticultor secundus | reverse complement strand
GCGGCCGGAGCCCCGGCCGCCGCCCACGCCGTGCTGGAGCGCGCTACCCCTGCGCCCAACGGGCGCGTGTCCGAACCTCCCGACCGGCTGGTGCTGCGGTTCAGCGAGCCGATCGACCCGGCGTTCAGCGGTGCCACGGTGGTCGATGCCCTGGGCGCCCGTCGCGCGGGCGCGCCGGAGGTGGGGGCCGGCGGTCGGGAACTGGTGGTGCCGCTGTCGGGACTGCGCCCGGGCCTGTACACGGTGCGCTGGCAGGTGCTGTCGCTGCTGGACGGACATGCGACCCGGGGCATCTTCGTCTTCGGGGTGGGGGAAGCCGTTGTTCCTCCCCCTGGCTCCGGGGTAGCATCGGCGGCATCCCTGCCCGTGCTATCCGCGGTCGGCCGGTGGATCGCGACCGCCGCTGCGATGCAGCTGCTGGGCGCGCTGTGGCTCCGGGCCGTCCTGCGTCGATCCGTGGTCCATGTGGCGGACGCCGCAGCGGCCGACGCTGCGGTGGCGAGGCTTGGGCGGCTGGCGACGGTCGCGGCCGTCGCGCTCCTCGGCGGCCTGGCTCTGGAGACAACGGCCCAGGCCAGCCTGCTGTTCGACCGACCGGTGCTCCGCGCGCTGGCGGACGGGAGCCTGGCCACATTTGTGGGGTCCGCGCGTCCCGGGCAGAGCGCGCTCGTCCGGGCCGCCCTGGCCGGGCTGCTGCTGCTCCCGCCGTCGCCGGCCGGGCGGATCCTCCAGGTGGCGGGAACGGGGTGGTTGGTGCTGGTCGGCGCCGTGACGGCAGCGCTCGGGGGGCTGCCGGCGCTGGGCACCGTCCACGGTGTGCTGGTCGTGCTGACGTCGGCCGTCTACGGTATCTTGGCCGTCCTTGCGGCCGTGGTGCTGCCCCAGGTACGCGACGTGCGCATCCCCGAGATGCCGTGGGTGCCCGTGGCCGCTGCGGGGCTGCTCTTGGCGGGGTTCACGGCGAGCTCGCACGCCGCAGGCAGCGGGCTGCTTGCGATGGCGGCCGACTGGGTGCACCTGATCGCCTCGGCCGCCTGGCTGGGCGGGCTCGGCGCCCTGCTGGTGGTCCTGGTACCGGCTGCCCCCGACGATCGCCAGAGGCTGGCCACGGTGCTGGTTCCACGGGCATCCCGCGTGGCGGCCACCGCGCTGGCCCTGGTGATCCTCACCGGCCTGTACGCCGCTTGGCTGCACGTGCCGGGCGTTCGGGCGCTGGTCGAGACGTTCTACGGCCGCGGGCTGTTGCTGAAGATGGCGCTGGTGGCGGCGGTCGTGATCCTGGGCGCGGTCAACCGCTTCTGGTTCCTCCCGCGCGTCGTGGGAGGGGCCGCAACGCCTGGGGTCGGACGGCGGGCCGCGCGCTCAGCCACGGGCGCGCCGCTGCACCGCCTGGTGCGTCTGGTAGCCGCCGAGGTGGGAGTTGCCGCAGCCGTCGTCGCGGCAGCCGTGGTCATCGCCGTGGTGCCGCCTGCACGCACCGTCGCCGAGCAGGCGGCCGGCGTGGCCACGCTGGCCCAGCCGCTGGTGTTCGCCGGGATGGCCGACGACCTGCGCATCGCCCTCACCGTGGCGCCCGCGGGCAGTCCCGGCTGGCACCGGTACGAGGTCGCCGTTCAGCGGACCGACGGGCAGCCGCTGGAGCCCGACAGTCGGGTGCTGCTGCGCTTCCTCAAGCTGGATGAGGACGTGGCGCCAGTCGCGCCGCCCCTGCGCACCGGGGGACCGGGACGGGCCCAGGGAGACGGTGTCGAACTGGCAGTGCCCGGGTGGTGGGAGGCGACGGTCGTCGTGCGCCGTCGCGGCCGTCCCGACGCCGTCATGACGTTTCCGCTGGTGGCAGGCCGCAGGCCGGAAGACACCGGCGAGCCTGAGGGGCGGCGTCTGCTCGAGCGCGCCCAGGCGGCGATGGCCGCGGTCTCAGCGTGGCGCGAGGAAGAACACCTCACCGACGGTGCCGGAGGGGCGGCCACCACCTGGTACGAGGTCCGTCCCCCCGACCGGCTCCGGCTGCGCACCGCGGGCGGGGCAGAGGTCGTCGTCATCGGCCGTCGTCAGTACGTCCGCGAGCCCGGGCGCCCCTGGATCGCACGCGACCTGACCGGGCTCGGCCCGATCGAGGGCGTGCGAGCCTACCTGCGCGGGGCCCAGTCGGCCCGGCTCGGGCGGCAGCTGCCCTGCGGCGAGGAGACCTGTCAGGTCGTCGTCTGGGACGCCCCGGGCCGGACTGCCGCTTTCGCGGCCTGGATCGGGACGGACTTTCGCATCCACCGCCTGCTGATGGCGGCGCCGGCGCACTACATGACGCTGCGTACCTACGACCTGGGCGCGTCCATCCGCATCGACCCCCCGCAGTAGCGTTCGGGACGCGCCCGGGAGGGTTCTCGGGACCGAATCTATATCGGGAAACGCTACCGCCGCCGTCGGCCGCCGCGCTTGGCCTCGGTGTTGCGCTTGAGGTCCAGCAGCCGCTCCTCGCTCTCCTTCATGAACGCCTTCAGCTTCTCCTCGAACGAGGCCTTCTGGCGGGCGCGCTGGGCGCGCTCTTCGGGGGAGAGCGCCTGCTTGATGGAGAGGTCGAGCTTGCCCTTCTCGTTCAGCCCGAGGACTTTCACCCGGACCTTTTCCTGTTCTTTCAGGTAGTCCTTGACGTCCTTGACGTAGGTGTCGGCGATCTCCGAGATGTGGACGAGGCCGCTCTTGCCGTCGGGGAGCTCGACGAATGCGCCGTAGGGCGTGATCTTGACGACGGTCCCTTCGACAACCGTTCCCGGCTCCACGCTCATTCCTGTTCGGACTCCGCTCCTTCCACTGTGATCTGACGCGCGCTGATTGTACCCGCGGTATCAGCGGGTGTCAACGAACGCGATCCGGCTTCTGCGCGGGCGCCGGCGGTGGTGCAGACATCGGCTTCTGCGCGGGCGCCGGCATGGGTTCGACCAGGATCACTGCCAGTTCGCCCGGCCGCACCAGTCCCAGCTCCTCCCGGGCCAGGCGCTCGATGTACTCGGGCCGGTACAGCAGCCTGATCTCCTCCCGCAGCTGCGCGTTCTGCCGGCGCAGTTCGTCGCGCTCCCTGGCGAGCCGCGCCGCTTCCCGGCGGAGTTCGTAGCCGCCCCAAAAGACACCTCCCACCGTTGCCCCGGCAGCGCCCAGCAGCGCCACGAGCAGGATCGGGCCCAGCCAGCGCGGCGCCGGGCGGCGGGGCGGGCGGGGTGGGAGGAAGGGCGCGGACGACGCCATGCACACGCTGCGACGACGGACCCGAACCGGTCGACCACAGGGCCATTCGCGGGGCGGGGCGCGACTCCTGCCAGCCTGCCCCGCAGGGGCCCGGGAGCACGGCGTCCGCCCGGGGCGCTGACGCCCGCAGCCCCCAGCGTCACCTCGCGCCGGCCTGCGGAGACCGGCTGAGGGCGTACGCGATGAGCGCGTCCAGGGGCATGGCACGGCCCTCCTCGATGGCCGCTGCGAGGGCCTGGCGGTCCAGTGTCCCGCCGATCTGCCAGGGCCCCTGGGTGGCGTCGACTATCACAGCCAGGTCCACGCCGCCGGACTTCTGCAACGCGGCAGCTCCGCCGGCCAGGCGTGCGGCGCGCTCGGGCTCGCCCTCCAGGAGCGCGAGCCCGGAGAAATCCAGCAGCAGCAGCGCAATCCCCGAGACGTCGCGCGCCTCCGCGAACAGGCCCATGGCTTCGTCGAAGGCGGCGCGCGCGGCCGCATAGTCGCCTGTCTTGCTGGCCCCCAGGCCGAGCGAGTGGTGGGCCCATCCCAGACTGAACCGGTCGTCCCGGTCACGGAAGATGTATTCTCCCAACAAAGCGGTGTACCGTGCTCCCAGGGCCTGCAGCAGGCGCGTGGAGCCCTCGATGTCCGTGAAGAGGAAGGTGACAGTGCCGCGGGGGAGGTCGCCTCCAGGCGCTGTCATGCCACTAGCCCCGCCGGGCGCCAGCCGGGAACGCCGCCCACCCCGCGTAGCGAGCGCGGGCCTCCAGGGCTTCCTCGATCCGCAGCAGCTGGTTGTACTTGGCGACGCGCTCGCCCCGCGCCGGCGCCCCGGTCTTGATCTGCCCGGCGCCGGTCGCGACCGCCAGGTCGGCGATGGTGACGTCATCGGTCTCACCCGAGCGGTGGGAGACGATGGTGGCATAGCCCGCGGCGCGCGCGATACGCATCGTCTCCAGGGTCTCGGTGAGCGTGCCGATCTGGTTGAGCTTGATCAGAATGGCGTTGGCCACGCCCTCGGCGATGCCGCGGCGCAGCAGCGCGGGGTTGGTGACGAACAGGTCGTCGCCCACCAGCTGCACACGGGCGCCCAGGCGCCGCGTCAGTGCCTGCCAGTCAGCCCACGCATCTTCGGCCAGCCCGTCCTCGATGGAGACGATGGGGAACCGCTCCACCAGCCCGGCCAGCCAGTCGAGCATCGCCGCGGCGTCACGACGCCGGTCCTCGCCGGCGAAGACGTAGGCGCCGTCGCGGTAGAGGCCGCTGGCGGCCACGTCGAGCGCCAAGGCCACCTGGCGGCCGGGTTCGTAGCCGGCG
Source organism: Candidatus Fervidifonticultor secundus (assembly GCA_031459385.1). Classification (GTDB taxonomy): domain Bacteria; phylum Sysuimicrobiota; class Sysuimicrobiia; order Sysuimicrobiales; family Humicultoraceae; genus Fervidifonticultor; species Fervidifonticultor secundus. Next base: position 84,892 of record JAVKIP010000012.1, on the reverse strand, counting down.
GCGACGACGGCCTCGAGCACCACGGCCAGGGCGTCCTCGGTCGCGGGCAGATCAGGCGCGACCCCGCCCTCGTCGCCCACGGCGGTGCCCAGGCCGCGCGCATGGAGGAGGCGACGGAGGTGGTGGAAGATCTCGACCGCCCAGCGCAGCGCCTCGCCAAAGGTGGGCGCGCCGGCGGGGACGATCATGACCTCCTGCACGTCGAGGCGGGTCTGGGCGTGCGCGCCGCCGTTGACGATGTTCAGCAGCGGCACCGGCAGCACGCCGGCGTCGCCGAGCAGCTGCCACAACGGCACCCCCCGCGCCGCCGCCGCGGCGCGGGCGCACGCCAGGGAGACCGCCAGCACGGCGTTCGCGCCCAGCCGGCTCTTGTTGGGCGTGCCGTCGAGGTCGAGCAGCAGCCGGTCGATCGCCTGCTGATCGAACGGCTCGCGCCCCACGAGGTGCGGGCCGATCTCCTCGACGATGCGGCGCACCGCGCCCTGGACACCGCGGCCGAGATAGCGGTGCGGATCGGCGTCGCGCAGTTCCAGGGCTTCCCGGTGGCCGACCGACGCTCCCGAGGGCACGGCGGCGCGCCCTATCGCGCCACTGTCGAGCACCACGTCGGCCTCCACCGTGGGGTTGCCACGCGAGTCGAGGATCTCACGGGCGAGCACGCGGGTGATGGTGGGCATGTCGGACTCCTCCGTGGTCCCCCGCCGTGGGGCCGCCTACCACACGTCCGGCATGCGCCGGTCGTCCAGCACCTCGTAGGCCGGCTGCGCCGTCGGCCGGCCCTCCGGCACCTGCAGCACGCGCACCGCCAGCCGGCGTGCCCCGAACGCCACACCGAGCACGTCGCCGACGTGCACCGGCGACGCCGCCTTGACCGGCCGGCCGTTCAGGGTGACCCGCCCGGCATCGCACAGCCGGGTGGCCACCGCGCGGCGTCGCACGAGCCGGCTCACCTGCAGGAACTTGTCCACCCGCACGTGCGGCAGCCGGGTGTCAGTGCCGGATGGCGATGCGGTCGCCCGCTGCGCGCAGCGCCGCCTCCGCGTCGACCTGCAGGGCGGTCGCGAGCCGGACCGCTGCCAGGAGGAGATCGCCCACCGCGCGGGTGCGCGCCGCCTCCGGCGCTGCCGCCACAGCCAGGGCCGCGTCAGCGGCTGCGCGCAGCGTGGCGGCGGCCGCCGCCGCATCGGTCAGCTCGCGGCTGCTTTCGGCGCGGGCCAGGCGCTCGACCACCGCCTGCACGCGCGCCAGCGCCGGCAGCGTGGCCGGGATACCGTCCAGCGGCCCCCGCCCGGGCTCCGCGCGGCGCTTGAGTTCTTCCCACTGGACCTCGACCTCGCGCGCGGTTCCCAGGCGCAGGTCGCCGAAGACGTGCGGGTGGCGGGCCAGGAGCTTGCGCACCAGGCTGTCCACCACGTCCTCGGCCGTGAACGTCCCGGCTTCGCGGCCCAGCTGGCCGTGGAAGACCACCTGGAGCAGCAGGTCGCCCAGCTCCTCCCGCAGCGCGGCCGCGTCCTCGCGGGCGATGGCCTCCAGCGTCTCGTGGGCCTCTTCCAGGAGGTAGCGGCCCAGCGTGGCGTGGGTCTGCTGCCGGTCCCAGGGGCACCCCTGGTCGCTGCGCAGCCGGGCCATCACGGCCACGAGGTCATCGAAAGTGAACCGCATCGCCGGGCGCCCGCGCGGCAGCTAGATGCGCTGGAACTGCTCGACCGCGGCGCCCTTGCGCACGTCGGCCAGCCAGCTCTCGAACGCCTTCTCGCGCTTGGACGCCAGCAGCTCCTGCCGGATCTGCTCCCTGACCCTGGCGAAGTCCGCGGCTTGGGCGGGCTTGACGTCTGCGACTTTGATGATGTGGAGGCCGTACTGCGTGCGGACGGGCCCGCTGATCTGCCCGGGCTTCAGCGCCCAGGCCGCCTCCTCGAACTCCCTGACGAGCGTGCCCTTGCTCACGTACCCGAGGTCGCCGCCCTGCGCCGCGCTGCCGGGGTCCTCGGAGTACTGCCTGGCCAGGTCCTCGAACTTCCCCCCATCGGCGAGCCGGGCCTGCACGACCTTGACCTTGGCCTGCGCTATGGCTTCCTGGCCCTTGTCGGCGATGCGCACGAGGATGTGGCTCACGCGGATCTGCGCAGGCCGGTCGTAGAGGCGCCGGTTGCCGTCGAACTGCCTGCGCACCTCGTCGTCGGTGACGGTGACCCGCACCACGGCCTCGGCCACCCGCCGCTGCGTCAGCTGGATGCGGAGCAGCTCGCGCAGGCCGGCCAGCGTGAGATCGTTGCGCTGCAGCGCCTGCTCGAACTCGGTCTTGCCCGGGAAGCGCTTGACGATCTCCACCAGCTGCGCCTCCACGTCCTGATCCGTCGCCGTGAGGTGACGCTTGCGGGCTTCCTGCATGATCAGGCGCTGGGCCACCATCTGGTCGATGATGATCTTGGTGATCTGCTCCCGCTGCTTCTCGAACTCCGGGGTCGAGGGATCCACCCCGAACTGCGCCGCGGCGCGCCGAACCTCGGCGTCGACCTGCGACCAGTAGATCGCCTCGCCGTTCACCCGGGCGGCGACCGCGGCGCCGCGGCGTGCCTGCGTCGACAGGTACCAGGCGCTCGCGCCGGCGGCGCCCACGGCGACCACCACCGCGGCCGCCACTACGATCCTGCGGACCGTCATGATGCTGTCCCTCCTTCGGGCAACGCGTCCAGCATACCCCAGCGCGCGCGGCAGCGGCTAGCCCGACGCGGTGTGCCGGAGGCGGGGCCTACCCCGAGGCCGCCGGCACCGGCACGGCGCCGGCGCCCACCCATCCCACGAGCGCCAGGACCTCGCGCAGCCCGCCGGCCTGCTCGGCGAACGTGGCCCCGGTCACCTGCACGGTCAGGCCGGCCGCCGTCACCCGTGCGCGGTGGCCCAGCGCCTGCTGCAGGCGCCGTTGGGTCGCGTCGTCCAGGTGCCCGGCTCCGGTCAGGCGCACCACGTACCGGTCGCCCTCGCGCGTGATGCTTGTCACCCCCACCTGGCGCGCGACCACGCGCACCCGGACCACCTCCAGCAGTGCCTCCACCGGCGGGGGGAGCGGGCCTGCCTCGGCCAGCGCGGCGGCGACCGCGTCCACCTCGTCAGGGGTGCGCGCGGCGGCCAGCCGCCGGTAGACCCGCAGGCGCTCCTTCTCGTCCGGCAGGAATGCCGCGGGCAGGCGCGCGTCCACGCCCAGCTCCAGGGTGGGATCGCGCGGCTCTTCCACGATCTCGCCCTTCGCCTCGCGGATGGCTTCGTCGAGCAGCCGGCAGTAGAGGTCGAAGCCGACCGCGGCGATGTGCCCGTGCTGCTCGGGGCCGAGCAGGTTCCCGGCGCCGCGGATCTCCAGGTCGCGCATCGCCAGCCCCAGCCCCGAGCCCAGCTCCACGAACTCGGCCATGGCGCGCAGCCGCTGCTCGGCCTCCGGGGTCAGCGGCAGGTGGCGCGGGTAGAGCAGGTAGCAGTACGCCTGACGGTCGGCCCGACCCACCCGACCCCGCAGCTGGTAGAGCTGCGCCAGCCCCAGCCGGTGTGCGTCTTCGATGATGATGGTGTTGACCTGCGGGATGTCCAGGCCGATCTCGACGATCGTCGTGCAGACCAGCACGGCGACGCGTCCGCCCAGGAAGTCCATCATCACGCCTTCCAGGCGCTCTTCGGGCATCTGCCCATGCGCCACGGCCACCGTGGCCTCGGGCACCAGGTGCCGGATGCGGCGCGCGGCCCGGTCGATGGTCTCGACGCGGTTGTGGACGACGTAGACCTGGCCCCCGCGGCCCAGCTCGCGGCGGATCGCCTCGACCAGGAGGCCGTCGTCGTCGGGCCGGATCTCGGTGTGGATCGGCAGCCGGGCCTCGGGTGGCGTCTCCATCACCGTGAGGTCGCGCAGGCCGCTCAGGGCCATGTGCAGCGTGCGCGGGATCGGGGTGGCCGTCAGGGTCAGCACGTCCACCTGCTTGCGCAGCGTCTTGAGGTGCTCTTTGTGCCGCACGCCAAAGCGCTGCTCCTCGTCGATGATGACCAGGCCCAGGTCCCGGAACACCACGTCGCGTGCCAGCAGCCGGTGGGTGCCGATGAGCACGTCCACCAGGCCCGCAGCCGTCTGCGCCAGAATCTCCTTCTGCTCGGCGGGCGTCCGGAAGCGGCTGAGGAGCTCCACCGTCACCGGGAACGGGGCGAAGCGCTCGGCGAACACGCTGTAGTGCTGCTGGGCCAGGATCGTCGTGGGGACGACGACGGCCACCTGCTTGCCGTCCATCACCGCCTTGAACGCCGCCCGCAGCGCGACCTCGGTCTTCCCGTAGCCCACGTCCCCGGCCACGAGCCGGTCCATCGGCCGCGGCGCCTCCATGTCGCGCTTGACGTCCTCGATGGCCTTCAGCTGGTGCGGCGTCTCGGTGTAGGGGAAGGCCGCTTCCATCTCGCGCTGCCAGGGCGTGTCGGGGCCGAAGGCGTGGCCCGGCGTGGAGGCACGCGCGGCGTAGAGGGTCAGCAGCTCGGCCGCCATCTCCCGCGCGGCATCCTTCACCCGACGCTTCTCGCGCTCCCAGTCGGCGCCGCCGAGCCGGTGCAGCCGCGGCTGCTCGCCCTCGGCGCCGATGTACCGCTGCACCAGATGGATCTGCTCCACCGGCACGTAGAGCCGGTCGTCCTGCGCGTACTCGAGGAGCAGGTACTCGCGCGTCGAGCCGTCCACGGGCAGCTGCACCAGCCCCCGGTAGCGCCCGATGCCGTGGTGGACGTGGACCACCAGGTCGCCGGGCGTGAGGTCCGCCCACGAGGTGAGCCGCGCGCCGTCGCGCAGGTACCGCATGCGCGCCCGGCGGCGGCGCCAGCCCACGATCTCGCTGTCGGTGACCACCGCCAGGCCGGCCGCGTCGAGACGGAAGCCGCGGTGCAGGCGCGCGGGCACCGCCAGCACGCGTCCGGCGGGCGGTGGGTCGACCAGCGCCCCCGCCAGGCCGACGTCTACGCCAGCGTCGGCCAGGATGTCGGCGACGCGGGCGGCCTGGGCCGAGGCGATGACGACGCGGAGACCCTCGCGCAGCAGACCGCTCAGGGCCTGCGCCAGCAGGTGGGTCTGTCCGCCGAAGGCCTCAATGCCGCCGGCCGGCAGGCGCACCTCGGTCCAAGCGCCCTGGCCGCACCGGGCACCTGCCACCGCCAAGCGCGCCCGGCCCGCCCCGCCGTCGCTGGCCACCGCCCATGCCAGGGGCGCCGTCCTGCCCGCCCGCGCCGCGCGTTCGACCAGCTCGGCCGCGCGCGTCTCGCTCTCCGCGGGCTCGTAGAGCACCAGCAGGCCGCCTGGCGCCAGGAAGGCGGCCAGCGGCGCCGCGCCGGTGGACGCTGTCGCGGCGATGCGCGCGGGCCAGATGCGCGCGGCCGGCAGCGCGCGGCCCGCGCGCTGCGTCGCGACGTCGAGCGCGCGCAACCGTTCGACCTCGTCGCCCCACAGGTCCGCGCGCATGGGCTCTGAGGCGCCGATCGGGAACACGTCGACCACGTCGCCGCGCACGGCGAACTCTCCGGGGCCGGCCACCAGGCTCACGCGCTCATAGCCCGCGGCCTGCAGACCGGCCACGAGCTGGTCGCGGAGGAGGTACGCGCCGGGCTGCAGCACGAGCGTCGCCGCCTGGAGAGCGGCGGGAGGGAGCAACGGCTCGACCGCCGACTCAACCGAGGCGATCGCCACGACGGAGCGCAAGGGCGCGAGGTCGGGGCCAGCCGCGTCACCGCCCGGTGGACGTCCGAGCGCCTCCAGGATCTCGAGCCGCGCGCCCACCGCGGCATCCGCTGCCGCGCGCGCGTCGTCAGAAGCGTCGTCCTCGCCGCAGAGCGGGCCCGGGCCCGCCGGGAAGACGTGCACCTGGAGGTCCGCGCCGTGCAGCAGCGCGCGGAGGTCATCGGCCAGCCGCTCGGCCACGTCCTGCGACGGCGCGATGACCAGCGCGGGGCGGGTCGGCAGCGAGGGGTCGGTGACGACGGCCGCGACGAGGGCGGCCGCCGCGCTGGCCGTCGGCCCCAGCACCGCCGGCGAGGCGCCCGCGCGCAGCGCATCACGCACCAGGTTGTACTCGGGCGCCCCGCGCAGGAGCGCCAGCACCCCCGTCAGCACACACCTCTCCACAGCAACTCTGGAAACACCGTAACTGTCATTATACCCTGGCCCCTCGGGCCGTCAGCGCCGCGGGGTCACCGCCACGCCCAGCAGCGCTGCGACACCGAGCGAAGCGAACGCCCACCCCCACTGCCCGGTCACATCGAGGATCAGGCCGAACAGGGCCGGCGCGATGGCCGTGACGACGAACCCCAGCGACGACTGCACCGCCAGCGTCCGGCCCAGCGTGCCCGGCGCGGCCGACTCCGCCACCGCCGCAGACAGCGTGGACGACTCGCCGGTCGCCAGCACGCCGTACAGTAGCGCGACGGCCACCACCGCCGCGACGCCCAGCGGCAGCGTCCACCCCAGCGCGAGCGAGCAGCCCGCCGAGGCGGCCAGGACGGCGCGAATCGTGCGCGCCCGCCCCAGGCGGTCGGATGCCCAGCCGCCGGCCGCATTGGACGCCGCGCTGCCCAGCAGCGTCACCCCGGACAGCGCCGCGCCCAGGGCTGCGGCGTCCTGCAACGGGCGGCCGGCGGCCTGCCAGGCGGCCGCCAGGAACGCCGGCATCCACGTGCGCATGCCGAACAGCTCCCAGTTGTGGGCGGCGTAGGCCAGGATGAAGCGCATCGCGCGCGTATTGCGCAGCACGGCGCCGACCGGCGGCAGGGGCGCGCCGGCGGTCCGGCGTGCCGGCTCGATCAGCAGCGGGCCAGCGGCCACCGCGGCGGCCAGCGGTCCCAGCGCCGTGACCAGGAACGCCACGCGCAGCCCGGCGCGCAGGAGGCCGCCCGTCATGAAGAGCGAGGCGGCGGTCCCGATGCTGAACGCGGCGATGTAGATGCCCATGGCTGCGCCGCGGCGCGCCGGCGTCGCGCGCTCCGCCACGAGCCGCATACCGGGCACGTAGGTTCCCGCCAGGCCTGCACCGACCACGGCGCGGGCGGTCGGTCAGGCTGCCCAGGACCAGCACGGCCAGCGTGTAGCCGATCTGCTGGCAGGCGAAGATCGCGCCGGCCTGCGAGGCCGACAGCGCCCACGCCTGCCGGAGCAGCGGCAGGGCAGCGGAGTAGCTCATATAGGGCAGCATCGTGGCCACTTCCACCGCGGCCAGGGCCAGAAGCCAGCTCGTGGGCGCGCCGGAGGCGCGCCGGGGCTGGGCCACCTCAGGCGGGGAGCCCGCGCGACACGCCGGCGGTCAGGCGCGCAGGTCGGGGATAGGCGGCGGCCGCCGCTTGTGCTCGCTCGCGGCGTGCAGCCGCTCGATGCGCTGGCGCGCGTCCTCCGGGGCCTCGCCCGTGCGCAGGTACCGGTCGAGCACGGCGTAGGTCACACCCATCTCCTGCTCGTCGGTCTGCCCGGGCCACAGCCCGGCCGTGGGCGTACGGTGGACGACCGCCTCGGGGATGCCCAGGGAGCGGGCCAGCGCCCGCACCTCGGTCTTGGTGAGACCGCCGAGCGGCAGGACGTCTACGCCACCGTCGCCGTACTTGGTGAAGTACCCCACCGCGAGCTCGCTGCGGTTGCCGGTGCCGACCACGAGCCGGTTGAGGCTGTTGGCGAAGAAGTAGAGCGTGGTCATGCGCAGGCGGGGTTTGAGGTTGGCCAGCGCGAGCCGGTGGTCGACGAACTGTGCGGTCGTCTGCAGGGCGGCCACCAGCGCGTCGTAGACGCCGTCGAGGACCACGAGCGTACACGGCAGGCGTAGCGCCGCACAGACCGCCTGCGCGTCGTCCAGGTGGCGCGCGTCCGAGTGGCACGGCATCAGCACCCCGAGGGTCGTATCGGGAAAGGCCCGCAGGCACAGGGCGGCGGCCGTCGCCGAGTCGACGCCCCCGGAGATGCCCACGACCGCGCCCACCGCGCCGGCATCGTCGGCGCGGGCGCGCAGCCACGCCACTAGGCGATGGGCCAGGCGCTCCAGATCCTGCACGCGCGTTGCGTTCTGGCGGCGCGCCGCAGTTCCTCCTCGGGTCCGCCCGCTGGCCGGGCAGGGGAGTTCTGTGGACCCTCCGATGAACCTCTGCCGAACTGGCGTTGCCAAAATGGCGCGAATGCGCTAGCATAAGCTCTACCCAATCGAATAGCGCGGCGAACCTCCGAACGGGCAAACCCGGAGCGATCCGGGGACGCAAAGCCGACGGGGCCACCGAGGGTGGTCGGCCGGGTTGCCGAAGAGGAAGCACCACGAACGCGAGTGCTTCCCGGCGCTCGCGTCGTCGTTTCCCGGCGGCCCGTTCGAGGGCCCGCGCCGTCGCCAGGACGTTGGAGATGGCGCGGTCGGCCCACCGGGGAGCACGCGTTGGTCGCCGACTCCGGCACGGCGTACCGGCGCCTGGTCTGATTTCCCCTGCGCGGCGCCCTGCGGGCAACTGGGCGCACCGTCGCATCCCCTTGCCTCCCCCGGGCCGGCCGCGCCAGCGTCTTCCTCAGGGCGCGTCGCCCATCATCGTTCTCGGTTCAGGGTTCAGGCCGCCGCGCCGGCCGCCGCTTGACAGCAGCGGAGGCCGACGCCTACGATGGACCGGGTTGAAAACAATTCTCAAGTAGGCCGCGCATGCGCCTGAGTCCGCCCCACCGACAGACACGCCAGCGCGCGAGCATCCTCCGGATCCTCGAGCGGGCGGGCTGTCACCTGACGGCGGAGGAGATCCACCGGCGGCTGCGGCGGCGGGGGCACCGGGTCGGGCTGGCCACGGTCTACCGGGCCGTGGAACTGTTCGTCCGCAGCGGCCTGGTGGAGCCGGCGTACCTGGCCGACGGGGGCGTCCGCTACGGGCTGGCCGCCAAGCACCACGACCACGCTGTCTGCCTGCGCTGCGGCCGCTTCCAGGCCCTGCGCCCCTGCGTCGTGCCCCGCGCGCCGCGCCGCCTGCCCGCCGGGTTCCGCATCACCGGACACCAGCTGGAGATCTACGGGGTCTGCGCGGCCTGCCAGGCCGCAGGCGGCTAGCGCCAGTCGTGCTGGGTCGCATCGTGATGGCCGTTGGAGTGGTCGCCGCGCTGGTGGTGGCGCTGGTGGCGATCACGCGGCTCGGCGCGTGGCGGCAGGGTAGGGCGCGGGTGCCGGTCGTGGCCACCATCGCCCCGCTGGCCGAGTTCGCGCAGCGCGTGGGCGCGGAACGCGTGGCCACCCGAGTGCTGGTGCCGCCGGGGATCGAGGCCCACGACTACGAACCCTCGCCGCAGGACCTGGCCGCGGTGGCGCGGGCGCGGCTGTTCGTCTACGTCGGCGTCGGGTTCGAGCCGTGGGTGGGCCGGGTGGTGCCGACCCTGCCGCGCCGCGTGGGCGTCGTGCGGGCGACCGGCGGCTTGCCGCTCATCCGGGCGGCCGGCCGCCCGGGCGCCCAGGGCCAGGACGGGTGGGATCCCCACGTCTGGCTCGACCCGGTGCTGGCGCAGCAGATCGTCGAAGCCATCGCATTCGCGTTGGTCGCCGCCGACCCCGATGGGGCCAGGGTCTACCGCGACGGGGCCGCGCGCACGCGGGCCGACCTGGAGCGGCTGCACGCTGAGTACCAGGCCGGGCTGGCGCAGTGCGGGACCCGCATGCTGGTGACGACGCACACCGCGTTCGCATACCTGGCCCGGCGCTACAGCCTCGAGCACCTGGGCCTGGCCGGTGTGATCCCGGAGGCGGATCCGGCGCCCGGCTCGGCGGCCGTGCTGGCCGGTGCCCTGCGGCTGCGCGGCGTGCGGACGGTCTTCGTCGAGCCGCTGGGCGCCGCGCGTGTGGCCGAGGCGGTGGCGCGGGAGATCGGCGCACGCACGGCGTCCCTCGACCCGCTGGAGAGCCTGGCGCCTGCGGGCGGCGACGACTACTTCCGCGTCATGCGGCGCAACCTGCGCACGCTGCGCGCCGAGCTGGGGTGCACGCCGTGAGCCGGGCGCAGCCGCCGCGGCCCGCCCGGCCGGCGGAGCCGGCCCCCGGGCCTCGCCGCGCGCCCGGACAGCGCGCGCCGGTCGTGGAGGTGCGCGGCGTGTGCTTCGCCTACGACGGCGAGCGGGTGCTTCACGACATCACGCTCACCGTCGCCGCCGGCGACTTCCTGGGCATCATCGGCCCCAACGGGTCGGGCAAGACGACCTTCGTCAAGATCGTGGTGGGGCTGCTCCGGCCGCAGTGCGGGACCGTGCGGCTCTTCGGTACGGCGCTGCCGCGGTTTCGCCAGTGGCACCGCGTCGGCTACGTGCCGCAGCGGGTCGCCAGCCTCGAGGCGCGCTTCCCGGCCACCGTGGCGGAGGTCGTGCAGAGCGGCCGGGCGGCGCGGGCGGGCGTCGGCCGCAGCTTCTCGCCCGCAGACCGCCGCGCCGTCGACTGGGCCCTGGAGATGGTGGGGCTGGCCGACCTGCGCGACCGCCCCATCGGCACGTTGTCCGCGGGCCAGCAGCAGCGGGCGTTCATCGCGCGGGCTATGGCCAGCGAGCCGGAGCTGCTGGTGCTGGACGAGCCGCTCGTGGGCGTGGATGCCGACGCCCAGGCGCGCTTCTACGCACTCTTGCGGCACCTCCATCGCGACCTGGGGGTGACGCTCATCATGGTTTCCCACGATGTGGGCGTGATCGCGTCGGAGGTGACGACGCTGGCCTGCCTCAACGGGATCCTGGTCTATCACGGCGCGCCCGCGGCCTTCCTGGAAAGCGACGCGCTCCGGGCCCTCTACCACACCGGCGTGCGGGTCGTCTCCCACGTTCACTGACGGGACGCGATCTGCGGAGCCCCCAGCGCCGTGGCGGCGACGTCGGCCAGCACCTCGACGAACGCCGGCGACGCGTTGAGGGAGGGGGTGCGTACCAGGCGCATGCCCAGCGCGGCGGCCAGCCCGGCGGCCTCGACGTCCAGGTCGTAGAGCACTTCCAGGTGGTCGGCGACGAAGCCGATGGGACAGACGACCACGTCGCGCGTCCCCGTGGCCTGCAGGTCGCGCAGCGCGTCCAGCACGTCGGGGCCCAGCCAGGGCTCGCCGGTGGCGCTCGCGCTCTGGAACGCGAAGGACCAGCGGGCCGCGCCGGCGGCGGCGGCCACCGCCCGCGCCGAGGCTACGAGCTGCGCCGGGTAGGGATCGCCCCACTCAAGGATGCGCTTGGGCAGGCTGTGCGCCGTGAACAGCAGATGCGCCTCCGCAGGCAGGCGGCCCAGCGTGGTGCGCACGCGGTCGGCCAGGACGGCCACGAGGCCCGGGTGCAGGTGCCAGGCCTCCACGGCCGCCAGCGCGGGGCCGCCGCACCGGGCAGCGGCTTCCTGCGCTGCCTCCAGGTAGGCGCCGACGCTCAAGCGCGAGTAGTGCGGCGCCAGCACCACCGCCGCAGCCCGGGCGATCCCGTCCTGGTGCATCTGCGCCACCACGTCGGCGATGAACGGGTGCCAGTGCTTCATGCCGACGTAGACCGGGAGGCCCAGGCGCGCGCTGAGCGCAGCCGCCACCTCGCGGGTGATGGCCAGCAACGGCGAGGTGCCGCCGATGGCGCGGTAGCGCTCCACCAGGTGGGCGACCTCCGCGGGCGTCGGCGGCCGGCCCCGGCGGATGTGGGTGTAGTAGGCGGCCACGTCGTCCAGCGCGGCGGGGGTTCCGTACGCCATCAGCAGCACGGCCGAGGGACTCATGGCCCCACACAGAATACCATAGTATGAGCGCACTGACGGAATACCAGATCGGAGACCGCGTGTTCGTCTGGACGTTCGGCGAAGACGCGATCCAGGCGGCCTACGGGACCAACTGCGCGGCGATCGTGGGGACCGACGGCGTGGTGCTGGTGGACCCGCTGATCGCGCCGGCCCACGCCCGGCAGGTCGAGCTGGCCCTGCGGGCGCACACGGCGGCCCCGGTGCGGGCCGTGGTGCTGACGCACCACCACACCGATCACACGCTGGGCGCCGCGTGGTTCGCGCGCCAGGGCGCCGCGGTGATCGCCCACCACCTGTGCCGGGAGCACATGCTGGCCGAGCACCCGGCGTTGATCGCCCAGCGTCGGGCCCGGGCGGAGACCGCGGAGTTGTTCGCCGACGCCGAGGTCGTCTCGCCGGTGGTGACCTTCGAGGAGACGCTGACGGTACACGCCGGGGGGCTCGAGGTCGAGGTGTGGCACCCGGGATGGGTGCACACGCCCGGCGACGCTTTCGTCTACGTTCCGGCGGAGCGGGTGGCGATCGCCGGTGATTTGGTGTTCAACGGCTACCACTACAACTACGAGCACGCGCGGCTGGACCAGCTGCGGCGTGGGCTCGACGCCCTGCGCTCGCTGGACGCCGACGTCTTCGTCCCGGGCCACGGCCCCGTCGCCGGCCCGGAAGTCATCGACCTGCAGGCGGCCTACCACGATGCCGTCGAGGCGGTGGTGCGCGACGGCCTGGCCGCCGGCTGGACCGACGAGGGGATCGTCGAGGCGCTGCGCACGCGCTTCCCGGGCTACCGGCTGGACGTGGTGCTGCCAACGGCGGTCGCCCGGCTCCGCGAGCACCTGACCCGCTGAGCCCGGCATGCCCGAGATCCTCCAGCACGGCTTCATGCAGCGGGCGCTGCTGGCCGGCGTGATCGCGGCCGTGGTCTGTCCGCTCATCGGGGTCTTCCTGGTGCTGCGCCGGCTGGCGCTGATCGCCGATACGCTGGCGCACGTCGCCCTGGCCGGCGTGGCCCTCGGGCTCTTCGCGGGCGCCCCGCCGCTGGCCGGCGCGCTGGTCGTGGCGGTGGCGGGCGGGGTCGGCATCGAGACGCTGCGCACGCGCGGGCACCTCTCCGGCGACGCGGCCCTGGCGGTGTTCCTCTCCGGCGGGCTGGCGGTGGCCATCGTGCTGCTCAGCCTGGCCCGCGGCTTCACGGTCGACCTCTTCGCGTACCTGTTCGGCAGCATTACGACCGTGGGGCCCGCCGACCTGCGCGTGATGGGCGGCCTGGGGGCGGTCGCGGCCGCTGTCGTGCTGCGCCTGTACAAGGACTTCTTCGCGGTGACGCTGGACGAGGAGGCGGCGCGCACCAGCGGCATGCCGGTCGGCCTGCTCAACCTGGTGCTGACGGTGCTCACCGCGCTGGTGGTGGTGCTGTCCATGCGGATCGTGGGCATCCTCCTGGTGAGCGCCCTGCTGGTCGTCCCGGCCCTGGCCGCCATGCGCGTCGCCACGTCGTTCCGCGGCACGGTGGTCGCCGCGGTCGTCTTCGCCCTGGCCGCGGTGGTCCTGGGGCTGGTGGCGGCATTCTACCTTGACGTAGCCGCAGGCGGCGCCATCGTCCTGGTGGCGCTGGGGCTCTTCGGGGCGGCGGCGGTCGTCGGCCGCGGCAGCCGGAGCAGCCGACCGCGCGCTGAGGGCGCGCGGGACCGCGCAGGGCGCCGCGACTAGCGCTTGCCCTCGAGAATCTCCTGGGCGATGGCCTTCATGGGCCGTCGCTCGTCGCGGCTGGCCCGCTGGATGCGCCGGAACGCCTCGAGCTCCGACAGCCCGTCGCGCTCCATCAGCACGCCCTTGGCGCGCTCCACCAGCTTGCGCGTCTCCAGGGCTTCCTCCAGGCTGCGGATCTCGCCCTGGAGGGCATCCTGCGTGCGGAAGTGCTGCAGGGCCAGCTCGATCGTCGGCACGAGGTCGGCTTCCTTGATGGGCTTGACGAGATAGGCCATCACGCCGGCCTCCCGCGCGCGCTCGACGTAGTCGCGGTCGCCGTAGGCCGACAGCAGGATGATGGGGCGCGGCGCGGCGGCCATCACCTGCCGGGCCACGGCGAGCCCGTCGGGCGGCGGCATCTTGATGTCCAGGAAGACTAGGTCGGGGTCCAGCTTGCGGATCAGGTCCAGCGTGCGCTGGCCGTCGCCCGCCTCGCCGACCACCTGGTAGCCGGCTTCCGTGAGCATGGCCCGCAGGCCCATGCGGATCAGGGCTTCGTCGTCGGCGATCACCACGCGCAGGGGCGGCACGCCGGCGTCCTATCTGCCGGCCCCGCCCGGCGAGTGTGCGGTCCTGCGCGTGGTCCCTACTGCGGCCGCCCCCCCTCCCGCACCCGCGGCACGGCCAGCAGGGCCCGCGTGCCGGCGCCCGGCGCGCCCTCCAGATCGAAACGGCCCTGCAGGTCCTCCGTCACCAGGGCCCGCACGATCTTCAGCCCCAGGGTGTCGGTGGCCAGGGGGTCGGCGCCGGCCGGCAGGCCGACGCCGTCGTCGGTGACCTCCAGCAGCCAGTCGCGCTCGGTCTGGGCCAGCACGATGCGGATTCGGCCGGCCGTCCGCTCGGGGAAGGCGTGCTCCATGGCGTTCTGCACCAGCTCGGTGACGGCCAGCGCCACCGACGTCGCCTGCTGCGAGGGCAGGAACAGGGTTTCCCCTTCCACGGTGATGGTCACCTGCAGCGGCGACCGCGCCATCGTCTGGCTCACGGTGCGAGTCACGCGCTCGAGCAGGTCCCGGAGGTTGACGAGCCGGAACCCCTCCACCGACAGGATCTCGTGCACGGCAGCGATGCTCAGGATACGGTTGATCGTCTCGGTGAGCACCTCGCGCCCTGAGACCTCACGCGCGTCGCGCAGCTGCAGGCGCAGGAGCATGGCGATCGTTTGCAGGTTGTTCTTGACCCGGTGGTGCATCTCGCGCACGATGGCGGAGCGCACCACCAGCGACGAGTTCTCGATGGCCAGCGCCGTCTGGTTGGCCAGCGTCGACAGCAGCGAGATCTCGTCGCGGGTGAACTGGTGCGGGCGGTCCTTGTAGCAGTTGAAGACGCCGATGACCCGGTCGCGCACCTGGAGCGGTACGGCCAGCAGCGCCCGCAGCCCCTCCGCGCGGGCCAGGTCCTTGTGCACGAAGCGCGGGTCCTCCAGCACGTCGGGTACCGCCACCGGCTGCCCCGTGGCCGCCACCAGGCCACTGACGCCCTCGCCGGCGCGCAGCGCGGGTTTGCGCTGGTAGCGCTCCCCGGCCCGGTGGGAGGCCGTCAGCACCAGTTCGCCCGTCTGCTCGTCTAGCAGCATCAGCGCGCACAGCCGCGCGTCCAGCAGCCCGGCGGCCATCTCGCAGATCAGGCGCAGGATCTCTTCCAGGTAGAGCGGCGAGGTGATGGTCTTGCTCACCTCGGCCAGGGTAGAGAGTTCGGCGATCTGCCGGCGCATGCTGTCGTAGAGCGTGGCCTTCTCGATGGCGCCGGCCGCCAGGTCGGCGATGATCGACAGCAGCTCGACCTCGTCGGGGCCATACTCGTGGACGGCCGTGGTCTGGACGTTCATGGCGCCCAGCACCTTGCCCGCGGTCTGCAGGGGGACGGCCAGCAGCGAGCGGAACGCGTACTCCCGCGTGCCAGGCACGTAGACGAAGCGCGGGTCGCTGGCGGCGTCGCTGCTGTAGACTGGAGTGCGCGCCTGGGCCGCGTACCCGGTGAGCCCCTCGCCGAAACGCAGGCGGGCGCGCCCGATCGACTCCGCCGCCAGACCCGTGGTGGCCTTCAGCACCAGCCACTCCCCGGTCGGGTCCAGCAGGTAGATGGAGCACGAGTCCATCTTCATGACTTCGGCCGTCGTGCGTGTGATGAGCTGCAGGGTCTCCTCCAGGTCGAGCGCCGCGCCTATGGCGCGGCTGATCTCCCGTAGCGCCGCGATCTCGGCCTCTTTGCGCGCCAGGCGCTGGGCCTGCTCGATGTCGGATGCCCGCAGACTCACCGCCGACCGTCCTCCTGTTACTTGTACACGACGAGCTCGGCCCGCGCGCCCGGGGTGAGCCCCCGGCGCGCGAAGTAGCCCTGGTTGACCTCGAGCGCGTACCGGTAGGCGCGGGATGGCTCGTAGACGGGCCAGGGACCCTGCGTGGGGTCGGCCGCCACCGCCATGTCCACGATCTCCAGCAGCCGCCAGGTGCGGTCGAGGAAGCCGATCGACAGCGGGATGAACGTGTTCTTCATCCAGAAGCCCCAGCGGGCGTCCTCGTCGAACACGAACAGCATCCCGGCATGCTCGTCCAGGTGCCGGCGGTACATCAGGCCGTGCGCCCGGGCCTCGGGGGTGTCGGCGATCTCGACCGCCAGGCGCACACGGCGCCCGTCCTGGACGAACACGAGCGTCCCGCGGCCAAACCGCGGCTGCGGCCCCGCGGCGGCGGAGGCCGGCTGCGGGCCGGCCAGGACTGCGATGAGGGCCACGGCGGCCAGGGCCACGAGCCCCTGCCGGCGTACGGCGCGGGGGCGGCATGGCGCCCCCCATCCGCCCCGGGCTGTGCCCGTCGCGTTGGTTTGCATTGTCTTCACCGTCTTCACCCGGCGTGCGGCGCCGGCGTGCACTTCCCGGCGCCTGTGGTAGACTTTCTCACTACGGTACCATAGACCGGTGCGCCCGCGCGCCCCACCCCGAGGCGGGGCGCCCGCAGGGCGCCCGGTCTGGAGGAGCCCGTCGTGCGTTGTGACGTGCTGGTGGTCGGCGCCGGGCCGGGCGGCTCGACCGCGGCCCGCGCCGCCGCCCTCCTGGGCCTGCGGGTGGTCCTGCTGGAAGAGCATCCCCGCGTGGGCTGCCCCACGCACTGTACGGGCAAGCTGTCGGTGCACGCGTTTCGCCGGTTCGACCTGCCCGCGTCTCTGGTCCAGACGGCGCTGCGTGCGGCCGTCCTCTGCGCGCCTGACGGGACCACCGCCCGTGTGCGGCGGGCCACGGTCGACTCCTACGTCGTCGATCGCGACCCGTTCGACCGGTTCCTGGCTGGCCGTGCGGCCGCGGCCGGTGTCGAGGTGATCACCGGTGCCAGGGCGCGGGCCGTGCACCGGGACCGCGGGCGTCTGCGCGTCGTGGCCGACCGGCGCTCGGGTCGCCTGACGGTCGACGCGGCGGTGGTGATCGACGCCGAAGGGGCGAACCCCGTGCTGCCGGCGCAGCTCGGGCTGCGCCCGCGGCGCCGGCTCGTGCACGGCCTGCAGTACGAGGTCGAGGGCGTGCGTATCGACGCCGATGACACGCCGGAGTTGTACTTCGGCCGCGACGTGGCCCCCGGGTTCTTCGGCTGGCTGATGCCGATCGGCGGCGACCGTGGGCGACTGGGCGTGGCCGTCGACCCCCGGCTGACGGCGCGGCCGCCCGTCTACTTCCTTGAACGCCTGAAGGCCGCGCACCCGGTGGTCGCGTCCCGGCTGCGCGGCGCCCGCATCGTGCGCCGCCTGGCCGGCCGCATCCCCGTGCTGGGGCCGCGCCGACCATCGTATGCGCCCGGGATGCTCGTGGTCGGCGATGCCGCCGGGCACGTGAAGGCCACAAGCGGGGGCGGGATCTACTTCGCCATGCTCGCGGGCGACCTCGCAGCCGGCGCTGCGGCGCGACTGGTCGGCGGGGCGGCGTCGGCCCGGGCCCTGGCCGAGTACGAGCGCGCGTGGCAGGCGGCGTTTGGCCGGGAGGTACGCTTCACGTCGGTGGTGCGCCGGATCCTCAACCGGCTGCCGGACCGCCACCTCAGCGCGGTGATCCGGGCGCTGGCGTCGGATGCCGGGCTGCGCCGCGCGGTTGAGGAACACGGTGACACGCAGTACCAGTCCCGGCTGCTGCGGCCCGTCGTGGGCGCGGCGCTGCGCGCGGGGATCCGGGATCCCCGCATCACGCCGGCGGTCCTGGCCGCCCTGGGGGCAGCGGCGCTGTCCCTGTGGGATGACGGGGCTGACGGAGGCGCCCGTACCGGGCAGGAACTACTACAGGTCGCGGAGAATCTACCGGAGACCCACTAGATATTGAAGGTATGAGGAGGCGAGCCGCCGTGCGGATCATCGCCGACCTGCACCTGCACTCGCGGTACAGTCGGGCCACCAGCCGCGACATGGACGTCGAGCACATGGCCCGATGGGCCAGGCTGAAGGGCATCACGTTGCTCGGCACAGGCGACTTCACGCATCCGGTCTGGCTGCGCGAACTGCGCGGCAAGCTGCGCCCCACCGACCGCGGCCTGTACACCCATGACGGGGCGCACTTCATGCTCACCGTGGAAGTGTCCAACGTCTACCCGGCCGGCGGGCGGCTGCGCAAGATCCACAACATCATCCTGGCGCCGTCGTTCGAGGTGGCCGAACGCATCAACGCCGTGCTGGGGCGGTTCGGGAACCTGCTGGCCGACGGGCGTCCCACGCTCACGCTGCCCAGCGACCGGCTGGTCGAGTACGTGATGGAGATCTCGCCCGACTGCCTGGTCATCCCGGCGCACGCGTGGACGCCGTGGTTCTCGCTCTACGGCAGCAACTCGGGCTTCGACACCATCGCCGAGTGCTTCGGCGACCAGCTGCGGCACGTCGCCGCCGTGGAGACCGGGCTGTCCAGCGACCCGCCGATGAACTGGCGCCTGTCGGAGCTCGACCGGATAGCGCTGGTGAGCAACTCCGACGCGCACTCGCCCGCGAAGCTGGGCCGGGAGGCCAACGTCTTCGCCTGCGAGCTGGACTACTTCGAGATCGTACGGGTGCTGCGCGAGAAGGACACCGCGCGGTTCCTCTACACCATCGAGTTCTTCCCCGAGGAGGGGAAGTATCACTACGACGGCCACCGCGCCTGCAACCGGCGCATGACGCCCAGAGAGACCAGGGCCCACGGCGGCCGGTGTCCGGTGTGCGGCAAGCCGCCCACGGTGGGCGTCCTGCACCGCGTGGAGGTCCTGGCGGACCGCGACGAAGGGTTCGTGCCCGAAGGCGCCGTCCCGTACCGGAACCTGGTGCCGCTGGAAGAGATCATCGCCGAAGCCATGGCGGCACAGCCCGGCACCGTCGCCGTCCGGGAGGAGTACTACAAGCTCTGCAGGGAGTTCGGCGGCGAGTTCGCCGTGCTGCTCGACGTGCCGATCGACGACGTCCGGCGCCTGACCACCGCGCGCATCGCCGAGGGGCTGCGTCGCGTGCGCGAGGGGCGCGTGGCCATCGCGCCGGGCTACGACGGCGTCTTCGGCGAGATCAGCATCTTCAAGGACGGCGGGCCGCTGGACGAGCATCCTGCCGGCGCGACCCGGGCGCCGGAGCCGGCGCAGACGAGCCTGTTCTGAGCGACGGCGCGCGCCCCCTGGCGCGCGCGAGGCGCTCCGGCGCCTCGCGGATGGTGGCCACCGCCGCCGACCGCGGTCTGCGCGGCGTGTTGGCGGTCGGGCGGCCCTTCTTCGAGCGGCCAGCGAACGTGGCCTACCTGGCGAACCACTTCCCGCCGTTCCCCACCGGCATGTTCTGGGGCGCGGCGCGGGGGGCTGGCCCCTCCCCGACCTGCCCGCCGCGATCGCGGCGGTGCTGCGCGAGAAGGGGCTGGGCGAGGGTCCCCTGGGGCTGGTCGGCGACGACGTGCTGCCCGTCGCCGTGGACCGGGCCCTGCGCGCGGCGGTGGCTGCCGCGCGGCCCGGCGTGCCAGCCGGCGGACTGGTGGCGGCCGCCGGCCGGGTCTTCGAGGCGCGCTTCCCGGTCCGGCAGTGGGCGTAGTATACTGTAGTGTGAACGGGCAGCGAATCGCGCCCGTGGGGGCAGTGACGAGTCTACGACGGCTACAGCCGCATAACGCTGGCGTCGATGCAGGGGGCCCGGCAGGGCCTCTTGTCGTTCCAGCATCCGGTCGAGGTTCTGGACGGGTGACCGCGCGCCGCATCCAGATCACCGACGACCTCCACCTGCTGCTGGAGGTCCTGCCGCCGGAGCTGCGCGCGGCCCTGGAACGGCGGCCCGACCTGGACCACCTGCTGGAGGTGGTGCTCGACCTCGGCCGGCGGCCGGAGGCCCGCTTTCCCAACGAGGCGCTGCCGCTGAGCGACGCGGGTGTCACCCGCGCGATGCTCGACTACGTGATCGAGCGCGTGGGGACGTTCGGAAAGGACAACCGGGCCGGCATCGAGCGCACGCTCCACCGGATCAGCGCCATCCGGAACCGGCGCGGAGAGATCATCGGGTTGACCTGTCGCGTGGGCCGCGCGGTCTTCGGCACCGTCGACATCATCCGGGACGTCATCGAGTCGGGCCGCTCGATCCTCCTGCTGGGCCGGCCAGGCGTCGGGAAGACGACGCTGCTGCGCGAGGCCGCCCGCGTGCTGGCCGACGAGTTGCGCAAGCGCGTCGTGATCGTCGACACCTCCAACGAGATCGCGGGCGACGGCGACATCCCCCACCCCGGGATCGGCGCCGCGCGCCGGATGCAGGTGCCGGTGCCCACGCTTCAGCACGCGGTGATGATCGAGGCGGTGGAGAACCACATGCCTGAGGTCATCGTCATCGACGAGATCGGCACCGAGGCCGAGGCGCTGGCCGCCCGCACCATCGCCGAGCGCGGCGTGCAGCTCATCGCCACGGCCCATGGCAACACCCTCGACAACCTCCTCCAGAACCCGACGCTCTCCGACCTGGTGGGCGGCATCCAGGCCGTGACCCTGTCCGACGAGGAAGCGCGCCGACGCGGCACGCAGAAGACGGTGTTGGAACGCAAGGCGCCGCCCACGTTCGATGTGGTGATCGAGATCCAGGAGCAGGACCGCTTGGCGGTGCACCACGACGTCGCGGCGGTGGTGGACCGCTACCTGCGGGGCGTGGCCCCGCGGCCCGAGCTCCGCGTGCGCACCGCCGGCGGTGAGGTGGAGATCTCGGCGGCACCGGCGCCCACCCCGCGGTGGGCCCCCGAGGGCCCCTTCGCGCCGGCCCCGGCTGAAGACCACACGCGGCCGGGCCACCGGCTGCTGCGCATCTACCCGTACGCCGTGAGCCGCAACCGGCTGGAGCGGGCGATCCGCGAGCTGCGGGTGCCCGCCTACGTGGTCGACTCGCTCGGCGAGGCCGATCTGGTCCTGACGCTGAAGTCACAGGAGAAGCGCCAGCCCCGGCGCCTGCGGGAGGCCGCGGGCCGCGGGGTGCCCGTGCACATCCTGCGCAGCAACACCGTGACCCAGATCCAGGAGTTCCTCCGCGAGGTCTTCGAGATCGAGGAAACGGCGGCCGAGCACGAGGCGGCGCTGACCGAGGTCGAGCAGGCCATCGCCGCGGTCTTCGAATCGGCGAAGCCGGTGGAGCTCTCCCCCCAGAACGCCTACATCCGCCGCCTGCAGCACCAGCTCGTCCAGCGCTACGGGCTCGCGTCGGAGAGCAAGGGCGACGAGCCGTTCCGGCGCGTGGTGATCTTCCCCAAGTAGCGGCCGTGCACACCCCTTCAGAAGCGCCGCGGCGGGGGGTGTTCATCACCCTCGAGGGGCCCGAGGGCGCGGGCAAGACGACGGTAGCGCGCCGGCTCTACGAGGCGTTGCGCGGGCGGGTGCCGGTGCGGCTGGCCCGGGAGCCGGGCGGCACGCCCATCGGCGAGGCGATCCGGCGCCTGCTGCTCGACGAGGCGTACCGCACCATGCGGCCCGAAACCGAGATGCTGCTCTTCGCCGCCAGCCGCGCACAGTACGTGGCCGAGGTCGTGCGGCCCGCGCTGGCCGCCGGGGTGTGCATGCTCTCGGAGCGGTACGTGGACGCCTCCCTCGCCTACCAGGGCTTCGGCCGGGGGCTGTCGGTGGCCCTGGTCCGGCAGGTGAACGACCTCGCCACCGGCGGGCTCCTCCCGGACCTGACGCTGCTGTTCGACATCGACCCCGCCGCGGGTCTGGCGCGCGCCCGCACCGCCGGGGGAAAGGACGGGGCACCCGGACGTGGCGACCGGCTGGAGCAGGAGGCGCTCGCGTTCCACGAGCGCGTGCGCGCAGGATTCCTCCAACTGGCGCGCGAAGAACCGGCGCGATTTGTCGTGATCGACGGCGCAGCCACGCCCGACGCGGTCTTTGCGGCGGCGTTCGCGGCCGTGCGGCGGGCGCTGGCGGCGCGCGGGTGGGTCGTGGAGGGGCCGGATGCCCGGGCCGGCGGTGCCGGGCCGGCAGGGGGGTGAGCCCCATCAAGCTCGTGCTGGCCATCGTCCAGAGTCGGGACTCGGGGCGGCTGATGGAGGCGCTGACCGAGGCCGACCTCCAGTCCACGATGCTGGCGAGCACCGGCGGCTTCCTGCGCGAGGGGAACGCCACGATCATCACCGTGGTGGAAGACGACCAGGTCGACGCCGTCCTCGGCATCATCCGCCGCACGTGCCATCGGCGCGAGCAGCTCATGACTCCCATCCCGCCCGTTGTGGAGCCTGTGGACTCCTACGTGACGTATCCCGTCAAGGTCGAGGTCGGCGGCGCCATCGTCTTCGTCGTGGACGTGGAACGGATGGAGCGAGTCTGAGCCGAGGACGCGGCCCATGGCCTTCCGGGACATCGTCAACCAGGGCCACGCTATCCTGCTGCTGCGCACCGCGGTGCGGACCGGTCGGGTGGGGCACGCCTATCTGCTGGTGGGCCCGCCGGGGGTGGGACGGCGGCAGGTGGCGCTGGGGTTCGCGCAGCTGCTCAACTGCGCCCAGCCCGCCGACAGCGACGCGTGCGGTACCTGCCCGACGTGCCGGCGGATCGCGGCCGGGAACCACCCTGACGTGCGCGTGCTCGATATCGCCCACGAGCGGTTCATCGAGCAGCCCCCGCAGCACTACAAGGGCAGGGAGATCCCGGTCGATCAGATCCGCGCGCTGCGGCAGGACGCCGCGTACCCTCCCTACGAGGGGAAGTGGAAGGTCTACATCATCGCCGACGCGGAGCGCATGAGCGCCAGCGCCGCCGCGAGCCTCCTGAAGACGCTGGAGGAGCCGCCCGCGCGCGTGACCTTCGTGCTCATCGCCGAGTCGGCGATCGCGCTGCTCCCCACCATCGTGTCGCGGTGCCAGCTGGTGCGGTGCACGTACCTGCGCGCCGACGAGATCGAGCAGGCCCTGCGGGAGCGGTGGGGGGTGCCCGACGAACGCGCCCGGGTGCTGGCCCTGCTGGCCGACGGCCGGCTGGGACGCGCGCTGGACTGGGCGCAGTCGGAGACGCGCCTGGCAGCGCGCGAGCGGCTCCTGGACCTGCTGCCGCAGCTGGAGGTCGGCGACCTGCTGGTCCGGTTCGACGCGGCCGAGGCGCTGGCGAGGGACCCTGACCTGCTGCCCGACCTGCTCGACCTGGCCGTCCTCTGGTACCGGGATCTGCTGGTCTACCGCCAGACGCGGGAGACCGGGCGGCTGGCGAACCGCGACCGCCTGGCGGCGCTCGAGCGCCTGGCCCCAGCCTACGACGACGCGCGGCTCGGCGGCCGGATCGCCGCGTTCGAGGACGCCCGGGATGCCCTGCGGCGCAACGCCAATCCGCGGCTGGTGCTGGAGCGTCTGTTCCTGTCCTTCGGCGCTCCACCTGTGGCAGCCCCGGCCAAGTAGCGCAGCGCCGTCGGCGGTGCCGGCGCGGACTGCGTGCCGGTGCTGCGCACGGGCCCGGTGCTGGCCGCAGGGCCGGCGCCGCCCGCGGCGCCGGCCCTGTCTGCGTCCGGTGGCAGCGCCTGGGCCGGCGCGGTGCCTCGCTTACTTCCTGCCCCCAAGGATCGCGTCCTTGGCGGCCTTCGCCACGCGGAACCGCAGCACGCGGCGCGCGGGGATCTTGATGGGCTCCCCCGTCCGCGGGTTCCGTCCCATGCGGGCCTTGCGGTTCACGAGCACGAGCTTGCCCAGGCCAGGGAGCGTGAACGAGTTCTTGGCCTCCTTGTACGCCAGCTTGGCCAGCTCTTCCAGGAACTGGCCGGCGGTCTTCTTGGTGAGGCCGCACTTGTTGGCCAGGTGCGCCGCGATCTGCGTCTTGGTCATTGCCTTCGCCATCTGCTCGCCTCCTCGAGGTGAGATTGCGCTCGGGCACCGACGTCCCGACGATCTCCGGCGTCCGGGCCCCAGCCGGGAACTCTAGTTCGCGGCGCCGACGCCCACTCCTGGCCCGGCGCGCCGCATCCCTCACAGCGCCTGCACCACGAAGCACTTCAGGTAGCGCGTCTCCGGCATCGCCGCCAGCATGGGATGGTCGCGGGCCTGCGAGCGGACCTCGACCAGGCGCAGCTCGCGGCGGGCGTCGCGCGCGGCGTCGCAGATCGCCTCCCAGAGCATCTGCTCGTCCACGTGCCACGAGCACGAGCAGCTCACCAGGAATCCCTCGCCGCGCAGCAGGCGCAGCGCGCTCAGGTTGACCTCCTTATAGCCGGCCAGCGCTTTGGGTACCGCGTCCCGTGTGCGCGCGAACGCCGGGGGGTCGAGGATCACCAGGTCGAACCGCGTACCCGTCCGCCGCAGCTGCCGCATGACGTCGAAGGCGTCACCCGTGCGCCAGGTGCAGCGCGCGGCGACGCCGTTGTGCGCCGCGTGGTCCTGGGCCAGGGCCACCGCGTCCGCCGAGGCGTCCACGCCCAGCACCGTCTCGGCGCCGGCCAGCGCCGCCTGCACGCCGAACGCCCCCGTATAGCAGAACGCGTCGAGCACCCGCGCCCCGCGCGCCAGCGGCGCCACGGCCAGGCGGTTCTCCCGCTGATCGCAGAACCACCCGGTCTTCTGTCCGCGGGCGATGTCCACCGTGAACCGGGCCGGGCCCTCGGCGACCTCGACGCGTATGGGCGCCTCCCCGATGGCGAATTGCTGGTAGAGCGGCAGGCCTTCCAGCGCGCGCACCCGGGCGTCGTTGCGCAGGTAGACGGCCCGGGCGCCGGTGAGCGTCTGCAGCAGGCTGGCCAGGTCGGAGCGGCGGCGCTCCATGCCGGCGGTCAGCGTCTGCACGACCAGCACGTCGCCGTAGCGGTCCACCACCAGGCCGGGCAGCAGGTCGCCTTCGCCGAACACCAGGCGGTAGGCGGTCGTCGCGCTGACCACGCGGGCGCGCAGCGCCGCCGCCGCGCGCAGGCGCCGCGCGAGCAGGCCGTCGTCGATCGCCTCGTCGCGGCGCGTGAGCAGACGCACCCGGATCCGCGAGTGCGGGTTGTAGTCGCCGCGCCCCAGGAAGCGACCCTGCCTGGAGGCGACGTCGACCACGTCGCCCGCAGCGGGTCGGCCGTCGAGGCCGGCAACCTCGCCGTCGAAGACCCACAGGTGCCCGGCGGCCAGCCGCCGCTCGCCGGCCGGGGTCAGACGGATCCGGCCGGCGACGCGTTCCGCAGCCATCGCGGCGGAACGCTAGGGCGATGTGGCGACGGTGCGCAGGTCGTCCGTGCGGACAGTGGCGCCCTCGTGGGTCACGAGGATGCCGATCCCGAACGGGTCGCGCACGAACCAGCCGGCCGGCCCCTCCTGCGGGGGTGGGTCGAGGCGCCGGAGGACCGCGGCGAGCGCTGCGGCGTCTGGCAGCACGATGGTGAAGGCGCGCAGGCCGAGCGCGTCGCGCGGGGGCGGTGGAGCGCCCTGGCTGCCCCAGATGTTCACGCCGATGTGGTGGTGATAGCCGCCGGCCGCCAGGAACAGCGCCCCAGGGTAGTCGCGCTGCGTCACGTCGAAGCCCAGCCGGCCGTGGTAGAACGCCTCGGCTTCGCCCAGGTCGGCCACGCGCAGGTGCACGTGTCCGATGCGCGTCTGCGGCGGCAGGCTGCCCGCGGCAGCAGCGGCCGGGGCGTCGAGGTCGGCTAGCAGGCTGTCCAGGTCGAGCGGCGCGGTGGCCATGGCCACGCCCCGGGCGGTGGTGGGCCACTGCTGGCGCGGCCGGTCGGCGTAGAGCTCGATGCCGTGCCCGTCGGGGTCGGCGAGGTAGAGCGCCTCGCTGACCAGGTGATCCGAGGCGCCGTGCAGCGGGTAGCGCGCCTGGACGAGCCGCGCCAGCGCCCGGGCCAGCTCGCGGCGGGTGGGGAGGAGGATCGCGAAGTGATACAGGCCCGTGGTGCGGCGCGGCTGGGGCCGCGCACCCGGCAGCGCCACGAGTACCACCAGGGGTGCGGCCCCATCGGCGGTCAGGACCGCGAGGTCATCCCGGCGGTCGCGTACCTGGAGGCCGAGCACCTCGCCGTAGAACGCCAGCGAGCGCTCCAGATCGGCCGCCGCCAGCAGAACCGGGCCGAGCCGGGTCGCTGGGTGAATCGCGGGCATCCCGTTCTCCTCGCGCATCAGCACTCAGGCCGCTCGGGACGCAGCCGGCGCGCCGGCTGTCGCGCCGGTGACGGCACGCACCTGCGCGCCGACGAGCAGCGCGCCGAGCGCCAGCACTGGTTCCGCACGCTGGTGTGATCCTGGCAGGACGGCTTATCATTGTCAAGAGCCTTCTCTTCGGTTAGTATGGCAATGGTGAACGCCAGTGACTGCGGGCCGTGACGCCGTCGCGCAGGTCTGTCCCAGGTTCCACCGCGCCATCGAGCTAGTGGGGAAGAAGTGGACCGGCGCCATCATCGACGCCCTCATGCGCCGGCCGCTGCGCTTCTCGGAGCTCCTCGAGGCCGTCCCGGGGCTGCACGACCGGCTGCTCTCCCAGCGGCTCAAAGAGCTGGAGGCGGAGGGGATCGTCCGCCGGCGCGTCCAGCCCCAGACGCCCGTGCGCATCGAGTACGAGCTCACCGGCAAGGGGCGCGACCTCGAGCGGGTGGTGGCGGAGGTGCAGCGGTGGGCTGACCGCTGGGTGCGCCTGCCCGCGCGCCCCTGACCGGGCACCCGCGGGCGGTGCCGGGCGCAGCGGTCAGGCGCGCGGTCACAGCAGGCGTGACAGCACGTACAGCGCCACCGCCAGCGCGACGACGCCGGCCCATACCCAGAGGCGGCTGCCGCGCACGGGCGCCCGCGGGCGGTGGTCGGGCGCACTGGCGCAGACGCTGCAGTAGTTCCCTTCAGGCAGGCGAACCACGCACTGGCTGCACAGGGGTTTGCCGCAACCGGCGCAGTATCCCAGGGCCGCGCGGTCGGGGTGGTGGGCGCAGGCGATGCCGGTCATCGGGCCTGAGCCCTGCGTGCGGGGTCTACGCCGGCATGGGCGGTGGCACGGCCGGCGGCCGCATCGCGGAGGAACGCCACCAGCAGGCCAGTGAAGGCGTCCGCAGCCTCGACCAGCGGCAGGTGCCCGCAGTCCTCCAGCAGCCTGACCTGCGCCTGCGGGATGCTCGCGGCCACCGCATCCGCGTGCGCGGGTGGGACGACCCGGTCGCGCGCGCCCCAAACCACCAGGGTGGGTGCATCCACGCGGGTGGCCGCAGCGCGCACCACGGCCACCATTGCGGGGCGTACGCCCCGCAGCCCGAGCACGTGGCGCACGATCTGGAGATACGCGCGGCCTGGCTCGGGGCGCGTCGCGTGCCACCGCATGCTCGCCAGCAGCGCGGCCGGGATGCGGCGCGGGTCGGCGAAGGTGTGGCGGAGCGCCACCTGCGGCGCGCGCCGCGCCAGCGCCACCAGCACTTCCCCAAGGCCGGGCACCGTGGCCAGCCGCAGCCACAGTCCCACCTCACGACCGAAGCCCCCCGGTGCGGCCAGCGCCAACGCCCAGACCCGCTCGGGCGCGCTGCCGGCGGCCAGGACCGCGATGGCGCCGCCGAGCGACGAGCCCACCAGCGCCGCGCGTCCGACCCCGACCGCGTCGAGGAACCCCCACACGATACGGACGAAACCCTCCGGGGAGAGGACCTCCGGGGTGAAGGCGGAGCGGCCGAACCCGGGCAGGTCCACGGCCAGCGTGGTGAAGGCGTCCTGCAGCGCCGGGGTGGTCCAGTCCCAGAACTCCAGCGACGCACCCACGCCGTGCAGCAGCAGGACAGGCGGGCCGCCGCCCTGCTGGCGGTAGCGCAGCGGCACACCCCGCACGTCCACGTAGCGATCCGGAGTCACGCGGCCCCTCCGGCCCGCGTGCCCGCAGGTCGCGCCCGGTGGCGGCCCGGTGTACGCAGGCGCTTCAGACGCTGGAGGTTGCGCCGGTCGGGACCGGTGCGGTCGAAGCCGGGCGTCTCGATAACGCCGGCCAGGTGCCGCGTGCGGGGATGGCGCAGCAGCGCGCGAAACCCCTCGATGCCGATGGCTCCCTCGCCGATGTTCTCGTGCCGGTCGAGGCGCGAGCCCAGCGGCGCCTTCGAGTCGTTCAGGTGGACCAGCCGCACGCGGGCCCAGCCGAACGCGCGCTCGCAGGCCGCGATCACGGCGTCGATGCTCGCGGCCGTGCGCAGATCCCACCCGGCAGCGAACAGGTGCGCGGTGTCCAGGCAGATCCCCACCCGCGGGTCTCCGGCGAGCAGGTCGAGGACCGCGGCCAGGTCGTCGAGCGACGCGCCCAGGTGCCCGCCGCCGCCTGCGCTGTTCTCCAGCAGCACCTGCGCCCGCGACGTGGCGTCCAGGATCTCGCGCACGACCCCGGCCACCCGGCGCAGGGCCGGACCGCGGCGCCCGCCCGCGCGGCTGCCGAGGTGCGTCACGACGCCGAGACCGTCGAGCCGCTCGGCGCCCCGCGCGCTGGCCAGCAGCGAGGCGATGGAACGCTCCCGCAGCTCCCGGTCGGCGGCCGCCGGGTTGACCAGGTAGGCGGCGTGGATCACCAGCGGGTCGATCCGCGCCAGGCGGCGGCGCGCCACGAAGCGGTCCAGGGCCTCATCGGGATAGGCGACAGGGCGCCACTGGCGAGGCGAGCCCCAGAAGATCTGCAGGCACTCGCAGCCCAGGGCGACGGCGCGGTCGATCGCCCGGTCGATCTGGCCGCTGATGGAGACGTGCGCGCCGATGCGCACGCGGTGCTCTTCTGTGGGCGTCCGGTACGCCCCTGCACTCGTCCGGCGCACGGGGCCCGCGGCATCACAGGACGCCCTCAGAGCCCCCAGACCAGCACCGCCACCGCTACCAGCGTGACGCTGAGCAGCACGGCCAGCGGCGCGCCCACTCTGACGTAGTCGCCGAACCGGTAGTCCCCGGGCCCCATGATCATCAGGCTCACCGGATGGCTGATCGGCGTCAGCAGCGTCGTGCTGCTGGCGCACGAGATCACGATCATGAATGGGACCGGGTTAGCGCCCAGGGCCTGCGCCAGGTCCAGCGCGATCGGCGCCAGCAGGATCGTCGTGGGGATGCTCGGCACGACGTGGCCGATGACCATCGCTGCCGTGAAGCTGGCCACCAGCGCCGACAGCGGCGACGAGCCCGCGATCGCCAGGCCCGCGCGCGCGATGGCGGCCGCCGCGCCGGTGGCGTTGAGCGCGGCGCCCAGGGGCAGCAGCCCCCCGATGACGATCACCGTGCGCCAGTCCACGGCGCCGATAGCTTCTTCCACGGTGACGGCCCCGCCGGTGACGGCGACGCCCGCGGCCAGCAGCGCGGCCAGCGCCACCGGCACCGCCCCCGTGCTGGCCAGCACGATCAGCACCAGCACGGCCCCGGCCGCGACCCCCACCCGGGCCGTGCGCGGGGCTTCCGGCTCCTCCAGCACGACGAAGCTGGGGTCGGCGCGCAGCGCCCGCAGCCGGTCGCGCGGCCCCTGGACCAGCAGGGCGTCGCCGTAGCGCAGCGCCTGCTCGCCCAGCCCGGTGCGATAGGGACGGCCCTCGCGCCAGATGGCCACGACGTTGAGGCCGTAGCGCTGTCGGAACTCGAGATCGCGCAGCGTCTTCCCGGCCAGCTCGGATCGCGGTGCCAGGACCACCTCGACCAGGCCGATCGCCTCGGTCTCCAACGGCTCGGAGCGGTCGACCTCCCGCGTGACGACCTCGATGGGACCCAGGTGCTGCAGGCGCTCGAGGTCCTCGGGGCGCCCCTGGACCACGAGCACGTCGCCAGGCAGCACCTGCTCTGTCGGGAGCGGCGCCACGATGCGTCGGCGTCCGCGCTGGATCGCCAGCACGTGCAGGCGGAACGCGTGGCCCAGGGCGGTCTGCGCCAGGGTGCGCGACGCCAGCGGTGAGTCCTCGTCCACGCGCAGCCGGAACAGGCGCTCGGCCAGCCGGTACTCCTTTGGCAGGTCACGGCGGCGCAGGCGCCCTGTGTGTGGGGGAGCGGGCCGCACCGGGAGGAGGCGCCGGCCGGCGGTCAGCATGAAGGCGACGGTGACCGCCAGCAGCGCGAGCCCGACCGGCAGGTACGAGAAGAAGCGGAGGGCTCCGAAGCCCGCGGCGGCCAGCAGCCCGCTGACCACCAGGTTCGACGGCCCGGCGACCAGCGTCAGCGCGCCGCCCTGACGGATGGCGATGGCCAGCGGCATGAGCAGGCGCGCGGGGCTGAGCTGTGCTTCGCGGGCGACGGCCACGGCCACGGGCATCAGCACCGCCATCGCCCCGATGTTGTTCATCACGCCGGTGAGCGCACCGGCCAGCAGCATCAGCGCCGCCAGCAGCCGCCCCTCGCCTCCACCGACGGTGCCGACGAGCGAGCGTGCCGCCCGGTATGCCAGCCCGGTGCGCTCCATGGCCGCGCTCAGCACGAAGACCAGGGCCACGGTGA
Organism: Candidatus Fervidifonticultor secundus; assembly: GCA_031459385.1. Lineage (GTDB taxonomy): Bacteria > Sysuimicrobiota > Sysuimicrobiia > Sysuimicrobiales > Humicultoraceae > Fervidifonticultor > Fervidifonticultor secundus. Next base: position 54,619 of record JAVKIP010000012.1, on the reverse strand, counting down.
CGGTCGCGGGATCGCCGAAGCCCGCGAAGGCCTGGGTCGGCGTGGCGATCCGGGACAGGCCCAGCGCACCCACCGCGGCGAGGGTGATGACCTCCGGCCGCGCGCGTCCCCAGCCGAACGCGGCCACCGTCGCCAGCAGGATGCCCGTGACGATCCAGCCGTCCTGGCTCATCAGACCGGTATCTTCCGCTAAGCCCGCCATGGCGCCTGCCCGCGCCTGCCCGTTGTGTCCTGCGCAACCCCCCGCGGGCCGGCATGTCGGACGAGCGCCAGCGCCGGTGGCACAGGAGCCGGTGCGGGGCGGCGCGAAATGGCGGAACTCGTGACTGTCTGGCGCGCGCGCCCCGTGGCCGCCGATGCCGCGCTGCTGGCGGTGGCGGGAGCCTGGGGGCTGACGTTTCCGCTGGGCAAACGCGTGCTCGAGACGATTCCTCCCTTCACGTACCTGGCGCTGCGCTTCGTGGTGGCGGCAGCGGTGCTGCTGGTCTGGCAGCGCGCGCACCTGCGCGCGGCCGGCGCGCGGATCTGGACGCTCGGCGCGCTGGCGGGCGGCGTGCTGTTCGGCGGCTATGCCTTCCAGACCGTGGGGCTGCGCGTGACGACCGCGTCCACGGCCGGCTTCATCACGGGGCTGTCGGTCGCGCTGGTCCCGGTGCTGACTGCACTGTGGCTGCGGCGGCGTCCGCGGCCGGGCGTGGTGGCTGGCGTCGTCGCGGCGACGGTCGGGTTGGCGCTGCTGTCGCTGGTCGCCCCGGGCGGGCCCACCCCCGGGGACGTGCTGGTGGCGGCCTGCGCCGTCTGCTTTGCGGTGCAGATCGTGATGGTCGACCGCCTGGCGCCCGGCGCTCCCGCGCCCGTGCTGGCCACGGTTCAGGTGCTGCCCGTCACTGCGCTCTCGGCGGTGGCGGCCGTCGCCGAGCGGCCGCTGGCGGCCCTGGCGGCCGCGGGCGCCACGGACTACGCGCTGGTGGGGATCATGGCGCTTACCGGTACCGTGGCCGCGCTGGTGGTGCAGGGATGGGCACAGCGCTTCACCAGCCCGTCCCACGTTGGGCTGATGTTCGCGTTCGAGCCGGTGGCCGCGGCCGGCGCGGCCGCCCTCCTGCTGGGCGAGGTCCTCACCCCGCGACAGGCCTGGGGCGCGGGACTGATCCTGGCCGGCATCATCGTTGCAGGGATGAGCCGGGATGCATGACGGAGGAGCGTCGAGGAGCATGACGCCAGATGCCCGCGGGTTCCAGACCCGCGCGATCCACGGCGGGACCCTGCGCGACCCGCTGAAGGCGGTGAGCCCGCCGATCTACCAGACGTCGACGTTCTGGTACGAGACGATGGCCGAGGGGGCGGCGCTGGGGGCCGACCGTGGCGCCGGGTGGTACTACACGCGCTGGGGGAATCCGACCACGCGGCTGTTCGAGGAGCGCATGGCGCTGCTCGAAGACGGTGAGGACGCCCTGGCCACCGCCTCGGGCATGGGGGCCATCACGGTGGCGGTGCTCGCCGCAGCTGCACCGGGAACGCACGCCGTGGTGCCCCGGGCCGTCTACCAGGCAACGTTCGAACTGGCCCGCGACGTGCTGCCCCGGCAGGGCGTCGAGGTCACGTTCATCGACGCCGGCGACCCGGCCGCGTACGCGGCAGCGCTGCGGCCGACCACGCGCCTGCTCTACGTCGAGACGCCCAACAACCCGCTGCTGGAAGTCACCGACCTCACCGCCGTCGTGGCCCTGGCGCGACGGGCAGGTGCCGTCACCATCGCAGACAGCACCTTCGCCTCGCCGTACAACCAGACACCGCTGGCGCTGGGTGTGGACCTGGTGGTGCACAGCGCCACCAAGTACCTGGGCGGGCACTCCGACGTCTCGGCCGGGGTGGTCGTGGGCCGGGCCGATCTGGTGGCGCGGGCCCGGCGGCTGCTGCGTGTGTACGGAGCGGTGCTGGACCCGTTCGCGGCATGGCTGTTGCTGCGCGGCCTGAAGACGCTGGGCCTGCGCATGGAGCGCCACAACGCCAACGCCCAGCGCCTGGCTGAGTTCCTGGCCGGGCACCCGCGCGTGGCACGCGTCAACTACCCGGGGCTGTCTACGCACCCGCAGCACGCGGTCGCCGTCCGGCAGATGCGGGGCTTCGGCGGCATGCTGTCGTTCGAGGTGCAGGGGGGATTCGACGCCGGCGTGCGCACCTGCGAAGCGCTGCGCACGTGCCTGCTGGCGGTGAGCCTGGGCGGGCCCGAGACGCTGGTGACCCATCCCGCGTCGACGAGCAGCGCCGGCATTCCCGCCGAGGATCGTCGGCGCGCGGGGATCGGCGACGGCCTGATCCGCGTCTCGGTGGGCCTCGAGGACGTCGGCGACCTGATCGCCGACTTCGAGCAGGCCCTGCGCGCCGCAGCCTGACGTGCCGCCGCCCGGCGGGTCCGTCGATCCACGTCTGGCCGCCGTGCTGGCCGGGCTGCGGGTGGAGGTGGATCCGCGCGAGTTCGCCGTGGCGCGCGTCGGGGCCGCCTTCAGCCCCAGCCTGCGCCTCGCGCTGGCCAGCCTGCTCGCGCCGTTCTTCGTGGAGGTCACGGCGCGGGAAGTGCGCGCGGTCCTGGCCGCGGACGAGTGGGCCAAGATCGCCCACCGGTTCCCCCGTGCGCAGGTAGAGGACGGCTACCGGCTCCTCGTGCTGGACGCGCGCCGCGACCCGGCCGCACCCGAGTACATTACGACCGTGGTGGAGACGCTGGCCCGGGCAGGTATCACTGCGCGGCTCCTCACGTCGTTCCACTACGAGCACCTGCTGGTGCCCGCGGCGCAGGCAGACGGTGCGGAGGCGGCGCTGCGCGGCCTCGTGGAGGCCGCGCGCGCCGCCACGGCTACTTCCTGAACGTCAGCGCGGCCGTGACGCCGCTAAACCGCCACTCGCACCCCGGCGCGAAGGGGCAGCCCGACCCGGATGCCTCGGGGATCCGCCAGGTGTACTGGCGCCAGCCCACTTCCAGCCCCCAGCCGCCCTGGAACTCGTAGCCCACCGCGGCGCGCAGGTCGGTACCGTTTCCGTTGGCCAGACCTGCGCCGGTGAACCCGCCGGTGCCCAGCCAGGCGTACGACGCCTCTCCCGTGAAGTACCAGGGGCCGTTGCGGTGGAACGCCTCCGCACCGAGCCGGAGGCCCGAGCCCGAGCCCGTGTTGAACGCGCTGCCCGGCGCGTTGACGTTGGTCCCCTGCCACCCGGCGAGGATGCCGAAGAAGGTATCGAGGCTCGGCCCGAACCGGTAGTGCACGTTGGCGTCCCAGACCGAGAATCGGTCCCAGACCCAGTTGGTCGGGGTGACGCTCAGTGCATCGTACCGGAACGACAGCGACCACGGCATGGTGCGGTGGTCGAGGCGCAGCGTGCCGCCCCATCCGTTGCCGTTGTCGTGGGCACTGGGCGGCGCCGGGTTCCCGAAGTCGAGCCCCGAGCCCCAGTACCGGAGCTGCAACCACCACTGGTACGGTCCGTTCTGGGCTGCGGCGGGGAGGCCGGGCAGGGCCGTCAGCGCCAGTGCCAGAACCAGCACAGCCAGAGCACGCATACCGTCACCTCCCACCTGCGTGGAACTGCACGTGGACCAGTGGAGTATGTACCACACGAACCGGGGCTCCCACAACGCGCCGGCCGCCCGCGGGCACGGCCGGTTAGGCCACAAAGACGTCCACCAGTTCGCCGCGCGCCACGTCCAGCAGCCCGCGGTCGGTGAGCCTCAGCGCCGGGATCACCGTCAGCGCCATGAACGACAACGTGTGGAACGGATCGGGCAGCCGGCTCCCCATGCGACGCGCCAGGGCCAGCAGGCGCCGCTGGGCGGCGGCGACCTCGGCCAGCGGCCGGTCGGACATCAACCCCGCGATGGGCAGCGGCAGCGCGACGGTCTCGCGGCCGGCCGTGGCCACCAGCCCGCCCTGCATCTCCAGCACGAGCTCCACCGCCGCCCGCATGGCATCGTCGCTGGCGCCCACGACGACGATGTTGTGGGCGTCGTGGGCCACCGACGAGGCCAGGGCACCGAACCGCAGGCCGAAGCCCCGCACGAACCCCACCCCGACGCGGCCGCTGCCGGCATGCCGCTCGATCACCGCCAGCTTCAGCACGTCGCGCTCGGGATCGGCCACCACCTCGCCAGCCGTGACGCGGGCGTCGGCCACCCCGGCGGCGGTGAGGATCTGGTCGGCGATCACGTCAATGACCCGGAGACGCCGGCCGCGCGCGGGTACCCGGAAGTGCAGCGTGTGGCGCGGGACGTTCACCGAGCCGCGCACCGCCGGCGGCCGGTCGGGCCGCTCGTAGGGCAGCAGGGTGCCGTCACGCGCCACGAGCCGGCCCCCGCGGAAGACCAGCCGCGGCCGCGGCGCGCGCAGGTCGTCGAAGGCCACCAGGTCGGCACGGCGGCCGGGGGTGACGGCGCCCCGGTCGCGCAGCCCGAAGTGCTCGGCGGCGTTCAGGCTGGCGAGCTGCAGGGCCAGCAGCGGGTCCAGGCCGCCCGCGATGGCCTGGCGCACCATGGCGTCGACCGAGCCGTCCTCCAGGAGGTGCAGCGGCATGCGGTCGTCGGTGGCGAAGGCGAAACGCCGGGCGCTGGCGGGGTGCACCAGCGGCAGCAGCGCGTCGAGGTTGCGCGCGCCGGTAGCCTCCCGGATCAGCACCATGAAGCCACGCCGCAGTTTCTCCCGCGCCTCCTCGACCGTGGTGGATTCGTGGTCCGAGCCGATGCCCGCCGCCGCGTAGGCGTCGAGGTCGGGTCCCACCAGGCCCGGCGCGTGACCGTCCACCGGCCGGGAGCCCGCCACGGCCAGCTTCGCCAGCACGTCCGGGTCGGCGGTCAGCACCCCGGGCACGTTCATGAGCTCGCCGAGGCCCAGGACCCATCGGTCCTGCATGAGCGTCTCCAGGTCGGGGGCCGAGAGCTCGGCGCCGGCGCTCTCCATGGGGCTCGCCGGCACGCACGATGGCGCCATGATGTAGACGCTCAGCGGGTTCCACCGGGCCGCCTGCAGGATGTACCGGATGCCACTCGCGCCCAGCACGTTGGCGATCTCGTGAGGATCAGCGATCACCGTGGTGACGCCGCGCGGCACCACGGCCGCGGCGAACTCGGGGACCCCCAACAGGCTGCTCTCGATGTGCACGTGGGCGTCGATGAAGCCCGGCGCCACGTACGCGCCCTGGAGGTCGATCGTCTGGACCGCGGCCGGCGCCGCGCCGCGGGGGCGGATGCCCGCGATCCGCCCCTCGGCAACCAGCAGGTTGGCGTCGAGGACCGCCGGGGTGAACAGGTCCACCACGCGCGCGTTCGCCAGCAGCAGGTCGGCAGGCTGCCGGCCCCGCGCGACCTGGATGAGCCGCGCCAGGTCCATTGGCCCGGAGGTTCGTCCAGCCGGTGCGCCTTCCCCTGCTCCCGCGCGGCAGGCGTCGCCGCCTCCGCCCCAGAACTGTTCTGTGGCAGCCGGGCGCAGCGGTCCGGCTGATCGCATGCCAGTCTGGTGGACGAGCCGAGGTGGAGCATGCCGCACGTGTTGCCGTTCGTGGGCCAGCCGACCTACGACCTGGAGATCGCCGGTACGGTCCGCACCCTGCCGCTGATCCAGGTGGCGCCGGACACCTGGATCGCGTACTACTACAGCCTGGGCGACACCGAGGTGATCGACCGGGCCGCGCGCCTGCTGGCGCCCCGCCTGGCCCAGTGCGAGATCTTCGTGACCACCGAGACCAAGGGCATCCCCCTGGCCCACGCCGTGGCCACCAACCTGGGCCTCAAGCCCTATGTGGTCTGCCGCAAGGAGATCCGGCCGTTCATGCTGTCGCCGCTCGCGGTGCGGTACAAGCCCATCACGGCCCGCACCGAGGAAGAACTCTACATGGACAGCCGCGACGCCATGAAACTCCGCGACCGGCAGGTGGGCATCATCGACGACATCGTCAGCACCGGGGAGACGCTGGAGGCCATGGCCCAGCTGGTGGCGCAGGCCGGCGGCGCCGTCGTGGCCAGGGCGGCGATCCTACTGGAGGGTGACGATCGCCCGGGGGTCCAGCACCTCGGGATCCTGCCGATCTTCAAGGCCACCCAGGCCGGCACGCCGTAGGGCCGTGGCACCGTCCCTCTCCACGCACGTGCTCGATGCGGCGCGCGGCCTGCCGGCGCGCGGGGTGCGCGTCGAACTCTACCGCGGCAGCACGTTGCTGTCCGCGCGGGAGACCGACGACGACGGGCGCATCCCCGACCTGCTGCCGGGAGCGCTGGAGGCCGGCACGTACCGTCTGGTCTTCTATCCGCCGTCGCCGTTCTTCACCCGGGTCGAGCTCCAGGTGGAGATCACCGATCCCCGACGGCACCACCACATCCCTCTGCTGGTCGCCCCCTACGCGTGCACGACCTACCGGGGCAGCTGAGCGTCGAGACGCTGGCGGCGCTGTTCGGCGGGGGCACCCGCTTCGTCGCGCGCCTGGCAGCGTACGAGGACCCGCTGGGGCGTGCCCGGGACGTGCTGCGCACGCTGCCCGAGGACGAGGTGATCGAGGCCATCAACGCCCATCCCCGCATCGGGGCGCGCCAGCTCCCGTCACTCTCGGCGGCCGAGCAGGGCGCAGACGACGATCCGGCCGTCCTGGCGGAGCTGGAGTGCCTCAACGCGCGCTACGAGGCCAAGTTCGGGTTCCGCTTCCTGGTCTTCGTGGGTCGCCGGCCGCGGGGGGCGATCGTCGAGGTGCTGCGCGCCCGCCTGGGTCGCACCCGCGAAGAGGAACTGCAGACGGCCATCGACGACCTGGTGGCTATCGCGGTCGACCGGTACCGGCGCGGCGTGCGCTGAACCCCGGCGGCCCGCGCGCCCGAGCAGCCCGCTATGCGGCGCGGGGCCGGCCGACCTCGACCGTCGTCCCCTCCATGCCGGCGACGACCTCGAACGACGACGCCCTGCCGCGCAGCTGGGCGTGCAGCGCGTCCACCACGTCGTCGGCGTGCGCGGGGTCGTGGTGGAACGGCACCACCCGCCGGGCACCTGCCAGGTCCGCGAACGCCGCCACGTGGCCGATGGCGCTGTGACCCCAGCCGATGTGGCGCGTGTACTCCTCGTCGGAGAACTGCGCGTCGTGGATCAACAGGTCGGCGCCCGCCGCCAACGCGAACCCCGACGTCCAGTTGGGGGCCCCCGGGAACCGCCGGGCCCCCAGCGCCGGTTCGTGGTCGGGCAGGTAGGCCAGCACCGTGCGGTCCTCGGTGATCCGGTAGCCCACCGTTGGCCCGGGATGGCACACCAGCGCGGCGCGGACCTCCAACCGACCGAGCCGGAACGGCTCGAACGGCACGTCGTGGAATGCCAGCCGACAGGGCAGGTCGCGGATCTGCACGGGGAAGAGCGGCGGGGAGAGGTACTGCGCCAGGCGCGCGCGCAGCCCGCGCGTGGGCGAGGCCGGCCCCCAGATGTGCACGTCCAGGCCGGGGCGGTAGAGCGGCGCGAAGAACCCCAGGCCCTGGATGTGATCCATGTGGAGGTGCGTCAGCAGGATGTCGACGCGCGCGATCTCCGGGGAGAGCACCGCGCCCAGCCGGCGGATTCCGGTGCCGCCGTCGAGGATCACGAGCGTCCCGTCGGCGCAGCGGGCCTCCACGCATGGCGTGTTGCCGCCGTAGCGCTGGGTCTCCGGGCCGGGGCTGGGCAGCGATCCCCGCGTGCCCCAGAGCGTGACCCTCACGGCGCGCGCTCCCAGAAGATGGCCACCGCGCCCAGGTGGCGTCCGGCCTGGCCCTCCAGCGGGAACGCAACCACCTCGATCTGCCGGTCCACGCCGTCCAGGCCGGTGATGTGGATGCCCCGGTGTGCCGGCCGCCGCGCGCGCAGGGCGATCGCCAGCGGCAGCACTTCCGGGGGCAGCCGCGCGCCAGTGTCGTCCCGCGGCGTGAAGATCGTGGACCACTCCTCGAAGGGCATCTCGCCCGCCTCGTCGTAGCGCCGCCCCAGCAGCGCCTCCGCAGGTTCGTTGAAGTACACCAGCGTGCCCGCGCGATCCACCACGAAGATGGGCGTGGCGAGAGACGCCGCCAGCTGGCGCATCAGGATCAACTCGATCTCTTTCTGGACCACGGCGGCGCTCCCGGACCGCCCGCGAGCCGCGATGCGGGCGTGCGGGGACTGTTCGCCGGGGTGGCATCGCCTCCCTCGGGCACCGCCGGCAGGAGGCACGGCGCGCGGCCGTGGAATTCCCGAGCATCTGACCATGGATGTGTATCTGGCGCGGACGCTGGAGGAGGCCCTCGAGGTCAAAGCACGCCGGCCCGAGGCTGTGCCCATCGCCGGCGGTACCGACCTGATGGTCGAGTTGAACTTCGACCGGCGCCGGCCGCCGCTGCTGCTGGACGTGTCGCGGCTGGAGGAGCTGCGGGTCTGGCGCTGCGACGACGATGCCTGCTTCGTGGGCGCGGGCGTCACGTACAGCCAGATGCTGCGCGAGCTGACGACGATCCGCCCGCTGGTCCAGGCGGCGCGTACCGTGGGCTCGCCGCAGATCCGCAACCGCGGGACGATCGGCGGCAACCTGGGCACGGCATCGCCCGCCGGCGACACCCTGCCGGTGCTCGCCGCCTGTGACGCCGAGGTCGTGCTGGTCCGGGCAGGCGGGCAGCGCCGCACCGTCCCCTGGCACGACTTCCTGGTGGGCCCCAAGCGCACCACGCTCGCGCCCGACGAGCTCATCCTCGGCGCGCGCTGGCGCCCGGTACGCGGGCCGGGCTCCTTCGCCAAGGTCGGGCCCCGCAACGCCATGGTCATCGCCGTGGCCAGTCTGTGCCTGGTCGCCGACGTGGACCGGCGGCGGATCCGGGTGGCCCTCGGCTCGGTGGGGCCGACGATCCTGCGCGCCCGCGACGCCGAAGGCTACGCGGAGCAGGCGCTGGCCGCCGCCGGCTGGTGGGACGATCCGGCGGCCGCGGTGGCACCGCTGGCCGCGGAGGAGTTCGGGGAGCGGGTCGCGGCGGCCGCGCGGCCGATCGATGACGTCCGTGGGACCGCGGCCTACCGCCGGTGGGCCTGCGCGGTGCTGGCGCGGCGCGCGTGGCAGTGGATGCTGGCCGACCGCAGGCGGGGAGAGGCGTCGTGCTGATCCGCACGCGCGTCAACGGCGAGTGGCGGACGGGCCAGGTGTGGCCGGGCGCGAGCCTGCTCACCCTGCTGCGCGACGTGCTGGGGCTGCCCGGGTCCAAGAACGCCTGCGAGCAGGGCGAGTGCGGCTCGTGCTCGGTATGGCTGGACGGCGAGCTGGTGTGCGCGTGCCTGGTGCTGGCCGCGCAGGCGCACGAGCGCGACGTCCGCACCATAGAGGGACTCGCGCCCGAAGGCGCGTTGCACCCGGTCCAGGAAGCGTTCCTGGAGGCCGGCGCGGTGCAGTGCGGCTTCTGCACCCCCGGGCTCGTCGTCGCCACGGTGGATCTGCTCCAGCGCGTCCCGGCGCCCGACGAGCCCACGATTCGCGAAGCCCTGGCCGGCAATCTCTGCCGCTGCACCGGCTACGCGAAGATCCTGGACGCAGTGCGCCTGGCCGCAGCGCGGATGCGGGCGACGGCCGCCGGGCCGGAGGGCTAGCGGCGGCGATGGGGCGCCTGCTGATCGAGGAATGCGACGTGGTCGTGACGATGGACGACGCCGGCACCGAGATCCCCGGCGGCTCGATCCTCGCAGACGACGGCGCGATCGTCTGGGTCGGCGCTGGCGCGCCGCCCGCCGAGGTGCTCGGGCCGTCCGGCGCCGACACCGGAGCGCTCGAGCGGCTCGACGGCCGCGGCTGCGTGGCGTTGCCCGGCCTGGTCAACGCGCACCACCACCTGTACCAGACCCTGACCCGCGCCTGCGCCACCGACCGGGGGCTCTTCGGCTGGCTGCGGCTGCTCTACCCGATCTGGGCCGGCCTGGACGCGGCGTGGGTCTACGCCGCCGCCCGCGTGGGGCTGGCGGAGCTCGCCACCTCCGGCTGCGCGACGACCACGGACCACCACTACGTCTTCCCCGCCGGCAGCGACGGATTCGACGTGCTGGAGGCCGAGATCGCCGCGGCGCGCGAGCTCGGCGTGCGGTTCCATCCCTGCCGCGGCGCTATGGATCTCGGTGCCTCCCGGGGCGGGCTCCCGCCGGACGAGATCGTCCAGGACACCGACGAGATCCTGGCGCAGATCGAGGCGGCGGTGCGCCGCTATCACCAGCGCGCGCCGGGCGCCATGCTGCAGATGGCGATCGCACCCTGCTCGCCGTTCTCGGTGACGCCCCGGCTGATGCAGGAGGCCGCCGCGATGGCCCGGCGCCTGGGCGTGCGCCTGCACACGCACATCGCCGAGACCCGCGACGAAGATGACTACTGCGTGCAGAGGTTCGGGCGCAGGCCGCTGGAGCTGCTGGACGCCTGGGGGTGGCTGGGGGGAGACGTGTGGCTGGCGCACTGCGTGCACGTGGGCGCCGGCGCTGCGCGTCTTGGCGCCACGCAGACCGGCGCGGCCTGGTGCCCGACCTCGAACCTGCGCCTGGGGTCGGGGATCGCGCCGGCGCGCGCACTGCTGGAGGCCGGCGTCCCCGTGGGACTCGGCGTGGACGGGTCGGCGTCCAACGACAGCGGGAGCTTGATCGCCGAGGCGCGGATGGGGCTGCTGGTCTCGCGGGCCGCCGGCGAGCGGTGGCTGGACGCCCGTGAGGTACTGCGCATCGCCACCCGGGGCGGCGCGGCGTGCCTGGGGCGCGACGACATCGGCGCGCTGACGCCCGGCCGGCGGGCGGACGTGGCCCTCTTCAGCGTCTCCGACCTGGCGCACACCGGCGGCGAGCGCGATCCGGTGGCGGCCCTGGTCTACTGCGCGCCCGGGCGCGTCAAGCACCTGTTGGTCGACGGTCGCGCCGTGGTGCGCGACTTCTGTCTGGTCACCGCCGACGAGGTGGCCATCGCGGCGGAGGGGCGGCGGGTCAGCCGCGCTATTTGGACCCGCGCGGGGAGCGCAGTCGCATGACGGTGCGGACCGTTGCCGCCACCCGCGGTGGTGTCGGGACCAGCGCGCGCCGCATCGACGGCGTCCCCAAGGTCCGGGGCCAGTTCCTCTACGCCAGCGACCTGTGGGCCGAGGGCATGCTGTGGGGCTACACGGTGCGCAGCCCGCACCCGCACGCGCGGATCCGGTCGATCGACATCTCCGGGGCCCTGGCCGCCCCCGGGGTGGCGGCGGTGCTCCTGGCCGCCGACGTGCCGGGCAAGAAGACCTACGGGCTCGAGTTCGCAGACCAGCCGGTCCTGGCCTGGGACCGGGTGCGCTTCGCCGGCGAGCCGGTCGCGGTGCTGGCGGCCGCAGACCTGGAGACGGCGCGCCGGGCCGCCGAGCGCATCGTCGTCGAGTACGAGGTGCTCCCGGCCGTCACCGACATGGAGCAGGCGCTGCGGGCCGACGCGCCACGGGTGCACGACTTCGGCAACGTCCTGCGGCACATTCGCATCGAGCACGGCGACCCCGCGGCACCGGCAGAGGTGTGGGTCGAGGGCTACTACGAGATGGGGGTGCAGGATCAGGCGCCGCTGGGGCCCGAGGCCGGGCTGGCGATGCCGGCGGCCGACGGCGGCGTGGACCTCTACGTGGCGACGCAGTGGCTGCACGTCGACCGCCACCAGATCGCGCCGTGTCTGGGCCTGCCGCTAGAGAAGGTCCGCCTGCACCTGGCGGGGGTGGGTGGCGCCTTCGGGGCCCGCGAGGACGTCAGCATGCACATCCACGCGTGCCTGCTGGCGCTGCGCACGGGCCGCCCGGTCAAGATGTCGTACAGCCGCCAGGAGTCGTTCTTCGGCCACGTGCACCGGCACCCCGCGCGGATCTGGATGCGGCACGGCGCGACCCGTGACGGCAGGCTGGTGTGCGTCCACGCGCGCATCCTGATCGATGGCGGCGCCTACGCGTCGTCGTCGGCGGCGGTGATCGGCAACGCCTCGACGTTCGCCGCCGGTCCCTACGAGGTGCCGAACGCGCTCATCGAGGGCACGGCCGTCTACACCCACAACCCGCCGTGTGGGGCGATGCGCGGCTTCGGCGCGGTGCAAGTGTGCGTCGCCCACGAGGCCCAGATGGACAGACTGGCCCGGGCGCTCGGCCTGGACCCGGTGGCCCTGCGCCTGCGCAACGCGCTGCGAACGGGCTCGGTGCTGCCGACCGGCCAGGTCGTCCAGGGCAGCGCACCCGTCCGCGAGCTCATCGAGCGGGTGATGGCGATCCCGCTGCCGGAGGACCCACCGGCGGCCAGCTGCCCGGATCCCCTGGCGCTGCCCGGCGGCGCCGGCGGCGTCTCGCGCGGCGAGAGCGTGCGCCGCGGGGTCGGCATCGCCGTGGGGTACAAGAACATCGCCTACAGCGAGGGCTTCGACGACGCCGCCCAGGCGCGGGTGACGCTCTTCGCCGGCTCCGCCGGGCCGGTGGTCGAGATCCGCACGGCGGCCGCCGAGCTCGGCCAGGGCGTGCACACGATCCTGGCGCAGATCGCGCGGACCGAACTGGGGGTAGAACACGTCGTCCTGCACCCCGCCGACACCTGGATCGGCTCGGCCGGCTCCAGTTCCGCATCGCGCCAGACGATGATGTCCGGCGGGGCGGTCCAGCTGGCCTGTCAGGCGGTACGCGAGGGCCTCTTCCAGCGCGTCCGCGCGCGGCTCGAGGCGGAGGGCCGCGCGGCGCCGGCCGACTTGGCCCTCGCCGACGGCATGGTCCTGGCTGGGGATGCGCCGCTGGCGCCAATCGCCGCGTTCCTCGACGAACCCCTCGCGGCCACCCGCACCTACCATCACCGGCGTACCACGCCCCTGGACCGCCGGGGCCAGGGCTCCCCGCACGTGACGTTCGCGTTCGCGGCGCAGCGGGCCGTGGTCGACGTCGATCTGGAGTTGGGCCTGGTGCGCGTGGTGCAGATCGCGGCCGCGCAGGACGTCGGCCGCGCTCTCAACCCCCAGGCCGTCCTGGGGCAGATCGAGGGCGGTACGGCGCAGGGCCTGGGCCTGGCGCTCATGGAGGAGCTCCAGCTGCGCGACGGGGTGATCCGCAACGCCTCGTTCACCGACTACCTGATCCCCACCATCCTCGACATGCCGCCGGTGATCAGCGTGCTGGTGGAAGAGCCCGAGCCCGGCGTGCCGTTCGGCGCCAAGGGGGTGGGGGAGCCGTCCACCGTCGTCTCGACCGCGGCGATCGTGGCCGCGCTGCGCGACGCCACCGGCCGCACCCTCAACCGCGTGCCCGTGCGGCCCGACGACCTGGTCGGGCTCAGTCCGCCGGCCGCCTCTGGAGGCCCGCCGCCGGCGCCTGATGTCCCCTGGCCCATCCCGATCCCGAAGCTGGCCGGCCTGGCCGCGGGCCAGGGCGAGCTGATGGGCGAGACGTGAGCCCTGGCGTCCGTGAGCCCTTGTGCCGGTGAGCCCTTGCGCCCGTGAGCCCTGGTGCCAGGGTGCCCTGATGCGGGCGCGCCTGAGGACGGCAGCGTGATGGGCTACGACCTCGTCGTCCGGGGCGGGCGGCTTGTGCTGCCCTCTGGCGTGATCTCGGCCACCCTCGGCGTCACCGGCGGGCGCATCGCTGCCATCGCCGAGGGTCTCCTCGATGGCGACGAGGTGATCGACGCGGCAGGCCGCGTCGTCCTGCCCGGCGCTGTGGACCTGCACGTACACTTCAACGACCCGGGCCGCACGCACTGGGAGGGCTGGGGGCCGGGCAGCCGCGCCGCCGCCGCCGGCGGGGTGACGACCGTGGTCGAGATGCCCCTGAACTGCCTGCCCCCGGTTACCACCGTCGACGCCCTGCAGGCCAAGCTCGCTGCGGCTGCGGGGCAGTCCATGGTGGACTATGCGCTCTGGGGCGGGCTGATCACCGACAACCGCGACCACCTGACCGCCCTCGCCGGCGCGGGGGTGATCGGGTTCAAGGCGTTCATGAGCCACAGCAGCACCGAGGAGTTCACCCACGTCGAGGACGGCGTGCTCTTCGACGGCTTGCAGCGGCTGGCAGCGCTGGGCCGGTTCCTGGCCGTGCACGCCGAGAGCAACGCGATCACGCAGGACCGCACCCGCCGGCTGCAGGCTTCGGGACGCCGCGATCGTCGGGCCTGGGGCGAGGCGCGGCCGCCCGTGGCCGAGCTGGAGGCGATCCACCGCGCCCTGTTCCTGGCGCGGCAGGCCGGGTGCCGGCTGCACATCGTCCACATGAGCCTTCCCGAGGGCGCGGAACTGATCGGCGCCGCGCGCGCCGCGGGCCAGGCGGTCACCGTCGAAACCTGCGCCCATTACCTGGCGCTGACGGAGGAGGACTTCGTGCGCCTGGGTCCGGTGGCCAAGTGCGCGCCGCCGCTGAGGGATGCGGCGCGCCAGCAGGGCCTGTGGGAGGCGGTGGCCGCCGGGAAGATCGACTGCATCACCTCCGACCACTCTCCATGTCCGGTGGAAGACAAGACGCGCGGCGCCGACGACGTCTGGCAGGCGTGGGGCGGGATCACGGGCGTGCAGACCCTCCTTCCCCTGATGCTGACCGAGGGCCACCACCGTCGCCACCTGTCCCTCGAGCAGCTCGCGGCGCTCCTGTCGGCGAACCCCGCCAGGATCGCCGGCCTATGGCCGCGCAAGGGCGCCATCCAGGTCGGGGCCGACGCCGATCTCGTGCTCGTGGACCTGGACCGGCGCTGGCGGGTGGAGGCGGCCTGGCTGCAGTCCCGACACCGGCAGTCGCCGTTCGTCGGCCGCGAGCTGCAGGGCTGGGTCGAGCGGGTCCTGGTGCGCGGCCGGACGGTGGTGCGCGACGGCGCGGTGACGGGCGCGCCCGCCGGCCAGTGGCTACACGCCGGCCCGTCCAGCCCGCACGGCGCAACCTGACCGGCAGAGAAGGAGATCGGACCAGGTCCGGGGAAGTGCAGTACCGAAGTTTTCATGTTGACATATAAACATGGCAACAGGCGCATCAGTGTCCACTGGCAGCCCACAGCCGTCGTTGAAGCGCGGCATCGGCCGGCCCCTCTACGAGCAGATCAAGCAGTCCATCACGGGCATGATCGCCACCGGCCTCCTGCGCCCGGGGGATCGCCTGCCGCCCACGCAGGACCTCTGCGAGCGTTTCGGCGTCAGCCACATCACCGTGACCAAGGCGCTCCACGACCTGGCGCGAGATGGCATCGTCACCCGCATGCAGGGCAAGGGCACGTTCGTGACCGGGCCGCCCATCGAGCGCCGTCTCACCAACCTGGTCTCGTTCACCCGCGAGATGGCCCGGCAGGGGCTGGTGGTGCGCTCGCGGATCCTGGGCATCCAGGAGATCGCCGGCACTCCGACCCTGAATCAGCGGTTCGGCCGCGCGCCCGATGAGCCCACCCGGTACGTCCGTATCACCCGCCTGCGCTTCGTGGACGGCATGCCGGCGTGCATGGCGACCTCGCTCTTCCCCGAGGCCGTCGGCCGCCGCCTGGCGCAGCTCCCGCTGGAGCACGCGTCGTTCTACGACGTGCTGGAGAACACCCTGGGGCTGCACCTGTTCCGCGAGGAGCGGTGGATTTCGCCCATCGTCGCCACCAGCCGGCTCGCCCGACTGCTGGAGGTGCCCCGGGGCGCGCCGCTGTTCCGCCTGGAGGGCATGACGTTCCTGGAAGGCGACGTGCCCATCGAGGCCACCGACGCCATCTTCCGCGGCGATCGGTTCCGGTTTGTGGCCAACGTGTTCCGGTTCATCGGGACCCGCGCGTCAGACGACCGCAGGGGCGGCGGATTATCGCCCCCCGTGGAGGAGGGAGTCGGATGAGGCAGAGCGCGCTGCTGGTGCTGGGCGTCGTCGCCATCGCCGGCGCAGTGGGGACGCCGCCGGCGCGAGGCCAGGGCGGCGAGATCGTAATGATCAGCTATGCAGGGCCGTCCCAGGAGCCGCACCGGTTCTTCCTGGTGGAGCCGTTCGAGCGCGCGCATCCCGGCACGCGCGTGCGGCTGGTGCCCGACGAGGCCGGGGAGTACGTGGCGCGGGTGCAGGCGGCCGTCGCCGCCGGCCGGCCCTCCCCGGTGGACCTGGCGCCGAACGGGGAGCCGCCGCACCTGCGCCTGATCGGGCTCGGCCTGCTGGAGCGGACGAATCCCGACCTGGTGCCCAACCTCAAGCACGTGCACCAGGCGTTCGTCGAGAAGAGTCAGGGCTATGGCGTGCCCGCCACCTACTCGCTCATCGGCATCGCCTACAACAGCAGGCGGGTCAGCAGGGCCCCCACCTCGTGGAAGGACCTCTGGGACCCGGCGTACCGGGGCAAGGTGGGGCTCACGTCGACGGCCTCGAACCTGGGCCTGGGGTTCCTGGTCGCCACCGCCAAGATCAACGGCGGCGACGAGGGGAACCTGGACCCGGCCTGGCAGGCGCTCAGGCAGCTGCAGCCGTTCGTCATCGCGCCCAACCCCACGGCCCTCGCCCAGCTGTTCGAGCGCGAGGAGATCGTGGTCGGGCCGCTGTGGAGCACCGACGCAGCCGTGCTGGCCAGCAAGGGCCTGCCGATCAAGTTCGTCAAGCCGCAGCCGGGCGCCATCGCCATCATCTCGTTCCTGAGCATCCTCCGGGGCAGCCAGCACGCGCAGCTGGCGCACGAGCTGCTCGATCGGGTCCTGAGCGTCGAGTACCAGACCCGGGCGGCAGCCAAGCCGTACTTCTTCGGGCCCACCAACGTCAAAGTGCCGGTGCCGTCCGAGGCCGCCGAGTACATCCCGACGACGCTGGGCGAGGTGCGTCGGCTCCAGACCGTGAACTGGCCGGTGGTGGTGCCCCGGCGCGCCGCCATCGTCGAGCGCTGGAACCGGGAGTTCGCCCGCTAGCCGATGCCGCGCGCGCGGCGCAGCCCGGCGTGGGGCCAGCAGGGGCTGCTCGCCCCGGCCGTGGCCTACCTCGTGATCTTCCTGGCCGTGCCGCTGGTGCTGCTGTTCGCGTTCGGGCTGGTGGAGATCCGCGGCGGGCGAGTCGTACCCGGCTCGTGGACCCTGGACCACTACGCCCGGGTGCTGGGCGATCCGTTCTACTACCGGATCTTCCTGCGGACGTTCTGGATGGGACTGGCCGCCACGGGCCTGTGTCTGCTGTTCGGCTATCCGGTGGCCTATCTGTTCACCCGTGTGGGCCCCCTCGCCCGAGGGGTGCTGCTCGTGGTGGTTCTGGCCCCGCTGCTGACCAACGCGGTGGTGCGCACGTTCGGCTGGATGATCATCCTGGGCGGTCAGAAGGGCCTGCTCAACGCCGCCCTGCTCCGGCTCGGGGTGATCGACGAGCCGGTGAAGATCCTCTACACGATGCCGGCGGTGCTGATCGGGCTCACGCAGATCCAGCTCCCCTTCATGATCTTGCCGATCATCGCGGCGCTGGAGGGGCAGGACCGGAGCCTGACGGAGGCAGCAGCGGGCCTGGGCGCCACGTGGGCCCAGACCTTCTTCCACGTCATCGTCCCCCTGAGCCTGCCCGGCGTGCTCACGGGCGCGGCGCTGGTGTTCGTCATCTCGTACACAAACTTCGCAGTGCCCGCACTGCTGGGCGGCGGGTCGTTCGCCGTCATCCCCACGTTCATCTTCGAGCAGATCTCGGCGCTGCTGCAGTGGAACAGCGGCGCCGTGCTGGCCACGCTGTTGCTGGGGACAGCCATGGTGATGCTGTGGGCGTTCAACCGCGCTACGGCGCGGCTGCTGCGGTGGATGCGGTGAGGCCGTTCGCGCTGCTGGGGGACCGGCGCCCGTGATGCGCGCGCGCCGGGTGCCGGCCGACGCGCTGCTGGCCGCCGTCCTGGGGCTGCTGGCGGGCGTCTCGCTGGTGGCGCTGGTGGCGCCCAGCGTACTGGTCGTCGTCACGTCGTTCAACGCCTCGGAGTTCCTCACGTTCCCGCCCCAGGGGTGGTCGCTGCGCTGGTATGCGGCGATGGCGGGCAACTGGGAAGTCCGGCAGGCGGCGGCCCTCAGCTTCAAGCTCGCCGCCCTGGTCGTGGCCGTCGACCTGCTCCTGGGCGTGCCGGCGGCGTTCCCGCTGACGAGGGCGCGCTTCCGTGGCCGGGAGGCCCTGCTGACCTTCATTTTGTCGCCGCTGATGCTGCCGGGCATCGTCATCGGCATCGGGCTGCTCTTCTTCTACATGCTGCTGGGGCTGGCGCTGTCGTTCCCCCTGCTGGTGGTCAGCCACGTGGTGGTCACGCTGCCGTTCGTGGTGAGCATGACCAGCGCGCGCCTGGCGACCCTCGACCCCACCTACGAGGAGGCGGCGCAGGGCCTGGGGGCCAGCCAGGTCCAGAAGTTCGTGCACGTGGTCCTGCCGCAGCTCTGGCCCGGGATCGCGGCGGGCGCTGCGTTCGCTTTCCTGCTGTCCTTCGACAACTTCACGGTCTCGCTGTTCACCGCCAGCGACCGGCTGCGGCCGCTGCCCATCGTGCTCTTCTACCTGCTGCGCTACGACATCAACCCCCTGGTGGGCGCGGTCTCCAGCCTGGAGATCGGGCTGGCGCTCCTGGTGCTGCTGGTGGGCAGCCGGCTGCTGGGCCTGGCGCGCGTGGCGCAGCTCAGCCGGAGGGTCACGTGACGGAGACGACGTTGCTGCGGGCCGAGGCCTACCTGGACGGCACCGGCGCGCCGGCGCAGCGGCCGGGCGCCGTGCTCGTCGCCGGCGAGCGCATCGCTGCCGTGGGAGCCACGGCGCTCGCCCAGGCGCCGCCTGACGCCCGCGTCATCGACCTCCCGGGGTGCATGCTGCTGCCGGGACTCATCGACGCGCACCTGCACCTGGACGGGTGGCGCTCGTTGAATCGCACCGACTGGGTCCTGATGAGCGACGGCCTGCGGGCCATCGGCGCCGCGCGGGACGCCGCGCGGATCCTGGCAGCCGGGTTCACCAGCGCGCGCGACCTGGGGAGCGAGGCGGCGGTCGCCGTGAAGCGGGCGATCGCTGCCGGGGAGGTGCCGGGCCCGCGCCTGCAGGTGGCGGTCAAGGGCATCTACCAGACCGGTGGCCAGGGCGACCGCGCCTGGCTGCCGGCAGGCCTGGTGCGGGCGCGGGAGTCCTGCCGGCTCGCCGACGGCCCCGACGACTGCCGGCGGGCGGTGCGCGAGATGGTGCGGGCCGGCGCCGACGTCATCAAGATCGCGGCCTCGGGCGGGCCGCGCTCGATGGTCCCGCACTTCTCGCCGGAGGAACTGGCGGCGCTGGTGGACGAGGCCCACCGCATGGGACTGCGCGTGGCCTGTCACGCGGTGGGTGCGGAGGCGATCCGCCGCGCAGTGGCCGCCGGCGTGGACAGCATCGAGCACGGCTACGGCCTCGACGCCTCCACCGCGGAGACCATGGCGAGCCGCGGCACCACCCTGGTCTGCGACCTCCTGGTGCGCGAGCGCTACGCCACCCGCGGCGTCGCCCTCGGCTGCGCGCCGGCCGACGCCCAGGCCGCGGCGGAGGCGCTGGACCTCGGCAGGGCGACGCTGCGCCTGGCCTGCAGCGCCGGCGTGCCCATCGCGTTCGGCACCGACTACGGCGGCCAGCCGGTGCTCTCGCCCGATGACCTCGCCGACGGCCTGGGGCTGATGGCCGAGGCCGGCGTACCGGCGGCGGTGGCGATCCGGGCCGCCACGGCCGCCGCAGCCGCGGTGCTGGGGTGGCAGGACCGGGTCGGTGCGCTGCAGCCGGGACGGCTCGCGGACGTCGTCGCGGTGCGCGGCGACCCGCTGGCCGACCTCCGCGTGTTGCGCGCGCCGGTCCTGGTGGTGCAGGGCGGCCGGCTCATCCCGCGCGACGTGGGCGTCTGGCCGCGAGAGGCCGCAGTGCCGGCGCGGACGCTGGCCCCGCAGGGGTCTGGGGCAGGGACGGCGGGGCAGAGCACATGACCGGCGGCGTAGAGGAGCGGCTGGCCGTATTCGCGCGCGCCTTCGACCTGCCGGCGCTGGTGCGTCAGACAACCCGGGACGCGCGCGCAGGGTGGGCAACCGCGCTGCAGGCGGCGGGCGCGGGTAGTATCCGACGCCTGGTGATCAGCGGGTGCGGCGATTCGCTGTTCGCGGCGGTAGCCGCGCGGCTCGCCGTCGAGCGCTTCGCCGGGCTCCCCTGCGAGCCGATGGACGCACTGGAGTGCGGACGCTATGCGGCTGCAGGCTTCGGGCCTGACGTGGCCGTGGTAGGCGTGTCGAACTCCGGAACCACGTCGCGGGTCCTGGAGTCGGTGGCGCTGGCAGCGCGAGCCGGGGCGCGCACGCTGGCCCTGACCGGTGCGCCCGATTCGCCGCTGCACCGGCTGGCGGCTGCGGGCGTCGCCCGGCCGGTCGTCGCCGCCGGCGGGCCAGCGGGGCCCACGGCCCGTGTCGCGCGCCACCTGAGGGAGTACGTCGGGACGCTGGTGGCGCTGTTCGCCCTCGCCTGGTCCCTGGGCCTGGCGCGCGGCCGGCTCACCGAGCGCGAGGTCGCGCGGGAGGAGCAGGCGGTCGAGGCCGCTGCTGTGCTGGCGCAGCGGACGCTGCAGATCGCCCAAGACGCGGTGACCCCGGTGCTGGCGCTCGTGGGCGACGCCGAGCGCATTTACTATCTGGGCGCCGGGCCAGCCTACGGCACGGCGCTCTTCGGCGCGGCCAAAGTCGTGGAGGAAGTGCCGATGTGCGGGGTGCCCCAGCACCTGGAAGAGTGGGCCCACCTCGAGTACTTCCTCACCATGGTGGAGGGCGCCCGCACCCGGGCGGTCGCCGTCCTCCCGCCGGGCGACAGCACAGACCGTGGCGCCGAGATCCTGGAGGCGATTCGTGCCGACGGCGGCGTGGCCATTGCCGTCACGAGCCCGCAGGAGACAGCCGTGTGCGCCGCGGCGGCCGCGGTGCTGGCGGTAGACGGCGACGTGTGGGAGGGCTACGCGCCGCTCCCCTACGTCGTCCCCCTGCAGGTGCTGGGCATCGCGCTGGCGCTCCACCGCGGTCAGCCCGTGGTGCCCCTGCGCCGGCGCGACGGCGGCCGCCTGATCCGCGCCAGCGCCATCCGGGGGCTGCAGCAGGCCTGAGCGCGGGGCGGCCGGCGTGCCACGCCGGCAGGAGCCGCGCCGGAGGGAGTGATCGCACCCGTGGACGTGGAACTGCGGGAGGTCACCAAGCGGTTCGGCGAGACGACGGCGCTCGACGATCTTTCGTTTACGGTGCCCGCCGGTCGGTTCGTCACCCTGCTCGGCCCCTCGGGCTGCGGCAAGACGACGCTGCTGCGGCTGGTCGCCGGGTTCATCATGCCTGATGCGGGCGATGTGCTCCTGGGGGGCGAGGTGATCACCCACGTGCCTTCCAACCGGCGCCAGGTCGGCATGGTCTTCCAGAACTACGCGCTGTTCCCCCACATGACCGTCGAGCGGAACGTGTCCTTCGGCCTGCGGATGCGGCACGCGCCCGCCGACCTGGTGGCGCGCCGCACCGACGAGATGCTGGCGCTGGTGGGGCTGCAGGAGCTGCGGCACCGCTACCCGCACCAGCTCTCGGGTGGACAGCAGCAGCGTGTGGCGCTGGCGCGCGCGCTGGCGATCCAGCCGCGCGTGCTGCTGCTGGATGAGCCGTTCGGCGCCCTGGACCGCAAGCTCCGGCTGCAGATGCAGGTGGACGTGAAGAAGATCATCCGGCAGCTGGGCATCACCACCGTGTTCGTGACGCACGACCAGGAAGAGGCGCTGACGATGTCCGACCTGATCGCCGTGATGAGCGCCGGCCGCATCGTGCAGAGCGGCGGACCGACCGAGATCTACGACAACCCCCGGGATCCCTTCGTGGCGGACTTCGTCGGCGGCAGCAACTTCATCCCCGTGGAGGTCGTCGAGGTCACGCCGGGTGCGGTGCGCCTCCGCCACCCCGGCGTCACGTTCCTGGTGCCGCTGGCTGGCGACCTGCGGCCGGGCCAGCGCGCGACGCTGGTGGTGCGGCCCGAGAACCTCCGCCTGGGTTCTGCCGGCGAGCCTGGGGGGCTGCCCGGGGCGGTCAGCTTCGTGCGCCCCATCGGGCCGCTGCTGGAATACGAGGTCGAGGCCACGAGCGGGGTGCGGCTGAAGATCACCGCGGTGCGCTCCCCCGACGCGCGGACGTTCGCCCTGGGCGAGGCGGTCGGCGTGGTCCTGGCCGACCCGCAAGCGTGCACGGTCTTCGCGACATGAGGCTCGATCTGATCACCGCCGGCGGGTGCACGGTCGACATCGTGTACGCGGCCGACGGCACGACCGCCGGGCGCCAGCTGGGCGGCAACGCGATCTACGCCGCGGCGGGCGCGCACATCTGGGGCCTGCGCGCCGGCGTGGTGGCGTTTTGCGGCACGGGCCTGCCCGCGCGCTGGGCCGACGTGCTGGCGGCGTTGGAGATCGACACCGAGGGGCTCGTTCCGGTGAACGTGCCGGCGTCGGTTACCGAGTTCTTCTATGGTGCCGACGGCGAGCGCACGCAGCGCCTGTGGGCGCCCGATACCAGGGGTGCCCCACAGCCCTACCTGCCGGCTGACACCGGCGAGCCGATCCGCCAGCTGCGGCTGTCGCCGGCGCACCTGCCGCCGCGCTACCTCCGCGCCCGCGCCGCGCACCTGGCACCGCTGCCCCCGGAGGTGCAGCGCGCGCTGGTGGGGGCGCTGGCCCACATGGACCCGCTCACCCTGGACCCGTCCCCGCACCTGATGGGCGACGCGAGCCCCGACGCGCTCCGGGCGCTGCTGGAACCGGTGGCCGTCTTCCTGCCCAGCCGGGAGGAAGTTCGGGCCCGATATCCGCAGCTCTCGCCCCACGAGGCGCTGGCGCAGCTGGCGCCGCTTGCGCGCCGGGCCACGGTGATCAAACTGGGCCGCCACGGCGCGCTGGTCGGCGACGGGGCCGGCCGCCGCCACGTCGTGCCCGCGGTGCCGGTGCGCGCCCGGGATCCCACTGGTGCGGGCGACGCGTTCTGTGGCGGGATGCTCGCCGGTCTGCTGGATGGCCGCGACGTGGTCCAGGCAGCCGCCTGCGGGGCGGTGTCGGCTTCCTTCGCGGTGGAGCGCTTCGGCCTCGCGGGCCTGATCCTGGCCGATCCCACCGAGCGCGACCGGCGGTGGCGCTGGGTGCTGGAGCACACGCAGTGAGCGGGCCGATGCGCGCGCAGATCCAGAGCCAGCCCGACGCGCTGGAGGCCCTGCTCGCGCGCCACGACGAGATCCGCGCCACGGCCGGCGTCGCCGCAGCAGGCGCCCGCCGCCTCTGGGCCACCGGGCATGGAGACTCCTACTTCGCGCCGCTCGCCGCCGCCGACGTGTTCCGGCGGTACGCCGGCGTGCCCTACCAGCCGCTGCTGGCCCAGGAGCTGGCCGCCTATCCGCCCGCCGACCTGGGGCCCGACGATCTGGTCATCGTGTTGTCTGCCTCCGGCGCCGTGGGCGCGTCGGTGGCTGCGGCGCGTGTGGCGCGGACCCGCGGCGCCCGCGTGCTGGCCGTGACCAACGCGCCGGCGAGCCCGCTGGCGCGGGAAGCCGATCGGGTCGTCGCGCTGGGGATCGCCGAGCCGGCGCCGTTCCTGGCCGGCACCGTGACCTACACCGCCTCGCTGCTGGTCCTGATGCTGCTGGCGGTGGTGCCGGACAGCGCCCCCGCAGGCGACCTGCGCGCCGCCGTGGCTGCCCTCCCAGCCGCGCTGGCCCTGGAAGGGGCGATTCGGGGTGCCGTGGGCGCCCACGCGCCGACGGCGATCTGGCATGTCCTGGGGATGGGATGCCAGGAGGCCACGGCGCGCTACGGCGCGGCCAAGCTGGTGGAGGTCGCCGACATCGTCGGGATCGCCCACGAGACCGAGGAGTTCTTTCACGAGCACCACTGGGTGGTGCGGACCGAGCAGCCCGTCGTCCTGGTCGCGCACGATGCGCCATCGTCCCAGCGGGCGGCGGCCGCGGCCTTGCACCTGCACGAGCTGGGCGTGCCGGTCTGGCTCGTCGGCGGGGCGCCGGGGGGGGACGTCCACCTCTCGCTGCCGGAGGTGGCGCCGTGGGCCTCGCCGCTGGTCGCCGCGGTGCCGCTTCAGTGGCTGGCGTACTGGGCGGCGCGGGCCCGGGGGCTGGATCCCGACCGGCGGTCCCACCTGCGTGGCAGCGCGCGGTACGAGGTCTCGCGCAAGTACCGGTACGGCACTCCGCCCGGCGCGCGCCGGGACGCATGAGGAGGTGCGGTGATGCGATCGATGTTGCTGGCGGGGCTGGTGGTGGTGCTGGCGTGGGTGGCCCTCGCGCCCGGGGGGCTACCCGCGGCGCCAACCCCCGAGATCGTGATGTCGTCCTACGGCGGGCAGCTTGACGAGCCGTTCCGCTGGTTCCTGGCCGACCCGTTCGAGCGCCGCACGGGCGCCCGGGTGACGCTGGTCCCGTCGCTGTCGCTGGAGGTGATCGCCAAGATCAAGGCATCGCCGGCGGCGCCGCCCTTCGACGTCATCGTGCTCGACGAGGGGCCGCACCTGCAGGCCGCCGCGGACGGCATCGTGCAGGGTCTGGACGAGAAGACCATCCCCAACCTGGCGCAGGTCTACCCCGCGTACCGCCGGGTGACCCGCGGCTACGGCGTGCCGCAGGCCTACTCGGTGGTCGGCCTGGCCTACAATACGCGGAAGGTGCGGACGCCGCCCACGTCGTGGCGGGACCTGTTCAAGCCCGCGTTCAAGGGACAGGTGGGCACCGTGAACCTCAACAGCTCCCTCGGAGTCGCCTTCCTGGTGATGCTGGCCCGCCTGCACGGCGGCGGGGAGGACAACATCGAGCCCGGCTTCGCCGCCTACCGGACCCTGATGGGCAGCGTCTCGGCGGTGGCCCCCCGCCCCGGGGCTCTGGCGGCCCTGTTCGAGCGCGATGAGGTGGCGATCGGCCCGCTGTGGAACAACACGATCCTCACCCTGCGGGAGAAGGGGCTGCCCGTGGACTGGGTCGTGCCGAAGGAAGGCGCGGTGGTGGTCATGTCGGTCATGAACGCCGTGACCAACACGCGGCAGCCGCAGCTGGTGGCGCAGTTCATCAACGAAGCCATCAGCAAGGACTATCAGCTCAAAGCGGCGGTGGCGCCGTACTTCTTCGGCCCCACCAACAGCGGTGTGAACCTGCCGGCGGCGATGCGCCGTTACCTGCCGACCCGTCCCGAGGAGGTGGAGCAGCTGCTGGCTCTGGACTGGACGACCATCAACCGGAGCCGGCAGGCCTGGACTGACCGCTTCAACCGGGAGTTCGGGCGCTAGCATGGTGGGCCGGTCACCGGCGCTGCTCGCACCGGCGCTGCTGCTGCTGGCGGGGCTGTTCGTGCTGCCTCTGGTACTGCTGGCCGCCATCGGCGTCTTCCCGGTGCGCGGGGGGACCATCGTCTGGGAGGCGCCGAACCTGGCGCCCCCGCTGCGCTACGTGACCGACCCGTTCTACCTCAGGATCACGCTGCGGACGGTGGGCATGGCTGCGACGGTCACCCTGGCGTGCGCCGTCCTGGGCTTCCCGTACGCCTACGTCTTCACGCGGATGTCGCCGGCCTGGCAGACCGTGCTGCTGGTGCTGGTGCTCTCGCCGATTCTCACCGGCACGGTCGTCCGGTCGTACGGATGGCTGGTGATCCTGGGGCGCCGGGGGTTGCTGAACGACCTGCTGCGCGGCCTCGGGATCATCGACGAGCCGCTGCGCCTCCTCTTCACCATGCAGGGGGTCGTGATCGCCCTGGCGCAGGTGATGCTGCCCTTCATGGTGCTGCCGATCATCAGCGTGCTGGTCCGGCAGAATCCGTCGCTGTACGATGCGGCGCGGGGGCTCGGGGCCTCGCGTGCCCAGGCCATCCGCCACGTCGTCCTGCCCCTGAGCCTGCCGGGCATCCTGGCCGGGTCGGCGCTGGTCTTCGTGCTGGCCTTCGCCTCGTTCACGACGCCGGCGCTGGTAGGTGGGGGGACCTTCATCATTCTCCCCACCCTGATCTACCAGCAGACCCAGCAGTCCCTGGACTGGGGCATCCTGTCGGCGATCTCGCTCGTGCTGCTGGGTACTTCGCTGGTCGTGGTCGGCCTCTACACCGCGCTCGTGCGCCGCCTGGGGCTGGGGTGGGCCGAGCGGTGAGACGCCTGCACCTCGTGGGTGATGGCGCCACCGCGCTCCTCCTGGGGGCGGTGGCCGCGCTGGCGGGCGTGCTGCTGGTCCTGCCGACCCTGGTGGTCGTGCTGGCGTCCTTCACCAGCGCCGCGTACCTCAGCTTTCCGCCGGAGGGGTTCTCGCTGCGCTGGTACGCCCGGCTGGCAGCCAGCCCGGAGATCCTGCGGGCCGCCCGGACGAGTCTGGTCGTGGCCGCGCTGGCCATGGCCGGCGCCGCGGGCCTGGGCGTGCTCACGGCGTTCCCGCTGGTGCGCGGGCGCTTCCGTGGCCGCGACGTCCTCCTCACGTTCACCCTGGCGCCCATCATGCTGCCGTCGATCGTGCTCGGCATCGCGCTGCTGTTCTTCTTCGGCTTCCTCGGTGTGCGGCTCTCGCTGGGCACGCTGGTGGTGAGCCACATGTTGATCACCTTCCCCTACGTCGTCCGCACCAGCGCCGCGGCCCTGGTGCAGGTCGACCCCGCCCTCGAGGAGGCCGCGGCGAACCTCGGCGCGACCCGCTGGCAGATCCTCCGGCACGTAACGCTGCCGCTGCTGGGCCCGGGCCTGGCCGTCGGTGCCGGTTTCGCGTTCATCGAGTCGTTCGACAACCTGGCCCTGTCGATCTTCGTGGCCGGGCAGCGGCAGGAGACGCTGCCGATGCGGCTCTTCCAGCTGCTGGTCTCGGACATCGACCCGGTCGTCGCCGCGGTCTCGACCACCATGATCGCGGCGTCGTTCGTCGTGCTGTTCCTCGTGCACCGCCTGGCCGGGGTCGGTCAGGTCATGCGCATGGTCGGCGAGCGCCGGCCGCGCCTGTCGTGACCGCTGCGGCGCCGGGCGGGAGCCCGGCGAGCACGCTCATCCGCGGCGCGCGCATCGTGACCTGCGACGGGCACGATGTCGTCTACCCCGAGGGCGACCTGCTGCTCACCGGCGAGCGGATCGCGGCCGTGGGCCCGCGCATCGAGGCGCCAGGGGCGCAGGTCGTCGACGCGCGCGGCCGCCTGGCGATGCCGGGGCTGATCAACGCCCACATGCACTCCGACGAGACGCTCTTCCGCGGCCTGCTGGATGGCATGCCGCTGGAAGTGTGGATGCTGTACTCGCTCCCGCCCCTGGGCTACGGCCCGGTGCCGGAGCGGTTGATCTACCTGCGCACGCTCCTGGCGGGCATCGAGGCGCTGCAGTCGGGGGTGACCACGGTTCAGGACGACGTGTCCGAAGCGCCCCTGGCCACCGTCGCCGGCAGTCAGGCGGTGCTCCAGGCCTACCTGGACGTGGGCGTGCGGGCCAGCGTCGCCTGCAACATGACCGATGTGCCCTACGAGGCGAAGCTCCCGTACCTGGCCGCGCTGCTGCCGGCCTGGGCGCGCGACGCGCTCGGGGCCGCGCCCGTGCAATCGACGCGCGAACTGGTCGCCCTGGCCGAGACGCTGCTGGAGGCCTGGCACGGCCGCGACGGACGCATCCGCATCGCCCTCTCGGCGTCTGCCCCGCAGCGCTGCACGCCCGAGCTGATCCTCGCCCTGGACGACCTCTCGCGGCGGTGGCGAGTACCGCTGCTGACCCATGCGCTGGAGACCAAGGTGCAGGTCGCAACCGGCCGCGCGTTCTACGGCAAAACGGTGGTGGCCTATCTGGCCGACCTGGGCGTGCTGTCCGACCGTCTGACGATCGCGCACGGCATCTGGCTCACCGACCAGGACATCGACCTGCTGGCCGCCGCCGGGACCGCCGTGGCGCACAACCCCATCAGCAACCTCAAACTCGGCAGCGGCCTCCTGCGGTACCACGCGCTGCGGCGGGCCGGCGTGCCGCTGTGCCTGGGCACCGACGGTGCCAGCAGCAACGACACGTTCAACATGTTCGAGGTCATGAAGTGCGCGGCCCTCCTCCACAAGATCGCCTCGCCGGTGGCGGAGGCCTGGCCGTCGGCCCGCGACGTGCTGGACGCGACGCTGCGCGGCGGGGCGCGCAGCACCCTGCTGCAGGGCCAGGTGGGGATACTGGCGCCCGGCGCGTACGCCGACGTGGTGCTGCTACGCCTGGATGCGCCGGCGTTCATTCCCTGGCACGTGCCCGCCAACCACCTGGTCTACTGTCAGTCGGGGCGCGACGTGGACAAGGTGTTCGTCGGCGGCCGCCTGGTGGTGGACGGCGGGCGGGTGGTGACCGTGGATGCGGCGGCGGTCTACGCCGAGATCGCCGGGCACCTACCGGGGTTCGCGGCGATGGTGGATCGGGCGTACGCCGCCAGCCGCCGGCTCGAGCCCATCCTGTGGCAAGTCTACGAACGGTGCCAGCGCGAGGTGCCAGAGATGAACCGATTCGCCACGCCGCCAGCGGACTGGCCGTGGCTGCAGCGGGGGTAGGCACCCTGGAGACGGGCAAGGCCGTCCGGCTGGCCAGCATCCTGCGGCCAGACGGCCGCACGTTCATCGGCGCGCTAGACGTCTTCATCCCGCGCGGGCTGCTGCCGGGTCTGCGCGATCCGGTGGCGACGGCGCGCCTCTTCGTGGACGCAGGCGCCGACGCGCTGCTCGTGCACGAGGGCCTGGTCGACGTCTGCCTGCCGGCCTTTGTCGGTCGCGCCGGCCTCATCGTGAAGCTCACGACCGCCGCACATGAGACCGCCGATGGCACCCGACGCGTGCAGGTGACGTCGGTCCGCCGCGCGGTGGCGCTCGGCGCCTCGGCCGTGGCGGTGAACTGCTTCCTGGGCACCCCGCACGATGGCGAGCTGCTCATGCAACTCGGGCGCATCGCGGAGGAGTGCGCGGCGTACGGGATGCCGCTGGTGCCGCTGGTCAATCCGCACCCGCGTCACCAGTTCGACCCCGAACGCGTGGCGTACGTCTGCCGGGTTGGTGCCGAGCTCGGGGGCGATCTCGTCAAGAGCGACTACCCTGGGACGCCCGAGGCGTTCGGCCTGGCCGTCGCCACCTGTCCGCGCCCGGTCATCATCGAGGAGAGCCCGCTGCCCCCAACACCCGCAGGCACGCTGCGCACCGTCGATGGTGTGCTGCGTGCGGGTGGCGCCGGCGTCATGTTCGCTCACCGCATCTGGGATAGCCCCGCCCCTGCGGCGCTGGCGCGGGCAGTGGCAGGGATGGTGCACGACGGCTGGACCCTGGAGCAGGCGCTGCGCCAGGCCGATGGGTGACCGCCGGCCGCTACCTCAGCGCCGCAGGATGGTGAAGACGAGCCGGTCGGAGCGGATATAGCTCGCGGACGTGGACACCGGCCGGCCCGCGATATCGTAGATCGCGCCTGTGACCCCCAGCAGCGGCGTGCCGGGCTCCACCTCCAGCACCGGCGCCACGGCCGGCGGCGCGCCCACCGCCTTCAGCGAGACCAGGCTGTGGTCCGCGCAGATATGGAGTTCCTCCCGCAGGAAGTCCAGGAGCGACTCGTACTGGCGGCGGCGCTCGACGGCCTCCACGGAGCCTACCAGCGCCAGCGGGAGCACGTTCTCGCAGTAGAGGACCGGCTCGCCGTCGGTGAGACGCAGGCTCAGGATGAGCACGCCAGGGGTCCCGGGCGGGACCCCGAGGAGATCGGCCGTCTCACCTGCGGCGGTCACCTCCCGGATGCCCAGGACCCGGTCCTCTGTGCGACGTCCCGTCCGGCGGATCGCCTCCCCGAAGTTCTCCAGGCGATCGATGCGGGCCGTGACGTGCCGGTTGATGAACGCACCGATCCCGTGCCGCCGGCTGACGAGCCCTTCCTGCTCCAACGCGCGCAGCGCCTCGCGCAGCGTCGCCCGGCTCACGCCGCACTGACGGGCCAGGACGGCCTCCGAGGGCAGCCGGTCTGCGACGGCGAAGCGCCCCGACAGAATCTCGCCGCGCAGGTCCTCCGCCAGGCGCCTGGACAACGGGATCCGGGGCACGACCTGGAGCGAAGCGTGCGATGCGTCCCTCATAGGGTCCCCCCGGGATACGCCGGTGCCGGGCGCGTGTAGGCGTCGCGGGCGGCCTCTACGCCCGCGCCGCGCGGGATCGCATGGCCGAACGACCGGAGGACGTGCTCCAGGCCCGCGAGCACCGCCAGCACCACGCGCAGGTCGGCGTTGTAGCCCATGGTGCCGATGCGCCAGATGCGCCCGCGCAGCGGGCCGAACGACGTGGCGATCTCGATGCCGAACTCCTCGAGCAGCCGTAGCCGCGCCCGTTCGTCGTCGATGCCCTCGGGGATGACCACCGCCGTGATCATGGGCAGGCGGTGGCGCGGGTCCCCGAACAGCTCCAGCCCCATGGCGGCGAGGCCGGCCTTGAGGGCGTCGCCCGCCCGGCGGTGCCGCGCGCACCGCGCCTGGAGCCCCTCGACGAGCACCAGCCGCAGGGCCTCGCGCATGGCATAGGTCATGCTGGTGGGCAGCGTATGGTGGTTGAGGCGCTCCGGGCTCCAGTAGCGCTCGAGCTGGGTCAGGTCCAGATAGTTGCTCACCACGGGGCCGGCGCGGGCGGCTAGGACCTTCGCCGCCCGGTGGTTCCAGGTGATGGGCGAGAGGCCGGATGGGTAGCCCAGGCACTTCTGCCCGCCCGCGAAGACGACGTCGAGCTGCCAGGCGTCGGTCTCCACGGGAACGCCGCCCAGCGTGACCACCGCGTCGACCACCAGCAGCGCGTCGTGCTCGCGGCACAGCCGGCCCAGCGCGTCCAGGTCTGGCTGGAGGACGCCCGTGGACGTCTCGCCGTGCACCACGCACACCAGCTTGCACGCCTCGCGCCGCAGGGCAGCCGCGATCGCATCAGGGTCTAAGACCTGGCCCCAGTCGGCGCGCACCTCGACGACGTGAGCCCCGTAGCGGCGCGCGATGTCGGCGAAGAGGTCGCCGAAGCGCCCGCAGTTGCCGACCAGCACCCGGTCACCGGGCTCGATCAGCGATGCCAGGGCAGCCTCCATGGCCGCGCGGCCCGTCCCCGAGACGGCCAGGGTGTGCGGGTTGACCGTCTGGAAGACGGCCCGCGCCAGGTCCATGACCTCGCCCATCATGGCCGTGAACGCCGGGTCGAACTGCCCCAGCACCGGCGCGCTCATCGCGCGCAGCACCCGCGGATCAGGGTTGGTCGGGCCGGTGCCGCACAGCAGCCGCGTCGGGGGATTCAACTCTGACGTCATACCGGGGATTTCACTGTGCGGGACGCCAAGCCCTCTCGGTCACTCGTGCCCCGGGGCTGGCTCCAGCGCTGCGGCCAGCGCCGCCAGCGCCTGCTCGAAGACCTGCAGGGGGGCCCGGACCACGCCGGCGCCGATCTGCCCGATGCCCGGTGCGCGGTGCGCGATGCCGGTGTTGATGACCGGGGTCACCCCGAGCCGCACGACGGCGCGGACGTCGATGCCCAGTGGCGTCCCCTCGAACTCCAGTGAGGGGATCAGGAACCGGGCACTGCGGCCCGCGGTGATCTCGCCCATGGCGCGCGTGATGCCGGCGGCCTCGCCCACCGAGGCCAGGCCCAGGAAGCCCGCGACCGCCGGTGCCGCCGCCATGGCGAATCCGCCCAGCCCCACGGTCTCCACGATCGCCGAGTCGCCCATGTCGGGGTTGGCGTCGGCTGCGCCGTAGCCGGAGAAGTAGAGCCCTTCAGGAGTCGGGGCCGGCGCCGTGAACCAGCGGTCACCGAGGCCGCTGACGCGCAGGCCGAACTCCACGCCGTTGCGGCTCATCGCTGAGACCAGGGTACAGCCGGGGAGGTGCTGGATACCGAGGGTGAGCGTCTTGGCCGCCACCATCGCCAGGTTCAGGAAGAACTGGTCGCCCTCGGCCAGGAAGCGCAAAATCGCCGCCAGGGGCGCCCCGGAGGCCACCTCCGCCAGCAGCGGCGCCACCTGGCGGAGGAACAGGCTGGTGGCGGCCACGTTGCGCTGGTGCATCTCGTCGCCCATGGCCAGCGCCCGGGCCATGAGCGGCACCAGCGGCACGCCCCCCGCGCGGCGCAGTGCCGCATCCAGGGCCGGCGCCAAGACATCTTGCAGCCAGCGCAGGCGCTCGATCACCGGCGGGCCGTAGGCGCCGAACCGCAGCACGGCCCCGATGCCCTCGTTGATGGGGCCGTAGGCCACGTGCCCTGCGGCGTCGTCGCGCACCTCGAACAGCGGCATCGACGGCGAGACCACGCCCGCCATGGGCGCCACGACGCCCCAGTCGTGCGTGCAGTGCTGCAGGGCGATCTCGCCGCGGTCCAGCAGCCCGGCGGCTTCGTCGGGGGTCGCAGCCCAGCCCTCGTAGAGGGCAGCGCCCACCATGGCCCCCCGCATGGGACCGCACAGGCCGGCGGGCGCCACCGGGGGCCCGGCGTGCAGCACCGCGCGGTCCCCGGCCAGCGGCGGGATCACCGCGCGCGCGGGGCGCAGGCCCACCAGCACCGGCGCAGCGCCCTCGAGCCGCCGCAGCGCCTCAGCGTTGGCCGCAGCGATTCGCGCAGCGGGCGCGCCCGCGCGCGGCGGTCCCTCCGGCGGGCCCTGGTCGCGCTGTGGAGAGTGCGGGCCGGCGGGTGCGCCCGATGCCGCGCTCACCCCGTCCCCTGCCCCCGGTACGCCCAGCCCGCCAGACGGCGCTCGAGCACGGCGAACGCGGCGAACAGCACGACACCCATGGCCGCTACCACGACCAGCCCGGCAAAGACGAGCGGGACCTCGAAGCGGGAGCTGGCCGAGAGCATGAGGTAGCCGATACCGCGGTTCGAGGCCACGGTCTCGGAGATCACCGCACCCACGAACGCCAGCGTGGCCGCCATCTTCAGCGACGCGAAGAAGTACGGGAGGGACCGGGGAATGCCGACCTTCGTGAAGATCTCGCGGCGCGTCGCGCCCAGGGAGCGCAGCACGTCCTGGAGCTCCGGCTCGATCGTGGCCAGCCCCGTGGCCACGTTCACCACGATGGGGAAGAACGAGATGAGAAACGCCGTGAGAATCGCCGGGACCGTCCCGATCCCGAACCAGATGACCAGCACGGGCACGATGGCCGCCTTGGGCACGCTGTTGAAGGCCACCAGCAAGGGGTACAGCGCCCGGTAGACCAGCGCCGAGTAGCCGACCGCCATGCCCAGCCCCAGGCCCGCAGCGATGGCGAGCCCGAAGCCGACGAGCGTGGTGAACAGCGTCTGGGCCGCGTTGAACCAGATGGCCGCCCGCCACTGCGCCAGGGCGGACCAGACATCCCGGGGCCCGGGCAGCACGAAGACGGGCATGGAGCGAGCCGCCAGTTCCCAGGCCAGCGCGCTCGCCACGACGACGACCGCGGGCGGTCCCCACAGCGCCACAGCGCCGCGGCCGGTCACGCCTGCCCCCGGGCCAGCAGGCCGGCGGGCACCCGGTCTGGGGGGCGCCCCGTGCCGATGTGGCGGCGGACTGCGTGGTAGAGGTCGGTGAAGGCTGGCGTGAAGGCATCCTCCAGCGTTCGCGGCCGCGGCAGCGCCACCTCGGTCCGGGCCACGATCCGCCCCGGGCGCGGGCTCATCACGTAGACGGTGTCGGCCAGGAAGACCGCCTCGCGCAGATCGTGCGTGACCAGAAACACCGTGAACCGCTGCTGGAGCCACAGGTCCTGCAGCACGAGCCACAACTCCTCGCGCGTGAACGCGTCGAGGGCCCCGAACGGTTCGTCCAGCAGCAGGAGGTCGGGGTCGTGGATCAGGGCCCTGCACAGGCTCGCCCGCTGCTGCTGCCCGCCCGACAGCTGCCAGGGATGCCGGTCGCCGTAGCCCTCGAGGCCCACCGCGGCCAGCAGCGCCTGCGCGCGGGCCGCGTAGGCCCTCCGCTCGCGCCGGAACCGGGCGCGGTGCGGGGCTACCAGCTCCAGCGGGAGGAGGACGTTGTCGAGGGTCCGTCGCCACGGTAGCAGGATCGGGTTCTGAAACGCCATACCCACGCGCCGGGTGGGACCGCTGACGACGGTCCCGTCCACCCGGATCTCGCCGCGCTCGGGCAGGATCAGACCTGCCAGGCTCTTGAGCAGCGTCGTCTTGCCGCAGCCGCTGGGCCCGGCGACGGCGACGAACTCGCCGCGCCGGGCGGCGAGCGTCACGTCGTCGACCGCCCGCACCATCCGGCCCAGGTGCGGGTAGCCCAGGGTGACGCGGTCGACGACGACGAAAGGGTCTGCGGGCGTCACGGGCGCGCGGCCGGCAGCATCCGCTCGGCGCGCGGCGGCAGGAACCGGTCGGTGAAGACCTGCTGCCAGACCGGCTTGCGCGGGAACGCGAACGCCTCGGCCAGCAGGTCGATGGACCGGGCCAGGCGGTCGCCCCTGGCGGCGCCAAAGCCGTGGGCGCGCACGTCCCGGGTGAGCATGTTCAGCCGCAGCGCCAGCAGCAGGCGCTCGAGCTCCACGTCTTCGCGGAGCAGCGGGTCGCGGCGCCTGACGGCGGCCACGGCCTCCTGCGGGTTGGCGATGGTGTCCTTGAGGGCGCGGACGAACGCCCGCAGGAACCCGCGGACCGCCTCGGGCTCGCTCTGCAGCAGCGCGGGCGGTGCCATGATGGCGTTGCCGTAGAGGGGCAGGCCCTGCTCGCTGTACATGAAGGCCACGATGTCGCTGGGGTCCACCCGCGCCGCCTTCAGGTTGATGAACGAGGTGAAGTAGAACCCCGAGATGGCGTTGACCTCGCCGCGGATCAGCATCGGCTCCCGCAGGGGGACGTCCATCGTGACCCACTCTACGGCGCGCGGGTCCATGCCCACCGCCCGGGCGAACAGCGGCCACAGGCGTCGGGGGGCGTCGCCGGCCGGCGCGCCGAGCCGCTTGCCGTAGAGCTCGATGGGCCGGGTGATCCCCTCCCGGCGGAGCGTGATGATGGAAAACGGTGGCTCGTTCAAGACGATGGCGATCGCCACCAGGTCGCGTCCCGGGTTGCGTGCGTTGAACTCGATCATCGAGTTGATGTCGGCGTACCCGAGGT
Organism: Candidatus Fervidifonticultor secundus; assembly: GCA_031459385.1. Classification (GTDB taxonomy): domain Bacteria; phylum Sysuimicrobiota; class Sysuimicrobiia; order Sysuimicrobiales; family Humicultoraceae; genus Fervidifonticultor; species Fervidifonticultor secundus. The sequence goes on along the minus strand of JAVKIP010000012.1, from coordinate 19,631 downwards.
GGTAGGCGCCGGAGGCGATCTTCGTGACCGCATCCGCCGAGCCGAACCCGCGGTCGATGGTGACCTGCAGTCCCTCCTGGGCGTAGTACCCCTTCTCGGCGGCGAGGATGAACGGCGCCTGCGGCCCCTGCACGATGAAGTCCAGCGTGAACTTCCACTGCACGGTGCGCCCCGGCCGCGTCGGCGCCTGGGCGGGCGCCTCGCTGGCGAGCGTCGCGACCACGGCCAGGATCAGCACCCCGGTGATCACCGTCCTGGTGCCCATGACGTCCCCCTCGCGTGGGCCCTGCGGCCCGGCTGGATTAGGGAAGCCGATTCGCGCCGCCTGCGGAGGCTCCTTCCACGAGGGAGCGCCCGGCGCAGGGCGAATCTTCCGTCCACGTGAGCCAGGCGCTGAATCACACGCTGGACGTGCGGGTCGCCGCGCTGGGGCGCTGGGGGCCGGAGCACGTGATGACGGTGGACGAGGCCCAGATCCGCGCCTACGCCGCCGCTCTGGACGACGAGCACCCCGCGCACCGCGCCGGGGTGGTGGCCCCGCCACTGTTCGTCGTCGTGCCGGTCTCGGCCGTGCTCCTCCCGACGCTGGACGGCGTGCTGGTGTCGGAAGAACACGCCGCCGGCCTCCACGCCGCGCAGGATATGCGCTTCTTCCAGCCGGTCCGTCCCGGGATGGTCCTGCGCACGCGCGCCGCCGTGATCGGCGTGCAGCCGCGGCGCGCCGGTGCCGCTGTGATCGTCAGGACCGCGGCGACCGATGGCACCGGCGCGCCCGTGGCGGAGCAGTACATCACGCTCTTCCTGCGTCGGCGCATCGCCTCCGCCCTGGGGGAGGACGCGCCGGCGCACCAGGTGCCCGCCGTGCCCCGCGGGCAGGCGCCGGCCGCCAGCCGGGTCTACCGGATCGCCGAGGACCAGCCGGCCCGGTACGCTGCGGCGTCGGGCGACCGCAACCCCATTCACCTGGACGCGGCGTTTGCCCGGTCCGCGGGGCTGCCGGGCGTGGTCGTGCACGGCATGTGTACCCTGGGGATCGCGAGCCGGCTGGTGGTCGTCCACGCCTGCGGAGGCGACGCCGCCCGGCTGGCACGCCTGGCCGTCCGCTTCGCGCGGCCCGTGCTCCCAGGCCAGCAAGTCACCGTGCGCCTGTGGGCTGCCTCGCGCCACGGCGCCCGCGACGTCTACGCCTTCGACGCCCTCAACCCCTCGGGCAAGGTGGTCCTCCAGGACGGGCTCGCGGAGGTCACGGCCTGAGGGGCGGCGGTGCTGGCGCGCCCGGGTGCGGCCGGCGGCCGTAGGCCGCCCGGCATTGACGCGGCGGGGGCGCGGTGCGATACTTGTCCCAGTTGTCTTAGGACAATTTCATGCGCCTCTCCCTCGACCGCCGCGCCGCCGCCTCGCTGCCCGATCAGCTGAAGGCCCAGATCCGCCACCAGATCCTGGCCGGCCTGCTCCCGGCCGGCCAGCGTCTGCCCCCGGTCCGCACCCTGGCGGGGTTTTTGCGCATCAACCGCAACACCGTGGCCCGGGCCTACGCCGAGCTCGAGGCCGAGGGCGTGGTGGACGCGCGACCCGGCCGGGGCACCGTCGTGGTCTGGACGCCGCCGCCCGCGCACGCGGCCCGGGCGCTGGCCGCGCAGATCGACCGCCTGCTGGCCACCGCCGCCGCCGGCGGCGTGGAGCTGGCCGACCTGCAGGCCATGCTGGCCATGCGGGCCCGTCCGCGGCGGCGCCCCACGCGCGCCCGGCCGCGCCTGGGATTCGTCGAGTGTAATCCGGTGGACCTGGCCTACTTCGGCCGGCTCGTACGCCGGGCTGCCGACGTGCCGGTGGTGCCGATCCTGCTGGCCGACCTCCCGGCCCGGCTCGCGGAGGTTGACCTACTCGCCACCACGTTCTTCCACGTCGAAGAGGTGCGCCAGCGGTGCGCCGGCCTGGAGGTCATCGGCCTGATGGCTTGGCCCGACTTCCGGGCGCTGGAGGAGATCGCCCGCCTGCCCCGCCGCAGCCGCATCGCCCTGGTGTGCGCCACTGCCGAGGGCGTGCGCAGCAAGGCGCGCTCGCTGGCGGCCGTGGGCCTGCAGCCGCCGCGGCTGCGGACGGCCACCCTGGAGGACCCGGCGGGACTGGCCGTTGTGCTGGCGGAGGCTGACGTGGTGCTGGCCGCGCCGCGGGTGCTGGCCAGGATCCGCGACGCGGTGCCGGCCGGCGTCCGCGCCGTGCCCTTCGCCAGCGTGCTGAGCGACGGCGCGGCGGTGTTGCTGCAGGAGCGCATCGCGGCCTGGCGCGCCCGGCACGCGCGCGGGGCCACCAGGAGGAGGGCCACGGCATGAGCCGGCTGCGGGTTGGGGTGTTGATGGGCGGGCGCTCGCCCGAGCGGGAGGTCTCGCTGCGCACGGGAGCCTGCGTGCTCGAGGCACTGGACCGGACCCGGTACGAGGCCGTGCCCGCGGAGATCCCGCGCGCCGGCTCCTGGATGCCGCCCGAGGGGCTGGATGTGGCGTTCGTCGCCCTCCACGGGCCCTACGGCGAAGATGGCACGATCCAGGGGCTGCTGGAGTTCGCGGGCATCCCCTACACCGGCTCGGGCGTGCTCGCCAGCGCGCTGGCCATGGACAAGCGGCGCGCGCGGCACCTGATGGCGTTCCACGGCGTGCCGGTGCCGGCGTCGCTGGCGGTGGAGCGCGACGCGGCATCGCTGCGCGAGGGCCTGCTCCTCCGCGAGATCGAGCAGGCGCTGGGCTTCCCCTGCGTCGTCAAGCCCAACGCCCAGGGCAGCAGCATCGGCGTCGCCATCGTGCGCACGCCGGCGGAGCTGCCGCGGGCGCTGGACGCGGCTTTCGCCCTGGACAACCTAGTGCTGGTGGAAGAGTACCTGACGGGCGTCGAGGCGACCTGCGGCATCCTGGACGACCCGGACGTCGGTGGGCCGGTGGCCCTGCCGCTGGTGGAGATCGTGCCCGCGCGCGAGTTCTTCGACTACGAGGCCAAGTACACGCCGGGCGCCGCCGAGGAGATCTGCCCCGCGCGCCTGCCGCCGGCGGCGGTATGGCGCGCGCAGGCTGCCGCGCTCAAGGCCTACCGGGCCCTGGGCTGCGCCGACTTCGGTCGGGTCGATCTCTTCGTGCGCGAGGCCGACGTGGTCGTGCTGGAGGTCAACACCATTCCCGGCCTGACCAGAGAGAGCCTGCTGCCCAAGGCGGCCCGCGCCGCTGGCATCGAGTTCCCGCGGCTGGTGGAGCGGGTGATCGCCTCGGCTCTGCGGCGCGCGGGCCGGCCGGCGGAGGGCGCGCGCATCGCCTGAGCGAACCCCCGTACGGGGACCGCCCGCAGGCGGAAGCACCGGAGGAGCGCGCCGTCGATGCCGCCCGCAGGACGCAACTGGATCGTGAAGTCACACGCGCTGGGCAACGACTACCTCGTGCTGGACCCGGCCGCGCTCACCTTCCGGCTGACGCCGGCGGTCATCCGGCGCGTATGCGACCGGCACCTGGGCGTCGGGTCCGACGGCATCCTGGCGGTGGCGCCTGCGCGCGGCGGCGACTTCGGCCTGCGCATCTACAACCCCGACGGCAGCGAGGCCGAGAAGAGCGGCAACGGGCTGCGGATCTTCGCCAAGTTCCTCTACGACCACGGGTATACTCGCCGCGAGCGGTTCACCATCGACACGCCGGGCGGGGTGGCCGCCGTGGCGCTGCACCTGCGCGGCGGGCGCGTGGAGGGCATGACGGTGGACATCGGCCGCGCCACGTTCTGGAGCGATGCGATCCCTGTGGCCGGCCCACGCCGCGAAGTGGTGGACGAGCCGATCGAGGCCGGTGACCAGCGCCTGGCGTTCACCGGCGTCTCGGTAGGCAACCCCCACTGCGTGGTGTTCGTGCCGGACCTGCGCCGGGTCACGGTGCGCCAGCTCGGGCCGCTGCTGGAAACCCACCCGCTCTTCCCCAACCGGACCAACGTGCAGTTCGCGCAGGTCATCGCCCGCGACCGGATCGAGATCCGTATCTGGGAGCGCGGAGCCGGAGAGACCATGGCCTCGGGCAGCAGCGCCTCGGCGGTGGCCGCGGCCGCAGTGCGCGCGGGGGTCGCGGACCGGGACGTGACCGTCGGCATGCCGGGCGGTGAGCTGCGGATTCACGTGGCCGAGGACTGGAGCATCCGCATGACCGGCCCGGCTTCCGAGGTCTATGTGGGCACCCTGAGCGATGATCTGGTGGCGGCGCTCGCGGCGCTCGACGACCGGTGAGTCCCGCGAAGATCCTCTACGTGGTGCTCGACGGCCTGGGCGACCGGCCCACCCCCGCGCTGGGCGGCCGGACGCCGCTCGAGGCCGCGGCGACCCCCCACCTGGACCGGCTGGCGGCCGTGGGGCAGCAGGGGCTCGTCACGACCGTGGGCGAGGGTATCGCGCCCGAGTCCGACGTCGCCGTCACCGCGATCCTCGGGTACGATCCCATGCGCTATCACACCGGCCGCGGGCCGCTGGAGGCCCTGGGCGTGGGCCTGCCATTCCACGACGGCGACCTGGCGCTACGCGGGAACTTCGCCACCGGCGGCGAGGGACGCCGCATCGTCGACCGGCGCGTGGGCCGCACCCTGACCGCAGAGGAAGCCCGCGCGCTGGCCGAGAGCGTGACGGCGCAGGTCCGCCTGGAGGCGGCGCCGGCCCGCGTGGTCGTCGCCGCCTCCATCGGCTACCGCTGCGCCGTCGTGTTCTACCCGCAGGCGGGCCGGCTCAGCGCGCAGGTCTCCAACACCGATCCCGCCTACGCGCGGGTGGGCGGGCTCGGCGTCGCGCTCAACGCGTTCACGGAAGAAGTGGTGCCCTGCACGGCGCTGGAGGACACCGCGGAGGCGCGCGCGGCTGCGGCGCTGGTCAACGAGTTCACCGAGAAGAGCCGCGCCCTCCTCGACGCCCATCCGGTGAATGCACGGCGGCGCGCCGAGGGCAAGCTGCCGGCCAACCTGATCCTGCTGCGCGACGGCGGCGATCATCTCCCGCGCGTGCCGTCGATGGAGGAGCGGTTCGGCCTGCGCTGGGGCTGCTTCGTCGAGATGCCCGTGGAGCGCGGCATCGCCCGCTCCTTGGGTATGAGCGTCGTGGAGGTCCCGCATCGGGCCGGCGCGCCCCGCGCCGAGGTGTACCGCGCCTGGGCAGCCCGCGCCCTGGAGGTGCTGCCGGCCCACGACGGGCTCTACCTGCACCTGAAGGGCCCCGACGAGCCCGGCCATGACGGCGATGCCGAGGGCAAGCGGCGCGTCATCGAGGAGATCGACGCCCACTTCTTCGGCACGCTCCTGGCAGGGCTGGACCTGGCCGCGACGCTCGTGGCGGTGACGGCCGACCATGCCACCCCCTGCGCGCTGCGGGGACACGCGGCCGACCCCGTGCCGCTGCTGCTGGCCGGCGCAGCGGTGACCGGCGACGGCGCGGGCCGGTTTACCGAGCGCGACGCGGCGGGCGGCGCGCTGGGCAGGCTGCGTGGCGTGGAGATCGTGCCGCTGCTGGTCGCGCGCCGCTACTGAGCCGCTCGTGCCACGATGTGGAACTCGAGCCGCACGTCGTTCTCGGCCCGCAGGATGCCGAAGATCGCCGGCGGGTCGAACCCGAAGTCGGTCATGCGGATCTGCGCCGTGGCCAGGCCCACGAGCGTGGTGCCCTCCAGCTTCAGGACCGTGTCGAACGTGACCCGACGGGTGGTCTCGCGGATCTTGAGGTCGCCGGTGATCGCCAGCCGCAGCTCCTGGCCGTCGGCGTAGGTCGCCGGCAGCCCCTCGGTCACCGTCGGCGTGAAGGTGGCCAGGGGGAAGCGGGCCGACTCCAGCCACCGCTCGCGGATGGCGTTGTCGCGCCGCGCCGAGTCGGACCGAAACTGGCTGATGTCCACGGTGATGGGCCCGACGCGGCTGTTGCGGGGCACAGCGCGGTCGATGACGATCTCGCCGCGCACCGCCGTGGTCACGCCCTCGGCGACGTTGAAGCGGTTGTTTTGGTTGAGGAACACCTCGCCGACGCGGTAGAGCACCTTTGACTCGCCGGGGACGATGACGAACCGCTGCCCTCCGCCGGGGGCGGACGCGGCGCCGGCGGAGACGGATCGCGCCCCTGCCCACGGCGCCGCCGCGATCAGCACCCCGGCCGCCGCAATCGCGGCCCACCGCGCGGGCATCACGGCCCCTCCAGCAGGAAGTGGAAGATCCCCACCCTGCCCGCAGGCGCATCCTGCAGCGCCACGAGCAGCGCCGGATGGAAGATGCGGTCGGTCTGGTTCCCGGCCTCGCCGGGGAAGTAGAGCTGCGTCGTCAGCGTCGGGCCGCCCGGCGCGCGCACCTTCACGTGGACGTGGCGCGTCCGGCCAGGATAGACACCGGGGAGGATCGTCTCCAGAACGTAGACGCCTGCGGCGTCGGTGTACGTGTGGCCCCGCAGTCGGTAGCCGGCCAGGTCGTACTGGCCGCGGTCGTCGGCCTGCCAGAAATCGAGCCACGCGCGCGCCACGGGCCGGCACGGGCGGACCAGCACGTAGCCCGCAAGCGTCAGCCGCACGCCCGGCATCCCGGGTTCCAGAAGCGACGACCGCTCGGGCGAGTTGGGTCGGTAGTACGGCCCCTCGGCCTGCGGGGGCGTCGTCTGCAACCCGGCGCAGGTGGGCAGGGCAGGACGCAACAGCGCCGGCGCGCCAGGTGCCGGCAGGGCGAGGCTTAGGCACAGCGCGGCCAGCGCCGCCACGCCAGACCAGCGGTGCCCGAGGGCGCGCAGCGGAGTTCCCATGCGGCGCAGCCGGTGGCAGGGCATCTCGCCCATCGTCACATCGCCCATCATACCGCATCCGGCGCGCCCCCGCGACCGTCGGAAGCTGCGGCGGCACCGGCGCGCCCGACGCCGTTGGCCCGGTTCCCGTGCGGCCGTCGGGGGACTCGCCGGCTTCTTGACAACTCCGGCGACCCCCCTCTTGACAACCCCCGCGCCCTGGCAGACGATACCTGCGTGGGTAGACGTTGGACCACTGGACCTTTCCTGAGCGGATGACTCAACAATCCACTGCCCGACGCCTGCACGAGGCCCTCGAGCCGGTGCGCCGCACCAAGGTCTACGAGGAGGTCGCCGCGCGCCTGCGGCGCCTGATCGCCGAGGGGCACCTGCGGCCTGGCGACAAGCTGCCGCCCGAGCGCGAGCTGGCCGCGGCCCTGGGCGTGAGCCGCACCTCCGTGCGCGACGCCATCCGGGCGCTGCAGATGGCGGGCCTGGTCGAACCCCGCCAGGGCGAGGGCACCGTGGTGCGCGAGGTCTCCTCCGAGTCGATCATGGCCCCGCTGGCCTCCGCCCTCCTGGCCCGGCGGGACCTGCTGGCCGACCTGATGGCGGTGCGCAAGATGATCGAACCCGCCATGGCCCGCGAAGCCGCGCGCCGCGCCACCCCCGAGGAGATCCAGCAGATGGAGGCGATCCTGGCGCGGCAGGCGGCGAAGATCGAATCCGGCGGCCTGGCCATCGACGAGGACACCGCCCTGCACGACATGATCGCGCGCGCCTCGCGCAACCAGGTCGTCCTGAAGGTCATCGACGTCCTGATGGACCTGCTCCGCGAAGGACGCGAGCGGTCCCTGCAGGTCCGCGGCCGCCCGCAGCGGTCGCTGCGGGGGCACCGCCAGATCGTCGAGGCGATCCGCCGGCGCGACCCCGAGGCCGCCGCCCGCGCCATGCTCACGCACCTGGAGCAGATCGAGGAGACGCTGCTGCCCGCGCCCGAACCCGCCGGCGCAGCCAAGGGGGGATAGAGGCATGGACCGCAGCTACGCCGTGGAGATCATCTACCGCGGCATCTTCCAGAAGACGCTCGCCAAGCACATCAGCCGGGGGCTGGTGCTGGCGGCGGCCAAGGAGGGCAAGACCGGGATCTCGTTCGGCCGCTACGGCGACTCGCCGGAGCGCAACGGCATCCCCGCCAAGAACTTCGCCATCATCGCGCCCGACGATCTCACGCTCGAGGAGAGCATGGCCCAGTACGAGCCCAAGCAGGTAGACGTCACCGTGGTGGTGGACGACACGTTGTGCAAGGGCGTGGAATCCTGGGCGTGGTACGGGCTCCAGCCGGTGAACCGGCTGCTGGTTCCCGGCGGCAAGCTGGTCGTGACCAGCATGCTGGGCTTCGACGACCTCCTGACCATGATCCACGCCAGGGACGTGCCCTACGAGCTGGCCATCGTGCGGGGCATCCCCTCGTTCTCCGGGCTGTGGGTGTACAAAGACGACCACACCGACGTCCGCATCCTGGGCACCATCGCGCGCCTGGTGCCGGAGATGCTCTCGCTGGCGGCCATCGAGGCCGCCATCCGTGCGGAGTGGAAGGACGACCTGAAGGTCACCTCGGCCCGCAAGGCCTACGCGCGGGTCGAGACCACGGTGGTGCCGCCGGGGGTGGGCAACCCCGCGCAGCCCTACGAGTTCCGGCTGCCCGGCTGGACCGAGATGCCCGAGGGCATCGCTATCCGCAACATCCCCACCGGCGGGGCCCTGACCGATCCCGCAACCGGTCAGGTCGGCGGCTACCGGGCGGCCGTGAACCCCTACTTCAAGAAGTTCACGACGCGCACGATGCGGCCGGTCATCGACTTCGAGAAGTGCATCAAGTGCACGCTCTGCTGGCTGCAGTGCCCGGACTCGTGCTTCGATGTCACCCCCGACGGCCTGTACGACGTCCGCATGGAGTCGTGCTGCGGCTGCGGCGTGTGCGAGGCGGTCTGCCCCATCGAGCACTGCATCACCATGGTCAACGAGAGCGCGTTTGGCGACAACCGCAGCCAGTGGGAGATGTGGAAGGCGGATCGGGAGGGCTACCGGACGTGGGTCGCGGAGAAGATCGCGGTCCGGCCCGAGCGCTCCCACGGGTTCCGCCTCCGCGGGCTCTACCAGGAGCAGATCAAGGCCCTGGCCGCCGTCGGCCTGGCCCCCGGCGGCGAGGAGAAGGTCGGTCGCGAGGACACCACGGAAGCCAGCGCAGGAGGGGCGTAGAGATGGCCACAGTACAGGAACCGGCGGTCGCCCTGGGCGACAAAGAAGAGCTCATCACCGGCAGCGAGGCCATCGCGGTGGCCTGCAAGCTGGCCGACGTCGACGTCATCACCGCGTACCCGATCCGGCCCTACGACACGGTGATGCAGTACGTGGCCAAGCTGGTCGCCAACGGCGAGATGGACTGCGAGTACATCGTGGCCGAGAGCGAGCACTCGCAGTTCGAGATCGTCAAGCACGCCTCGGCCGTGGGCGCCCGCGTCTTCGTCGGATCTTCGGGCGTCGGCTGGATGTACGCCTTCGAGGCGCTGACCGTGACGCCGGCGCTGAGGATCCCCATGGTGGCCATGGTGGGCAACCGCGCGCTCGACGATCCCGGCGCGTTCGGCGTGGAGCACAACGACGCCCTGGCCGTGCGCGACCTGGGCTGGATGCTGGTGTGGGTCGACACGGCGCAGGAGGCCCTGGACACGGCGCTGCTGGCCTGGCGCATCGCCGAAGACCGGCGGGTCTTCCTGCCGTGCGCCATCGGGTGCGACGGCGCCTTCCTGACCCACTCCCAGGCGCTGGTGCGGGTCCCGGCGGCCGAGCGCGTCCGCGAGTTCCTGCCGCCCTACGCCCGCGGCGACCTCCGGCTGCACCCCGACAACCCCATCACGGTTGCCCCGCAGGCCAACGAGGACTGGGTGATGGAGATCCGCAAGCAGAACGACGCCGCCATGCGGCGGGCGCCCCAGGTGATCCGCGAGGCGTACGCCGACTTCGAGCGCGTCTTCGGCCGCCGCTACGGCAACCCGTTCTTCGAGGAGTACGAGACCGACGACGCCGAGGTGGTGCTGCTCGGCATGGGCACGCTGTCCATGCCGGTCAAGGTCGCCATCCGCAAGATGCGCAAGGAGGGCAGGAAGGTGGGGTTCGTGCGGCTGCGCTGGTTCCGGCCGTTCCCCACCGAGGCGCTGCAGGCGTGCCTGGCCCGGTTTGCGGCCGTGGGCGTCATCGACCGCGACTACTCCTTCGGGTCGCCCTACTTCAGCGGCGTGGTGGCCAACGAGGTGCGCACGGCCCTGTACGGGGCCCCGCAGCGCCCGCCGGTGGTGGGCTTCATCTGCGGCCTGGGCGGCCGCGAGGTCACGGTGCCCAACGTGCGCGAGATGACCGACGCGCTGGTCCGGGCGGCCGCCGGCGAGCGGCTGACCGACACCTACTGGATCGGGCTGCGGGAGTAACCCGCAGGCCCGCGGGGTCGTCAGAGCGTTTGGGGGAAAGGGAGCGTGGCAGCCATGGCAGATGCGATCGAGACCTACCCAGTGCCGACCCTGGAGCCGTTCAAGGGGGTCAAGAAGGTCCCGCTCGAGGAGTACTTCACGTCCGGCCACCGGACGTGTCAGGGCTGCGAGTCGGCCCTGGTCATGAAGCTCATGGTGAAGGCCGCCGGACCCCGCACCGTGGTGCTGGGCAGCACGGGGTGCATGTACGTGGCCAACACCACCTACTACAGCACCTCGTGGGTCGTACCCTGGATGCACACCCAGCTGGGCAGCAGCGGCTCGGCGGGGCTGGGCACGGCGGCGGGGCTGCGGGTGCTGATGCGCAAGGGCAAGATTCCCGCCGAGCCCATCAACGTCATCGCCTTCTGCGGCGACGGCGGCGGGGCCGACATGGGCCTGTCGGCGATCTCGGCAGCCCTCACCCACACCGACTATAACTTCCTCATCCTCATGTACGACAACGAGTCCTACGCCAACACCGACATCCAGCTCTCGGGCGTCACGCCGTGGGGCGCGCACACCACGTTCTCGCCGCCGGGCAGCATGAAGCGCATCCTGCACCACCGGTGGAAGAAGAACGTGGCCGGCATGCTGGCCGCCGGGCACCCCGAGTGCAAGTACGTGGCGACGGTCTGTGCCTCGTACGCGGTGGACATGATGAACCGGGTCCGCAAGGCCCTCTCGATCGGCGGGCCGACGTTCATCCACTCGCTCGACCCGTGCCCCAAGGGATGGGACTACGATCCCATCCTCTCCCACGAACTGGGCGAACTGGCGGTCGAGTGCGGCATCTGGCCGCTGTACGAGGTGGAGAACCACCAGCTCAGGCTCTACGGGAAGACCCGGGGCATCGCCGAGGGCCGGACGCGGCGCAAGCCGGTACGGGACTACCTGCTGCGCCAGGGCCGTTTCGCCCACTTCACCGACGATGACATCGCCTATTTCCAGGCCAAGGTCGACGAGATGTGGGAGAAGTGGATTATCCCGGGCGTGATCCCGTTCTGGAGCGATATCGTCCGGGAGAAGCCGCCAGCGTAGCACCGCACCGTGTGCCGGCGGCCGGCCGTCGGGTGGAGCCCAGGGGGACGGAACTGCTGGTGAGCGTCGATGGTGATGGACACAGCACAGCGGCGGTACCACCGAGCGGGGGACCGCCGCACGCATTCTTGACCGGACCGATCACGTTTGTGGCTCCAGGGGCGCGGCTCTCGGAGCGACCGAGCACGTCGCGAACCCGCGCGGGGAGGTGGCGGACGTGACACAGTGGCGGAAACAGTGGTGGGCGGTGGCGAGTTGCGCGGTGGTGGTGCTGCTGGCGGGCACGCTGGTCTGGGGCGCGCCGGGCTGGGCGCCGCGCCGCCCGGTGGAGTGGACGATCCCGGCCGGCACGGGCGGCGGCGCCGACCAGCAGGCCCGGTTCATCCAGCCCCTCATCGAGAAGTACCGGCTCTCCCCGCAGCCCTTCATCCCGGTGAACCGGGCTGCCGGGGCCGGGACGCAGGCCTTCCTGTGGATGATCGACAAGACCGGAGACCCGCATACCATCCTGATCACCCTGGACAGCCTGTTCGCCACGCCGGTGGCGCAGGTGATCCGCAAGCGCGACGGGTCCCGGTTCTCGTGGCGGGACCTGACGCCCATCGCGCGGCTGCTGCTGGACCACTTCGTGCTGTGGGTGCACGCCGACTCGCCCTACCGGACGGTGGCCGACTTCCAGCGGGCGGCCCGGGCGGCCCCGGCGGGCAGCCTCAAGATGGCCGGCACCGGCTCCAAGCAGGAAGACGAGATCATCATGGTCATGCTGGAACAGGCCTGGGGCGTGGATTTCACGTACGTGCCGTTCCCGGGCGGCGGGGCCGTGGCCGCGGCGCTGGTCGGCAAGCAGGTCGACTTCACCGTCAACAACCCCATCGAGGCCGTGGGCCACTGGGAGGGCGGCCGGGTACGGCCTCTGGCCATCTTCGCCGCGGAGCGCGTGCGGGTCGGCCGGTGGGGCGAGATCCCCACGATGAAAGAACTGGGCTTCCCGCTGGAGTACCAGATGCTGCGCGGGATCTTCGGCCCGCCGGAGATGCCCGCCGAGGCCGTGGCCTTCTACCAGGACGTCTTCCGGAAGGTGATGGACACGCCCGAGATGGCCGACTTCATCGAGCGCGGCGCTTATACCAAAGCGTTCCAGACCGGCCCCGAGTTCGTGCGGTGGCTCGAGCAGAAAGACGCGTCGGTGCGCAGCCTGATGGTGAAAGGAGGGCTCGCGCCCAAGGACTAGACGCGGCGGGGGGCGGGCCGCGCCGGGCGCGCCCCCCGCCTGCCTCCTGGTCGCTCCCTGCCGATGTATCGCGCTGAGCTGGTGGTGGCGCTGGGCCTGGTGGCCGGTGCCCTGCTGCTGGTGCGGGAGGCCCTGCGGCTTCCGATCGCCTGGACCGCCGCCGGCCCCGGCCCGGGCTTTTTCCCGTTCTGGCTCGCCGTGGGGGTGACGGCCTCCGCGGTGGCCGTCCTGGTGAAGACCTGGCGCGCCGGGCGCCGGGGGGCGGCGCCGTTCATCCCGGCGGGCGCCTGGAAGCCGCTCCTCATCGTGTTCCTCCCGATGGTGGCCGTCGTGGCCCTCATCCACTACCTGGGGATCTACCTGGGCGGGGCCGTCTACCTGGCGGGGTACATGCGCCTGGTCGGGCGCCACCGCTGGGCGCAGGTGGCGGCGGTGAGCGTGGCCCTGCCGCTGGTGCTGTTCTTGATCTTCGAGCGGTGGTTCCTGATGCCGATGCCCAAGGGCGTCGCCCTGGAGTGGCTCCTCTATGGGCGGTAGCGTTTCATGAGCCTGCTGGGCATCTTCAACGACCTGCTCTACGGGATGGGCGTCGCGCTCACGCCGACCAACCTCTTCGTGGCGGTGGTCGGCCTGCTGCTGGGTACGGCCATCGGCGTCCTGCCGGGGCTCGGCGGCACCAACGGCATCGCGCTGCTCCTGCCGCTCACGTTCCGCCTCACCCCGACGTCCGCCATCATCCTGCTCTCGTCGGTCTACTGGGGCGCGATCTTCGGCGGGGCCATCACCTCCATCCTGTTCAACATCCCCGGTGAGCCGTGGTCGGTGGCGACCACCTTCGACGGGCACCCGCTGGCCAAGCAGGGCAAGCCCGGCGTGGCGCTGACGGCCGCGTTCACCTCGTCGTTCATCGGCGCGCTGATCTCCGTGGCGCTCTTCACGTTCTTCGCCCCGCCCCTGGCCGAGCTCGCGCTGAAGTTCGGGCCGCCCGAGAACTTCGCGGTGCTCCTGCTGGCGTTCGCCACCATTGCGGGTCTCGAAGGCGGCGATCCCCTCAAGGCGGTGCTCATGACCCTGCTGGGCCTGCTGCTGGGGACCGTGGGGTTCGACATCGTCAGCGGCTCGCCGCGCATGACCTTCGGCGTGGTGGCTCTCCAGAGCGGCATCAACTTCATCGTGATCGCCATCGGCCTGTTCGGGCTCGGCGAGATCCTGCTGACAGTGGAAGAGGGCCTGCGGCTGGAGGGCATACGGGCGCGTCTGAGCTTCCGCGACGTCTGGGAGACGTGGAAGACGTTCCCCCGCTACACCTGGACCGTCGTGCGCGGCACCGTGCTGGGCTTCTGGATCGGCGTGCTGCCCGGGACCGGCGCCACCCCGGCATCGTTCATGAGCTACGGGCTGGCCAAGCAGTTCAGCCCCCGCGGCCACCGCTTCGGCACCGGCGAGGTGGAGGGGGTGGTGGCGCCGGAGACGGCGGCCCACGCCGCGGGCATCGGCGCCCTGCTGCCCATGATCACCCTGGGCATCCCGGGCTCGCCCACGGCGGCGGTGATGCTGGCCGGCTTCTTCATCTGGGGCCTTAACCCCGGGCCGATGCTGTTCCGGGAGCAGCGCGAGTTCGTCTGGGGGCTCATCGGCTCCATGTACCTGGCCAACGTCGTCGGCGTCCTGATCGTCCTCACCATGGTCCCGGCGTTCGCGGCCATCAACCGCATCCCGTTCGGGATCCTGGCCCCGCTCATCGTCATCCTCTCCAGCGTCGGGGCCTACGCCGCCAACAACCAGATCCTCGACCTGTGGATCATGCTGGCCTCGGGGCTGGCCGGGTACCTGTTCAAGAAGCTGGGCTATCCGCTGGCGCCCCTGGTGGTCGCCCTCGTGCTCGGCGACATGACCGAGCAGGCGCTGCGGCAGAGCTTGATCATGGGGCAGGGGTCGGTCGGGATCTTCCTGGGGCGGCCCATCGCCCTGGCCTTCATCGCGGCGGCCCTGGCGCTGTTCGCGCTGCCAGCGCTGCGGGCGCTGCGCCGCCAGGTCCGCGCGCGCGGGATCGCGCCGGCAGCGGCGCCGGCGCCGCGCGGCTAACGACAGGCATGGGCATTGTGGCGTTCACCCGCGAACTGGGCAGCCTCGGGACGTTCATCGCGGAGCGGCTGGCCGAGCGCCGGGGCTACCGGTACGTGCGGCGCGAGGTCCTGGAGGAGGCCGCGCGGGTGGGGGAGGTTAGCGAGGAGCACCTGCTCCGGTCGGTGGAGCATCCGCCGGGCCTGTGGGAGCGGCTGAGCCTGCCGGCGCGCCGCAACTTCCACCATGTCGCGGCCCGCGTGCTGGAGTTCGCCGCGGCCGACGACGTGGTGCTCCTCGGGCGCTGGTCGACGATGCTGCTGCGCGGCGTGCGGCATGCCGTCCGCGTGCGGGTCTGCGCGCCGCCGGAGGTGCGCATCGCCCGGCTGATGGAGCGCCTGGCGATCTCCCGGCATGAGGCCCAGGCGCTGGCCCAGCGCTACGACACCGGCGTGCGGGCGCGCCTGCGCCAGTTCTTCGACGTTGAGTGGGAGGATGCCGACCTGTACGACCTGGTGCTCAACACCGAGCGCATCGAGGTGGAGCAGGCGTGCGACCTCATCGAGCGGCTGCTGGACAGCCCTGCGTTCCAGCCCGATAATGCGTCGCGGCAGGAGGTGGCGGACCGGGCCCTGGCCGCCCGCGTGGCGGAAGCCCTGAAGATGGACGACCGGCTGGGCGCTGTGGATCTGCAGGTTACCGCGCGGGCCGGGGTTATCACGCTAGCGGGAATCGTCTTCGACCCCGACCAGCGCGCGGCGGCGCTGGCCGTCGCCCGGGGCGTGCCACACGTGGCCGCGGTGACCGACGAGATCACGGTGGCGCGAATGCCCGTGCGCTAGCCGCCGCAGGAACGGAGTGACTGCCGGGCGTGCCGTCTGTCGACTGGAGTGCGCTCCTCATCATCCTCCAGCTGGTCTACCTGGAGGGGATCCTGTCCATCGACAACGCCGCGGTGCTGGGCGCGATGGTCTCGGCGCTGCCGCGGGACGATCCGGTCCCGTGGCCCCGGCCCCTGCGCCTCCTCGGGCCGCCGGTCCACCGCGTGCTGGGCGGCCAGCAGATGGCGGCCCTCAAGGCGGGCCTGCTCGGCGCTTACCTGGGGCGGGGCACGATGCTGTTCGCCGCGGCCTGGGTGGTGCGCAACCGCTGGTTGCTGTTGCTGGGCGGCCTGTACCTGATCTACCTAGCGATCACCCACTTCGGCGCCGAGGCGGAGAAAGCGGAGCGGGTCCACGGCGGCGAGCCCTACATCACGGCCTCGCGCGCGTTCTGGGTCGTGGTGCTGAACGTGGAGCTCGCCGATCTGGCCTTCAGCCTGGACAACGTCGTGGCGGCGGTGGCCCTGTCGCGCGAGATGTGGGTAGTGCTGACCGGCGTCTTCCTGGGCATCGTCACCATGCGCTTCGCCGCCGGGATCTTCGTCCGGCTCATCCAGCGCGAGCCGATCCTGGAGGCCGCCGCCTACCTGCTGGTCCTCGCCATCGGTTTCCAGGTGCTCGCCGAGGACCTGCTCGCCGTGCACATCTCGCACCCGAGGAAGTTCCTCATCTCATTGGGCATCATCGCGGGCTCGATCCTCTACGCGCGCACGCCGGCCCTGCAGGCGCTGGGCGCGCGCCTGCGGTGGCTGCGCCGGATGCTGGCGGTCCTCAGCCGCACGGTTCGCCGCGGGCTGCAGCCGCTGGGCGGCGCCGTGCGCGGCAGCCTGCGCGTGGGCACCCGCGTCGTGAACACGACGCGGACCACCGTGCGCAACCGCCGCGCGACGCTGCCGTGAGCCCGGCCCGTGGCTGACGCGACGTCGCCCTTCCCGGGGCACACCTGGCGCTTCTGGCTCACGCACCGCGTAGTGGGGGCGCTGCTCCGCGTCCTCGTCCGCCTGCGCGTGGAGGGGCGGGAGCACTATCCGGCAGGGCCGGCCGTGCTCGTCGCCAACCACCCGAGCGCGCTGGACCCGCTCTTCATCGCCGCCGCCGCGCCCGAACGCATCCTGTTCGTCGCGGCCGCGGAGTTCCTGGCGTGGCGCGGGGTCGGGTGGGTGATGCGGGCTTACGGCTGCATCCCCGTGCGCCGCGGCGACGTGGACCTCGCGGCGGTCCGCCAGGCGGTGCAGGCGCTGGCGGCTGGGCGCAAGGTCGGGGTCTTCCCCGAGGGCCGCGTCGCCCCCGAGCCCCTGCCGCCGCGCCGGGGCGCCGCGGTCATCGCCGCGCGCGGGCGCGCGCCGGTGGTGCCCGTGGCCGTGGCGGGCTCGGGGCAGGTGTTCCCGCTGGGTGCCCGTCTGCCGCGCCCTGGCCCCGTGCGCGTGCGCTTCGGTCCGCCCCTGCCGCCGCCGGCACAGACACGCGAGGCCATGGACGCGACCCTGGCGGCGGCGATGGCGTGGGTCGGGCAGCACGCGCATGCCTTGACATGAGCCCACGCTTCCTGGTACAAGGGCGTCAAGGATCGCGCGCCCCAGCGGGCGCGGCGAGGTGGCTGTGATCCTGTCCCGCCTGTATCTCGGCGTTCCGCTGTACGCCCCGCGGAAGTGTATCTGTCCGCGGCGGAGGTCGCCTGGCGCCTTCGCCGCTCCCATACTGTAACCCGTCTCCCAGGTCCAGGCGCCCGGCGACGTCTCCGCCGCAGGTGACGGCGCGGGGCGGGCGCGCCTGCCGCGCGACCTCCGCTGACCCGTTCGTCAGGCGAGGGATGCACACATGGCGCAGATGCCCATGGTAGACCAGAACGCGATCAAGTTTGCCCAGGCGGTGATCGCGCTGTGGGTCATCGTCGCAGGGGTGCTGAACGCGCCCTGGCTCGTGCTCTTCCTGGCGGCCGCCCTGGCGACGAGCGCAGCCGCCCCGTCCCGCAGCCTCTTCCGGTGGCTGTACCAGCGGGCGGCGGTGCCCGTGGGCATCGTCCGGCCTCGCGTGATCCCCGATGACCCGGCGCCCCATCGCTTCGCGCAGGCGCTCGGGGCGGGTGTGCTGTGGGCGGCGACGCTGGCGCTCTTTGTCGGGGCGCCGGTGCTCGGGTGGGTCCTGGCCGGGCTGGTGGCGGTGCTGGCCATGCTGAACGTCCTGGCCGGGTTCTGCGCGGGCTGCTTCGTCTACTACCAGCTGGCCCGCCGCGGGTGGCTGCGGCGCGCCCGGGGCGCGTCATGACGCCGCCTGCCCCGCTGGTGGCCCTGGGCATCGTGACGGCCGTGGTGGCCGCCGTCGCCCTGCTGCTCGCATGGCGCCGCCGGCGCGTGCTGCGCCTGGGGGCGGCCGACCTGGTGGCGTCCTACCGCCTCAACGGCGCCCGGGCGCTGGTGCTGGCGTTCACCACGCCAGAGTGCGCGCCGTGCAAGACGGTGCAGCGGCCGGCGCTCCAGGCCCTGGAGCAGCGCTTCCCGGGACAGGTCGTCGTCGCCGAGGTCGACGCCCTGCGCGAGCGGGGGCTCGCGGCGCGCTTCGGCATCCTCACGGTCCCCAGCACCGTCGTCATCGCCAGCACCGGACGCGTGCGCGCCGTGAACTCCGGCGCGGTGCTGGCCGAGCGCCTGGCGCGGCAGATCGGGCTCCTGGAGGGGCCCTAGTCCCGCCGGAGCAGGCTCCGCCGGAAGAGCGGGCCCAGGTCTTCCAGTGTCAGCTTCACCTCGAAGCTGCCGGCAGCCAGCGGGCCCAGCACACCCGGGAGGAAGACGTAGCGCAGGCCATCGGGCTCGACGATGAACCGCTCCAGGACATCGTCGGGCACGGCTGTGACGCGGCCCCCGGTGACAGCCGGCGCACCCGCCTCTCGCAGCCGGCGCAGCACCTGCCGGCCCACGATCACCCGGGAGGGCGCCCCGGGGACGAACAGGTCGCGCAGCACCAGCGGCGCCACGCGCCCGTCGAGCCACCCGTAGGTGAACAGCGCGAGATAGGGGTAGGCGCTCCCGGCGCCCGTGGTCTCCATGATCTCCAGGTGCAGGCTGATCAGGCGCCAGGGGTCGTAGAACGTGACGCGCGGGATCGCCACGTACGCGGCCGGCTGCACCTGCGGCGGCCCGCCCTCGGCCGGTCCCTCGAACAGGCGCGTCCACACCCGCAGCTGGCTGCGTACCCACTCGTCCACGGCGCGGTTCACGGTGCGCGCCAGCGGTGTGGACGCGGCAAACTGCGGGTAGCGCACCAGCACCTCGTAGGCGCCGGGCTTGCTGGTCTGGAGCGTTCGGTAGGAAGCCGCCGCGCCCGCCGGGGCCACGAGCGCCGCCACCAGGGCAGCGGCCGCCATGCCTCGCATCCACACCTCCGGTGCCGGCCGGCTTCCCGGCCGGGGTCGCGCACGCATTCGACGCGCGGCGCGCGAACCCTGGCGTGCGCGGCACGTGCCCTCGTGTGGGCGGGGCGCACGCCCGCCCACGCCTTGGGGCGCGTGGCACCGACGCCGCCGCGCATTGTGTTGCTGCCCGCCGGGCGGGCATGCTAGACTGCCCTACGCATCCCGAGGCTGTCCCACGCTGGGGGAAGCATGTCCACCGACGCGCAGACCTTCGTCAAGGAGATCCCCAGCAAGGCCGAGGCGTTCTCCGACTGGTACACCGCGGTGTGCCTGAAGGCCGAGCTGGCCGACTACTCGCCCGTGCGCGGGTGCATGGTCGTCCGGCCGTACGGGTACGCGTTGTGGCAGGGCATCCAGCGTTGGCTCGACGCGCGCTTCGAGGCCACCGGGCACCAACACGCCTACTTCCCTCTCTTCGTCCCGGAGTCGCTGCTCAAGAAGGAGGCCGAGCACGTCGAGGGCTTCGCCCCGCAGGTGGCCTGGGTGACCCACGGCGGTGACGAACTCCTGGCCGAACGGCTGGCGGTGCGGCCGACCTCGGAAGCCATCATCATGCCCATGTACGCCCGGTGGATCCAGTCCTACCGCGATCTGCCGCTGCTGCTGCTACAGTGGAACAGCGTGGTGCGGTGGGAGAAGGCCACGCGCCTGTTCCTGCGGACGGCCGAGTTCCTCTGGCACGAAGGCCACACGGCCCACGCGACGCTGGAGGACGCCGACCGGGAGT
>JAVKIP010000011.1:0-89482 GCA_031459385.1 Candidatus Fervidifonticultor secundus | reverse complement strand
GCGGTGGACTCCGCGGATGTCGTGCTGGTGAGCGGACGCCTGGGCGGCCTGGTGGACGCGGTGGAGCTCGCAAAGCGCAGTTACGGCCTGACCGCGGGCAACGTGGCCGTGGCCCTAGCGTTCAACGGAGCAGGGGTGGTCGCGGCGACCACCGGGTTGGTCAGGCCGGTGTGGGCCATGCTGGCAATGGCGGTGAGTGTGGGGCTCGTCTTGACCAGGTCGTTCGTGGGCCGCCTGGTGCGGCTGCGGGAGGGCCGGCTGGCAGAAGGGGTTGCGCTGGAGGAATATGGCGGAGAGGGCGTCAGGAGGTGAATCCGTGCGTGGGCGTGCGAGCGGGGAGGTCGGGGTCCGGATCGGCGCGCTGGCCCGGGAGTTCCGCCTCAACCCGAGGACCCTGCGGTACTACGAGTCGGTGGGACTGCTCCGGCCCGGGAGGACGGCGTCCGGCTACCGGGTGTACGTAGGAACGGACCGGGAGCGGTTGCGGTTCGTGCTGCGGGCCAAACGGGCGGGCCTCAGCCTGCGGGAGGCGGCAGAGGTGTTCCGGCTGCGGGACCGGGGGGAGCTGCCGTGCGGGCACGTGCGGGACTGGCTGGACCGCAAGCTGGCGGAGGTGGAAGATCAGCTACGAGCCCTGCGCGGGTTGCGCGGGGAGCTGCGGCACCTGCGGCGTCGGGCAGACGGCGCAGACCCCCAGGCCCCCTGCATCTGCCCGATCCTCGAGGGGGCGGGTCCGGCCGGGTCCGGCGCCCTTAGACAGCATCGGGGCTAACCAGGCGTGTACGACCACCGAGGTAGAACAGTACGGTCCCCACGACGAGCCCGATCACGTATCCGTAAGGCAGCCCGAAGGCCAATAGGCCCACCAGCAGGGCAACCGGAAACTCGGAGCGAGAAGGAGCCGTGTCGCGGAGGAGCCAGATCAGTGCGAGTGCTTCGAAGAGGAGGATGACCCCCAGTATCGGGAGCGGAAATGCAGTGGCCACGTGATCGAAGCCCGTGCCAAAGAACAGACCGAGCAAGACGAAGAGCAATCCGTAGATGATGACGGACCCACCCGTTCGCCCGCCAAAAGCGAAATGCCCCGCCATCCCGCCCGAGCCGTGGCAAGTCGGCACACCGCCGAACCATGGATTGGCAAGGTTCATCAGCGCGTACGTCAGCCCAATCTTGCGAATCGTCAGGCGCCGATCGGGGAACAAGTCCCGGGCGAGCTGCCAGGTGGCGAGGACGGAATTGCCCAGGGAAAGCGGTATCTGCGGCAAGGCAAGGACCAGGAATCCTGTCAGGATGTCGGCCGGCTGAGGAACGCGCAGACCGGGCAGGTGGAAGCCGAAGCTGCGAGCCAAGCTGCCGTCCCACTTGAAGATCATCGCATACACGAGTCCGAGGAGCACAACCGGAAGCGCCGCGGGGAATCTGCGGTTGCCGAGCAGAAGTATCGTGACGATGAAGGCAAAAGCCGCGAGTGCGTATCCGGACACACCGTCGGCCTGGACGAACTTCCCCAGCGCGACAGAGGCCAGCTGGAGCCCCAGTCCGAGCTGGATGCCGCGCACCACGCACTTGGGAACCACGCGGGCCAACCAGTCGAGCAGACCGGTTGCCGCAAGAACCAGCATCACCAACCCGATCGCAAGGCCGGCGCCATAGAGCGTTGCGGCGGAGGCCTGTCGTGCGATGACGATGGCCGCCATCGCCTTGAGAGGCTGAACCGGCATCGGTAATCGATAAATGAGGCCTGTGAGCAGCTGCATGACGCCGAACATCACAAGGGTGCTCGTTCCATCGAGTCCAGCGGCGAGCGCCATCCCGATCAGGAGGGGTACGTCTGTCCCCATGTCTCCGAACGCGCCTGCGAGTTCGTTTCGATCGAAACGGATCGTGGCCCGTCCGGCCGGAAGGGTAATCTGGGTTTCTGGGGTGGTCGTAGCCTGCCGCAAACTGTGTCACCGTTTGCCGTCTACCAGCGCAAGCCGCACGGCATCGCGCTGCTTGCCCTCGACCCAGCGCCGCGAATTCGTTAGGCGCGAATAGCCCTCATCTCCTCGCCCCGGTCTTCAATGTTGCCATAGTGCGAATATGGTAGCATTTCGCTGCTATTCTGGAACCATTCTGCGGAATGACCGCTTCCTTCCCTTGGTTCGGCACGTGTGTCTGGAAGAAGCGGTCCTCGGCCTGGGCACACCACGGGATCGAGAGCCAATAGAGGAGAACAGCCCATGTATCAGGTTGTCGTCTTCCTGCACCTCCTGGCCACCGTCGTGTGGATCGGGGGCATGGTCTTTCTCGCCCTCGTGGCCATCCCGCCGCTGCGCCGCCTTCCCGACGCCCAGCGCGCCGCCCTCGTCACCGCCATGGGGATGCGGTTCCGGGTCGTGGGGTGGGTCGCCATCGTGGTGCTCATCGCCACCGGCACCCTCACCCTGGCCTACCGGGGCGTAAGCTGGGAGGCGGTAACCACCGGCCGCCTGTGGGAGACACCCTTCGGCCGGATCCTGGCCTGGAAGCTGGCGTTCGTCGGGGCGATGCTCGTCTTGAGCGCCCTGCACGACTTCGTCATCGGCCCGGCGAGCACGCGGCTGGCTCAGGCCGGATACGACAGCACGCCGCCACAGCCGCACCGTCAGGCGCTGGCCCTGCGCCGCCTGGCCGCCTGGATCGGCCGGCTCAACCTGCTCCTGGCCCTGGGCGCGCTGCTCCTGGCGGTGGCGCTGGTGCGCGGGCTGCCCCATTGACAGCCCCCGACCCCCCGCCGCGGCCGGGTGTTTGCCCCGCGCCTGCCCGGCCGCTATGATGTCCCCCGGTGCCATGACCGATCCCATCGTCCAGGTCCGCGACCTGCGCAAGCGCTACGGCACCCTCGTCGCCGTCGACGGCGTGAGCTTCGAGATCCGCCGCGGGGAGATCTTCGGCATCCTCGGCCCCAACGGCGCCGGCAAGACCACCACGCTGGAGCTGCTGGAGGGCCTCCGCGCCCCGGACGGCGGCAGCGCCGTCGTCGACGGCGTCGACGTGCGGCTGGAAGCGCGGCGCGGACTGCCGGCAGACCCGTCCGAAGCAGCGGGGCGACACCGGACCCTCGCCGAGGCGGTTGCCTGGAGCTACAACCTCCTGGGCGATGTGGAACGAGCCGTTTTTCGACGGGTGGGGATCTTCGCCGGCGGATGTACGATGGAGGCGATCGAGGCGGTCTGCGAGGGTCTGAACGTCGGGA
Source organism: Candidatus Fervidifonticultor secundus (assembly GCA_031459385.1). Lineage (GTDB taxonomy): Bacteria > Sysuimicrobiota > Sysuimicrobiia > Sysuimicrobiales > Humicultoraceae > Fervidifonticultor > Fervidifonticultor secundus. The sequence goes on along the minus strand of JAVKIP010000011.1, from coordinate 86,265 downwards.
TGCTCGAGCCGATCGCCTCGCTCGCCGACAAGAACCTGCTCATCCGCATCGAAGACACCGCCGGCGGGCAACGCGAGCCGAGGGTCCGGATGCTGGAGACCATCCGCGAGTTCGCCCTCCAGGAGCTGACCCGGGCCGACGAGACGGACGCGGTGGCCAGGTGCCACGCCCGGTGGTTTCTCGCCCTCGCCGAGCGCGCCGAGCCGTTGTTGTGGAGTCAGGATCAGGCGGGGTGGCTGGACCGCCTGGACCGCGAGCATGACAACGTCCGAGCGGCGCTGCAGTGGTGCTTCAGCGGCCGTGATGATGAGACGGGTGTGCGGCTTGCCGCGGCGATGACGCGATTCTGGTTCGCCCGCGGGCACTTTCGCGAAGGCCGGGCCTGGCACGAGGCGGCCGCCTCCAGGCCATCGGTCTCGCCCCGTAGCCGGGCGCGAGCGCTTGCCGGCCTGGCAGTCCTGCTGTGGCCGCAGGGCGAAGCGGAGCGCGCACACAGGGTGGCGGAGGAAGCCTTGGCGCTGGCGAGGGGCGTCGGCGATCCTGCCGTGATCGGATGGACGCTGCTGCATGCTGGATCGTCCGCGGAAGGCGTGGGAGATCTCCGACTCGCAGAGGCTCACCACCGAGAGTTGATTGCCGTGGGCCACGATGCCCAGGATAGCTGGCTCGAGGCGCGAGGCTTGTCCAACCTGGCGATCCTTCTGTGGAGCCGTGGGGATCTCACAAACGCTCGGCCAGCGGCGGAGAGGGCGTTGGTGCTTGCCCGCCGCCTACGGGACAGGTGGCTGACGAGTCTGGTCACGAACGGCCTGGGCCGGATGCTGACCTCCGAGGATCCCGAACAGGCGCGCGTGCTCCTCGAGGAGAGTCTGACCCTGTCCCACGAGATCAGCCACCGGTGGCTCATCGCCCGCGGCCTCGAGAGCCTGGCGGTGGCGCTCGTATGGGCAGGCCGCGCCGAACTGGCAGCCACCTTGACGGGAGCCGCGCACACACTACGCAAGGCCATCGGGTCGGTGCGAAGTCCTCTGGAGCTATCCGCCCTGGATCGTGCCGCCGCGGCCGCCCGCGAGCGGCTAGGTGTGGCGCGCTTCGACGCCGCCTGGAATCGCGGCGCTGCGTTGCCGATTGACGAAGCCGTGGCGCTGGCACTGGGCAGGCCCTCACCGATCCCGGAGAAACGGGCGCCGCGTGCCGGCGGGCTCACCGGACGTGAGACCGAGATTGCGCTGCGCATCGCGGCGGGACAGACTAACCGCCAGATCGCATTCGCGTTGAGCATTTCTGAGCGGACCGTGGATACGCACGTTCAGAACATGCTGAATCGCCTGGGCCTGGAACGCCGCACGCAGATCGCCGCCTGGGCCACGGCACACCTGCCCGGCAGCGCCTCCTCCGACCGAACCCAGTAATCCTGGCAGTTTTCCGATCGCAGCGCGCTCCTACGCCTTTTCCCGGATGCCTGAGCAGCCGGCGGTGGCTAGAGTAGGGGCATCACAACGCCGCGGGCGCACCTTGCCCACAGGACGAGGAGGAGGAACCGATGATGGCCAGAGCGATCGCTATGCTTGCCGCAGTGCTACTTGCGGCGGCGGCAACGGCAGCCATGGCCCAGGAGCCCATGATCGTCTTCACCCCCGGGCAGTTGAAGTGGCAGGCGGCACCGCCCTCGCTGCCGCCCGGTGCCCAGATCGTCATCCTGACAGGCAACCCGGCACAGGCAGTGCCCCTGACCATGCGTCTGAAGTTTCCGGCCGGGTATGTGATCCCGCCCCACACCCACCCCGCGCTTGAGCACGTGACCATCCTGTCCGGGCGATTCAGTGTCGCCATGGGAGACGTGCTCGACAAGTCGAAGGGCACAGCCCTTGGCCCCGGGAGCTTCTTCGTGATCCCCGCGGGGATGCCCCATTACGCCTGGACGACGGCTGAGACCATCATCCAGCTGCACAGCGTCGGTCCCTGGGGGATCTCCTACGTCAACCCCGCGGACGACCCGCGGGGCAGCAGGTAGTGCGCGAATCCACATCGCGGTCAGGTCGTGGTCGGGGTGGTGGTTGCCTCCCGGGCCGCGACCTGAGCCCGATTCTGCCGGGAGGCATGTCATGAACGTGGACGTGGCGACAGAGATCACGACCAAGGGCCGAGCCGTCTGGGCCAAGGGATCGTACCGGCAGCGCTTGGTCCTCATCTACGTGACGGGCTGGGGAGTGGTAACCTTCCTCCTGGCGGGTGGCGGTTCCGCTGGGAGTAGCCATGGCCCGCTCCCCCATCAGCACACCATCCACCATGGCGCGGCCAGGACGCCGTTGGCAGCCACTCTAGGCGGGTCCCCTCGTGCAGCAGCAGCCCCGCCCGGGTCGTCCGCGCGTACTCCCGTTGAAACGCACGCAACCCGGCGGCGTCGGTCAGGCGCGGCCGGGTGGTGGCCTTGACCTCCAGGGGGAGCAGCCTCCCCCCGTCTCGACCACGAAGTCGACCTCTTCCCCTGTTGCGCTCCGCCAGTACTCCCACGAGGGATGCCAGGCGGGGAGGTCGTTGTGCTTCTGGGGAACCTGCGGGTGGCCGCAGGTCAGGCAGGCGAGGCGGGTGCCGTCGGGACGGAGCAGCTCGATGTCGGCGTAGCCGTCCCGCCCCACGATCCCTGCGGCGATGAGATCGGTGGCGTGCGACCAGTCGACGCGGCCGCCCACGCGGTCGACGAGGACAACTGCCCGCCTGCGGGAGAGGTTTACTCAGGTGCCGCCGGCAGTCTGATCCAGAGTACTAGCGCTCAAGCCTCAGGACCCGCGCCGGCCCGTCGAGCGTGACCACCCAGCGGTTCAGGACGTCACGGCCGAGCAGCGCCTCCGCGCCCATCGCCATCGCCTCCACGATCCGGCGCGTCCCGGCGGCCTCCAGTTCGGCGGCGTACACCGGGACGCGGGCCGTCCCCGCCACCCCGCGGACCGTCACCTCGCTGACCTGGGGCAGGCCGAGCGCCTGCGGCAGACCCTCGGGGAGCACGGTGACGTCGGCGCCGCTGTCCACGAGCGCCGCCACCGCCGTGGCCGGCTTGGTGCGCGGCGGTCCCAGGCGTACCGGGAGCACGGGGGCCGGCGGGCTGCGGCGCGGATCGTAGGGAAAGGCGTCGGGTGGGGTGGGACCGCGCCGACCCGGCCGCCGCGGCTGGTGCACCACGGGCTAGGCTCCGACCAACCGGGGCGACGGGACCGCGACGACGCGCTCCTCCGCCGTCACCTTCGGCATGAAGACCGGGCGCGAGCCCACCCGGGCGAAGACCCGGCGCGCCAGCGCGTCGAAGTCGCGGTCGTGGTCGATGACGCGACCCCGGTCGATGGCCACGTACTGGTCGCGGTAGCGGCGCAGCAGGCGGCGGCGGTTCGTCTCGAACCAGCGCCGGCTCTCGGCCACGTCTGCGGCTGCGCCGGAGGCTGCCGCGGCACCGGCGGGCGGGGCGCCGACCACCTGCTGCAGGGCCTCGGCCACCAGCGCTGCCAGCGTCACCCCGCGGCGGGCCGCGGTGGCCTTCGCCTCGCGCACCAGGGGCTCGGGGAGCCCGCGCAGGTAGAGCGTCGTCCCTCGAGCCATGACTCACCTCCTCCGTCCCCCGATGCTAACAAAGCTAACTCGCGTTAGCAAGACAACAGAAGCGGCTAACCCGTCGGGCCCGGTCTCACGCCGATGGATTCGCGTGGCGCGCGACGTCTGCTGCGCTGGAAGCGCATCGGGTGCCCGGCACGGCCGAGAGCTCTCGCACGGAAGGTGGGCGAACAGGACGGAGTCGCCGGGGGCCCAGGCCAAGCCACCGAGACCGCACGCGCGGACGCCGCGGCGGGCGCCGCCACCAGGCCGGCTGCGAGGAGGAGGGTCGCGACTCGCATGCCGTCATAGAGGACTGCCCGCCTGAAAGAGAGGGTTTCGTCGCCCGCCTGAGTGACGCCTGGGGCAGGAAAGTGACCTGCATCATGCAACGAGGCTGGCTGGGGGAGGAGGATTCGAACCCCCACTAACGGGTCCAGAGCCCGTCGTCCTACCGTTAGACGATCCCCCAGCGTGCAGACGCCGCGGTGAGACCGCGGCGCACTGCGCACTGCTCGCAGGTCGATTATAGAGACCCCTCGCGTGGAGGGTCAAGGCGCGGCATGCTGCACCGCCATGGCCGCGGCCTGCCGCAACCGCGCCACGGCCCGCGCGCGCCCGAGCACCTCGGTGAGCTCGAACAACCCCGGGCCTGCGGTCTTGCCGGTGAGCGCCACCCGCGCGGGATGGACCAGCGCCCGCGCGTCCACCCCGGCCCGGGCGCACACGTCGCGCAGGGCCGCCTCGATGGCGCCCCGCTCGAATGCCGGCAGCGCCTCCAGCGCGTCGGCGTACGCTCGCAGCAGCGGCGCGGCGGCCGCGGTCAGGTAGCGGTCCATCGCGGCGGGCTCGTAGACTACGTCGCGGAAGAAGAAGTCGCCGTAGGCGATGATGTCCTGGCCGACCTTCAGGCGCTCCCCGACGACCGCGACGACCCGACGCAGGTAGTCGCGTCGCTCCGAGACCGCCGCGGCGTCCAGCAGCCCCTTCCGCTGCAGGATATCGGCGCAGAGATCGACCACGCGGTCGGGGTCTTCCTCCAGCAGCCGGCGCATGTACACGCCATTGAGCCACGTGAGCTTCTCCAGGTCGAACACTGGCGAGGCCTTCCCGATCTCCTCGATGCGGAACAGGCGGATGAGTTCCTCGAGGGTGTACACCTCACGTTCGGCCTCGGGGTGCCAGGCCATGAGGGCGAAGAAGTTCAAGATGGCCTCGGGCAGGTAGCCCTGGGCGCGGTAGTCGCGCACCGCAGTGTCGCCGTGCCGCTTGCTGAGCTTCCGCCGGTCCTTGCCCAGGATCGTGGGCAGGTGCGCCACCGCCGGCGGGCTCCACCCCAGGGCCCGGTAGATGACCAGCTGCTTGGGGGTGTTGGAGAGGTGCTCGCTGCCGCGGATGACGTGGGTGATCTGCATCAGGTGATCGTCGACGACGTTGGCGAAGTTGTACAGCGCCGTACCGTCCGACCGCACGATGATGTAGTCGTCCAGGTCGCGGGGGTCGAACACGACGTCGCCACGGATGAGGTCGTGGGCGACGATCGGCTCCGGGGCATCGGTCACCCGCAGGCGCAGCGCCGGCCGGCGGCCGGCGGCCTCGAGCGCCGCTCGTTGTGCTGCCGCAAGGGATCGGCAGCGGCCGGAATACCGGTAGGGCTGGCCCGCGACGACTGCCCGCTGCCGCTCGGCGTCCAGCTCCTCCCGCGTGCAGTAGCAGGGATAAGCCGCGCCGCGCTCCACGAGCTCGCGGGCGTAGTGCGCGTACAGCGGCGTCCGTTCTGTCTGGCGGTAGGGACCGAAGGGGCCTCCGACGTCGGGGCCCTCGTCCCAGGCGATGCCGAGCCAGCGGAAGTCTTCGAAGATCGCGGCCTCGTACTGCTGGGTGGAGCGAGAGCGATCGGTGTCTTCCACCCGCAGGACGAAGACGCCGTCGTGGTGCCGCGTGAACAGCCAGTTGAAGAACGCGGTCCAGGCGCCGCCCAGGTGCAGGTAGCCGGTCGGCGACGGCGCGTAGCGCGTGCGCACGTTGCTCATGGCGCCCCTAGCGTATCGGGCAGGGTTGGGGGCTGTAAACAGCAGCCCGCCTCAGGTGAACAGCAGGCTCACCGACTGGTTGAGGTGGATCCGCCGGATCGCCTCGGCCAGCAGCGGCGCCGCCGAGAGCACCGTGATCTTGGCCAGGCGTCGGTCGGCCGGCAGCGGTACCGTGTTGGTGACGATCACCTCGCGGATCTCGGGCCGGCTCAACCGGTCCAGCGCGGGGCCGGCGAAGACCGGGTGGGTCGCGCAGATATAGACTTCCGGCACCGCGCCGCGCGCCACCAGGACGTCTACGGCGCGCGAGACGGTTCCCGCCGTGTCCACAATGTCCTCGATCATGACCGGCACGCGCCCTTCTACGTCGCCGACGATCTGCACCGGCTCCTTGGTATCCGCTGCGACCCGCCGCTGGAAGACCACGGCCAGGTCCAGGTTCAGCCGGTCGGCCAGCTGTTTGCTGCGCTTCACCGCACCGTCGTCGGGCGCAACGACCACGGCGTTGGCCAGGTGCTTGCGGGCCAGGTAGTCGGCGAACAGCGGCAGCGCCCGCAGGTGATCCACGGGAATCGTGAAAAACCCCTCGATCTGTCCCGCGTGCAGGTCGATGGTCAGCAGGCGGTTGATGCCGGCGGTAGTCAGCAGATCGGCCACCAGGCGCCCCGTGATGGGCTCGCGGGGGGCTTCCTTTTTGTCCTTGCGGCCGTACCCGTAGTACGGGATGACGGCGGTGATGCGGCCGGCCGAGGCGCGGCGCAGTGCGTCCACCATGATCAGCAGTTCCATCAGGTGCTCGTTGACCGGACGGCAGGTGGACTGAATGACGAACGCGTCTTCGCCGCGGGCGTTCTCCTCGTACCGACAGTAGATCTCGCCGTCGGCGAACCGCATGAGGGTCACGCGGCCAGGCTGGATCTGCAGCGCGTCGGCGACTTCCTTGGCCAGGGCGGGAACCGAACTGCCGGCGAAGAGCTTCAGCTGTCGGTACCCCGTGCCGTTCATGCCCGGGGCGCTATCGTGCTTCCACCAGGAACTTGATCGCCGTGCGCTCCTCGCCGTCGATCTCCACCTTGGTGAACGCGGGGATGGCGACCAGATCGATGCCGTTGGGCGCCACGAACCCGCGGGTGATGGCGATGGCTTTGACCGCCTGGTTGACGGCCCCGGCTCCGACGGCCTGAAGCTCTACAGCACCCTTCTCGCGGAGCACCGCCGCGACCGCCCCTGCAACCGCTTTAGGCTTGGAGTCTGCGGAGACTTTGAGCACCTCCGGCATGGCGAATCCTCTCCCTGCATGCTGCGGCGGTTGGGATGATCTCTTATTCATTCCGGCCGCGTTGCGGGAACTCCTGCCAGCGGGTACCGGGGCCGCCGGGCCGCCACCGCCGCGGCCACGGCGTCTGCCGCCAGCTCGCGCAGGCGCGCGGCCGCGGGGCGCAGGCGCGCGCGCAGGTCGCCGCGGACGGCCCAGATGGCGTCCAGGGTACGCGCCAGTGCCTCGGGGGACGCGTCGACGGGCACGACCGGCAGACCCTGCTCGGCCGCAAACGCCGTGATCTTCGGGTCGTAGGCGAGCCCCACGGCGGGCACGCCCTGCGCCACCGCGAAGATCAGGGCGTGGAGGCGCACCCCGACCACCAGGTCCATCGTGCCCACGAAGGCCAGCAGCTCGGCGGGCGTGTCGACCTCCACCACGCGGCCGTCCGCGGCCGCGGCGAGCTCGTATCCGAGGGCGCGGTCGCGCGCGCGGTCGAAGACGAGCACGGCGATGTCAGCATCGACCGCGCGCGCGAACCGGCGCAGCACCGCGCCCGTCGTGGCCACCGGCGGGAGCCCGGCCCAGGCCCGAAAGGCCACGCCGATCCGGGCGCGGGCCCGGTCGAGCCGGTAGCGGGCCAGGGTCGCCTGCACCACCGGAGCCGGCGCAGGGTCCAGCAGGAACGCCAGGTCCGCGCCCACGCGGACCGGCCGGCGCACACCCAGCGCGGCCAGAGTGGCGGCCGAGTCGCGGTCGCGGACGTCGACGACCGCGGCCCGCGTGAACGCCACGCGGGCCAGCCCGCGGATCCATCGCCGCCGCAGCGGGCCGATTCCCTGGCCGACCGCGGCCACCGGCACACCCCGGACACCCGCCGCCAGCATGACGCCGAGGTAGTAGACGGCGCTGCGCGCGCTCGTCACGTCCTGCACCAGCGACCCGCCGCCCATGATCAGCAGCCCGGCACCCGCCAGCGCGTGCCAGACGCCCTGCGGCGACCGGGCCACGGCCTCGACGCGGTGCGCGGACAGCGTGGCGGCTGGATCGGCGGAGAGGACGACGACCCGGCCCTCGGGCACCAGCCGGCGCAGCGCCGCCAGCAGCCCCGCCAGCACGGCCTCGTCGCCCAGGTTGCCGAGGCCGTAGTAGCCGGCGATCAGGATGGGGGCGTTCGGCGCGGGATCCAGAGCACCACCACCGCGGCGGGGAGGACCAGCACGGCGCCGAGCCACAACGCGTGCACCGTGCGCCAGACCGTGTGCAGCAGGGGCGTGTGCAGGTGGGAGAACGAGTTGATGGCGCCCGCCGTTCCCACGGTCCCCAGCAGCGCGAAGGCCAGCGCCGTCTCCTGCCGGCCGGAGGCGGCAGCGGCGCCCGCGAGGACCAGCGCGGGGTAGCCCAGCAGGAACTCCTTGGTGCGCGGCCGGGCCACGAGTCGTGCTTCCAGTGCCTGGCGCAGCTGCTGTTCCGCGCTCGAGAGGGGCACGCTGATGTTACCCGTGCGCGCCAGCAGCATCACGGCCGCGACGCCGATGGCCAGCAACGCCAGCGCCGTGCCGACGCGCAGGGGCCGCGCGAGCCACGCCGCGATCTCGGCCGCGGCCGCGCGCCAGCCGCCCGAAGGGCGGTGGGCGAAGACCAGCCACACGCCCACGACGACTACGGGCACGACGTGCGCAGCCTTGACGCCGAGGAACGTGCGGAACGCCAGCATGAACGCCCACCGGGAGAGCAGGGCAGCCACCAGCAGCCCGGCGGCGGCGGCGAGCCCGACCGCGCGCGCTAGCGTCAGGTAGCCCGCGAGGATCCGTCGGCCTGCGCCCGGAACGGGTCGGGGCATGGCCCAGACGGTTGCCCCCGCGGCGCCGGCGACGGCGATCCCGAGGGCCAGCACCTGCCGCCACAGCTCCTCCCAGCTCCTGCCCGTCGCGACCAGCGTGCCGCCAGCAGCACCGATCAGCACCGCGGCCCCAACCGCGCGCGGCAGCCGCACGCCGAGGGTGCGCGCCAGATCGTCGAGCACCAGCAGGCCCAGCGCGGCGCCGCCGAGCGCCGCCAGGGCCGCCAGCACGGCCGCGGCTGCCGGCGGCCCTGGGACGACGTCGGGCGGAAGCGACCGGGCGCGGCCAGGCGTGAAACCCAGCCCACGCAGGTCGGTCACGATCGCCTCGACGAGCTGGAAGTTCGTCTCCAGCGCCGAGATCCCCGCCGGCGTGTTGAGCAGCGGCCGCAGGTACAGAAGCCGCAGGTTGCGCTCCTGGGCCGCCCGCACGAAGCGGTCGGCAACCTCATCGGGCCGCAGCTGCTGGAGTTCCTCTGGCGTCACACTGAAGACGCGGATGACGTCGGGGCGCAGCAGCGCGGTGAGCCGGTCCTCGCCCTTCTGCTTGCGGCGCGCCGTGAAGACCTCGATGCGGCCGAAGCGGGCCCCGACTCGACGGTACTGCTCGGCTGCGGCGTCCACGAGACCCTCGTACCCCTGCACTTCCGTCAGCGCGAAGACCAGCGTCGGCGCGGGCGCTGCGGCCGCATAGCCGTCCACCAGGACGCGCAGGCTCTCGGCAGTCAGCCCGCGGTAGTTCCGCGGGCGCAGCACGGTGCGCAGGCCCGCCTCTCGGGCGCGCGCGACGAGCCGCCGGTCCACTCCGAGCCCCAGCTCTTCCAGGTCGGCCACCGCGCCCCGGGCCTCGACGACGCCGTCACGGACGGCCACGCGCCCGGCGCCCAGCAGCACCCGCAGCATCGCCTCTACCCACGACAGGACGTCCGGCGACGCCGTGATGTACACGGCATCGGTCCGGATCGCGCCCCTGGCGTGGAGCCGTGCGAACCCCCCCGCCAGCGCGGCCCCTCGCGCCTGGGCCAGCAACGCACCGCCGGCAGCGTAGGCCACCACCCCGTCCTCCGCCAGCTGGCGGAGCGTCGCGTCGGGCACGGCCACCGACGTAGCCCCGCGCCGCCGCGCCTCGCGGAGGACCGCCTGCACGGGTCTGCCTTCACGCCGGGCCAGCATCGTCCAGTCGGGCCCGTCCAGCACGAGCTCGACGGTGCGGTAGCCTCCCTCCACGCGATGGCGGAAGCCAGCGATGACCCCGGCGGCGACCAGTCCGACCAGCAGACAGCCCACCAGCAGCCGGCGGCTCATGGTGCGCTACCGACCCGCGTGGGGGAGTGGCTCACAGCGCGCTACCGACCGCGTGGGGGAGTGGCTCACGGCGCGCCACCGACCCTTGCGACGAGGCGGATCACGCCGGCGTCGGTGTCGACCCGGGTCACGTGCAGCGACCACGGGAGCCCGTCGAGTGCGACGGCCGGCTGCACCGCCGCCAGCACGGTTTCTGCCAGCGCGGGCGGTACCTCGACGCCCCCGAAGTCGAGGGCCAGGATGCGGAAGCGGAGATCGCGCCCGGTGGAGTAGGGCTGGGCCCGCACGCGGACCGGCACCAGCGCGATCCCCACGCGGATCTCGCCGCTCGCGGCCACGGCATCGGCCGCGATGGCGACCTGGGCGCGCTCCACGCCGCGGGAGACCAGCAGCTGCTGGAGCGCCTCCGCGCCCACCTCGCACTCGGCCTGGCCCGCCGCGACGCTGGCGACCCGCCAGCCCCGGCCGTCGCGGGCGGCGCGGACGCCCTCCAGGTGGGCGGTCATCCGCTGCGCCGCCAGCTCGCCGAGTCTGACGCCCGTCGCGGTGATCGTGAGCCGGTCCACGCGCCCCGCGGCAAGCCCCCAGGCCGTGGCGCGCGCTGTCACCCGGGCGGTGCCGCCCTCGACGAGGTGCGGCTGCAGGGCAGCCGCCACCTGCCGGGCGAGCAGCGTCGAGGGCAGCCACGCCGTCACCGCGCCCGCAACCACGATGCCCAGCGCCGCCAGGAGCAGCACGGATCCGGCGCTCCCCGCCGCACGGCGCGGCCAGGGACGGCGCCGCACGATCATCCCGCGACCACGCCGCTGCGCAGGGCGGCCTCGATGAACCGGTCCAGGTTGCCGTCGAGGACGGCCGCAGTGTCGCCGGTCTCGACCCCGGTGCGGTGGTCTTTCACCAGCTGGTAGGGGTGCAGGACGTACGAGCGGATCTGGTTGCCCCACGCGGCCTCGCGGTGCTCGCCCCGTAGCTGGGCCAGCTGCTGGCGCCGCTCGTCCTCGGCGCGCTCGGCCAGGCGCGCGGCCAGGATGCGCAGGGCGGTGAGCTTGTTCGCGTGCTGGGACCGCTCGTTCTGGCACTGCACCACGATGCCGGTCGGCAGGTGCGTGACGCGCACCGCTGTCTCGACCTTGTTGACGTTTTGCCCCCCCGCGCCCCCGGCCCGGTAGGTCTCGATCTTGAGGTCCTCGTCGCGCAGCTGGCTCTCCGCCTGCTCGACGTCGGGAATCACGTCGACCAGCGCGAACGAGGTGTGCCGGCGGTGGGCGGCATCGAAAGGCGAGAGGCGCACCAGGCGGTGTACCCCGCGTTCTACCTTCAGGTGGCCGTAGGCGTACGGGCCGCTGACGATGACCGTCGCGCTCTTCAGGCCAGCCTCCTCACCGGGGGAGGCATCTACCACCTCGCTGGTGTAGCCACGCCGCTCGGCCCAACGCAGGTACATCCGCAGCAGCATCTGGGCCCAGTCCTGGGACTCGGTGCCGCCGGCGCCGGCATGGACCGAGAGAATGACGTTGGCTTCGTCGTGGGGCCCCGAGAGCAGGGCGGCCGCCTCCAGCCGTGCCAGGTCGGCCGCCACGGCCTGGGCCTCGGCCACCAGCTCGGCGGCCGTGAAGCCCTCGCCCGGCCCTTCGGCGGTCAGCTCGAGCATCGTCTCCAAATCGTCCAGCCGCCGCTCCAGCGAGGTCACGGCCGCAACGGTGGTCCGGAGCTGGCTCAACTCCCGGCTCAGGGCGCGGGCGCGCGCAGCGTCGGCCCACAACGCGGGCTGTTGCATCTCGTGTTCGAGGCTGGCTATGCGGGCCTGCTTCGCGGGCAGGTCAAAGATACCCCCGAAGAGACTGGAGGCGACGGCGGCTCTCGCGGAGTTGCATGTGAAGCTCGTCCATCTGGATCATGGCCTCACGCATTATAGCAGACCCCCCCGCAAGGCTCCAGCCGACTTGCGGGCGCCGCCCGCGGGCGCCCTGGCACCCCGCCGTTTTGCGCGCCTGCCTGGCTCACCCGCCCACCCGCAGGCGGGCCAGAGCCATCATCACGGCGTCGCCTGCCGCCCGCGCCGGCCCGAGCCCGAGCGCGTCCCCGCTGTAGAGCCGGATCGCGCCGTAGACCACTCCGGTGAGCAGGTGCCACAACAGGACCTCCTGCGGATCACCCACGTGGAGGAACGCCCCGACCAGCGCCGCCGCTGCGACGCCCGCGGCGGGGCCGGCGAGGGCCGCCGCGCGCGCCAGCACTGCACCCCGCAGCCACGCTTCCAGGGCGGTCGCCTGCAGGACGAGCACGATGGCGCTCGCGGGCGTCGGCCGCACGACGGGCACACTGAACCCGTAGCGGGCGTAGGCCGTGACGACTGCGACCGCGAGCGCGCCTGTTACGACCAGGGAGCCTGCCAGGCTCAGCCAGAACCCGCGGACGGGAAACGTCCGTGGTCCCACGCGCCAGGCCGCCAGCAACAACAGCAGCGCTGCAGCCCAGGCCCCGGGGCCGGCATCGCCAGCCCACCGCCCGGTGAGCCAGACGATCCCCGGGACGGCCAGCGCGACCCCGAGCGCCCGCACCGCCGCGCCGCGCGCCCGCAGCGCAGGCCACGCGCGGTGGAGCACCAGCCCCGCCCCTGCGCCCAGCGCCACCGGCTCCCACAGCCAGCCCCAGCGCGCGTAGGGCGCCGGCGCGCCGCCCCAGGGCAGCGCAGCCGTCACGACACCTGCGGCGCCGAGCGGCCACTCGGCGACCGGTTGGCCGTCGGGCCGGACGAGCATGGAGATGCCGGTGTTGGCCGCGCGCACCAGCGGCCTGCCCGTCTCGGCCGCGCGGAAGCGCGCGTGCGCGGCGTGCTGGGCGGGTCCCGCAGACGCGCCGAACCAGCCGTCGTTGGTGAGCACGACCAGCGCGTCGGCGCCCTGCTGGACCAGGCGCCGGCTCATCGCCGGGAATGCCGACTCATAGCAGATCAGGACGCCCAGGCGTCCAGCCGGCGTCGGGACCGGCGCGCCGTCGGTGCCGGGCAGCAGCCCGGCTTCGCCGAACGGGACCAGCCGGCGCTTCGCGTAGGTGCCCAGCACCTCACCGGCAGGCCCCACCACCACTGCCGCGTTCCGCGGCCCGGGCGCCGTGGCCCCGGTCACCACCACGGCACCGCCTGCCCGCGCGGCCAGCGCACGCCGCAGGGACCGGTCGGCGGCGACATCGGCCGGGATCGCCGTCTCCGGCAGGACGATCAGCTGCGCGCCGTCTGCGCGCGCCCGGGCCACGTACGCCATCGCGCGCTGGGCCAGGATGCCAGCCGCCACGGCGGCGTCGGGCCGGCGCGGGTCGACGTTCGGCTGCACCGCGGCGACCGTGCGGTGCGCAGGCGGGGCCGGCGCCGGCAGGCTGAGCGCGGCGAGCGTCGCACCGCCTGCGAGGGCAACGGCTGCCGCAGCCGCGCCGGTCAGCCGCCGGGCGCGCAGCGTCACCGCCACCACCGCGTTGGCCGCCGCGATCAGCGCCGAGACGCCGAACACCCCCACAAGCGACGCGAGCGCCAGCATCACCGGCGCACGATGCTGGGTCAAGCCCAGGTAACCCCACGGAAAGGCCAGCGGCCCTGCCGCCCGGAGCATCTCCGTGGCCACCCACACCAGCGGCGCCACCCACAGCAGCCGGCCGCGGCGGCCGGGGCCAGCCAGCCATGCGCACAGCGCGGCGAACAGCGCCGGGAAGACGGCCATGGCGGCCACGAGCGCGCCCCACGCAGGCAGCCCGAACAGCCGCGTCCACCACAGGAGCACGCCGAAGCCCACGGCGCCCGCAATCCAGCCGAGGCGAAACGCGATGGGAGGCGACTGCCCGTCGATGGCGAGCAGCAGGGGAACGAGCGCCACCCACGCCAGGGCACCCAGGCCGAATGCCGGGTGGGCCAGCGCCAGCAGCAGACCGCTGGCCAGCGCGGCCAGGGTCCTCAGGCCTCGCGGCCGTGGCACTTCTTGTACTTCTTGCCGCTCCCGCACCAGCACGGGTCGTTGCGGCCCAGTTTGCGCGCGCCGCCTGCGCCGCGCGCGCCCACGGCCGCGGGCTCGCGGGCGGGCGCCACCGCGGGCCTGGCCACAGGCCGTGGCTCGGGTACCACCTGCACGCGAAACAGCACCCGGACCGCCTCTTCCTGGATCGCCTGCAGCGTCTGCTGGAACATCTCGTACCCCTCGCGCTGGTACTCGATGAGAGGGCTCGCCTGCGCGTAGGCGCGCAGGCCGATGCCCTCCCGGAGGGCGTCCATGTTGTAGAGGTGGTCGATCCACTTGCGGTCGATCGTCTGCAGGAGCACCAGCCGCTCGACCTCGCGCAGCGTCTGCGCGCCGAGCTCGGCCTCTTTGCGCTCGTACGCCGCCAGCGCCGCCGCCACCAGCCGCTCGGCCAGGGTGTCGGCTGGCAGCCCGCGCAGCCCGGCGGCTTCTACCTCGCCCAGCGCCGGAACCAGCAGCGCCAGTTCGGCGAGCAGCCCCTCCAGATCCCACTCCTCCGCCGGCACGTCCCTGGTGCAGACCGCCTCCACCTGCGCCGTGACCAGTCGCTCGATGATGTCCAGCACGTTGTCCCGGAGGTTGGCGCCGAACAGCACCTTGCGCCGCTCGGCGTAGATCACCTTGCGCTGGACGTTCATGACGTCGTCGTACTCCAGCACGTGCTTGCGCAGGTCGAAGTGGTACTGCTCGACCTTCTTCTGGGCAGCCTCGATCTGCCGGGTCAGCAGCGGGTGCTCGATGGGCGTGTCCTCGTCGATGCGGAACCGCTCCATGATGCTGGCGATGCGCTCGCCGGCGAAGACCCGCATCAGCTCGTCGTCGGCCGCCACGTAGAACCGGCTCGAGCCGGGGTCGCCCTGCCGCCCCGCCCGGCCCCGCAGCTGGTTGTCGATGCGCCGCGCTTCGTGGCGCTCGGTGCCGATGACGTGCAGCCCACCCAGGTCCCGCACCCGGGCCGCTTCGGCCGCATCGGGCGGGCTGCCGCCCAGGATGATGTCCACGCCGCGCCCGGCCATGTTGGTGGCGATCGTCACCGCCCCGAGGCGACCGGCCTGGGCGATGATCTCGGCCTCGCGCTCGTGGTGCTTGGCATTCAAGACCTCGTGGGGAACGCCCCGGCGCCGGAGCATCTCCGAGAGCAGTTCGTTCTTCTCGATGCTCCGGGTTCCGACCAGCACCGGCCGGCCCTGCCGGTGCCAGTGGACGATCTCCTCCACCACGGCCCGCCACTTGCCCGCCTCGGTCTTGTAGATCAGGTCGGGGAAGTCCTGGCGGATCATCGGCCGGTGCGTCGGCACCACGACGACCGGCAGGTTGTAGATCTTGGTCAGCTCTTCCTCCTCGGTCTTGGCCGTGCCGGTCATGCCCGCCAGCTTCTCGTACATGCGGAAGTAGTTCTGGAAGGTGATGGTGGCCAGGGTCTGGCTCTCGCGCTCGACCTTGACGCCTTCCTTGGCCTCGATGGCCTGGTGCAGCCCGTCGGCGTAGCGCCGGCCGAACATCAGGCGGCCGGTGAACTCGTCGACGATGATCACCTGCCCGTCCTTGACCACATAGTCCACGTCGCGCTTGTAGCACGCGTGGGCGCGCAGGGCCTGGTGCAGGTGGTGCATCAGTTCGGCGTGCTCGGGATCCGACAGGTTGTCGATCCCCAGCAGCCGCTCGGCATGGGCCACGCCGTCGTCGGTGAGGATGGCGTTCTTGATCTTCTCGTCCACGGTGTAGTCGACGCCGGCGCGCAGCCGGGGCACGATGCGGGCGAAGCGCTGGTAGCGCTCCACGCCGCCCTCGACCATGCCCGAGATGATGAGCGGTGTCCGCGCCTCGTCGATGAGGATGAAGTCGACCTCGTCGACGATGGCGTAGTAGAGCTCCCGCTGCACCAGGTCCTCCACCCGCAACGCCATGTTGTCCCGCAGGTAGTCGAAGCCGAACTCGTTGTTGGTGCCGTAGGTGATGTCCGCCGCGTACGCCTCACGGCGGGTGACGGGCCGGAAGTGGTTGAGGCGGTCGTCGTGGTGGGGCTTGGGGTCGGTGTAGTCCGGGGCGTAGAGCCCCGAGAACTCGTGCCCGATGGCGGCCACGGAGAAGCCCAGCAGGTGGTAGATGGGCCCCATCCATCCGGCGTCGCGCCGACTCAGGTAGTCGTTGACGGTGACCACGTGCACGCCCCGCCCGGCCAGGGCGTTGAGCGCCACGGCCGTCGTGGCCACCAGGGTCTTGCCCTCGCCGGTCTTCATCTCGGCGATCTTGCCGCGGTGCAGGACCATCCCGCCCAGCAACTGCACGTCGAAGTGCCGTAGCCCGATGGTGCGGCGGCTGGCTTCGCGCACCGCCGCGAAGACGTGGGGGAGCAGCTCGTCCAGCGTGGCCTGGAGCACGCGCTTGCGCTCGTCGCCGTCGAGGTCGGCGACGGCCTCCTGCACCTGGCCGCGCCAGTCGGCCACCCGCTGGCGCAGCGCGTCGTCTGCGAGCGCCTGGTACTCGGGCTCCAGCGCGTTGATCTCGTCCACCACCGGCCGCCACCGGGCCAGGTCACGCTCACCCGCATCGCCCAGCAGCCGGCTCAGCAGTCCACGCATGCGTCACCTCGCGGGCCACGATGGCCCGACCTGTTCATTATAGAACAACGGGCCCGCCGCCCGGGTCGCGCCCGGGCCGCGGGCCACGTGTCCGACGGGACCACCCCGGCGGCTACCGCTGCGCCGTGAGCCAGGAGATGGGCCGGTTGACGGCGGCCAGGACCGCCCGCACCACGGCCTCGCGCACGTCGTCGCGCACCACCGACGCCCCGGCCAGGACCTCTTGCTCGCTGCTGGCCAGGATCACCGTCACGACCGCGACCTCGTGGTCGCCCGCCTGCGTCGTGGTCACCCCCTCGAACGCCAGCAGGCCGGGCGCGCGGAGGAACACCTCGACGGCGCGCAGGGCAGCCTGGGCCACGAGCGCCAGGCGGTGCCGGGGGACGTTGGGGCCCGCCGCGACGCCTTCGTAGAGCATGCCGCGGTCCTCGAGGTGGACCTTCACCTCGGCGCTGTCGCGCACGACGGACAGGGACAGGCCCACGAACTTCAGGCGCGCCTGCGGCACGGCCGTGGTCTGCTCCTCGGGCCGCATCGCCGCCACCCGCACCTGGCGGGCGTCGAGGTGCACCCCGAGTTCTGCGGCCAGCGCCGAGACCACGTCGGTCGCGATCAGGCGGGGGCTGCGATCGGCCTGCCCCAGCACGTGGACCACGTCGATGGCGCCCTCTGGCGTGGGCACGACGCGCGCAGCCACGACGCCGCGCAGCCGGCGGACGATCTCCTCCGCCTGCTCCGCCGTGGACTGCCCGCCGTCGCGCGCCACCGTCTCCCCCCGCCGGTGCGTGCGCCTAGCCTTCCGGTTCGATGAGCCCGAAGTTGCCGTCGCGGCGGCGGTACAGCACCCGGATCTGCTCCGTGCTGGCGTCGCGGAAGACGAAGAAGGCATGGCCCAGCAACTCCATCTGGAGCATGGCCTCGTCCTCCGTCATGGGTTTCACCGGGAACCGCTTCACGCGCACGACCCCGGGCGTCGCCTCGTCGGCGACGTCGGGCGCGCGCAGGGCGTCCTCCACCGCCTGCTCCGCACGCCGCCGCCTGCGCGACGCATCGAGGCGCCGCTTCTCGATCATCCGGCTGCGGTATTTCTCGATCTGGCGCTCGAGCTTCTCGGCGGCCAGGTCGATCGACGCGTACATGTCATCGGAGAACTCCTCGGCCCGCAGCACCAGCCCGTCGCGCCACACGGTGATCTCGACGCCCATGGTCCGCCCGGCCACGCGGTCACGGGTGGTGCTGAGCACGACCTGCGCCTCCTGGATGTAGTCCAGGTACCGGGTCAGCCGGGTGATCTTCTGCTCCACGTACTGCCGCAGCGCGTCGGTGACCACCAGGTGCTTCCCCTGAACGCGCACGGGAATGTCGCGGTTGACCGGCTGTGCTCCCACGATCCTGCCTCCTCTGGGACCCGCCCCGGCAGGCGCGCCCACCTCCACAAGCCCGCACCGCCCCTTTCTTCGGGCGCCGGAACGCCTCCTCCCGCAGTGGACCCCGGGATAGATGTACCCACAGACGACACTGCCCCCGCACGCGCTCCCGTTCAGCGGAACAGCGGGGCGAACACCAGCGCGACCACGGTCATCAGCTTGATCAGGATATTGAGGGCCGGACCGGCCGTGTCCTTGAACGGGTCCCCCACGGTGTCACCGATGACCGCCGCCTTGTGGGCGTCAGACCCCTTCCCGCCCAGGTGGCCCTCTTCGATGCGCTTCTTGGCATTGTCCCATGCGCCGCCCGCGTTGGCCAGGTACAGGGCCAGGGGGACCCCCGTCACGATGGCCCCCGCCAGCAGCCCGCCCAGGGCCTCCTTGTCGAGCAGCAGGCCCACGGCGATGGGGATCACCACCGCCGACAGCCCGGGGACGATCATCTCGCGCAGAGCCCCCCGCGTGGCGATGTCGACGCATCGCGCATACTCCGGCCGTGCGGTCCCCTCCATCAGGCCCTTGATCTCCCTGAACTGGCGGCGGACCTCGCGGACCATCGTCTGCGCCGTGCGCCCCACGGCCCGCATGGCCAGTGCCGCGAAGTAAAAGGGGACGATCCCGCCGATGAACAGGCCGGCGATGACGTCGGCGTCCATGATGTTGAGGGTCTCCAGGCCCACGGCCTGCCGGTAGAAGAAGAACAGGGCCAGGGCCGTCAGTGCGGCCGAGCCGATGGCGAACCCCTTGGCGATGGCGGCGGTGGTGTTGCCTGCGGCGTCCAGCTGGTCGGCCACCTTGCGGACATCCTGGCCCAGGTGCGCCATCTCGGCGATGCCCGCCGCGTTGTCGGCGATCGGCCCGTAGGCATCCACGGAGACGGTCATGCCGGTGATGGACAGCATCCCTACCGCGGCCAGGGCGATCCCGTAGAAGTCGGCGAGGCGGAACGCGAAGATCGTCGCCAGCCCGATGACGACCAGCGGCACGACGGCGCTCAGCATGCCCTGAGCCGTGCCGGCGATGATGACCGGCGCCGGGCCCGTTACCGCGGCCTCGGCCAGCCGCGCCACCTCCCGGCCCGACGTGTAGTACTCGGCGACCAGGCCGATGACGATGCCTGCCGCCAGGCCCAGGAGCACTGCACCGAACGCGCCACCGGCGCGGTCGGCCGGCAGCACGGCCCGCACGACGACGGCCGTGGCCACGGCCATCACGGCGGCGCTGGCCAGGGTGCCCATCCGCAACGCTCGCTGGGGATCGGTCCCGCGGACGAAGACCGTGCCGACGATCGACGCAATGACGCCGGCCGCCGCCAGCAGCAGCGCAGCCAGCGCCCCGGGGGCCTGCGCCTGGGCCAGCCCGATGGCGATCGCCGCGATCACGGAGCCCACGTACGACTCGAAGAGGTCGGCGCCCATGCCCGCCACATCGCCCACGTTATCGCCCACGGCGTCGGCGATCACCGCGGGGTTGCGGGGGTCGTCCTCGGGGATCCCCGCCTCGACTTTGCCCACCAGATCGGCGCCGACGTCGGCGCCCTTGGTGTAGATGCCGCCCCCCACGCGGGCGAAGAGCGCCACCGACGAGGCGCCCAGCGAGAAGCCGATCACCTGGTTGGGATCGCGGTAGAGCAGGTAGAGCACCCCCACGCCGAGCAGCCCCAGGCCGACGACCGTCATGCCCATCACCGCGCCGCCCGGGAAGGCCACGGTCAAAGCAGTCGCCAGACCGTTGCGGGCGGCCTGGGCGGTGCGCGCATTCGCCAGGGTCGCGATGCGCATGCCGAAGAAGCCGGCCCCGACCGAGCAGGCCGCCCCGATGACGAAGGCGACCGCGGTTTTGACGTCGATCCCGGGCGTCACCTTCGTCGCCAGCACGACGAACATCACGGCGACGAACAGGCCGATCGCCCGGTACTCCCGGGCCAGGAACGCCATGGCGCCCTCGCGGATGGCCGCGGACAGCTCCCGCATCCGCGGCGTGCCCGGATCCTGCCGCGCCACGCGCGCGGCCAGCTGTAGCGCGTAGACGAGGCCTACCGCCCCGGCGATCGGTCCCCACAACAGCGCATCCATGGCTCGTCGCTCACCTCCGCTGGGTCTGGGGCCTGCGGCGCTAGGCGCCGTCGAGCCCGTGGACGATGAACAGATCGGTGAACGTGCGGATCGCGTACCGGTCGGTCATCCCCGCCAGGAAGTCGCACACGCCGCGCGCCAGCGGTTCATCGCCCGCCGCGGCAGCCCGCGCCTCCGGGGGCAGCGCCTCCGGGTGCGCCGTGTAGTACTGGAACAGCCATTCGAGCAGCCGCTGGGCCCTGCTGGCCTCCTGCAGCGCCGCCGCCACCTGATAGACGCGCTCCGTCAGGAAGGCCGTGAGCCTGTTCAGGGCCGCGCGCACCGGCGGCGAGAGATCCACGACTTCCCCTGCCGCACTGGTCGCCACCACATCGCGGACGATCACGTCGAGCCAGCGGCCACGGGTGGGGCCCAGCACCGCGGTAACCTCCGGCGGGATCACGGCCTCGTCGATGAGGCCAGCGCGCACCGCGTCGTCGGTGTCGTGGTGCACGTAGGCGATGCGGTCGGCCAGCCGCACGACCTGCCCCTCCAGGGTCGCGGGCAGCGGACCGTCCTCCTCCGCCGGGCGCAGGTCGCGCAGCCCCTTGGAGTGTCCGGCGATGCCGTCGCGGACCTCCCAGGTCAGGTTCAGACCGGGGGCCAGGCTCCCGTCGGCGCGGCGCCGGCGCTCGAGCCGCTCGACCACCCGCAGGCTCTGCGCGTCGTGCCGGAAGCCACCCCACGGCGCCATCGCCGCGTCCAGCGCCGCCTCGCCGGCATGGCCGAACGGCGGATGCCCCAGGTCGTGCGCCAGAGCGATCGCCTCCGTCAGGTCTTCGTTGAGCCGCAGTGCCCGCGCCATAGTGCGCGCGATCTGCGCCACCTCCAGCGTGTGGGTCAGGCGCGTCCGGTAGTGGTCGCCCTCCGGGGCGATGAACACCTGGGTCTTGTGGGCCAGGCGCCGGAAGGCCTTGCTGTGGAGGACGCGGTCGCGGTCGCGCTGGAACGCCGTGCGCAGGTCGTCCTCTGGCTCAGGCTCGACACGGCCGCGGGTCACCTCGGCCCGGGCCGCTCGCGGGTGCAGCGCGGTCGCCTCCCACCGTTCCGTCGCCGCGCGCGCCGAGGTGACGTCGGCCATCTGTCCTCGATCCTCCTCCGTGGCCATCAACCGGCCAGCCGCCCCAGGTCCGCCACGCGCAGGAAGCTCTGGGTCACGGCCTGCAGCAGGGCCAGCCGGTTGCCGCGCAGCCGCTCGTCGGGCGCCATGACCAGCACCCGGTCGAAGAACGCGTCGATGGGATCAGCCAGCCCGACCAGCGCCTGCAGTGCGCGTTCGTAGCGCCCGGCCGCGGCCTCCTGCTCGACGGTCGCCGCCGCATCCTGCCAGGCACGGTACAGCTGCGTCTCCTCGGGCTCGACGAACAGGTCCGGGGCGATCCCCGCGGCCGGGGTGCCCTGGGCCAGGATCCGCGACGCACGCGCGAACGCCGTGGCCAGACGCGGCATCACGGCGTGGCTGCGCGCCGCGTGCAGCGCCCGGGCCCGCGCGGCCAGCGCCGCCGGACGATCGTCGCCGGTGGCCAGCACCGCGTCCACGGTGTCGTAGGCGATGCCCTGGTCCTCCAGCCAGGTCCGCAACCGCTGGAGCGTGAAGGCCACACAGGTGGCCACCGCCTGCGCCCGCTCGTCCTCCGCCGGCCCGTAGGTGGCGACGGCGGCCTCGAACAGCGGCCGCAGCGCCACGGGCAGGCCTCGCTCCGCCGCGATCACGACGATCCCGGAGGCCGCACGCCGCAGGCCGTACGGGTCCTGCGAGCCGGTCGGCTCCAGCCCGCGGAGAAGCGCACCGGCGAGCAGTGTGGCCCGGTCGGCGATCGCCAGCAGGGCCCCGGGCAGCGTCTGCGGCAGGGCGTCGCCCGCCCCCCTCGGCCAGTAGTGCTCCTCGATCGCCTGGGCCACCGCAGCCGGCTCGCCCCGCTCCTCGGCGTAGAGCCGTCCCACGACCCCTTGCAGTTCCGGGAACTCCCCGACCATGGCGGTCACCAGATCGGCCTTGCACAGCCGCGCGGCCCGGCGAAGCGCCGTGCGCTCGGCGTCTCCGGCCGCGACCGTGGCGGCCAGCCATTCGGCCACCTTCGCCAGCCGGTCCACGTGGTCGGCTACCGACCCGAGCCCGGTGGCGTGGGCCACCCGCGCCAGCGCCGCGAGCCACGCGTCAAAGGTACCGCGTCGGTCCTCCTCAAGGAAGAACCGCGCGTCCGCCAGCCGCGCCCGCACGACCCACTCGTGCCCTGTGCGCACCTGCGCGAGGTGCGCGGTCCCGCCGTCCCGCACGGCGATGAACAGCGGCAGCAGCTCGCCGTGGGCTCCTTCGACCCCAAAGCACTTCTGGTGATGCTGCAGGGTCACGAGCACCACGGGCCGCGGCAGCTCCCGGGCGAGGCTCTCGTCGAACCGGCCCAGGAGCGGCGTCGGGTGCTCCACCGACCATACGAGTTCCTCCAGCAGTGCCTGGTCGAGGACCGGGCGGCCGCCGGCGGCCGCGGCCAGACGGCTGGCCCCCTCGGCGATACGCGCCCGCCGGGCCGACGGATCGAGGAGGACGCGGCCCCGGCGCATCGCCGCCTCGTATGCTGCGGCCCGCGGCAGCATCATGCGCCCAGGCGCCAGGAACCGGTGCCCGACGGTGTGCCGGCCGGCACGCACACCGGCGAAGGCGAGCGGCACCACCTGCCGGTCGAGGAGGGCCACGATCCAGCGGATCGGGCGGCCGAACCGGGCGCCCTCACCGTTCCATCGCATCATCTTGGGGAAGACGAGACCGCCGATGACGCCAGGGAGGATCTCGGCGAGAACCGCCGCGGCCGGCCTCCCGGCCTCGCGGCGCTCCGCGACCACGTACCGGCCGCCTTCCAGGTCGCGGACCTGCAGCGCCTCTACCGGTACACCCTGGGCCCGCGCGAACCCCAGGGCCGCCTGGGTCGGCCGGCCTTCGGCATCGAACGCCGCGCGCGCCGCCGGGCCACGCACCGCTGTCACAGCGTCGCGCTGCCGGGTCGAGACGAGCACCGCGGTCAACACCAGGCGCCGCACCGTGCCGGTCGCCCGCACGTCGCGCGCCTCCAGCCGCGCGCCCTTCAGCGCCGCCTGCGCTCCGCGCGCCAGCTGGTCGAGCACCGCCGGCAGCGCGTGCGGCGGCAACTCCTCGGCGCCGACTTCCACCAGCAGGTCAGGCACCGCTGGCTCCTCCCGCGGCCTGCGGTGGGGCGGCGGCCTCCCGGTGCGCCAGGTACGCCGCGGCACACGCGCGCGCCAGGGCCCGGGTGCGCCCCATGAGCTCGACGCGCTGCGCAACGCTGACGGCGCCGCGAGCCTCCAGCAGGTTGAACACGTGCGAGCACTTCAGGACCTCGTCGTAGGCAGGCCGCACCAGCGGGATGTCCAGGAGGCGTCGGGCCTCGCGCTCGTGGGCGTCGAACAGCGCCCGCAGCGTCTCGACGTTGGCGTGCTCGAAGCCGTGCGCGGAGTACTCCCGCTCCTCGACCCGCCGCACGGCATCGTAGGTGACGCCCGGGGCCCAGGCGACCTCGTAGACCGAGGCCCGACGCTGCAGGTACATGGCCAGCCGCTCCAGCCCGTAGGTCAGCTCGACGGCCACGGGATCCACGTCGAGGCCGCCCATCTGCTGAAAGTAGGTGAACTGCGTGATCTCCAGGCCGTCGAGGAACACCTGCCAGCCCACGCCCCACGCGCCCAGGGTCGGCGCCTCCCAGTCGTCTTCCAGGAAGCGGACGTCGTGGTGTGCGAGCACCAGCCCCAGGCGCTCCAGGCTCCGCAGGTAGACGGCCTGGACGTCGTCGGGCGGCGGCTTCAGGATCACCTGGTACTGGTAGTGCTTGTAGAGCCGGTTGGGGTTGTCGCCATACCGTCCATCGACCGGCCGCCGGCTGGGCTGGACGTACGCCACGCGCCACGGACACGGTCCGAGCGCGCCGAAGAACGTCGCCGGGTGCATCGTGCCCGCCCCGACCTCGACGTCGTACGGTTCGTCGAGCACGCACCCCTGCGCCCCCCAGAACCGGTGCAGGGCCAGGATCAGGTCCTGAAACGTCAGCGCACGCGCCCGCGGCGGCATCGGCTCACACAAAAAGGAGCCCCGTCCTCAGGGACGGCGGCTCCGCGGTTCCACCCTGATTCCCGCCGGCGGTCCCGCCCGGCGGGCCCTTCCCTCCGCGCTCTCGGGCGGATCCCGGCCACAGCAGCGCGACGAGATCCGCGCGCCGGGCGCCAGCTTGGGAGCGCCGTTCAGCGCACGCCGCACCCGTTCGCACCGGCCACGGGCTCTCTTCGGCCGGCCGCGCGCCTACTCCTCTCCCGCATTGCCAGACGGTCGACGATTTAGGCTCATTCTAGCAGCGACGTGGAAACGGGGTCAACTCGCGCCAGCGCTAGCCGATGCCCAGCGGCTCCTCTTCCCGGCTGCGGCGGCGCACGGTGGGCACGGGCACGGCCGAGAGCAGCGCCGCGGCGGCAAACGCCACGAGCCCCGCCACGGCCCACGAGACCGGCAGCTCGATCACCTCGGACTCGGTCCGGATCCGCACGACCGAGTCCGGCGCCACCCGCACCACACCGCGCGCTTCCGCCAGGGCCGCGCCCAGGTCTACGATGGCGCGACGCGCCCGATCGAGATCGATCTCCATGCGTGCACCTCCCCAGGAGGAAATATACCATGCAGGGCCGCGCTCAAGGCGTGCCGGAACCGCTCCGTGCCGTCGCGTACGACGGCGCCGTCTCCCGCAGGCGCCCGATGACCGCAGGCGCCCGCAGGCGCACCTCCCAGGCCGCCTCGGCCGTCCGGCGCAGCGCCCTCCCGGCCGCCGCAAGGGCGCGCGCCGGCGGCCGCAGCCGCCGCACCGCCGCTGGCCGAGCATCCAACAGGAACGCCAGCAATGCCGCGGCCCGCGCGTCCAGCGGCGTCGCCTGCGGGTCCCTCGCCTGGCAGCTGGCGTCGAGGCCGCCTCCCAGGATGGCGCTCCAGGCGACCTCCCCGCGTGTCCGGTTGCCGCACGCGGCGCACCGCCCGACCACCGGTCGATATCCGGTCAGCACGAGCAGCCGCGCCAGGAACCACACGCAGGCCAGATCGCCGGCACCCTGCACGAGCAGCCCCAGCGCGTCCTGCAGCAGGCGGTAAACGTCAGGGTGGGGATGCCGGTCGGCCAGCGCGCGGTCGACCAGCTCCAGCACCAGAGCCGTCGCCGCCATCCGCTCCAGGTCCCGCCGGAGCGGAGGATACGCGTCGAGCACCTCGACCTGGGCGAGCACGTCGAGCGTGCGGCCTTCGGCCACCAGCGCCCGCACCCGCGCGGGTGGCTCCAGCCGTCCGCCGAGCCGGCTCCTGGGACGCCGGGCACCGCGCGCCACGGCTGTGACCTTCCCCCGGTCGCGGGAGAAGAGGGTCACCAGGCGGTCGGCTTCGCCCAGGCTCCGGCGCCGCAACACGATGCCCTCGAGGACGTACAGCCCCACGGGTCAGCGCGCCTGGGGGTCCCGCTGTGGACCGCGCCCTAGAAGCTCCACGCCAGCAGCACCAGGGTCAGCAGCACGAGCGCGGCGGTCACGGTCCCCGCGATGGCATTGGCCGCGGGACCGTTCACGTGCGCGCCCATCAGCCGCGGATCGTTGACCAGCCGCAGCATCGTCAGCAGCACCGCAGGCAGCAGCACACCGTTCAGCGCCTGCGAGAACACCATCACCGGGATCAGGGGCAACCCCGGCCACAGCACCAGCAGCGCGCTGGCAGCCAGGACAGTGAGGAACAGGCCGTAGAAGACCGGCGCCTGCGCGATGGGGCGGTCGAGTCCGGCCTCCCAGCCAAACGCCTCGCAGACGGCGTAGGCCGTGGAGAGGGGAATGATCGCCACGGAGAAGACGGCGGCGTTCAGCAGCCCCAGGGCGAACAACCCGGACGCGTAGACCCCGGCCAGCGGCGCCAGCGCCCGTGCCGCGTCCTCGGCCCGCTCGACCGTCACGCCGGCGGGATTGAGCGTCGCGGCGGTGGCGACGATGATCGACCCGGCAACCAGCGCCGTCACCAGCGCGCCCAGGGCCGTGTCCACCCGCTGGAGCCGCAGGTCTCCCGCGGTGAGGCCCTTGTCCACCACGGCGGCCTGCTGGTAGAACTGCATCCACGGCGCGATGGTCGTGCCGATCAGCGCGATCAGCAGGTAGAGGTAGTCGGGCTCGACCCGGATGACCGGCACGACGGCGGCCCGCGCGACCGCGGCCCAGTCGGGCCGGGCCAGGACGGCTGAGACCGCGTAGAGGACGTAGAGCGCGGAGGCCCCCAGGAAGACGCGCTCGATGAGGCGGTAGCCGCCGCGCAGCACGAGGAGTGCGACGGCTGCGGCCACGACGGGCACGCCGACGAGCCGTGGCAGGCGGAAGATCTCCAGGCTCCCGGCCACGCCCGCGAAGTTCCCGATGGTGTTGGCCCAGTTGGCCACGGCCAGGACGGCCATGACGGCCGTCGTGACCTTCACCCCGAACTGCTCGCGGATCAGGTCGGCCAGCCCCATGCCGGTCACGGACCCCATGCGCGCGGTCATCTCCTGGATGACTACCAGGGCCACCGCGGCCAGCGGTAGGGTCCACAGCAGCGTGTATCCGAAGTGGGCGCCCGCCGTCGAGTACGTCGCGATGCCGTTGGCGTCGTTGTCGACCGCGGCGGTGATGATGCCCGGCCCGGCGACCGAGAGGAACACGACGAGGGCCGTCCAGCGCCGCCGCACCCCCCGCACGCACCCTACTCCCGCGACCGCCGCCGGATGCGCTCCAGGCGGCGGGGGAGCCGGCCGCCCAGCCGGTCAGCCAGCAGGTCGACGACGTCGTCGACGGTGATGATGCCCAGCAGCCGGCCCTCCGCGTCGAGGACCGGGACCGCCAGCAGGTCGTACTTCATGAGGAGCCCGGCCGCCGCTTCGTCGCTCTCGTCCGCACGGACCGCCACCAGGTCGGAGGACATCAGCCGGGTCACGGGCGTCTGGGGATCTGCGATCAGCAGCCGCCGCAGGGACAGCACGCCCTGCAGCCGGCCGGCGTCGTCCACCACGTACACGTAGTAGATCGTCTCGGCGTCCGGCGCCAGTTCCCGGAGGCGGGCGATGGCCTGCTCCGCGGTGAATTCGGCCGGTACCGCGATGAAGTCGAGGGTCATGCGTCCCCCGGCCGACTTCGGCGGGTAGGCCAGCAGCCGGCTCACCTCGGCGCCGGCTTCGGGTTCCATGCGGTCGAGCAGCTGCGTCGCGGTCTCGTGGGGCAACTCGCCCAGCACGTCCGCCGCCTCGTCGGGCTCCATCTCCTCCAGGATGTCTGAGGCGCGATCGGCCGGCAGCGACCGGAGGATGTTGGTCTGCACCTCCGGCTCTGCCGCTTCCAGCACTTCGGCGGCGACGTCGTCGCGCAGCGCGGACATGACCTCGACCCGCTCCTCGCGATCCATCTCGCTCAGCAGGTCGGCCAGGTCGGCCGGGTGGATAGCCTGGAGGCGCTCGCGCGAGATCGACAGCTTCAAGGGAGTCACGGGCCCGCCGAGCGCGGCGACGTAGGTCCAGGGGAGCGCATGGTCCACGAGCGGCCGCCGCAGGTGCGCGAACATCCAGCGCACCGGCCGCTCGAGCCCCAGCCGGCGCAGCAGGCCCGTCAGGCCCACGTCCACGCCGCTGAGCAGCAGCTCGCCGTTGCTCTGGGAGAGGAACAGGTCGTTGACCTTCACGACCCGCAGGCCGTGCGTATCCACGACCTGCTTGTCCAGCAGCGCCTCGCGCAGGGGCACCTCGTTGGGCTGCAGGGGGCGCGGTTGGAGGGCCGCGCGCGGGACGCTCAGGCGAACCTGGGGCTCAAGCGCGCCGACCGCGCTCCAGGGGATGAGGGCCACGCGGGGCCGGTCCACATCCAGCAGGAGCCCGACGATGCGGGGCCGCGTAGGGTGCACCTCGGCCGCCAGGTCGGCGAGGCGGCCCAGCGGATAGCCGTGGGCGTCCACCACCCGCCTGCCCAGGAGCCGGCTGAACGGCAGCGACGTAACATGCACCATCCTGCTCCCAGCTTGGATCGCGGCCGGACGGCCGCGCCGGCACCGCGTCGCGACTACTATACTGACGCCCGCGCAAGGGCGTCAAGGAAGCCGGTCGGGCACGAACGGATGCGCGAGCAGGTCGGCCAGCCGGTGGAGGCGCGGCGCCCCGCGCACGGGCGCCACGATCACGGCGTCGACGCCGAACTCCAGGAGCACCTGCCGGCAGGCGCCGCAGGGGGGCGCCGGCGGATCGGCCGCCACGGCCACGGCGCGCAGGCGGCGATGGCCCCCGGCCACGGCGCACGCCACCGCCACGCGCTCCGCGCAGATCGAGAGGCCATAAGAGGCGTTCTCCACGTTGCACCCGGCCACGATCGTGCCGGACACCGTGAGCACCGCCGCACCCACCGCGAACCGCGAATAGGGGGCGTAGGCGCGACGGCGTACGGCCCGGGCTGCGCGCGTCAGCGCCTCGACCTCGCCCGCGCCGATGCTCATTCGAACCGGCGCGCCGCCACGGGCTGGCCCGCCTCGGGCGGGACCACGATGCCACCCGAGACCACCAGCTTCAGCGCGTCCTCGATGGGCATCTGGAGCCTGACGACCTGGCTCTCGGGCACCAGGCACACGAACCCGCTGGTGGGGTTCGGGGTGGTCATGACGAAGACGTTCACGATGCGCTCGCCGGCCACGGCCCGGATCTCGCCCCGCGCTTCGCCGGTGAGGAAGCCGACGGTGTAGAGCCCTTTGCGCGGCCACTCGATCAGGACGGCTTCCTTGAGCGCCATGCGGTTGGGGTGCAAGATCGAGTCGGCCAGTTGCTTGGTGGCGGCGTACACCGACCGGGCAAGCGGAATCCGGAGCATCACTCGGTCGAAGGCCTCGACCAGCCGGCGCCCCAGGACGTTGCTGGCCATGGCCCCGGCCACGAGGATGAGCGCCACGCCGGCCAGCAGCCCCAGGCCCGGCACGCGCAGGCCCGCCAGGGCAAAAACAGGCGCCAGCACGCTGTCCAGCACCCGGAACAGCCACCGCAGGACCGCCACGGTGACGGCCACGGGCAGCACGACCAGCAGGCCGGCGATGAGATAGGTCCGGAGCCGCGCGCGCATTCAATCCTGGGCCGTGGCGGCAGGCTCGGCCTTGGTCACCTTGACCAGCGCGATCCGGTTGCCGTCGACGCGCTCGACGGCCAGTTCCACGCCATCGTACGTCACGCGCTCACCCTGTGCCGGCACGTGCCCGAGCAGACTGTAGACGAAGCCGCCCAGCGAGTCCACCTCGCCCGCCGGCAGGTCGAGGCCCAGGGCCGCGTTGACCTCTTCCAGGTGCACGCGCCCGTCCACCAGGGCGACCCGCTCGTCCACCATGCGGATCGGCGGCTCCTCGGCGTCGTACTCGTCCTGGATGGGCCCCACGATCTCTTCCAGCAGGTCCTCGATCGTGACCAGTCCGGCGGTCCCCCCGTACTCGTCCACCACGATGGCCATGTGCACCTTCTTGCGGCGCATCTCCCGGAAGAGATCGTCAAGCCGCTTGCTGTCCGGGACGAAGTAGGCCGGGCGCGCGAACTCGTGCGCCGCGCCCCGCAGCGTCCCCTGCCGCGAGGCCGTCAGCAGGTCCTTCACGTGCACCACGCCAACGATCTGGTCGACGGTGTCACTGTAGACCGGGACACGGGAATAGCCGTGTTCGCGCACGACGTCCAGCAGCGCCTCGACCGGCGCGTCGGCTTCGACGCACACCATGTCGATGCGGGGCGTCATGACCTCGCGCACCACCGTGTCGCCGAACTGGAAGATGGAGTGGATCATCTCGCGCTCGTCCTGCTCCAGGACCCCCTGCTCCTCGCCCATGCGCACCAGGAGCTGGATCTCCTCCTGCGTGACCATGGGGGCATCGGGCTGCACGCGGCCCCCGAAGGGCCGCACCAGGAAGCTCGCGAAAAGGGAGATCACCCGCACCACCGGTGCCAGCAGCCAGACCAGCGCCCGCAGCGGCGGCGCGACCCACATGGCCAGGCGGTCGGCGTGGTGGGCCGCGACGGTCTTGGGCGCAATCTCGGCGACGATCAGCACGACCAGCGTCGTGGCCATGAACGCGTAGAGCGGACCGCGCTCGGCCCCCAGGAGGCGGATCAGGATCGCGGTAGCCACCACGGCCGCCGCGATGGTCGCGATGCTGTTGCCGATGAGCAGCGTGGACAGCAGCCGTGCCGGGTGCTCGAGCAGGCGCAGCGCCGTCCGCGCGCGCCCGCTGCCTTCCTCCTGGAGGCGGCGCAGCCGCAGCCGGTTGGCCGTCAGGAGCGCGGTCTCGGCCCCCGAGAAGAACGCAGCGAGCGCTACCAGCAGCCCGAGGATGACCAGCTCGACACTGTACGCACCCAGCCCCGCACGTGACGCGTCCACCCGAGGTCGTGCCTGCCTTCTGGGCCAGGACGGCCCAACGCGCTCGAGATGTTATTCTACCACAGGCGACGGGCGCCGTGCCGCGCGCACCACCGCCGCCGCCAGCGCCACCAGCAGCGCCGCGGCCAGCAGGCGCGCGGTCGCCTGACCGGTGAGCGCGCCGCGGCGCAGCGCCGCCAGCGCCGGGCCTGCGAGCACGAGGAGGCCGACCCCGGCTGCGGCGACGGCGGTCACGAGCACGGCCGCGGCGCTGAGATCCTTGGCGCGCTGGGCGAGGTCGTGGTGCTGCTCGCCAACAACGAGGTCCACCAGGACCTCCACCGCGGTGTTGAACAGCTCGGCGGCCAGCACCGCCGCCACGGTCACCAGCAGCACCGCCGTCTCCGCCGGCGCGACGTCGAGCCACAGGATCGCCCCGGCCACGACCAGAGCGGCGGCCACGTGCACGCGCATCGTCCGCTGCGAGCGCCACCCGTCGCGCAACCCGCGCCCGGCGAACTGCAGGCTCTGCCAGAGCGAGTGCCTCACCGGCGTCCCCGCGGCGGCCGCATCCGCGCCGCCCCGGTCCGCCGGAGGGTGGCCAGGATCGCGTGGGCGCGGCGGTGCATGCGGGCCGCGCCGGCATGCGTCCGGTCGTCGTAGCCGCGCAGGTGCAGCACGCCGTGGATCACCAGCAGGGCGACCTCGCGCCACAGCCCGTGCCCCAGCGCGGCCGCCTGGGCCCGGGCACGCTCCACTGACACCACGATCTCGCCCAGCACCGGCGAACTGTCGCCCGGAAACGTCAGCACGTCGGTGGGGCCGCGATGCCCCAGGTAGCGACGATTCAGGCGCGCGATCGTCGCGTCGTCCACCAGAGCGACCTCCACCTCGGTGGCCGCCGGGGCCCGCGTGGCCCGCAACGCCGCCCGGGCCGCCGCCGCCACGACCTGGCGCGGGACGCCGCTCCGTACGCGGTGGGTCACGAGGTGGACGCGCATGGTCACGCCCGCCGAACGCGCCGGACCCGACTGGCCGGCGCCACTAGCGCCATCGCAGCCGCGCCACCCGCTCGGGCCGCCGGCGCTGGAGCTCGCGCTCCAGATCCGGGTACTCGACCCGCGGGTGCAGGATGCCCGAAAGGATGCGCACGAACGCGCCGGCGATGCGGTCGAGGTCGCGGAACGTGAGCCCGCACTCGTCCAGCTGGCCGTCCTCCAGCTTCTCACGGATAATCTTGCGCACCGCTTCCTCCAGCCGGTCGGGCGTGGGGCGGGGCAGCGAGCGGACGGCGGCCTCTGCCGCATCGGCCAGCATGAGGATCGCCGTCTCCGGCGTCTGGGGCCTGGGCCCCTCGTACCGGAAGGCCGCCTCGTCTACCGCGTCCCCGCGCTCGAGGGCCTGATGGTAGAAGTACGTCAGGCGGGTGGTGCCGTGGTGCTGCGCGATGAACTCCTGGATCACCGGCGGCAGGCCGTACTCGCGGGCCAGGTCCAGCCCGTCGCGCACGTGCGCCGCCACGGTGAGGGCCGAGAGGCTCGGGGTCATCTTCTCGTGGGGGTTGTCGACGCCCATCTGGTTCTCCACGAAGAAGGCCGGTCGGCGCAGCTTGCCCACGTCGTGGTAGTACGTCCCGATGCGCGCCAGCAGCGCGTCGGCGCCCACGGCCTCCGCCGCCGCCTCGGCCAGGTTGCTGACCATGATGCTGTGGTGATAGGTGCCGGGGGCTTCCAGCTGCAGCCGTCGCAGCAGCGGGTGGGCGGGGTTGCCCAGCTCCAGCAACTTGATGGGCGTGACGAGCCCAAAGAGCTGCTCGATGAATGGCAGCACGCCGATGGCCGCCACGCCCGAGAGGAGCCCGCCGGCCACGCCCCACGCGCTCGCCACTACCAGTGCGGGGTAGACCTCAAGGCCCTCGGCCAGCCCCATGCCCAGGATGGCCACGGCGTTGGTGGCGCCCACCACGAGCCCGGCCAGCCCGAAGTCGGACCGGCGGTGGATCTGGCGCGTCGCGAACACGCCGGCCAGGCCGCCCAGGAACGCAACGACGGCGGACGCCAGGTCGCGCTGGGAGGCCAGCCCCACCAGCACCGCGACCGTGGCGGACGAGAAGAGTGCCAGCCGGCGTCGGAGCAGAATGCCCAGCAGCATGGCACCCATGGCCGACGGCGCCAGGAAGTTGCTGAAGCGCGGCGCGCCCAGCGCCTGGCTCAGGAACACGGTGAGGAGGACGATCAGGCTCCAAACCACGAGCAAGCGCTCGCTGGTCCAGATCTCCGGCTGGTACTGCCACAGGTACGCGCCGGTCGCGACCAGGACCAGGGCCGCGACGACCGCCACCCCGCCCACCCCCGCCCAGCTCACGCGCGGCGGGTAGAGCCCGGCCGCAGCCAGCATGCGCAGGTGCGCGGGCGTCACGACGTCGCCGTCGCGCACGATGATCTGCCCGCGCTCGAGCCGGACGCGAACCGGCGGGACGGCACTCGCGGCAGCCAGGCGCGCCGCCGCAGTCCTGCCCTGGTCCACCTCCATGGTCGGGCGCACCGCCGCGGCGGCGACCTCCGCGGCCAGGGCCCGCAGGTCGACCGGCAGGCCGCCATCGCGCACCGCCTGCCGGGCACGCTCGCGGGCCATGGTCAGATCCTCGACCCGGACGCCGGCAGCCAGGGCCTGGTCCACCGCGGCCTCGGCGACCTTCGCCGCTCGCGCCAGCTGGGTGCGCGGCGCCGTGGCTGCGGCGCGGGCCGCGACATCGGAGAGGGG
Source organism: Candidatus Fervidifonticultor secundus (assembly GCA_031459385.1). Classification (GTDB taxonomy): domain Bacteria; phylum Sysuimicrobiota; class Sysuimicrobiia; order Sysuimicrobiales; family Humicultoraceae; genus Fervidifonticultor; species Fervidifonticultor secundus. The sequence goes on along the minus strand of JAVKIP010000011.1, from coordinate 52,944 downwards.
AAGTGCCGCCGCGGCCCGCATCGCCGCCATCCCGGCGACGACCGACGCGAAGCGGCTGCGCGCACGTACATCCAGAACGGCCGCAAACGCCCGGGCCACGGCCTGGCGTGCCGCGGCCACCTCGGTGGGCACGTGCCGCAGGACCGGCGGCACCGCGCGCATCGCCTCGGCCCGCAGCGCCTCGGTCCGGACGTCGTCTTCGAACTCGACGGTGCGGGGCGCCCGGATGTCGCGCGGGCTCGGCTGGCCGGGCTGGAGGTCCAGCCGGGGCGGAAGGTAGTCCACGCCGATGATGGCCACGAGCCCCACGAGTGTGCCGAGGCCGATCCCCACGCGGCGCGCCCACGCCAGGCGGCGCGGGCCGGCCACAGCCCGCGGGGCGCTGCGGGCCATCAGGCAGAACCTCCGCCAGACCCCCGCGTCATCTCGTAGCGCTCGTAGGCGCGCACGATGGTCTGGACCAGCTCGTGGCGCACGACGTCGCTTTCGCGCAGCTCCACGAACGCGATGCCCTCCAGGCCACGGAAGATCTCGCGGGCTTCGACCAGCCCCGAGACCCGGTCGCGGGGCAGGTCGATCTGCGTGATATCGCCGGTGACCACCGCCCGCGACCCGAACCCCATGCGCGTCAGGAACATCTTCATCTGCTCGTGGGTCGTATTCTGCGCCTCGTCGAGGATGATGAACGCGTCGTTCAGGGTCCGGCCCCGCATGAACGCCAGCGGCACGACCTCGATGACGCCCCGCTCCGACAGCCGGGTGAACCGCTCGGGCCCCAGCATCTCGTACAGCGCGTCGTACAGCGGCCGCAGGTAGGGGTCCACCTTGGCCGCGATGTCCCCTGGCAGGAACCCCAGCCGCTCGCCCGCTTCCACGGCCGGCCGGGTCAGGACGATGCGCTGGACGGCGCGGGCGCGCAGCGCCACCACGGCCATGGCCACGGCCAGGTAGGTCTTGCCCGTGCCAGCCGGCCCGATCGCGAACGTCAGATCGTGGGAGCGGATCGCGTCGACATACGCTGCCTGGCCAGGAGTGCGCGGGGCGATCGGCTTGCCGCTGGGCGTCTGTAACAGCACGTCTCCAGCCGCGCGCACGGCCGTAGCCGGCGCATCGGCGCGCAGCAGGCGGCGCAGGTCCGCAGGCGTCAGCGTATGGCCGGCGGCAGCCAGGCCGATGAGTTCCTCGAAGACGCGCGTCGCCCGGTCGACCTGGGCGGCGGTCCCGCGGATGACCAGGGTGTCACCGCGGACGTGAACCGAAGCTCCCACCTCCTCCTCCACCATGGCCAGCAGCAGGTCCTGCTGGCCGAGAACGGCCACGGCCGCCGGCCCGGAGGGCAACTGGACCGTCGCCTGCTGGGACGCGGGTTCTCTCACGCGGTTCCCCCGATCTCTATACCCTTCGGCGGGGGCGTGACCCATCCTCTGCCCGAGGCGTGGCCGGACCGCGGAGCCGGGCGTCGGCGGGAGGCTAGAGCAGGCTGCGGAGCCGCCGCAGGACGACGGCCCGGTGGCGGGCCAGGCGGGGGACGACGATGATGGTGTTGTCGCCAGCGACAGTGCCGGCGACCTCGGGCCACGCCGCGTCGTCGATGGCCTCGGCTACCGGGCCGGCGCTGCCGTCGGCCGTCTTGACCAGCACCAGCCCACTGCCCTCCTCGACCGCCGTGACGTAGTCGGCGAAGGCCCGCTGGAGCCTGCGCCGCACCTCCTCGCCCGGCGGCGGTGTCGCCCCGGGCGCCGCGTAGCGGTAGGAGCCATCGCCCGTGGGGACCTTCACCAGCCCCAGCCGCTTGATGTCCCGTGACACCGTGGCCTGGGTCACGCGAATCCCGCGGGCGCGCAGCGCCCGCACCAGTTCCTCCTGGGTCGCGATCGGCGTGCGGGCGATGATCTCGAAGATGCGCTGCGCGCGCCGGTGCACGGCGCCTAGCCCCCGGCGGCGGCGAGCAGCCTGGCCTCGGCCTGCTGCTGCGCGGCGGCCGCCTGGTCCACCCAGGCTCGCTCCACGACCAGCGCCGCCTGCGCGGCCTCCAGCGCCGCCGCGACCTGCTCCGGCGCAGTGCCGCCCGGCGTCGCCTTGGCCGCCACCGCGCCTTCGACCGTCACGGCCTGCAACACGTCGGGCCCGAAGCGCGGGCTGACCTGGCGGTAGACCGCCAGCGGGAGTTCCCACAGCTCGCAGCCGCGCTCCTCCGCCGCCAGCACCACCTGACCCGCCAGATGGTGCGCCTCGCGGAACGGCACGCCCCGCCGCACCAGGTAGTCGGCCACCTCCGTCGCGGTGAGGAACCCACCGCGCAGCGCCGCCGCCGCGCGATCGCGGCGGATCTCCAGCCCGGCGACGACCAGCGTCATCGCCTCCAGCGCGGCCCGCACGGCGCGCAGCCCGGTTGCGGTCGCAGCCTTGTCTTCCTGCAGGTCGCGGCTGTAGCCGGCCGGCAGGCCCTTGAGGACTACCCCCAGCGTCACCAGCGCCCCGAGCGCCACCCCGGCCTGGCCGCGCGCCATCTCGAGCAGGTCGGGGTTCTGCTTTTGCGGCATCAGGCTGCTGCCGGTCAGGAGCGCCTGCGGTAGCCCAATGAGCCCGAACTCATGGGAAGCCCACAGCACCAGGTCCTCAGCCCAGCGCGACAGGTGCAGTCCGAGCGCCGCGGCGGCCGCTAGCAGTTCGAAGGCGAAGTCGCGGTCACCCGTGGCGTCGATGCTGTTCTGGGAGATCTCCGCGAAGCCCAGCAGCGCGGCCTGGCGCTGGCGGTCCACCGGGAACCCCGATCCGGCGATGGCCCCGGATCCCAGAGGCAGCACGTCCAGGCGCCGGTAGGCGTCGCGCAGCCGCCCCGCGTCGCGGCGGAGCATCCAGAAGTAGGCGAGCCAGGCGTGCGCCAGCAGCACGGGCTGGGCGCGCTGCAGGTGGGTATACCCTGGGACGATCACGTCCTGCGCCTCGCGCGCGCGGTGGAGCAGCGCCTCCAGCAGCCCGCACAGCCCACCGAGCACCTGCCGCACCTCGTCCTTGAGGGCCAGGCGGAACGCCGTCGCCACCTGGTCGTTGCGGCTGCGGCCGGTGTGCAGCCAGCCGGCCACCTCGCCCAGGCGCGCCGCCAGCGTGCCCTCGATGAAGGAGTGGACGTCCTCGTACGCGCCGGCGGGTACCAGGCTGCTCGCGTCCGCCTCCGCCAGCAGCGCGCGCAGGCCACCGGCCAGCGCATCGCGCACTGCCGGGGGAATCACGCCCGCCTCCCCGAGGCTCACCACGTGCGCCAGGCTCCCGAGCAGGTCCCAGCGCAGCAGCCACCGGTCCACGGGGAGCGACGACAGCAGCTCCAGCACGCGGGGCTCGGGGGTGGCGCGGAACCGCCCGCCCCACATCCGGTAGGTGCCGGCAGGCTCAGCGGACTCGCTCATGCAGGGCACGGATCAGATGCGGGTTGACCTGGGCGAAGACGCGCGTGGGCAGCCCGAACAGCCGGATGAACGCGCCCGCGTCCCGGTGGTCGTAGACATCGTCCGCCTCGAACGTGGCCAGCGCGGGGTTGTACAGCGACACGGGCGAGCGCCGGCCCACCGGCAGCGCGGTGCCGCGGTAGAGACGCAGGCGCACCGTGCCCGTGACCGTGCGCTGCGTGGCCCCCACGAACGCGTCCAGCGCCTGGCGCAGCGGTGAGAACCACTGGCCGTAGTAGATCAGCTCGGCGTAGCGATGAGCGATCTGGAGCTTGAAGTGGGCGCACTCGCGCTCCACCGTGATCGCCTCCAGGTCGCGGTGCGCCGCCATCAGGACGGTGCCGCCGGGGGTCTCGTAGACTCCCCGCGTCTTCATCCCTACCAGCCGGTTCTCCACCATGTCCACCCGGCCGACGCCGTGGCGGCCGCCCAGCGCGTTGAGCCGCTCCATCAGGGCCAGCGCATCGGTGCGCTGGCCGTTCAGGCCCACCGGGCGCCCCTCCTCGAAGTCGATCTCGACGTACTCGGGCTCGGCGGGCGCGGTGCACGGGTCGGCCGTGTACTGGTACAGGTCCGCCGGCGGCTCGGCCCAGATGTCCTCCAGGATGCCGGCCTCGCTGCTGCAGTGCCAGAGGTTCCGGTCGACGCTGTAGGGCTTCTCCCGGCTGGCCGGCACCGGAATGCCGTACCGTTCGGCGTAGGCCATGGCCTGCTCGCGCGAGCGGATCGGCCACTCCCGCCACGGCGCGATGACCTTCAGACCCGGCGCCAGCGCCTGGTACGCCAGCTCGAACCGGACCTGATCGTTGCCCTTCCCCGTGCACCCGTGGGCCAGGGCGTCACACCCCTCGGCCAGCGCCACCTCGACCTGCGTCTTGGCGATGAGCGGCCGGGCGAGCGCCGTGCCGAGCAGATAGCGGCCCTCGTAGACCGCACCGGCCTGCACCATGGGCACGATGAAGTCGGTGACGAACGTGCGGCGCACGTCGATGACGTGCGCCGCTGCGGCGCCCGAGGCGACCGCTTTGGCCCGGGTCGCCTCCAGGTCTTCGCCCTGGCCGACATCGACGATGACGGCGATGACCTCGCAGCCGTAGGTCTCGCGCAACCAGGGAATCGCCACCGACGTGTCGAGCCCGCCTGAGTAGGCCAGCGCCACCTTCCGCACCTGCGTCACTTCCGTGCTCCTCTCTGGGGCCAGCCGGGGCCCCTCCCGCCGCGGCGCCGCGCCGTCTGTCAGGTCGTCCCGACCGGCCCAGGGGCGGCGACCACCGCGGCCAGCACGCGCTCCAGGACGGCCAGCGCCTGGTCGATCTCCTCCTCGCTGACGATGAGCGGCGGCGCGAACCGCAGCGTCTGCGCCTGGACCGCGTTCGCCAGCAGCCCCTCGGCGCGGCACCGGTCGACGACCAGAGCGGCGTCGGTCCCCAGTTCCAGCGCCAGCAGCAGTCCGCGCCCGCGCACCGCACGCGCCAGCCCGCGGTCCACGAGCCGCTGCAGGCCAGCGGCGAAGTACCGGCCCAGGGTCCCGGCGCGCTCCGGCAGGCGCGCGGCCACGATCGTCTGCGCCACGGCCAGGGCTGCGGCGCACGCCAGCGGGTTGCCGCCAAACGTGCTGCCGTGGTCCCCGGCGCCCAGGGCGGCGCAGTGCTCCCTGACCAGCAGCGCGCCGATCGGCACGCCGCCCCCCAGCCCCTTGGCCAGCGTCATCATGTCGGGAACGATGCCGTACTGCTCGTAGGCGAAGAGCGTGCCCGTGCGGCCCATCCCAGTCTGGACCTCGTCCAGGATGAGCAGCAGATCGTTGGCCGTGCACCACTCGCGGGCGGCCTGCAGGTACGCGGGGTCGGCGGGCACGACGCCGCTTTCGCCCTGCACCGGTTCCAGCATCACCGCCACGGTGCGCTCGGTCGTCGCGCCGGCCAGCGCGTCGGGATCGTTGAACGGCACCGCCACGAACCCCGGCAGCAGCGGCGCGAACGGCTCCTGGTACTTGGGCTGCATCGTGGCCGCCAGGGTCCCCATCGTCCGGCCGTGGAACGACTGGTGGGCGACGATGATCTCATAGCGGTGGCGCTCACCCCGCCGGCCCCACTTGCGCGCCAGCTTGATGGCTGCCTCGTTGGCCTCAGCGCCGCTGTTGCAGAACCAGACGCGGTCGAACGCCGAGTGCTCGACCAGCCACTGGGCCAGGCGGGCCTGTTCCGCGATGTGGAACAGGTTGGAGACGTGGATCACCCTCGCCGCCTGGTCCGCCACGGCCGCCACCAGCGCCGGATGGTTGTGCCCGAGGGCACAGACGGCGATCCCGCCGATGAAGTCCAGGTACCGCCGGCCCTCCAGGTCGTACAGCCACACCCCCTGCCCGGAGGCGAACGCCACGGGCGCGCGCCGGTAGGTCGGCAGCAGGTAGCGGCCCGTCAGGTCCAGCACCTCGTCGGTCGTCATCGTCCCCCTCCCGTGATCATGGTGCCGATGCCCTCCTCGGTGAACAGCTCCAGCAGCAGGGCATGGGGCGCCTCGGTGCCGATGATGTGCGCGCTGGGCACGCCGCGCTCCAGGGTCATCAGGCACGCCTCGACCTTGGGGATCATCCCCCGCGATACCGTGCCGTCGGCGATCAAGGCCCTGGCCTCGGCGGCCGTGAGGCTGGAGATCAGCGCGGGCGTCCCGTCCCGCGTGCGCATCACGCCCGGCACGTCGGTGAGGATGATGAGCTTGCTGGCGCCCACGGCGGCCGCCAGGGCGGCCGCGGCGTGGTCGGCGTTGAGGTTCAGGCTCTCGCCGCCCGGGCCCAGGCCGAGGGAGGCGACCACGGGAATGTGCCCGGCCTCGCTCAGGGTACGCAGGAGGTCGGCGCGCACCTCGACGACCTCGCCCACGAGCCCGAGGTCTGCAGCCCCCTCCCACCTGCGCGCCCGGAGCAGGCCGGCGTCCTTGCCCGACACCCCTACGGCGCTGCCCCCGGCCTGCCCGATGAGCGTGACCAGCGCCTTGTTGGCGCGGCCCGCCAGCACCATCTCCACGATCTCCATCGTCTCCTCGTCGGTGACGCGCAGGCCGTCGACGAACCGCGTGGGCTTGCCGACCCGCTCCAGCATCCGCGTGATCTCGGGGCCGCCGCCGTGCACCAGCACCGGGTGGATCCCCGCGGCCTTGAGCAACACCAGGTCCTCGATGACGGTGCCGGCCGCACCGGCGTCCATGACGCTGCCGCCGTACTTGACGACCACCGTCTTCCCCCGCCAGGCCGCGGCGTAGCGCACCCCGGCCGCGATCAGCCGCGCCTCGGAGGCCAGGTCGACGAGCGTCACGTCAGGTACCCGCTGTTGATCTTCACGTACGTCTCGCCCAGGTCGCTGGTCCATCCGACGAACGCGCCGGTGCCCAGCCCCAGGTCCAGCGTGACGGCCACCTCGGACGCCTGCAGGAGCGGCGCCGCGGCGTCGTAGCGCTCCGGGACGCCCACGCCGCGCTCCACCACCCACACGTCGCCGATGGCGATCGCCAGCCGGCCGGGGTCGACGTCGGCGCCGCTGCGGCCGACGGCGGCCGCCAGGCGCCCCCAGTTCAGCTCGGCCCCGTGGAAGGCGGTCTTCACCAGCAGGGACGTCATCACGGCCCTGCCCACGCGCCGGGCGTCGGCGACGGAGCGCGCTCCCCGCACCCGGACCTCGACGACCCGGGTCGTCCCCTCGCCGTCCTGCACGATGAGGCGCGCCAGGCGGCCCGCCACGGCCGCCAGGCCGTCGGTGAACGCCGCGTACCGCGCGTCGACCGCCTCGATCGGCCGTGCGTCTGCCGCCCCGCTGGCCAGCAGGAAGACGCTGTCCGAGGTGCTGGTATCGCCATCGACGCTGATGCAGTTGAAGGTGCGGTCCACCACGGCGCGCAGGCCGCGGCGCAGCAGCTCCGGCGCCACCGCGGCGTCGGTCGTCAGCACGGCGATCATGGTGGCCATGTCAGGATGGATCATCCCCGCGCCCTTGGCGATGCCGCCGATGTGCACGGTGCCGTCGCCCAGCGCCACCGCGGCCGCTGCGGTCTTGGGGAAGGCGTCGGTGGTCATGATCGCCCGGGCCGCCGCCAGGCCGTCGGCGCCCAGGGCGCCCGTCAGGCGCGGCATCGCCGCCGTGATCGCCTCGATGGGCAGCGGCCGGCCGATCACACCGGTACTCGCCACCAGCACCAGGTCCTCGGCGATGCCCAGGGCCGCCGCAGCCGCCGCGGTCATGGCCCGCGCATCGGCCTCGCCGCGGGCGCCCGTGCAGGCGTTGGCGTTGCCGCTGTTGATCACCACCGCCTGCGCCCGGCCCGCGCGCAGGCGGGCCTCGCTCAGGATCACGGGCGCCGAGCGCATCTTGTTCGTGGTGAACACCCCGGCCGCCGCGGCAGGCGCCTCGGCCGCCACCAGGGCCAGATCGGGCCGGTCGGGCTTGATACCACAGTGGATGCCCGCAGCGCGAAAGCCGCGCGGGGTGGTCACCGTGCCGTCCTGCAGGGTGATCCGGAGACCGCTGCGGGCCATGGACGCCTCCGTCACGGGTAGAGGGGCAACACCCGCAGGCCGGCGTCCTCGGGAAGCCCCCACATGATGTTCATGTTCTGGATGGCCTGGCCGCTGGCGCCCTTGACCAGATTGTCGATGGCGGCCATGGCGATGACCCACCCCGCATCCTGGTCGACCCGCACGGCCACGTCGCAGTAGTTGGAGCCACAGGTGGCCTTGGTCTGCGGCAGGGCGCCGGTCAGCACGCGCACGAAGGGCTCGCGGGCGTAGGCCTCCTGGAGCAGGCCCTCGGCCTCCTGCGCGGTCAGCCGCTGCCGCAGGCGGAGGTAGACGGTGGCCAGGATGCCGCGCGTCATGGGGACCAGGTGCGGGACGAAGGTGACGGTGGCCGGGCGCCCCGTGAGCTGCTGGATCTCCTGGGCGATCTCGGGCTGATGGCGGTGCGCGGCCACGTTGTACGGCTTCACGTTCTCGTTGACCTCCGAGAAGTGCACGCCCAGGGAGACACCGCGGCCCGCGCCCGAGACGCCCGACTTGGCGTCCACCACGATGCCGTCGGCCTCCACCACCCCGGCCCGCAGGAACGGCGCCATGGCCAGCAACGCCGCGGTGGGGTAGCAGCCCGGATTGCCCACCACGCGCGCGGCGCGCAGCCGGTCGCGGTGCACCTCGGGCTGCCCGTAGACCGCGGCGGCCAGCAGGTCGGGGCAGGCATGCGGCACCCGGTACCACTGCTGGTACGTCGCGGGATCGCGGAACCGGAAGTCGGCGCCCAGGTCGATGATCTTCACGCGGTCGCCGAGCTGCGGGGCCATCTGCATCGGCATGCCGTGGGGCAGCGCGAAGAACACCACGTCGGAGTCGGCGGCGACGCGCGCCAGGTCCGCCTCCTCGGTGGCGTGGGTCACCACGCCTCGCAGGTTGGGGAAGACGTCGCCGTAGGCCTCGGCCTTGCGGGTCTCGGCGGTGAGGTGGACCAGTCGTACGTGGGGATGCCCCCACAGCAGCCGCACCAGTTCGCCGCCACCGTAGCCGGAGGCGCCGATAATGCTCACCCGGATCGCCATGACTGCATAAGTATACAGTCTTATGAATCGAAATGCAATCGCAGCAGCCGCTCGTAGAGCAGCATGGCCACTGTCACCACGCCCGCAGTCTCCGTGCGCAGCACCAGCGGCCCCAACGAGACCGCAACGCCGCCGGCGGCAGTCACGGCCGCCACCTCGTCGTCGGTGAGCCCGCCCTCCGGCCCCACGACCACGCCCGCCGTGACGAACGGCCGGCCCGCTGTCGCCGCTCCCAGGGGGCGCGTGGCGCGCTCCCACGGCACCACCAGCAGGTCCACCGGGCCCAGGACGGCCAGGGCCTCGACCAGCGGTGCGGGCGCGTCGATCGTCGGCACATCTCCGCGGCCGCACTGCCGCGCGGCCTCGCGCGCGATTCGCCGCCACCGCTCCAGGCGCGCGGCGCCCGCGGTCGGCAGGCTGCGCGTGGTCAGGACCGGCTGCACGGCGGCGACGCCGATCTCGGTGGCCATGCGGACGATCAGGTCCATCTTGGGTCCCCGCGGGAGGCCCTGGAGCAGCGTGATCGCCACCGGACGTTCCACGCGCCGCGCCGGGCCCAGGGCCCGCGCCGTGACCGCGTGGCCCGAGACCTCGACCAGTTCCGCGTCGACCTCCTGGGTGCCGTCGAACGCCACGATGCGCGTCCCGGCCCGCAGGCGCAGCACGCGGGCGATGTGGTGGGCCTCGCGCGGGGCGAACGCGATCGCGGAGCCCTGCAGGCTGCCGGACGCCACGTAGAAGCGCCGCACCGGCTGCCGCGGCGGCCCGCCCGCGCTCACGGTCCCGCCCGCCGTCCGGACGCCGCCCCGGTCCGCTGGCGCGCGTCCGTGCGCGCGTGCACCGCGGCCCACCCGCGGAGCCGCGCGACGCGTTCCACGGCCAGCCCGCAGCGCGCCGCCGCGGCCGCCACACCGGCCGCACGAGCGTAGCTGAAACCGCTGAGTACCACGCGCCCGCCCGGGCGGAGGCGCCGGACCAGCTGCGGCAGCACGCGGCCAACCTCCTCGGCGGTCAGGTTGGCCAGCACCAGGTCGGCCCGCCCGCGCACGCCGCGCACACCGTCGCCCTGCCGCACGTGCACGCGCTGGCCCACCCCGTTGTTCCGCACGTTGGCCCGCGCCACCGCTACGGCAACGGGGTCGGTGTCGATGGCCAGTACCCGCGCGGCGCCCAGGCGTGCCGCCGCAATGGCCAGAATGCCGGAGCCCGTCCCCACGTCGATCACCCGTGCGCCGCGCGCGAGCGGCAGCAGACCCCGCAAGCACAGCTGCGTCGTGGGGTGCGTGCCGCTGCCGAACGCCATCCCGGCGTCGAGCCGCACGGCCACGCGCCCGCCGGCTGGCGGACGCCGCCACTGCGCCGGCTGGACCTCGATGGGGCCCACGGGCACCGGCCGGTGGTGCGCGTGCTGCGGGACCAGCCAGCCCGCCTCGGAGCGCACGCGGGCCTGCGGGTGCAGGCCCAGACCGCGCAGCGCAAGCCGCAGCCGGCGCAGCGCTGCCCGTCCGGCGGCCGACGCAGGCAGGTACGCCAGCAGGACCCGCCGCCGGCGCCGCAGCACCTCGGCGAACCCTGCGGGCGCAGCCCGGAGCAGCAGCGCACCAGCGGCCTCGACCTCCCCCGGCCGCACGGCCACCGCGACCTCGATCCACCTCACGACGAGGGCTGCAGCAGGTCCTTGACCTTCTTCAAGATGGGTTTCCGCCGCCCGCCGCGCGCACCGCCACGCTGCGCGAACTGCTCCAGCAGCGCGCGCTGCTCCGGGGTCAGGCGCGTGGGGATGACCACGCGGACGGTGACGTAGAGGTCGCCCCTGCCGCCGCGCAGGTCGGGCAACCCGTGGCCCCGCAGCACGAGCCGCGCGCCCGGCTGGGTGCCGGGTGGCACCTCGAGCTTCGCCGTCCCGGTGAGCGTCTCGATGTGCATCACGTCGCCGAGCGCGGCCTGGACCATCGAGATCTCCAGCTCGCACGACAGGTCGGGGCCGCGACGTGTGAACACCCGGTGAGGCGCCACCCGCACCACGACGTAGAGGTCGCCGCGCGCGCCGCCCCGGGCGCCGGCTTCCCCCTCACCCGCCAGGCGCAGCTGCATGCCGTCCTCGACTCCGGCCGGAATGGTGACGGTGACCTCGCGCTGCGCCTCCACCCGGCCTGCGCCGCGGCACTGCCGACACGGGTTGGCGATGTACGTGCCCACCCCGCCGCACTGCGGACACGGTCCGATCCGCGTGAAGTGCCCGAAGACGGTGCGCGAGACATGCCGGATCTCGCCGGTTCCCTGGCAAGTCGGGCACCGTTCCGGCCGCGAGCCGCGCTCGGCGCCGGTCCCAAAACAGGCGGGGCAGGTCTCGAGCCGGGGCACCTGGATGCGCCGCTCGACCCCTGTGGCGACCTCCTCCAGCGTGATCTCCAGCTCGACCCGCAGGTCGGCACCCCGCTCGGGCGCCTCGCGCGCCTCGGCCGCAGCGCGCGTCCCGCCGGGGCGGCCGCCGAAGAACATCTCGAAGAGGTCGTCGAAGGGCGAGGTCCCCGCGAAAGGATCGCGGTCGACGTCACCGGTCACCCGACCGAAGCGGTCGTACTGCTGGCGCTTGGCTGGATCGCCCAGGATCTGGTACGCCTCGTTGATCTCCTTGAACCGTTCCTCGGCGCCGGCGGACTTGTTGACGTCGGGGTGGTACTCACGGGCCAGACGGCGGAACGCCTGCTTGATCTCCTCCTGCGTGGCGTTACGATCCACCCCGAGGACGGCATAGAGATCCCGGGACGGCACGGGCCGGGGCTACTCCAGCGCCGCGAGGGCTTCGCTCAGCCGGTCGGCCACGTAGCGCACCGCGGACACCGCGCGACGGTAGCGCATGCGGGTGGGTCCCACGAGGCCCACGAGCCCGGCGGGCTGCCCGCCCGCGCGGTAGGTGGCCACAACGAGGCTGCACGCGCGCAGCTCCTCGCGGCGATTCTCGCTGCCGATGGTGATCCAGACGCCCTCCGCCGGGGCCCCGGCCAGCGCTTCGGCCAGGAGCGTCTCCTCTTCGAGCACCGACAGCACGCGCGTGGCGGCCTCGGGCCGGTGGAACTCGGGCTCGCGGAGCAGGTGCCGCGTGCCTTCCACCACAATGCGCACCCCGCCCCGCGCCACCTCGCGGCGCAGCCAGCCCTGCACCTCCTGCAGCAGCCGGTGGTGCCACGACGCCTCGTCCACAGCCCGTTCCAGCCAGTCGTGCGTGAGATCTGCCAGGCGCACGCCCTGGAGGCGCTGCGTGAGCGTCCGCGACAGTTGCTCGAGATCGTCCGGGCCGATCCCTTCGGGCAGGTCGATCACGCGGCCCTGGAAACCGCCCGCGGTCGTCACGATGACTGCCAGCGCGCGGCGGGCGCCCACCGGCATCAGGTGCAGCGAGCGGAACGTCTGGTGCTCGAGCGAGGCCGAGGCCACCACCGACGCGTAGTGGGTCACCAGAGCCAGCACGCGCGCGGCCTCCTCGGGGACCTCGTCGGGGTCCGCCGTGCGCTCCAGCCGCCGCCGGATCGTCTGGCGCTCGGCCGCCGGCAGCGGCTCGGCGTGCAGCAGCAGGTCCACGTACAGCCGGTAGCCCGCGTCGGTGGGCACCCGGCCGGCCGAGGTGTGCGGGTGGGTCAGCAGCTCTAGCTCTTCGAGCGCGGCCATCGTGTTCCGGATCGTGGCCGGGCTGACGCCCACGCGCTCGCGGACCGCGGGGTGTTCCGAGCCGACGGGCTCCGCCGAGCGGATGTACTCCTCGACCACGGCGCACAGCACCGCCCGCTTGCGCTCGTCGAGCTGGGTCATCCCCTCGACCCTCCCGAGATTAGCACTCTCACGACGAGAGTGCTAATCACCACCCAGCCTACCATCACGGTTGTCCCCAGGTCAAGGAACGCCCGACGCGGCGGGCGCGGCCGCCCGCCGTCCCCGCCGGCGCACCAGATCCCGCAGGAGCGCCACCTCCTCGACGCGCAGGGCCGCGCAGCCAGCCAGGTAGATGATCGCGGCGGCGCCGAGCGCCACGCCCAGCGCCGCCGCGCGCCCGGCAGCGCCTGCCGGCGCCAGGCTGTCGTGGAGCCCGGTCAGCACCACCCGCGCGCCCGCCACGGCGGCGGCGGCGGCGAGCCCGGCTCGCAGCGCGGTGGACGCCGCCCGCCCGCCCTCCAGGCCCCCGAGCGCGCGCGCCAGCAGGATCAGCAGCACGGCCACGTTGGCGACGGCCACCACGCCGCTGGCCAGCGCGATCCCTGCGACGCCCAGACGGCGCATCAGCCCCAGGGCCAGCAGCGCGTTCACCACCACCATGGCGGCGCCCACCGCGACGGGCGTGCGCACGCGCTGCAGGGCGTAGAAGGCCCGCGTCGCCACGTAGTACAGCGCCATGGGCACCAGGCCCACCGCATAGGCCGCCAGGCACGCGGCCACCGTGGCCGTGGCGCCGGTGCCGAACTCGCCGCGCTCGAACACCACGCGCACCACTGGCTCGGCCAGCGCCGCCAGGGCCAGAGACACCGGCAGCACGAGGAACACCAGGGCACGGATCCCGAGCGCCGTCGTCTGCCGGAGCGCCGCGTGGTCGCCGCCGGCAGCGGCCTGGCTCATGCCCGGGAAGAGGACCGTCGCGACCGAGATGGCCAGAATGCCGATCGGCGCCTGCACGACCTCGTACGCGTAGTCCAGCGCCGCAACGGCGTTGACGCCAGGGACGGCGGGCAACAGCGAGGCGAGCAGCCGACCGACGTAGGCGTTGATCTCGACGATGGCCAGGCCGAGCATGGCGGGGAACGCCAGCCGCGCCAGCGTGCGCAACGCGGGATGGGTCCAGTCGACGGTCAGACGCGCGCGGAACCCGGCCGTCCACAGCGCCGGTGCCTGCGCGGCGAACAGCACTGCTGTGCCGGCCACCCAGGCCACGGCCAGCCCGGTGATCCCCAGCCGCGGGCCCAGCCAGAGGGTCAGCACGATGATCGTCACGTTGAACGCCAGCGGCGCCAGCGCCGGCGCGGTGAACCGCTGCCGGGCCTGGAGATAGGCCGTGGCGAACACCGCCAGGGCCAGGAAGAACATCGCCAGGAAGTTGATGCGCGTCAGGTGCACCGTGAGCGCCATCTGCGCGGGGTTCGCCGCAAACCCTGGCGCGGCGATCGGCACCAGCCAGGGCGCCGCCAGCTGTCCCAGGACGACCATCGCCGCGCCCACGCCCACGACCAGCGTGAAGAGCGACCCGACGACGCGCGCGCGCTCGACCTCGCCCGCCCGGGCCTCGACCTCGGCCAGGGTGGGGATCAGCACGATGGAGAGCGTCCCGCCGAGGAACAGCCGCTGCACGAAGAACGGCACATAGTACCCGATCACGTACGCGGCTTTCGCATCCGTGGCGCCGAACAGCGCCGCCACGACGATCTCGCGGACCAGGCCCAGGACGCGGCTGCCCACCGTCGCCACTGCCAGCAGTGACGCGGCACGCACCAGGCGCGGCGGCGCGACGGTCATGAGCGATCGTCGGCTTGTCCGTCTCCGGCGCGCGTGCTAGAATGCCGCGGGACTGACGCAGCGGGCTGTGCGCCCCTGCAGGAGGCATGCACGTGGCCAAGCGGATCAGATCGGGGCTCAAGCATCTGCGCAAGTCGGCGCGCCGGCGCGCGGCCAACGCGTCGGTGAAGTCGCGCATCAAGACGCTGGTGAAACGGGCGCTGGCCGATCCGTCCCGGATCCCCCTGGCGCAGAAGGCGCTGGACAAAGCCGCGCTGCGCCGCGTCATTCACCCCAACGTCGCCGCCCGCACCAAGGCCCGCCTGATGCGCCGCGCGAGCGCCCGTCCCGCCTGACCGCGCGGCGCAGGGGGCGGCGAAGAGCGTCTCTTCGCTCCCGGCGGCGGCTGGGTGGGTGCGACACTGCCGCGGGCAGGTCCGCCCCACCGGCGCCGTCACCGTCCCCGCCGCCCCACCGCGGCGCGCCGCTCGCCGCCGCACAGCCGCACGATCAGCGTCTCGAGCACCAGCCTGGCGGGGCTCCCGCTCTTGATGGTCCGATCGGCGTCTTCCAGCGCCGCGAAGATCCCCGGGAACTGGCCGGCGCGGAACCGCCGTGCCTGCTCGGCCACCTTGCGCGCCACGAACGGCGGCACGCCCAGCCGGTCCGCGACCGCGGCGCCGCCGCCCCGGGCGACCAGGTGGTGCGCGCGGAGGATCAACCGGAACTGCCGGGCGATCATGAACAGCACCTGCAGGGGCTCGTGGGTGGCCAGGTTGTCGTGCAGCGCGCGCAAGGCCGTGGCCATCTCTCCGTTGCCCACGGCGTCCACCAGCGTGAAGACCGAGGCCTCTCCCAGGCGGCTGGCGATCGCCGTCACGTCCGCCGGCGTAACGATGGCCCGATCACCCGCGTAGGCTGCCACCTTCTCCACCTCGTGGGCGAGGTCGCGCAGCCCGCTGCCCGCCAGCGCCACCAGCTGCTCGGCGGCACCGGGCCCGGCCCGCTTGCCGACGGCCCGGAACCGCTCGGCCACCCACCGGGGGAGCTCCCGCGGGGGCAGCGGCCGGCACTCCACGATCTCGGCGCGTCGCGTGAACACCTGGAACAGGCGTCGGCGTCGGTCGAGCTCGCGCGCGACGAAGATCGCCGCGGTGGGCGCCTCGCCCGCCGCGTCCAGGTGCGCCGCGAGCCGCTCTTGATCGGCGTCGCGCATCGCCTCCAGGCGCCGGACCACGACCACCCGGCGCGGGCCGAAGAACGGCGCCGTCTGCAGGCGCACGAGCAGCTCGCCGACGGGCGCGGTGGCCTCGAGCACGTCGAGGTTCAGGGCCCGCTCCTCGCCCGGGAGCAGCCGATCCAGCAGGCGCCCCAGCGCCTCCTCCGCGAGGAACTCTTCCTCGCCGATGATCAGCGTCGGCCGCTCACCCATGCCGGCGCCGGCCCGCGGGGCGGAGTTCACGGCAGGCGCACGGCATCGGGCCCCGGGGCAGGCTCGCCGCGATGGGGCCGCACGCGGAGGACGACCCCGTCGCTCTCGATGCGCACCGCGCCGTGCCGGTCGGTGCGGTAGATGCGGGCCCCCGCGCGCCAGAGCGCGTCGAGCACCGCCGGATGCGGGTGACCGTGGACGTTGTCGGCCCCCACGGAGAGGACCGCGACCCGTGGACGGACCGCGGCCACGAACGCGGCGCTGGTGGACGTCCGGCTCCCGTGGTGCCCGACTTTGAGGACCACGCTCTCCAGCACCACCCCGCGGCCGAGCAGGTACTCCTCGACGCCGTCCTCGACGTCACCGGTCAGGAGCGCGGCGAACGCGCCGTACTGCACGCGGGCCACCAGCCCGCGGGCGTGGACCGGGTCGTCGTCGACGGCGGGCGGGACGTCCGGCGGATAGAGCACCGAGAGGCGGACGCCCGCCCCGAGGTCCACCTCCATACCCTCCCGCGCGATTCGGTGAGGAATCCGCCCGCCCTGGATGGCGCCCAGCAGGCGGAGATAGGCGGGCGATGGATGCGGGACGCCGGGATCCAGCACGACTCCGACCGGGAAGTTCTCCACGACCGCAGGCAGTCCTCCCACGTGGTCCTCGTGCGGGTGCGAGAGCGCGGCCACATCCAGACGGCGCACGCCGGCACGGCGCAGGGCGGGGAGGACCCGGCGCCGCCCCACGTCGCGGCCGGTGGCTGCGGCATCCAGGTCGCCGCCCGCGTCGATGAGCGCGACGCGGCCCGAGGGACTCTGGATCAGGATGGCGTCGCCCTGCCCGACGTCGAGGACCGTGACCAGCAGGACCGACGGCGGCCGCACGGCTGCGGACAGCCAGATCGCGCTGGCCCCGACCAGGACCGCGGCAGCGCCGGTGCGCACGCTCCGCGCGGGCCGCCAGGTGCCGCGGCCTGCGGCGACGGCCGCCCCGAGCGCCAGGTACGCGACCGCAGCCACAGGCGCCGACACAGGAGGCGTGGTGACCACCGCCCATGGCAGCCCGCCCGTGCGCTCGGCGATCCAGACGAGCGCGGCCGTCGCGGGACGCAGCAGCCCCAGCAGCGCGCCGCCCAGGTCCGGCAGCAGCAGCACCACCGCCAGCAGCGCGAACCCTACCGGCACCAGCGACGCCACGATGGGCAGGGCCAGCGCATTCGCCACGAGCCCGGCAGCCGGCAGGCTCTGGAAGTGCAGGGCGAGCAGCGGCGCGACTGCGATCTGCGCGCCCAGCGACGCAGCCAGGCCAGCCACCACGGCAGCGAGGATGCGACGGGCGCCGATGACGCGGCCCCCCGTCGCCGCAGGTGCGGCCACACCCTGCGCGGGCGGCGCGGCCCGCGCCGCCCACGCGGGGACCGCCCCGACCGTCGCCGCCAGTACCGGGGCCAGATAGAGCAGCCCCCAGGTGGCGGCGAACGACAGCTGGAACCCCACGTCGAACAGCACGGCCGGATTCGCGGCGAGCAGGCCCAGCGCGGCGGCCGCGAGCGACGTCGCCGGATCGCGCTGCCGTCCCACCGTGGCGGCCATCAGGGCCAGGCCAGTCATGAGCACGGCCCGGCCCACCGACGGCGCCCAGCCCACGAGCGCGGCGAAGGTCCCGATGCCGGTGCCCACGAGCCCCGCCCGGACCCACGGGTGCAGCCGGAGGGCGCCCGCCAGCGCTGCGAGCACACCGGCCACGATGGCGACCTGCGCGCCCGAGACGACCATGAGGTGCACCAGCCCGGCCTGCGTGAACCGCTGGTAGAGCTCGGGCGGCAGGAATGCGTCGATGCCGAGCAGCAGGCTCAGTACCAGCGCCGCGTGGGGATCGGGTTGCGCTCGCCGCGTGACCTCGACGATCCGGCGACGCGCCGCACCGACCGCCGCGCGCGGCGACCATCCCGCCCGGCCGATCACCTCGAGCCCGCGGTCCCGGTCGAGGGCAATGACGCCGGCCAGCCCGCGCCGGCGCAGCGCGTCGCGTTCCGCGCGCTCGCCGGGGTTGCCTGCGGGGCGGCCCAGCCGGAAGCGCCCGCGTAGCAGCACCTCGTCGCCCGGGCGGACGGCGGGCGTGGGCCCGCGCCCGGTGGCGCGCACGAGCCCGGCCGCAGCCTCGACCGGACCGAGCGGCGCCTCCCACGGCGGCATGCCGGTGCGGCGACCGCGCGGCACCGCTCCGGCCACGCGCAGGCCGCGCACGCGCACCACGGCCCACCAGCCGTGGGGACCGGGTTCGGGGCCCGCACGGATCGCGCCGCGGATCTCGACACGGCGCCCGTCGGCAGCCGCGGGCCAGGATGGCTGGCGGGCGTCGGCGGCGGCCGCGTGCACGAACCCCAGGGCGGCGCAGGCGCCAAGCGCCAGGACCGCCCCCAGGTGTTCCCAACCACGCCGAAGGAGGCCAGCCCACACGGCGACCAGGACCGCGAGCACCCCGGCGCTTGGGCCCCACGGCGCCGGCCAGTGCGCGTGCAGGGCGATGCCGCTGGCTGTGGCCGCGGCGATCCAGACCAGCGGGGGCAGCAGCGGCGCATGCGGCAGCATGGCGTCTGCCCCGTAGATCGGCCAACGCCTCGCAGGCGTACCGGGCGCAGCCGGCGCGCTCCCGTCGAGTGCGACCGCCGGCCCGATGTGCCGTGCCCCGCGTCAGGCCCTGGCCGCCACCTCGTCGCGCAGCCGCGCCAGGAACTGTTCGACCGGCATCGGGCCCAGGTCGCCAGCGGACCGGCTGCGCACCGCCACCGTGCCCGCCGCCTGCTCCCTGTCGCCGACCACGGCCATGTAGGGCACGTGCTCGAGCTGCGCCTGACGGACCTTGTAGCTGATCCGCTCGTTGGACGCGTCGACGGCCACCCGCAGGCCCTCGGCGGCCAGGCGGTCGCCCACGGCGCGGGCGTAGTCGTGGTGGCGGTCCGCGATCGGCAGCACGCGCACCTGTTCCGGCGCGAGCCACAGCGGGAACTTCCCCTCGTACTGCTCGATCAGCATCGCCACCCAGCGCTCCATGGTGCTGGTGATGGCCCGGTGGATCAGCACCGGGCGGTGCGCCCGGCCGTCTTCGCCGATGTACTCCAGCGCGAACCGCTCGGGCAGCAGGAAGTCGAGCTGCACCGTGGAGATCGTCTCGTCCTTGCCCGCCGCCGTGGGCACCTGCACGTCGATCTTGGGCCCGTAGAACGCCGCCTCGCCCATCGCTTCGCGGTAGGGAATGCCCAGCTCCCCCAGCGCCTCCCGCAGCATCCGCTCCGCCTGGTCCCACAGCGCGTCGTTCTGGATAAACTTCTCCCGGTCGGCCGGGTCGCGCAGCGAGAGCTGGTACCAGGCGCCGCTGATGCGGAAGTCGGCGTAGACTCGCTGGATCAGGCGTACGACGGCCGCGATCTCGTCCTTGATCTGATCGGGGCGCAGGAAGATGTGGGCGTCGTTCATGGTCATGCCCCGCACGCGCGCCAGCCCTGCGAGCACCCCGGACCGCTCATATCGGTACACGCGGCCGAGCTCGGCGATGCGGACCGGCAGGTCGCGGTAGGAGCGCTGCCCCACCCGGTAGATCATGATGTGGTGGGGGCAGTTCATGGGACGCAGGACCAGTTCTTCGGCGTCCACCTGCATGGGCGGATACATGTTGTCGCGGTAGTGGTCCCAGTGCCCGGAGATCTTGTAGAGCGTCGAGGATGCCAGCTCCTGGCTGTAGACGTGCTGGTAACCCGCGGCGAGCTCCAGGTCCACGATGTAGCGCTCCACGATCCGCCGGATCGTGGCGCCCTTGGGCAGCCACAGGGGCAGCCCCGGGCCCACTTCTGGCGCGATGTGGAACAACTGCAGCTCGCGCCCGATCCGCCGGTGGTCCCGCCGCCGCGCCTCCTCCAGGCGCTGCAGGTGCGCGTCGAGCCGTTCCGCCGTGGGGTACGAGACCCCGTAGATCCGCTGGAGCATCGGCCGGCGCTCGTCCCCGCGCCAGTATGCGCCGGACGTCGACAGCAGCTTCACCGCGCCGATCAGGCCCGTGCGCGGCAGGTGCGGCCCGCGGCACATGTCCTGGAAGCCGTCCTGCCGGTAGAAAGAGACGTGCGCGTCGGGAATCTCGGCCAGCAGTTCCAGCTTGTAGACCTCTCCATCCTGCTCGAGGCGCCGCTGCGCATCCTGGCGGGGCAGCTCGAGCCGCTCGATGGGCTGGTCGGCAGCCGCGAGCTCGCGCATGCGCGCCTCGATCCGTTCCAGGTCCTCGGGGCTGAACGGCCGGCCGATGTCGAAATCATAGTAGAAGCCGTCGTCGATCGGCGGGCCGATGGCCAGCTTCGCCTGCGGGAACAGTTGTTTCACCGCCTGGGCCAGCAGGTGCGCCGTGGAGTGCCAGAAGATCTCCCGGCCGGCGGGATCCTCGAAGGTGAGGAACTGCACCCTCGCCCCGTCGTCCAGGGGCGCGGCCAGGTCCCGGGCCCGGCCGTTGACCAGCACGGCGATCGCGTCACGCAGCCCCAGTCGCCGGGCCAGCGCGCCGGCCGTCGTCCCGGTCTCCACCTCGTACGTGGACCCATCCGCTAGCTGCACCCTGATGCGCGGCATCGCGCCTCCTCCCCTTCCATACGCAAACACAACAGCCCGCCCCTGAGGGGCGGGCTGTCCGCGGTTCCACCCTCGTTTCGCCCGCACCGGCCTGCCTGGCAGGCGCGGTGTCAGACGCTCGCTGCGCGCTCTCGGGCGCACCCGGCGGTCTTCCGTGACGGGCGCCGTCGCGCCTGTCCGTCGACCGCGGCTCAGAGGTGGTGTGTCGCCGATCCAGCCGGCGGGGCTCTCAGCCGGTGGCCCCGCCTCTCTCCGCCGCTGCGCGCGGCTCCGGCCGGACGCCCGGCGCCCTCGTCCTCGTCCTCGCCACCGCAGAGCCCATGCTAGCCGCCGCCGCCTGCCGCGTCAACCGCCGTCAGCCCAGCAGTTCGGCCACCGCGCGCGCCAGCAGCGTGCGGGCCAGCAGCGCAGGGCGCCCCACGAGCCGCCGGACGGTGTCCTTGAGCGCCACCGTGTACCCCAGGCAGTCGAGCACCACCAGATCGACGCCTGCGGTGGCAAAGGCTGCGCAGGCCTCCTCTACGCTCTCACGGGTGGCGTACGGCGCGTAGGCCCGCACGGTCACCGCCGAGGCCACCATACCCCACCGCTGCTCCTGGTGGGGGATCTGCGCTGCAGCCGGTGTCAGCACGCCGACATGCGCGCCGGGGCTGACGGCACGGGTTACCTGCAGCAGCAGGTGCTCCGGATAGATGACGGGCCGGCGCGAGCGCAGCTGCGGGAACGTCCCCGTGCACAGCACCACGATGAGATCTGCGGCGTCCTGCACCGCGTCGATACACGCCTGCACCCGCGGCGCGACACGCTGCATGCCGATCAGCACTTCCTCGCCCGAGCGCAACCGCGTCACCAGGGTGTGGTCCCCCGGCTCCGGGCGCATGGCGGCCACCTCGGCCAGGGAGAGGCCGTCGAGCGCGCCCGTCTGCACCACGCGGACGCGCGACGGCAGCAGCGGCACCACCTCGTCCATGATGTCGGGCCGCGGGCTCTGGCCGATGGTGATCGCGGCCACGGTGGCCGCCGCCGTGGCGGTCTGTGCGAGGGGACCCATCATGCCCCCATCCTACCGCACGGCCGGTGCGACAGCGATCCCCGAGGGGAAGGAGAACTGGCCGACCCCTCCCCCCATGGTCCCGAACGCCGTCCAGCCCGCGCCGCTCATGTCGGCGATGCGCACGATCCGGTGCATCTCATCGGTCACGTAGATGCGGCCTGCCGCGTCCACCGCCAGTCCCGTGGGAAAGGCGAACTCCGTGGCGCGCGAGCTCAGCCCGGCGAACGCCACCCAGCCGGCTCCGGTCATGCTGTCCACGCGCACCACCCGGTCGTTGGACGAGTCGGTGACGTAGACTCGCCCGTCGCGGCCCACCGCCACCGACGCCGGGAAGTCGAACTGCCCCACGCCGGCCCCGGGACGGCCCAGCGTCGTCCATCCCGCCCCGCGCATGTCGTCGACGCGCACGATGCGGTCGTTGAGCGCATCCGCCACGTAGATGCGCCCCGCGCCGTCCACCGCGATTCCCTGCGGGAAGTTGAACTGCCCGACCCCGGCCCCGCGCGTTCCCAACGCCACCCATCCCGCACCCGTCATCTCCGCGATGCGCACGATGCGCGCGTTGCTGGCGTCGGCGATGTAGATGCGGCCGGCGGCGTCCACGGCCACCCCGGCCGGCAGGTCGAACTGGCCGACCCCGCTCCCGCGGGTGCCGAAGGCAACCCAGCCCGCGCCGCTGAGGTCGTCGACGCGGACGAGGCGTGAGCGCGTGGCGTCGGTGAAGTAGATCCGGCCCCGGGCATCCAGGGCGATGCCTGACTGGAAGGCAAAGTGGCGGCCGCCGCCCCGCGCGTCTCCCCCGGTGGCCAGCGCCGTCCACCCCGCGCCGGTCAGGTCGGCCAGACGGACGACGCGGGCGTTGCCCGGATCGTTTACGAAGATGCCGCCGGCGGGCGCCTGGCCGCCGGCAGTGGGGCCCCGCGCCCACACCAGGAGTGCAACCACTGCACCGGCGACGAGCGGCCGCGGCGCGCGGTCGTGCACGCGTCCAGCCACGCCTGCGCGCTTCGCGGCAGCGCACGTGGCTTCCTGTCGTCCGGCGGCACGGCGCTCGCCACGCCCAGGCCGGTGGTCTGGATCCGCCCACCTGGGCATACCATCTGTAGCGCCATCTAGCGCTGCTCGACATCACGCCCGGGCGCCGGCGCGTCGGAGAAAGGGGGTGCGTCCACGGCTCGCGCAACGGTTGCGGCCACAGGTGCCAACCTCCGCACCCACGTCCGCCGCCTGATCCTCCTGGCCGTCATTCCCCTCGTGGGCCTGCACCTGTACGCCGGGGGCAGCCAGCGCAGCCGCGCGCGCAACGACGTGGCCGCGGAAGCGCTCCGGCTCGCGCGGAGCGCACGGGAACACCACCGCCTGTTCATTGCCAGCGCGCAGCACCTCCTGCCGGTCCTGGCACGCGTGATCCAGGAAGAGCCCTGGGATCCCGCGCGGTGCAGCAGGCTCTTCGGCGACCTGCTGGCCCAGCACCCTACGTACGCCAACCTCGGGGTGGCGGCGCCAGATGGGGTGGTCGTCTGCAGCGCGCGCCCGTCGCGGCGGCCGGTGAGCGTCGCCGATCGCCAGTACTTCCAGCACGCGGCACGCTACCGGACGTTCTCGGTCGGCGAGTACCAGATCGGCCGCATTACGGGCCAGCCCACGATCAACTTCGGGTATCCGGTCATCGGACCGGGCGGGACACTGCGGGGCGTGGTGTTCGCCGCCGTGAGCCTGGCGGCGCTGGAGCGCGCAAGCCAGCGGATCGGGCTGCCCGACGGCGGGGCGCTGATCGTGGTGGACCGCAACGCCACCGTGCTCGCCCGGCAGCCTCACCTGGACGGCTTGGTCGGTCGCACCCTGCCGGAGGCCCCGATCGTCCGACTGCTCCGCGTCGCCACCGCCGAAGGCGTGGCCGAGGCCCCCGGCGCAGACGGCGTCCGACGTCTGTACGCGTTCACGCCGCTCGACGACACCGGCGCGGGCGGGCGCGTCGTGGTCGCCGTGGGGATTCCTCTGGCCTCCGTCTACACCGCCATCGACCGCGCCACGGCGGCGAACATCGTCGGCGTGCTCCTGGTGGCGGGGCTGGTGCTCGCGGCGGCGATGCTCGTGGCGGATCGCGAGGTCCTCCGACCGGTGCGGGCGCTGCTCGACGCCGCCACGCGGCTCGGCAGCGGGCACCTGGCGACCAGGGTCGGGGAGGTTGGGGGCGCGGCGGAAGTCCGCGAGATGGCCCGTACGTTCGACGAGATGGCCGCGGGCCTGCAGGCGAAGACCATGGAACTCGACGGCAGCAGGGCGGCGCTCGAACGCCATGCCCGACGCCTCGAGCTGATGCACGGCATCGGCCGCGCAGTCCTCTCGGCCCCGACGCGTGCGGCGATCGCGGCTGACGCCCTGCCGCCGCTCGTGGCGCTCGCCGGGGCACAGTACGCCACCCTCCTGGAGTACGCTCCCGGTGCGGAGCACATCGCGGTCATTGCGGTGCACGGCGCCGCGCCGCATGCGGCAGGCGCGCGGCTGTCTCTGGCCGACCTTGGCATCACCGAGGCGGCCCTGGGCCGACTCCGGCAGGGTGATGTCGTCGACCTGGCTGCCCGCGGCCCGGCCCGTGCGGCTCCCGCGCCGACAGAGAACCTCCACGCAGTCCCGCTGCGTATCGCAGGGGACCTGCGCGGCTTCCTGGTGATCGCCAACGCCTCGCCGCTCGGGGCCGAGGGACTGCAGATCCTGCGCGAGATCGCCGACCAGCTGGCCATCGGCATCTACCAGGCGCATCTCCACGCGGCCCTCGAGCAGTATGCCGCCGACCTCGAGCGAGCGGTCGCCGTCCGTACCGCAGAGCTAGAGGAGGCCCGACGGGCCGCCGAGGCCGCCAACCGGGCCAAGAGCGAGTTCCTCTCGCGCATGAGCCACGAACTGCGGACGCCGCTGAACGCCATCGTGGGGTTTGCCCAGCTGCTGGAGATGGACAGGCCCGCCGACGGGGACGACGAGGCAACGGCGCACATCCTCAGGGCCTCGCGCCATCTCCTGAGCCTGATCGACGAGGTGCTCGATGTGGCCCGGATCGAGGCTGGCCGGATGACGATCTCGGTCGAACCGGTCCCGCTGGCAGACATCCTGGAGCAGACGCTCGACCTGCTCACTCCGCTGGCGGCGGCTCGGGGCATCACGCTCTCACGCCGGCCCCCCGAGGACACGTCCCTGCACGCCCTGGCGGATGCCCAGCGGCTGAAGCAGGTGCTGCTCAACCTCGGGGCCAACGCCATCAAGTACAACGTCGACGGCGGCGCCGTCACGATCACGGTGGAGGGGCGTTCTGACGGGCGCGTGCGGCTCGCCGTGGCTGACACCGGTCCGGGGATCCCGCCCGGGCAGGTTGCGCGGCTCTTCGTGCCCTTCGAGCGGCTGGGCGCCGAGGGCACCGGGGTTCAGGGTACGGGCCTCGGGCTCGCCCTGTCGCGCCGGCTCACCGAGGCGATGGGCGGGACGATCGGCTACGAGCCGGGGCCGCGGGGCGGCAGCGTCTTCTGGGTCGAGTTCCCGCTGGCCGCCGGCCCGACTGCTGTGGCCGCATCCGTCGAGACGGAGCGTGCGGCGGCCGTCTCGCCCGAGATCACGGTCGCCCCGCGCACAGTGCTCTACCTCGAAGACAACGTCTCCAACCTCCGGCTGGTCGAGCGCCTCGTCGCCCGTCGGCCGTACATTCGCCTGGTGCCCGCCATGCAGGGGCGGCTGGGATGGGACCTGGCCCTGGAGCACCGTCCGGATCTGATCCTGCTGGACCTGCACCTGCCGGATGTGCCAGGGGATGAGCTGCTCCGGCGGTTCAAGGCGCACCCGAACCTCCAGCACATTCCCGTGGTTGTCCTCAGCGCCGACGCCACGGCAGCACGCGTGCAGCAGGTACGGGAGCTGGGCGCGGTCGCGTACCTGACCAAGCCGGTCGACGTGGCGCGGCTCCTGCGCCTGCTGGACGAGCTGCTGGGACACGAAGGGCCTGTCGCGACGCGCTAGCAAGCGAGGGCAATGCACCCCGGCCGACGCGGCGCGCGAGACCCGCACGGCTGCAACAGTCCTGCCTGGAGCGTCACAGCTGCCCCGCCAGGCGCCCCACGGCGATCCTCCCAGGAACGCCGCAGCCGCTGCCGAAGCCCCTGCTGCCTTGATACTCCGCACCGTCGCCCTGGGGTTGGGCGCCCTCGCCACGCAGCTGACGTGGGCCACCTACAACGCCTATCTGCCGCTGCTGTACGGCCGGTTCACGCAGAGCAACACGCTGATCGGCCTCATCATGGTGCTCGACAACGTGTTTGCCGTGCTGCTGGTCCCCTACGTCGCCGCGCGCAGCGACCAGGTCACCACGCGCTGGGGGCGCCGCATACCGTTCCTGGCGGCGGGCATGCCGATCACTGCGCTCTGCCTGCTGCTGGTGCCCCGCACCGCGAGCGTCGCATCGCTGCTGGCGACGACCCTGCTGATGAACGTGGGGCTGGCGCTCGCCGCCGGTCCCATGATGGCGCTCATGCCGGACATCACGCCGGACGCGCGGCGCGGGCGGGCCAACGGCATCATCAACGCCCTGGCCGGGTGCGGCGCGCTGATCGCCTTCTTCGTGCTGGCGCCGCTGTCGCGCCGGCAGGCCACCGTCCCCTTCGATGGCACTGGCCTGGTCGTCGTGGCCGCCCTCATCGTTATCGCGCTGGTGATCCGCGAGCGCCGGGACGCCCTGACGGCTGGAGGTGACCCCTCCTGCGCTGCCCCGGCGGAGCGCGTGCAGGTCGCGGCCGCAGCCGGGCGGGGCCGCGTGCTGGCGGCCGTGCACGAGGCCAGCCGCATCCGGCCCCTGGCGCTGCTGGGCCTGCAGGGGTTCTGCGCGGTGGCCGCGGTCAACGGCGTGCAGAACATGTTCACCCGGTTCGGCGTCCACCAGCTCGGACTCGACGCCGCCGGCGCCACCACGCTGCTCGGGTTCTTCGTCCTCACCTTCATCGCCGGCGCCGTGCCGGCCGGCGCGGCAGGCGACCGGTACGGGCGCGTGGGCGTGATGCGGACCGGCCTGGCCGGCACCTTCGCCGCGTTCCTGCTGGCGCAGGCCGTGCGCACGCCCGGGCCGTTCGTTCTGGTGCTCCTCCTGGGCGGCCTCGCGTGGGCGCTGTACCTGAACAACGCCTACCCGGTGCTGTTGCAGCTCATTCCGTCCGCCCGCGTGGGCCTGTACTCCGGCCTGTGGAGCGCGGTGAGCGCTGTGGGCGGGCTGGTCGCGCCGCCGATCTACGGGTGGACGGTGGACGCCCTGGGGTTCGGTGCGTTCTTCCTCCCGGGTGTCGGCTTCATGGGGATCGCGCTGGCGTGCGGACTCGCCCTCCGGGTCGACGGAGCGACGCCCCCGGGCGCCGCGCGGCTTGCATACGGGAGCCAGGCGCACCGCCAAGATCATTGAGCTGACACGGCTGGTCTCCACCGACCCCCGATCTGGCCGTCCGGGCCCTCACCCCGCAGACGAGCCCGCCCGCCTGATGCTGACCAGTGCCACCGCCGAGGCCACGTAGCCTTCGCCGGCCACCGCCAGACTGCCCAGGATGCTGCGCATGATGCGTCCGGAGTCCAAGAGAAACAGGTCGCGGGACTGAGGCGAAGCAGAACCGGCTGCGCTGCAGTACGAATCCCCGCGCGATCCCGAACGCCCAGAAGGCGGGTGGCGGCCCGCGGTTGGCCCCGTCGCTACCGCTGCACCGGTGTGTCGGAGCGGTTCCCCCACTCCTCCCAGCTGCCGTCGTAGTTGCGGACCCGGGGGTACCCCAGCAGGGACTTCAGCACGAACCAGGTGTGGGCAGCCCGTACCCCGGTCTGGCAGTACACGATCACTTCGCGGTCGCGCGCAAACCGGGGCCCGTAGATGGCCGCCAGCGCCTCTGCGGGCTTGAACGTCCCGTCGGGGTTGACGGCGGCAGTCCATTCGACGTTCACCGCATGCGGGATGTGGCCGCCGCGGGCCGCGCGCACGTCGAGGCCTGCGTACTCCCGCGGGCTGCGCGCGTCGCAGACGAGCCCGCTGCCCAGCTTCGCCAGCAGGTCCTCGGTTGTCGCCAGGATGCTCTCGTCCCGCGGGGGCGCTGCATACGTCGACGGTGCCGGCGCGCTGCTGCCGGTCACCAGTGGCCGGCCCTCGGCCACCCAGCGCCGGCTACCGCCGTCGAGGATCGCGATACGCGGATGGCGGTAGAGCTTGAAGATCCAGAACGCCCGCGCCGCGAACAGGCTGCTGGTATCGTCGTAGAGGATCACGCTGTCCTCGTTGCGGATCCCCAACCGGCGTGCCAGGACCTGGAACTGCTCGCGGGTCGGAGCCATCCCTTTGACCCGGTGGGTGGGATCCGTCAGGTCGGCCTGCCAGTGGACGTAGACGGCGCCCGCCAGGTGCCCGCGCGCGTAGACCGCGGGCGCGCTGCTGACGTCCACCACGCGCACGTCCGGCCGCTCCAGGTGCGCTGCCACCCAGGCCACATCCACCAGTACCTGCGTGGCGCCCAGGCCGGTGGCCGACCGCGCCGGCGCACCGACCAGCAGCGCGGCCACCAGGACCTGCGCGGCCACCAGGACTACCAACTGCATCCGCACACGAGACATCTGCCGTGTCACCTCCTTACCACACCCGCGCCCCCGGTGCAACACCGCCGCGCGTACCCAGGAGAGGCTGGCCGTCTAACGCGAACCCAGGCCCTGGCCGGTACAGGCCCTTGCGGGCGGCGGCGTGTCGTCGGTAGGCTGGAGGCGACAGACCCATCGTCGGGGAGCTCGAAAGCAGGCGGGCTGAGAGGGCGAACCGCCCGGTGCGCTCACCGGGATCTTCGCCGACCCGTTGGACCCGATCCAGGTAATGCTGGCGTGGGGAGCCGTGCCGCAGCCGCCAGTCCGCGTGGACCGGGCGGCTGCAGTGTCGTTAGCCCCCGCAGGAGGTGCGGCGATGCGAGCCAGGCGAGACCG
Organism: Candidatus Fervidifonticultor secundus; assembly: GCA_031459385.1. Lineage (GTDB taxonomy): Bacteria > Sysuimicrobiota > Sysuimicrobiia > Sysuimicrobiales > Humicultoraceae > Fervidifonticultor > Fervidifonticultor secundus. The sequence goes on along the minus strand of JAVKIP010000011.1, from coordinate 24,375 downwards.
GACAGGAGGTCCACGGCGGACGGCTGCTGACGCGGCGCAGGCAACCGTGGCTGTGCGGGGAGGCGTGGGACGGGTGGCCGCTGCGGCGCTGGCGTCCCTGGCGCTGGTCGCGGCCAGTTCGGGGTCGCTGCGGGCCGAGCCGTCCATCCTAGCCGGCGCCGCGTCGCCCGTCCAGACCATCACGCTGGCGTTCACCCCCTCCAGCGACGCACAGCGCGTGCTGGCCACCGGCAGCACGTTGGCCCGGATGCTCGAGGTGGCCACCGGCTACCGGATCCGCGCCGACGTCCCCACCAGCTACGCGGCCACCATCGAGGCCATGTGCGCCGGCCGCGTGGACGTCGCCTTCCTGCACCCATTCGCCTACGTGCTGGCGCACCAGCGGTGTGGGGCGGAGGTCCGTCTGGTCAGCGTGCGGTTCGGTGTCCCGTACTATCGCTCCCAGATCGTTTACCGCGCCGACCTGCCCATCCGTACCGTTGCCGACCTGCGGGGCCGCCGGTTCGCGTTCGTTGACCCCGCCTCGGCGTCGGGCTACCTCTTCCCCGCCGCCCTCCTCAAACGCCACGGCCTCGACCCCCAGCGCCACTTCAGCCAAGTGGTGTTCGCCGGCGGGCACGACAAGGTGGTGCTGGCGGTCTACACCGGCAGCGTCGATGCCGGGGCCACCTTCGGCGACGAGTTCGGAAACGACGCCCGCGAGCGCGTCATCCGCCACTATCCCGACGTCAAGGAGCGGGTACGGGTGCTGCTTCGCACCGACCCCATCCCGGCCGACACTGTCTCGTTCCGTCGGGACCTGCCTGAGGAGGTGGCGGCGCGAGTGGCGCTGGCCCTGGTGCGCATCGCCCAGACCGCTCCAGGCAGGGAGACCCTCGATGCGCTCTACCGGATCCAGGCGTTCGCCGACCTGGACACGCTGCGGACGGCGCACCGGGTCAAGCTGTCGAGCCTGGACGAGTTCTTCGCGCCGATCCGCGAGGTGGCGCGGCTGCTGGGGGTAAACCTGGAGGAGCTGGTGCGGGCACCGTAGGATCGCTGCGCCCCGGCGCCCACGGTCGCCTGGCCCCACGACTGTGCCCCGCGTCGACGGCCCGAAGGAGCGACCGTCCGATGGCCACCGGTGGTGGCCTAACGAAAACGGTGCCACGTTGGGTGAAGGGCTGGGTGGGGACCGCTGTGAGCACCGATCCGTGGGACGGGCACCTGGCGTTCGGTGCAGCCCGGCACGCAGGAACGCACGCACGTCCTCTCCCTGACAGGGATCGAATTCGGTTGATGAACGCCAGGTTTCTGGTGGGCGCTGGAGGACTTGAACCTCCGACCTCCTCTGCGTCAGAGAGGCGCTCTACCTCTGAGCTAAGCGCCCGAAACATGTTCATTATAGGCGACGGCGCTCGAGTGCGGCAAGGCGGCGGACAACCGCTACGCCGCCGCCAGCCCCTCCACTGTCGCCCGCAGCGACGCCGCGGGGTCGGCGCCGAAGGGGAACGGGTACGCCGCGACCACGTCGACGCCGGCCGCATGGTACGCGGCAAAGCGTGCCCGGCACGCGGCGGCGTCGCCGACCGCGCTCAGCTCCGCCACGAACTCCGCTGACAGCGTCGCGGCCGCGGCCTCCACGCCGCCGGACGCCCACGCGCCCTCCACGGCCGCCATCTCGCCGGCGTATCCGGCCGCCGCGAACATCTGGCTGTACGCGGGCATGGCCGCATAGGTGGCCACCAGGCGGCGCAGCACGCGGCGGGCGGCGTCAGGGGTCTGGGTGACGGCCGCGCGTACGAAGCAGACGACCGTAAGGTCCGCGGGGTCGCGGCCGGCCTCGCGCGCGGCACGGCGCGCCACGTCCACTGCCCATGCGGCGCGCCCAGGGCCCATCCAGTTGAGGATGACGCCGTCGGCGGTCTGCCCGGCCAGACGCAGCATCTGCTCGCCCAGCGCAGCGACGTACACGGGTACCGCGTGGCGCGGCGGCGCCTCGATCTCGAAGTGGTGGACGCGGAAGACCTGGCCGGCGACGGCGACGGGGCCGCCGGCGAGCACGCGGCGGACGATCTCCACGTACTCGCGCATCGCCACCAGCGGCTGCCGGTACGCGTGGTCGTAGCCCTCCTCCACGATCCCGGGATGACCGGTGCCCAGCCCCAGGATGAACCGGCCGCCCGTCAGGTCCGCGAGCGTGGCGGCCGCCATGGCCGCCAGCGCCGGCGGACGCGAGTAGATCGGCATGATGCCCGTGGCCAGGCGCACCCGTCGTGTCACGCGCGCCATGGCGCCCAACAGGCTGAACAGCTCGCGGCCGCGGCCCTCGGGCACCCAGAGGCTCTCGTAGCCCAGGCGGTCGGCCAGCGCGGCCAGGTCCACCAGCGCCTCCACCGGTAGCAGGTCGTGTCGCCCGGCCGGCGGCAGCAGATCGCGCACCACCACCCCCAGCCCCCGCAGGCGCGGCGCGCGCCGGGGCCGTGGCGGGCGGTCGCGGGCAGGGCCAGGGTCTACCGCCCGGTCTTCGCCCATCGCTCCAGCAGCCGCACGCCGGCCGATCCTGCCAGCGTCATCAGCAGGTAGAGCAGCGCCACCATGTTGTAGGTCTCGAAGGCCCGGAAGGTGCGGGCGGAGAGCAGGCGCCCTGCCTGGGTCAGCTCCGGCACTGCGATGGCCGACGCCAGCGCCGAGTCCTTCAGCAGCGCGATGAAGTCGTTGCCCAGCGGCGGCAGGATGATGCGCACGGCCTGCGGCAGGACCACCAGGCGCATCGCCTGCCCGTGGGTCATGCCCAGGGACCGGGCAGCCTCGACCTGGCCACGGGGGATGGCCTGGATGCCGGCCCGGTAGACCTCGGCCAGGTAGGCGCCGTACCCGATGCCCAGCCCCAGCACGGCCCGGTTGACGTCATTGCGGATGCCCGCGGCGAGCCAGCGCGCCACGCCGGGCAGGCCCAGCGCCCGCGCCAGGCCCGCCAGGGCATCGGAGACGACCGGCGCTGCCACGAACGCAATGTAGATCAGCAGCACGAGCAGCGGGACGCCGCGCACCACCTCCACGTACAGCGTCGCCGCCGTGTGCAACACGGGGTGGGTCGACAGGCGCATGAGCCCGGCCACGAGCCCGACGACCAGCGCCAGCGCGAACGCCGCAACGGACAGGTGGAGGGTCAGCAGCACGCCGTCCCACAGGAACCGCAGGGTCTCCCAGTAGACGGTCGAGGTCGCGACCTGCAGCGACACCGCCAGACCCGCGGTCAGCAAGACGACGACCCACCACGGCACTCGCTCCCACGGGATCGGCGCCAGCCGGCCGCGGGCTACTGCTTGCCCGGCGCCCGCTCGACGAACCACTTCTGGTACAGGCGCTCGAGCGTGCCGTCGGCCTTCATCTGGATCAATGCGGCGTCCAGCGCCTCCTTGAGAACCGCATCGCCCTTCTTGATGGCGATGCCCAGCGCCTCGCTCGTGAACGGTTCCCCGACCTTCTTCAACTGGCCGGCGTGCAGAGCGATGAAGCCGTCGGCGGCGTACGAGTCGATGATCACCGCGTCCACATCGCGGTTGATCAGCGCCTGTACGGCCAGGGCGAACGTCTCGTAGCGCCGCACACTGCCGAGCTTGCCTTCCTTCTGCAACGCCAACGCCTTCTCGTCGTTGGTGGTGCCGGTCTGGACGGCCACGGTCTTCCCCACCAGGGTATCGACGCCCTTGATGAACGCCTCGTCCTGGCGGACCAGCACCACCTGCCCGTAGGTGAGGTAGGGCTCCGAGAAGTCCACGGTCTTCCTGCGCTCCTCGGTGATGGTCACGCCCGAGGCGACGGCGTCGAACTGGCCCTGGGCCAGGGCCACGAAGATGCCCTCCCACGCGGTGGTGACGAAGCTGGCCCTGCAGTTCACGCGCCGGCAAATCTCGGCCAGCAGGTCGGGGTCGAAGCCGACGATGTTCTTGTTCTCGTCGACGTACTCGAAAGGCGGGTAGGTGGTGTCGCTGCCGATTTTGAGCTCACGCCCACCCAGGTCGGGGAGCGCGGCCGTGGGCGCGGCGGTCGGGGCGGGCTCCTGCTGAACCGGGGCCGGTGGCGGCGCGGGCTGCTGACGGGCGCGGTAGTAGAGCCCCAGCACCACCACCACCGCCAGCACGGCCAGGTACGGACCGAACCGTCCCTTCATGTCTCCGTCCTCCTCCCGCGGTGCCGCTCCCATACCTCGGGGTTCACCATGTGGGGCGGCTGCCGCCCGTCGAGGGCCGCCAGGCAGTTCTCCACGGCCATGAGCGCCATCTTCGTGCGGGTTTCGACCGACGCGCTGCCGATGTGCGGCGCGACTACCACGTTGTCCAGCGCCAGCAGCGGGTCGTCGGGCGCAATGGGCTCGACCTCGAAGACGTCCAGGCCCGCGGCCCAGATCTGGCGCCGCGCCAGGGCCTCGTAGAGCGCACGCTGGTCCACCACCGCTCCCCGCGACGTGTTGACCAGAATGGCTGTGGGCTTCATCAGGCGCAGCTGGGGGGCGCCGATCAGATGCCGGGTCTCCTCCGACAGCGGCACGTGAATGCTGACGAAGTCGGCGCGCCGGAGCAGCTCCTCCAGCCCCACGTACGCCACGTCCAGCTCCTGCTCCGCCTCGGGCTTGCGGGTGCGGCTGTGGTAGAGCACGCGCATGCCAAAGCCACGCGCGCGGCGGGCGACCGCGGTGCCGATGCGGCCGAGCCCCACCAGCCCCAGCGTCTGTCCGTAGACGTCGCGCCCGACGAAGAAGAGCGGCCCCCAGCTCGTCCAGCGCCCGGCGCGAGTGAAGCGGTCGGCCTCGGCCACGCGGCGCGCAGCGGCCAGCAGCAGGGCGAACGCGAAGTCGGCGGTGGTCTCGGTCAGCACGCCCGGCGTGTTGGTCACCACCACACCTCGGGCAGTGGCGGCCGGGACATCGACGTTGTCATAGCCGACGGCGACGTTGCTCACGACGCGGACGCGGGGCGCGGCGTCGAGCAGTGCACCGTCGATGAGGTCGGTGACGAGCACCACCAGGCCGTCCGAGGCCGCCGCCTCCCGGACCAGCACCTCCCGCGGCGGCGGGCGGTCGTCGTCGGGCCACGTCGCGACCTGCGCCGCCTGCGCCAGCCGTTCCATCGCCGGCGCCGGCAGGCGCCGGGTCACGTAGACCCGTGGACGCGACATGCACCGTCTCTCCCGGTGATCGTGGGAGGAACCTTCGCGGCTCCTCAGCGGCCTCCTGCCGCGCCAGCGCGGTGGGAGCTTCGGAGGGCGATGGCGAACCTCACGTGGAAGATGCAGATGCGGCGATGGGTGCTGGCGTCGATCGTGGCGATCCTGGCGGTGGCCGTGGGGGGCCGTGGCGCTGTAGCCGCATCTCCGGACAGCGCGCTCGCGGGCGATTACCGTCGGGCGCTGGAGGCGCAGGGCTTTCGGGTACTGGCGCTCGCGATCACCGATCGGCGCGCCACCGGCGGGGCCCGGCGCGCCGACATCGTCTACGTCACCCGCGCGGGCGGCACGGCGGCCGCCCTGCGCCCCGAGGTCGCCCGGGTGGCCGCGCCGGGCGCCAACCCTCGCCTGGCCCTGGACCTGATCACGGTGCGGGCGGTCCGCCCCAACGGCAGCATCGTGCTGACGGTCACCATGGCGGTCCCCCACCTGGACCGCTGGCTGCACGCGCAGCTCAGCGACGCGGAATTCTACCGGACCTGGACCATCCGGACGCCGCCCCGCTAGGGCAGGGCGTCGTCCTCGAACGCCGCTGCGCCTTCCAGGGCCCGCGCCAGGTCCTCCGGGGTGCCGATGTCGAGCGTCGCTCCCTCGGGAAACGTCACCCCTTCTACCCGCATGCCCTCGCGGAGGGCCGCGCGGATGACATCGCCCACGAACAGCTCGCGGCCCTCCCACTGACCGTGCGTCACGGCGTCGTCAGGGCCAGCGCGGGCCAGGAACGCGTGCAGGAAGCGGGTGAACGCGGGTGTCCAGACCGCGGCCGTCCACGTGAACCGCAGCGTCGTGTGCTGGGGCTTGATGACGATATCGCGCACCGTACCCTGGGCGTCCAAGTCGACCATGTCCATGCGCTGCGGGCGGTCGGTCGGGAGCACCGCCAGCACCACGTCGGCACCCGTCACCTGCTGGTGCGCGATGATCCGGCTGTAGAGATCGGGTGGCCTGAACAGGATATCCGGAAATCCCAGCGCGACCGGCACGCCCTCGACGAACGGGTGCGCCCGGTCGAGGGTATGGACGGTGCTGGGCGTCGCGTCCACCGCGATGTAGGCCAGGCGCACGCCCGCGGCTGTCCCGTCGCCAAAGTACGATGCCATGTCCCACTGCCCCCGGGCCACCAGCACGTAGGCCTTCCCGATGCCGGCCTGCCGCATGCGCGCCAGCAGGTGGGCGCCGACCACCGTGACCGCCGGCGCGCCCGGTCTCCCTGACGTCACGCGGATCGGAAACAACGGCTTGCTGAACGGCAGCGGCCCCAGCCGCGTTGCCCGCCCCGCCGCGGGGATCAACCCGACTACAGCCAGACGGTCTTCTCCTCGGCCGGCGTGCGCCGCTTCTGCGGGACGTCTTGCGGGTAGCCGGCGTAGACCACCGCCACCACGCGGCGGTCGTCCTCGAGGTTCAGCAGCGCCCGCAGCTCCGGGTGGTTCATCAGGGCCGCGCCCGTGCGCATATAGGTGCCGACGCCAGCCTCGGTCGCCACCAGGAGCATGTTCTGAATCGCCATGAACGTGGCGTACTCGTCCTCGCGGCGCGTCTCCTCGTCGGCGGCCTGGTGCGCCGTCACCACGATCAGCGCCGGCGTCGCCATCGTGTCCTGGAAGACGCGCTCGAGGGCCCGCTGTGCCTCCGGCGCGTCCGGGTCGGGCAGGGCCGCGGCCCGTACCGCGCGCCGGATCTCGGCGAACCGGCGCTTGCCATCGCCCACCAACACGTAGAAGCGCCAGGGCTCGGTGAGCCGGTGGTTGGGCGCCCAGACGGCCGCGTCCAGCATGCGTTCCAGCACCTCGCGCGGCACCGGGTCGGGACGCATCTTGGGAATACTGCGGCGGCGCTTGATGAGGTCGTGCACACTCACGATGTCCCTCCCTCGTCCCGGTCGAGGACCGCGACGGCCTCGACGTGATACGTGTGCGGAAACAGGTCGAATGGCTGCACCTCGAGCAACCGATAGCCAAAGGGCAGCAGTTCCTTCAGGTCGGGCGCCAGCGTCGTCGGGTTGCACGAGACGTAGATGACCCGTCGGGCGCCGCTGCGCCCGATCTTCCGCATCACCCTGCCGCCCGCGCCGGAGCGCGGCGGGTCGAGCACCAGGACGTCCGGCGGGCCATACGCGGCCGTCAGGGCCGGCAACACCAGGCGCACGTCGCCCGCGCGGAAGTCCAGCCCCTTGAGCCCGTTCAGGGCGGCGTTAGCCTGCGCGGCCTCGATCGCGGCGGGGACCGCCTCCACGCCGGCGACGGCGGCACCGGCGCGCGCCAGCGCCAGGGCGAACGTCCCCACGCCGCAGTAGAGGTCGAAGATGCGCGCCCCCGGCGCGGGCGCCGCCCGGCTGACGACGTGCGCCACCATGCGCGCCGCCTGCGGGGTGTTGGTCTGGAAGAACGTCTCCAGGCCGATGCGGAAGCGCAGGTCGCCCAGGACCTCCTCCAGGTACGGCCGGCCGAAGATCGGCTCGACGGCCGCGATCGGCGCGCCGTCGGCGACGCCTGGCACCACCCCGCGGACGATCCCGGTCACATCGGGCGCGGCCTCGCGCACCACCCGCGCAAACGCCTCGGCCGCGGGAAACGGGCCCGGCGTCGTGAGCAGGCCCACGAGCCGGTCACCGGTGCCGCGCCCCTCCCGGACCACCAGCGCGCGCAGCAGACCACGGTGGGTCCGCGGGTCGTACGGCGGGAGCCCGCGCTCCTCGACGAAGGCGCGCACCGCGCGCACCAGCGCCGCCGATACGTCCGACTGCAGGTAGCAGGTCGCGATGGGGACGATGGCGTTCCAGTCGCCGCGCCGGTGCAGTCCCAGCGTGCCCACCGGGTGAAACGAGAACTCCATCTTGTTCCGGTAGTACCAGGGGTCGTCGGCGGCCACGATGGCTCGCACCGGCGGCGTCGCGACCCCGCCCAGGTGCGTCAGGCTCTCGCGGACGATGGCTTCCTTGGCCTGCGCCTGGGCCGCGTAGTCGATGTGCTGCCAGATGCACCCGCCGCACGGACCGAAGTGCGGACAGCGGGGCGCCGTGCGCACGGGCGACGGCTCCAGGACGTCCACCGCTGTGGCCTCGGCAAAGGTGCGCCTGGCCTTGCGCACGCGCACCCGCACCAGGTCGCCCGGCGCGGCGCCCTCCACGAAGACGACCAGTCCGTCGTGACGCGCCACGCCCCGGCCGCCGTAGGCGAGGCGGTCGACGCGGAGCAAGAGCTCGTGATCGCGGGTCGGCATGCGCTCCTCGCGCGCCATGGTATCATCCCGGCAGATGGACGCCTACCGGTGCGTGGTGAGCAAGCGCGACGTCCGCGCGTACCTGGACCGACCGCTGGAGGAGGCGGTGCTGCGCCGGGTGCTGGACGCCGGCCGCCGGGCCGGCAGCGCCCGCAACCGCCAGCCCTGGCAGTTCGTGGTCGTCACCGACCGGGACCTCCTGCGCCGGCTCAGCCGGTGCGGCCGGTTCGCCGGCCATCTGGCCCGGGCCGGCGCCGCCGTCGTCATCGCCCTCGACGATGCGCGCGCGCTCTTCGATGCGGGGCGCTGCGCCCAGAACATGATGCTGGCCGCGTGGAGCCTGGGCGTGGCCTCCTGCCCGGCGACCCTCCACCATGAAGCGTCGGCCCGCACCGTGCTGGCGATTCCGGCCCGGTTCGCCCTGGCACCGGTCATCGCCCTCGGCTACCCTCACCCGCGCGGCCGGGGGCGCGTCGAACGCCTGGTCCTCGCGCTCGCCACCGGAGGGGGCCGAAAGCCGCTGGGGACCCTGGTGCACTGGAACCGGTTTGGCGCGCGGCGGCCTACGATGGCAGAGCCCCCAGTTGCGGACCGGCTGTCCAGCCCGGACGCACCCAGCTAATGTAGCGCTCAGACAGCACCGCCAGGGGCTTGCGAGCGATGGTGAACTCGTCGGCCAGGCGCGCAAGCACCCTGGCCAGGTCGGGCCGGATCTCGCCGAGGCGGTCCGCCGCCAGCCGGTAAAACCGCCGTCCGGCTTCCTCGTAGTCCTCCAGCCGATGCTGGCGGATCCCGCGCGCGCTGACGGCGAACGCCAGCGGGAAGCGTCGGGGGCCCGCGATCGCCTCGCCGAACAGGCCGCTGGTGAACAGGGCGATGTCGCCGATGCGGCGGAAGACCAGGGGCTGGACGTGCGGCTCGACCAGGCCCGCGAGTTCCACCATGTCGTCGATGTTCAGGGTGTTGAGCCGCCGGATCTCGCGCACAGGCTGCGTCCGCTGGACGGTGACGGTCTCGACGCGCTCGAACGACACCAGGAGCTCCACCAGGTACCGGAACATCTCTTCGACTGCCAGCCAGTCGCGCACAACGCCGGCATCGAAGACGACCAGCCGGCCGTCGGGCTCGACCCGCTCGACCGTATACGGAATCTCGGCCAGGTCGCGCCGGATCCGGCGCAGGAGGATGGTGAAGAGCAGCCGGGGCGAGAGTTCCAGCACCGCCTGATCGTCCGCCATCAGCCGCCTGACGATGCGGTCATCGTCAAGATGGTGCTCAAGCTGGTCGGGATCGCGTCGCCACTGGCGGAGGTAGGCCTCGCCCGCCCTGGGATCGCCGCCGCTCAGCACGTGAGCCAGAAACCGCAGGTCGGCGTCAGTGTACCGCATCATCCCCTCGCGAACTGCGCGCGGCGTACCAGCCGCGCAGACTCGGTTTCATTAATTTATTATATACATGCCCACAGCAGGCCAGACGCTTCCATGCCCGCAGACCAAGAAGGTATAATCGGTGCCGTCATGACCACGGGCGCCTGCCGGAGGGCGGTCGTGGCGGTGCTCCTATTGGCCGCCCCTGTGCTCGCGCAGCCTCTGACGATCGACGCGCTCCTGGCGCGGGTCGTCGCGGATCCTCACCCGCAGCCGTACACCATGACCGCCGAGTTCACCGCAGCGGTGACCCTCTTCCTGTCCACGGGGCGCGTCACGGTCAGGGCGCAGGGCACCTACCTGGAGGCGCGTCCGACCAGCGCGGCCCCGCGCGAACGCCGCGCAGTGGTGCAGCACCTGGACGTGCCCCTGCTGCTCCGGCCGTTCACCCCATCCATCAAGAAGGCGGTCACCGACCTGATCGAGACCGAGCAGCGCCTGGGCGACTTCCTGCCCACCCAGGACGTCTTCGTGCTGGAAGAGCGCGTCGGGCGTTACGTCCTGGGGGGGGTGCGGCACGACATCGTGACCGAGGCGATGCAGCGCTACGGCCAGGGAGCCTACGTCACCGACCCCACAGCCCGCCGCGCGCTGGCGCGCTGGCTGTTCTCGCCGGCCCGGCGCGCCAGCATCGTCCGCTCCGGGCCCCCCTACGCGCTGACCGCCACGGTGGACGACGCGGGCCTGGTCCACCAGCTGATCCTGTACTATGACTGGGGACAGGTGGGGAGTCAGATCGCGTTCGTGATGGTGGGCGGCCGCCCGTTCTGGCGCGAGGTACAGAGCGACACCTCGACGGACGTGCAGGGGCTCGGTCGAGTCGACGGCCACCTGGTGCTGGTGCTGTCCAGACACTGCCTCAACTGCGCCACCCGTTAGCCGCGCCGGCGGCGTCGGGAAGAGCCGCGCCGCATCCCGCGTTGCATGGAGAGGAACGTGGAGACGACCGCGGCGCGGGCCGCGGGATCACGGTCAGCAGAGGACGCGGCGTGAAGGTGCAGTTTCTCTACTGGGAGGGGTGTCCGTCGCACGAGGAAGCCCTGGCGCGCCTGCGCCAGGCGCTCCGAGATGAGGGCTTCGACGTCGCCGTGGAGGTCGTGCGCGTCGAGACCCAGGAGGACGCGGAGCGCCTGGCCTTTCCCGGGTCGCCCACGATTCGCCTCGATGGCGAGGACCTCCAGCCCGACGGAGTCCAGGCACGGGGCGTGCTGACATGCCGGACGTACCGTACGGAGACCGGGCGCCTCTCGCCGCTCCCGACCGCTGCCATGATCCGCGCGGCGCTGCGCCGGCGGACGCCAGTCAAGGAGGGTGTCCATGGCCCTGGCACTGCGTGAGCGCCTTCAGCCCTTTGCCCTGCGCGCCACCGACGGCACCACCGTCACGTCGGAGCAGTTCGCCGCCGCGCCGGTGCTCGGCGTGATCTTCTGGTGCAACCACTGTCCGTACGTGAAGGCCTGGGAGGATCGGATCATCGCCTCTCAGCGCCGATACGCGGAGCGCGGTGTGCAGTTCGTGCTGATCAACAGCAACGACCCCGTCGCGTATCCGGACGACTCGTTCGAGGCGATGCAGCAGCGGGCGCGAGAGAAGCAGTACCCCTTCCCCTACTTGTTCGACGAGACGCAGGCAGTGGCGCGGCGCTACGGCGCGACGCGCACCCCGGAGATCTTCCTCTTCGACAAGAATCGGGAGCTGCGCTACCACGGCGCGCCGGACGACAACGTGGAAGATCCGGCGGCCGTGCGGGCGCACTACCTGCGGGACGCCATCGAGGCCCTGCTGGCAGGCCGCGACCCGCAGCCGGCCGCCACCCCGCCGCGCGGCTGCACCATCAAGTGGCGAGCGGCCTAGGAGGGCTGGTGGCGACCCACCCGGCGATACCGCCGGAAGCACGGGTTTCCTCCAGCAGACGATCGAGCGGGCCAAGGCCACGGTGGACCGCTACGAAAGCGAGCCAAGCAAGGAGAGCCGAGCAACCCACTGAAGAGCGACGGCCGCGAGGAACTGTGCAAGCGAGCCGAGGACGTGCGCCGTGATGGCCACGGGCTCTCGTTTCATTCTACACGCTCTGTGCCACCCGACGGTTAGGCGGGAGATGCGGTCGGCCTGCATGCGCGCCGCCGGTTACCTCGATGATGGCACCAGTCATGTAGCCAGCGCGCTGGCGGCTGGCCGCAAACAACACCGCCGGCGCGACGTCGTCGCCGGTGCCGGTGCGTCCCAGAGGAATGCCCCGCAGGATTGCCAGCGGGTATTCGTCGGCCGGTGGGCGGTCCTTCGAGACCACCTCGTCGAGGACGAGGCCCGGCGAGACAGCATTGACCCGGATGCCGTGCGGGCCGAGCTCAATGGCCAGCGTGTGCGTGAGCAGGTTCAGCGCCGCCTTCGACCCGCAGTAATGTGCGCCGCCGGTGCGGGCCGACGAGCCCGCCGGCGACGTGATATTGACGATAGCGCCGGCCATCCCTCGCGCGATCATCTGCTGGGCCACTTCGCGGCACAGGAGCATGGGGCCGCGGACGTTCACGGCGAAGACACGGTCCCACTCGGCTACATCCATCTCGACCACCGGGCAGTTGGGGAAGATGCCGGCAGAGTTCACCAGGATGTCCACGGGCCCCAACGCCTGTGTGGTCTGCTGGACGATGGCCCGCACCTGGTGTTCGTCGGCCACATCGCCGACCACGGCCACCGACGTGAGCCCGGCCTCACCGATGTCGTCGGATGTGGCCCGGGCACGCAAATTCGGTAGCCATGGCTGCCTACACCACCCCGATGCCGACCAGGGGATCGCCGGGGTTGATCGCCAGCGACGTGACCACGAAGAGCACGACGCCGTCTGCCGGCACGCGGTAGTCGGCCAGTGTCTCGCCCCAGTAGTCCTTTATGGTCCCGGCGACCTGCCCCGCCCTCACCCGCTCGCTGGCCTGCACCGCTGGATACCAGCAGCCCGCCTGCTCGGCCCGCAGCCAGTCGAACCGACTCAGGCGCACCGGTGGCTGGGCCGGCTGCGGGCTCCCCGGCAGCACCCCGAGCAGCCGCAGCACGTTGTGCAACCCGCGCAGGTGGATCGCCACACTCTCCTCGTCGAGCTGCCCCACACCCCCCGCCTCGACCAGGATCGCAGGCACGCTCCGCGCCGCGGCCGCGCCGTAGGTCCCACCGGAGATCGACTCCGAGACGATGATGTGCCGGATGCCGAACACATCGGCCATGGCACGGGCCCGCGATGCCACATCGGACGGGCCCCTGGCCGAGTGAATGGTGAATGGCCACAAGGATTCATGGATGTCGCCGCCGTGGAGATCGACCCACGCGTCCGCGCGGGCCACGAACGTCTCCATGATCGTGTACGCCAGGCGCTCGGAGACCGTTCCGGTCGCCCGCCCGGGATACACCCGATTGGGGTTCTTGCCGTCCTCCGGCGTGAGGTACTGCATCCGGGCATGGAACGCCGAAATCCCGCAGATGTGAACAATCGCCACGCGGCCGCGCACCTGCGCGGGATCGAGCTCCCGTGCCAGGCGAATGGCCGCCTCGATGCCTGGATACTCGCCGCCGTGCACACCGGCCGTCACCAGGACCGTGGGCCCCGGCGTCCGACCGCACACCAGCGTCAATGGCAGCCGTAGATCGGTACCGGGCACCTCCAGCACGCCGCGCGCCTTCTGTCCGGGGACCACCGTCGCAGTTCCCGCCGAGAATGTCTCCTCGTTCATCCCGACACCCTTCCAGTACTGGTCTCCGGACGCTCCTGCCCCGCCCGCGCGGGTGGTGCTCACATCCTCAACCTGGGATCGAGCGCGTCCCGCAGGCCGTCGCCCAACATATTGATCGCCAGCACGGTGATCATGATGGCCATCCCGGGAAATGTGGTGATCCACCACGCCCGCCGAAGGTAGTTGCGGCCGTCACTCAGCATGACCCCCCACTCGGGCGTCGGTGGCTGCACGCCGAGTCCGAGGAACGACAGCGCCGCACCGGTCAAAATCGCACCGGCCATGCCCAGCGTCGACAGCACGATGAGCGGCGCCAGCACGTTGGGCAGGATGTGCCGCCAGATGATGAGGCGATCGCTGCAGCCCACGGCCCGCGCCGCCTCCACGTAGGTGTTCTCCCTGGCGGACAGGACCGACCCGCGGACGAGGCGTGCGTACGCTGGCGTGGCCGAAATGCCCACCGCGATCATCAGGTTGAAGATGCTCGGCCCTAGAATGGCGATGATCGCCAGGGCCAGGAGCACGCTGGGAAACGCCAGCAGCAGATCGATGAACCGCATGATGCCCAGATCCAGCCAGCGCCCGTAGTACCCCGCCAGCAGGCCGAGCGTGGTGCCCAGCGCGGCTGCGATGCTCACGGAAACCAAGCCGACGCGGAGCGAGATTCGCGCGCCGTGCACTAGGCGCGAGAGAACATCCCGGCCCAAGGTGTCGGTTCCCAGCAGGAACGGCCGGCCCGGTGGCCGCAGCGCCGCTTCGGGGTTGATCTTGACCGGATCGTACGGGGCCAGCCGGTCCGCGAACACAGCCACCGCCACCAGCGCGAGTACTAGATACAAGCCGGCGACAGCGCCGCGGTTGCGTCGCAGCCGGCGGGTGGCCGACCGCCACGGGCTCTCCGGTCGCCGGTCAGTCATATCGAATCCTTGGGTCGAGCGCGGCGTACGAGGCGTCCACAATGATGTTGACCAGGGTGTAGAAGACGGCGGACATCAGCACGGTCCCCTGCGTGACCTGGAAGTCCTTGCTGAGGATCGAAGTCACCGCCAGCCGGCCGATGCCGGGCCTGGAGAACACGGTCTCGATGACCACGGTCCCGCCCAGCAACGCGCCGAACTGCAGGCCCATGACAGTGACCACTGGGATCAGCGCGTTTCTCAACGCGTGCCGGTAGACGACCAGCCGCTCAGCCAGACCTTTGGCACGGGCGGTACGGACGTAATCCTGGCGCAGCACCTCCAGCATGCTGGACCGCACCAGTCGGGCAATCACCGCTGCGGCCACATAGCCCAGCGTGAACGCGGGCATGACCAGGCGCACCCACCCTCCCTGTCCGGTAGCGGGCAGCCAGCCCAGCTTCAGCGAGAACAGGAAGATGAGCAGCAGCCCCATCCAGAACGAGGGCATCGAGACCCCCCACAGGGCCAGCAACATGCTTCCGTTGTCCACCCAGGTGTGGTGGCGCACTGCGGCCGTGATGCCCAGGGCGCCCCCGAGCAAGACGGCCACCCCCATGCCCGCCAGCGTCAGCTCCACGGTGGACGGCAGGACCTGCCAGATCATCCGTGCCACCGGCTGGTTCTCGAGAATAGACCGGCCCAGGTCGCCCCGGAGCGCGTTGCGCAGGAAGCGCCAGTACTGCACCGGAATCGGATCGTCTAGCCCGAGCTGGTGCCGGAAGTTGGCGACAACCTCCTCGTCGACCGCCAGCTCGCCCAGCATCATCTTGGCCGGGTCGCCCGGCACGAGATGCATCATCAGGAAGACGGCGACGGAAATCCCCACCAGGACCGGCAGTGCCGCAACCAAACGTTTGAACAGGAACCGGAGCAGGCGACGCCCTCCGAGGGGGCTGACCGGAGGGTGCTCCGGTCAGCCCACGGATTGCTGTGATACTCCGATGGGTTACCTCATGGACACGTCGTAGTAGACCGGATAGGCGTTCACGTTGAATGCCAGTCCCCTGTACTGGGCGCGAATGGCATAGAGGTTGACCTGCTCATGGATGGGTAGGGTCACTGCGTCACGCATCAGGATCTCCTGTGCCTTTACGTAGTACTGCTGGCGCACCTTGGGGTTGGTGTACAACAGGCCGTCCTCGACCAGCTTGTCCAGTTCCGGGTTCTTGTAGTGCGACCACGAGAATGCGCTGCCGCGGGAGTGGTATAGCGCCCGCAGCATGTCCGGGTCGGCGCTCCACAGACCCATCGGTGCCAGATGGTGTTCGCCGTTGCCAAGCGCGGCAAACCACGGGCTGCGCGATTGGGCGTTGATGAAGGCGTCGAACCCTACCTCCTTGAGGTTGGCCTGGATGAACTCGGCCAGCGGTCGGAAGGCCGGCACGTCGGTGAGGATGTAGATACCGACCCGCAGCCGCTGACCTGCCTTCTGCCGCACGCCGTCCGGGCCCAGACGCCAGCCGGCCTCCTCGAGCAACGCCCTGGCGCGGCCCTGATCGTAGGGGTACATCTGCCGGAACTGGCCCTTGATCGCCATGGGCGTGGCCGCGCTCATAACCCCGTTCCCGACCGGATAGACGCCGAAGTACAGGGTCCTGATCAGCGCCTCGACGTTGACCGCGTGCAGGATGGCGCGTCGCACGGCCAGCTCGTTCGTGGGCGCCCGCTGCGTGTTGATCATCGCCTGACGAGGCGAGCCGGGAAAGTTCTCCTTGTACAGCGTGAACCGGGGGTTCTTCTCGATATCGGCCACGTTCTGCGCCGGCACGTCTTCGATGGCCTGAACCTCGTTAGTCTCCAGCACTGCAAAGCGCACGGCGTCTTCGGGGACGAACTTGATCGTGATCTCCTCCAGATAGGCCGGCCCTTTGTTGGTCAACGGACCCCACTTCCAGTCGGGATTGCGCACCAGCGTGATGTGGCTCTTGGCCCGCCACTCCTTCACCATGAACGGGCCGGTCCCCACAGGCTGCCGGCCGAAATCCTTACCGAGGCGCTGGACCGCCGTGGGCGACACCGGCGCCAGCGACGCGGGCCCGAGGTTCAGCAAGAACGGTGCATAGGGCTCCTTGAGTGTGATGCGGATCGTATGTTCGTCGAGCACCTCGGAGCTCTCGTACGGGCCGATGGCGATGCGCCCCGACTGGGAGGCGGTCGCTGGATCCACCACCCGATCCAGCGAGAACTTCACCGCCTGGGCGTTGAAAGGCGTGCCGTCGTGGAACCTCACCCCCTTGCGCAGCCAGAAGGTGTAGATCTTGCCGTTGGGGCTGATGCGCCATCGCTCGGCCAGCATGGGCCGAACGTTCCCTTGCTGGTCGACATACACGAGCCCGTCCACGATGTTCAGCAGGATGCGAAAGGCGTTGGCCTGACCCGAGACGTGCGGGTCGAGGGTGACCGGCTCGTACTGGAAAGCAAGGGTCAGCCTCCCGCCAGGCTTCGCGTCGGCCGCAGGACCGGCCGGCGCACCGAACGCAGACCGTCCCGGCAGCCCGGCGGCCATGCCAACTGCCAGCACCACCGCCAGCAGGACCGCGATCCGTGTGAGACTCCTCATCCCCCGTGCCCCCTCCGGCGTCTGCCACGAGCGCCCGAATTGCGAAATCCGCCAATCATCGCTGTGTGGTTCTTTGAATCTGGGGAGATCCCTCCGCCCGGGTGCCCTCCGGATCGTGACCGGCTCCCCGATTAGTACCAAGCGAAGCCCCCGCGCGTACGGCCGCGACGCGGCCGTCGCGCACCGTGCTCGACCGCAGGCGCACTGGTGCCGTCAAACAAGTGGCCGGTCCGGATGAGGCTCGAATGACGCTTGTGGACGCTCATACTGGCACGTCCGCACACGCACGCTGCTCGGCGGCGCTCGCCAGACGAGACGCCCGCGCTCAGGCCACCGCGCCTGGCGCGGGAACCCCGGCAGGTCTCCGGTCGGCCACAATCGCCACCCTTGATGACCAGCGGGATCCGCTGCAGATCCTGCAGGATCCTGATGTCCTGCAACGGATCGCCATCCGCGCACACCAGGTCGGCGAACTTGGCCGGCGCAACAGTGCCCACGTCCTTGAAATCGATCGCCTCGGCCGCAGCGCCGGTGGCGCTCGTGATGGCCTCCAGCGGCGTCAGGCCCGCTTCGACCAGCATCTCGAGCTCATAGGCGTTGGTGCCGTGGAACACATAGGGCATGGCCGCATCGCTCCCGCAAATGATCTTCACCCCCCGCTGGTGCGCCCGGCGCGTGGTATTCCAGGCGTGGGCCACCGCCTTCTCGCGCCAAGCAGGCAGGAACGGCTGGCCCGGCGGCAGGGCGGCGTCGCCCTTCTCACGGAAACGGCCGACAACGCTGAGCGTGGGACACAGGACGACCCCGCGCTGCGCCATCAGGTCGAGTTGCTGGTCCGAGAGGTAGAACCCGTGCTCGATGCCGTCGATTCCCTCCTCGATGGCCCACATGGCCCCGTCGCCGCCGTAGCAATGCGCCGTCACCCGCCGGCCGTGCCAGTGCGCCTCCTCGAAGATCGCCCGCATGGTCTCCCGCGTCATCTCCGGGGCACAGTAGCCGGAGTACCGTCGCACGTGCTCTGTCAGTGTGGCGTTGATCTTAATGAAGTCCACGTCGTTGCGCAGGTTGAGCCGCACCGCCTTGCGCCCCTCGGTGGGATCGTCCGCGACCGCTGACGGTCCGGGCAAACTAACGTGTGGCGCCAGGTACTTCTCGCGGTCCATGTGGCCGGCTGTGGACGTGATGCCGAGGCCGCAGCACCACAACCGCGGACCCACCAGGTCACCGCGGTTGATCGTGTCGCGCAGCGCCACGTCGGCGAAGTGGCGCGAAGCCGCATCGCGCAACGTGGTCCAGCCCGCGGAGAGGTCCTTCAGCGCGTTCCTGTAGCACTCCAGCGTCACGGCCGGCATGGACCGGGCGACCTCGCCGAGTCCGAAGGTGATGTCGCGGGGATTGCCGCTTGCGATCAGATGCACGTGGCAGTCGATGAGCCCGGGGAGCACAGTGTAGCGCGACGCGTCGATCACGTGATAGCCGGGCGGGATCGTCGCTTCGGCCTGTGGCGCCACGACGCTTAGGCGATCTCCCTCGGTGAGGATGAGGACGTTCTGCCTGGGCGGACGCCCGGTCCCGTCGATCAGCGTACCTGCGCGGATAGCGAGAGGCATGCCACTCCTCCTTGGACAGATCCGCAAACGAGGTTCGCGGATGACTTCGTGGGCAGGAGTCCGATGTCCTCGGGCACGTCCGGCCCCCGAGAGGGTGTACAGGACGGGCGCCGAGTTGCGGAGGTGCGAACTGCGGATGGCGGACGCGCGGCTGGCACGCGTCATCGGGTTTGCACTGGCACGACCGGCCCAGCAGGCCCACACGGGCTCCGATCACGCCCCGAACGCTTCCAGCCGCGGCAACAGCTCCTTCAACAAGGTTCCGTTGGCGAACAGCAGCACCTCTGCCGGCCCGGCGACAACCCGCAGCGCCAGCTCCCTGCGGACGGCGACAATCAGGTAGGCGCCCTGACGCTCCAGTTTGGCCAGCTTCTCGCCCCCGTACAAACACCCGCACGCGCTGCCGCCGGCGCCACGTGGCTTGGCCACGGTGAAGGACAAGTGGCGACTGATCACCGCGGCGCACAACCTGTGTAAGCTGTTTGGGCACGCCAGGGGGTTTTGGCCAGGGGCCTCAGCGCTGCGCGGCTGGGCGCTCCGACGACGTTCCACTCACTACAGCCACTCCTCGGATACACTCCTATCTAGCCCGGCAGGAGGACGCCGGCGGCGCGCAGCGCGCCACGCTTCAGTCGGGCCAGCGCCTCGTTGACAGCGTCGAGGGGGAACGTCTCGACGTCGACCCGCACCGGCGTCTCCACGGCCACGCGCAGGAACTCCACCGCGTCGCGGCGCGTCAGGTTGGCGACGGTACGCAGCACGCGCTCCCCGTAGAGCACGCCGTAGGGCATCTCGGGGAGGCGGTCGAGTGTCACCGCGTTGACGGCCACGACGCCGCCCGGGCGCACGGCGCGCAGCGCAGCCACCACGACCTCGCCCGCCGGCGCGAACACCACGGCGCGATCCAGGATCTGCGGCAGCGGGTCGCCTGGCGCAGCGGTCCACCGCGCGCCAAGCGCCGCCGCCAGCTCGCGGTGGTGCGCCCCGCGCGAGACGACGGCCACCTCGCAGCCCCACCGCACCGCCACCTGGATCGCCAGGTGGGCCGAGGCGCCAAAGCCGAACAGCCCCAGTCGCTCGCCGGGCCGCACCCCGGCCACCCGCAGCGCCCGGTAGCCGATCACGCCGGCGCACAGCAGCGGCGCGGCGTGCACGTCGTCGAACATGCCCGGCAGCGGTACCACGAACGACGCATCGGCCAGCGCGTGCTGCGCGAAGCCGCCGTCCACGTCGTAGCCTGTGAAGCGCGCGCACTCGCACAGGTTCTCGTCGCCGCGCCGACAGGCCTCGCAGGTCCCGCAGGCCCATGCCAGCCACGTGACCCCCACCCGCTCGCCGATCCGCCGGCCGGCCGCGGTCGCGCCGGGCCCCATGGCCTCCACCACGCCCACGATCTGGTGTCCGGGGATCACCGGCGAGCGGCGCGGCGGCAGGTCTCCCTCGGCCACGTGGAGGTCGGTGTGGCAGATCCCGCAGGCGGCCACGCGCACGCGGACCTGGCCTGGCCCGGGCTCGGGCATCGGGCGCTCGCCCACGATGAGCGGCGCGCCCTCGATCGGCCCCGGGTGCGACAGGTACGCTGCGCGCATGGCGGCCGGCGCGGTCAGAGCACCCGTGCCTGCACGACGACCCCGCCCGCAAAGCGCTGCAGCCGCTCTGCAGCGACGGCGGCGTGGCCGGCGAGCCGGCCGGCGTCGTACCCCGCCGGGGCGTAGATGAACATCACGCAGCGGCGCGTGGCGAGCGTGATCATCGTGCGCCGGGAGTCGCTGGTCGGGCTGCCGCAGGGCCCCTGCCCGTCCACCGCGACCAGCCGTCCCTCCACCCCGTACCAGCCCTTCCCGATCGCCTCATAGCCTTCGCCGGGCAGGCCGCGGCGCATCGTGACCTCATCCCCGACCAGCCGGTCGACGTCGTGCAGGCCGATGGGCAGGAGGAACTCCAGGGAGCACAGGTTGCTCAGGTCTACCAGCGAGTTGATGCTGGGCAGCCCCTCGTCCCGCAGAACGCGCCGCAGCAGAGCCTCCGACGACGGCCGGAGCTTGGTGGGATCCACCCCGATGCGGTGGTAGAGCTCGCGCGCGGGCCGCAGCCCGGGGATCTCTGCCGGCGTCCTGCCCGCCGACGCTGCGCGCACACGCTGGGTTACCGCCTCGATCTCCAGCCCGAGGGCAGCGTCGCGGTCGGTCACCGACACCGCGTCGGCCTCCACCACGGCCAGGCGCAGGTGCGGCGCCACCGACGGGTCGATGCGCACCTGGATCACGGCGTGTCCTCCCCTGCCATGATGCCGCCGGCGGTGGGGCGCGGCAAGGGATCGCGGCGCGGGCGGCGTAGAACAGCCCTGTGGCGGACGCGCGCGCTTGCCTTCGTCCCCTCGCCGTCGCGCGCGGCCTGGCGCTGCTGGCCGCGGCAGCGGTGGCAGCAGGCTGCGGGGGCCGCAATGCGCAGCGCCTGGCACCCTACGTGTCGCCACGGTTCGGGTTCGCCCTCTCACATCCCGCCGCGTGGCACCGCGTGGAGGCCGACGGTGGGCGGCACGTCTGGTTCCTCCCGCAGACCCTCCCCGAAGGACAGCTCCCCGAACAGGCCGCCATCGACTTCCTGGTCGTCATGACGCGCGACGATCCCGGCCCGCTCCCGGAGCCCGAGGTGCGCCGCCTGGCGATGTCGCTGCTGCCGATGCACGGCGTGTCGGGTTTCCAGCGCACGCACAGCAGCGACGAGGTGGCGTGGTATCGCTTCGAGCTCACCGGCGCCACGGCCGGGCGCGAGTGGGCCTCGGTCGGCCTGCTGGTGACAGGGCCGAAGCGCCTGCACTACGTCGTGTGCGCCGGCGCGCTGACGCACTGGCGCACCGCGCAGAAGCTCTGCGACGAGGTGCTGCGGGGCTTCAGGCCGGGCGACCTGACCCGGTAGCAGGAGCGGGCGTCGCCCACCGTCGAACAGTGGGCCCATGCCGCTGACCAGGAAACGCAAGGGGGAGCTGCTGCGGGGTGTGGCGCTCTTCTCGAGCCTCACCGAGCGCGGGCTGGCCACGGTGGCCGACAAGGCGATCGACATCGAGTACGCGCCGGGCCAGTACATCGTGCGCCAGGGTCAGGTCGGAACCGGCGTCTACCTGATCGTCAGCGGCCGGGCCCGCGTCGTGCGCGGCAGGGAGACGCTGGCACATCTGGGCCCCGGCGACTTCTTCGGCGAACTCTCGGTGCTCGACCAGCAGCCGCGGGTCGCCCACGTGGTGGCGGAAGAGCCGACCACGTGTCTGGCGCTGGCGTCCTGGGACTTTGCCAAGGTGCTGGAGCGCCATCCCCGAATCGCCCTGGCCCTGCTGCGGGGCATGGCCCAGCGCCTGCGGGCCGCGACCGCGTCAGTGCGCTACTGACGCCGGCGCACCGCCTGGCGGCTGTGTCTCCTCCGCCGGGACCACTGGCGGTGTGTGGTGCCTGTCGGGTTGCCTCCGTAGACGGCTAGAACGACACCGAGACGGCTAGAACGACACCGCCCGGTCGGCCTGGGCCAGGTACTCCGCGAACTGTGTGGGCGTGATGAACTTGGCGTTCTTGCCCTGCAGATCGCTGTCGACCACCCCACGGGCGGCCGAGCAGCCGCCTCAGACGTAGATCGGAATCGCGCGCTCGACCACCTTGCGGAACAGGTCTCCAAACGGCGGCCACCCCCACGGGCACGATGGCGTTAGCCACCACGTCCTTCATAACCACCACGGCGTCCCCCAGCAGCGCGATCATCGCCTCGTGCCCGGCGTCGGTGGCCCCGATCGCCCCCAGCAGCGGTAGCACCGACTTTGTCGGGTTCTCGGACCCGGCCGTGCCGACGAACAACATCCTGGCCATGCCCCCACCCCCTCCCGATCCTGCACCGGTGCTACGACACAAACCCTGCCAGCACCTCTGCCAGCGCAGCCTGGTGCACCGATCCCTCGAAGTCGTGCAGCGGGTCGCCGGGCAGCGCGTGCTCGGAGACCGCGCCCCCGCGGCGCAGGTACGCCACTGGGCGGTGCTCGTTGACGCCGTCCACCTCGACCGCCATCGCCACGGCATCGGGGCCGTCTGTGTCCACGAACCAGGCCAGCGGGCGGATGCCCTCGTCTACGATCCCCCGGCCCCGGTCGAAGGAGACGACGCGTGCCAAGTACCCCCGCTGGTTCAGCAGCTCGGGCGCGTGGGTGGCCTCGGCCAGCAGGTACGGCACGACCGCGTCGCGTGCCAGTTGGCGCCGCGGCAGGCGCAGCCCGAAGCGGTGCTCGGCCAGGTGCTCGGCCAGGACTCGCGCGTTGTGCCGGAAGCCGCCCACGGCGGCGGAGTTTCCCGGATAGCCGTACTTGCGCATCCCGGGCGCGCCCTGGGTGATGGTGCCGGCGAAGTAGATGCCCGGCACGGTGGGGCTCTCCCAGAAGTGGGTCATGCGCGGCAGGCGTCCCTGGTTGAACGTGGCCACGCCCAGCTGCGGCAGGT
Source organism: Candidatus Fervidifonticultor secundus (assembly GCA_031459385.1). Taxonomy (GTDB): domain Bacteria; phylum Sysuimicrobiota; class Sysuimicrobiia; order Sysuimicrobiales; family Humicultoraceae; genus Fervidifonticultor; species Fervidifonticultor secundus. Next base: position 1,192 of record JAVKIP010000011.1, on the reverse strand, counting down.
CGCCCAGCGGGACCGCAAAGCCGGTGGCTGCGATCACACGATCGACCTCGAAGGTGCGGGCGCCGGTCTTGGGGCCATGGGTGTGCACCCGCCAGCCGTCGGCAGACCGTTCGACGCGCTCGATGGCCGCGTCGAGGACCCACACGCCGCCGCCCAGGACGTAGTCCTCGTAGGGCACGATATACTTGGCGCGGACCCCGGCGCCGGCCGCGAAGACCGAGAGCAGCGGCGGCCGCGGCGACCCCAGGATGATCTGGCGGGCCCATGGCAGGAGCGCGTCGGCCACCTCGAAGCCCGAGTTGCGCTTGCCGACGATGAACACGCGCTGCCCCGCATAGGCGCGCGCTGGCCCCACCTCGACGTAGTGGGGCGCGACGTCCAGCCCCGGAATCGCGGGCTTCCACGGCTGTGCCATGCCCACCGCGAACACCACGACCGGGGCGCGGTACTCGCCGTCTGAGGTCTCCAGCACGGAGCCGTCGTCCTCACGCCGGGTGCGCTCCCAGCGCACGCCGTAACGCGCCTCGACCCCGGCGCGCTCGGCGAACGCTCCCAGGCCCGCAGCCATCTCGGCGCGGGCCGGGAAGTAGGAGACACCGTCCATGAACTCGAGGACGAGCGAGCGGTGCGCGGGGTCGTCGGCCACCAGGCTGTTCCAGTCGAACCACGCATAGGGATGGCTGCGCGGGTCGGCAAGGGCGTGCGGCTTCGACCAGGTGTTCAGCCGTTGAAACAACGGGTAGCGGAGGAACATCCCGCCGGGCCCGTCATCGGCCGAGAGCACCGCGTGGGCGATGCCAAGCCGCCGCAACGCGTAGGACAGCTGGAGGCCGCCGGGGCCCGTGCCCACGATCACCAGGGGATACGGCCCTGGCGGATAGGGGCGCGCGGTCAGCTGCGCCACAGGTTGGCGTTGCGCAGCCGCCGGGCCTGCGCCTGGAGCATGCGAAACATCACTCTGGGATGCGCGAGCAGGAAGTGCTCGACCTCCGGGCCGCCCAGGACGATACACCGCAGCGGCCGGACCGCCACCACGTCGGCCGTGGGCGGCTCGCCCAACAGTACCGAGACCTCGCCGAAGAAGTCCCCGCGCCGCAGCACCGCGCGCTGCACGCCGTCGATGCGCACGGCCGCCTCGCCGTCGAGGATGACGTAGAAGTTGGCGCCGGAAAACCCCTGGCGGAGAATGCGC
>JAVKIP010000010.1:0-100119 GCA_031459385.1 Candidatus Fervidifonticultor secundus | reverse complement strand
ACATCGTCTGCCGCATCGCCGGCAAGCGGCTGCGCAAGTGCCACGATCCGGGCAAGCCGCAGGGGGTGCGTGGCCGCAACAGCGACAACACGCGGCTGCGGCAGGTGCTGGGGTGGGAGCCCCAGGTCCCGCTGGAGGAGGGGCTGGCGCGGACCTACCGCTGGATCGAGGGGGAGCTGCGCCGGGCGGGGCGGATCGCGGAAGAGGCGGCGGAGGGAGCCGTCCCCGCCCCGGCGCTCCGCGGGGTCTTGGCGGCCGGTCCCTGATCACTCCTCCTGGCCTGGGGCCGCGAGGGATGGCATCACCAACGCCGGAAGGCCGTGCGTCGTCGCGAGATGGATCAGGTCGCGAGGACTCAGGCGCCCGAATTTGTCGGGCGCGTAGGCCAAACTCGAATCGGGGATCAACAAGCCTGGAGGATCTCGAGGAACTGATCAGGAGCGATGATCCTGGTTCCGCGGTAAGACCCCAACGGAAGGAGATGTGCTCTGTCTCCCGTGACAAGGAATTCGGCACGAGCAGCAACGGCGCATTCGAGAATGCGATTGTCATCGTCATTGGCAGTGACAACAGCGATCCGCTCAGTGGGATGGACCAGATAAGCTATCCTGCGGATCGCTCTGACGCGCAAGGCAACCTCGTGTCTGCTTAGACGGAATTTGTCCCGTAGGACTCGATCGAGTTCAGAGACGATGGCGGGAGACATGTACAGATCCAGTTCCCTGCGGCGAGCACGGCTCAGGATCTGGTCGGGCTTGCTCCCCGGGAAGGCCAGCGCGGAGACGAGGACATTGGTGTCGAGAACGACCCGCACGTGATTTTACTTGCGGAGCTCATGAACGAGCCGATTTACGTCCTCCTCAGTTCTGATGCCGAGAGCCTGCGCCTGGAGGGCGGTCTTACGCTGCAGCCTGCGCCACTGCCGCTCCTCGAGATAGAAACGCAAGGCCTCTCGGACGAGCTCGCTCCTCGTGCGGCGTTCCGCCTTGGCCGCCCGTTCGGCTTCTCGGACGAGCTCGGGCGGAAGCGAGATGGTCCACGTCTTAGTGATTCGCATTCCGTTGCCCCTCCTGTAAACGTTATGTTACTAAGTAAGTTCCATGTTGTCACGAGCTTAGGGAACCCACTGGACCGCGGGCGGTACGGCTTCTAGAAGAGGACCGCCCTGTGCTCGCCGCCGCGATGGTACTGGAGGTGAGGAGGGTGGACGGCCTGCAGCGTGTCCTCATTACGGGTGACGACCTGCGCCGCTGGAGAACCAGCCAAAACTCACGCTGCTGGTCACCCTGGGCCTGCCAGAGCGGAAGGCCGTCGTGCTGCTGTACGCGCTCAGCGCGGCGGCGAGGGCGGCGGGGCTGGCGGTGACGGGCCTCGACATCCTGACGGGGCTGGTCGTGGGCGTAACTGCCGGCGCTGGGGTTTGCGGCGCTGGGGCTGGCGATGGCGCAGGCGCTGCCGCTCGTGGTCGCGGTCAAAGTGGCTGTACTGGCGCTCATGGGGGATCTACCGCGGCGCCTGGCGCTACGCCGGAGCCCTGGACCTCCTGAGGCTGGCCCAGGGCGCGACGCTGGGTTCGGCGGCCGCAGTGACGGCGGGGTGCTGCTGCTCCAGGAGCTGCGCCACAACCCGTCCCTGGGGTACCGGATACTCCGCGTTCGGCAGCGATCCGCTTCAATGCCCGCGCCTGAGCCTCCGTTAGCTGGATCTGGGTGCGAACCATCACTACCGCCCACGTCTTCGGAGGAACTCGTGCTGGTCTAGAGTCAACGACCCGCGAGCAGGATGCCGCGGTCGATGGCCGCCCGGGCCAGCCGGATGCGCTCCGCCTCCTCGCGGGTGTAGCAGAACAGCTCGACTGGCATGCCGATTCCCGAGAAATAGCGCGAGAACTCCTCTGCACGATCGAGGAAGCGCCGCTGGCTGCGCTCGAGGAGGATGAGGAGGTCGGCATCGCTGCCCGGCACGGCGCGATCCTCGGACAGGGAGCCAAAGAGATAGACGGCGGCGACGTCGCCCTGCTCGGCCAGCAACCTTTCGGCCGCCGCCCGCAACCGGGCCAGCGCCTCACCGCTGTTGAGCCAGAAGACCTTCACAGAAGCGTAGGATCGACTCTGCACAACGGAGCGCATGCCCGGCATCCTCCCGCGTGAAGTAGTCCTTGGGACTGCCTCTGTCCCAGCTATTCGGATATCGGGCGGGGATGTAGAAGCGGTCCAGCAGCCTCCCGCAGGCCAGGAGCTCGTCGGCGACCGGAACCTTCTCCCGCAGGCCTTCGAGCAGCGGGCCAAGGGCGTGCCCCCAGGCCTCGCCGCCGAGCTTCTGGTAGGCGGCCTTGACGGCCTTCTCCGCCGCCTGCTGGCTGATGAAGCAGGCCCACTCGAAGAACCCGCTCTCCGCCTGGAGGCGCGCGCTCTCCAGGTCCCTTCGCGCCTGCTCAATCCAGTCGCGGCTGCGCTCGGCCATGTGATCTCCCCGTCTCGCCCTGGATGCGATCGCCGCAGAGTGCTGTGCCGCACTCACTATACCCACTCGCCACCCGCCTGCCCAGGGTCCTGCGCATGGACGGGCGCGTGATTAAGGGCACGAACGCGTGCGAAGCACAGCCAGACCCGCGAACAAGCCGCAGGGGGTGCGCGGCCGCCACAGCGACAGCACGCGGCTGCGGGCAGCTTTCGTGGCGCTGGTCGCGGCGACCGGTCTGGCCGCGGTGGGGTTTGCGCTGTCCACACCCGCGATGGAGGCGCTGGGCGGGTTCCTCGTCGTGCACGATGCAGGAGCGACGGGAGAGGCCGCCGTGGTCCTGTCTGGCGATGCGATGCGGGACCGGCTGCGGGCTGCGCTGGCCCTCGCCCGCCACGGGGCTGTCCGCCACGTCATCGTCCTGACAGGGACGCCTCCGGACTTCTACGACGAGCGGGCCGCGGTGCTGGCCTTTGCCCGCCGCCACGGTGTCGCGCCCGAGCGCGTCGTCCTCGTCGGTGCCGCTCACAGCACAGTGGACGACGCCCGGCTGGCCGTCGGGGTGATGCGGGCGCGAGGGTGGCGCCGTGCCGTGGTTGTTACCTCCGCGTACCACACCCGACGCGCTACGCTTGCCTTCTGCGGCACATGGAGGCCGATGGGCCTGCAGGCGTCGACCTATGCGGTGGAGGACCGCGGCTTCGTCCGCCGCGGGTGGTGGCGGCACGATGCGGCTCGAGAGGCGGTGGTGCTGGAGTACGTGAAGCTCGCCGCCTACGCGGTGCGCTACGGACCGGTTTGCCGCTGACTGCGTCGAGATCATGAGTGCATCCTGGAGGTGACCGGCGTGGACAGCCTGCAGCGTGTCCTCATCACGGGTGGGGCGGGCTTCCTGGGCAGCCACCTCTGCGACCGGCTCCTGGAGCGTGGGTGCGAGGTGTGGTGCCTGGACAACCTCCTCACCGGCACCGAGCGCAACATCGCCCACCTGCTGGGCCACCCGCGCTTCCGGTTCATCCGCTACAACGTCTGCGAGTACGTGTACGTCCAGGAGCCCGTGGACGCGGTGTTGCACTTCGCCTCGCCGGCCAGCCCCAAGGACTACCTGGAGTACCCCATCCACACCCTCAAGGTGGGCGCCTTCGGCACCCACAAGGCCCTGGGGCTGGCCCGGGCCAAGGGGGCGCGGTTCCTGTTGGCCAGCACTTCCGAGGTCTACGGCGACCCGCTGGTCAACCCGCAGCCCGAGACCTACTGGGGCAACGTCAGCCCCATCAGCCCGCGGGGGGTCTACGACGAGGCCAAGCGCTTCGCCGAGGCGATGACCATGGCCTACCACCGCTACCACGGCCTGGATACGCGCATCGTGCGCATCTTCAACACCTACGGGCCGCGGATGCGCCCGCAGGACGGGCGGGTGATCTCCACCTTCATCACGCAGGCGCTGGCCGGGCGGCCCCTCACCGTGCACGGCGACGGGACCCAGACCCGCAGTTTCTGCTATGTGGACGACATGGTGGAAGGAATCCTGGGGGTGCTGTTCTGTCCGTCGGACCGCTCACCAGAGCAGCGCACGGACCGGGCGTTCCTCCGCACCAACAACGAGCACGAGGACTCCATCCACCACCCCATCAACCTGGGCAACCCGGAGGAGCACGGCGTCCTGGAGGTGGCCCGGCTGGTGCTGGAGGTGACGGGCAGCCCCAGTGCCGTGGAGTTCCACCCGCGGCCGGTGGACGACCCCCGGGTGCGGCGGCCGGACATCCGCCGGGCGCAACGGCTGCTGGGGTGGACGCCGCGCGTGGGGCTGCGGGACGGGCTGGCCCGGACGGTGGCGTATTTCCGGGGGCGGCTGGAGCGCCCCGCGGTGGTGTAGGGTCTGGTGGAGGCCAGTCGCGAGCCCGGCGGCCGGTTCTGGACCCCCAATACCCAGACGCCGGGTCAAGCGCCCCACGCTGCGAGCCGTTGCAGCCGAGGAAAGTGGGCACGCACAGCCTCGTAGAGCTGCTCATCTGCCGTGACCATGTCGGCACCGGCTTCCTGGCTCAAGGCGAGGAAGAGGGCATCGTACACGGGGCGGCCGGTGGCGCAGGCGATCCGGAAGGCCGGCAAGAGGATCGCGTGTGACGGGACCACGTCCATCGGCAGAGCGAGGAAGCTCGCGATCATCACCTCGCCGTCTGACGGATCCAGCCCATACCGTCTCACGTGCTTCCATATCGTGTTGGCGAATTCGGCATAGACCAGGTCGGGAACCACGGGGCGATAGGCTCCCTGCTGGATCGCTCGCCGAACGTCAAGGGCTTGAGATGCGTGCGGCTCGTCCAGGAACCATTTCACGACGACGCTGGTGTCGACGACCAGGGGTTGCGGGGTCATCGCTCTCGATCTTCCCGAATGAGCGTGGCGCTGTCAGGAAATGAGCCGTACCTGGACCGGACGGATTCGCGGATCCTGTCCACCTGGGCCCAGGGGTTTGATGCTGCCTCCGCCTGCCGGAGCGCCTCCTCAATGATCATGGCAGCTTCCTGCGTGACGGACCGGCGGTTGCGCCGGGCACGCTCCCTGAGCCGGGCGTAGACGTCGGCTGGGAGGTTTCGGATGGTCAAGGTGGGCATCGTGTCCTCCACCAATGATAGCATCAAACTGCATGCATAATATAAACAAACTGGCGTCACGTAGCAAGCATCTTGCCGCATAGATTTACATCGTAGGGCGGTGATGATGCCGACCCGCCCAGCGGAGACGTAGACCAGGTCGGGCTGGACCACGTCGACCGCGCTCAGGACCACGTCAACGGGGGACGGGAAGACTTCGCCGGGGGCATGGCGCCTGACCCATCCGCAGGTAGTCCTGGTAGGGAGCACGTGCTTCCTGGAGATCCCGGTGCCCGGCAGCGAGGAGGTGTCCGGATGACAGCCCTCATCACCGGCGGGGCGGGGTTCATCGGGTCGCACCTGGCGGAGGCGCTGCTGGCGCGGGGGGACGAGGTGGTCGTCCTCGACGACCTCTCCACCGGCAGCCTGCAGAACATCCTCCACCTGATGCGTCGTCCCGGGTTCGAGTTTGTGCTGGGCTCGATCATGGACGAGGCCGCGGTGGACCGGGCGGTGCGCGCCGCGGATGCCGTCTACCACCTGGGGGCGGCGGTGGGCGTGCGGCTGGTCTTCGAGCAGCCGGTACGCACCATGGAGACCAACGTCCAGGGCACGCAGCACGTTCTGGACGCCTGCCTGCGATGGGGACGCAAGGTCTTCGTGGCCTCCACCTCCGAGGTCTACGGCAAGGACGTGCGCAACGGGACGGACCGGTTCCGCGAGGACGACGACATCACCATCGGGCCGTCCATGCGCTGGTGCTACGCTACCAGCAAGGCCCTGGACGAGTTCCTGGCCCGGGCCTACTGGCAGGAAAAGGGGCTGCCGGTGGTGATCGCCCGCTTCTTCAACACGGTGGGGCCGCGCCAGTCGCCGGCATACGGCATGGTCCTGCCCCGCTTCGTGGAGCAGGCGCTGCGGGGGCAACCGATCACGGTCTACGGTGATGGCACCCAGGTGCGGTCCTTCACCTGGGTGGGGGACGCGGTGGAGGCGGCGATCCGGCTGATGGAAGCGCCGGAGGCGGAGGGCAGGGTCTTCAACGTCGGGTCCGAGGAGGCCGTGACCATCCGCGACCTGGCGGAGCGTGTCCGCCGGCTGACCGGGTCAGCTTCGGAGATCGTGTACGTGCCCTATGAGGAAGCCTACGGGCGCGGCTTTGAGGACATCCACTACCGCGTCCCCGACATCACCAGGCTGCGTCGAACGGTGGGGTACGAGCCGAGCATGTCGCTGGATGGGATTCTGGCCCGCGTGATCGAGGACGTGCGCCAGAGGCTCGCCACCGCCGCGCACGTCTGAGCTGGCGTCACTGTGCCTTCCTGAAGGACCCGGGGAACGTGGCATCGTTACTGATCCCTGCGATTGTGGCCTTTGGGCTGACCTTTCTGCTCACCCTGGGGATCCGTGCGATCGCGCCACGGCTGGGGCTGGTCGACCGCCCGCGGGAAGACCGCTGGCACCGCCGGCCGGCTCCGCGGCTGGGCGGGGTGGCCATCTACCTGGGCTTCACGCTACCCCTGTTGCTCTTCACCGGGCCGGGCGCCAGACAAACCCCGGCGGCTCTGCTCGTCGGGGGTGCGTTTGTCTTCCTGGTGGGTCTCATCGACGACCTGCGTTCGCTGGAGAACCGGCCCAAGCTCACGTTGCTGATCGTCTCCGCCTTCCTTCCTGTGGTGCTGGGCGTGCGGTTCGAGTTGTTGCTACCCCTGCTGGGCGTCCCGCTGGCCGCCTTCTGGATCCTGGGGGCGACCAACGCCTTCAACTGGCTGGACAACATGGACGGGGTGGCGGCCGGCGTGGCGGTGATCGCGGCGGCTGGGTTGCTGGTTCTGTCGCTCGATGGGACCGGGCACGTCGCCCTGCCCGCCCTGCTGCTGGCAGCGACGGCTCTGGGGTTTCTCCCGCACAACTTCCCGCCGGCCCGCGTCTTCATGGGCGACTGCGGCAGTGGCTTCCTCGGCTTCACGCTGGCCACCCTGGCCGTCCTGGGCTCTCACCGCAACGTCGGCAGCGTCCTCCTCACCGTGCTGGTGCCCGGCCTGATTCTGGCGGTGCCCATCTTCGATAGCGCCACGGTCACCGTGCTGCGGCTGGTGCACCGCCGGCCCCTCTTCCAGGGCGGCCGCGACCACCCTGCCCACCGGCTGGTCACCCTGGGCCTGCCAGAGCGGAAAGCTGTCGTGCTGCTGTACGCCCTCAGCACGGCGGCGGGAGCGGCGGGGCTGGCGGTGAGGGGCCTCGACATTCTGACGGGGCTGATCGTGAGCGTGTTGCTGGCGATGGGGTTTGCGGCGTTGGGGTTGGTGCTGGCGGAGGTGCGCGTGTACGAGGGCGGCGGGGCCGGAGGCGACGGGGACGGCCGGGGCGCACGCATTCCGTTGAACGGGCAAACCGCCCTCCCGGCGCCATTCCTGCAGAAGAAATGGATCGCGGTCATGCTGGCCGACCTGGTGCTGGCCCCTACGGCGTTCGTCGCCGCCCACCTGTTGCGCTTTGAGGGGACCCTGCCGCCCACGGTCGCGGGAGCGGTGGCGCAGGCGCTGCCGCTCGTGGTCGCGGTCAAAGTGGCTGTACTGGCGCTCATGGGGATCTACCGCGGCGCCTGGCGCTACGCCGGAGCCCTAGACCTCGTGCGGCTGGCCCAGAGCGCGACGCTCGGGTCGGCAGCCGCGGTGGCCGTCCTGTGGGTCTGGACGGGGCTTGTGGGGCTCTCCCGCACGGCGCTGATCCTGGACTGGCTGCTCACGGTGGTCCTGCTGGGCGCCAGTCGTTTTTCCCTGCGCATCATCCGCGAGTACCTGGTCGCGCAGGCGGTGCGCGGCCGGCCCGTACTCATCTTCGGGGCGGGCAGCGGCGGGGTGCTGCTAGTTCAGGAACTGCGTCAGAACCCGTCGCTGGGGTACCGGCCGGTGGGCTTCGTCGACGACGACCCGGGCATGCGCGGCGCCGTGGTGCAGGGGCTGCGCGTGCTGGGCAGCCGGCGCGAGCTGGGCGAGCTGGTCCGCCGTTACGGGGTGGAGGAGGTGCTGGTGGCAGTGCCGTCCGCTCCCCCCGAGGTGGTCGAGGAGGTCGTCGGCGCGTGTCGGGCGGCCGGGGCGCGGGCCCGCGTGGCGGGGTTCGTCCTCGTATGAGGGGCGGCGCAGCCACGTGAACCTCCTCTGGCGGTAGGACGGGCGTGCCCGGACGGCGCAGAGTCACGGTTACCGAAGCGGTGAGGAACTTCTCCGAGCTGCTGGGGCGGGTGCGCTACAAAGGCGAACGGTTCGTCCTGCTGAAAGGCGGGAAACCCGTCGCGGAACTGGTGCCGACGCAGGTACCTGTGCGTCTTGGAGAGTTGCCCGCGATCCTGGCCGACCTGCCGCACCTCGACGCCGAAGACGCCGGGCGCTTCGAGGCCGACCTCGACGCGGTACGGCGGGAGACCGTGCCCCGGACCACGCCGTGGGTATCCTGATCGACGCCAGCGTGTTCCTCGCCGCCGAGCGCGGGCGGCTGTCACTGGCCCGTCGCCTCGCGGGGCAGGAGGACGAGCCGGTGGCCCTGAGCGCGCTGACGGCCTGCGAACTGCTGTGCGGCGTCGACCGGGCCGCCGACCCGCAGCGTCGGGCCCGGCGGGCGCGGTTCGTCCGCGCGATCCTGGAGCGGTTTCCGGTTGTCGCATTCGACCTGGACGCGGCGCGCGTGTACGCCCGCCTGTGTTCGGAACTCGCCGCCCGCGGCGAGACCGTGGCGACACACGTGCTCCTCATCGGGTCCACGGCCATCGCCTCCGACTTCCAGGTGGCGACGGCGGACCCTCGCGACTACCAGCGGATTCCGGGGCTGCAGGTGCAGGTGTGGACAGGCTAGCCGACGGTGTCATAGCGGCACCGCTCGATGCCCGCATCGCCGCCGGGACGGCGGTGGTAGGCGTCGTCGGCCTGGGCTACGTGGGCCTGCCGCTGGCGCTGGCGTACGCCCGGCGGGGCTTTCCGGTGCGCGGGCTCGACGTCGACGCCGCCAAGGTCGCCGCGGTGGCGGGGGGCAGGTCGTACCTGCGCGACGTGCCGGCAGAGGCGGTGCGGGCGGAGGTCGCCGCCGGCCGGCTCGCCGTTGGCACGGATCCGGCTGTCCTTGGAGAGTGTGACGCTGTCTTCATCTGCGTGCCGACGCCTTTCACCCAGCAGAAGGAGCCCGACGTCCGCCACATCGCAGAGGCCGCAGCCCAGGTGGCGCGCTGCGGCCGGCCGGGGCAGGTGGTGGTGCTGCGCAGCACCAGCTACCCCGGGACGACCGACGAGGTGGTGCGGCCGGCGCTGGAGGCGGCCGGACGGGTGGTGGGCCGCGACGTCTTCCTGGCTTTTGCGCCCGAGCGCATCGATCCGGGCAACCCGCGCTACGGCGTCGAGGACGTGCCGGTGGTGGTCGGTGGGTGCGACCCCGAGAGCACGCGCCTGGCGGCCGCGCTGCTGGCGCGCCTGGGGCCGCCGGTCGTGACGGTCTCGTCGCCGGCGGCGGCCGAGATGGCCAAACTGCTGGAGAACGTCTTCCGCAACGTGAACATCGCTCTGGTGAACCAGGTGGCGCAGCTGTGCGAACGCATGGGGCTGGACGTATGGGAGGTGGTGGACGCCGCAGCCACCAAGCCCTACGGCTTCCTGCCGTTCCGGCCGGGCCTGGTGGGCGGGCACTGCATCCCGGTCGACCCGTACTACCTGGCGTGGAAGGCGCGCGAGTACGACTTCCACATGGACTTCATCGAGCTGGCCGCGCGGGTCAACGAGGAGATGCCCTTCTACGTGGTCAACCGACTGCTGGCCCTGCTGCACGACAACGGCAGCCGGGGGCGCGAGCGGGTGCTGGTGCTGGGAGTGGCGTTCAAGCGCGACGTGGACGACGCGCGTTACTCACCCGCGCTGCGGGTGATTGACCTGCTGCAGCGGCGACACATCGAGGTAGTTTACCACGACCCCTACGTGCCGGAGGTGGAGGTCCGCGGGCGGCGCCTGGCCAGCCAGCCGCTCACCGACGTCCTGGTGGCCGGAGCCGACTGTGTGCTGATCCTCACCGACCACTCGCGCGTGGACTACGCGGCCGTGGTGCGGGCGGCGCGGCTGGTGTTCGACGTGCGCAACGCGACGGCGGGGGTGCGGGAGGGGCGCGAGAAGATCGTGCGGCTGTAGTGTTCGGTGACGATATAATGGGATGAGACCTATGGCGTCGGATCGGCGGGTCGACCGCCTCGAACATCTGATGGAACGCATCGAGGCCGCAGTCGCGCGGCTGGCCGAGGCGCAGGTGCGCACCGAAGAACGGCTGGCGCGGCTCGAGGAAGCGGTGGCCCGGCTGGCCGAGGCGCAGGTGCGCACCGAAGAACGGCTGGCAGTCCTGCGGGGCCACGACCTCCAGCGGCGTTACACCGAGAACGCGCCCGCCTACTTCCAGCGCCTGCTCCGCCAACCCCGGCTCGTTCCGAAGGAAGAGCTCGGGCGACTGGCCGACAGCGCGGAAGACCGGGGCGTGCTCTCAGCGTTCGAGCGGGAGCAGTTGCTCTGGACCGACGTGGTGGTGCTCGGACGCCGGCGGACCACCGGCGAGGAGACATATCTGGCGGTCGAGGTGTCCGCTACGGTGGACTCGAGCGACGTCCTGCGGGCGGCAGACCGTGCGCGGCTTCTGCAGCGGGCCACCGGGTTGCCCGCGATCGCCGCCGCGGCCGGAGAGGGCATCACCCCCGAGGCCGAGCGGCAGGCCGCCCGTCTTGGCGTGTGGCGGGTGCTCGATGGCCGCACCTATGCGCCTGATGAGGCGCACCCGGACACGCCGGTCTGATCACCGGTCTTGTCGCTCGGGCCCCCGCGATCGCCCTGACCCCGCGACCGTCCAGCTCGCCGCGATCGCCCTGACCCCAGGATCACCCGTCCTCCAGACGGCCTCAGGTCCTCCTCCGCACACCTGCCTCCCGCACGCGCCCAGAAGTTTCCGGCCTTTGTACGAACTGTTATAACATCCGGCCCGCGCGCCTACAGTGCCGGCGCGGGACCCCCGCGCGTCCGGCGGCGTGGGGTTCAGGTCACGGGCAGCGGCCGCCCCTCGTAGCGCAGCACCTCGTCGAGGCCGAGCGCGGTGAGGTGCGCCGCCATCGCGTCGGGGCTCTTGCGGGCCAGGGGGATCTCGTCGACGGCGGCCAGACGCAGCACGAGCCGCGCGACGCGGATGGCCTCGAGCTGCAGGGGCCGGGCGCCGACCTTGTCCAGGGAGTCCATGGCGGTGTGGCCGAACCCGCGCGGGGCGGCGGGGGACGTGGTGTTGGCCTGTGAGCTCCAGGTGGCGGCGGGGATGCCGCGGACGGCGAAGGGGAACATGTCGGAGTACAGCCCGATCTGGTCGCCGACGGCAACGTCGGGCTCGCGCATCTCGTCGAACAGCCCGCGGAACCAGCGGATGGCCTCGGGCCACCCCTGCAGTTGAAACGTGGCGTTGAGCCCGCGGCCGGCGCCGTCGAGGTTCAGCATGAAGCGCAGGCCTTCGTCCTGGTGGCGGCGGGCGTAGTCGTCGGCGCCCAGCAGACCCATCTCTTCCTGCGCGAACGCCACGAAGCGGACGGTGCGGCGCAACCGCGCGCGGTGCGGCGCCAGCGCCCGGGCCACCTCCAGCATGAGCGCCACGCCGGTGGCGTTGTCCATGGCGGCCTGACTGATGTCGTGGCCGTCGTAGTGCGCCCCCAGCAACACCACCTCGTCGGGCTGCCGCTCGCCGCGGAACTCGGCTGCGACGTTCAGCGACGTGACGGGGTGGGTTTCGTTGGTGGACGTGATACGCACCCGCACGGGCCCGCGGCGGTCGAGCCGTACCAGTTCCTGACCGGTCTCGTACGAGATCCCGACGACGGGTACTTCGCAGGGGTGCCCGAAGCGCGCGGAGCCCGTCTCGGGCAGCCCGCCAGGCTCGCCACGCATCCAGATGAGGCCCGCGGCGCCCTCGGCCAGCGCGCGCCCCAGTTTCTCGCACCGGTGCATGGGGCGCGGGAAGAAGCGCGGCTGGGCCGTTGTGATCATGGCGATCGCCCCGCGCAGGTCGTCGCGCCGGACGACGTAGGCCTGCGGGTCGCCGTCGCCCAGGAAGACCAGCGGCCCTTCGACCTCGCCGGGCGGGCAGAACGGCAGCGCGATGCACGGCAGGTCGCGGCGCACCGGCGCGGTGACGGTCAGCGTGGTCTCGCGGCGGGTCCAGCCGTGGCAGGTGAAGGGCTCGACCTCGGCGCGGTCGACGCCAAGCCCGGCGAACCGGTCGCGGATGTAGGCTGCGGCCTGACGTTCCTGCTCGGTGCCGCCGAAGCGCGGGCCGAACCGCTCGACGAGTTCCTCTACGATGTCGAGGCCCGTGCGCGCCAGGTAGAGGTCCGCGACGATCCTTCTGTCCAGCTCTTCGAGCATACGATCGCCTCCCCGCTCACGGGTTCGGCGCGCCGCGCCGTGTCTTCCTGCGGGGGAAATACCACCAGGCGGCTGGCGGTTGAAGAAGGTGTACGACACCTCACGAACTGGACGGTGCCGGGATGCAGCTCCACGGAATCCACCACATCACGGCCATTACCGCCGACGCCCGGCGCAACCTCGACTTCTACACGCGGGTGCTGGGCCTGCGGCTGGTCAAGAAGTCTGTCAACCAGGACGACCCCACGGCCTACCACCTCTTCTACAGCGACGAGCAGGGCCGTCCGGGCGCCGACCTCACGTTCTTCGAGTACCCGGGCATCGAGCGCGGCACGCCGGGGGCCGGCATGGTCCACCGCATCACCTGGCGCGTGGCCTCCGACGACGCCCTGGCGTTCTGGGAACGCCGGCTCGTCCGCGAGGGCGTGCAGGTCCGGCGTGAGGACGGCCAGGTGCGCTTCGCCGACCCCGAGGGGCTGGAGCATGCGCTGGCGATCGACGCGACCGGCGATGAGCCGCTGGTCGCCGTGCACCCCGAGATCCCCGCGGAGGTGGCCCTGCGCGGCTTCGCCGGCGTTCAGGCGTACGCCGCGGCACCCGACGCCAGCCGCCGCTTCCTGGAGGAGGGACTGGGGTTCGTTCCACGGCCCGCCACCGAACTCCCGGACGCCTGGTTCGAGGTCCGCGGCGCGCTGCGCGGCGCCTTCTATGCCTGCGAGCGTTCCGCGCGGCCTGGCGCGAGCGGGGCGGGTACCGTCCACCACGTGGCCTGGTGCTCGACCGACGAAGAGCACGACGCCTGGCGCCGGCGGGTGCGACAGGCGGGCGGCGCTCCGACGCCCATCATCGACCGCTACTACTTCCGGTCGATCTACTTCCGTGAGCCCGGTGGCGTGCTGTTCGAGATCGCCACGCTGGGTCCCGGCTTCGCCGCCGACGAGCCGCCGGAGCACCTGGGCGAGCGTCTGTCGCTGCCCCCGCAGTACGAGGCGTTGCGGCCGGCGCTGGAGCGTCTGCTCACGCCGCTGCCGAATCCTCGGGACGCGTGGCCGCGGGGCGTGACGCGCGTCGTCAGCTAGGCGTCGCGCGGGACGAGATGCGCCTCGAGGGGGCTCTCCACGCCGTACGGGGCCGTGGCAGGGGCGCCGAGCGTGACGGCCTGCGCCAGGAACTCGGCCGCCTCCGCGCTCTGTCCGGTCTCCTTGAGGAGGAGCCCGAGTTCTGTTGAGGCGGCTGCCGCCTCCGGTGCCATCTGCAGGCTGATGAGCGTCGAGACGGCGGCACGCAGGATCTCGGTGGCCTCGGCCCAACGCCGCTGCGCGCGGCGCACCCGACCGAGGGTGACCTGCGCGATCGCCTCGCGGCCCCGGTCGCCTGCGGCCTGCGCGTCGGCCACCGCACGGCCTGCGGCATCGGCGGCCTCGTCGAGGTGTCCCAAAGCCAGGTGGACCCGGGCAAGTTCGTCGAAGGTCGCGCTGCGGCCACGCAGGTCGCCCTGGCGCTCGCGGATGCGCAGGGCCTTCGCGAGCACCGCCAGCGCCTCGTCGTAGAATCCCTGCGTCCGGCGGATGAGGCCCAGGTTGTTCAGCACCCGGCCCATCTCGGGGAGATCCTCGGTCTGCTCGAAGACGGCATACGCCTGGCTGTAGAGTTCCACGGCGCGGTCGAGCTGGCCCCGGTTCCAGGCCAGCAGCCCCAGATTGTTGAGCGCCCGGCCGCGCAACCGCGGCAGCTGCAGGTCCGTGGCGATGGCCAGGGCCCGCCGGTTCGCGGCTTCCGAGGCCTCGAGTTCCCCCCTGCGCCAGCGCGCCACGGCCAGGGACAGGAGCGCCCATACACCTTCCTCGGACGCCAGGGTCTTCGAGCGGCGCATGATGTCGAGGGCGCGCTCGAGCGTCTCGACGGCCTGGCCGTACTCGCCCCGGCGCTCGTGAATCGCGCCGCGGACCGCCAGGGCCGCGCCGAGCGCCCCGGGCAGCCGCTGCTGCTCGGCCAGGGTCACGGCCTCGTCGGCGTGCCGGCCGGCGTCGTCGAGCTGGCCGACAATCGTCGCGATCCGCGCCCGCACCAGCCCTGCCCGCACGCGGAGGTCTGCGGGCAGGTCGGAGGCGACCAGTTCTGCGGCAGCGACGAGTTGCAGTGCATCCGCCCCCCGCGAAGCGGGATCGGTGTTCCACGCCAGGTGAAGGAGGTTGAACGCCGTCTCCCGGCGGAGGTCCTCTGCGCCAAAGAGCAGCGCGCCGACCGACGTGTGCATCCGTTGCGCGAACGTCAGGAGCGTCTCGAGCGAGGGGTACGAGCGCGCGCTCTCCAGGAGGCTGACGAAGCCCTTGGTCAGGTCGGGCGCCGCGAGCTGCTCCTGGCTCAGGCCTGCCCTGTGCCGGGCGGCACGCAGGCGACGGCCGAACTCCTTGAGCCACGACTGGTGGACGGGCGAGGCGGAGGAGGGTTTAGCCATGGTGGACCCAATCTAGCACACAGCGCCCGCCCCCGGCAACCCGCGGCGGAGCCCCCATGCCCGCCAGGTGCCTGGGGGTACGCAGCGGCCCGGCCGCCCTCCCCCGGCCCCGCCGTTGACCCTAGAGGCCGCCCCCCATATCGCCGTCGGCGATCTGGACGACCGGGGCCTGCCTGGCGACGCTGAGGGTGGTCGTGCCGAACAGCAGGATAGCGGCGATCGCCGCCACGACGACGCGCAGCGTTCCCTTCATGGTTGTCCCTCCCTCGGGGGTGTGGAGTTGTGCTCGGGGCTCCGGTGGGCGCCTTTCTGCGTATAGTACCGCTATTCCTGCTCCGCAACGTTGATGTATGCTTGTTGCAGTGGGATCTCATGCCGGAGAGGGGATGGAGGAGAATCGGTGGGTGCGGGCGGTGGAGGTGGGGAGGAAAGGCGCGGCCCGGCGTCGTTCTCGGTCTATGTCATCTGCACCGGGGAAACCTGCCGGTATGCTGCGCCTGTGGAAGACCTGCGGGCCGCGCCGGCCGCGTGCCCTGGCTGCGGCGGGAGGGTCGTGACGGAGTGCCCGCGATGCGGGATCCTGCTGCGGTCACCGGAGCCGCAGTGCGCGAACTGCGGCGCGTCGGTCAAATCGTCGCAGCATCCGGCGCCCGGACCCCGGGGCGCGCTGACCTAGCCGCCCGCGGTCTCCTCTTGGACGACCGCGGCCAGCTGCGCGAAGACCTCGCGCATGTAGCCGGTGTGCTGCTCGCGCAACGACTCCCAGGCCTGGCGGGCTTTCCCGGCCCTGGGCCCCCGCGTCCGCAGCGTCACCCGTGTGCCGTCGTCGACGGCCGCGAGCTCGACGGTCTCCTCCAGCATGATTTCCATGACGACGAACCGCACGGTGAAGTAGTGGAAGGGCCGCCAGTCGAGGATCTCCTCGACGATTACCTGGTGGCCGTGGACGCAGTGGTTCGTCGTGCCGGGTCCGCGCCGGCCGCGGGGGTTCTGCTGGTCGATCCGGTGGGTCCCCGGCTGGTAGCGCATGCGCCTGGCGGGCGAGGTCAGGTAGTCCCACACCACAGGCGGCGCAGCCGGGATCTCGAACGGCAGCTCGAGCTCGGCCTGGCCCGGCCCGATGTAGACCCGCTGCCGCTCCTGCTCTTCGGCCCAGCGCACATGGAGGTCCTGGACAAACGTCCGCACGGCGCCCAGGTGCTCGTGGGTCTCTACGTGCTCGCGCATGCCTGTCGTCGCGGGATCCACCTGCATGGCCCGTACGCATGCCTCGGTGAACAGCGCGTAGCCCTGCAGACGCAGCGTCTCGGCGACGCTGTTCTTCAAGAGGCGGTGCAGCAGGATGACGTCGGCCCCCGCGAGTTCCTCCCGGCCGGCCACCCGCTGCCGCACGAACTCGCCGTCGTGGGCGAACAGCTTCAGGTCCAGCAGCGGCATCTGCCGGCAGGCGTTGCACTGGCACGTCGTCGCCTGCCGGATGTCGCGGAGCCGACGCCGGAAGCGGAAGTAGCAGCTCTCCGCGAGGTCGAGCAACGTCGGGCCGTCCAGCCGGCCCGCCGGGGCGTAGGCGAAGACGGCGTCGCCTTCGAGCTTGGCCAGCCGCAGCGGCGGCCGCAGAGCGCCGACGACGGTAGTCATCAGATCCGCCAGCACGTCCTGGGCGTGCTCGAGTTCGGTGCCGGCGAGGTACCGTGTGTACCCGGTGATGTCGGTGAGGACCAGACAGCCGCGTTCGATCTCCGACAGCATTGGTCCCATCCCCCCGGTAGGCGACTGCAGGCCCAGTTAGGCCCGCGGGGCCGGATTCCTCTCCTGGCCCGTGCGGCGCGCAGGCATCGGGCCGACGAGGTGGAACTCGTCCTGGGCTGCCGACCAGGTGGTCGATAGAGTCGTTTGCGGGCGGGCGGCCCGGCGGGACCACCGCGGTGCTCGGGAGGCGACGATGCCGATCGTGGACGTCCACACCCACTTCTACCCGCCCGCGTATCTGGACGCGCTCGTGGCCCAGCCAGGCGCCGTGCGCCTCACGGTAGACGATGGGGGCAACCTCAGGCTGCACTACCCAGGCGACTACAACATCGCCGTGCGCGGCCACCGCGACCTCGCCTACCGCGAGGAGGTTCTGGTCCGCCACGGCATCGACCGGCAGGTGCTGACCCTGACCACGCCGGGTACCCACGTCGAGGAACCCCGCCGGGCCGCGGACCTGGCGGCCCTGGTCAACGACGCCTTCGCCGCCATCGTGGCGGCACGCGGACAGCGTTTCAGCGCGCTGGCGACGCTGCCGTTGAACGACCCGGCGGCCGCCGCGCGCGAGCTGGAGCGCTGCGTGACGCAGCTGCGCCTGCCTGGCGCGATGCTCTTCGCCAACGTCAACGGCACACCGCTGGCCGATCGGCGCTTCTGGCCGCTCTACGAGGTGGCGGACGCGCACGCTGCGGTCCTGCACATCCACCCCACGGCACCCGCCGGCGTGGAGGCGATGACCGTCTACTGGCTGGCGCCGCTCGTCGGGTTCCTGTTCGACACCACGCTGGCGGCGGCGCACCTGGTCTTCGCCGGGGTCGTCGAGCGCTTCCCACGCATCCGGTGGGTGCTCAGCCACCTGGGCGGCGCGATTCC
Source organism: Candidatus Fervidifonticultor secundus (assembly GCA_031459385.1). Lineage (GTDB taxonomy): Bacteria > Sysuimicrobiota > Sysuimicrobiia > Sysuimicrobiales > Humicultoraceae > Fervidifonticultor > Fervidifonticultor secundus. The sequence continues at coordinate 82,564 of JAVKIP010000010.1, read as the reverse complement.
ATACCTGGCCGAGCGGCTCGACCGGGGGTACCGGGCCTTCCGCGAATGCCGGGCACACATCTCGCGGCCGCCCAGCGAGTACCTGCGCGCGCACTTCTATTACGACACGGTGAACTTCGACCCCCGCGCGCTGGCCCTGGCCGCCGAGTTCGCCGGCACCGACCGGCTGCTGGCGGGCAGCGACTACCCGCACCAGATCGGCAGCATTCCGCTGATGCTGGAGAGCCTGCGCGCCCTGCCGGTGGCCGAGACGGCGCGGGCCGCGATCCTGGGCGGGAACGCCGCCCGGTTGCTGGGATTGTAGAACCGGGGCAGCAGTCCCGATCCGGTCAGAGGCCGTCAGGCCGCAGGCGTCCGTGCGCGCGGAGGTCGCCTGCGGTGGTTTCCAGCCGGTACCACCAGCCGCTGCCAGCCTCCCAGACCGTCTCGCGCAGGACCTCGTCGGCGCGCGCCGCCGCGTGGTACTGCAGGTCGTAGGTGCGCGGGTGCCCTTCCAGCAGCGCGCCGGCGCCCGCGCGCCAGACGGCGTCGTCGAGCAGGTCGACGTAGACCGCGTTGTTGACGTGGCCCATGGCGTCGAGGTCGCCCAGGCGGAAGCGGCGCGCGGTCCACACGGCCCCCTCCGGCGTGGCCGGCGCGGGGAGCGGGAGGAGCGTGACAGCCCGGCCCAGCGCGGGAAAGGCCGCGACCAGGTCCGGGGGCACGCGCGCCGGTGCCGTGCCGTCGGCGGTGAAGATCCAGTCCACGACCGCGGACGCCACCGGCGCGCCGTCGCCTGCGCGGCGGATCGTCGTGCGTCGGCGGGCCAGGACGCGGCGCATCCCCAGCACCTGCGTGGTGCCGATCAGGTCGTCGCCGTAGCGGGCCGGCGCCTCCACCACCAGCGCGATGCGCCGGACCAGCCAGAACCGGCGGTGGGCCTCGTACCAGGCCAGGGAGAAGCCGAGCGCCGCCGAGTGGGCGAACGCCAGCTCCTGTGCGTAGCGCAGGCACACCGCTGCGCGCAGCGTGCCGCCCGGCCCGCACTCCTCGTAGCGTACGCGGAACGGCAGCGAGTACCGGTTGGGGTCGTCTGCCATCTCCGGCCTCCACGGTAGCCGCGCGGGGAGCCAGCCGCAACCGCTCGGGTGGCGACGCGTGGTCTGCGGTGCGGCGCCCGCGGCGCGTGCGGTTGCGTCACGCGGGGCCTTCTCCGTATAATGGCCCTGGTCGTGGGGACGTAGCTCAGCTGGGAGAGCACCTCGTTCGCAACGAGGGGGTCGGCGGTTCGAATCCGCTCGTCTCCACCAGGCGCACACGAAAGCTCATCGGGCGGTGGCACGTCGCGCTCATCGAGCACCGCACCGTTCAGCAGCACGCGGGCGCCCAGGCGGACGGCGCGCCGCAGAGTGTGCAGCACGTAACAGTGCCGCTCGGCTTCCTCCACCAGCGCCCGGATGCGGCCGGGCTCCTCGGGGCTCTCGAGCTGGATCTCGTAGCGGATCTCCTCGAAACCCAGGTTAGGTACGCCGGGCACGCGTCCGTCGCGGCAATCGTAGTAGCCGCGGACGTGGAACTCCAGCCTCTCCCGGGTGACGTCGCGCATGGCCGCCACACGGGCGAACTGGACGCCCTCTCAGAACCCCAGCGCTGCCGCGTGGCGACCCGGATCACGCCGCGGGTTTGCAGGGGGTCGGCGGTGGCGAAGCCGGTGTAGACCTGCTGGACGTGTTCTTTCAGTTCGCGAGACAGCCTGATGGGCATCGGGACCTCCTCGCGTACCGGCGGCGCTGTGACTGCGGTGTGTGCAGTTCGCGCCGCGCCGGTGGCTTCCTGGCATGACGGCAGGCAGGCGCCGGCCCGGGCGGGAATAGGCGTTGGCAGCAGGGCGGCAACGGGCGGCAGGCAGTCGGAGGGGAAGAGTGCGCGGAGGCGGGGCGGTGGTGGGCGCACCGGGATGGCGGGCGCGGGTGCTGGCCGCCGGGGCCTGCGGTGTGCTGGCTGGCGTCGTCACGGGGGTGGCGACGCCGGGACCGCTGGGGCCGGGACCGGCAGGGCCCGGACCGGTGGCACCGGGGCTGGCGGCCCTGGCGCCGGCAGAGGGGCTGGCCACCGCACACGTGCCCGGCGGCCGGCCGCGCCTTGTCCTCAGTGCGGTCACCCTGGTGCAAGGGCAGGTGCTGCGGGTGCGCGTGCTCGACGGCGGCTCCATCCCGCCGGCGCTCGAGGTGGGCGGCCGGCGGGTGCCGATGCACCGCCGAGGCGACGCCTACCAGGCGTTCGTCGGCACCAGCCCCCTGATGCCGCCCGGGGTCCTGGTGGTGCGTGTGCGGCTGCAGCGCAGCGGCCAGACGACGCTGGTGGGGACCGTGCGGGTGCGTGCCGGGACCTTCGGCGTGCGGCGGCTGCAGGTGCCGCCGCAACTGCTGGATCCGGCACTCGTCGCCGAGGAGCGGCGCAAGATCGCGCAGGCGACGGCGCACCCGCTGCCGACCCCGCAGTGGGACGGGCCGTTTCGGCTGCCGGTGGACGGCCCGGTTGTGTCCAACTACGGCGTGCGCAGCGTCTACAACGAGGTGCCCGCGGGCTACCATCTGGGCGTGGACTTCCGCGTCGACGAGGGCACACCCGTGATGGCCGCGCAGCGCGGGCTCGTGACCCTGGCCGAGCCGCTGCCGCTGGGCGGGCAGACGGTCGTCGTGGACCATGGTGCCGGCGTGTTCACCACCTACCTGCACCTGTCGGCGATCGCTACCGCCGCGGGACGATGGGTGCGGGCTGGCGACCGAGTGGGCAAGGTGGGATCCACCGGGCTGAGCACCGGGCCCCACCTGCACTGGGGGGTGCGGGTGCACGGCGTGCTGGTCGATCCGCTGCAGTGGACAGGCAGCCCGATAGTCGCGCCTTAGCCCGTCACGCCCTGGCCCGTCACGCCCTGGCCCGTCACGCCCGAATCTGCCCGCTCCCGAGCACCACCCACTTCAGCGAGGTCAGTTCGGCGACGCCCATGGGCCCCCGGGGACCGATGCGGTCGGTGCTGATGCCGATCTCGGCGCCCAGGCCGAACTCGCCGCCATCGACCAGGCGCGTCGACGCGTTGACGAGCACGGCGGCGCTGTCCACCGCGGCCAGGAAGCGCTGCGCGCGCCCCTCGTCGCGGGTCACGATGGCGTCGGCGAGCCCGGTGCTGTAGCGCTGGATGTGGGCCAGCGCTTCGTCCAGCCCATCGACGACCCGCACGTTCAGGATGTAGTCGAGGTACTCGGTGGCCCAGTCCTCGTCGCGGGCGGGCCGGACCGCGGCGGCCGCCGGCCCGCCCGCGCGGGCTGCGATGGCGAGCGTCTCTGCGTCGGCCCGCACCTCGACCCCGGCGGCGGCCAGCGCCTCCAGCGCCTGCGGCAGGAACGTCGCGGCCACCGGCGCGTCCACCAGCAGCGTCTCCAGCGCGTTGCAGACGCTGGGCCGCTGCGCCTTGGCGTTGACGGCCAGGCGCACCGCCATCGCCAGGTCGGCGTCGCGATCTACGAACAGGTGGCAGACGCCCTTGAAGTGCTTGAGGACCGGCATGCGGGCGTGCTCGACGACCGAGCGGATCAGCCGCTCGCTGCCCCGGGGGATGCAGAGGTCGATACCGGGCGCGCGGAGCAGCGCGGTCACGACGTCGTGGTCGGAGTGCGCGATCACCTGTACGGTGCCCTCGGGCAGCCCTGCCCGCGCCAGCAGATCAGCCAGCACCGCATTGGAGCGCCGCGCTTCGCGGCCGCCCCGGAGGATCGCCGCATTGCCGGCCTTCACGCACAGCGCGGCGGCATCCACGGTGACGTTGGGCCGGGCCTCGTAGATCATCAGGATGACGCCGATGGGGGTCCGCATGCGGCCCACGCGCATGCCGTTGGGCCGCTCGCGCAGCTCCACGATCTCGCCGACGGGATCCGGCAGGGCGACGACGTCGCGCACGCTGCGGGCCATGGTACGGATCCGCTCGGGGGTCAGGCGGAGGCGGTCGACCAGCGCTGCGCGCTGCCCGCCGGCTTCGGCGTCGGCTACGTCCTGGGCGTTGGCCTCCAGCAGCCGGTCGGTGGCGACCTCCAGCAGCTCGGCGAGGCGCAGCAGGGCGGCATCCTTGGCCGCCCGGGGCAGCACCCGCATCGCCGCCGCCGCCTCTCGCGCCCGCGCCACCATCGCGTCTACGTGCGTGACGTCGATCACTGCATGTTTCCTCCTGGCCAGGTCAGCCCGAGAGGACCAGGTTGTCCCGGTGGATCGCCTCGATCCGCCCGCGCGCCAGGTGGGCGATCTCCTGGCTGCGCCGGCCGCGCATCTGCTCCAGCACGGTCCGGTCGTGCGCCACGATGCCCCGGGCGATCTCGCGGCCCGCAGGATCGAGCACCGCGACCAGGTCGCCGGCGCTGAAGGCGCCGTGGACCTCGCGGATGCCCGACGGCAGCAGGCTGCGGCCACGCTCGCGCAGCGCCGCCGCCGCGCCATCGTCCACCACGAGCCGGCCGCGGACGCGGGCGCTGGCCACCAGCCACCGCTTGCGGCCGGCGACGGTGCGCGCCACCGGCAGGAACCAGGTGCCCAGCCGCTCGCCGGCCAGGAGGCGGTCGAGCACCCGCGGTGTGCGGCCGTCGGCGATGACCACGGTGCAGCCCGCGGCCGTGGCCAGGCGTGCTGCGGTGAGCTTGGTGATCATGCCGCCGGTGCCGACCCCCGACGGGGTGCGCCGGGCCAGCCGCTCGATCTCGGCGGTGATGGCCGGGACTTCGGGGATGCGGCGGGCTGCCGGGTCGCGCCGCGGGTCGCCGGTGTAGAGGCCGTCCACGTCGGAGAGGATGCACAGCAACTCGGCCCCTACCAGGATCGCCACCTGCGCGGAGAGCGTGTCGTTGTCGCCGATGCGGATCTCTTCGGTGGCGACCGTGTCGTTCTCGTTCACGATGGGCAGGATGTGCCGGCGCAGCAGGGCCGCCACGGTGTTGCGGGCGTTGAGGTACCGCCGCCGTACCGCCAGGTCGTCGGCGGTGAGCAGCACCTGGGCCACGGCGATCCCCGCGCGCGCGAAGTGCCGGGCGTACTCGCGCATCAGCACGGGCTGCCCGACCGCGGCCAGGGCCTGCCGCTCGGGCATCGAGGCCGGCCGGGGCAAGCCCAGCGCGCCCGCGCCGGTGGCGATGGCGCCGGAGGTGACGAGCAGCACCGGACGTCCCGCGCGGTGCGCGCGGGCGAGCTGCGCGGTGATGGCCCGCAGCCGGTCGGCGCGCGGCCCCGGCCCGTCGCCGCACAGCGTGGTGGTGCCGACCTTCACGACGATCGGGCGGCGGGAGGACTCCAGGCGGGGACGGGTAGCGTCGGGCATGCGGACCTCTGCTAGCGGACCAGGAATCGAATGGACCGTAGCATGCCGCTGCGCGCGCGGTCAAGGCGCACGGGGGCAACGGGGGGATATGCTAGAATAAAGCCTCGAGCCCGGTGCCGGCCGGGCCGGGTGACCCATGCCGTTGCGATCCGACCGAGCCCGCCGACGCTCCCGCCGCGTTGCCCGCGCCTGGCGCCTGCCCTGGATGGCCGCCCTGGCCGCGCTGGCGCTGGTGGGTGCCGCTGCACTCATCGGCGGTGGCGTCGCGGTGGGGGTGGCGGTCGCCGTCGGGCGCCAGGTGCACGACGTCTCGCGCCTCTACGCGCCCCCGAGTCAGACGACGCGCATCTACGCCGAGAACGGCGAGTTGATCGCGTCGCTCTACCGCGAGAACCGGCGGATCGTGCCGCTGACGGCGGTGCCCCTGGTGCTGCGCCAGGCGGTCATTGCCATCGAGGACGAGCGGTTCTACACCCATCGCGGCATCGATCCCCGGGGCATCGCCCGGGCGTTGTGGCGCAACCTGCGCGAGGGCGCCGTGGTGGAGGGCGGCAGCACTATCACCCAGCAGCTGGCCCGCAACCTCTTCCTCAGCCAGGAGCGAGCCCTCTCGCGCAAGGTCGCCGAGATGCTGCTGGCCATCGAGATCGAGCGGCGCCTGACCAAAGACGAGATCCTCGAGCGCTACCTCAACCTCGTCTACTTCGGCCAGGGCGCCTACGGCGTGGAGATGGCCGCGCAGGTCTACTTCGGCAAGCCGGCCCGGGACGTCACGCTGGGCGAAGCGGCGCTGCTGGCGGGCCTGATCCGGGCGCCGTCGGTCTATTCGCCCTACCGCAACCCGGGGCTGGCCAGGGCCCGCCAGGAGCTGGTGCTGCAGCGCATGGTGCAGCTCGGCTACATCACGCCGGCGCAGGCTGCCGCGGCGCAGGCCGCCCGGATCGCGCTGGCCCCGGCATCCAACGCCGGGCTGGTGGGCATCCGCGCGCCGTACTTCGTCTCGTTCATCCTGACCCGGCTGCTGGAGACCTACGGCGAGGAGCTGGTCTACAAGGGCGGGCTGCAGGTGTACACCACGCTCGATCCGCGCCTGCAGGCCCTGGCCGATCAGGCCGTGCGGCGGGGCCTCGAGGCGGCGGTGAGGCGGCGCCTCAACGCCACGCAGGCGGCCCTGGTCGCCCTCGACCCGCGCACCGGCGCCATCCGGGCGATGATCGGCGGCGCCGACTTCGCCCGCTCGCAGTTCAACCGTGCGTGGCAGGCGCGCCGCCAGCCGGGCTCGGCGTTCAAGGTCTTCGTCTACACGACGGCCATCAGCCGCGGTATCCCGCCGACGCGGATCCTGGAGGACTTGCCGACCACCTACCGACTGCCCGGCGCCCCGCCGTGGACGCCCAAGAACTACGACGGGAAGTTCTCCGGTCCGGTGACGCTGCGCCGGGCGCTGGAGCAGTCCATCAATGTGCCGGCTGCGCGCATGATCGCCGAGCTGGGGCCCAAAGACGTGGTGGCCACGGCCAGGAAGATGGGGATCGAGAGCCCGCTGCAACCGGTGCTCTCGCTGGCGCTGGGCTCGGCCGACGTGACGCCGCTGGAGATGAGCGTGGCGTTCGCCGCCCTGGCCAACGGTGGGTTGCGCGTCCATCCGCTGGCGATCCTGAAAGTGACCGACGCCAGGGGCAAGGTGCTGGAAGAGTACCGCCCGCGCCGCGAACTGGCGCTGGAGCCGGACGTCGCCTACGTCATGACCGACCTGCTGAAGGGGGTCATCGAGCGGGGCACCGGTCGCGCCGCAGCCCTCGGTCGGCCGGCGGCCGGCAAGACCGGCACCACCGACGACTACCGCAACGCCTGGTTCGTCGGCTACACCCCGTACCTTGCCGCCGCGGTGTGGGTCGGGAACGACGACAACACGCCGATGCGGCGCGTGGTCGGCGGCGGCCTGCCCGCGGAGATCTGGGCGGCCTTCATGAAGCCTGCCACGCAGGCGCATCCGCCCGACGACTGGACCCCGCCCGAGGGCGTGGTGATCACTACGGTCTGCGCCGGCTCGTGGGACCTCGCGACCCCGGCCTGCCCGCACCCGCGCCGCGAGGTCTTCACGCGCGCGTCGGCACCTTCCTACAGCGAGCCGCAGCCGGATCAGCAGAGCGTCGAGCCGGTGCCGCTGACGCTGGCCCAGCCCCGGGACGGCGAGCCCGTGGCGCCGCCGTTCGTCGTCGCCGGGGTGTCAGCGCCCGGCGCCATGGTGACCATCGAGGTATCGGCGTGGACCGCTGCCGGCCTGCAGAAGCTCGTGGAAGTCTCGATGCAGACCGATGCGGCGGGCCGGTTCGCCTACGAGTTCACCCCGGCCGCGCGCACGCCCGGCGGCCGATACGTCATCACCGTCTCGGCCCTGGCGCTGTCCGGCGGCCGGGCGTCCCGCACCCTGACCGTCGGGCCGCGCTAGGTCGTTCCCGCGCCCGGGCCCCGTGCGGTAGCATAAGGTCCGGAGGAGCGCTGTCCGGTCACACCGGCGGCGGAGGTGGGAGCCATGTCCGGGCACTCCAAGTGGCACAACATTCGCGTCAAGAAGCAGCAGATGGACCTCGTGCGCGGGAAGCTCTTCAGCAAGATCTCCCGCGAGATCAGCGTGGCTGCCAGGGAGGGCGGCAGCAACCCCGAGGCCAACGCGCGGCTGCGCGCCGCGATCGAGCGCGCCCGCGACGCCGGGATGCCCAACGACAACGTGCAGCGGGCAATCCAGCGGGGCACCGGCGAGCTGGCCGGCGCGCACTACGAGACGGTCTACTACGAGGGCTTCGCGCCTGGCGGCGTCGCGGTGCTGGTGGAGGCGCTGACCGACAACCGCAATCGGACGGCCGGCGAGGTGCGCGCGGTGTTCAGTCGCCACGGCGGCAACCTGGGCGGATCGGTGGCCTGGATGTTCGACCGCCACGGCACCGTGGCCGTGGCGCGCGATGGCCTGACCGAGGACGATGTGCTGCTGGCCGCGATGGAAGCCGGCGGAGAGGACGTGCGGCGTACCGACGAGGGCTTCGAGATCATCACGCGGCCCGAGGACACCTTTCGGGTCAAGCAGGCGCTGGTCGAGCGCGGCCTGGCGGTGACCGCGGCCGAGATCCGGATGACCCCCAAGACGACGGTCCGGGTGGAGGGGAAGGAGGCCCAGGCCGTGCTCCGTCTGCTCGAGGCCCTGGAGGACCTGGACGACGTGCAACAGGTCTACGCCAACTTCGACATCCCGGACGAGATCCTGCAGCAGGTGGGCTGAACGGCTCGTAGTATAATCGAACGCAGGTTCGATGACGCCGGCGCCGCAGCTCCTCCGCATCCGTCGTTCCCCCGCTGCTCCTCCCTGGCCGCGTGGAGCGCACGGCGTGGTGCTGGGATGCGACCCTGGCCTGCGCGTGACCGGCTACGCGGTCCTGCGGGCCGACGACGGCCGGCCGGCCGTGGTCGACATGGGCGTCTTGACCACGCAGGGCCGCGATCTGGGTGCGCGCCTGCTCCAGCTCTATCGCGACGTCGAGGCCCTGCTGCGCGATGCGCGGCCCGACGTGGTCGTCCTCGAGGACCTCTTCGCCCACGCGCGCTTCCCGCGCACGGCCATCGTGCTCGGGCACGCGCGCGGCGTGCTGTGCGCCGTGGCGGCGGCGGCCGGCGTCCGCACGCTGGCCGTGGCGCCGGCTGCCGTCAAGCAGGCGGTCACCGGATCGGGTCGCGCCAGCAAGCCGCAGGTGCAGGCGGCGCTGCGGCGGCTGCTGCGGCTGCGGGCCCTGGGCAACGCCCATGCGGCCGATGCGCTGGCCCTGGCCTACACCGGCCTGCTGCGGGTGGGAGCGGTCCGCGGATGATCGGGTACCTCCGGGGGCGCGTGCGGCGCCGGCGCGACGGGACGATCCTGGTGGATGCCGGCGGCGTGGGCTACGAGGTGGCCCTCCCGCCGGTGGTCGAAGCCCACCTGCCGGCCGACCACGAGGGAGAAGTGGAGCTCTTCGTCTCGTACCAGGCCACGGCCAATCAGCCCAGACCCGTGCTGATCGGGTTCCTCCGGGAGGTGGAGCAGGAGTTCTTCGAGCGCTTCCTCACCGTGGAGGGCCTGGGACCGACCAAGGCCGCGCGCGCCATGGTCCGGCCGGTGCACGAGATCGCCGACGCCATCGAGCGACGCGACGTGGCGTTTCTCCAGCGGCTGCCCGGCATCGGCAGCCGGACGGCGGAGAAGGTGGTCGCCGCGCTCCACGGGAAGATGGGCAAGTACGCCCTGCTGCGCGAGGAGGTCCCTCCGCAGGCCGCGCCGGCCGATTTCAAGGAAGAGGTCGTCGAGGTGCTGACGCGACAGCTGGGGCACCGCGTGACCGAGGCCCGGCGCATGGTGGAGGAGGCGCTGCGCCGCGCGCCCCACCTCGACTCGGCAGAGGCGCTGTTTCAGGAAGTCTACCGTCTCCAGCGGGAGGCGACAGCGTGACGCGGCACCGACTCGACCCACAGACCGCCGAGGAGGAGCGGGTCCTCCGCAGCCTCCGTCCCCACACCCTGGACGAGTGCATCGGCCAGCAACGGGTGGTTGAGGGCTTGCGCATCAGTATCGAGGCGGCGCGAGGCCGGGGCGAGGCCGTGGACCACGTCCTGCTCCACGGCCCGCCGGGGCTGGGCAAGACGACCCTGGCCGGGGTCATCGCCCACGAGATGGGGGCCGAGCTGGTCATGACCAGCGGGCCCGCCCTCGAGCGCGGGGGCGACCTCATGGGCATCCTCACCAACCTCAACGCCGGCGACGTGCTCTTCATCGACGAGATCCACCGCCTTCCGCGCAGCGTCGAGGAGCTGCTCTACCCGGCGATGGAGGACTTCTGCGTGAACTTCGTGCTCGACCGCGGCCAGCACGCCCGTACGCTGCGCTACCGGCTGCGGCCGTTCACGCTCATCGGCGCCACCACCCGCGCGGGGCTGCTTTCGTCGCCGCTGCGCGAGCGCTTCGGCATCCTCCACCATCTCGACTTCTTTGCCGTGGACGAGCTCACGCGGATCGTGGAGCGCTCGGCGAAGATCCTGGACGTGCCCATCGAGCCCGACGGCGCCGTGGAGATCGCCCGGCGCTCGCGCGGCACCCCCCGGATCGCCAACCGGCTGCTCCGGCGCGTGCGGGACTTCGCCCAGGTGCGGGCTCGGGGCGTCGTCACCCTGGCGGTGGCGCGGGAGGCGCTCGAGTTCGAGGGCGTCGACCACCTGGGGCTCGACGCGCTGGACCGGGAGTTGCTGCGGACGCTGATCCAGACCTACCAGGGGGGACCCGCCGGCATCGAGGCCCTGGCCGCGTCGTTGCACGAGGACACCGAGACGCTCGAAGAGGTGGTCGAGCCCTTCCTGCTCAAGGCCGGGTTCATCGCGCGCACACCCAGCGGCCGTCGCGCCACGGCCGCGGCCTACGCGCACCTCGGCCACGAGCCGCCCGAGGCCCTGCGGGGGCAGGGCAGTCAGGGGAGCCTGTGGACGACATGACGCCGTTCGCTTCGCTGGGCCGCGCGCTGGTCGCGATGGGCATCGTGCTGCTGGTGGTGGGGCTGGCGCTCACGCTCCTGCCGCGCCTGCCCCGGGTGCCGGGGGACATCGTGATCCAGCGGCCGAACCTGACGGTCTACATTCCCATCGGGACCATGATCCTGGCCAGCGTGCTGCTCACGTTGCTCCTCAACCTGATGATCCGCCGGTAGCCACCGGCGCGAGCATGATGGCTGGTCGCCGCGTCTGGTCCCCCTTCCTGTGGCTGTGCCTGGCGGTGGTGGCGGCGGGCGGCGCCGACCCCGCCGGCACGCCTGCCGCGGCGCAGCCCGCCGGGGCGGCGGTCGTGCGCGTGGGGCTGCTGCCTGCAGTCGAGTCTGCCACGCTCGGCGCCGACGGTCCGGTGGACGTGGTCGAGGTCCAGACTGGCCGGCGCGAGGCGCTGGCGGGCGGGCGCCTGCAGGCGCGGCCGGCGGCGCAGGGCGTGGAGCTCGGCGGGGCGGTCTACCTCGCGCCCGTGCGCCTGGTCGCCCGCACCGGCTTCCTCTCTGTCGACGGGCGGCCGTACCGGGGCGTGCTGGAACTGCGCCGGACGCCGCAGGGTGCACTCACCGTCATCAACGAAGTCGACCTGGAGGAGTACCTGTACGGCGTGGTGCGCAGCGAGATGGACCCCCGGTGGCCGCCGGCCGCTCTGCGCGCCCAGGCGATCGCGGCCCGGTCGCTGGCCCTCTACTGGGCGGGCCGCTTTGCGGCCGAGGGCTACGACGTCCGGGCCACGACCGATTCCCAGGTCTACGGCGGGGTGGCCGCCGAGGATCCGCGCACGACGGCCGCGGTGGACGCGACGCGGGGGCTCGTGATGCTCTACGAGGGACGCCCGGTGTTCGCCGCCTACCACAGCGACTCGGGCGGTGCCACAGAGAGCAGCGAGTACGTGTGGGGGGTGGCGCAGCCCTACCTGCGGGGCGTGCCCGACCCCTACGCGCAGAGCGCGCCTGCCCACCGGTGGACGCTGCGCATGGACCTGAGCGCCATCGAAGCGCGACTGCAGCACGCGGGTCGAGGCCTCGGCGGCCTGCAGCGGGTCGAGGTGGCGGCCACCAGCCCGTCGGGCCGTGCCCTGACGGTGCGCCTGCACGCTGCGGCCGGCGCGGTCGAGTTGCGGGGCACCGAGTTCCGCGCGCTCGTGGGGGCCGGCACGCTGCGCAGCACGCTCTTCGACGTGCAGATGACCAGCGATGGTATCGTCGACTTCAGCGGCCGCGGCAGCGGGCACGGCGTGGGTCTGAGCCAGTGGGGTGCCCGCGGCCAGGCGCTGCAGGGCCGCGACTACCCGGAGATCCTCCGCTACTACTACACGGGAGTGGCGATCGGCGCGCGGCCCTGACCGCCCGCCCGTCGGGATGACGCGCCGGGCGCTACGGGATGCGACTCGACGAGTTCGATTACATCCTGCCTCCCGAGCTGATCGCGCAGCAGCCCGCCTCCCCGCGGGATGCGGCGCGGCTGCTGGTGGTGCACCGCGCGGCGGGGACCTTCGAGCACCGCGTCTTCCACGAGATCGGCGACTACCTCCGCGCGGGCGACGTCCTGGTGGTCAACGACACGCGCGTGCTGCCCGCCCGGCTGCGGGGACGGCGCCCCACGGGCGGCGCCGTGGAGTTGCTGCTGCTGCGCCCGGCCGGCGACGCGTGGGAGGCGCTCGTGCGGCCGGGCCGGCGGCTGCCGCCTGGCACGGTGGTGGAGGTAGCCGGGCACCCCGTCACGGTGGGCGAGCGGCTGCCGGACGGGCGGCGCCTGGTGCGTGCGGCGCGGGGCGAGGATCTGGTGGCGCTGATGGACCGGTGCGGCGAGTTGCCGTTGCCGCCGTACATCCGGCGGTCCGTCACCGACCCAGCACACTATCAGACCGTTTACGCGCGGGCCGACGGCGCCGTGGCCGCGCCCACCGCCGGACTGCACTTCACACCCGCGCTGCTGGCGCGGCTCCAGGCGCAGGGGATCGCCGTCGTGGCTCTGACGCTGCACATCGGCCTGGCGACGTTCCAGCGTGTCGACGCCGCGGAGATCGAGGGCCACCGCATGGAAGGCGAGGCCTACGTCCTCACGGCCGACGCTGCCGCCGCGATCAACGCGCGCCGGGGTCGGCTGGTGGCGGTGGGCACGTCCACGGTGCGCGCGCTGGAGAGCGTGGCGGGCGACGACGGCCGGGTGCGGCCGGGCGCAGGCTGGACCGAGCTGTTCATCTACCCGGGGTTCCGGTTCAGGGCCACCGACGTTCTGGTGACGAACTTCCACCTGCCGCGCACGACCCTGCTCGTGCTGGTCAGCGCGTTCGCGGGCCGCGAACTGATCCTCAGGGCGTACGCTGAGGCGATCCGCGCCCGCTACCGGTTCTACTCGTTCGGGGACGCGATGCTGATCCTCTGATGGGGGCGCGCCTACGTGGGCCGCACGCGGGTCCAGCCGCGCGCGACGGGGGTCCAGTCCTGGAGCGGGCGCCCCAGGTAGTCTTTCCCGACCACCGTGTAGCCGGCGGCCTCCAGCCGCCGGCGCGCCTCGGCGTAGTAGCGGTAGTCCAGCTGCCACACTCCGCGGCGCAGCGGGTTCTGGTAGGCGCCGAGGCCGCCCAGCAGCTTCTTGATGTTGTCGTCCTCGGTGGCCTCCGCGCGGAGTTCGACGCTGTTGTTGATGGTCCCGAGGGCCTCGACCGTCGCCGCCTTCGGGGGCGAGCCGGGGCGGCCGCCGGGGTTGAGCGAGGAGACGGGGACGTCAACAGCGGCGGCGGGCTTCGCCGCCGCGGCCGGCGCCCCGGCGGTCGCGGCGGCCCGGGCCGCCTTCATCGCCTCGACCTTGGCCCGCAGGGCCGCGATCTTCTCCTCGCGCGACCGGGCGGCGTCGGCTGGCTGCTCAGGAGATGCGGGGTGATCGGCCATGCGGTCCTCCTGCGGGCGACGTGCTCGCCCGCCATTGTAGCGTCGCTACCGCGTGGCGACAACCCGGCGCGCCGGTCCGCACCGGTGCGCGAGGCCACCGCGGGGGCAGGGGCCTGCGGGAGCGATCGTCGTCAGCACGGAACCGCCGGGCGCGCGTCGAATAGCCGGACGGGCGGCGACGTGGGCGGCCAGCCAGCGCAGGGCGGAGGAGGACGGGGCGTGTGGACCGACACCTGGCGGCAACGGTAGAGACCGCGGACGATCCGTGGGCGATGGCGCTGCGCCAGTTCGTGCAGGTGGCGCGACGGGTCGGGCTCAAGCGCGGCATCCAGCAGTACCTGATGGTCCCCGAGCGGGAGCTCACGGTGAACTTCCCGGTGAAGATGGACGACGGGTCGGTGCGGGTCTTCACCGGGTACCGGGTGCACCACAGCCTGGTGCTGGGGCCCACCAAGGGCGGCATCCGCTACCACCCTGCGGTGTCGCTGAACGAAGTGCGGGCGCTGGCCATGTGGATGACGTGGAAGTGCTCGCTGATGAACCTGCCCTTCGGCGGTGCCAAGGGCGGCGTGATCGTCGACCCGCGCACCCTGTCCCCTGGCGAGCTCGAGCGCCTGACCCGGCGCTACGCAGCCGAGATCTCGGCCTTTATGCATCCGCACGGGGACATCCCCGCGCCGGATGTGGGGACCAACGCACAGGTCATGGCGTGGATCATGGACACGTTCAGCATGCACCGCGGGTACTCGGTCCCGGCCGTCGTCACCGGCAAGCCGGTGGTCGTCGGTGGGTCGGTCGGCCGCGCGGAGGCCACCGGCCGCGGGGTGGTACTCGTTGCCCGCGAGGCGGCGCGGCTGTTCGGCCTGCCGTGGGAAGGCGCGACCGTGGCAGTGCAGGGGTTCGGGAACGTCGGGTCGGTGGCCGCGCGGTTCCTGTGGGAAGAGGGGTGCCGCGTCGTCGCCATAAGCGACGTCCGGGGCGGCATCTACGCCGAGGACGGGCTGGACGTCGCCGCGGTGCAGCAGCACGCGGCGGTCACGGGCTCGGTCGTGGGCTTCCCCGGCACCGTGGCCATCGACAACGCCGAGTTGCTGACGCTGCCGGTGACGCTGCTGGTCCCCGCGGCGCTGGAGGGTCAGATCACCGCCGCCAACGCAGAGCAGATCCGCGCGCGCATGATCGTCGAAGGCGCCAACGGCCCGACGACGCCCGAGGCCGATGCCGTGCTGGACCGGAAGGGGATCGTCGTCGTGCCCGACATCCTGGCCAACGCCGGCGGGGTGGTCGTCTCGTACTTCGAGTGGGTGCAGGACCTCCAGGCCTTCTTCTGGGACGAAGCCGAGATCAACCGCCGCCTGCACCGCCTGATGGTCCAGAGCCTGCACCAGGTCACGTCGCTGGCCCGCGCCGACGGCCTGAGTCTGCGACAGGCCGCCCTGCAGCGGGCGGTCCAGCGCGTCGCCGAGGCGCTGGCGATCCGTGGGATCTACCCCTAGCGTGGCGGCGCCTCGCGCTCCCTGCCAGCCGTGACGGTCTTCGAGGTGCTGTGCGAAGCGCGCGCCGGCGGGCCGCGCCTGGGCCGCCTGCACACCGCGCATGGCCCCGTGGACACGCCGGCGTTCATGCCCGTGGGCACCAACGCCACGGTCAGGGCCCTGACGCCCGAGGAAGTGGCGGAGACGGGCGCGCAGATGATCCTGGCCAATGCCTTCCACCTGTACCTGCGCCCCGGTCCGGAGCTGATCGAGCGCGCGGGCGGCCTGCACGCCTTCATGGCCTGGCCGGGGCCGATCATGACCGACAGCGGCGGGTACCAGGTGTTCAGCCTGGCGAAGATGCGGCACGTGGACGACGACGGCGTGACGTTCCGGTCGCCCGTCGACGGGAGCACGCACCGCTTCACCCCGGAGCGGGTCGTGGAGATCCAGCGCCGGCTGGGCGCGGACATCCTCATGCCCCTCGACCACCTGCTGGGCTACCCGCACGCGCCTGGGGAGGACCGCGCGGCCATGGAGCGCACCCTGCGCTGGGCCGAGCGGGCCCGGGCGTACCACGCGCGCGATGGTGGCGGGGCGCTGTTCGGCATCGTCCAGGGCGGGTTCGCCCCGGCCCTCCGCGCCGAGGCGGCGCGCCGCACGGCGGCGCTGGACTTCCCGGGGTATGCCATTGGCGGCCTCTCCGTCGGCGAGCCCGCCGCGCTGATGTACGAGCTGCTCGAGATCGTGGTGGCGGAACTCCCCCTGGGGCGGCCGCGCTACCTCATGGGGGTTGGGGGTGTGCCCGGCCTGCTGGAGGGAATCGGGCGGGGCGTGGACCTCTTCGACTGCGCGCTCCCGACCCGGGTGGCTCGCACCGGCGTGGTGTTCACGTCGACGGGGCGCCTGAACCTCCGCAACGCCGCCTACCGCACCGACCTGACCCCGCCGGATCCCGGGTGCCCGTGCCGGGTGTGCGCCCGCACGACCCGCGCCTACCTGCGGCACCTCTTCACCGCCGACGAGATGCTCGGCCCGCGACTCGCCACGTACCACAACCTCTTCTTCCTGGAGCGCCTCGTCCAGCAGGCCCGTGCCGCCATCGCGGCCGGCGCCTACGAGCGCTGGCGGGCGGAGGTCCTGGCGCGCTACCGGGACGCCTGGTAGCTGCGTCGCCGCCCGGGGGTACCGCTGCGGGAAGGAGACGGGCGGGCGCGCGGGTAACACTGTGCACCGGCCGCAGCCATCCAAGGAGGACCGATGCCACCACTGTTGCAGGCCCAGCAGTCCCAGATCCCGTTGATTGCTATCTACGTCCTGTTCTTCGCGCTGATCTACGTGCTCATGATCCGCCCTCAGCGCGTCCAGCAGCGCAAGCGCCGCGAGATGCTCGGGTCGCTCAGGCGGGGCGACCGCGTGGTGACCGTCGGCGGCCTGCATGCCACCATCTCCGACATCAAGGATGACGTCTTAACCCTGGACCTGGCGCCTAACGTGCGGGTGAAGGCCGACCGCGGCGCGGTGAGCTACGTCCGGTCCAGAGGCGAGAAGGCCGAGGAGTGATGGCGGCGCCGGGAGCCCTCACGCTCGAGGACGTCAAGCGGGACCCCGAGGTCGAGGCGTTCATCCAGAAGGCCAACGAGTACCTGGGGGCCATCGGGTACACGGAGCACGGCAGCCGGCACGCCACCCTGACCTCCAACATCGCGGCCAATGTCCTGCGCCGGCTGGGCCACGACGAGCGAACGGTGCAGGTCGCCGCCATCGCGGCCTACCTGCACGATATCGGCAACCTGGTGAGCCGGGAGAACCACGAGCACACCGGCGCCGTGCTCGCCGACCGCATCCTGCAGCGTCTGGGCATGCCCGCCGACGAGCGGGCCGTGGTCATGGGCGCCATCGGAAACCACGAGGAAGCCCACGGGGAGGCTGTGAGCGCCGTGGGGGCGGCGGTGATCCTGGCGGACAAGTCCGACGTCCACCGTACCCGCGTCCGCAACCCCGACCCCGCCACGTTCGACATCCACGACCGGGTGAACTACGCCGTCCAGCACTCGTTCCTGCGGGTCGACGAGAAGAGCAAGACCGTCACCCTGGAGCTGACCATCGACACGACCATCTCGCAGGTGATGGAGTACTTCGAGATCTTCCTGGGCCGAATGATCATGTGCCGGCGGGCCGCGGTCTTCCTGGGCTGCGACTTCAAGCTGGTCATCAACGGGTCGAAGCTCCTCTGACCCCTCGTGCCGGCAGCCGGGAATCCCATGGCGCGCCGTGGGCGTTGAACGCGACGATGCGACGCACGCTGATCGTCCTGCCGCTGTACAATGAGGAGGCGACGCTGCCGCAGGTGCTGGCTCAAGTCCGTGCGGCGGCGCCCCAGGCAGATGTGCTGGTGGTGGACGATGGGTCCACCGATCGGTCCCCGGAGATCCTGCGGGCGCATTCCGACCTGGCCGTGCTGCGCCATCCGCGCAACCAGGGCTACGGGCAGTCGCTCATCGACGGGTTCGCCTACGCACTGGCCCAGCGCTACGAGGCCGCGGTCACCATCGACTGCGACGCACAGCACGAGCCGCAGCAGATCCCGCAGTTCCTCGAGGCACTGGAGCACGCCGACATCGTCTCGGGCAGCCGCTACCTGGATCCCGCCGCAGGCGGGGACCCGGCGCCCCCGGAGCGCCGGGCACTGAACGCCGAGATCACCGCGCGGCTGCGCGAGCTCACGGGCTACCCGCTCACCGACGCGTTCTGCGGCTTCAAGGCGTACCGCGCCACAGCGCTGCGCGCTTTCCAGTTAGACGAGCCATCGTACGGGTTGCCCCTGCAGGTGTGGATCCAGGCCGCGGCCCACCGGCTGCGGGTCGTGGAGGTGGCGGTGCCGCGGATCTACAAGAACCCCCACCGGCGGTTCTGGGGCGGGCTCGACGACGTCGCGGTGCGCCGGCGCTACTACCACACGGTGCTCGAGCAGGAGGTACGACGGTGGCTCGTGTCCTCGCCGTAGGGCCGCACCCCGACGACGTGGAGATCGGCATGGGCGGGACCATCGGCCTGCTGCGGGCCCAGGGCCACGAGGTGGTGATCTGCGACCTGACGAATGGCGAGCCGACACCCATGGGCACGCCCGAGCGCCGGGCGCAGGAGGCCGCGGAGGCGGCGAGGCTGCTGGGCGTGCGGCGCATCACGCTCGACTTCCCGAACCGGGCGCTGGAGCCGACCCTGGAGGCGCGCCGCGCGCTGGCCGAGGTGATCCGCGAGGTCCGGCCCCAGGTGCTGTGCCTCCCCTACTGGGTCGACGCGCACCCCGACCACGTGGCGGCGTGTGCCATCGGCGAGGCGGCGCGGTTCTGGGCCAAGCTGACCAAGACCGACATGCGCGGCGAGCCGTACTACCCCCAGCGCGTCTACCATTTCTTCAGCACGCACTACCGGCTGCACGCGCAGCCGGCGTTCGTCGTGGACATCACGCCGTACATGGACACGAAGATGGCTGCGGTCGCCGCCTACGCTTCGCAGTTCAACGACTCCCGCGGCACCAGCTGGATTCTCGACGCCATCCGCACGGAGTGCGCCTACTACGGCCAGCTCATCGGCCGGCCGTTCGGCGAACCGTTCGCCTGCCGCGAGGTGATCGGGGTGGCGCGGTGGGATGGGCTGATCTAATGACGGCGCCGATCGCCTGGCCCGCCTTCGAGCTCGAGATCCCCGCCACTTCGCCTGCGGCCGCGGCAGCCCCGCCGTTCGGCCAGTGGCTCGCCATGGCGCGCGACGCCGACGCCCGGCTGGCCGGCACCGCCGTCGCCATCGGGGGCGTGGCGCTGGGGGCGTGGCGGCGCCAGGCGCGGGCCGAGGTGCTGGCCCTGGCCGAGGCCTACACCCGCAGCCTGGGGATCAGTGCGCCGCGGGCGGGCGCGTCGCCGGCTGGCCCGGCCGACGCCGGGCCGTTGCTGGCCACCGGCCACCAGCCCGTGCTGGCCCATCCGGGCATCTGGATCAAGGTGCTGGCCATGAGCCGGCTGGTGCCCGCGGGCGGCGTGGGGCTCCACTGCGTCGTGGACAGCGACGCGCTGGACGTGGTCGCGGCCGAGGTGCCATGCGTCGCCGATGGCCGGCTGGTCCGTGCGCGTGTGGTGCTGGCCGAGGCAGCGCCCGACGTGCCCGCCGAGGCGATGCCGGCGCCGACGCCAGCGCAGTGGCGCGCCTTCCTCGCCGAGATCGACGCCCGAATCCGGACCGTCGCCGTCCCCGCCGTGCTGGCCGGCTGGGAGCGGACGCTGGCGCTGCCGCCTCCTCCTACGACTGCGGGGCTGGCCGGTGCCGTGACGTTCGTCCGGCGCGCGCTGGAGGGACCGCGCCCCTATCTGGACCTGCCCGTCTCCCGGCTGCACCGGAGCGCGGCGTTTCGCCGCTTCTGCTGGGCCATCGTGCAGGACGCCCGACACTTTGCCGAGGTGCACAACGCGGCGCTCGCCGCGTACCGGGAGCACTACGGCGTGCGCACCACCGCCCAGCCGTTTCCCGATCTGCTCATTCAGGACGGTGTGGTCGAGGCGCCCTTCTGGGTCGTCCGGCACGGCCGGCGCCGGCCGCTGATGGTGGAGGTCGCCACAGGCCGGCTCCTGGCCGAGGCCGAGCCGGTGGGCTTGGTCCCCCAGGACCCCGACGAGCCGGCGTTCGCGGCGTTGCCGATCCGGCCCCGGGCGCTGACGCTCACGGCCTTCGTGCGCCTGGGGGTGGCCGACCTGTTCATCCACGGCATCGGCGGCGGGCGCTACGACCGGGCCACCGATGCCATCGCGCGCGCCTTCTTCGGCGTGGCGCCGCCGCCCTACGCCACGGTGACCGCAACGCTGTGGCTGCCGTTCGCCAGCGGCGCGCATCCGGCCGACGAGCGGCGCCGGCTCCACCGCCAGCTGCTCGACCTGCAGCACAACCCCGACCGGTTCCTCCCGGCCCACGATGGCCCGCACCGGGCCCTGGTCGAGGAGAAGTGGGCCCTGATCCGCCGGCTGGAGCGCGGGGAGGCCCGCACGCGCCGCGAGCGGCGGCAGGCCACGCAGCGGATCCGCGAGATCAACGAGATCCTCCGGGTACAGGTCGCAGATCGAGTGGCGGCGGTGCAGGACGCGCTGCGGCGCCTCGACCGCCTGGAGCAGGACGCCGAGGCGACCACGGCACGCACCTATCCGTTCCTGCTCTTTCCGGTGGAGGCTGTCGACCGCCTGGTGGACCTGCTGGCCGACGACAGCGCGCCCGCCGGGGCCCGCAGGTGAGGCGCGGGTGACGGCCGACGGCCCGGCCCGCGTGGTCGAGGCGGCGGGCGTCGTCAGGACCTTCGACCACCGGGTCGTCCTGCGCGGCGTGGACCTTTGCGTCCGTGCCGGGGAGACCGTGGCGGTGCTGGGCGCGAACGGCTCGGGCAAGTCCACGCTGCTGCGCATCCTGGCCACCGTGCTGCGGCCCACCCGTGGCGGGGTCGTCTGGTTCGGGGAGCCGGGAGCGCCGCCCGCCCAGGTGCGGCGCCGGCTGGCGCTGGTGCCGCACGAGTCCCTGCTCTACGACGGGCTGACAGTGGAAGAGAACCTGCGCTTCTTCGCCGGGCTCTACGGGCTGCCGCCCGTGCGGGTCGCCGAAACGCTGCAGGCGCTCGGGCTCGACGCCCTGCGCGGGCGGCGGGCGCGCGTGCTCTCGCGGGGGCAGCGCCAGCAGGCCGACGTGGCCCGGGCGCTGCTCCACGACCCGGCCCTCCTGCTGCTGGACGAGCCGTTCACGGGCCTCGACCTGGAGGCCGCGGCGCGCGTGGCCGCGGTGCTGCGCGCAGGCCGCGCCGCGCGCACGGTGATCTTCGCGACCCACGACCCCGCACAGGCCCGCGCCCTCGCCGACCGGGCGGTGGTGCTGCGCGGAGGCCGCCTGGTGCCGGTGGACCCGGCAACCGCGCTCGACGACGCCGCGCTGGCCGGCTGGTTCCGCGAGGCGCGGCTGTGAAGACCCTCTGGCTGCTGCTGGTGAAGGACCTGCGCGTGGAGTGGCGCACCCGCGAGCTGGTCGGCGCCATGGCGCTGCTGGCGCTGCTGCTGGTGGTGGTGCTGGCCGCGCTGCGGGGAGAGCCCGGCGCCGCGGCGGTGGCCATGTGGGTCACCTACGCGTTCGCGGCGACGCTGGCCTTTGCGCGCCTGTTCGCGCTCGAGCGTGACCACCTGACCGCGCTGCGCCTGGCCCCGGTCGACGGCGGCACCGTCGTGCTCGCCAAGGCCCTGGCCAGCTGGGCGGCGCTGGCAGCCGTGCAGATCATCTCGCTGCCGGCGTTTGCGGTGCTCTACTCCGAGGCCGTCTGGCGCCACGCGCTGCGGCTGGCGCCGGTCCTGGGCCTGGGCGGAGCCGGGCTGGCCGCGGCCGGCACCCTGTTCGGCGGCCTGGTGACCTTCACGCGGCTGCGCGAGGCGCTGCTGCCGGTGCTGCTGCTCCCGGTGGCGCTGCCCGTACTCGCCGCGGCCACGGCGGCCACCGCCCAGATCCTGGACGGCGCACCGCTGCGGGCCGTGGCACCGCAATTGCAGTTGCTGGGGGCCTTTGCTATGCTCTTTGCCGCAGCCAGCGTGCTGCTGTTCGACCACCTCGTCGAGGAATGACCGCTCACCTCCGGTCCGGGGCGCCCTCGTGCGGTTGCTGCTGATCCTCGGTGTGGCCCTGGTCGTGGTGGGCATGACCTGGGCCCTGGCGCTGGCGCCGGACGAAGCCATCCAGGGAATCCCGCAGCGCATCATGTACGTGCACGTGCCCAGCGTGCTCACCGCCTACCTGGCGTTGGGCGTGGTGGGCGTGGCGAGTGCGCTCTTCCTGTGGCGGCGCGACCCGTCGTGGGACCACCTGGCGCTGGGCGCGGCCGAGGTCGCCGTGCTGTTCATCACCCTCACGCTGGCGACCGGCGCGCTGTGGGGCCGGCCGGTGTGGGGCGTCTGGTGGACCTGGGACGCGCGCCTGACCACGACGCTCGTCCTCTGGTTCGTCTACGTGGGGTATCTGGCGCTGCGGGTATGGGCCCCGGGCGAGCGCGGCGCGCGTGCCGCCGCGGTGCTGGGGATCGTGGGCCTGCTGGACGTCCCGCTGATCCACTGGTCCGTGGTCTGGCTGCGTACGCTGCACCCGCAGGCCACGGTGTTCCGCCCCGAGGGCCCAGCCCTGCCGCCGAGCATGCTGGCGCCCCTGGTCGTCAACATCGCCGCGTTCCTGGTGCTGGCAGCAGCGCTGCTGCGGGTGCGGGCGCGGCAGGAGCGCGTACTGGCCGCCGCGGTCGAGCGGCTGGAGGCCGGGTAGCCATGGCCTTCGTGGCGCTGGCCTACCTGGCCGTGGTCGTGGGCGTCGGATGCTACGTGCTCACGCTGGCAGCGCGGCAGCGCCTGGTCCACGAACTGACCGAGGCCGCGGCGCCCGCCGCCGTGGGTCCTGCGGCGGCGACGCCCGCGGCTGGGGGCGGCAGGGGGACCGGGCCGTGACCGCCCGGCGCAAGCTGCTCATCGCCGGGGCGCTGGTGGTGGCCGCCCTGGCCGCCGCCGCCTACCAGGGTGTGCGCTCGGCTGTGGTCTACTACCTCACGCCGGCCGAGTTCGCCAGGCGCCCGGACCTCCACGGGGCGCGGGTGCGCCTGGCCGGCGCCGTGCAGCCTGGCTCGGTGGCGAAGGGCGACGGGCGCGTGCAGTTCACGCTGGCCGATGGGACCGCCGCCTACCGCGTGGAGTTCGCCGGACCGCTACCGGATCTGTTCGCGGAGGGCCGGGGGGTGCTGGTCGAGGGGCGCCTGGTCGGCGGGGGCGTCTTCCAGGCCACGCAGGTGATCTCCACGCACCCCACCGAGTACCGGGAGCGGTACCCTGAGCGGTGAGGCGATGAGCGCGCCCGCGCTGGTGGCGGTGCTCGTGCCGCTGTGGGTCGCGGTGGCCGTCGGGCTGTGGCGCCTGATCGGCGACCTCGAGCGCGTGGAGCGCATCCTGACGTCGCGCGGACCGGCGGGCGCGGCACGCGGCCCAGATGGCGGGTGAGGTGGGCCGGTTCGCGGTCCTGGCGGCCGTGGTCACCGCGGCCTACGGCATCGTGGTCACCGTGCTCGGCATCCGCCGTCAGCACGGCGGCCTGCTGGAGGCCGGGCGCCGTGCGGCAACCGCGTGGGCGCTGCTGGTGGCGCTGGCGGCGGCGGCGTTGTGGACGGCGCTCCTCCAGCGCGACTTCTCGGTGCGGTTCGTGGCGCTCGCCAGCGAGTCAGCCCAGCCGCTGTTCTACACGCTCACCGCATTCTGGGGCGGGCACGACGGCGCCCTGCTGCTGTGGGCGCTGATCCTGGCTGGCTATCTGGTAGCCGGCATCCGCGCGCTCCGGGGGCATCCGGCGCTGCAGGCGCCGGCGACGGTGGTGCTCCTGGCTGTGGCGCTGTTCTTCTCGGGCATGCTGGCATGGGCCAGCGACCCGTTCGCACGCCTGGTGCCCCCGCCGCCCGACGGGCAGGGCTTGAACCCGCTGCTGCGCAACCCGTGGATGGCCGCGCACCCGCCGATGCTCTACCTGGGGTTCGTGGGCATGAGCGTGCCCTTTGCGATCGCGATCGCGGCGCTGGTGACCGGCCGGCTCGACGAAACCTGGGTGGCGCTGGCGCGGCGCTGGGTGCTGGTGGCCTGGACGTGCCTCTCGCTCGGCCTGCTCTTCGGCGCCAAGTGGTCGTACGTGGTCCTGGGCTGGGGCGGCTACTGGGCCTGGGATCCCGTGGAGAACGCCGCGCTGATGCCGTGGCTGGTGGCGACCGCGTTCCTCCACTCGATCCAGATCCAGGAGCGCCGCGGCATGCTGGCGACGTGGAACGTGGCGCTCGTCATCCTGGCCTTCGGGTTGACGCTCTTCGGGACGTTCCTGGTGCGCAGCGGCATCATCGCGTCGGTGCACTCGTTCGCGCTGTCGGCCGTGGGCCCCGCGTTCCTGAGCTTCCTGGCGGTGGTGCTGCTGGTTGGCTTCGGCCTGCTGGCGTGGCGGTGGGACCAGCTGCGGCGCGAGGCGGCCATCGAGGCGGTGGTGAGCCGTGAGACCGCCTTCCTGGCCAACAACCTGCTCTTCATGGTGGCCACCGCCGTGGTCTTCGTGGGGACGATCTTCCCCGCGCTGACCGAGGCGATCGAAGGCGTGAAGAGCAACGTCGGGCCGCCGTACTTCAACCGTGTGATGACGCCCATCGCCGTGGGCCTCCTGGTGCTCATGGGGGTGGGGCCGCTGCTGCCCTGGCGGCGGGCGTCGCCCGAGCAGCTGGCGCGCAACTTCGCCTGGCCGGCGGCGGCGGCCCTTCTGGGCGGCGCGGTCCTTGCCGCTGCGGGTGTGCGGACCGCGGGCGCGCTGCTGGTCTTCGTCCTGGTGCTGTTCGTCGTGGCAACGATCGGGCTGGAGGCGGTGCGCGGTATGCGGGTGCGCGTCGCGCGCGGCGAGCCCGTGGCCCGGGCGCTGGGACAGCTCGTCTGGCGGAACCGCCGCCGCTACGGGGGGTACACGGTGCACCTCGGCGTGCTCCTGATGCTGGCGGGCGTCGCCGGGAGCAGCGCCTTCGCCACGCAGAGTCAGGCGACCGTGGGGGCGGGCGAACGGTTCCAGTTCGGCGGGTACACGCTCGAGTTCCGGGGGCTGGACGCAACCGAGCGGCCGGGGATCGACGTCGTCGAGGCCACGGTGGCGGTGTGGCGGGGCGAGCGGGCGCTCGGCCACCTACGGCCCCGGCGCCTGTTCTACCGGACCCAGGGGCAGCCGATGCACGAGGTGGCGATCCGGGCCTCCCCGCGTGAAGACCTCTACGTGATCCTGGCCGACTGGACGCCCCAGGGCCGTGCGACGCTGCGCGTGCTGATCCATCCGCTGGTGTCCTGGCTGTGGGCCGGTGGCGGGATCCTGGCCCTCGGCGCGCTGCTCGCAGCGCTGCCCGAGCGCCGCCGGCGGCACCTGGCCGCGCTGCCCCTGGGGGAGCCCGCAGCCTGGCCGGCGGCGGGTGCGCCGTGATCGAGGACGCGTCCGCGGCTGCCTTCCTCGTCGCCGCCATGGCGCTAGCGTGGTACCTGCTGGCCCCCACCTGGCGCCGCGCGCCC
The DNA here is from genome assembly GCA_031459385.1 of Candidatus Fervidifonticultor secundus. Classification (GTDB taxonomy): domain Bacteria; phylum Sysuimicrobiota; class Sysuimicrobiia; order Sysuimicrobiales; family Humicultoraceae; genus Fervidifonticultor; species Fervidifonticultor secundus. The sequence continues at coordinate 57,192 of JAVKIP010000010.1, read as the reverse complement.
GTGGAGGCTGGCGACGCGCGCGCGGCCCTGGAGGCCGCGCACGCCGTGGCGCTGCGCGCGCTCCAGGACCTCGAGCTCGACTGGGCCACGGGCAAGCTGAGCGACGCTGACTACCACGCACAGCGGGCGACGCTCGAAGATGCGGCCGCCCGCGCGGCGCGGCACCTGGACGGAGGCGGCGCGTGAGGAGAGCGGCGCGCCGCGCGCCCCTGGCCGCTGCACTGGTCGCGCTCTGGCTGCCTGCGATCTTTGCGTCCGCCGTACCGGCAGCCGGCGCGCTGCCCTCCGGGTCGTCGCCTGCGCCGGAGGCCAGCGCCGGGGCGATCGCCGGCGTCGTCCGCAACGGCACGACCGGCCGGTCTGCCGCGGGCCAGGCCGTCCTCCTCGTGTCCGTGGGCCCCATCGGATCTCGGGACGTGGGTCGGGTCCGAACCGACGGCGCGGGGCGCTTCGCGTTCCGCGGCCTGGCTGACGGCCGCTATCTGGTCCAGACGAGCCACGCCGGCGTCGTCTACGCGGCGCACGTCGTGGTGGCGGGTGGGCCGGTCCGCGTGGAGCTGCTGGTGTACGACGTGGCATCCGGCGTCCCGCTGCGCGTGGCGCTGGTGGGCATGGTGGTCGAGGTGCACGCGGGCTACGTGCGCGTCTTCGAGGTCTGGCACCTGCGCAACACGACGGTACGCACATACCGCGGCGATGTCGGCATCCCCCTGCCGCAGGGAGCGCGGTACGTGCGCTACCACGCCGGCTTCCACCAGCCGCGCGTGGAGCGCGGGGAGATCCGCGACCGGATCGTCGTGCGCCCCGGCGCCGACCAGCTCTCGTTCAGTTACGCCGTGGCGGGTGCGGGCGCGGCCGTCCTCGATCGTCCGCTCCGGCTGCCGGTGGACCGCGCGGTGGTGTTCGCCGGCGCGCCGGCCGAGATTCGGTCCCCGCAGTTCCAGCCGGCGCCCCCACTCGAGAGCGAGGGGAGGCGGTACGCGCGGGCCTGGGCGCGCGCCCTGCGCCCCGGCGACCTGGTGCTGACCGTCGCGGGCGTCCCGCCCGTGCGGCGATGGCCGGCACCGACCGCGGCCGGCACCCTGGCGGGCCTCCTGGCCGTCGGGCTCGCATGGACGCTGTGGCGACGGATCTGATCGGAGCCGCCGCTCGACACCGTGGCAGGGACCCCGCGCGGGCCAGGGGAGGAGTTGCCTGCAGGGCGTGGAATCGTTCATGCCGTTGACGATGGAAGCCGCCCGCTCGCTGACGATCGCGCTGCGCGTGCTCCCCGCGATCGTCGCTGTCGCTGTGTTCGCCGCGGGATGCCAGCCGACCGTGCGCGTGCGCGGCGCCGCGGCGACGGTTGGTGCGGGGCTGGGGCAACAGGCGGTCCTGCGGCCACTGGTGGACGGCGCCCCCGGCTTCAAACCCTCCGCGGTGCGCGGGCGGGCCACGTTCGAGCGCACCTGTGCGGTCTGTCACGGCGACGAAGGGTTCGGCGACGGTCCGGCCGCCAGCGGCCTGACGTCGCCGCAGAAGAACCCCCTCACCGATTTCTTCAGGCTCTGGGGCTTGGCGATCAAGGGTGAGAGGATCCCGTCCCGTCCCGCCAACTTCCACAACCAGATCGCGATGCGCCTGAACGCGCCATGGGTGCTCTTCGAGACGATCAAGCTCGGCCGCCCGCACACGGCCATGCCGGCGTTCGGCCGGAAGCCGGCCTACGGCGCCAACAAGGGGCCGGCGACGCTCACCGACGAGCAGATCTGGGACGTGCTGTTCTACGCCTGGACATTCGCCACCACGCCGCAGACCATCGCGCGCGGTAGGGAGATCTATCAGACCCGGGCGCTGGACATCGGCGGCGGGCGGGTCGCCACGTGCGCCGACTGCCACGGCCCCGCCGGCGACGGCCGGGGCGGCCGGCTGTCCGAGGAGATGGCGGCCGGCGTGTGGGGCTGGCGGGATCGCGTCGGGGCCGGCATCTTCACCGACGCCAACTTCCTGGCGGCCCGCAAGCCCACCGAGCTCTTCCAGCGTATCGCGGACGGCCGCGGCCTGATGCCCGCGTACCGGGGCAAGCTCGAGGAGGACGAGATCTGGGCACTGGTGGACTACGTGCGGACTTTCATGTACGACTACGCGCCGCCGCGCGGGCAGCAGCCGTGAGACCGATGGCCGGTCCGGTCGGGTCCACTTCCCCGGGCGCGTGGCGGCCGTGTATGCTGGATGTGGGAGCTTGCTGATGGCCCACGACCGCGTCCTGGATCGCCGCCGCTTCCTCCGCGCCGCTGCGGCGCTGCCGCTGGTGGGAGGACTCGTCGCGTTCGGTTCGCCGCTTTTGCGCTTCCTCAAGCCGAACGTGGAGCCCTTCAACGTGCTGCAGCCGACCAAGCACGATCCGCCGGCGGGCGAGCCGGTCGTGGCGGCGACGCTGGCCGAACTGCAGAAGCCCTGGGACTTCAAGTACTTTGTCTACACCCAGAAGTACCCCCAGTACACGCCCGAGGGCTTCCGGAGCGCGTCGGTGCCGGGCGTGGCGATCCGCCTGCCGACCAAGATCCGCATGCCCTGGGACTGGGTGCGCGCCATCGGGGAGACGCCGCAGTTCACCGAGAGCGAGATCATCGTCTTCTCCCGGATCTGCCCGCACCTGGGGTGCATCTACAACTTCGTCGCCGACTGGCGCGAGATCACCGCGGGCTACGGTGGCTACGTCCCGCCCAAGAGCCGCCAGCATGCCCTCATGGGATGCCCGTGCCACCTGAGCATCTACGACCCGGCCGATCCCGAGCAGCCCGGGCGGGTGCTGTCGGGACCAGCCCCGCGGCCCCCGCGGACGTTCTTCTACACCGTCGAGGGCGACCAGGTGCTGGTGCGCCACGTCGAGCCGGGCGGGATCGCCTAGGGGCGGGGTCCTGCAGCGCCCCACCAGACACCGTAGCGAGGACCGATGGCCAGGGTGTGGGACAACCTGCGCGAGTGGTACCGGGACCGCCGGAGCCGGCTGGACCTGTTCGACGAGACGATGGTGACCCGGCAGGCGAACCCGTTCTACCTGCTGGGCCCGATGCTGTACTACTTCTGGCTCGTCACCGTGGTCAGCGGCATCCTGCTCATGCTCTGGTACGAGCCGACGCCCGAGGGCGCGTACAACTCCATCCTGCACATCCAGCACGCGGTGCCGCTGGGCTGGCTGATCCGCGGCGTCCACAAGTACGCGGCCGACGGCGTGATCCTGTGCATCATCCTCCGCATCTACCGCATGTACTTCCTGGGCGAGTACAAACGGCCGGGCGAGCTAAGCTGGATCTGGGGGTTCGCGGGGCTCGTGCTGGCCATGATCTCCGGGATCACCGGCTACCTGCTCATCTGGAACCAGCGGGCGTTCTGGGCGGCCAAGACGGTGCTGACCGTGCCGGTGTACTTCGACGAGCTCACTGCCAAGATCCCGGTCATCGGCGAGCGGTTCCAGGTCGGCTCCATGATCGCCTACCTGTTCCTGGGCGGGCCGGCCATCGGCGCCGCCACCCTCACGCGCTTCTACGCCCTGCACTTCGGGATCTCGCTGGTGCTGCTCATCGTCATCGAGGTGTTCTACTACCGCACGCGGCGGCAGCGCCTGAACATGTCGCTGTTTCCGATCCTGCTGTTCTCGGTCATGCTGGTCTACATCTCCTGGGCGCTGCCGGCGGAGCTCGGCCGCCGCGCCGATCCCAACCGCACTCCGCTGCCCATCCTCTCGGACTGGTACTTCCTGGCGCTCTACCAGTACGTGAAGTACACGCCGCCGCTGTGGGCGGGCCTGGGGCCCGGGCTGCTGATCGGCTTCGGAATGCTGGTGCCGTTTCTCGACCGCAGCAAGGGCCGCCGGCCCCTGGAGCGTCCGTTCTTCTTCGTGGTGGGTCTGCTGGCGCTGGTCTACTTCCTGGTCTTCACGGCGTTGATCCTGTTCAACATCGCTGTGATCGAGCGCGAGCCGCCGCTGGTGTTGCTGGTGACGACCGTCGTGCTGACGCTGGCGTTCGTCTGGGAGCTCCGGTACCGCCGGCAGCAGGCGCGCGCCGCGGCGCAGGCAGCGGCCGGCGCCTCCGGCCGCGCGGTGGCAGCCGCCGGGGTCGCGCGGGCGGAGGCGCACTAGGCGATGCTGCGGCTCGGCGGCTCCGTGGCGGCGTTCGCGGTGGCGGTGGAGAGCTTCTCGCGCCTGTGGCAGGGGGTGCGCAGTGCCCTGGAAGGCCAGCGGCTGTACGGGCCGGTCGAGGCCCTGGGCTGGATGGCGGCGTTCTGGGTCAGCCTGGGGTACCTGGCGTTCGTCATCTACGCGGCCGACCGGACCGCGGGCCGCACGCGTCGGCCGATGCCGCTGTTCGACCGCTGGTTGGACCGGCGGGCGGATCGCCCGCAGGGGGGTGCCGGATCGGCATGATGGAGGACAGCAGCCGCAGGTACACCAGCGGGGTCCTGGGGCTCGCGGTGGTGGGTGCGGCCTGCGCGGCGCTCATCGTGCTGGGCGAGGCCCTGGGCAGCGCCGAGCGCCGCGTGTTCTGGCAGCTCGGCGGCGCCGCCCTGGGTGTGCTGTTCATCGTCTACGGCCTGATCCTGCTGCTGCTCCGCAAGCTGGGGACGATCGGGCCGCGCCGCGCCGAGGCGGAGGACGACCTGCGCGGGCGGTGGGTCAAGCCCGTGCCGTGAGGGGGGCCCTGTGTACCGGAAAGCCCTGACCGCGCTGCAACGGTTCACCCTGCGCCTGGACGTGGGCATCAACCGCATCTACCCCACGGACTGGAATCCGCTCTACTACACCGGCGGGCTCACGAACCTGTTCCTGTTCATCCTGGTCCTCTCCGGGATCTTCATCTTCTTCTACTACGTGCCGAGCCTCGGCGGCGCGCACCCGTCGGTGGTCTACCTGACCGAGCAGGTGCCGTACGGGGGGTTGATCCGGGGCATCCACCGGTACGCGGCCGATGCGTTCATCGTGGCAGCCCTGCTGCACCTCTTCCGGAACTGGTTCACCGACCGGTACCTGTTCTCGCGCGACTCCCCGTGGATCTCGGGGATGTTCATGCTCATCTTCGGCGGCTTCGTGGGCGCCACCGGCTACATCCTGGTATGGGACGAGCGGGCGCTGGCCGTGCTGGGCCTGTTCGACCGACTGCTGCGGGCCATCCCGGCCGTCGGCGACGCGCTGGCCGGCCTGCTGGTGGGCGGCGCCGGGCTGTCGGAGGGCACCCTGCCCCGCATTCTGTTGCTGCACGTCGGACCGGCGTCGCTGCTCTACGTGCTGCTGTGGTGGCACTACGTGCGGCTGCGCCATCCGAAGGTCTGGCCGCCTGCCACCTGGGTGCTGGTCAGCCTGGGGCTGGTAACGGTGCTGGCGGCGGTGATCCCGGCGGTCGGCGGGGTCCCGGCCCGGCCCGGAACCGCCCCGCAGGCGATGCCGCTGGACGTCTTCTTCCTGCTGCCGTTCTGGCTCGCCGGCTTCGTGCCGCCCGGTCTGGTGGTGGCCCTGGTGGCAGTGACGCTGGGGGCGGGGTTCGTCATCCCCTATCTCAGCCGCGAGACGCCGCGGGAGATGGGCGTGCGGCACGCGGGTGTGGCACAGGTCATCGACGGCAACTGCACGGGCTGCGAGTTGTGCTACTACGACTGCCCCTACAACGCCATCGTCATGGTCCCGTCGCCCCACCCCGGCCTGTCGCGGGCTGCGGCGAGCCGCAAGCTGCTGGCGGTGGTCATCGACTCGCGGTGCGTCGAGTGCGGCATCTGCATCGGCGCGTGCCCGTTCGAGGCGCTGGAACTCCCGGGTCTGCTGGAAGCCGACGTGACGCGGCGCGTGCAGGAGGCGGTGCAGGTGGCAGCGGCGGTGCGGGCATGACGGCGCAGGCATCGACCGCGCACGGCGCCTGGGCTCCCCGGATCGTGGGCTTCGTATGCGACTGGGCGGTGGCCACGACCGACCTGGCGGATGCGGCCGGCCGGCTGCTCGCCCACCCGTCCGTGGTCCTCATCCGCATCCCGTGCTCGGGCTTCATCCGGCCAGGCTGGCTGGAGGACGCGCTCAAGGCCGGCGCCGACGGCGTCTTCGTGGTCGGGTGCCCCTACGGCGACTGCCTGAACCGCGAGGGCAACTACCTGATGCGCGAGCGCGTGGACCAGTTGCAGCGGCGGCTGCAGCGACGCAGGGTGCCGCCGGAGCGCCTGCAGATGCTGGCCCATGGGCTCCACGACCGGGAGGCGTTTCTCGCCGACATCGCGGCCATGGTGGAGCGCCTCCGGGCCCTGGGGCCGGCAGCCAGCGGCACGGGGCCCGCGCGGCGGCCGGCGGCCGCCGCCCAGCCTGCGGAGGAGGGAGGGGCATGAAGCGCCCGCTGCGCGTCTGGCTGGCCTACCTGCTCTTCTACGTCTTCTTCTTCCTGCTGCTGGCGTTCGTCGCGTCGTTCGGCCTCATCGCTGAAGCCTGAAGGCTAGGGCGTGAGACGGCGGCTTCTCTCGCCGGGAGAGAGGGGGTCAGGGCACCGGCGGAGCCTGCGGGCCTACCGCGCGGCGCTGCTGGTGCTGGCACTGGTTGGCGGCGCCTGCGGTCCGCGGAGCGGGTCGCCCGAGCGCTCCCCGGCGGCGACCGTGGAGGTGGTCGCGCGCGAGTGGGCGTTTGCGCCGCCCTCGGTCGTGGTGCGGGCCGGGCGGATCGCCGTGCGGGTCAGGAACGAGGGGCTGGTGGAGCACAACCTGGTCGTCGACGCGATACCGGGCGCGGCCATCGACGGCGTGCCGCCAGGGGAGACCAGGACCGCGATCTTCGAGCTGCCGCCGGGAGCGCACACCGCCTACTGCAACATCCCCGGCCACCGCGAGGCCGGCATGGCGATGACCATCAGGGTGGACCGTTGAGCGTGGCGTTGGATCTCCAGGAGATCTACCGGCCCGTCGCCGACGACCTCGAGGGGCTGTACGATCTGCTGCGACGCGAGCTGCGCACCGACGACCCCTTCATCGGCGAGCTCGTCGAGCACGTGCTGGCCTCGCGCGGCAAGCTGGTCCGCCCGGCGCTGGCGCTGCTGTCGGCGGCGGCGGCGGGCGGGGCCGACGAGCAGCGCCTCTGGTTGGCCGGGGCCGTGGAGTTGATCCACATCGCCTCGCTGGTCCACGACGACGTGATCGACGCCTCCGATCTGCGCCGCGGTGTCTCCACGGTCAATGTGCTCTGGGGCAACCAGATCGCCGTGCTGCTGGGCGACTACCTCTTCGCGACCGCGTTCGACCTGGTGAGCCGGATCCGGCATCCCCAGGTCGCGCCGACGATCGCGCGGGCGGCCGTGGCCATGAGCGAGGCCGAGATCCTGGCGACCAAGGTCGGCGGCGAGCCCTACGACGACGACGCCGTCTACTTCCGCATCATCGAAGGCAAGACCGCGCGCCTGTTCGCGGCGGCCTGCCGGGCGGGCGGGCTGGTAGCCGGGGCTACACCCGCGGTCGCCGACGCGCTCGAAGCCTTCGGCCTGGCCTGGGGGATGTGCTTCCAGATCACCGACGATGCGCTGGACCTGGTCGGCGACCCCGAGGCCATGGGGAAGCCCATCGGCAGCGACATCGACACCGGAAAGACGACCCTGCCGGTCATCGCCGCGCTGCGCGAGGCCCCCCCGGCGGATCGCGACCGCCTGCGGGCGCTGGTCCGCGGTGGGGCCGGGGGGCTTGCCGAACTGCAGGCGCTCGTGGATCGCTACGGCGGCGTGCGGCGGGCGCTGCACGTGGCGCAGGCCTACGCCGACCGGGCCGTGACCGCGCTCCACCCGCTGCCGCCCGGACCGGCCCGGGCGAGCCTGCAGGCACTGGCGTCGTTCGTGCTGATGCGGGCGCGGTAGCCGCCACGGCCTGCGGCGGCGCCCGGCATTTTGCGCTAGAGTAAGGAGCGGAGTTCGAAGACCGATGCGCCCAGCGCCGTGGAGGATCGCGCCATGACCTTTGCTCGCTCCGGGGCACCGCGCACGCCGGTGCAGGAGTGGTTCGCCCAGGGCCTCCAGCAGGTGATGCGGGCCCGGGGGTTGGAAGAGACGACGCCCGAGCGCTCGCCCCGCGTGGTCCTGCACTTCGCGAACCGGGAGGCGCCGCGGCCCTTCCGCCGCAAGGCGCAGGCCGTCTTCGTGGTCTCTATCGTCGAGGGCCCGCAGCCCGAGGGCGAGATCCTGCCGGCCGTCTACCCGCTGCTGGTCCGCACCCTGGGCAACATGGTGATCTACCTGGTGCCCGCCGCGGCCCACCGGGCCCGCGCGCTGGTGGTGACCCTCGAGCAGGGCTACTTCCTCATCGACGAAGCCGACGACGCGACCTTCTTCGCACGGGTCTTCGAGCGGCTCTACCCGCTGGCATCTGCCCAGCTGGTCATCAACAACGAGTTCCACCCCGACCTGGAGCCCGAGCTGTGGGACGGCGACGCGCTGACCCGGCAGCTGGCCGAGGCCGGCCGCCGTCTGGACGAGCTCAAGCTGCTGCCCGCCGCCTTCCCCATCGAGGAGCTGCTGCCACCGCGCGACCTGGTGCACGTCAAGCGCCTGTTCGGCATCGGGGGCCTCTCCTACGGCAACCTCAGCGTCCGCAAGGACGCCCGGCGCTTCTGGATGAGCGCCAGCGGGGTGAACAAGGGCAACCTGAAGACCGTCGGGCGGGACATCCTGATGGTCAAAGGGTACGAGCCCTCCCGCAACGTGATCGTGCTCAGTGTGCCGCCGCACATCGAACCGCGCCGGGTCTCGGTGGATGCCATCGAGCACTGGATGATCTACACCGCGCACCCGCGCGTGGGTGCCATTATCCACGTCCACGCCTGGATGGAGGGCGTGACGTCCACCCAGATCCAGTACCCGTGCGGGACCTACGAGCTGGCTCGCGCCGTCTCCGAGCTGGTCGCGCAGAGCCCGGACCCCAACCGCGCCGTGGTAGGCCTGCGCAACCACGGCCTCACCATCACCGGCCCGAGCATTCCCGATATTCTCGAGCGGATCGAGGGGCGGCTCCTGACCCGCGTGCCGATGACGTGACAGTGCGGGGCGGCTGCGGCAGGCCGCCCGCGCGGGATCGCGGCCGATGACCTACACTGAGGCCCTCGACTTCCTCACCGGGCTGCTGCGGCATCGGCCGCCAGGTCAGCCGACCGGCGCCCTGAAGCTGGACCGCATGCGGACGCTGTGCGCGCTGCTCGGGCACCCCGAGCGCTGCTTTCCCTCGGTGTTGGTCGCCGGCACCAAGGGGAAGGGGTCGACGGCCGCCATGGTCGCGGCGATCGCCACGGCCGCGGGGTGGCGCGTCGGGCTGTACACGAAACCGCATCTCGTGGACATCCGCGAGCGGTTCCAGCTCGACGGCCAGTGGCTGGCGCCCGAGCCGTTTGCAGCCCTCGTGGCCCGCCTCCGCGCGGCCGTAGAGGCGGGGGCTGGCGGGCCCGGGTGGCCGCCGTCCTACTTCGAAGCGGCTGCTGCGGTGGCGTTCCTGGCGTTCGCCCGGGCGGGCGCGGATCTGGGCGTGGTCGAGGTCGGTATCGGCGGGCGGCTGGACGCCACCAACGTGCTCGACGCGCGTCTGGCCGTGATCACGACCATCGACTACGACCATACGGAGATCGTCGGCACGCGGCTGGCGCAGATCGCGGCGGAGGACGCCGGGATCATGCGTCCCGGCCGCACCGTCGTGACCGTGGCCCAGGCGCCGGCCGCAGCGCGCGTGCTCGAAGCGGCTGCGGCCCGGCTGGGCGCGCGCCTGGTGCGTGTCGGCCGTGACGTCCGCTACCGCACCCGCCGCGTCGCCCGTGATGGTACCCGCGTGACCGTGCACGGCCGGCGCGGGACCTACCCGGACCTGCACGTGCCCCTGCTGGGGCGCCACCAGGCCCTCAACGCCGCCTGCGCCGTGGCCGCGGCGGAGGCGCTGGCCGACGAAGGCTTCACCGTGGACGGGGACGCGATCCGCGCCGGGCTGGCCGGGCTGCGGTGGCCGGCGCGCGTCGAGGTCGTGCGCGACGTGCCGGTGGTGATCGTGGACGTCGCGCACAACGTCGTCTCGTTCCGCGCGCTGCGGCGGGTGCTCGACGAGGTCTTCCCCGGCCGCCGGGTGCACCTGGTGGTCGGGCTGCTGGGGAGCAAGGACCTGGCCGGCATCGCGCGGATCATCGCGCCGCGCGCCACCACGGTCTGGGCCGCGCGCGCCGACGATCCGCGGGCGCTGGCGCCGGAGGCCGTGGCGGCGGCGTTCCGGCCGCACGTGGCCGGTGTGCGCACGGTGGACGATCCGGTGGCGGCGGCCGATGCCGCCATCGCCGCGGCCGGGCGCCAGGATGTGGTGTGCGCCACCGGCTCGTTTCACGTCGCCGGGCCCGTGCGCGCGCACCTGCTGGCGCCCGCGCAACCGGCGCCCGCGGTCGACGTCGGCGTGCCGGGGGCCTGAAGGAGGACGGCATGTATCCGGAGCTGTCCATCGAGCAGTTCCTCGACCGGCTGGCCTCCAGCGCGCCCGAGCCCGGCGGCGGTGCGGCCGCCGCGCTGGTCGGCGCGGTGGCGGCCGCCCTGGTCGGGATGGTGGCCAACCTGACGGTGGGCAAGGAGAAGTTCGCGGCGGTCGAGGACGAGATGCGCAGGGTCCGCGACGACGCTGCGACGCTGCGGGCGCGGCTGCTGGCGGCGATCGACCGCGACGCCGACGCGTTTCGCCGGGTCATGGCCGCGTACCGGCTGCCGCGCGAGACCGACGAGCAGCGCGCCGCCCGCCGGGAGGCCACCCGCGCCGCGCTGCGCGAGGCGGCCGAGGTGCCGGCCGAAGTCGTGGCGCTGTGCGGCCAGGTCGGCGCCCTCTCTCGCATCGCCGCCGCGCAGGGTAACCCGCAGGTGCTCAGCGACGCGGCGGTGGCCGCGGTGATGGCCGAGGCCGCAGCCGCCAGCGCGGCGCTCAACGTCCGCATCAACCTGGCGGGCATCGGCGGCGCTTGGAGCGACGAACTGTGGGCCGAGGTCCAGGCGCAGCTGGCCGCGCTGGAGGCCGCGCGGGCCGCGGTGGTCCAGCAGGCCTACGGCCGCATCGGATGACGACCGCTGACATCATCGACGGGGCGGCCGTGGCCGAGGCGCTGAAGGCCGAGCTGCGGGCCGAGATCGAGGCGCTGGCCGTGCGGGGAGTGACGCCCGCCGTGGCCACGGTCCTGGTGGGCGATGATCCGGGTGCGCGGGTCTACCGGCGGCAGGTCGAGCGGGTCGCCGCCGAGGTCGGCGTCGTCTACCGCGACGTGACGCTACCCGCCGACGCGTCACTGGCCCGCGTGCAGACGGTGCTGCGCGAGCTGGCTGCGGATCCGTCGATCCACGGCATCCTGCCCCTGCGGCCGATGCCGGCCGCCCTGCCCGAAGCGGCGGTGCTCCTTGCCCTCGATCCGGCCAAAGACGTCGATGGGCTCCATCCCCTCAACGCCGGCCGGCTGGCCCTGGGACAGCCGGCAGTGGTCCCGGCGACGCCGCTGGCGTGCTTCGTGCTGCTGGAGCGGTACTTCGCGGACCGCGGGCTCGACCCGAAAACGGCGTTCGCGGGCAAGGACCTGGTCATCGTGGGCCGGAGCCCGAGCGTGGGGCGCCCGGCCTACTTCCTGGCGCTGGAGCGGCACGCCACGCCCACCACCGTCCATTCCTTCACCTCCCGGGCCGGCCGACTGACCGACCACACGCGCCGCGCGGAGATCCTCATCGTCGCCGCGGGCCGCGCCGAGTTCATCCGCGGTGACATGGTGCGCCCGGGTGCCGTGGTCGTGGACGTGGGCATCAACGTGCGGCCGATGACCGATGCCGCCGGTCGGCCAGTGCTGGACGAGCGCGGCCGGCCTCGCCGTGAGACCGTGGGCGACGTGGCCTTCGCCGAGGTGAGCCGCGTGGCGGCGGCGGTGACGCCGGTCCCTGGCGGCGTGGGTGCCGTGACGAACGTCGTCTTGATGCGCAACGTCGTCCAGGCGGCCGTCGCGCAGCGCGCCGGGGGCGCATGATGCCCGGACCCGCATGAGGGCGGTCGTCGCGGGCCTCAGCGTCCCGCGGTTCGTGGCTGCCCGCACCCTGGGCCGCTGGCTGCCGCCCGCGGCGCTGGTTCGCCTGAGCCCGCTGCGCCTGGCAGAGGTGCCCGAGCCTGCGCTTCCGGGCCCCGACTGGGTGACCGTGCGGGTGCGCCTGGCGGGCATCTGCGGGTCCGACCTCCATCTCGTGCACCAGGACGTGAGCCTCTCGGCCACGGCCTACGCCTCGTTCCCGTTCGTGGTCGGACACGAGAACGTCGGGGAGGTGGCGGCCACCGGGCCCGCAGCCAGCGTGCCCGTGGGGCAGCGGGTGGTGGTCGAGCCGCTCCTGCCCTGTGTGCCGCGCGGCTTCCACGACCTGTGTCCGGCGTGTCGCCGCGGCGACTACAACCTCTGCGAGCGGTTCGCTGAAGGCCGCCTGCCGCCAGGGTTCGGGCAGGGATTCTGCCGGGACGTGGGTGGGTCGTGGGGCGAGGTGATGGTCGCCCATCGGTCGCAGCTCGTGCCCGTGCCCGACGGGCTGACCGACGAGCAGGCGCTGTTCGCCGAGCCGCTGGCGTGCGCGGTCCACGCCGTCCTCCGCCACGTGCCTGACCGCGCGGGCACGGTGCTCGTGATCGGCATCGGGGCCATGGGGCTCGCGGCGATCGCCGCGCTGCGGGCGCTGCGGCCCGCGGCGCGGATCGTTGCCGTGGCGCGGTATGCGCACCAGGCCGCGCTGGCCGAGCAGATGGGCGCGCACCGTGTGCTGACGTCGCGGGGCCACACCCTCTACCGCGACGTCGCCGGGCTCGTGGGCGCGCGGGTGCTGCAACCCCGCTTCGGGCGCCCGCTGCTCACCGGCGGGGCCGACGTGACCCTGGAGTGTGCCGGCACGGGCCGGGCGCTCGACGACGCCCTGCGCATGACCGCGGCCGGCGGCGCGGTGGTGGCTGTGGGCATCACGCTGAGCCCACGGGGGGTGGACTGGACGCCGCTGTTCTTGCGCGAGGTCCGCCTGATCGGCACGTCGTACTACGCCACGGAGCGCACCGACGGGCGGACCCTGCGCGCGATCGATATCGCCATGGACCTGCTGGCCGCCGGGCGCGTGGATCTGCGCCCCCTCATCACGCACCGCTTCCCGCTGCGGCTGGCGCGCCAGGCGCTGGCCGTGGCGCTGGACAAACGCGGCCAGCGTGCGGTCAAGGTAGTGCTAGAGCCCGCTGGCTAGCTCCGGCCCACCCGATGCTCCGCCCGCGCACGGGCCCGGCGCGCGGCGGTGCCCCATCGCCAGGTGCCGTGCCCTTGCCCCGCCCGCGCGAAGGTTGTACCCTAGCACGTGGCCGCACGGGGTCAGAGACCGCGCCGGTCGACAATCCAGCGAAAGGGGACGACGAATGCGGACCGCACTTGCGTGGGCAGCCGTGGTCGTGATCGCGGCAGTGGCGGCGGGTTGTGGCGGCCGGGCACCTCAGCAGCCGGCGCAGCCGGCGCCGACCGCCGGGACACCGGTAGCTGGCGGGACGATCACCATCGTGATGAAGGACAATCTGTACGAGCCGGCGACCGTCGAGATCAAGGCGGGCGCCGAGTACGAGTTCGTCGTGCCCAACCAGGGTGCCACCGTGCACAACCTGGTCATTCAGGGCGCCCCGGGCGGGGACATCACTTCCGACGTGGCCGTGAACGCCGGCCAGGAGAGCCGGTTCAAGGTCAAGATCGACCGGCCAGGGACGTACAAGATGCAGTGCACGTACCATACCGAAATGGTCGGCGACCTGAAGGTCGTACCGTAACCTGCCACCGGTGGCGGACGCGCGGGGGACGGCGTGCGCCGTCCCCCGCGCGCCTTCAGCGCGCCGGAGGAGAACCCTCGCCGTACCCGGAAGACTAGCCCCATGGCCACCGCGCCCGAACCCCAGCCTACGGCCGAGGTCGTCCGCCGCCTGGTGGCGGACGTCGTCCGCCTCCTGCAGGCCTACCGGGACGCGCTCGGGGCGCAGGCGCGCGCTACCCGCCGGGACATCGCGATGGCGAGCCTGATGACCGGAGCCGCTCTGGCGCTGGCCGCGCTGGTGCCGGCCCTGGCGGTGGCCGCGCTGATCCTGGTGCTCACCCTCTGGCTGCCCGCCTGGCTGGCCGTGCTGGGCGTGCTGGTGCTGGTGCTGGCGACGAGCGCCGGGCTGGTGGCGCTGAGCCTCCGGCGGCTGCGCCGGCGGCGAGCGGCCTGGAGCTCCCAGGTCGGCGAGGAGGTCCGGTGGCTGAGGAACCTCTTTCACCGCGAAAGCTGACGCCGGCAGACGGGCGCTCGCTGGCCGAGATCGCTGCCGAGATCGCCCTGCTGCACGCGCGCATCGAGGCCGGCGTCGACGAGTTGCGACACCGGGCGCGCAGCCTGCCGGCGCAGGCCAACCTCGGCCGCCTCGCGCGCGCGGCGGGTACCCTGGCACGCCTGCTGCGCCTGAGGCGCGCCGCTAGCGCCCCGCGGACCGCCGGTGGCCCCCGCGGGACTCCAGGTCTATAATGGGCACCGGAGGGAGACGACGATGAACCCACATGTGGCGCCCGCAGTGATCGGCAACGTCGGCCCCATGGAGCTGCTGGTGATCCTGCTGATTCTGCTGCTGCTGTTCGGGGCCAGCCGCCTGGCCGGGCTGGGCGCGGCGGCCGGGAAGACCATCAAGGAGTTCCGCAAGGCCCTGAGCGAGGACGACGAGAAGGAGTCGCAGCCGACCAAGCCCGGCGCCTGAGCCGCAGCGCGGGGCGTGCGCGGCTCGTGGCCGCGCACGCCGTGGCACGCAGGTGGGCATGGAAGACCGCCCGATGACCATCGTGGAACACCTGGAGGAGCTGCGCTCGCGGCTCCTCAAGGCGTTTGGGGCGCTGGGAGTCGGTACGGTGCTGGGCTGGGCGTTCGTCGACCGCGTGCTGGACTTCCTGCTGCGCCAGCTCCAGGTCAACCAGGTCTACTTCACGGCACCTCCTGAGGCCCTGTTCATCCGGTTGAAGATCGCCCTGCTCATCGGGGTCTTCCTCGGCCTGCCGGTCATCCTCTACCAGCTGTGGATGTTCGTGGCTGTGGGGCTCACCCACAGCGAGCGCAAGGTCGTGATGAGCCTGCTGCCGCCGTCGCTGGTGCTTTTCGTACTCGGGGCTGCGTTCGGGCTGTTCGTCATCATGCCGGTGGCCGCGCGCGTGCTGCTGAGCTACCAGACGGCCACGCTGCAGCCCCTGCTCACCATCGGCCCCGCCCTGTCGTTCATGATGGCCTTCATCGTGGCGTTCGGCGTCGTCTTCCAGATGCCTGTCGTCATCGTGTTCCTGGCCCGGCTGGGCCTGGTAAGCCCAGCAGCGCTGGCGGGAGGCCGCCGCTACGCGTTGCTGGCCATCGTGGTGGCGTCCGCGCTGCTCACCCCCGGGACTGACGTGGTCTCGCAGCTGCTGATGGCAGTGCCCACCTACCTGCTCTACGAGGTCAGCATCTGGCTGGCACGGCTCGTGGCGCCTCGCGGGGCGCCAGCGGTGCAGGCGCTGCTCGAGTAGCCTGCCGTGACCGGTCGTGCCGGCCGTCGGCGGAGGTGATGGGTGGCCCGGCGCGTCCGCAACCCCTGGTGGGTGCTCATCGTGATCCTCTTCTTCGGCGGGCTGCTGGGCAGCGTCATGGCGGAAGCCGTGGCAGGCTATCCCGTCCTGGGCTTCCTGGCCCGCGAGGTGCGCGTCGGAATCGATCCACCCTTCACGGTGAACCTCCGCATGGTACAGATGACGCTGGGGGGCGTCGTGCGCCTGAACCTAGCCATGGTGCTCGGGGTCATCGTCGCGGTCTGGATCTACCGCTTGTTGTAGGCGCACACAGCCGGCGGTATACTGGCGCTGGCGTGAACGAGTCTGCTCCTGTGCGCGGCGGAGTGCCTGCGGTGGTCTTGGCCTCTGCCTCTCCGCGGCGGGCCGACCTGCTGCGACAGATCGGCCTTTCGTTCGAGGTGTGGACCGGCGGGACCGAGGTTGAGGTGTGGGGGACGATCGCCGGCCGTCCGGACGGCGGGGAGTGGACCCCAGAGGCCGTGCGGGCGCAGGCGCAGCGGCGCGCGGAGGACAAGGCGCGCCTGGCCGCGGCAGTGCGGCCGGACGCGGTCGTCGTCGCCGCCGATACCATGGTGGCCGTCGACGGGGTGGTGCTGGGGAAGCCCCGTTCGCCGGATGAGGCGGCGGAGATGCTCGGCCGGCTCTCCGGGCGCGCCCACGACGTGACAACCGCTGTGGTCGTGGCGCACACGCGCCAGGGCACCTGGCTCGTGGACGCGTCCGCGACGCGGGTATGCTTCCGGCCGCTGCGCCGGCAGGAGATCCTCCGCTATATCGCCACCGGCGAACCGATGGATAAAGCGGGGGCGTACGGAATTCAGGGCCGGGCGGCACTGTTCGTGGAGCGGTTGGAGGGAGACTACTTCGGCGTTGTCGGGCTCCCGCTGGCGCTGCTGGGACGCCTGCTCGACGCGGCAGGCGTCCCTCCGCTGTAGCACCGCCCCGCGCTCCCCAGGCCCGGCGCGGTCGCCTGCGCCTTCCCCAGCGCGCCAGGTCTGGAGCGAGTCCGTGGGGCATCGCGTGTCGGTCAAGGTGCTACCGCCAGAAGACCGGCCCCGGGAGCGTCTGCTCTCCGCCGGCCCCGGCAGCCTCTCCGCCACGGAGTTGCTGGCGGTGCTGCTGGGCACCGGCACCCGCGCCGCCAGCGCCGCAGAACTGGCAGGGGCATTACTGGGTGCGTTTGGGTCGCTTGAGACCCTCAGCCAGGCCCGGCCCGAGGAGCTGGCCAGGCAGAGCGGGATCGGCGTCTCCCGCGCCTGCAGGCTGCTGGCGGCGTTCGAGCTGGGCCGCCGCCTCCACGCGGCCCCGCCGGCGCGGCGGCCGGCGATCCGGGCGCCCAGCGACGTGGCAGCGTTGATAGGTCCGCAGATGCGTCACCTGGACCGCGAGCACTTCCGGGCGATACTCCTGAACACGCGCCACGAGGTGCTGGAGGTGGCCGCGGTGGCGGTCGGGGGACTCGATGCCGCCCCGATCCACCCGCGGGAGGTGTTCAAGGAAGCGATCCGGCGCAGCGCGGCGGCCGTGATCCTGGTCCACAATCACCCCTCGGGGGAGCCGGAACCGAGCGCCGACGACCTGCGCATCACGGCCAGGCTGCAGCAGGCGGGTCGGGTGGTAGGCATCGAGGTGCTCGACCACGTCATCATCGGCGACGGGCGCTTCGTGAGCCTGCGCGAACGTGGGGCGCTCGGCGGGGAGAGTTGGGTACGCTGAAGTCAGGGGCCGGGGAGCCGGCGTCGGGCCGGTTCGACCCGCCAGGAGGCGGAGGGGATGCTGGACGCGTTGCTGGGCAGGTTCGGGCGGGACATGGGCGTGGACCTGGGGACGGCCAACACCCTGGTCTACGTGCGGCGTCAGGGGATCGTCCTCCGCGAGCCGTCGGTGGTGGCCAAGCGGGTCGACGACGGCCAGGTGCTGGCCGTGGGCGAGGAGGCCAAGCGCATGCTCGGCCGGACGCCCGGGGACATCGTGGCCACCCGGCCGCTGCGCGACGGCGTCATCGCCGACTTCGATACCACCGCGGCGATGCTGTCCTACTTCATCCGGCGCGCGGCCAACGGCCGCATGTGGATTCGGCCCCGGGTCGTGGTCGGAATCCCTTCCGGCTGCACCGAAGTGGAGAAGCGCGCGGTGATCGACGCCACGATCCAGGCCGGTGCCCGCGACGCGTACCTGATCGAGGAGCCCATGGCTGCCGCCATCGGCGCGGGCCTGCCGGTGTCCGAGCCCGTGGGCAGCATGGTCGTCGACATCGGCGGGGGGACCACGGAGGTGGCGGTGATTGCCCTGGGCGGGATCGTCACCAGCCGCTCGATCCGGGTCGGCGGGGACGAGATGGACGAGGCGATCATCCAGTACGCGCGCCGCGCGTACAACCTGCTCATCGGCGAGCGGTCGGCGGAAGAGATCAAGATCGCCATCGGCTCCGCGTTCCCCGACCGCGACGAGCGTGCCGTGGACATCCGCGGGCGCGACCTCGTCTCGGGCCTGCCCCGCACCGTGCGCCTGACCAGCGCGGAGATCCGCGAGGCCATGGCGGAGCCCGTGCAGCAGATCGTCGACGCCGTCAAGCAGACGCTGGAGCGCACCCCGCCCGAACTGGCCGCCGACATCTTCGAGCGGGGCATCGTCATGGCGGGCGGCGGGTCGCTGCTGCGCGGGATGGACCGCCTCCTGGCAGAGGAGACGGGTATGCCCGTCACGGTCACCGAGGATCCCCTGGCCGCGGTGGTGATGGGCACGGGCCGGGCGCTGGAGGAGATCGAGGTCCTCAAGAAAGTGCTGATCACGTCCAAGCGCTCGTGAGCTAGCAGCACGAGGCGCGGTGGAGGCACGGGTGGCATCGACAGTTCACCGCACGGTCCTGACGCGCGCGTCCGATGTGCGGCGGCGCTGGCTCGTCGTGGCCGCCCTGCTCCTGGCGGCGATGGTGCTCGTCACCTCCCAGGTGCGCCGCCCCGACCGACGGGCCGTCGGGCCGCTGAGCACGCTGGTCCTGGGCGTGCTGGCGCCAGCGCAGGGCGTGCTGGCGCGCGGCGCCGACGCCGTAGTACGGTTCTGGCGCCTCTACACCGAGATCGGTCGCCTGCGGGCCGAGAACACCCGGCTGCGCGAGGAGGTCGAGCGCCTCTCGGGCGAGATGGGCCGGCTGCGCGAGCAGGCGCAGGCGACGCAACGGCTCGAGCGCCTCCTGGCGTTCCGGCAGCAGCTGCCCGGGCGGGCGCTGGGCGCGCGCGTGATCGGCCGGGACAGCCGTGCGTGGTTCTCCGTCGTCCTCGTCGACCGCGGGTTGCGCGACGGCGTGCGCCGCAACGACCCGGTGGTGGCGGCCGAGGGGCTCGTGGGCCGGGTGCTGACCGTGACGGCCAGCACCGCGCAGGTGCTGCTCGTCTCCGATCCGCGCAGCGCCGTCGGCGCGGTCCTGCAGCAGTCGCGGGAGGCCGGCGTCGTCGAGGGACAGGGGCAGGGCCTGCTCCGGCTCAAGTACATCTCCCGGGCACGGGAGATTCCCCTGGGCGAGGCCGTCGTGACCTCGGGGCACACCGGGCTCTTCCCGCGCGGCATCCCGGTGGGGACGGTCGTCTCCGTGATCCGCGAGCAGGCCGCGCTCTACCAGGAGGCCCTGATCCGGCCGGCGGTCAGCCTCGACCACCTAGAGGAGGTGCTGATCCTCATCGAGGGCGGCGCCGACCGGTGACGGCGATGCGGCGGCCCCTGCTGCTCGGCGTGCTGCTGGCGCTGGCTGCGGCGATCGACGGCGCGTGGCTCTCGCGGCTCCCGCTGCCGGCGCCACCAGACGTGCTGCTGCTGCTCGTCGTCACCACCGGCGTCCGCCAGGGCGTCGTCCAGGGCGCGCTGGCGGGCGCGGTGGCCGGCTACCTGCGTGACCTCGTGGCCGGCAGCCCGCTGGGGGTGTATATGCTCGCCTACCTCGTGGTGGGTACCGCGGCTGGCGCGGTCATGGCGAGCCTGGACTACGATCAGCCCACCGGGCCGGTGGTGACCGCCGTGGCCGCAACGCTGCTGGTGACGGCAGTGGGCACCGGAATCCTGTTGCTGGCCGGCCTGGGCCCGGCGCCGTGGCCGCAGATAGGCTGGCAGCTCACCGCGGGTGCCGCGGTGAACGCCCTGCTTGCGCGGCCGGTGGACACACTGCTCAGGTGGGCCGAGCGCGCGGGCCGGCGGTCCTACCCGGCGCGGGCGCTGCCCTTCCGGGGGGTGCGATGACCCCGCCGCTGTGGAGCCAGCGCGTCGTCCGCCTGGGTGCCGCGCTCCTGGCGCTCCTGGTGCTCATCGAGGGCCGTCTGTGGGTGATGCAGGCCCTCCAGGGGCCGATGTACCTGCGCCTGTCGGAGCAGAACCGGTTGCGCGACTACGTGGTGCCGGCTCCGCGGGGCGTGCTCTACGACCGCAAAGGCCGCCCCCTGGTGACCAATCGGGCGGCGTTCACCATCAGCGTGCTGCCCATGGAGGTCAAGGAGCCCGGGCGTCTGGCCGAGCGGCTGGCGCCGCTGGTCGGGCTCGAGCCGCAGGACATCACAGCGCGCATCGACGCCGGTCGCCGGCGCCCGTTCGAGCCCGTTCCGTTGCGGCGCGATGCCGACAAGACCGCGGTGATCACCGTGGAGGAACAGCGCCTGGACCTGCCGGGTGTCGTGGTGCAGGCCGAGCCGGTCCGCGACTACCTGCTAGGCACCTACGGAGCCCACGTCTTCGGCTATCTGGGCGAGATCGCCGAAGACGAATTGCGCACGCGGCCCGGCTATCGTGCCGGGGATCTCATCGGCAAGACCGGTATCGAGCGCACGTACGACGCGGTGCTGCGCGGGGAAGCGGGCCGCCTGCGCGTGGAGGTGGACGCGGCAGGGCGGCCGATGCGGGTCCTGAGCCGCGAGACCGCACGGCCGGGCCAGTCGCTCGTGCTGACCCTCGACGCCGACCTGCAGGCGGTGGCGGAGCAGGCGCTCGGAGCGCGCACGGGCGTGGTCGTCGCCATGGATCCGCGCACCGGCGAGATCCTGGTGCTGGTCAGCCGTCCGACGTACGACCCGGCGCTCTTCGCGGGCGGCATCAGCCCGCCTGCCTGGCGCCGGTTGACCGCCGACCGCCATCTGCCGCTGCTGAACCGGGCGACCGAGGGGACCTACGAGCCGGGCTCCGTGTTCAAGATCGTCACCGGCCTCGCGGCGCTGGCAGAGGGCGTGGCCACGCGCGACAGCCTGTTCCACTGCACGGGCGCGCTGAGGCTCGGCGGGTGGGTCTTCCGCGACCTTGCGGCGTATGGCACCGTGAACTTCATTCGAGGCACCGCGGTCTCGTGCAACGTGATGTTCTGGACCCTCGGCCGGGCCGTGGGTGAAGAGCGGCTGTATCGCTACGCCACCATGCTGGGGCTGGGCCAGCCGACCGGGATCGATCTGCCCGCCGAGGCGGCCGGCCTCGTTCCCAGCGCGGCGTGGAAGCAGCGGGTGTGGAAAGAGCCCTGGTATCCGGGCGACACGCTCAACATGAGCATCGGCCAGGGCTGGGTGCTGGTGACGCCCCTCCAGATCGCGCGGCTGATGGCGGCGGTGGCGACCGACGGCACCCTGGTTCGTCCGCGGCTCCTGCGCCGGATCCTCACCCCGAGCGGCCGGGTGGTGGCCGAGCCAGCCCCTCAAGTGACTGGCCGCGCGGCGCTCCCGCCGTCGGCCCTCCGGACGATGCACGAAGGGCTGCGCGCGGTCGTCGATGGCGGCACCGGCGCGGCGGCGAGGGTGCCCGGGCTGGCCATTGCCGGCAAGACCGGCAGCGCCGAGAACCCGCGCGGGATCCCGCACGCCTGGTTCGTGGGGTACGCGCCGGCCGACCGGCCCGCCCTGGTCGTGGTGGTCTTCGTCGAGCACGGGCGGCGAGGCGGCGAGGCTGCCGCGCCCATCGCCCGCGCGGTGTTCGCCGCAGCCTCCCAGACGCTCCTGGCGACCTCCGCGGAGGTGAGCCGGCCGTGAGGCCCCCCTGGGCGCGCGAGATCGACTGGCCCCTGGTGGCGACCACCGTGCTGCTCGCGGCCTACGGCGTGGTGGTGCTCGTCTCGGCCACGCATGGCGCGCCCGGCGCGGCGGTGTTGCTGCGCGGCCGCGCGCTGCACCTCGCGGCCGGCGCGGTGGCGCTGGTGGTCGCGATGCAGGTCGACTACCGTCGCCTGGCGGCCCTGGCCCCGCTGCTCTATGCCGCGACGCTGCTGGCGCTGGCGGCGGTGCTGGTCGCGGGCGACAGCCGGCTCGGCGCGCAGCGGTGGATCGGGCTGGGGCCGCTGGGCAGCGTGCAGCCGTCCGAGATGGCGAAGCTGGTGGTGGTCATCACGCTGGCGCGCCACCTGGACGCGGCGCGCGCCCTGCCCCGGCTGCTGGCGCTGGTCCCCTACGCGGCGCACGTGGCGGTGCCGACGTTGCTCATCGTCCGCCAGCCCGACCTCGGCACTGCTCTGGTGCTGCTCGCGATTCTGGCCAGCATGCTCTACGTGGCTGGCGCCCGCCCGGTCGATCTGGCGGCGGCCGCGGCCGGGGCCACGGCGCTGCTGCCCTTCCTGTGGGGCGCCCTGCACGACTACCAGCGTCGACGGCTGCTGGCGTTCCTCGACCCCCAGGCCGACCCGCTCGGCGCCGGGTACGCGGTGATCCAGGCCAAGATCGCAGTCGGGTCGGGCCAGCTTTTTGGCAAAGGCCTGTTCGCCGGCACGCAGAACGTGCTGCGGTTCATCCCCGAGCAGCACACCGACTTCATCTTCACCGTCGTGGGCGAGGAACTGGGGCTGCTGGGGGCCACGGTGCTGCTGGTGCTCTATGGGATCTGGCTGTGGCGGGCGCTCGCCATCGCCGCCGGGGCGCGCGACCGCCTGGGCGGGCTGATCGCGACGGGCATCGCCACCATGGTGGCGTTTCACGTCGTGGTGAACATTGGGATGACGGTGGGCCTGTTGCCGGTCACCGGTATTCCCCTGCCGCTGTTGAGCTACGGGGGAACCTCGCTGCTGACCACGCTGGCCGGTACCGGTCTGCTGCTGGGCATCCGGGTCCAGGCGCGGGGGGCGCGCTAGCCGGTAGGCCCGGGGCGCCCGGCGGCGGGCACGCGGTGCGGCGCCGCGAGCGCGAGGGTCCCGCATGAGGAGTCGAGCATGAGGGAGATCATCGCCAACATCGAAGACGTCGAAGTCCGCGTGGCCGTCCTGGAAGACGGCGTCCTGGTCAATCTGTTCATCGAGCGTTCCGAGCCGGTGGCTGGCAACATCTACAAGGGACGGGTGACGAACGTCCTGCCCGGGATGGAGGCGGCCTTCATCGACATCGGGCTCGAGCGCAACGCCTTCCTCCACGTCGACGACATCCGCGCCCAGCGGCTGGACGGCGAGGAGCTGGAAGCGCCCCTGGGCAAGGGCGTCATCACCGAACGGCTGCGGCCCGGTCAGGAGATCCTGGTCCAGGTCACCAAGGAGCCCATGGGCAGCAAGGGCGCCCGGGTCACGACGTACCTGGCGTTGCCCGCCCACTACCTGGTGCTCATGCCCACCGTCAACTACGTGGGCGTGAGCCGGCGCATCACCAGCGAGGCCGAGCGCAAGCGCCTGCGGCAGATCGCCGACCGGGTCCGGCCCGACGGCATGGGCGTCATCGTCCGCACGGCGGCCGAGGGTGCCACCGAGGCCATGCTGGCCGACGACGTGGCCTTCCTGCAGCAGCTCTGGCAGCGGGTGCTGGAGCGCGCCCGCCAGCAGCGCGCGCCCGCCCTGATCTACCAGGACCTGCGCCTCATCCGCCGGATCGTCCGCGACCTGTTCACCGACGAGGTCGACCGGTTCGTGGTGGACTCGCCGGAGGAGTTCTCGCGCATCGCGGACCTGCTCGGCTCGTTCGCCCCGCACCTGAAGGACCGGCTGGTCCTCTACCGCGAGCCCGAGCCGGTCTTCGAGAAGTTCGGCATCGAGCGCGAGATCGACCGGGCACTGCGGCGGCGGGTGTGGTTGAAGTCCGGCGGCCACATCGTCTTCGACCGCACCGAGGCGCTGACCGTCATCGACGTCAACACCGGCAAGTACGTGGGGAAGACCGACCTGGCCAGCACCATTCTCAGGACGAACCTGGAGGCCGTCGACGAGATCATCCGTCAGATCATGCTGCGCGACCTCGGGGGCATCATCCTGGTGGACTTCATCGACATGGAGAAGGAGGAGCACCGCCAGCAGGTGCTGGACGCCCTCCACCGGGCGGCCCAGCGCGACCGGGCCAGGCTCCATATCATCGACCTGACCGCGCTGGGCCTGGTCGAGATCACCCGCAAGCGCGTCTACCAGGACCTGGAGGAGATCATGCGCACGCCCTGCCCGTACTGCGAAGGGCGGGGGCGGGTCATCGCGGCGGAGACGATGGCCATGCGCGTGCGGCGCGAACTCCGCAAGCTGGCCCGCACCAGTAAGGCCGCCGCCATCCTGGTCGAGGTGCATCCCCAGGTCGCGGGCGCGCTGTTCCGCGACGGCGCCGGGTGGCTGCGGGCGCTGGAAGAGGCGCACGGCCGCCGGTTGCGCGTGAAGGGCCGGGAGGGCCTGCACATCGAGCGCCTCAACGTCCTGGAGGGCGACCGGCTCGACGACCTGGAAGCCGGCGCAGCGGCGCGGCGGTTGCAGTTCTGGGTTGACCGCGAGCCCGGGGAAGTGCTCTCGCTGGCCGATCGGGATCCGGCCTACGACCTCGCGCTGGCCATGGCGGCCGGCACCGCCGCGGGGGTAACGACGGCCGGCGGCGAGGCCCCGCGGCGGGATAGGCTCGTCGCCCGCGTGCTGCGTCGGCTGCTGGGACGCAACGGATCGTAGCCCCGTGCGGTGCCGGGGCACAATCGCGTACGGGCCGCGCAGGGCGCCCGGGCGACACGCGCGCGGAGCCCCGCGCGCCCGCAGGTTGCCCCCGCCTGCAGGGCGTGCTACCATAGCGGCGGTCAGGCCCGCTCCCCGAGCGCAGGCTGCCCGCGGGGTGTGGGCCTGAACCGCTGTGAGCGCGCGGGCGCGCGGAGGTGGCGGCGTGTACGCGGTGATCGAAACGGGCGGCAAGCAACTGACCGTCCGGGAGGGCGATGTGGTACGCGTGGAGCGGCTGGAGGCCGCGCCCGGGGCGCTCGTGACGTTCGACCGGGTGCTGCTGGTCGGCGGGGAGGCCGTGCGTGTCGGCACGCCGCTCGTAGCCGGCGCGCGGGTCGAGGCGCGGGTCGTGCGGCAAGGGCGCGGGCGCAAGCTCATGGTGGTGAAGTTCAAGGCCAAGTCTCACTACCGCCGCAAGACCGGCCACCGGCAAGACTTCACGGAAGTGCGCATCGAGAAGATCGCGGGGTAGGGACGGAGGGGTTGCCATGGCATCCAAGAAAGGCGTCGGCAGCAGCCGGAACGGGCGCGATTCGCGCAGCAAGCGCCTGGGCGTCAAGCGGTTCGCCGGCCAGGTGGTCCGCGCGGGGTACGTGCTGGTGCGACAGCGCGGCACGAAAATCTTCCCGGGGCCAAACGTCGGCCGTGGCCGTGACGACACGCTGTTTGCGCTCGTCGACGGGGTGGTGGCGTTCGAGCGGCACGGCCGCGACGGGCGGCGGGTCAGCGTCTACCCCACGCCGGCCTGACGCGCGGACTCCAGAGGCGTCGGGCGCGTGGGTCATCGGCCCGGGTCGCGCGACCCGGGCCATTTGCTTGCCGGGCATCCGGGGCGGACGATGCTGATCGATCGGGTCAGGGTCTACGTCAAGGGGGGCGACGGCGGCAACGGCTGCGTCGCCTTCCGACGGGAGAAGTTCGTGCCCAAAGGCGGGCCCGACGGCGGTGACGGTGGCGCGGGCGGCGACGTGGTGGTCGTGGCCGACGAAGGGCTGGCCACTCTGGTGGACTTCAAGTATCGCCAGCACCTGCGCGCGGGCCGCGGCGGGCACGGCGAAGGTGGCCGGCGTGCGGGCCGGCGGGGCGCGGACCTCGTGGTCCCGGTGCCCGTGGGCACCATCGTGCGGGACGCAGACACCGGCGAGGTGCTGGCTGACCTGATCGCGCACGGGCAGCGCGTGGTGCTGGCCCGCGGCGGTCGCGGCGGCCGGGGCAATGCGCACTTCGCCACGCCCACGCGACGCGCCCCGCGCACCGCCGAGCCAGGGGAGCCCGGACAGGAGCGCTGGGTCGAATTCGAGCTGCGCCTGCTGGCCGACGTGGGGCTGGTGGGGCTGCCCAACGCCGGCAAGTCGACGTTGCTGCGCAGGATCTCCGCGGCCAGGCCCGAGGTGGGCGACTACCCGTTCACGACCCTCCAGCCGGTGCTGGGCCTGGTCGACCTCCCGGACGGTCGGCGCTTCGTGGCCGCCGAGATTCCCGGCCTGATCGAGGGTGCGCACCAGGGGGCGGGGCTGGGCACGCAGTTCCTCCGGCACGTGTACCGGACGCGCGTGCTGATCCACGTCGTCGACCTGGCGGCGCCCGGCGACCCTCTCGACGCACTGCAGGTGGTGCGGCGCGAGCTGGCGCAGTACGACCCCGGGCTCGTGCAGCGCCCGGCGGTGGTCGCCCTGACCAAGATCGATCTCCCCCAGGCCCGCGCGCGTCTCGCCCAGGCCATCGCCGCGCTGGCCGCCCGCGGCCTGTCCGCGGTCGGCGTGTCCGGTGTCACCGGCGAAGGAGTCGAGACGCTGGTGGCGGCGACGGCGGCGCTGCTGGACGCCGCGCGGCGGGAGGAGACGCCTGCCGGGGCCCAGAAGTGAAGCGCGCCTGCGACGCGCGCGGGAGGTGTGGTCGGTCGGCGTGATCAAACTCGGTGTCATGGGCGGCACCTTCGATCCGATTCACTACGGGCACCTGGTGACCGCCGAAGAGGCCCGTGCGCAGTTCAGCCTCGATGAGGTGCTGTTCGTCCCCAACCGGCACCCGCCGCACAAGGATCCTGCCGACGTTACCGATCCCGAGGACCGCTACCTGATGACCTTCCTGGCGACGGTCTCGCACCCGGCGTTCAGCGCGTCGCGGATCGAGATCGACCGGCCGGGCGCCTCCTACACGATCGACACGATCCGCACCCTGGCCGCGCGCCACCCCGATGCCGACCTCTACTACATCACCGGCGCCGACGCCATCCTGCAGATCCTCCGCGGCGAGTGGGCGCAGTCGGACGCCCTGCTGGGCCTGTGTCGCTTCATCGCCGCGACGCGACCCGGCTACTCGCTGGACCTGGAGACGCTGCGCCGCAGCAACAGCACCGGCCGCACGCTCGACAACGTGATGGTGATAGAGGTCCCTGCGCTGGCCATCTCCTCCACCGACATCCGGGCGCGGGTGCGGTCGGGACGGCCGATCGCCTACCTGGTCCCCGAGGCCGTCGAGGCCTACATCCGCAAGCGCCAGCTGTACGCACGGCCGGCCGCCTCCCGGAGCCCGGCAGGTGCCTAGACGCACGCCCCGTGCGCCCGGGGGGGACGAGGCGCTCATCCGGGCCAGACGCGCGGCCGCAGCGGCAGACGCCAAGCGCGCCGAGGACGTTGTCGTCCTCGACCTGCGCGGGCAGACGCTGGTCACCGACTACTTCGTGATCTGTACGGGCACCAGCCGCGTGCAGCTGCGCGCCATCGTGGAGGCGATCACCGAGGCGCTGGCCGCCCCGGGCCTGCCGCTACAGGAGGGCGACGAGGCCTCGCAGTGGGTGCTGCTGGACTACGGGGATGTGGTCGTGCACGTCTTTGGCCCCGAGACCCGCGCCTTCTACCGGCTGGAGCGCCTCTGGGGAGACGCGCCCGAGGTGCCCTGGCGGGAGTAGCGGCCGTGCTGGTTGCGCTGCGCCGCGCCACTGCCGCCGACGGGACCGTGCTGGCCGCGTTCCTCGACGCAGCGTACGCGGGGGGCTACCTGCCGACGTTCGACCGCGACGGGCCGGCGTCGCCGCAGGATGTCTGGTTCGTCCACGCGGAGAAGGAGGTCAGCGTCGTCGAGGTCGACCGGCGGCCCGCGGGTCTGGTGATCATTGGTCGCGGCCACGGACAGTGGCTCGTCGAGGAGTTGCTCGTGCCTGGCTTCGCCGAGGTGCCGTCGGCCCGGCGCGAGCGCCTCGTCGACCGGCTGGCCGCGCTGCTGGTGACGCAGTTCCAGGGCGGGCGCCAGGACGCGGTGCTGCTGCGGGCGGCCGAGGACAACGCCTGCGGGCTCGGGGTGGCCCACGCGCTGCAGGCGGTGTTCGCCAACGCCCTGCTGGTGTACCGCTACCGTGGCCCCCGGCGGCCGGCGGTCGCCCCGCCAGAGGGCTACCAGATTCGGAAGGCCGCGCCAGACGACCGCCGGCGTCTGCTACGGCTCGCCGCGGAGGTCCTCCAGGACCGCGCGCAGGCATCCACCGTCGAGCGTGTGCTCACCGCGCGGGACGGCCGGGCGTTCGTGGCCGAGCGGGATGGGCTGCCGGTGGGCGTCGCCGTCGTGGAGGTGCGGCCCGGCCGTGCAGCCTGGGTCGTCGGCGTCAGCGAGACGCATCGGCGCCGGGGCGTCGGGCGGGCGCTGGCGGCCAGCGTGTTCGGCGCGCTCGCCGGCCGCAGCCCGATTCCCTGCGCCACGGCATGGGCCCTCGATCCCGTGCCCGGGGCGTTCCTCCGGCGGCTCGGCTTCGGCGTGGAGCGCGCGTTCCTCTACCTCGAGCGGCCGCTGTAGGCGCGGGCGCGGTGGCAGCCGGCGGCGACGGCCTGCTATGCTGAGGACGTCATGCGCGATGCGTCGAGGTGCTTCGTCTGCGGGGTCGCCAACCCCATCGGGTTGCACGTGCACTTTGCCCGCGCCGGTACCCGCGTGGTGGGGGAGTTCACGCCGGGTGACCTGCACGTGGGGTTCTCGGGCGTGGTTCACGGAGGCATCCTGGCGGCCGTGCTGGACGATGCCATGGCCGCCCTGGGGTACACCCAGGATGACCCCACCGTGACCGCGCGGCTCCAGGTGCGCTACCGCCGACCGGCCCGGCCGGGCCAGCCGCTGCGCGTCGAGGCCGAGGAGACCGGGCGCAGGGGCGGGATGCGCCACGGGCGCGCGGTCCTGGTCACCGCAGACGGCACGGTGGTCGCCGAGGCCGAGGCGACGTTGATGAGGTTCCCTCCCGATGCCTGAGGCGCGCCAGGAGCAGGTGATCGCCACCAACCGGCGGGCGCGGCACGAGTACCATATCGAGGAGACGCTGGAGGCCGGGTTGGTCCTCACGGGGACCGAGGTGAAGTCGCTCCGCGCGGGGCGGGTCTCGCTGCAAGAAGCGTTCGCCCGGGTGCAGGGCGGCGAGGTCTGGCTGCACCACCTGCACATCCCGCCCTATGAGGCCGGCAACATCTTCAACCACGACCCGCGGCGGCCGCGCAAGCTGCTGCTGCACCGTCGGGAGATCGCGCGCCTGGACGCACGGGTCGCGCAGAAGGGCTACACGCTGGTGCCCCTGCGCCTGTACTTCCGCCGTGGCCTGGCCAAGGTCGAGCTGGGGGTGGCCCGCGGCAAGAAGCTCCATGACCGGCGCGAGGCCATCGCCCGCCGCGAGGCCCGACGCGAGGCAGAGCGCGCGCTGCGGCGCCCAGCTGGAGGCGCGCCGTGACCGCGCCGGGGGGGCCGCCCCAGGTGGGCATTATCATGGGCAGCGTCTCCGACCGGCCCGTCATGGAGGCCGCGGCGGAGGTGCTGGCGGCGCTGGGCATCCCCTATGAGCTGCGCATCGTGTCGGCGCACCGCACGCCGGACTGGATGTTCGAGTACGCGCAGGGGGCCGAGGCACGCGGTCTCAAGGTCATCATCGCCGGCGCCGGGGGAGCGGCGCACCTCCCCGGCATGACCGCATCCAAGACAGTGCTGCCGGTGATCGGGGTGCCCGTGCCCTCCGAGCACCTCAGGGGGCTGGACTCGCTGCTCTCCATCGTGCAGATGCCCGGCGGCGTCCCTGTCGCCACGGTGGCCATCGGGCGGGCCGGCGCCGTCAACGCCGCGCTGCTCGCGGCCCGGATCCTCGGGGTCAGCGACGCGGCGGTGCGCGAGCGCCTGCGCGAGCACGCCCGCGCGCAGGCGCAGGCCGTCCGCGCGGCCGACCAGACATGACCCACGCGGCCGCGCAGGACACCATCCGCGGGCCGGCGGTTCTCGGACCCGGGGCCACGATCGGCGTGATCGGGGGAGGACAGCTCGGCCGGATGCTGGCGCTGGACGCGCGCCGCATGGGCTACCGCGTCGTGGTGCTCGACCCCGCGCCGGACGCGCCGGCGGCCGCGGTGGCCGACGAGCACGTCGCGGCGGCCTTCGACGACCCGGGTGCGCATATGACGCTGGCAGCGCGGGCCGACGTCGTGACCTTCGAGGTCGAGCACGTGGCACTCGACGCCGCCCGGCTCGCGGCGGCCCGATGCCCCGTGCGTCCCGGCCTCGCGGCGCTCGCCGTCTGCCAGCACCGTGCCCGCGAAAAGGCATTCCTGATGCAGCACGGGTTCCCCGTGGCGCCCTGGCGGGAAGCCACCTCACCCGCTGCGCTCGCGGAGGCGGCGGGCGCGCTGGGGCTCCCGTGCGTCGTCAAGACTCCGTTTGCGGGCTACGACGGTCGTGGTCAGGTGCGCGTCGAGCACCCGGGCCAGCTCCACGCCGCCGCGGTGGGCCTCGACCGGGGCCCGCTGGTCGTCGAGCGCGTCGTGCCCTTCGCCGCGGAGCTCGCCGCGCTTGTGGCGCGTGGCCTCGACGGATCCGTGGCCACCTACCCCGTCGCCCGTACGGTGCACCGGGACGGCATCCTCCATGAGGTCAGCGTGCCGGCCGAGCTGCCCGATGCCGTGGCCGCCCGCGCGCGGAGCCTGGGCGAGTCGATCGCGAACGCACTGGACCTGGTCGGCGTGCTGGCGGTCGAGCTGTTCCTGCTCGAGCGCGGCGAGCTGCTGGTCAACGAGCTCGCCCCGCGACCGCACAACTCCGGCCACTACACCATTGACGCGTGCGTGACGTCGCAGTTCGCCCAGCACGTGCGGGCCGTCTGCGGCCTGCCGCTGGGGGCGACGGAGCTGCTGCGGCCGGCCGCCATGGTCAACCTGCTGGGTGCGCACCGCGGCCGCGTGCGGCTGGCCGGCGTCGAGGAGGCGCTGGCCGATCCTCACGTCAGCCTGCACGTCTACGGCAAGGCCGAGTCGTGGCCGGGGCGCAAGCTGGGGCACATCACGGCCCTGGGCGCCTCGGCCGACGACGCCCGCCGGCGGGCGCGGGCCGCTGCGGCGGCGCTGCGCTGGGACCCCGCGTAGCCCGCATGCCTGCGCGCCTGCTCAGGGTCGATCCGGCCGACCCCGATCCGGGCACGATCGCCGAAGCCGCCGAGGTCATCACAGGCGGCGGGCTGGTGGCGTTTCCCACGGAAACCGTGTACGGACTGGGCGCCGACGCGCTGAACACCGAGGCCGTGGAGCGCATCTTTGCCGCCAAGGGCCGGCCCGCCGACAACCCGCTGATCGTGCACGTGGCCTCCCCCGGCGAGGTGGAGGGGCTGGCCGTGGCGGTCCCGGATGTCGCCCGCCTGCTCATGGCGCGCTGCTGGCCGGGCCCGCTGACCCTCGTGCTCCCTGCCGCGCCCCAGGTGCCGCTGGCGACCCGCGGCGGGCTCGCCACCGTGGCCGTTCGCATGCCCGCCCACCCCGTGGCGCTGGCCCTGATCCGCACGGCTGGCTGTCCCGTGGCGGCGCCCAGCGCCAACCGGTCGGGCCGGCCCAGCCCGACCACGGCGCAGCACGTGCTGGCAGACCTCGCCGACGTCGTGGACCTCGTGCTCGACGGCGGGCCGACGCCGGTGGGCGTGGAGTCCACGGTCCTCGACCTCACCACCTCGCCGCCGTCGGTGCTGCGGCCGGGGGGCGTGGCGGTCGAGACGCTGCGGGAGCTGATCGGTCAGGTGGCCTTGCCGCCGCCCGGTGCCCCGGTCCTGGCGCGCGCGCCCGGCACGCGCTACCGTCACTACGCGCCGCGTGCGCGCGTCGTGCTGGTCGAGGGGCCGCCCGACCGGCCGGGACAGGCGCTGGCGGAGGCGGTGCGCGAGCTGTGGGACCGCGGGTTGCGGGTCGGGGTGATGGTCACGGCCGAGCACGCGGCCGCCGTGCCGGCCGGGGCTGTCGTGCGCATTATGGGGTCGCGCGACGATCCCGCGACCATGGCCGCCCGGCTCTTCGCGCAGCTGCGGGAGCTCGACGAGGCCGGGTTGGACGCCATCGTCGTGGAGGCGGTCGAGGAACGAGGACTGGGGCGGGCCGTGATGGACCGCCTGCGCCGGGCCGCGGGGAGCACGCCGTAGCGCGCGCCGCCAGGTACGCGCACCACGGGGCAGGCGTCGGCTAGCGCAGGGACCCGGCCACGAACCCCACGAGCGCGCCGCCCGCAACCAGCCAGGCCGAATTCAGGCGAAAGCGCAAGAGTACCACCAGTGTCACAACCGCGAGCCCGGCGGTCAGCCCGTCCGTGATGGCCGCGCGTCCCAGCGTCCAGGCCACGCCTGCCATCAGCGCCAGCGACGCCACATTCACGCCGTCCAGCAGCGCCCCGGCCCACGGCGAGCGCCGCAGCCGGGGAATGACGGGATGGCTCGCCGCGACGAAGACGAAGCCCGGGAGGAAGATCGCCACCGTGGCCGCCACCGCGGCCGGGACGCCGCCCAGCACGTAGCCGACGAACGTCGCCGTCGTGAACACCGGCCCCGGCGTGACCTGCCCCACCGCCACCGCTTCCAGCAACTGGCGGTCGGTGAGCCAGCGCAGCCGCTCGACGAAGTCGGCGTGGAGGAAAGCCAGGAGCACGTAGCCGCTGCCGTAGAGCACCGAGCCGATCTTCAGGAAGACCAGGACGAGTCGGCCGACGGTGAAAGGCACAGCAGGCACGGCGGCATCGGGTGCGGCGACTGCAGCCGCTGTGGCCGCGAGCGCTCCCAGGCCAGCGAGGGGCCCCGCGCCCGCGAGCATCGCCACACGCACCCCCACGCGTCGTCCCGGACGCAGGTTCCGCCAGAGCATCACGGCCAGCCCGGTGAGGACCAGCAATGCGATCTCATTGACCCCTGAGAGGTAGAGAGCGAGGGCCGCCACCCCGGCTCCCGCCAGCAGCGGTCCCCGTAGGGCCGTCCGCGCCAGCCCGCCGATGGCCTGGACGACGATCGCGACGATCACCGGCTTTACGCCATACAGGAGCCAGGTCGCCTGCGGGGTCGTGCCGTAGCGCGCGTAGACCGCGGCCAGGGCCATGACGATCAGCATCGCCGGGACGATAAACGCGGCGCCGCCGGCGATCAGGCCCGGCCAGCCCGCCCGGCGATAGCCCAGGTGGATGGCCATCTCCGTGGAGTTGGGACCCGGGATCAGGTTGGTGGCGCCCAGGAGGTCGAGGAACTCCTGGTCGGTGAGCCAGCGGCGGCGCATGACGACCTCCTCGCGCATCATGGCGATGTGAGCGGCCGGGCCGCCGAAGGCCGTGCATCCCAGGCGCAGGAACAGGCTGGTCACCTCGCCCAGGGGGCTGCCGCGCGCGGACGAGGAGGCGGGGGCATCGGCCATGGCAGGGCGGTTCTGGCGCCCCGGGCGCGCGTCCTGCGCCGCCTGGCCGGGGGACCGGGGCGCCCATGACGTCGGTGTGGGCCCCGCACCCCAGAGAGGTCTGGCCGTCTGGGCCCCCAGAGGTGTTTCGCCGTGTGGTATACTGAGATCAGTCGGATGACCGGTGCGGGGGCGAACGGTCTCGACTGGGTGGGA
Source organism: Candidatus Fervidifonticultor secundus (assembly GCA_031459385.1). Classification (GTDB taxonomy): domain Bacteria; phylum Sysuimicrobiota; class Sysuimicrobiia; order Sysuimicrobiales; family Humicultoraceae; genus Fervidifonticultor; species Fervidifonticultor secundus. Next base: position 23,861 of record JAVKIP010000010.1, on the reverse strand, counting down.
AGAAGCGAGGCTGCGAGCCGAGGTGCCAGGTCCTCGTTAATCAACTGGCACGGCGATAAACGCCAACAACCAGTACGCTCTCGCCGCTTAAATAGCGACGACGTCTCCCCGGGAGTGCCGGCGGCCCGGGCGAGGCGCTACCGGCCGGCTACCGGCACGAGTCCTGGCCCGGGGCGCGTGACGGGAATTCAACGGGCTGGCGGCTGACGGATCCGGTCTGCGGGAGCCGGCGGCCGCGAGATCCAGAACGCAGACTACGCTCGTAGACGCCTGGCCCTCATTCACTCAGGACGCGGGTTCGATACCCGCCGCCTCCACCATCAGTGTTCTTGCAGGACGCGGGCGGGAACCCGCGTCCTGTCTGTGTCAGCATCGGCCGGGCACCCTTGATCTTGCGATGGCCGGGTGTGGCGCCTGTGGTGTCCACCAGGACACTGCGCGCATCTTCCCCAACAGGGGCAACGGGTTTCCCTCGGGTTCAGGAAGACGTGACCACCATGCGCGACGGGCGTGACGCCGAGGCCCGCAGGAGTCCTGCATGACGACGCGTCCCGCGTGTTCGCTGGGCGACCATGCCTGCATAGGTCTCGCGGATGATGTTGAGAAACGCCAGGGTGATGGGAGTCAGCGCCCGGCGGCGCCGATGAACGACGTCGAGGCTGCCGCTGGGCAGATCGACGTCCGTCACCGTCAGGGCTACCAGCTTTCTCCGTCGCAGTTCCTCGGCCACAGAAAGGTACGGCAGGAGCGCTAATCCCATCCCATATTCGGTCATGCGGATCGCGAGTTCCGTCGTCTCCACTTCCAGGGCGATATTGGGGACCACGCCAGCGCGTCGAAACAGACTTTGGGTGAGGGCCCAATCGTCGGATCCGCGGTCGACGAAGATGAACGGACGATCGGCGATCTCCGCCCAACGCACGGGCCGCCGTGGCGTGATGGGTGCCCTGGGACCACCCACGAGCACGAGAGGATCATCCGCGAGGCTGATGGTCTCCAGGTCAGGGTGACGGAGGGAGCGAGCAACTCCGATCTCCGCGTTACCGGTCAGCAGCACCTCTGCGACACTCTTGGGGGAGCCGGAACGGATGCTCACGACCGTATCAGGATACTGGCTGCGGAATCGCTTGAGGGCCTGAGGCAGCAGATAGGTGCACACTGGGAGCACGGCAGCCACATGGAGCGAGGCGCCGCCGTCATGCGGTCTGCGAGCCTGAATCGCGAGCCGGGCCAGTGCCGCCGTGTGCAAGAGGTGCTCGGCATGGGGGCGGAACCGTCTTCCCGCATCGGACAGTGTGACCCCTTCGCGCCGGTCGCGTTCAAAAAGATGTGTCCCCAGGGAGCGTTCAAGGGCTTTGATTCTGGCACTCACCGCAGGCTGTGTCAGGTTCAGGGACTCTGCTGCGCGCCGGAAGCTCCCGAACGTCGCTATCGCCAGAAAGGCCTCCACCTGGGAGATCTCCACCCCGCCCCCGCCTCTCAGCGCCCGGCCTCGACCCGCATTGACAGGGACGCTTCGCGTCATGGGACGAGGAATCCTGTGGAGATGTTCTCAGGTGATAAACAGATTTTTCTTGGTGCCGCGGCGCGTCCGGGAGTAGAGTAACTGCGGGCGTGTTGTGGCAACGCCCGAGGGGAGTCAGAACGCGTGGGGCAGCGGGCAACCCGGAAGCCTTGGGCAGGGGGGCGCAGTCGTCGGCGTGAGGAGCCGCCGATCCGCGTGGGCGTCGTCTCTCCCCTGACAGGGGCCTGGACGGCGTACGGGCGCGCCCACTTCTCGGGTTTCGAACTCGCGGTCGACGAGATCAACAGGGCGGGAGGGGTGCTGGGGCGGCGCGTGCAGATCGTCGTGGCCGACTCCCGGACGGATCCCCAAGCCGCGGCAGAGCAGGCGTACCGTCTCATTCACCAGGAGCGGGTGGATCTGCTGGCCGGAACGTTCAGCAGTGCCGAGCGCAACGCCGTAGGCCCCGTTGTGACCGCCGCACGCTGCCTGCTACTCTATCCGACTTTCTACGAGGGCCAGGATCCTGCGGAGTACCCCGGGGTGTGCAACGAGAACATCTTCATGTTTGGCCTGGAGCCCACCCAACAGGTGTGGCCTCATGTGGAGTACATGCTCCGTGAGCACGGACGACGGTTTTTTCTGATTGGGTCGGATTACGTCTGGCCTCGCGGTACGAATCGTTTGGTCAGGCAGCGGATCTGCGACGTGGGGGGGGAGATCGTCGGCGAGTTGTATGTACCGTTGGGGACACGGCGGTACGATGGCGTCCTGGAGCAGATTCGCGCCGCCAGGCCTGACGTGATCTTCAGCAGCGTGGCCGCTTACGATAGCGTGGAGTTTCGCCGGCAACTGCACGCAACGGGCATGCGGCGGAATGTCGCCCTCTGGAGTGTCGACGATGAAGAGATCGTGACGGCGCGGGTCGGTCCCGAAGCATCGGCAGGTGACTACGCCAGCTTCGACTACTTCATGGCATTGGAGCATCCAAACAACCGCGCGTTCCTCGCACGGCTACGGAGGAAGTTTGGCCGCGACACGATGATGAACACGGTGGGAGTGGCGATGTACAATGCGGCGCACATGGCCATGCGGGCCGTCGCCCGCGCGGGCACGCTCGAGAGCAGTGCCGTCAGGGAGGCGCTGTGCGGCTTGAGCTTCGACGGCGCTCCACAGGGTACCATTCGCATCCGCCCCGTTGATCGCCAGGCGATTCTCCCATCCCATCTGCTCCGCGTTCGCGAGGGGTGGACCGGTGGACACGACATGTTCGAGTCTGTGCAGTCGTTCGAGGGTGTCGAACCAGCGACGGTCCGACCTGGAGTTGCCCTGCGCGCGTAGCCCACGAGATCGTCTGCGTCTGGGTCTTGTGGTCCGTATATCGAAAACCCTTATCACGTCATAACGAGAATCCGTTTGACGGCTTTCCCGCGCGGCGTCGTATGCTTCACGGAGGGGGCTGCGATCTGGAGGGTGTTTCGTCGGCCGGTGATGCGCCGGGAACCGACTCGTGGTGGTCGATTGTGTAGCGCAGCGGCTTGACACGTGACAGAAGACTCGCCGACTTGGAGAACTGGGAGTGGCACTGGTCGGCCCGGGCGTGTAGCGGTGCCCCGCGTTCCGCCGTGGCAGAAACTGCTGGTGGCAGCTACGCTGGTGGCGGCGTGGGGGATGGGTCCCCTTGTATTGGGCACATTCGCACTGCGGATTCTTTCGCAGGCATTCCTCTTCGCGGTAGCGGCAATCTCGGTGGACCTGCTGTGGGGCTATACCGGCGTCCTCACCTTCGGTCAGTCGGCCTTCTTTGGCATCGGCGTCTACGGCGTGGGGTTGGTGCTCGCCCACTACGCCAGTGGTCTTGTCGGGATTGTTGCGGCTTCGCTTGGTGCCATGGTTGTGGCCGCCGCGATTGGAGCACTGGTCGCATGGTTGGCATTTTGGGACGGAGCATCGCCCATCTATCCTGGCGTGGTCACGCTGGCGTTGCCGATAGTCTTCACCCAGATCATTCTGAGCGGCGGTTCGTTTACCGGCTCTAGCAGCGGCCTGCCCATCCCGGTCCCACCCCTTTCATTTGAACACTGGTACTGGCTTTCTGGGGGGGTCGTGCTGATAGTAGCCACCGCCACCTACGTGCTCGTGACGAGCGATGCAGGGCGGATCCTCCTGGCCATCAGGGAGAACGAGGAGCGGTGCCGGTATCTGGGACTGAGGCCTTCACGCTGGAAAATCGGACTCATGACGGCATGCAGTGCCCTGGCCGCGCTGGCCGGCGCATTCTATGTTCTCTTCGCCAGCGTGGCGGCGCCACAGTACGGTGACTTTCTGTTTGGGACCGAACTCGTCGTGTGGACCGCGCTCGGCGGACGAGGAACGCTGGCCGGACCGATCCTCGGCACCATTGGGATCAACTACGTGTCGGCTATTCTCGGCGGCAATCTGCCGTTTGTCTGGCTCCTCGTCATCGGCACGGTCTTCGTGGTTGTGGTAGTCTACCTGCCCCACGGGCTCGTCCCGCCCCTGTTGCAGAAGGTGGGAATGGTCGGCCGCAGGTTCAGGCACCGGTCCGACTGGCGCACAGAGCGGCCGGGTACCGGGGAGACGGCCGTGGTGCGCGCGATCGCGTCGCCAGGTCCGGCGGTGGGGACCGGCACCGGCCCTGGGGGGATCGGGCTGCGCGCGGACCGGCCGCCCGCGCTGGAGTTACGGGATGTGACGAAGTGGTACGGCAGTCTGCCGGTCCTCCGCGGGGTGACGCTTACGGTGCGCAAGGGTGAAGTCGTGAGTATCGTCGGTCCGAACGGAGCCGGCAAGACCACGTTGCTTCGCTGCATCAGCGACGGCCGTGAACGATCCAGCGGCACTATCCTCATCAACGGTCACCGCACGGATGGCGTGCCACCGCAGGAATGTGTGGCGCTGGGCCTGGGCCGCAAGTTTCAGACCCCCAACGTGTTCGAGGCGCTCTCCGTCCTGGATTGCCTGCGGATTGCCCGGTCGTACCGAGTGGCCCCGTCCGTCTGGCGCCGGTCGCCCACGGTGGAACTCCCGTCGGTGGCGATGCGCGTCGTGGAGGCAACAGGCCTGCTGTCTGTCCTCGATCGGCCTGCGGGCCACCTGCCGCATGGGATGAAGCAGGCACTGGAATTGGCCATGGTTCTCGCCCTGGAGCCTAACGTGTTGCTGCTGGACGAACCAACGGCGGGCCTGACAGGGGACGAGCGTGCCGCCATCGGGGCGGTCCTCACCGAGTTGGCACAGGACCATCAGCTCTGTGTGGTCTTGATCGAGCATGATGTCGACTTTGTCCGAACCATCAGTACCCGTCTGGTCGTGCTTCACATGGGCAGAATCGTGCTGGACGGCTCGCCTGCGGAGGTCGCGGAGTCGGATGTTGTTCGGGACATTTACATCGGTGGAGGAAGCCGCGGATGATGGCCTCCGGGCAGGGTCGTCACGCACCCGGGGTTGCCAGCGATACGACGGGGCAGCAAGTTGCGGTCCGTGTCGAGTCGCTGCACGCGGGGTACGGGGAGTCCTACGTGTTGCACAATGTGACGTTTCGGGTTCGACCGGGCGAGATCTTTGCGATCCTCGGCAAGAACGGCATGGGCAAGTCTACGTTGCTCAAGGCGATGATGGGCTTCCTGTCGCGGCGTGAGGGTCACATCGAGCTCCTGGGGTTTGATGTCACCCGCTGGCTTCCCTATCAGATCACGCGCCACGGTGTCGGATACGTGCCGCAGGAGAGGGCGATCTTTCAAGATCTGCTGGTGGAGGAGAACCTTCGCCTGGCGGTGGTGGGTCGCCCGCGTTGGAAGGAGCGGCTTGACGTCGTTGCGCGGTGGTTTCCTGCGGTGGCGCTTCGACGGCGCCAGCGTGCCGGCACGCTGTCTGGCGGCGAACAAAAAATGCTTCTGATGGCGCGTGCGCTCCTGGCCGAGCCTCGCCTGTTGCTGGTTGACGAGATCAGCGAGGGGTTGCAGCCTGCGATCATCGATCGTCTCCGGGAGATCCTCGCGGAGGAGCGGCAGCGTGCCGACCTGACGATCATCCTGGTGGAGCAGAACGTTCGTTTCGCCCTGGGACTGGCCGATCGCTACGCCGTGCTCAAGTCGGGGAGAATCGTTGACAGCGGGGAAGCCAGTCCAGAGGCGAGGACTCGCGTCGAACGCCATCTTGCGGCCTTCTGACTGGCGGGGGAGGGGAGGTGAGGCGGGGGAGGGTGTTTGTGGATCTGCCAGCCGTCTACTACACAAAGGGGGTGGTATGCACATGCTCGCGCCGAGGGCAAGGAGGTTGTTGACCGCGCTTTCTATTGTGAGCCTTCTGGTGGTCGGACTGTTCGGGCTCGTACCCGCTGGCCAGGCTCAGCAAAGACCCATTCTCATCGGGATCGCCGTAGGCCTGAGCGGTGTGAATAGTGTTGTGGCGCCAGCAGTGGTGCAATCTGCGGAACTAGCCGTCGATGAGATCAACGCCCGCGGGGGCGTGCTTGGGCGTAAGGTCGAGCTGGCTGTGGCCGATGACGAGAGCGGACCAGCGGGCGCGGTGAAGGCGTTCAATAGCCTGATCTACCAGCGCAAGGTGGATGTCATCATCACCATGGAGACGAGCGCGGCTCGCAATGCAGGCTACCCGATCGCGGAGCGGGCGAAAGTGCCCTATATCTATACCTCGTTCTACGAGGGACGCGCGTGCGGCAAGTACCTGTTCGTGAACGCGTGGGTTCCCGAGCAGGTGGTGCCGCCGTTGATCCGATTCATGACGGACGAGAAAAAGGTCAAACGATGGTTCGCTTTAGGGAGTGATTACGCGTTTGGGCGCGGCATGATCGAAGCGGCAAAAGCAACGATCAAGCGAATGGGCGGCGCTATTCTCGGCGAGGAGTACCTGCCGCTCCAGGCGTCAGACTGGACACCAATTATCAGCAAGATTCGCGCAGCGAATCCCGATGGCATTATCTACTCCACGTCAGGTGGCGGCCCCAACATCGACTTCATGAAGCAGTACAAGGCCGCGGGGTTGACCCTGCCGGTGGGCAGTCTGAGCATTGACGAGCTTACGGCGCAGGCCGGCGGTAGTGCCGCCGGGGGCGTCTACTACACGGGCGATTACTTCACCGGCATCGAAACGCCCGAGAACAGAGCGTTTCTGGAAGCCATGCGGAAGAAGTTTGGCGCCAACCTCAAGACGCCCAACTCGCTGTCGCAGCAGGAGTACGATGGCGTCCATGCCTATGCCCTCGCGGTCCAGAAGGCCGGCACGACCGATGCGGAGGCCGTGCTGAGAGTGCTCCCAACGGTGGTCTTCAAGGGCCCGCGGGGCCCGATTCAGATGAACAAACAGCACCACGCACCGCTGCCGATCTACCTGGCGCAGGTGCAGGCTGACGGCACGACCAAGGTCCTGAAGAGTTTCGGGTTGATCGATCCCGGGAACCAGTGCCCGAACCTGAAGTAGCGGGCGCTGGGCGGGCAGGGGGCCGGGCGTGGCACTGACACAGGCGTTGGACGTCGTGAGCACCGCCGGCATTCTGTACGTCGTCGCGCTCGGCCTTCTGCTGGTCTTCGGCGTGCTGAAAATTATCAACTTGGCCCACGGGGCGTTTCTGGCTACTGGCGCCTATACCGCCGTTGTTGTGACACGCCTGGAGTGGAACCCGTGGACCGTCGTGGTACTTGCACCTGCTGTTGGGATGGCTTTGGCCGCCCTGATCGAGTGGCGTGTGCTCCGACCGATCTACGAACGCCCGCTGGACACGATCCTCGCCACGTGGGGGCTCAATCTCATCATCACCCAGGCGATCACGTTGTACTTTGGCCGTGAGATCCAGTTTGCCAGGAGCGCCATCGAGCAGGCCGTCACCGTGGGCGCCACGACGTACTCGCAGTACCGGCTGGTGCTGCTGGCCATTTCCGGCATCGTGGGGGGTGTGGTATGGGCGCTGTTCCAGCGGACCCAGGTCGGACTGATTGCACGTGCCGTGGTCATGAATGAGGAACTCGCGCAGGCCCTGGGCATCGACACCCGGCGGACTCGGTTTGTCACCTTCTGCGTAGGTGCCGGACTCGCCAGCTTGGCAGGGGCATTGATCACACCCCTGATCAGTGTGCACCCCTACCTGGGGCTTCCGTGGCTGGTGAACTCCTTCATGTTGGTATTGGTCGCAGGCGTGTCCCTCGGAAACCTGGCCGTAGCGGCGTTGACGCTCGGCGGTGCGCAGGTGCTGGTGAGTGCCTATGGGAATCCCGTGCTCGGGAGCCTGACGATTGTCATTCTGGCGGTGATCATCCTTCGCCTGCGGAACATCACGCTGTGAGTTGGAGGCAGGCATGGAAGATGCGCTCGCAGTACTTGCGGTCGTGGCCGGTCACACCCTGCCGGAGCACGAGTTGAGGCTGGTCGGCGCATACCTCGCGGAGTATTGGCGGGAGGTTGAAGCCCTGCGGGCCGTTGCGCTCCCGGAGGAGGCCGAGCCGGTCGTTCAGTTTCATCTCGAGCGATGGGATTGAACGTTCGGCGCTCGGACTGGCCGTGGGAGTCTCTCGCCGCTGCGGCGCAGGCCGTAAAGTCGCGGGAAGTATCGCCGGTGGAACTGGTCCGTGCGTGTTTGGAGCGTATTGAGCGGATTGACGCCCGGTTGAAGGCATTTCGTGCTGTCGATGCGGAAGCCGCCCTGGATGGGGCGCGGGCTGCCGAGGCTGACATCCTGCGGAACCGCTACCGGGGCCCATTACATGGAATTCCGATCGCTTTGAAAGACAACTATGACACCCGAGGCTTGCTCACGACCAACGGGTCGAAGGTGTTCGCGGGCAGAATTTCGGACCGCGACGCCGGCGCGTGGGAGCGCCTGCGCAGTGCCGGCGCCGTGCTCCTGGGAAAACTCGGTATGCATGAGGTCGCCTGGGGCGTTGATGTACCTCCCACGCGGAACCCGTGGGATCTGCGTCGCACGCCCGGTCTTTCCAGTGGCGGCGCGGGGGCGGCGGTTGCCGCTGGACTCTGTTTCGCCGCGCTGGGCACCGACACGGGCGGTTCGATTCGGATTCCCGCGGCTTGCTGCGGCGTTGTGGGTCTCAAACCCACCTACGGACGGGTCAGTCGGTTTGGAATACTGCCACACTCCTGGTCCCTCGACCATGCGGGGCCGCTCGCGCGTCGCGTGGAGGATGCCGCCGTTGTCCTGGGCGTTATCGCTGGGCGAGATGCCCGGGATCCGAGCACCGCACACGTTGATGTGCCGGACTACTCCGCCGGGCTCCGCCGGAGCATAGCAGGGCTGCGGGTTGGCGTACCGTCTGCGCACTTCTTCGAGCGGATCACGCCCGGCGTCGAGGCCACGGTACGGGCCGCACTCCAGGAGCTCGAGCGCCTGGGTGCGAGGCTGGAGGAAGTCTCCGTTCCCCACATCCGGTATGGCCTCGCCGCGATTTTGACAATCGAGCTGGCGTCGGCAGCGGCGTGGTACGATCGGTACCTGCGCGCCCCTGACTTGCGGGAACGGTTCACGCCGGAGGTCCGACTGCTCTTGGATGCTGGCAGGTTTGTCTTTGCCGGTGACTTTCTGAAAGCGCAGCAACTCCGCGGCGTGCTGCTGGGAGAACTGCGCGCGGTGTTCCGAGCGGTGGACGCGCTCGTGACGCCGACCATGCCTCTGACCGCGTGGCTCGTTGACGAGACCACGACGCGGATCGGTGACCAGGAAGAACACGTGTTGCACGCATGTTGGCGCTACACGTACCCGTTCAACTTGACCGGCTTGCCCGCAGTGACCGTGCCATGCGGATTTGTGGAAGGATTGCCGGTCGGGTTGCAGATCGTGGGACGACCGTTCGAGGAGGGGACGATCCTGCGCATTGCCCATGCCTATGAATCGTCGACTCCGTGGCATCGTATGACGCCGCCTGACGTCGCGTCCGACGGAGATGTCGTGCCGGGCGAAGAACATGGCCCGGGGCAGCACTCCGCCCCGGACCGGCGGCCGCCGACGTAAGGAGGGATGACGGCGTGGGAGACGAGGAAGGGCGTTTGCGTGGATCCGAAAGTTTCGTGGCCGTGGCCTGTGTGCAATTCGAGCCGCAGGTGGGGCATAAAGACAGGAACGTGGACCGGAGTGTCGCGTTGCTGCACCAGGCAGCCGATCGAGGCGCCCAGTTCTGCGTCCTGCCAGAGTTGTGCAATTCTGGGTACGTGTTCAACACGCGCGCCGAAGCGTATGCGGCAGCGGAGGAGGTGCCGGGAGGGCCCACAGTGCGTGCATGGAGCGAGGTGGCGCACGCCCGCAAACTGTTTGTGGCGGCGGGGATCGCGGAGCGGGCGGGCGATAGGCTCTATAACACAGCGGTGTTGCTTGGCCCGGAAGGCTACGTCGGAAAGTATCGCAAAATGCACCTGTGGTACGAGGAGAAACTCTTTTTCGAGCCCGGAGACTTGGGGTTCCCGGTGTATCGGACCTCGGTCGGCACGGTTGGCATGGCAATCTGCTATGACATCTGGTTTCCAGAGACCGTGCGGTTACTGGCGGTGCAAGGGGCGGATCTCGTGTGCGTGCCGACCAACTGGGTACCGATTCCGGGACAGGTGGACGGCGAACGACCTATGGCAGTGTACCTCTGCATGACCGGAGCGCACTGCAACGGAGTCTTTATCGCGGCAGCCGACCGTACGGGTGTAGAGCGCGGGCAGCCGTTTCTTGGGCACAGTGTTCTTGTCGGCCCATCGGGGTGGCCGATTGCGGGTCCCGCGAGCGCGGAGCGTGAGGAGATTCTGGTTGAAACGTGCAACCTTGTCGAGGCGCGACGGATGAAGACGTGGAGTGATCTCAACGTCATTCTTCGCGATCGTCGTACCGACTACTACAGTGTGACACTGGGTGCGGCCGTGCACCCGCATCCGTTTTGATGCCCGCGTCGTCGGCCAGCCCGCTCCAGTTCCGAGCGACGCTGCCCGCAGTCGTGACGGTAAACGCCTATCGGCGCGTTGCCGTGCTCGCCAGCGCCACCGGTCCCGGGCCAGTCCGCGTCCGCCGCGTGGGGGTGCGATCGCAAGGGCCGCACTGCTGGGTGATCGGGGCCCCGCTGTCCGACCCTGTGAACCCTTTGGTGCACGCCGGCGAATGGCGCGTTGTGGCCACGTTCGTCCTGCGGGTGTCGGGGGCCGCTCCGCAGGGCGAGCATGTCCTTGAGCTGCGAGCGCAGGTTGAGACCGGGGACGGCCTGCGTTGGGTCCAGGAGGTCCTCCGGGTAGCCGTGCGCCACCACGTGGGCTGTTGCGGCTGACACGCGGAGGTCGTGACGGAGGCGCGCTGTGGCACGGGGCGGTGAGAACGGGGGCGGCATGACTGCTCGAGTTGCCAGCGACCGGCTCCGCGATACCGTTGCCCGCCTGGCCACGATCGGAGCCACTGCGCGCGGCGGGGTAACCCGGTTGGCTCTCACAGATGAAGACAAGGCTGCCAGGGACCTCCTGGCGAGGTGGATGCAGGACATCGGTCTGGACGTTGCGGTCGACGATGTGGGCAACATGTACGGCCGGCGCATGGGCGAAGATCCCGCTGCCGCGCCGGTGGCCTTCGGGTCCCACCTCGACACGGTCATACGGGGAGGCCGTTTTGACGGTGCGCTAGGCGTGGCAGCGGCGCTGGAAGCGATGCGCACCCTCGCGGAGACCGGGCAGCGCACCAAACGGTCGTTGGTGCTGGTGAACTGGACGAACGAGGAAGGCGTGCGGTTTTCGCCGGCGATGCTGGGTAGTGGCGTCGTCGCGGGCCGGTTTGATCGCGGCTACGCGGACAAACGCCAGGCGCCGGAGGGTCGGACCTTTGGAGAGGAGCTGGAGCGCATCGGGTATCGGGGGAACGCGTCCGAGCGGTTGCGCCGGGTGGCGGCGTACGTCGAACTTCACATCGAGCAGGGGCCGGTACTGGAAGAACTCGGGGTCGACATCGGCGTGGTCGAAGGGATCCAAGGGATCTCCTGGTCCACCTGCCGGATCGAGGGGCAGGCAGGCCATGCGGGAACCACGCCCATGGCCCGGAGACGAGATGCCCTCGCTGCGGCGGCCGAGTTAGTGTTGGCGGCGAGCCAGTTACCGACGCGGGTGGGTGGCGAGTTGGTCAGCACGGTAGGGAGGCTCAGGGTGTCGCCCAACGCGATCAACATCATCCCCGAGTGCGTGGAGTTCAGTCTCGACCTACGCGCGCCACGGGAGGACACGCTGACACGCGCCAGGACGCTCTTCGCGCAGCACCTGACGAACGTGCGGTCGCGCGGGTACCACGCCGCCTGGGAGGAGTTCTGGGTCAGCGAGCCGACAGTGTTCGCTCCCGCGGTTGTGGCTGCCATTGAGCGGACAGCCCGGGCGCAAGGTTTGCGTACGCATCGGATGCGGTCTGGCGCCGGGCACGACGCCAAGCACGCGGCCGACCTGGGACCCGCCGGGATGATCTTCGTTCCGTGTCGTGGCGGACGCAGTCACGCCGAGGACGAGGACGTGCCCTGGGAAACAGCCGTCGCCGGGGCGCAAGTGTTGCTGGATGTGGTGGTGACGCTGGCCGCGCAGTGAGCGGTCTGGCCGCCAGGGGGCGAGGCAATGTATCTGCATCGAGGTAATGCGTACGTACCCGACATCATTCCCGACCGTGACCTGGCGATGTACCGGAAAGCAGGGTTCGGACGACGAGTGGGCTTTGGGTCGAAGATGGGCGTGGTCGTTGTCGATATGACTCGCGCCTTCGTGGAGGACCGGTTCGCCCTTGGCACCACTGCCAGAGGCCAGGCGGCGTTGAAGGCCATTCAGCGCCTGCTCGGGGCGGCCAGGGACGTCGGTCTTCCGGTCTTCTTCACGAAGATGGTGCCTTTCAGGTCCCGGGCGGAGGCGGGTCGGTGGTTCGACAAGGCTCCGGGCATCTTTGGAGCGGTTGGTGATCCCGAGGCGGAGGAGGGTGCCGAGATCCCGACCGAAATTGCGCCTCAACCGGGTGAGCCGGTCATCGTGAAGACCAAGCCCAGCGCATTCTTCGGTACACAACTCCACAGCATGTTGGCATTTCATCAAGTAGACACGCTCGTGGTCACCGGCATGGTGACGTCCGGGTGCGTTCGCGCCACCGTGGACGATGCCTTTGCGCTCAACTACAGAGTGGTGATCCCCGAGGAGTGCGTTGCAGATAGGGCTGAGATACCGCACAAGGTAAACCTCTTTGACATGGACATGATCAGCGCCGATGTGGTGCCGTTGGACGTAGTGGTGCAGCACGTGCGAGGGCTGAGGTAGCGGGGCTCCTCCGGGGATTCTGATTCGAAGTCCACGATGCGTCAACGCCGCAGCGGCACGGCTGGCCGCGGGCCCGGTGTGTCCGGGTTCTTGTTAGCGCAGCCGGTGGCACTGCGCTGCAGGGCAGGCACGACGCCTGGATAGTCCGCCCACGCTGCTGTAGAATTCGGTTCGTGCCTGGAGGAGTCTGCCTGCAGGGAGTCTGCCGGTGGTCGTAAACGTCGTGCGTCGGGTGCTCATCGGGCCGCCCCTGCCCACGCAGGCCATGGTCCACGAGCGCCTCAACCGCGTGCAGGGCCTGGCGGTCTTCGCCTCGGATGCGCTGTCGTCGTCGGCCTACGCCACCGAGGAGATCCTGCTGGCCCTGCTGGTCGCCGGCCCGGCGGCGCTACAGCTGGCGTGGCCGGTGGCCCTGGCCATCGCGGCGGTGCTGGTGGTCGTGGCCTTTTCGTACTTCCAGACGATCCACGCGTACCCGGCGGGCGGTGGGGCGTACATCGTGGCCCATGACAACCTGGGGCTGTGGCCGGGGCTGGTGGCGGCGGCGGCGCTGCTCATCGACTATGTCATGACGGTGGCGGTCAGCGTCTCGGCAGGGGTGGCGGCCGTCACGTCGGCGGTGCCGCTCCTCTACGCCCACCGGGTAACGCTGGCGCTGCTGGCCGTGGCGGTTATCGCCGTGGTGAACCTGCGCGGGGTGCGCGAGTCGGGCACGGTGTTCAGCGTGCCGACCTATGCGTTCATCGTGCTCATGGGGCTTTTGGTGGTGGTGGGGCTGGTGCGGCTCGGATCGGCGGCGAGCCCGCCCGCGGCCATGCCGCCCGCGGGGGCGCTTCCTGTGACGGCCCGTCCGGCGGCCGAGGCCGTGCCCGCCCAGGCCCTGACGGTGTTCGTAGTCCTCAAGGCCTTTGCCTCGGGGTCGGCCGCCATGACCGGCGTGGAGGCCATCAGCAACGGGATCCCCGCCTTCCGGCCGCCGGAGGCCCACAACGCCGCCGTCACGCTCGTCTGGATGGCGGCCATCCTCGCGTCGCTGTTCCTGGGCCTCACCTACCTGGCGACCCACCTGGGGATCATCCCCACCGAGACCGAGACCGTCGTCTCTCAGATCGCGCGCACGGTCTTCGGGGACGGGTCACTGTACCTGATGGTCCAGGCCGCCACCGCCATGATCCTCATCCTGGCGGCCAACACCAGCTTTGCCGACTTCCCGCGGCTCTCGGCCATCCTGGCACGCGACCGGTTCATGCCCAACCAGATGCGCAACCTGGGCGACCGCCTGGTGTACGCCAATGGCATCGTGCTCCTGGCGCTGGTCGCCGGCGCGCTGATCGCCGTCTTCGACGCCCGGACGCATGGGCTGATCCCGCTCTACGCCGTGGGTGTCTTCCTGTCGTTCACCCTGTCGCAGGCCGGCATGGTGCGGCGCTGGTGGCAGCGGCGGGGGCGGGGGTGGCGGCGCAGCCTGGCCTTCAACCTGCTGGGCGCGGCTGCCACGGGCGTCGTGCTGGTGGTGGTTACGGTCGCCAAGTGGCGCGACGGCGCGTGGATCGTGGCCGGCCTGGTCCCGGCCCTGGTGTGGATGATGCGCAGCATCCACCGGCACTACGACGACGTGCGGGCGCAGCTGACGCTGGAGGGAGTGGAGGTTCCCCGGCCGCTGCGTCGCCCCAAGGTCGTCGTCCCTGTGGGCGGCGTCAACCGCGGCGTCCTGCCGGCCCTGCGGTACGCCCGCGCGCTGTCCGACGACGTGACGGCCGTCATCGTGGACGTCGACCCCCAGCAGACCGCGGACGTGGTCCGGCGGTGGCCGACCTGGGGCATGGGGATCCCGCTGAAGGTGCTGCCCTCGCCCTACCGGTCGGTGCTCCAGCCGATCCTGCGTTACCTCGACGAGCTGGAGTGGGAAGTCGGAGTTGATCAGCACCTGACGGTGGTGTTGCCCGAGTTCGTCCCGGCCCGCTGGTGGCACTTCCTGCTGCACAACCACAACGCCCTGCTGCTCAAGGCTGCCCTCTACTTTCGCCGGCGCCGGGCCGACTGGATTACCGTGGTGACCGACGTGCCGTTCTACCTCATGGAAGAAGAGCCGGGCGTCGTCGTGCGGCTGGTGGACTGGCGGATGGTGGGGCTGGTGGCCGCGACGCTGGCCGCCGTGGGCGGGCTGCTGGCATCCGTGGCCTACGGCTGGCCACCAGCGGCGCAGGCGGCCGTGGGACTGGCCGCGCTGGCGCTGGTGGTGGTGCTGGCGGCGGCGCTGGTGGCCCGGTCGCTGCGGCTGTAAGCGCGCCGCTATACGGCGATGTCTTGCACTCTCCCGTGACGATGTAGACTACCCGCTCGGCTCTGGACCAGCTCTTCCATCTGCGCCAGTCTTCGGAGGCTGTGGGGAGGGAGGCGTGGGTCCGCCGGCCATCGTCGACACGCTCACGGCGGAAGGCGTCCCGGCCGTGGCCGTCCCCGCGGTGCGCGGCGGTCCCCCTCATCCGAACCGACCGGTAATGTAGTCTTCCGTCCGGCGGTCTCGCGGCCGCGTGAAGAGGCCGGCAGTAGGCCCCACCTCCACCAGCATCCCCTCCAGCAGGAACGCGGTGACGTGCGAGACCCTGGCCGCCTGCTGCATGTTGTGCGTGACGATGACGATGGTGTAGGCGCTGGCCAGCTGCACCATGAGTTCCTCGATGCGGGCCGTCGCGGACGGGTCCAGCGCCGAGCACGGTTCGTCCATCAGGAGCACCTCGGGCTCCACGGCCAGGGCGCGCGCGATGCACAGGCGCTGCTGCTGGCCGCCCGAGACCTCCAGGCCGCCGCGGGTGTGCAGCACGTCTTTGACCTCGTCCCACAGCGCGGCCTGCCGCAGCGCCCGCTCCACCCGGTCGTCCAGGTCGCGACGCGACAGGCGCCAGTGCAGGCGTATCCCGAAGGCCACGTTCTCGTAGATCGACCTGGGGAAGGGGTTGGGCTTCTGGAACACCATGCCGATGCGTATGCGGACGGCGACGGGATCGACCCCCGGGGCGTAGAGATCCTGGCCGTGGAATCGCACGCTCCCTTCGACGCGGGTGCCGGGCAGCAGATCGTTCATGCGATTGAGACACCGGATCAGG
Organism: Candidatus Fervidifonticultor secundus; assembly: GCA_031459385.1. Taxonomy (GTDB): domain Bacteria; phylum Sysuimicrobiota; class Sysuimicrobiia; order Sysuimicrobiales; family Humicultoraceae; genus Fervidifonticultor; species Fervidifonticultor secundus. The sequence goes on along the minus strand of JAVKIP010000010.1, from coordinate 7,970 downwards.
GTGCTCTTGCCCGAGCCCGACGGCCCGATGACGGCCGTGATACGCCGCGCGGGAATATCGAAGGTGATACCTCGCAGCGCCGGTCGTGTGCCGTACCACACCCGGAGATCTTGCACGGCCAGCACCGGCTCGGAAGCCGCGAGGGATTCAGCCGGCGCCGTCGGCCGGGGCCGTGTGTCGATGGCCTGTCCCATTACCTGCCCTCCTCTGCCGCGGTGACTTACCAGCGCACCTGCCACCGGTTCCGCAGCCAGATCGCCGTGCCGTTCAGCCCCAGCAGCACGGTCAGCAGCAGGACGATGCCCGCGGCAGCCACCCGGTGGAAGGCCGGCTGTGGCAGCGACACGTAGTTGAAGATCTGGATCGGCAGGACCGTGAAGTAGTCCCCGAGGCCGCGCGGGAGGAACGGCACGTACTGCAGCGCGCCCAGCATGATGAGCGGCGCGGTTTCGCCCACGGCCCGTGAGAGGGCCAGGATGACCCCGGTGAAGATCCCCGGTGCGGCAGCGGGCAGGACCTGATGGCGCACCACCTGCCACCGCGTGGCGCCCAGGGCGTAGGCGGCCTCGCGGATGGAGCGGGGAACACCGTCGAGGGCTTCGCGGGTCGCCAGGATCGTCAGGGGGAGTACCAGCAGGGCCAGGGTGCAGGCTCCCGCCAGCACGCTCTTGCCCATGCGCAGCGCTTCCACGAAGACCCCCAGACCTAGCAGGCCGTAGAGTACCGACGGCACCGCCGCCAGGTTCGCGATGTTGACCTGCAGGGCCGCGGTGAGCCGGCCGGCGGGCGCGTACTCGGCCAGGTAGACCGCGGCGGCCACCCCCACGGGGAAGGCCAGGAACGCCATCAGGCCGATGACCAGCACAGTGCCGGCCAGCGCGCTGGCGTAGCCGGCCTGGGCGGGAAACCGGGATGGGTAGGCGGTCACCAGGTGTGGTCCCAGGGACAGGCGGGCGTCTTGAGCCACGTCGGCCAGCAGGAACCCCAGGAAGGCCAGACCCGTCAGGGTTGCCAGCTGGCAGGCAGCGACGAAGCCTCGCGCGGCGGCGGCCCGTCGTTGCAGCCGACGACCCCACGTCGGATGCATGGCCAGGGCCACGCTCATCCGTAGCGCTCCCGGACCCGGCGGATCAGCAAGACGCTGGTGACGTTCATCACCGCCGTCATGATGAACAGCAGCATGCCGGCCGCAAAGAGGGTGCGGTACTCCACCGAGCCGTACGGGGTATCGCCCAGGCTCACCTGCACGATGAAGGCCGTGAGGGTCTCCACGGCGTCCAGCGGGTTGAACGTCCAGGCGGGCATCTGCCCGGCCGCCAGGGCGACGATCATCGTCTCGCCTACGGCTCGAGAGAGCGCCAGGAGGCAGGCGGCGCCCACGCCGGAGGCGGCGGCCGGCACCACCACTCTCCACACAACCTCCAGGGGCGTGGCGCCCAGGGCGTAGGCCCCATGGCGGAGCTCCAGCGGCACGGCGCGCAGGGCGTCCTCACTGAGCGAGGCCACCAGGGGCACGATCATCATTCCCATGACGATCCCGGCCGCCAGGGCGTTCTGTCCTGCAAGCCGGCTCCCAAAGACGTGGTCCTGCAGCCACGGTGTGACGAACGTCAGGGCGAAGTAGCCGTAGACGATGGTGGGAATCCCGGCAAGCACCTCCAGGGCCGGCTTCAGCCGCGTGCGCAGCCGAGGTGTGGCGATCTCGCTGAGGTAAACTGCCGCCAGCAACCCCAGCGGCACGGCCACCGCCAGGGCGATGGTGCTCGTGACGATCGTGCCCGCGACCAGCGGCAGGACGCCGAACCGCTTGGTGGCAAACAGCGGGCTCCAGATCGTCTCGGTGACGAACTCCCGGACCAGCATCAGCGGTCGGCCCACCAGGTCGGGACGGGCCTCGGCGAACCGCCGCAGGTCGGCGCGGCGGGCCACCTGCGCCGGGTCGGCGGCGTCGAGGGGCAGCCGGAAGAACTGCACCGTCTCGTAGACCAGCACGGTGGCGATGCCGACCGTGACGGCGATGGAGAGATACGCGCTGCCCGCCAGGAGCCAGCGCACGGCTGCTTCGCTTCGCCGCTGCGGCTCCCGCGGGTGTCCCCGCTGCCGGACAGCCGGGGCCGTGTCCTTGCTTGCGGCCCCGGCCGCTGCGACGTGCGGCTTCGTGTGCACGTCGGTCACTGGCAGTGGCGCACGTAGACGGTACTCACCTGCCGGAGCGTGGCGTGCCCCGCCGCCTTGCCGCCCTCCGTGAAGGCCGTGCCCGGGCGCAGCTGCGCGACGCAGCGGCGGGCCGCAGCGTAGACCTCCTGGGGCAGCTCCACGTACCCTACCGAGCGGGTCAGGTTGGTCTTGGTACCGCCACGGCGTGGGTCGTCCACCGCCAGATTGACACCGGTCGCCTGCCCCACAAACCACGCGGCGAACTGCCGCACCTCGGGCCTGGCCAGGGCGCTGGTGCGGTTCAGGTAGATGAAGAGGGGCCGGGTGAGCGGGTAGCGGCCGGTCTTGGTGTTCTCGAAGTCGGGCGTCACCCCGCGGCACTCGGCGTCGGAGGCGAGGTCGACCCGGTCGCTGGGGTCGATGGCCACGCCCTTCAACCGGCCCAGGTTCTCCTCGAGGTAGGCCAGCCCGAAGTAGCCCAGCCCGCCGTCGTCGCGTTGCACGAACTGCACGATGACGTTGTCGTCCTCGGTGGCCAGGTAGTCGCCGCGGCTGGCCTTGGCTTTGCCGACCACCATTTCGGTGAAGCTGTCGAAGGTCCCGGAGTCGGCGCCGGCCCCCGCCAGGCGCAGCGGCCGATCCGGGAAGGTCCCCCGCACCTGGCGCCACGACGTGACGCGACGCTCGGCGCCAGGCTCCCAGATGCGCTTCAGTTCCCCCAGCGTCATGCAGACGGCCCACGTGTTGCGCGGGTTGACCACGACGCTGAGCCCGTCGATGGCCACCGGCACCTCGACGTAGCTGACACCGTGGCGCTGGCAGGCGTCGTCCTCCTCGGCCTGAATGGGCCGGGACGCATCCTGAATGTCGGTTCGTGACTGGGGGCTGTTGGCGCAGAACTTCTTGAACCCGCCGCCGGTGCCGCTGATGCCCACGGTGATGCGCACCGTGCGACCCGGAGGCGTCTTCCGGAACTCCTCGGCCACGGCGCTGGTCAGCGGACCTACGGTGCTGGATCCGTCGACGACGATGGTGCCCGGCGGGCTGGCCGTGGCGCCAAGCCTGTCCTGGGTGTGCCCGGCCCCCGTGGCAAGCAGCAGGGACGCCAGCAGCAGGACGACCGGCAGGAGCCGTACGCCACGGCCAGCGTTCTGAGGTGCACTCCACATACATGAACACCTCCTGTGCATGATCACCGCCGTGCGCTCTGGCGCGACATGTCCGTAGCGCGCAGACCGCCGTGCGGTCCGGTCCGGACCGTTGCGGTGCGTCGTTTCCGCCCGGCCGTCTCTACGCTAGCGTCGTCCGCGTCGGGAGTGGGTCAACCCTCAACGAAATGTCGGTGAAGGGTGGGCCAAACCCCTGGCGCCCGTCCGCATGGCGGACCGTCCGGTGGTATACTGGCCGACGGCTCGGAACCGAGACGACGCCGGATGCACGGGGTGGGGACATGAAGCCGAGGGAGCTTGCCGCCGCCGCGCCGCGGTTCGCGCCCGTAACCCTGGTGGTCAAAGGGGTCGAGGGTTACCTGGTCGGCCGGCTGGCTTTGCGCCGGTGGCGCGGGCGCGCGCCGCTGCCATAGGCGGGCTCTAAATCCGGTGGCCGCGTGGGTGCTCCCGGCGGTGGCGCGGCCGGGTGCACGGTGGGCGTCCGGCACGCCGGCCGACCGGGCCTCAGGCGCGCACCAGATCCAGCCGGTAGCCGATACCGCGCACGCTGACCAGGCGCACGCCACCCCGGGCTTCCAGCTTCTTGCGCAGCCACCCGACGTGTGTGTCCAGCGTACGCGTGTCGCCCACGTAGTCGTCGCCCCAGACGTCGTGCAGCAGGCGCTGGCGACGCACCACCTTGCCCTGGTGGCGCAGCAGCAGGCGCAGCACCTCGAACTCTTTGACCGAAACCGGCACCGGCTGGCCCGCAACCGTCACCTCGTGGCGCTCCACGTCCAGGACCACGTGCCCTGCCGTGAGCCGGCCCTCGTGGCCAGCACGCACCACCAGGGTCTCCAGCACGTTGGCGATGTCCTCGCACCGGTCAGTGGCCGCCTCCAGGAACTCGCAGATGTCCTTCCACTTGATGATGTCCCGGGCGCTGGCGCCGTTGGCGAAGAGATGCTCGATCGCCTCGCGCAGCACGTCGTCGGCGTGGTTCTCCTGGCGGTGCAGCGCGCGGGTGTGGGGGAAGATGTCGGCCGCGCGGCCCAGGGCCGCGATCGCCTGGTGCAGCTCGCGCGCTGCCTCGAGCACCGCCTGCCCCAGCGCCTGCGCGGGCTGGATCGGCCGGCGCACCCGGTGGATGGCCAGACGGGCTGCCGCTGCCTCGATGGCGTCCAGCACGTCGTCCAGCAGCCCTACCAGCGCCTGGAGGGCCGGACGGTCGACGGGCACCTCTCCACCCGCTGCCAGCAGGTCGAACAGGTCACGGGCGATGGCGTCGCCCTTGTGTTCCTGGTCGCGGATCGTCTGCCAGGTCGCCTCCGCCGGGGCGCGGCGGTCGAGGACGGCCGCCAGGGCCACGGCGGCCTGCTCGATCGTGGCCGCCATCTCTTCGAGCAGGGCACGCCCGTGCCGCACGGCCGCCAGGGAAGCCGCAGGCTTCGCAGGGTGGGACAGGGATGGTGGTGTCACGTCGAGCGCCTCCGTCACGCGGGCACGCGACCCTCGTGGGCCCCCGGGGATCGCCGTCTTACCGGTGAGCATACAATGGCAGTGTGAACTCTGTGTCAAGGCTGCGACAAGTGCAGTGCCCCGACGAGAGGTTCCCGCGAGCTTCCTGAAGGAGAAACCGGAAGTTTCCCAGAAGAGGAACGGCCCTGCGAGACGGGATGAGGTGCGCGCCGATGGCGGCGCGGGAGTGGCTGCCGTGAACACGGCTTCGAAGGAGGCGCTCTACCGGGAGCTCGACCGCGTGTCCGAGCTCACAGGTCTCTCGCTGAGCGTGGAGTGGTCGGACGACGGCGAGACCGGCTGCATCGTCGAGTGCCTGTGGGAGACCGGCGAGCAGCGGCGGTGGTCCCCGAAGTCCGCCGCCGAGCCGGGGGATGGGGAGACGATCAGTTTTCAGATGTCGCCGTGGTTGGGCCCCGAGGCGCTGCACGAGTGGCTGTACGCCTTCCTGCTGGGATTCGACGCCGGGTGCGATGCGCCCCAGCGGGTTCCATGGCGCGCCCTGCCGCTGGGGAAGCAGTTGCACGAACTGCGCTCGCGCAAGACCGCGGCACGCGGGCAGGACGGCGCGCCCAGGTGGCCTGCGGGCGTTCGCAGCGACCCCCGCGCCGCCGGCTCCCCGCGGACGACCGACGAAGGGCCAGCGGGTGGCCGCCGGGCCGAGGGCCCCAGCCCTGCGGAGGTGCAGGCCTGGGTCGACGCCGTCCTCCGGGCCCTGTACGCCGCGGAGTGCTGGTTCCGGCGCGGCCTCCCGGCGCTGGAGATCGCCGACCGCGCGGGGCTGTCGCCCCACGCCGTGTTCGCGGCGTGTCGGGCCGCTGTGGCGAGAGGCCAGATCGAGATCGTCGGCCTCCAGCGCGGCAAGGGCACGCTGTACTCGCTGACGCCCCAGGGCGTCGCGCTGGTGCAGAAGATGGACCCGTTCGTGCGCGCCGTGCGCTAGCGGTGGAGGACCCGGAGGCGGCGCGCCGAAGAGCGCGGCGATGAGGCCCGGGCGTCCCTTCCTCCAGATCCCCGGCCCCACGAATGTGCCCGACCGCATCCTGCGGGCGATGGATCGCCCGGTGCCGGATCACCGCGGACCGGAGATGCCGGCGCTCGTGGAGGAGGTCGTCCTGGGGCTCAGGCGGGTCTTCCAGACCTCCCAGGGCGAGATCGTCATCTATCCGAGTTCAGGGACCGGGGCGTGGGAGGCCTCGCTGGTCAACACCCTGAGCCCCGGCGACCGCGTGCTGGCCTTCCACCACGGGCACTTCAGCCACCTCTATGCCGAGACCGCCCGCCGCCTGGGCCTCCGCGTCGATGCGGTCGACCTTCCCTGGAGCCGCGGCGTGCCCGCCGACCTCGTGCGTGACCGTCTGGCACAGGACCGTGACCACACCTACCGCGCCGTGCTGGTGGTGCACAATGAGACGTCTACCGGCGCCACCAGCGACGTGCGGGCGATTCGCGAGGCGATGCGCGCGGCCGGCCATCCGGCGCTGTTGCTCGTGGACGTGGTCTCCTCGCTGGCCAGCATCGACTTCCGCTTCGACGAGTGGGAGGTCGACCTGGCCCTGTGCGGGGCGCAGAAGGGGCTCATGCTGCCCCCGGGCCTGGCGATCCTGTGCCTGGGCCCCCGGGCAGTCGCCGCGGGCGAGCGCGCGGGCCTGCCGCGCGCCTTCTTCGACTGGCGCCCCGTGCTGGCGGAGATGCGCCGCGGCTACTTCCCGTACACACCGGCCACGCTGCTGCTCTACGGCCTGCGCGAGGCGCTGCGGATGTTGCACGAAGAAGGGCTGCCTGCGGTCTTTGCGCGGCACGCCCGGCTGGCCGAGGCTGTGCGCCGCGCGGTGGCGGCGTGGGGGCTGGCGATGCTCTGCGAAGAGCCCGCCGAGCGATCGCACACCCTCACCGCGGTGGTAGTCCCGCCGCCGCACGACGCCGGGGCGGTCCTGCGCGCAGCCGAGCGCCTCCACCTGGCCCTCGGCACCGGCCTGGGCCGCCTGCGGGGCCGGGTCTTTCGCATTGGCCACCTGGGCTGGCTGCACGACCTCGAGGTGATCGCCACCGTGGCGGGGTGCGAGATGGCGCTGCATGGGGCAGGCGTGCCGGTCCCGGTGGGCCGGGGCGTGGTGGCCACCCAGGAGTTCCTGCTCGGCAACCCTGCGGGAGCGTCGGCAGGAACAGAGGCACCGCCGGCACAGACACAACCGGCGCCACTACGATCAGGACGACGGGCATGAACGGGATAGTCTCGCATCACGCAGCCGCCGACGCCGCCCACGGGCGTCAGCGCCCCTTCCACCTGGGCGGCCGCTTGTCCAGGAAGGCGCCGACTCCCTCGCGGAAGTCCTCGCTCAGATAGCAGCGCAGGATCAGGTCGTCGCCCGCTGCGCTGCGCCCGTGCTCGAGGATCCGCCGGATCGCCTCCTTCGAGACCTCCAGCGTGAGCGGCGCGTGGCTGCCGATGACGGCTGCGACCTCGCGCACGTGGGCCTCCAGCCGCTCGGGGGCCACGACGTCGGTCACCAGGCCGGCCGCACGGGCCTCGTCCGCCGACAGCAGCCGGGCCGTCAGGAGCAGGTCCTTTGCGCGCGCGGGCCCGACGGCGTCAAGGAGGCGAGCACAGTTGGCGATCGAGAGGCAGTTGCCCAGCGTGCGCGCGATGGGAATCCCCAGCCGGGCCGTGGCGGCCGCGTAGCGCAGGTCGCACGCCAGCGCGATGGTCAGGCCGCCGCCGGTGGCAAAGCCCTCGATCATCGCGATGGTGACCTTGCGCATCCGCTCGACCCGCCCCACGACGCTGTCCATCCGACGCTCGTACGCCAGCGCATCGGCTTCGGTGTGCAGGCCGCGGAACTCGGCGATGTCGGTGCCCGCAACGAACGTGCCGCCGCCGCCGCGGATGACCACGACGCGCACCGCCTCCTGCACATCGAGGTCGGCCAGCGCAGCCAGGAGGGCGTCGTACATGGCGAAGGTCATGGCGTTGCGGGCTTCGGGCCGCGACACGGTGATCCAGGCGACCTGGTCGGTCATGTCGACGGTGACGGACACAGACCGATCACCCCTCATGGGCCGGTAGCGTCGGCGACGGTGCGATCGCAGTCGCTGCGACGTCGCGCGACGTGCTGCGTCGTGTGCTGCGAAGATGCGCCGGGGGCC
>JAVKIP010000001.1:0-405785 GCA_031459385.1 Candidatus Fervidifonticultor secundus | reverse complement strand
GCCGCCTCGTGGACCTACGGCCGCGGCATCTGGGCCCCCGAGGGCACCCCGCCCGAGGCCCTGCGCGCCCTGTGGGAGGGCATCGACCGCATGAACGCCGACCGCGACTTCCAAGACCAGGCGAAGAAGCTCATGGAGGGCTACCCCCTCTACCGCGGCGACCGCGTCGAAGCCCAGGTGCACCGGGCGCTGCGCGTGACGCTGGACGTGATCAAGTACGTGCGGGACCTGCTGCGCGATAGGTACGGCCAGACCATCTGAGGCGGCCGCGGTGCAGGAGCGGCAACTGGGGCTGCCTGAGATCCGGCCAAGCAGTCGATCAGGGGAGGTGGATCGTGGATATGATATCGGTACGCCGGATGCTGGTGCGGGCTGCCTGGCTGATGGCCGCCCTGGGGCTCGTGCTGACCACAGGCCAGTCGGGCGGCGCGCAGACGTCGTTCTACGCCGGCAAGACGATCGAGCTGATCGTGCCCACGGCCGTGGGCGGCGCCACGGACATCCTCAACCGGTTCCTGGCGCCCTACCTCGAGCGGCACATCCCGGGCAACCCGACCGTACGCATCCGCAACATGCCCGGAGGCGGGACGCTGCTGGGGATGAACTGGTTCGCGGCCAACGCGCGGCCCGACGGCCTGACGCTGCTGGCGAGCACCGTGGCGTCCAAGGTGGCCTACATGCTCGGCAATCCAGCCGTGCGCTACGACTTCACGCGCTGGCGCCTGGTGTCCATCAACGGCTCCGGGGCGGTCATCTACGCGTCGCCGCGGACCGGCGTGCGCACTGCGGCCGACCTGCCCAAAGCCGCAGGCCTGGTCTTCGGCAGCAACACCCCGCCCGGGGTCGAACTGCCCGCCCTGCTGGCGTTCGAGCTGCTGGGCCTGAGCCCCAAGGTCGTCTTCGGGTTCGAGTCGCGCGGCCCGATCCGCCTGGCCTTCGAGCGCGGCGAGATGACCGTCGACTTCCAGGCCACGTTCGTCTACGCGTCGCAGGTGCTGCCCCTGGTGCGTGAGGGCAAGGCCGTGGGACTCATGACGCTGGGCTTCATCAATGAGAAGGGCGAGATGGTCCGCGACCCGGCCGTGCCCGACCTCCCCACCGTCTACGAGGTCTACCAGCAGCTCTTCAAGAAAAAGCCCGACGGCCTCCTGCGCTGGAAGGCCTTCCGCGCCCTCGTCGCCGCCTCGTGGACCTACGGCCGCGGCATCTGGGCCCCCGAGGGCACCCCGCCCGAGGCCCTGCGCGCCCTGTGGGAGGGCATCGACCGCATGAACGCCGACCGCGACTTCCAGGACCAGGCGAAGAAGCTCATGGAGGGCTACCCCCTCTACCGCGGCGACCGCGTCGAAGCCCAGGTGCACCGGGGGCTGCGGGTCACCCTGGACGTGTCGAAGTTTATCAGGGACCTGATGCGGGAGAAGTACGGGCAGGTGATCTAGCACCGGACGCCCGCAGGGCAGCGCGAGCGGCGCGGGGGAAGGGGGATCGCGATGGCTGCGCGCACGCTGATCAAGGGTGGGTGTGTCCTGACCCTCGACCCGGAGGTGGGCAACTTCCCGCGGGGCGACGTCCTGATCGAGGGCACCCGGATCGCCGCCGTGGGGCCCGCCCTCCATGCGGCGGACGCGGAGGTCATCGACGCGTCCCAGATGATCGTCGCCCCGGGGTTCGTCGACACGCACCGCCACTGTTGGGAAGGGATCCTCCGCAACATCGGGACCGACGTTCCCCTGGAGGGGGAGGTCAGTTACCTGGCGTTCGTCCTGAACCGGCTGGCGCCGGTCTACCGGCCGGAAGACGTGTACGCCGCCAACCTGGTCAGCGCCCTGCGGTGCATCGATGCTGGCATCACCACGGTCCTGGACTGGTCCCCATCCAGACGACCCCGGAGCATACTGATGCGGCCGTAGCCGCGCTGCGCGAAGCCGGGATCCGCGCGGTGTTCGCCTACGGGCGACCGTGAGTCGAGGCGCCCACACCTGAGCACCCGGGCTGGATCCGGCACGCGGCCCAGCGCTACTTCTCGTCGAAGGACCAGCTGCTGTCCCTGGCCGTCGCGGCCTTCGGGCCCGAGTTCGACTCGCCGGAGGGGTGCCGGGCCGACTGGGAGCTGGCACGGGAACTGGACGCCCGCATCACCACCCACGTGGGCGTCGGCACGTTTGGCCGGCATGGGAAGGTTGGCCAGGTGGGCCGCACTGGGCTGTACGGCCCCGACACGACCTTCATCCACTGCGCGACGCTCGGCGACGACGAGATCCGCCTGATCGTAGACGCGGGCGCCACCGTCTCACTGGCCTGCCCGGTGGAGATGATGATGGGCCACGGCATGCCGCCCATCCAGCGCTTCCTGGACCGCGGCCTGGCCCCCAGCCTCAGCGTTGACGTGGAAACCAACGTGCCCAACGACATGTTCACGCAGATGCGGGCGGCCATCTCGCTGCAGCACGCGCTGGTCTTCGAGCGGAAGCTGGCCGGCGAGGAGAACGTCCCGCCGCTGGCCACCACGCGAGACGTGCTCCGGTGGGCCACCGTCGAGGGAGCACGCGCCAACGGCCTCGCCGACCGGGTAGGTACCCTGACCCCTGGTAAGGAGGCCGACCTCGTCCTGCTGCGCACCGACCGTCCCAACGTCTTCCCCATCAACGACCCCATCGGCGCCGTGGTCTGGGGGATGGACACCAGCAACGTCGACACGGTCCTCGTGGCCGGGAGGATCCTCAAGCGGGGCGGACAGCTGGTCGGCGTCGACCTGGCCAGGGTACGGCAGCTGGCGTATCAGTCGCGCGACCACGTGCTCGCTGCCCCGGGGTTCCGGCTCCCGGAGATCTGACACGGGCGCACGCCCGGACGCCGGAGAGGAGTTCCACGGCCAGGGGTCTAATCAGTCAGACAATCTGCCGGTCTGACGAGATCCTACCATTGAGGAGGCACGTATGGTGCGCGACGGTGCGGTAGTGGTCATTGGCGGAACGTCGGGCATCGGCCTGGAGATCGCCCGACACTACGCGGACCGCGGGCGCACCGTCGTGATCTCCGGACGGGACGCCGCCCGTGCCGCCGAAGTGGCCGGACGGCTCGGCCGCACGCTTCAGGCGGTGGGGCTGGACCTCACCCGTCCTGACGAGATCCCCTCCCGGCTGGCCTCCGTGGGGCCGGTGGACGGCCTGGTGCTGGCGGCCATCGACCGCGACCGAAACACGGTGCGGGCGTACGACGTCGCCGGCGCCCTCAACCTCGTGACGCTCAAGCTGGTGGGCTACACAGCGGTGGTGCACGCGCTGCATCCCCGCATGACGCCCGAGGCCGCCGTCGTCATCTTCGGCGGGCTGGCCAAAGAGCGCCCCTACCCGGGGTCGACCACGGTGACCACGGTCAACGCCGGGGTCGCAGGACTGGTCCGGACGATGGCCATCGAGCTGGCACCGATCCGGGTGAACGCCATCCACCCCGGGATCGTGGGGGACAGCCCCTACTGGGCCGGCAACGCAGAGATGCTGGAGCGCGTGCGGGCGCGCACGCCGACCGGGCGGCTGGTGCGGATGGCCGACGTGGTGCATGCGGTGGCCTTCCTGCTGGAGAACCCGGCCGTCAACGGGGTCGAGCTCTACGTGGACGGCGGGTGGGTGTTCGGGTAGAGCCTGCCTGGCAGCGCGGAGGTAGAGGGGGTAGATGAAGGAGGCGAGCACGGCGTGCATCGCGTGACGCGGCTGGATCGTGCACAGATGACGGTGCCGGAGCGCTTCGCAAGACACAGCGGGGGCTTCCGGCGGCAGCCGCTGGTGGACGGGACCGCCGGTTCGGTCCACATGGGGTTTGCGGCGTGCGAGCTGGAGGCCGGGGGGCACATCGAGCCCCACGTGCAGTCGTACGAGGAAGCCGTTTACGTGCTGGACGGCGAACTCGAGCTGACCATGAACGGCGAGCGGATTCGCCTCGGGAAAGACGAGGGCGGCCTGATCCCGGTGGGCGTGCTGCACGCATGGCGGAACCCGGGGACGCAACTGTCGACGTGGGTGGAGATGGTGGCGCCGCGCCCTCGCGGCGACCGGGACCCTGCCGACATCTTCTTCCAGCCGCAGGCCCCGGCCACCGGCACCGCCAGGCGCGTGGACGCCCGGGACCCGCGCTGCCGGCAGTTCTTTCACTTCGAGCCGGGGCAGATGGACCTGGACAGCGCCCGCCGGGGGAGCCGGGTCGATGCCCCGGTGGTCTCGCCGAGCATGCTGACGGCACTGCTGGTCTACAGCGGGATCGGGATCAAGATGCTGGTCGACCAGCGCCAGGACGCCAACCTGTTCACCATGTTCATGGTCGAGTACGAGCCAGGCGGCGTCGCGCACCCCCACGACCATCCCCTGGAAGAAGCCTACCTGATCCTGGACGGCGAAGTGGACGCGGTGGCGGACGGGCAGACGTACCGGCTGCAGGCCGGCGACTGCTTCTGGACCGGGGTTGGTACCATTCACGCCTTCTACAACCGGTCGGCCCAGAAGGTCCGGTGGCTCGAGACACAGGCGCCGCAACCCCCGCGCAACCACTCCTACCGCTTCAACCGCGAGTGGGAGTACCTGGGCCAGCTGCTGGCGGCCGGGCGCGCATCGGCCGGCGGAGCATCGCAGCAGTGAGCGGAACAGCGCCAGATACCGCAGGAGGAGGTGCGTGACCATGCAGGTGAGGCATGCACGCGGAGCACTCGGGCGGTGGATCGGTCTCACGGTCTTGCTGGCCCTGCTCGTCGTGCAGGTGGACGGCGCCGCGCAGCCCCGGCCCATCCGGGTGGGCGGGACCCTGCCCCTGACCGGCGTGTTTGCCGCGCAGGGGAAAGTGCACGAGGCGGCGGGACGGGCGTTCGTCCAGATGGTGAACGAGAAGGGCGGACTGCTCGGCCGGCCCCTGGAGTGGGTGCTCCTGGACGATGAGTCGCAGCCGGACAAGGCGGCGGCCCTCTACGAACGCCTCATCACGGAAGACAAGGTAGACCTGATCATCGGGCCATACGGCACCGCGTCCATCACGGCCGCCATGCGGGTGGCGGAGAAATACGGCTACGTGTTCCCGCATCACACCGCGAGCCTGACCTACGCGTACACGTACCGGCGGCACTTCCCGACGTGGTACGTGGGGCTCAACACCCACTTGACGACCCCGGCGAAGGTGTTCGACGCCTACCGGACGCTGCCACCCGGCCAGCGGCCCCAGACTGTGGGCTTCGTGGTGAACAAGTTCCCGGGCACCCAGTTCCTGGCGTACGGACGGGCCAATGCCGGCGGTGCCGTGCGCATCGCCGAGCAGAAGGGGCTGCGTACGGTGCTGGACCTGCAGTTCGACCTCGGGACCACCGACTGGGTGCCCGTCGCCCAGCAAGTGCGGCGCGCGAATCCGGACCTGCTCTACGTCGCCGGGCTGGCGCTGGACGGCGTGAACCTGCTCCAGGCGCTGGCGCAGCTGGGCTGGCGGCCCCGCCACCACTTCCACCAGTGGCCGTCGCCGGGCGCGATGCTGGCGGCGTTGCCCCTGACGGACCGCGCCACGAGCGTGACGATCTTCGTGCCCCACGAGCCCTACCTCTCGTACCCGGGCGCCAGAGACTTCGTGAACCGGTACCGGGCGTGGGCCAAGGCCACGGGGCTGGCCTACAGCGAGCCTGACGTCCAGTCGGCAGCGTCCTGGTCGGCGTGGCAGGTGCTGGTCTTCGGGGTCCAGGAGTGCCGGTGCCTGGACCAGGGGGCGATCGCCGACGTGTTGCTCTCCAAGCCCGTGCCCACGGTGCAGGGGCATCTGCGATTCGACCGGCAGCAGCAGAACTATGGCGACGATCTCCAGGCCGTGATGCAGATCCAGGACGGCCGGTGGTGGGCGGTGTGGCCGCAGTCGATGACCGCCGAGGACCGTCGGCTGCGCTGAGGCGTAGAAGAGGTCAATGCGACGGCGTCGGGTGCCCACCGGTACCGCCATGGGGCGTGCCGGCGCGGGCGCCGAGGCGTGGTGCACACCCTAAGGGCTGAGGTCGGAGCGCGCCCGTGATCGAGCTGGTACAGGCCGCGGCCTCGGGGATCCTCATAGGTGCGTTCTACGCCCTGCTGGCGCTGGGCCTTACGCTGGCCTGGGGGTACCTCGACACCATCGACTTCGCGCACTTCGCCATGATCTTCGGCTTCGGGTACGTCACCTACGAGCTGGCGACCCGGGGGATGGATCCGCTGGCGGTGCTGCTGGTGGTGGCGCCCCTCGGCGGCGTCGCCGGCGCGGGCTGGCGGTTCCTGGTGCGCCGGCTGCGCCTGGACGCTGCCCGGTCGCTGGTGTTCACGTTCGGCGTCCTGGTGGTCTTCGAAGGGCTCTCCAAGCTGGTGTGGACAGCGGACTACCGGCGCATCCCCGTGGCGCAGAACCCGTACGCCACCGGTGCGCTGACCGCGGGAGACCTGGCCTTCCCGATCACGCAGGTGCTCTCGTTCTCGGTGGCGATGCTCGTCGCCGGAGCTGTCAGCCTGTGGTTGAAGCGCACGTACCCGGGGAAGGCGCTCCGGGCGGCCGTCTCCGACGAAGAGATGACCAGGGCGTGCGGCGCCGACGTGGAGCGGCTGCGTCTGCTGGTCGCCGCGGTGGGCGGTGCCACGGGCGGTATCGCCGGGGTCTTGATCGCGATGAACCACGCGCTGTACCCCAACGCCGCGGAACAGTGGATCGGCCTGCTGTTCGCCTCGGTGATCCTGGGAGGCATCGGGAACCCCCTAGGCGTCGTGCTGGGCGGGGTGGTCATCGGGGTGGGCGAGGCCATCGCCCAGGCCCTGGGCGCCACGGCAGTCGCCCGGCTGGTGGGCGCCGGCGCACTGCTGGTGGGCCTGCTGGTTCGGCCGGAAGGCCTGCTGCCCAGCGTGCTGGGACGGCGGGAAGGATGATGACGCGGCCGGGCGGGCGCTGGGTCGTCGGCGCCGCCCTGGCCGCGCTGCTGGCCGTGCCCGCCGCGATCCAGGGTCTCGGCCTGCCAGCGTACTACCTGGTGTTCCTGTACTTCTTCTTCTTTTGGGTAGCGCAGGCCACCAGCTGGAATGTGATCTCGGGTTACGCCGGCTACTTCAGCTTCGGGCAGGGCGCCTTCTACGGAGCGGGCGTGTACGGGGCGGCGGTGTTGATCGACCGGCATGGCGCGCCCTACGGCCTGGCGATCCCGGCGGGGGCGGTGGCGAGCGCGCTCGTCGCCTGCGGGATCGGCCTGGTGGTGTTCCGCCTGCGCCAGATCCGGGGGCCCGTGTTCGCGCTGGTCACCCTGGCGGCGGCGGTAGCGCTGCACAGCCTGGTGAACAACGTCGGCTACCTGGACGGCGGGCGGGGCATACCGCTGCCGAAGCTGGAGTACCCCTGGGGGCTCTCCGACGTGGAGTTCCTCTACTTCGCCGGGCTTCTGGTGGCATGCGTGGCCGTGGGTGTCGGCTGGTGGACCCATCGCAGCCGGCACGGCTGGGGTCTGCGGGCGATCCACGACGACGAGCGCGTGGCCGAGGGCCTGGGCGTGCCCACCTTCGCGTACAAGATAGCGGCGCTGGCGCTGAGCGGTGCGGTGGCCGGCCTGAGCGGGGGGCTGCACGCGCTGCAGGTGCGGTACGTGACCGCCGACGCGGTGTTCTCCCTCCGCGTGCCGCTGCTGGTGATCATGATGTGCGTGCTGGGCGGGCGGCGGCACTGGCTGGGCCCGATCCTGGGCGCGGGCGTGGTGCACGCCATCAATGACCGTCTGAGCGGGCCCGGCCTGGGCACGGTGAGCGAGGTGGTCATGGGCCTCCTCCTCATGGTGGTGGTGGCAACGCTGCCCGATGGGATCTACAGCAGAGTGACCGAGCGCGGGACGACCGCCACGGTGGTGGGACTGGTGGCGATGGGTGTGGCCGCGGCCGCCGGCGCCAGCCTGCTGGACGCACTGGCCATCGGTGTCGGGACGTTCGTGCTCCTGCTGGTCACACCGAAGCGGCTGTGGGGCGGCGGGCGCGGGATCGGCAGACGGCCGCGCGGGGTGGAAGCCGCACGTGGCTGAGGCGCTGCTGCAGATCCAGCACGTGCAGAAGAGTTTCGGGGGCGTCCGGGCCCTGAAGGGCGTGTCGCTCGAGGTCCGCGAGGGAGAGATCGTCGGCTTGATCGGCCCGAACGGGTCGGGGAAGTCGACGCTGATCAACGTGGCCGCCGGCTACTATCGGGCAGACGCCGGCAGGCTCCGCTTCAGGGGCGTGGATGTCACCGACCTCGCGCCGCACCGCCGGGCCAAGATGGGCCTCGCCCGGACGTACCAGCACCCGCGGCCCTTCGGGTCCATGACCGCGGGGGACAACGTGGCGGTGGGAGCCCTGTTCGGCCCCGAGGCGCAGGTGGCCCCCGAGGGGGCCCAGGAGTCGGCGCGGCAGTGGCTGCACCTGCTGGGTCTGGGCCACGCCGGCCCGAAGGACGTGCATCGTCTGACGCTGCAGGAACGGCGGTTGCTGGAACTGGCACGGGCCCTTGCGAGCCATCCCCGCATCATTCTGGCCGATGAGGTGCTGGCAGGCCTGACGGTCGAAGAGACAGAGCGCGTCATGGATGCGGTGCGCAGGATCCAGGCCATGGGCGTCGCGCTGCTGGTGGTGGAGCACAACGTGAAGGCCGTGAGCGCGCTCGCGGACCGGATCGTGGTCCTGCACGAGGGTACGGTCCTGGCGGAGGGGATCCCCGAGCAGGTGCTGCGCGAGGAGAGCGTGCGGACCGCGTACCTCGGGGACCATGCGGGACATGCTTAGGGTACGCGACC
Organism: Candidatus Fervidifonticultor secundus; assembly: GCA_031459385.1. Lineage (GTDB taxonomy): Bacteria > Sysuimicrobiota > Sysuimicrobiia > Sysuimicrobiales > Humicultoraceae > Fervidifonticultor > Fervidifonticultor secundus. Next base: position 397,009 of record JAVKIP010000001.1, on the reverse strand, counting down.
TGGAGGTGCGGTACGGCGAAGCGCGGGCCCTGGAAGGGATCGACCTGACGGTCGGCGACGGCGAAGTGGTGGCGGTGCTGGGGCCGAACGGCGTGGGGAAGAGCACGCTGGTCAAGAGCATTGCGGGCTGGGTGAAGCCCTGGCGGGGAACCGTGGAGTTTCTCGACGCGCCCATCACGGGGTTGCCTCCGGATCGGGTGTGTGAGCGCGGCATTGCCATCGTCCCGGAAGGTCGCCGGGTCTTCGGCGACTTGACAGTCCAGGAAAACCTGGAACTGGGTGCGTTCACTGCGCGGGCCCGCGGGCGCGCGCGCGAAACGATGGAGCACGTGCTGGGGCTGTTTCCGCGGCTGCGGGAGCGCCTGGGGCAGCGGGCTGGGAGCCTCAGCGGCGGCGAGCAGCAGATGCTCGCCATCGGCAGAGCGCTGATGAGCAACCCGAGGCTGCTGCTGATGGACGAGCCGTCCCTGGGGCTGGCGCCGGTGATGGCCGATGTGGTGTTCGGGTTCGTCGGCGAGATCCGGCGTCTCGGCGTGTCGGTGCTGCTCGTCGAGCAAAACGCGGTGCGGGCGCTGGCCGTGGCAGACCGGGCCGCGGTGATGGAGCGAGGACGCGTCGTCCTCCAGGGCACCAGGGAGGAGCTCATGCGCACCCGGCAGGTGCAAGAAGCCTACCTGGGGGTGAGCTAGGATGAGCCCGCCCGCCATCCCGGTGTTCCCGCCACACCCGCTCCGGGGGAAGGTGACCATGCCCTACGCGCCGGCGGTGGTGGTGCCGCCGGGAGCCGCGTTGGTCCTGATCTCGGGCTGTCACGCATCGTCGGTCTACCACCAGCATCCTCACGTGCCGGAAGAACACGCGCTGCCGTCCTCCATGCGGGAGCAGGCCAGGCGGGCGTTCGAGAACATCCGGCTGTCCCTCGACGCGCTGGGGCTGACGTGGCGACACGTGGTGAAGGTCACACGGTACCTCACGGATATCCACGAGCAGGACGAGCTCAACGCGACCCAGCGGGAGTTCCTGGGAGACCATCAGGTGGCCAGCACCACCGTGCAGATCTCGGCGCTGGTGGTGCCGGAGGCACGGGTCGAGATCGAGGTGCTGGCCGCGGCGCCACCGGACGTTCTGGACCGGATCGGGCACTGAGCACCGGCGGCTGTGCCCGCGGGGCAAGATGGCAGCGCGCGGGGAGCGCGGGCTGCACGCGGGCTCGTCGCAGGGCGGGGGTGAGAAGCATGTGCTGGGGTGGCGCAACGTGCCTCCCGATGCCGCCAGCCTGGAGCCGGGCTGTCATGACGGCCTCGGAGGCGCCCGGCGCGGAGGAGCGGTCTGATACCCTGGCGCGGGTGCGCGACGAGACGGAGGGGATGATCGACTTTCACGTGCACACCGCTCCGGACAACTTTGACCGCACCGTGGACGCCGTAGAAGCCACGCGGGCGGCACGTGCCCTGGGTATGCGTGCCATCGTGCTCAAAGGCGGGGCCTTCGAGACCGTGACCCGGGCAGCGCAGGCCCGGACCGAGGTCGGCGGAGGCATCGACGTGTTCGGCGGCGTCGTCCTCAACTGGCCGATGGGCGGGATCAACGCTGCCGCGGTGGAAGCGATGGTCGCGTTCCGGGGCGCCGGGGCAGCGGGGCTGGGGCGGGTGGTATGGCTGCCCAGCATCAACGCCCGCAACCACCACGAGCGGTTCGGCATCCCGCAGCCGGGCGTCGAGGTGTTCAACGGCACGCGCCTCGTGCCCGCCATGGGGGAGATCCTGGCGATGTGCGCTGAGTACGGCCTGGTCCTGCAGACCGGGCACCTCTCGCCGTCGGAAGCCCTGGCCGTCATCCGGGAAGCCCGGGCCGCGGGCGTGGAGCGGATCGTCTGCACTCACGCCGACTATGACCCGATCAACATGACCATCGAGGAGCAGCGCCAAGTAGCGCGCCTTGGCGCGTACATCGAGCACGCGTACATCGGGGTGTTCCTCGGGCCGGATTCCCCGGTGGAACGTTTCCGCACCTGGCGCGGCGCCTCTGTCGAGCAGATGGCCATGGCAATCAAGGCGGTGGGAGCCGAGCGCTGCATTCTTGCCAGCGACCTGGGCGCGTCGCCGTGTGTGACGCCGGCGGAAGGTTTCCTGGCGTTCGTGCGGGGGCTGCGGACGTTCGGCATCACAGATCGGGAGCTGGACCTGATGGGGCGACGCACCCCGGCGCAGCTGCTGGAGGCCTGACCGGCCTCAGGGGCGGCGCCGGCAGGACCGCTCCCTGCAGCCACCCAAATCTAACAGGCGGTGCTGTCAGATGATCAGTTCGTCAGACGGTGGAGAAGGATGCTAACACACGCCAGCAGCCGCACTGCGCCCATCGAGCGCCGCAAGATCTACGAACTGGTCGCGGCCCGCCTGGGCGAGCTGATCAGCGAGCGCGGCCTGAAACCCGGCGACCCGCTGCCCACCGAGCGGGAGCTGATGCAGACCTACCGGGTCGGTCGCTCTTCGGTCCGCGAGGCCCTGCGCATGCTGGAGTCGCGCGGCCTGATCCGTCCGTCGGCCAACGGAACGTTCCAGGTGGCCGAGTACAGCAACCCCCTCAGCCACTCGCTTCACTTCTTGCTGGAACTGGACGAGGCCAACCTGCTGGAGATCTACGAGGTGCGCAAGATCCTGGAGGTGGAGGCCGCGGGGCTGGCGGCCTTGCGCCGCACCGACCAGGACCTGGCCCAGATGGCCGGGGCCATCGCCAGCATGGAGGCGGGCCTTGCTGACAAGGACGCGTACATCACCGCTGACCTGCAGTTCCACCTGGCGGTGGCGGCCGCCACCCGCAACCGCATCGCGCTCCGGGTGATGCACGCGGTCCGCGACCTGCTGCAGCGGGCGCTGGCGCAGGTCTACCATATCCCCGGCAGCCCGCAGCGGTCGATCCTGCAGCACCGGCAGATCCTGGAGGCGATCGCCGCCGGCGACGTCGAGGCGGCCCGCCGGCGGATGCTGGAGCACCTGCTGCGTGTGGAGCGGGACATCCACGACGTGCTGGCCGGCCGCCAGGCTCGGCCATGACCCAGCTCGGGTTCGTCGGGCTGGGGGTGATGGGTGGCCGCATGGTCAGGCGGCTGCTGGACGCCGGGTATCCGGTCACCGGCTACAACCGGACCAGGGCCAAAGCGCAGTGGCTGCTCGATCGCGGGATGCGATGGGCCGAGTCGCCCCGGGCGGTGGCGGAAGCCGTCGACGTGATCTTCACCATGGTGGCCGACACCGACGCCCTCCGGGCGGTCACCCGCGGACCCGACGGCATCCTGGCCGGGCTGGGGGCCGGTAAGGTCTACGTGGACATGAGCACGGTGAGTCCCGCCGAGAGCCGGGCGCTGGCGGCCCAGGTCGCCGAACGCGGCGCACGGATGCTGGACGCGCCCGTCTCGGGGAGCGTCACCACCCTGGAGGAAGGTCGGCTGTCCATCATGGTGGGCGGCGACCGCGAGGTGTTCGAGCGCGTGCGGCCCGTCTTGCAGGCGATCGGGCCGACGGTGCACCACGTGGGGACCAACGGTCTGGCCGTCACCATGAAGATCGCCACCAACCTGAGCCTGGCGGTGCAGATGCTGGCGTTCTCGGAGAGCGTGCTGCTGGCCGAGAAGAGCGGAATTCCGCGCGCCACAGCCGTGGAGGTGCTGCTGGCGAGCGTGGCCGCGTCCCCCATGCTGGTCTACCGCGGGCCGCTGGTGCTGGCGATGCCCGAGGAGGCGTGGTTCGATTGCCGCATGATGCAGAAGGACCTGCTGCTGGCGCTGGAGCTGGGGCGCCAGGCCGGGGTGCCCCTGCCCACCACGGCGGTCACCAACGAGGTCCTGAGCGCGGCGCGGGCCATGGGCTTCGGCCATGAGGATTTCGCGGCGGTGTTCAAGGTGCTGGCAGAGATGGCTGGCGCAGGAGGAGCCTGATGACGAGGGCAACAGAGATCTCGCCTGCCGACGACCTGGCGGACGTCCGGCCCGAGCAGTGGCGGATGCTCTACCGCCAGATGCTCACCATTCGGCGCTTCGAGGAACACGTCAACGAGCTGTACACCAGCGCCCGGATGCCCGGGCTCGCGCACCTGTACATCGGCGAGGAGGCGGTGGCGGTGGGCGTGTGCGCCGCGCTGCGGCGCGACGACTACATCACCAGCACGCACCGGGGGCACGGCCACTGCCTGGCCAAAGGCGCCACCGTGGACCGGATGTTCGCCGAGTTGCTGGGCAAGGCCCCCGGCTACTGCCGGGGCAAGGGTGGGTCGATGCACATCGCCGACCCCGACGTGGGCAACCTGGGCGCCAATGCCATCGTGGGCGGGTCGGCCGGCATCGCCGCCGGTGCGGCGCTGTCGGCGCGGATGCGCGGGACCGACCAGGTGGCGGTGTGCTTCTTTGGCGAGGGGGCGCTGGGCCAGGGGATCCTCTACGAGGCCATGAACATGGCGGCGCTGTGGCGGCTGCCCGTCATCTACGTGTGCGAGAACAACCTCTACAACGAGTACACCCCGGTGACCGAGACCACCTCGGGCACCATGCCGGCCCGGCCCGAGGCGTTCGGGATTCCCTGCACCGAGGTCGACGGCCAGGACGTGCGGGCCGTGCTGCGCGCGACGCGCGCGGCGGTGGCCCGTGCGCGAGGCGGCGACGGCCCGTCGTTCCTCCTCTGCCACACCTACCGGTACCGGGGGCATCACGTAGGCGACGTCAACCGCGCGTACCGGACCCGCGAGGAGGAGGAGTGGTGGATGAGGGAACGCGACCCGCTGGTGCTCCTCGCCCGCTGGATGACCGGCCAGGCGATCGCCGACGCCGCCCTGCTGGAGCAGATCGACGCCGAGGTGCGCGACGAGATAGCGCGCGGCCTGGCGTTCGCCCTGGAGGCCCCCTACCCGGACCCCAGTGAGGTGACCCAGCATGTCTATGCCTAGCGCGCAGGTCCGGCCGGCCCCGGCCCCCGGGGTCCGCGAGCTCACCTTCGCCCAGGCGGTGCGCGAGGCCCTGGCCGAGGAGATGCGCCGCGACCCGCGGGTGTTCATCCTGGGCGAGGACGTAGCCGAAGCCGGGCATCCGTTCAAGGTGCTGGTCGGCCTGGTCGAGGAGTTCGGCCGCGACCGGGTCATCGACACGCCCATCTCCGAGGCCGGCTTCACGGGCATCGCCGTCGGGGCCGCCATGACCGGAATGCGGCCGGTGGTGGACATCATGTTCGGCGACTTCATCACGCTGGCCATGGACCAGATCGTCAACCAGGCCGCCAAGGTCCATTACATGTCCGGGGGCAAACTGACAGTGCCCATGGTCATCCGGACGACGCTGGGCGCCACGCGCCGCTCGGCCGCCCAGCACAGTCAGAGCCTGCACGCCTGGCTCAGCCATATCCCGGGGCTGAAGGTGGCCCTGCCGTCCACGCCCTACGACGCCAAGGGGCTGCTGAAGGCCGCCATCCGCGACGACAACCCGGTGGTGGTCTTCGAGGACAAGATGACCTACCAGCTCAAGGGCCCGGTGCCGGAAGGCGACTACACCATCCCGCTGGGGGTGGCCGACGTCAAGCGCGCCGGGCGCGACGTCACCATCGTGGCCACCAGCAGCATGGTCCACGTGGCCCTGGCGGCCGCCGACCTGCTGGCGCAGGAGGGCATCGAGGCCGAAGTGATCGACCCGCGCACCACGGTGCCGCTGGACGTCGAGCGGCTGGTGGCGTCGGCGCGGAAGACCGGGCGGGCCCTGATCGTGGACGAAGGTTACGAGAGGTACGGCGTCACCGGCGAGATCGCCTCGGTGATCGCCGAGGGCGCGTTCTACGATCTCGACGCGCCGGTGCGGCGCCTCGGAGCGATGCACGTCCCGGTACCGTTCTCGCCGGCGCTGGAAGACCTGACCGTGCCCACGGCGGAACAGGTGGCCGCCGCGGCGCGGGAGCTCTGCGGGACGCATTGACGGACCACTGGATCCGGGAGGGGAGGAGCATGGCACTCAAGACGTACGGCCTCATGAACGTGGACTGGGAGCAGCGTGTCGACATGGACCGGCTGCGTCGCGAGCGGCTGGCGCGCGTCAAGCGGCTCCTGCGGGCCTCCGAGCTGGGCGCGCTGCTGTGCTTCGACATGAACAACGTGCGCTACATCACCGCGACCCACATCGGCACGTGGGCCATGGACAAGCTGGTGCGCTTCGCGCTGCTGCCGCAGGACGACGAGCCGATCCTGTGGGACTTCGGCTCGGCGGCGCGCCACCACCAGCTCTACTGCCCCTGGCTGGGCGAGCGGTCGCGGGCCGGCATCTCCACCCTGCGGGGGGCGTACCCGGCGCAGGCGCGGGACGTGGCCCGTAAGATCAAGACCGAACTCGAGGCGCGCAACCTGCACCGCGAGCCGCTGGGCGTGGACGTGGTGGAGCTGCCGGTGCTGGAGGCGCTGCGGGCCGAGGGGCTCGTGGTCGTCGACGGCCAGGCGCTGATGCAGGACGTCCGCAAGATCAAGACCCAGGACGAGATCACGCTGCTCACGACCGCCTGCATGATGGTCGACGCCGCCTACGAAGCGCTCTACGAGGCGATGAAACCTGGCATGCGCGAGAACGAGTGCGTGGCGCTGGTGAACAAAGTGCTGTACGAGATGGGTTCCGAGCACGTGGAAGGCGTGAACGCCATCTCGGGGGAGCGCTGCAGCCCCCATCCCCACGTCTACACAGACCGGGTGCTGCGACCGGGCGACCCGGTCTACTTCGACATCCTGCATTCGTTCCTGGGCTACCGCACCTGTTACTACCGCACGTTCGTCATCGGTAGCGCCAGCCAGGCGCAGGTCGACGCCTACAAGCGCTGCCGGGACTACCTGGATGCGGCCATCACGCTGATCCGACCCGGTGTCACCACCGCGGAGGTGGTGCGCGTCTGGCCCAGGGCGCAGGAGTTCGGCTTCGCCAGCGAGGAGGCGGCATTCGCCCTGCAGTACGGCCACGGCGTGGGCCTGTCGATCTGGGAGAAGCCGATCTTCAGCCGGCTGGTGTCCTTCGACTACCCCGAGGTCATCGAGGAGAATATGGTGTTCGCCCTAGAGACGTTCTGGCCCGCCGCCGACGGGTGGTCGGCAGCACGGATCGAGGAGCAGCTGGTGGTGACGAAGGACGGTTGCGAGGTGATCACACGCTTCCCGGCCGAGAAGCTCATGGTCGCCGGGCACCGCTACTACGCGGCCACGGGCCCGCTGGAGATCACGCGCGAGACCGAATCGCACAAGAACCGCACCGAGAGCCCCCTGGCAGCAGTGGTCGCCGGCGCCGCCGTCGAGGGCGGGCAGGCGCCGGCGCGGTAGGAGGCGAGCGTGCCCACCGACGTGATCATGCCAGCGCTGGGCATGGCCCAGGAGACCGGCAAGGTGTTGCGCTGGCTCAAGCGCCAGGGCGACAGCGTCCGCCAGGGTGAGCCGCTGCTGGAGATCGAGACCGACAAGGCCACCGTGGAGGTGGAGGCGCCGGCGACGGGCATGCTGGTCGACGTCTCCGCCGCCGAGGGCGACGACGTGCCGGTCGGCCGGGTCATCGCCCGCATTCTGGTGCCGGGCGAGGTGCCGGCGCGGGCGGGCCCTCCCGTGCCGGCTGCAGCGACGCCCGACGCCTCTGCCCACGCAGCCGCCACCCCCGCAGCCGAACCTGCCAGGTCTGCCGGGGCCGCGCCCGCACCCACGACGTCCCCGCCACTACCTGCCGCGCCAGCACAGGCATCCGCTACCGCGCCCGCGGAATCCCGGCGGGTGGCCGCCTCGCCCAAGGCGCGACGCCTCGCCGCCGAGCGGGGCGTGGATCTGCGGAAGATCGCCGGCACCGGGTCGGGTCCTGGTGGGGTCGTGCTCGCCGCCGACGTGCTCGCGGCCGCCGGGACCGGCGCTGCGGCAGGCACGCCGCAGGCGCGCGGGCCAGCGCCTGCGGCACTGCCCGCCGCGGGCCGGGAAGTCCCCGGGGTGTGGCGACTGATGGCCGAGCGCACCACGCAGAGCTGGACGACCGTGCCCCACTTCTTCCTGCTGCGCGAGGCGCACGCAGGCCGGCTCATCACCTGGCGCGAGCGGGCGGCGGCACGGCTCGGTGTGGACCTGACCTACACCGACCTGCTGGTGAAACTGGTGGCGCTGGCGCTGCGCGAGCACCCGCGCCTCTACGCGCGGTGGCAGCACGGCGCGATCGTCGACGGGGATGCGATCAATGTGGGCATCGCGGTGGCCACGGACGACGGCCTGGTAGTACCGGTCATCGGGGGTGCCGACGGCCTGCCGCTGGACGAGATCGCGCGGCAGCGCGGCGCGCTGGTGGAGCGGGCGCGCGCCGGCCGGCTGCGCCCCGAGGACCTGGCCGGCGGCACCTTCACCATCAGCAACCTGGGCATGTACGGCATCGACGCCTTCACCGCCATCATCAACCCGCCCCAGGCGGCCATCCTGGCCGTGGGGCGCATCGCGCCGCGCGTGGTGCCCGCCGGCGCCCGGGCGGCGGTCCGGCCGATGCTGTGGCTGGCGCTCTCGTGCGACCACCGGGTCGTCGACGGCGCGCGGGGCGCGGCCTTCCTCCAGGCGCTGGCCGAGCTGATCGAGGAACCGCTGGGGTTGTTGCGCTGACCTCCATGGGCCAGGATCCTGGTGCGATCAGCGGAGCCGCCCCGGCCCGGCGGCGAGCTGCGTGATATGCTGTGACGTATGTGACGTGGCATGAGCGGTGCGGCATGGGCCCTGCTGGCGGGCGCAGGCTTCGGGATCTTCCAGACGATCAACCGGATCGCGCTGCGCCAGATGGGTGTGTACCTCTCCACTTTCCTCCAGCTGGTCGTGAGCACGGCGGTGCTGGCGTCCATTGCCTGGCTGACGACCGACGTGCGGCGCGTGGGGCACGCCCCGCCGGCAGCGCTGGCGTACTTTGCGGCGGGGGCGTTCGTGCACTTTTTCGTGGGCTGGACCCTGCTGAACGCCGGCCAGAAGCGCATCGGCGCGGCGCGGACGAGCCCGCTGATCAGCACCAGCCCCCTGTTCGCCACCGCAATCGCCGCCGTAGCGCTGCGCGAGCTGCCGTCTCTCCCGGCGCTGGCGGGGATCGCCGTGACCGTGGCCGGCGTGTACGTGATCTCGGTCGAGCAGCCGGCAGCGGCCGCTCGGGCAACGCCGGCGCCCGCCGACCGGACCGGCGTGCTCTACGGCCTGGCTGCGTCGCTGTGCTGGGCGGTCAGCCCGGTCTTCGTCCGCCACGGTCTGGCAGGCCTGCCGTCGCCGCTGTTGGGCCTGACGCTGGGCCTGGTGCCCTGCGTGATCGCCTACGCGGTGGGCATGCTGTGGCGGCGCGAGGAGTTCGACGGCGCCCGGCGGTCGGAGGCGCTCTACTACAAGGTGGTGGCGGGCGCGCTGGTGGGGCTGTCGCAGTGGGCGCGGTGGATCGCGCTGGACCTGGCCCCGGTGGGCGTGGTGCTGGCGCTGTCGCAGATCTCGGTACCGCTGGTGCTGGTGCTGTCGCCACTCGTGGGAAACCGGCACGGCGAGTCCGTGACCCCGCGGCTGTGGGCCGGGGCCGCCCTGACCGTCGCGGGGGTGCTGCTCTTGATCGTGACGCAGTGAGCAGGTGGCCGACCCGGTGATTACCGACGTCCACGCCCACATCATCGTGCCCGCACTCCTGCGCGAGGCGGCACCCGGCGACCCGTGGCGCCCGCACGTCTTCTGGGAGAACGGCCGGCAGGTGATCGAGCACGGTGGCCGCCGGCTCACCTCGGCGGTGCGGGAGATCGTGCACGCAGACGGCATCCTGGCGGCACAGGACGCCGCCGGGGTGGACCGCCTGGTGCTCAGCCCGTGGGCGTCGCTGCTGTGCTACGAGGCGCCGCCCGCCGATGGGCTGCGCGTCAGCCGCACCTACAACGAGGCGCTGGCCCGCCTGGCGGAGGCGTACCCCGACCGTGTCCGCGCCCTGGGGACTGTGCCGTTGCAGGACCCGGCGCTGGCGGCGCGCGAGATCGAGACCGTGATGCGCCTGCCGGGCCTGTGCGGCGTGGAGGTCGCCGCCAGCGTCAACGGCGCCTACCTGGGCGACGACCGTTTCCGCCCGTTCTGGGCGGCCGCCGAGGCTGCGGGCGCGGTGGTCTTCGTCCATCCCACCACGCGCGGCTTCGACCTCCCGGCGTTCGCCGACTACTCCCTGTGGAACGCCGTGGGCAACCCGCTGGAGACGACGATCACCGCGGCGCAGATGGTGATGGCAGGCGTGATGGAGACGCACCCGCGCCTGAAGGTCGTGCTGGCCCACGGGGGCGGCGCCCTGCCCGCGCTGCGCGGCCGCCTGCGGCGCGCGCACCAGGTCACGGCGCCGGCGCGGGCGCGCCTGCGCGAACCGGTGGAGGCGTCGTTGCGGCGGTTCTACTACGACACGCTCACGCACGACGCGGCCGTGCTGCGCGGGCTGGTAGAGTTCGCAGGCGCAGACCGGGTGGTGCTGGGCTCCGATTACCCGTTCGACATGGGCCTGGAGCGGCCGGTCGACGCCGTGCGGGCCCTGGGCCTGCCGCCCGACGACGAGGCGAAGATCCTGGGCGGCAACGCTGCGCGCCTGCTGGCGTCGGGGGCGTAGGATGTCCACCTTCGACGTGGTCGTCGCCGGCGCGGGCCACAACAGCCTGCTCGCCGCTGCCTACCTGGCCGTGGCCGGGTTATCGGTGGTCGTGCTCGAGGAGCGACCGGTCGTCGGCGGGAACACCGCGTCGGAGCCCCTCACGCTGCCGGGCTTCCTGCACGACACTTGCTCGACAGCGCACAATCTCATCCAGTCGAGCCCGACGCTGCGCTTCAACGAACTGGGGCTGGACCGGTACGGGCTGGAGTACCTTCAGCCAGATCCCGTGGTGCACGTACCCTTTCCAGACGGCACCTGGCTGACCCAGTGGCGCGATGTGGACCGCACGTGCGAGGAGATCGCGAAGTTCTCGCGGCGGGATGCCGACGCCTACCGTCGGCTGCTCGCGGCCTATGACGCGGTGAGGGACGTCTTCACCACCCACCGCTACACGCCGGTGGGGCTGGGCCCGACGCTCGAGGAACGCCTGCAGGCCATCCCCGGCGGCGCGCAGTGGCTGCGGCGGCAGGCGACGAGCGCCTGGGCGATCATCCGGGACACCTTCGAAGACGAGCACGTGCGGGCGTTCATGCTGTGGATGGCGTTCATGACGATGCAGCCGCCCGACCGGCCCGGCACCGGCGTGCTCGCCTACCAGATCGTCTTCGGGCGCCAGCGCCACTCGTGGACCCTGCCCCGGGGCGGGTCGGCGGCCCTGCCGCTGGCGCTGGCACGGTGCCTCGAGGACCACGGTGGCGTGATCCTCACCGGTCGCCGCGTGGCGGGCCTGCTCCTCGAAGACGGGCGCTGCGCCGGCGTGGAGACCGCCGACGGCGAGCGGTTCCGCGCGCGCCGGGGGGTCCTGTCGACGATCCACGTCAAGCACCTGCTCGAGCTGGCCCCCCGCCAGGTCTGGCCCGAGGAGTTCGTCTTCGGCGTGGACACCTGGCAGCCGGGGGTGACGATGTTCGTGGCGCACTACGCGACCGCCCAGCCCCCGCGTTTCCCTGTGGCCGGCGGGGTGCTGTCGCCGGTGGCCGCGGGCGTTCCCACCTCGGTGGACCGGATGCTGCGCGTGGGCTCCGAGTTCCTCCGCGGGCGGGTGGCGCTGGATGATCCGGTGCTGCTCGTGCTCTGCGCGACCATGGCTGACCCGGGCCGCGCGCCGCCGGGCAGGCACACACTGAAGGTAATCGGCTTCCAGCCCTACGCGCTGCCCGAGGGGCCGGACCACTGGGATACCATCAAGGAGGACGTGGCGGCGGCCAACCTGGCGCACCTGCGTCGCTACGCGCCCAACCTCACCGACGAGGTGCTGCTGGCGTCGGTCGTGAAGAGCCCGCTGGACCTGGAGCGGTTCAACCGGCACAACTGGCACGGATCCTGTCACGGCGGCGACATGAGCCCGGCCCAGTCGGGTGGGCTGCGGCCTGCGCCGGGGTGGGCGCAGCACCGCCTGCCGATCCCGGGGCTGTACCAGACCGGCGCGACCACGCATCCCGGCGGCTCGGTCTCCGGCGCCCCGGGCCGCAACGCCGCCATGGTCATGCTCGCCGACTTCGGTCTGCGACTGGAGGATGTGGTGGCACGTGCGAGAGGCAACGCAGCGCGACGCTAGAGTGCAGGCCGCCATCGACCACTGGGCGCCCCGCTTCATCGCCCAGGGCGTGGACTACAACGACTTCGTCCGCACCACGGCGGCGATCAGCCGCTGGGACGAGTGGCTGGATGCCTGGGTGGCGACCGGGGACGGGCACGCGGCCCTGGCGCGCGAGGCCGAGGCCGCGGGCCGCCGCATCACTGCCGGCGAGGCGTGGGTGCGAGCGGCCCTGTGCTACCACTTCGCGAAGTTCGTCTGGATGCTGGACCCGGCCAGACACCGCGCTGCCAGCGACGCGGCGGTGGCCGCGCTGCACGCTGCCCACCGGCACCTCGATCCCACCGCCGAGCGCCTGGAGATCCCCTTCGACGGCGCCGCGCTCGTCGCCGTGCTGCGGCGTCCGCAGCCCGAGGGGGGCGCCGGCCCGACCGCATCAGGCGGAGCCGGCGACCGCGGCGGCCACAGCACGGCGCGGCCGCCGCTCGTGCTGCTCTTGCCGGGGCTCGACTCGACCAAGGAAGAGTTCTTCTCGTGGGAAAATGTGTTCCTCGTCCGGGGGATGGCCACGCTTTCGCTGGACGGCCCGGGCCAGGGCGAGACAGGCTACCGCCTGCCGATCAGGCACGACTACGAGAAGCCGGTCGCCGCCGCCCTCGACGCGCTCACCGGCCGCTCCGACCTCGATCTCGACCGCGTCGGCGTCGCCGGGGTCAGCCTGGGTGGCTACTACGCACCGCGCGCTGCGGCCTTCGAGCCCCGCCTCCGCGCCGTGGCGGCCATCGGCGGCCCGTACAACTTCGGCGCGCTGTGGGACGACCTGCCGCCGCACTCGCGCGAGACGTTCCGCCACCACAGCGGGGCTACAAGCGAGGTCGAGGCCCGCCAGCGCGCGCTGCAGCTCGACCTGGGCCCGGTGCTGCCGCGCCTGCGCCAGCCGCTGCTGGTCGTCTTCGGCCGGCAGGACCGCCTCATCCCCTGGCAGCATGCCGAGCGCGTGGCGGCCGAAGCGCCGTGCGCGCGGCTGGTGATGTACCCCGAGGGGAACCACGTCTGCAACAACATCCCGTACAAGTACCGGCCGCTCGTGGCCGACTGGATGAAGGAGACGCTGGCCGCACCAGAGGTTCGAGCGCCTGCACCGGGTGCCTTTCGAGCCGATCGTGGTGGCGGCGTAAAGGCATCATGACAGGAGGTGCATGGATGAGCACGCTGTGGAAAGGCGCTGCGCTCCTCGCCCTGGTCGCGCTCCTGACAGCGCCGGCGCCCGGGCCAGTGCTGGCCGCGCCCAAGGTCCGCATAACCATGCTCGGCGGTCCCCCCGCCGGCGTCTTCGGCATCTTCGCCACCGGCATCGCCACGTTCCTCAACGGCGCCGTAGCCGAGGTCGACGTGTCCGTGGCGGCGACCGGCGGCTCCACCGAGAACGTCCGGCGGCTCCAGGCGAAGAACGCCGAGATGGGGCTGGCCTTCGCGTCCGACGCCCACGAAGCCTACCACGGCCTGGAGATCTTCCGCGGCAATCCCCACACCAACCTGCGAGCCCTGGGTCTGATCTTCATCGGTGCCTCGCACGTGGTCACGTATCAGGACAGCGGCATCCGCACGGCCACCGACCTGGCCGGCAAGCGCATCGCCGTAGGCACGCCCGGCTCGGGGACGTTTGCCACGGCCGAGCGCGCCTTCCGCGCCATCGGCATCTGGGATCGCCTGACGCGTGTGCCGCTCCTGGGCGCGGCGGCCAGCCAGGCGCTCCAGGACGGCCGCGTCGACGCGTTCTTCTTCACGGGTCCCTACCCCGACCGCGGCACTATCGAAGCGGCCTCGGTCAAGCCGATCCGGATGATCGACGTGTACACGCCGGCGGTGGCCGCCGGCTTCCTGCGCCAGTTTCCCTACTACTCCCGGTACGTCTTCCCCCCTGGTGGGTATCCCGGGGTGACCGAGCCCGTGCCGGCGCTGGGCGTCCCGCTGCTGTGGCTGGCCCACGCAGACGTACCGGCGCCGCTCGTGCAGACCATCGTCGCGGCGGCCTACAGCACCAGGGGCCACGAGCACATGCTGCGGGTCCACTCGGCATCGGCTGACATGCGGCCCCGCCAGGCGTTGCAGGGCATCACGATCCCGCTGCACCGCGGCGCGGAGGCCCACTGGCGGACGGTGGGGTTGGAGATCCCCGACGCGATCCGGGCGCGCTGACTGAGACGGGCGAGGTGGCACCCCACGTGGGAGACGGGCAGCCTCGTGCGGTAACCTGCGGGGTCCCAGCGGACCGCCGCACGACCTTCGGCGTGGGCTAGGCCGGGAGCGGACACGCCGGTGCGGACCCTGGCCAGACGGTGGGACGCTGTCGTCCAGATCCTCCTGGGCGCCACCTCGCTCTACTACCTCTGGCTGGCCTGGTACGGCACGGCGTCGCTACAGTACTACCGCGGCATCGCCGTGCTCTACAGCCTGGTCGTACCCCTGTTGCTTTACCGCGGGTGGCAGCGCGACCGGGAGGACGCGCCGTCGGTCGTGGACCTGATCCTGGCCGCCGTGGCGGTGGCGGGCGTGGCCTACTGGATCGTCGAGCACGAGGCGATGGCGTACCGCGCGGGTGCCTACACGACCGTCGACGTCGCCCTGGGGGTAGTGGTCACCGCGATCGCCGTGGAGGCGGCGCGTCGGGTGCTGGGATGGAGCATGGCCCTGACAGCCCTGGTGCCCATCGCCTACGCCCTGTTCGGCCACGCCCTGCCGCCTATCGTCGGTCACCGGGGGTTCACGCTCCGGCGGGTGATCGAGTACCTCTACCTGACCTCCGACGGCATCTTCGGTGTGATGGCCGAGGTCCTGGCTCAGTTCATCATTCCGTTCGTGGTGTTCGGCGCGTTCCTGCAGCGGGCCGGGGCCGCCCGGGTGTTCATCGACCTCTCCCTGGCCCTGTTCGGCCGTTTCGCCGGCGGTCCGGCCCACGCCGCGGTGGTCTCCAGTGCCCTGCTGGGCACGATCCAGGGCAGTCCGGTAGCCAACACCGTCACCACCGGCACCATCACCATTCCGCTGATGAAGCAGGCCGGCTTCCCGCCTCACATCGCCGCCGCGGTGGAAGGCGCCGCGTCCACCGGGGCGATGGTCCTGCCGCCGGTGATGGGTGCCGGCGCGTTCATCATGGCGGAGATGACGAACAGCGCCTACCCGCAGATCGTCAAGATCGCCGCTATTCCGGGGCTGCTCTACTTCTTCTCGGTGGGCCTCATGGTGTACTTCGAGTCGCGCAAGCTGGGGCTGCGCGGCCTGCCCGCCCACGAGCTCCCGCCACTGGGCCCTACGCTGCGCCGCGGGTGGTATCTCTTTCTCCCGGTGGCGGTGCTGATCGCGCTGCTGATGGCGCACGTCTCCACCGAACGTGCGGCCGTGTACGCCATTCTAGCCACGGTGGCCGTGAGCTGGGTGCGACGCGAGACCCGCATGGGGGTGCGGGCAATCTGGGACGCCCTGGTGGAGGGGGCGCGGTCGTCTCTCTTCGTGGCGGCGCTCACCGGGGCGGTGGGCATTGTCATCGGCGTGCTGGCCCTGACCGGCATCGGCATTCGGTTCTCGTACATCGTGGTCGCCCTGGCGGAAGGCAAGCTCTGGCTGACGCTGCTGCTGGTAGCGGTGTCGACCCTGGTGCTGGGGCTGGCCCTGCCCATCACCGCCACCTACCTCATCGTGGCGGTGATCGCAGTGCCGGTCCTGCGCGAGCTAGGCGTGCCGCTGCTGGTGGCCCACATGATCGTCTTCTGGCTGAGCCTGGACTCCAACATCACCCCGCCGGTGGCCCTGGGCCCCTTCGCCGCTGCGGCTATCGCCCGGGCCGATCCCATGCGCGCCGGGTGGAACTGTTTCCGCTTCGCCAAGATCATCTACATCATGCCGGTGCTCTTCGCCTACACCCACCTGCTGCTGACGGGGTCGGTGTGGGAGAACGCTGCAGCGATCACCGCCGCCACGCTGGGTACGATCGTCTTTGCCGCCGTGGCGACGGCCTACCTGGTCACCGGCACCACGCTGCTGGAATGGGTGGTGCTGGCTGTCGCGGGCGTCCTGGGGTACATCCCGCGGCCCGAGGCGTGGGCAGCCGCCGCCGTGCTGGTCGGCGCCGTCACGCTGCGTCAGCGCCGCAGGGTCGCCCACCCCACCCTGGCGCCTGCTGTGGACCACCCGGCGCCCCAGAGCTGATGCGCTCCCGTCGCGCGGGAGGCGCCACGCCCCCCACCACTCGGAAGAGATCCGGGCGCGCCCACGCCGCCACGGAAGGACGCGAGCTCTACCCACGCTTCTCACCGGAGGAGTTCGCCCGCCGGCACGCCGCAGCCCGCGCGGCGATGGTGCAGGAAGGTGCCGACGTCCTGGTGGTCTACGGTGACTCGTCGCTGAACCGGCACGGTCAGGCCGACGTGCTGTGGCTGTCGGGCTTCCTCCCCAACCGGTACTGCTACGTGGTGGTAGGCCACGCCGACCCGCCGGTGGCCTTCGTCCAGACCCACAACCACGTGCCCAACGCCCGGGAGGCGGCTGTCATCGAGGCCCGCTGGGGCGGGCCCGACTCGACGGCGGCCGTGGCGCAGTACGTGCGCACGCTGCACACCGGCCCCGGCATCCTGGGCTACGCGGGCCCGGTGCCCGTGCAGGCGTACCTGACCTGGCAGCGCCTGCTGCCCGGGTGGGCGTTCCGTGACATCTCGCGGGCGGTCCGGCGCCTGCGCCTGGTGAAGAGCGATGAAGAGATCGCCTGGGTCCGTCGGGGCGCTGCGCTGACCGACCGTGCCGTGCAGGCACTGATCGACGGGGTGCGCCCGGGGCTGCGCGAGATGGAGCTCGGCGCCCTGGTGGAAGCCGCCGGGCGGGCAGCCGGCGGCCTGGTGCACCTGGTCTACCTGTCGTCGACACCGCAGGACGCCTCCACTGTCTGTGTGCCCCGGCAGAACCTTTCCGACCGGGTGGTGACCCGTGGCGACGTGGTGAACTGCGAGGTCAGCATCTCGTACTGGGGCTACTCCGGGCAGATGCACCGGCCGATCTTCGTGCAGGCCGAACCCAACGCCCTCCACCGGCGGCTCTGGGACGTGGCGCTCGAGGCGTACACGCGCTGCGTGGCCGTGCTGCGCCCCGGCGCGACCGTCGAAGAGGTCCTGAACGCCGCAGAGGTGATCCACGAGGCCGGCTTCACCATCAACGACAGCGTCCTGCACGGCTTCGTGGTGGGGCTGCTGCCGCCGTCGGTACGCACCCGACGCACCGCCGATGGGCCGCACGATCCGTTCACGTTCGAAGCAGGCATGTGCGTGGTCGTCCAGCCCAACGTGGTCACGCCCGACGAGCGCGCGGG
Source organism: Candidatus Fervidifonticultor secundus (assembly GCA_031459385.1). GTDB lineage: Bacteria > Sysuimicrobiota > Sysuimicrobiia > Sysuimicrobiales > Humicultoraceae > Fervidifonticultor > Fervidifonticultor secundus. The sequence continues at coordinate 379,465 of JAVKIP010000001.1, read as the reverse complement.
AGTCCAGGTGGGGAACCTGTTCCTGATCACGGCCACCGGCGCCGAGTGCCTGCACCGGCTGCCGGTGCAGTACTACGTCACCCGCTGATGCGGGAAGGGAGGAGGACGATGCGAGAACGCCTGCGACGGCTCGTGGCCCTGCTGGTGGTGGCGGCGGCGGTCGCCCCGGTGCTGCCGGCCGCGCACGCGGCCCCGGCTGGATCCGGACAGCCGACCTACCCGGCGCCTGGGCCCAAGCGGAAGATCGTGCTGGGCATGCCGGTGGCGCCGCCCAACGTGGTGCACACGCCCATGGCGCTGGCCAAAGAGTTCGGCTTCGCCGACAGGTTCAACATCGACCTGGAGATCAAGAACTTCGAGGGCTCGACGCGGGCGCTGACGGCGGCCATTGCCGGTGACGTGCAGGTGGGCACGCTGGACTGCGTAAACGCCTTCGGCAACGGCGTGCCGCTGGTGGGCTTCTGGGGCGGAGCACCCAAGCTGCCGGTGGTCATGGTCGCACGCGACCCCATCAAGGACATCAAGGACCTGCGGGGCAAGAAGATCGGCATGTCCAGTGCCCCCGGCGGGTTCATCGACCGCATGAACCGGGCCGTGCTGGCCGCGGCCAACCTCCGGCCGGAGGAGGTCACCATCGTCCAGACCACCACGGCCGGGCGGGTGCCGTCGCTGATCTCGGGGCAGACCGACACCGCCATCTTCCACTACGAGCAGGCCAGCCGGCTGCTGCGCCAGGTGCCCGGCACCCGGGTGATCTTCGACCTGCAGAATGCGCTGCCCCACTACCAGTATCACGTCTACTGCGCCATGCGCAGCGTCGTGGAGCGCAACCGCGAGGCCATCATCGACCTGGTTGCCGCGTCGATCCTGGCCGTGCGGCACGCCGTGAACAACCGCGCCGAGGCGGTGCGGGCGTTGGTGAAGCTCACCGGCGCCGAGGAGATGGACGCCGGATACGCCTACGCGCAGATGATCGCGCGCTGCGTCTGGTCGCGCAACCTGGGCCTGGACGCCAGGCGCATCCAGTGGACGATCGACTACAGCTACGAGGGCGGCGAGATGAAGCAGCGCTACCAGGCCCCCCAGCTCCTCGACATGTCCATCGCCAACGAGGCGCTGCGCCGGGCGGGCGGGCCGGTGCCGACCTCGCAGGGGTGCCAGTAGCGTGGCGGGACGGGTGAAGATCCGGGTCGAGAACGCGACGCGCACCTTTCTGGGCGGCGCGGTGCTCGCGCTGGATCGCGTCACCCTGGAGGTCTACGAGAACGAGATCGCGTGCATCGTGGGCCCCAGCGGCTGCGGCAAGACGACGCTGCTGCGGGCCCTCGACGGCCTGGTGCCCCTGACGGAGGGCAGGATCACCATCGACGGCGCCGTGGTCACGGCGCCGCCGCCCAACGTCGCCATGGTCTTCCAGCACTTCGGGCTCTTCCCGTGGAAGACCGTGCGAGCCAACACCGCCTACGGCCTCAAGCTCACCGGCGCGCCCCGGGACCTGATCGAGGCCCGGGTGCAGCGGGTGTTGAAGCTGGTGGGGCTCGAGGGATTCGAGCACGTCTACCCGTATCAGCTCTCGGGTGGCATGCAGCAGCGCGTGGGGCTGGCGCGAGCGCTGGCGATGGACCCGGAGGTCCTGCTGATGGACGAACCCTTCGCGGCGCTGGACGCGCAGACGCGCGAGCTCCTCCAGGAGGAGACGCTGCGCATCCTGGAAGAAGAGCAGAAGACGATCGTCTTTGTCACCCACAGTATCGACGAGGCCATCCTGCTCGGCGACCGGGTGATTGTGCTGACGGCACGACCGGGACGGGTGAAGCAGATCGTGCCGGTCCCGTTCCCCCGCCCACGGCGGCTCTCGGCGACGCGGGCCGACCCCGCGTTTGGCGAGCTGCGGACCCGCCTGTGGGAGCTGCTGCGTCAGGAGATCCAGTGAGCCAGGGAGGGTGAGACCCGTGTCCAACGTGGCCCTCGAACTGGAACGCCGGGCGACGGCTCGTGCCGCGGCGGCGCGGCTGCAACAGCGGCAGGCACTGCGCGACAGCGGCGTGCGCGTGGCGGCCGTGGCGGTGGTGCTCGTGCTCTGGGAGCTCGTGGGCCAGCGGATGAGCCCGTTCCTGTTCGCGCCACCCTCGCGCATCGCCGGGGCGGCGGTGCAGATGATCGGCTCGGGCGAGCTCGGGCGCTATCTCGGCGAGAGCCTGAAGGTCTTCGTCGTCGGCCTCAGCCTGGGCGCCGCCGCCGGCGTCGCCGTGGGCGTGGCCATGGCGCGTTTCCGCGTCCTGGACCTCTCGCTGGAGCCGATGATGATCGCCCTCTACTCCACGCCGACGGTGGCCCTGATGCCGCTGGTGATCGTGTGGTTCGGGCTGGGGCTGCGGGCCAAGGCCGCCGTCATCTTCCTCTTCGCGCTGTTTCCCATTCTGCTCAACACCTACCAGGGCGTGAAGAGCGTCGAAGCGCGGCTGCTGGAGGTCGCCCGGTCGTTCCGCAGCTCCGAGCGGGCCCTGTGGGGAGACGTCATCATCCCCTCGTCCCTGCCGTTCATCGTGGCCGGGCTGCGGCTGGCCATCGGGCGTGGGTTGGTCGGTATGCTGATCTCCGATCTCTACGTGGCCGTCTCGGGGATCGGCTATCTGATCATGCGGGCGCAACAGCACGTACGCATCGACCAGATGTTCGTGGGTATCCTGCCCCTGTCGCTGCTGGGCGTGACGCTGGTGCAGGGGCTGCGGTGGCTGGAAGGCAAGGTCGCCCCCTGGCAGTACCAGGGCCGCGACGATTGACCTAGCCCGGACCCGGGCGGCGAGCCCCGCCCCATGGCGCGGAGGTGAGCAGTGGCACCGTTTGAGTTCGAGGCCGTGCGGACGTCGCTGGACGACCCCAGGCACTTCGCTGACTTCATCAATTCACCGTACTACACCGATGCGGTCTACGATCGCTTCTCCGACGCCGAGCACCGGCGGCGCTTCGACCTGACGCGCGCCAAGATGGGGCGCCTGGGCCTCGATGGTCTGATCGTCTGCGGCGGGCCCAGCCACTGGTCGTACGGGGGCGGCGTCTTGTGGCTTGCGAACCACCGGGAGTGGCATGCGATGTGCACCTACCTCTTCGTCCCTCGCGAGGGCGAGCCCACGCTGCTCTACGGCATGGGCGGCACCCACATCGAGGCCACGCGCCGGGCCGTGGCCGTGCGCGACGTACGCCCGGCCCCCCGGGGGCAGTTCGGCGAGGTGCTGGCCACGTGCATCAAGGAGGCGGGCATCGAGCGCGGACGCATCGGTATCACCGTGGCCGACCCGCGCTACAACGACTATCTGCCGGTGAACCAGTACGTGACGCTGGCGCGGGCCCTGCCGGATGCCACGCTGGAGTTCGTGGGCGACTTCTTCCACGAGTTCCTGGTGGTGAAGAGCGCCGAGGAGCTGGCCCGCGTGCGCAAGGCCGGCGAGCTCTGCGCGCGGGCTCTGCTGGCCATGGCCGACGCCGCGCGGCCCGGGGCCGCCGAGTGGGAGCTGAAGGCCGCGGCTGCCGCCGCCATGCTCCAGGGCGGCGGCGAGCTGGACTTCGTCATCGTCGGCGCCACGCCCATGGACGACCCGCGCATGGTCTTCGGGAACCCGCGGCCCTCGGGCCGGCGCCTGCAGCGGGGCGACATCGTCCTCAACGAGGTGGCTGCGGGCTACGAGGGCTACACGGCCCAGATGGGCGTGCCGATCTGCGTCGGGCCCCCCACCGGCCACGTCCGCCGGATCTTCGACGAGGTGGTGCTGCCGGGGTTTCAGACGCTGGCGGCCGAGCTGCGGCCGGGCAACACGTTCCAGGCCATGGCCCGGCACGCCGGCTTCTTCCGCGCGCGCGGCTACCAGTCGCGGCCGATCATCCTGCACAGCCTGGATCTGGTCACGCACGCGCCCGACGTGCGGGTGGACGGGGCGCACGGCGACCCCAACGACATGGTGATGAAACCGGGCATGACGGTGATGCTGGAGCCGAACCTCATCACCCCCGACGGGCTGCTGGGGCTGTTCTTCGGCCACACGTTCATCATCACCGAAACGGGCGCCGAGCGGCTCGGCAGCCAGGTGCCGCTCGACCTGCTCGTGGCCGGCGTATGAGCGCGCCAGCCACGCGGCCCGGCGCAGGCCGGTGGATCGGCCGGCCCCTGCGCCGGCTGGAAGACCAGCGGTTCCTGCGGGGGCAGGCCCGCTACATCGGGGACCTGGCCCTTCCCAGCATGCTGCACCTGGTCGTCGTGCGCAGCCCGCACGGGCACGCCCACCTGGGCGCCGTCGAAACGCGCCGCGCGCTGGCCGCGCCGGGCGTCGTGGCGGTTCTGACCGGACAGACGCTGGCCGGGCGCGTCCGGCCGCTGCCCGTAGCCGCCCAGGAGGGCACAGCGGTCGCGCGCGAAGCCGCCCACCCCATCCTGGCCACCGATCGCGTCCGCTACGTCGGGCAGCCGGTGGCTGCCATCGTGGCCCTGAGCCGCGCCGCGGCCGAAGACGCCCTGGACCTGCTGGAGATCGCGTACGAGCCGCTTCCGGCGGTGGTCGACCCACACCAGGCGCTGCGAGGCGAGGTGCAGCTGCACGACGGCATCGCCGACAACGTGCTGGCCCGCTGGCGGCGTGCCGCCGGCGACGTCGAGGGCGCGTTCGCGCGGGCCGCCCACGTCGTGCGCCAGGCCTTCCACATCCCGCGGCTCGCCGGCGCGCCCATCGAGCCCCGCGGCGCGCTGGCGGCGTACGATCCGGGTACCGACCTGCTGACGCTCTGGATCTCCGCGCAGGATCCCCATCGCCCGCGGGCGCAGCTCGGCCGCGTGCTCGACCGGCCCGAAGACCGCATCCGCGTCATCGTCCCCGACGTGGGCGGCGGCTTCGGCGTCAAGGGAGGGCTCCCGCCCGAGGCGGCAGCCGCGGCCGTCGCGGCCATGGACCTGGGCCGGCCGGTCCGCTGGCTGGAAGACCGCCGTGAGAACCTGCAGGCCACCTACCAGGGCCGCGGGCTCGACGCCGAGGTGGCGGTGGCCGCCGACGCCGACGGCCGTGTGCTGGCCGTGCGCGCCCGCATCGTGGCCGACAGCGGCGCCTACCTCTTCCCGCCGACGGCCAACATGCCCGTGACCACCGCGACACTGCTGACCGGTGCCTACGCGGTGCCGGCCGCCGAGGTCGAGGTGCTCGGTGTGGCGACCAACAAAGTGCCCCTGGGCCCCTACCGCGGCGCCGGCCGGCCCGAGGCGGCGTTGATCGTCGAGCGCATGATGGACCTGCTGGCGCACGAGATCGGTCTGGATCCCGTGGAGATCCGCCGGCGCAACTTCATCCCGCCGGAGGCCTTCCCCCACAGGACACCGCTGGGCCTGACCTACGACTCGGGCAACTATGCGCAGGCGCTCGACCGCGCCCTGGAGGTCCTGGAGCACGACCGCTGGCGCGAGGAACAGCGCAGGACGCGGGCAGAGGGCCGGCTGCTGGGGATCGGGCTCGCGATCTACGTCGAGCGTGCCGCCCCGCAGTTCTGGGAGAGCGCCGAGGTGTCGGTCGACCCGGGCGGCCGCGTCGTCGTGCGCACCGGCTCGGCGGCCCATGGGCAGGGCCACGAGACGGTCTTCGCCCAGATCGCGGCCGAAGCGCTGGGACTCGAGCCGGGACAGGTTGCGGTGCGGCAGGGCGACTCGGCCGCAGTGCCCCGCGGCATCGGCACGTTCGGCAGCCGGTCGACCACCACCGGCGGCTCGGCGGTGCTGTTGAGCGCGCGCAAGATCCGCGAGAAGGCCTCGGTGATCGCGGCGCACCTGCTGGAGGCGGCCGCGGAGGACATCGAGTGGTCCGACGGCGCGCTGCACGTCCGGGGCATCCCGTCCCGCACCGTGCCGTGGACGCACGTGGCGGCCGCGGCCTACGACCCCACGAAGCTGCCGGCGGGCCTCGAGCCGGGCCTGCACGCGGTGACGTACTTCGCCCTGCAGGGGCCGGTGTTTCCCTACGGTGTCTACGCCGCGGTGGTAGAGATCGACCGCGAGACCGGCGAGGTGCGCATCCTGCGCTTCGTCGCCGTGGACGACGCCGGGCGCCTGGTCAACCCGCTGCTGGCCGAGGGCCAGGTCATCGGCTCCACGGTGCAGGGCCTGGGCCAGACGCTGCTGGAAGAAGTCGTCTACGATCAGGCCGGGCAGTTGCAGACCAGCACCTTCGCCGACTATGCCATGCCCCGCGCGACGCACGTGCCCGCAATCATCAGCGCGTTCCTCGAGACCCCCTCGCCGCTCAACCCGCTGGGCGCCAAGGGGATCGGCGAGTCGGGCACGATCGGCACGCTGCCCGCGGTGGCCAACGCCGTGGCCGACGCGCTGCGCCCGCTTGGCATCCGGCACGTGGACGTGCCCTTCACCCCGCCGCGCCTGTGGAAGCTCATCTCCGGGAGGTGACGACCATGCGGTCCCTGACCACCGTGGCCCTGGCCCTGGCGCGGGGCGTGACCCTGACCGTGGCGCGGGGCGTGCGCCCGGCCGTGCCCGTGGCCGTGACAGTGGCTGCGGCCCTGCTCGCGGGCGTGCCCGCCCTGGGCCAGGCCCCCTACTTCGCGGGGAAGACCATCGAGATCGTGGTTCCCACGGCCGTGGGCGGTCCCACCGACATCTTGAACCGGGCGTTTGCGCCGTTTCTCGAGAAGCACATCGCCGGCAACCCCGCGGTGCGCATCCGCAACATCCCCGGCGGGGGCACCATTCTCGGCAGCAACTGGTTCGCCGCCAACGCCCGACCCGACGGGCTGACGCTGCTGGCAAGTCCCGTGGGCTCCAAGATCGCCTACATCATCCAGAACCCCGCGGTGCGCTACGACTTCCGGCGGTTCAAGCTGGTGGCGATCAGCGGTTCGGGCGGCGTCTTCTATGTCTCGCCCCGCACCGGCATCCGCGCGGCCGCCGACCTGGCCAGGGCGCGCGACCTGGTCGCGGGCAGCCCGTCGCCGCCGGGCAACGTGGTCACGGCCCTGCTGGCCTACGAACTGCTGGGGCTCCATCCCCGCGTCGTCTTCGGGTTCGAGGGCGTGGGCCCGGCGCGGCTGGCCTTCGAGCGCGGCGAACTCAACCTGGACTTCCAGTCCACGATCGTCTACGTCACGCAGGTCGCGCCGCTCGTGCGCGAGGGCAAGGCCATCCCGCTCATGTCGCTGGGCTACATCAACGAGAAGGGCGAGGTCGTGCGCGACCCCGCGCTACCTGACCTGCCCACGGTCTACGAGGTCTACCAGCAGCTCCACGGGAAGAGGCCCGACGGGCTGCTGCGATGGAAGGCGTTCCGGGCCACGTTCGCGGCCGCCTGGGTCTACGGCCGGGGCCTGTGGGCGCAGGAGGGCACGCCGCCCGAGGTGATGCGCGAGCTGCACCAGGCCATCGACCGGATGAACCGTGACCGCGAGTTCCAGGAGCAGGCACGGCGGCTGCTGGAGGGTTACGCGCTGCTGCGCGGCGATCAGGTCGAGGCCACGGTCCACCGCGGCCTGCGGGTCACCCTCGACGTCGTGAAATTCATCCGCGACCTGATGCAGACGAAGTACGGACAGGCGATCTGATGTGCCCCGCCCCCGGCCCGTCGCCGCGCGCGGGCGCGCGGTGCCGCCATGCGTGAGGCGGCGCTCGCGGCGCTGGCGATCTTCGCCGACCCCGCGCGGGTAGGGCTGCTCTTCGCCGGCGTGCTGGCGGGGCTGGTGGTCGGCGTCATGCCCGGGATGGGCGGCATCGTGGCGGTCTCGCTGATCCTGCCGTACATCTACAAGCTCGACGCCATCGCGGCCGCGGCGGTGATGACCGGCGCCCTGGCCGTCGTCCATACCTCTGACACGATCACGTCGGTGCTGATCGGCGCGCCGGGCTCGGCGGCGTCGGCGACCTCGGTCATCGAGGGACACCAGCTGGCGCGCCAGGGCCAGGCCGCGCGCGCTCTGTCGGCGGCGTTCCTGTCGTCGCTGACCGGCGGCCTGATCGGCGCGCTCGGGCTCACGCTCGCCATCCCGGTGGCGCGCCCGCTGGTGCTGGCCCTGGGCTCGCCCGAGCTGTTCATGCTCACGGCGCTGGGCGTCTCCTACGCCGGCAGCCTGCTGGGCAGAGAGGCGCGCAAGGGCCTGCTGGCCGGGCTGGTGGGCCTGCTGCTGGGCATGATCGGGCCCTCCCCGGCCGCGGCGCAGGTGCGCTTCGACTTCGGCCGCCTCTACCTGATGGACGGCATCCCGCTGGTCGTGGTGGCGCTCGGCATCTTCGGCCTCGCCGAGGTGATCACGCTGCTCTCGCGCGGCGGCGCCATCGCCGAGGCGACGACCAGCCTGGGCGTCGGGTGGCTGCAGGGCCTGCGGGACGTGCTGGCGCACCGGTGGCTCGTCCTGCGCGGGGCGCTCATCGGCGTCTGGGCAGGTATCCTGCCAGCGCTGGGCGCCACGGCCGGCACCTGGATGGCGTACGGCCACGTCGTGGCCACCAGCCGCGACCGCAGCCGCTTCGGCAAAGGGGACATCCGCGGCGTGATCGCGCCCGAGGCGGCCAACAACGCGGTGGCCGCCGGGGACCTCATCCCCACCCTGCTGTTCATGGTGCCCGGCAGCGCCTCGGCGGCGCTGCTGGTGGGCGCACTGCTGCGCTACGGCATCCTGCCTGGCCCGCGCATCGTCACCGAGCACCTGTCGTTGATCTACGTGATCATCTGGTCGTACGCGCTGGCCAACGTGCTCGGCGCCGGGCTGTGCTTCGCGGCCAGCCCGGCCATGGCCCGGCTCACGCAGGTACCCTTCGCCCGGCTGGCGGCGCCGGTGCTGATCACCATTGCGCTGGGCGCGTACCAGACCACGCAGGACATGGGCGACCTGGTCGCGCTCTTCCTGCTGGGTCTGCTGGGCTGGGCGATGAGCCACACAGGCTGGCCGCGGGCGCCGCTGCTCATCGGCTTCGTGCTGGCCGGCCCCATGGAGCGCTACTTCGTCGTCACCCACAACCTCTACGGCTGGACGTGGCTTGCCCGCCCGGGCGTGCTCGTCATCGGCGCGGTGCTGGTCGCCCCCTTCGTCTGGGCTCTGGTGGGATGGGTGCGCCGCCGTCAGGCGCCGGCCGAGGGCGCCCCTGGCCGGGTGCCTGCCGACGTGCTGCTCAGCGTCGCGGTCGCCGGCATCTTCGTCGTGGCGCTCGCGCAGATCCGGAGCTTCGTCCCGGGGGCGGCGGTGATGCCGCTCATGGTGACGGTCCCGGGGCTGGCGCTCGCGGCGCTCCAGGTGCTCCGGGCCCTGCAGGGCCGCTCCGGTGCCGGCGACGAGGGCCCTCCGGCGCCGGCGATCCTGCGGCGCGGGCTGGCGGGCTTCGTGACGGTGGGAGGCTTCTTCACCCTGATCTGGCTTGGGGGCTTCCACCTGGCGGCCGGTGGCTTCATGCTGGCGGTGACACTGCGCGAGGCCCGCATGCGGCCGCTGGCGGCCGTGGCCTACACCGCCCTCACGGTCGGGGCGCTGGCCGGCTTCGGATCGCTGCTGGGGGTACACTGGCCAGAAGGCGTGCTGAAGGCGCCATGAGCCCTGACGGGACGGCGCGCCGGCACCGCAGCCGCCGCGTCGATACCACCCCCCGAACAGAGGAGGCACAGTCGTGACGCAGGACGGTCGTCTGCACAACCTCCGGCTCATCAGCCGGACGCCTTACGGCCCGGTGGGCGCCGGGCAGGTGCTGGTCGACGGCGGGTTCGCCTACATCGCGCCCATGGCCCAGGTGGGCACGACTATCGTGGACGTGCGCGATCCTCGCAGGCCGCGGGTCGTCGCGCAGCTCCCGTGCCCGCCCAACACGCACATGCACAAGGTCCAGGTGGCCGGCGGCCTGATGGTCGTGAACTACGAACGCTTGCCCGGCTACACCGGGACGGAGTTCACCGCCGGGATCGGGATCTACGACGTGCAGGATCCCGCGCGGCCCCGCGAGCTGGCGGTCTTCCGCACCGGCGGGCCTGGCGTGCACCGCTTCTGGTTCACCGACGGCCGATACGCGCACCTGTCGGCCGGTGCCGACGGCTACACGGACCAGATCTACCGGATCGTGGACCTGGCCCGGCCCGACCGGCCCGAGGAAGTCGGCCGGTGGTGGATCCCCGGCCAGCACGCCGCGGGCGGCGAGGTGCCCGACTGGCCACGGCACTGGCGCGTGCGTGTCCACGGCGCGCCCTTCGTGGTGGGCAGCCGGTGCTACGTGGGCTGCGTGGACTGGGGGTGGGCGATTCTCGACATGACGTCCTGGGCGCAGCCGCGCCTGGTGACCCGCCACACGTTCCACCCGCCGTTTGGCGACATGCTGCACACGGCGCTGCCGCTGCCAGGCCGCCGGCTGGTGATCTGCACGCAGGAAGGGCTGCGGCCCTGGCGCGAGGGCACCGACCGCGAGAAGTACATGTGGATCGTCGACGTCCGCGAGGAGCGCAACCCCATCCCCGTCGCAGCGTTCCGCGTCGACCCCGAGGGCCTGGCGGACCCCGCCTTCCGCTTCGGCCCGCACAACATCCACGAGAACCGGCCCGGCGGCTTCCAGAGCGAGGAGCGCATCTACCTGACGTACTTCGCGGGCGGGCTGCGGGTGGTGGACATCCGGGACCCGTTCCGGCCGCAGGAGGTCGCGTGGTACGTGCCCGCGGTGGCCACGGGCCGGCCGCAGTCCAACGACGTCTACGTGGACGCCGGCGGGCGGATCTACCTGGTCGACCGGTTCGAGGGCACGCTGGACATCCTGGAGGAAGGGTGACCCCGGGGCAGCGTCACGGCTCCGGGCCCTGGCCCGGGAGATCTGCTGTGTGACGGTCCCGGGCCCGCGCCCGGGAGATCTGGCGGAGGTGACGGATCCATGCAGACCCTGACAGCGCCCACACCCGCCGCACGGCGGGGCCGGAGCGCCCGCGCCGGCTTCCTCATCGCGCTCGCCGGTCTGCTCGCCGCGGTCGTCGGACCCGCCCGCGGCCAGGCGCCCTATTACGCCGGCAAGACCATCGAGGTCATCGTGCCGTTCGCGCCAGGCGGCGCGGCCGACGTGGGGGCGCGCTTCGTTGCACCGTTCCTCGAGAAGCACCTGGCCGGGGGGCCGCGCGTGACCGTGCGCAACGTGCCAGGCGGCGGCTCGATGCTCGGCGCGTCGTTCTTCGCGGCCAACGCCAAGCCCGACGGGCTGATGTTGATGTGCACCACCTCGTCCACGGTCTTCCCCTGGATGTTCGGCCACCCCTCGGCCCGCTACGACCTGGCGAAGATGCGCGTGGCGATGACGCTGGCGTTCGGGCCCGTGGTCTACGTCGCGCCGAAGACCGGCGTCCGCAAAGCCGCCGACCTGCTGAAGCCCGCGGAGCCGCTGGTCTACGGCGGCATCGCAGCGACCGGGAGCGACCTGCCCGTGCTGATCGCGTTCGAGCTGCTGCGCCTGCCCGTCAAGGTGGTGCTGGGGTTCGAGGGGCGGGGACCGATCCGGCTCGCGTTCGAGCGCGGCGAGACCAACCTGGACTTCCAGTTCACGCCGGTCTACCTGACCCAGGTGGTGCCGCTGGTCAAGGACGGCAAGGCCGTGCCCCTCTTCACCGGCGGCTTCCCCAACGAGCGCGGCGAACTGGTCCTGCGCGATCCGGTCGTCGCCGATCTCCCCTCGACGTTCGAGGTCTACCGCGACCTTTACAAAAGCCGGCCGGCAGGGCCGCGCTGGCGGGCCTACGAGGCCGCGTCGTCCCTGACGTTCACCTACGGACTCACCTGGTGGGCGCCGGAGGGGACGCCCGACGCGGCGCTGCGCGCCATCAACGAGGCCATCGACCGCATCGTGGCCGATCCCGAGTTCAAGGAGCGGGCGAAGAGCGTCACCGGCGGCTACCTGCTGCGGCGCGGCGACCAGGTGGAAGCCGGCGTGCGCAAGGCGATGCGGCCGACGCTGGACGTGCAGAAGTGGATCGCCGACCTGCTGCGGGAGAAGTACAACGTGCGGTTCTAGCGTGCGGCCCTGGCCGCGCGCAGTGACAGTGCCCGGGCGCGTGGCTTCCACCGCTACGCCGGGCGCGTCGACAGCGCGCCGTGCTTGACGCGGCGCTCGCAGCGCTCCAGACGTTCGCCAGCCCTGCCCGGCTGGGGCTGCTGGCGGTGGGCGTGCTCGCCGGGCTCGCCGTCGGCCTGCTGCCCGGGCTGGGCGGCATCGTGGCGGTCTCGGTCCTCCTCCCCCTGATCGTTCGCCTCGACGTCACCACCGCGCTGGCGATGCTGACGGGCGCGCTGGCGGTCGTCTACACCGGCGACGTGATCACCTCGGTGCTGGTGGGCACGCCTGGCTCGCCCGCCGCGGCACCCACCGCCATCGAGGGCCACGCCCTGGCCCGGCAGGGGCAGGCCGCGCGGGCCCTGGCGGCCGCGTTCCTCTCGTCGCTGATCGGCGGCTTCCTGGGGGTCGTGGGGCTCACGCTGGCCATCCCCATCGCCCGGCCGCTGGTGATGCTGCTCGGCTCGCCCGAGTTGTTCATGTTCACGGCGCTGGGCGTGGCGTACGCCGGCAGCCTGCTGGGCCGGTCGGCGGTGAAGGGGCTGCTGGCCGGGCTGCTGGGTGTATTGCTCGGCCTGGTCGGCCCGGCGCCGGCCGCGGCCGAGTTCCGGTACACGTTCGGCCAGCTCTACCTGCTGGACGGCCTCTCGCTGGTGGTGCTGGCGCTGGGCGTCTTCGGGATCGCGGAGATCGTCACGCTGCTGGCGCGCGGCGGCGCCATTGCGCGGGAGGTCGGGCTGGGCGGCGGCTGGCGCGACGGCGTCCGGGATGTCGTCGCGCACCGGTGGCTGGTGCTGCGCGGTGCGTTGATCGGCATCTGGGCCGGGGTGCTGCCCGCCATCGGCGCCACCGCGGCCGCGTGGATGTCGTACGGGCACACCGTGGCCGCCAGCCGCGACCGCGGCCGCTTCGGCAGGGGCGACGTGCGCGGGATCATCGCGCCCGAGAGCGCCAACAACGCCGCCGCCGCCGGCGACCTGATCCCGACGCTGCTCTTCAGCGTGCCGGGCGGTCCGGCCGCCGCGGTCATCCTGGGCGCGTTGTACGCCTACGGCATCTACCCCGGCCCGCGGCTCGTCCAGGAACACCTGGACGTGGTCTACGTCATCGTCTGGTCCTTCGCGCTGGCCAACATCCTGGGCGCCGCGCTGTGTTTCCTGCTGAGCCCCGGACTGGCGCGGGTCACGCACGTGCCCTTCGCGCTCGTGGCCCCGCCGCTGCTGGTGACCATGGTGCTGGGCGCCTATCAGTCGACGCGCCACGCCGGCGACTTGCTCGCCCTGCTGCTGCTCGGCCTGCTCGGCTGGGCGATGAAACGCTCGGGGTGGCCGCGGGCCCCGCTGCTCATCGGCTTCGTGCTGGCCAAGCCGATGGAGCGGTACTTCTGGCTCACGGTCAAGCTGCACGGCTGGCGGTGGCTGGGCTATCCGGGGGTGCTGGCGATCGGCGCGCTGGTGGCCGCGCCGTTCGTGCTGGGCGCGGTGAGGCGCCTTTGGGGAGCCCGCGTCGTCCCGGACGCCGCACAGTCGCCGGCGGGCGCGCCACCGTCCATGGCCGTGCCGGCGCGCGGCCCGGCGTCCGCGGTCCCGGTGGCCATGGCGCTGGCCGCGCTGGCCGTCTTCGCCGTCGGCGTCGGCCAGGGCGCAGGCTTCCAGTTCGACGCCCGGCTGATGCCGTTGCTCGCCGGCGTCCCGGGACTCGCGCTGGCCGCGCTGCAGACCGTCCGGGCGGTGCGGGGCGAGGTACCCGGGCCCCCCGACGATGCCGCGGAGGACGGTGCGCCGGCGGACGCGGGCGCCGACGCCGGTCGGGAGGCGCGCCGGTTCGGCGTCATCGCCGCCTACCTGGCGCTGGTCTGGCTGCTGGGGTTCCACGCGGCGTCGTTCGTGTTCGTCCTGCTGTTCCTCTGGCGGGTGGCCGGGCTGCGCGCGCTGGCTGCCGCAGCCTACGCGCTGGCGGCACTCGGCTTCGTCCACCTGCTGGGTCTGGGGTTCGATCTGCGCTGGCCGGCCGGGGTCCTGCTGCGTTGAGCGCGCGGCCGGCCACAGATCAGGAGGGTACGCGCGCATGATCCACGCACGCATCGTCCACAACCACGCAGTGCTCGACGCCCGTGTCGAGGGCGAGGTCGTCGTCGCCGGCGACGTGCGCCTGCCCGTCACCGGGGCGACCTTCGCCCCGCCGTGCGTGCCCACCAAGATCATCTGCGTGGGCTTCAACTACCAAGACCACGCCGCCGAGCTGGCATGGGAACCGCCGGCGGAGCCGCTGCTGTTCCTCAAACCGCCCAGCGCCCTGGTCGGACACGACGCGCCGATCCCCTACCCCCCACACACGCGCCAGCTGGAGTACGAGGCGGAACTGGCGGTGGTCATCGGCCAGCGGTGCCGGCGGGTGCCCCGCGCCCGGGCCCTGGACGTCGTCTGGGGCTACACCGCGTTCAACGACATCACCGCGCGTGACGTCCAGCGGACAGAGCAGCAGTGGGTGCGCGCCAAGGCCTTCGACGCCTCGGCACCACTCGGCCCGTGGATCGTCACCGGCGTCGATCCGGGCGCCCTCGACCTGGCGGCGCGGGTCAACGGCGAGACGAAGCAGTCGTCGAACACGCGCTCCATGATCTTCGATGTGCCGACGCTCATCGAGGTCGTCTCGTCCATCATGACCCTCGAGCGCGGCGATGTCATCGCCACCGGCACGCCGAAGGGGGTGGGACCCCTGCAGCCAGGCGACGTGGTCGAGGTCGAAGTCGGCGGGGTGGGGGTGCTGCGGAACCGCGTGGTGGCCGGCGCGTAACGTGCGTCAGGCCGGCGCACGTCTGCTCCCGGCGCACCGACGCGTGGGAGGACGGCGCCGGTCGCCTCCGGGAGCTACGGGGCGCTCTTGGGACCGTGTCGGGGTCTGGCCATCTCGGGAAACGGGATCAGCCCCGTCTGCCGCTTCTGCGCCGCCTGCTTGGACTGCGGCACGCGCGGGTGCTGGGCGATGTTGAAGTTCAGCTTCTTCCCGCAGACGCAGACCAGTTCCAGCCGCTCGGAGGCGTCGACCCAGATGTTCCCCTGCCCTTCAGCACGCCGGCGCGCGGCCTCGACGTTGCCCGCGGCCCGCTCCGCCTCGTCTTCCTTCACGCCCATCTCCCGGGTACCGCTGCCGGAGAGTTCGTACATGAGGGCCTTGGGGTAGTAGACCGTGTACCGCCGCCCGCAGCCGCCACAGGGGAAGGTGAAGATCAGGGCCATAGTGGGTTCATCTTAGAGAGCGGCCTCCGCCCGCGTCAACCTTGCGGCGTTCCTGCTCGCGCAGCTCCCGCCGCAGCAGCTTCCCCACCCGCGACTCGGGCAGCATGTCACGGAACTCGACGTAGTGGGGGACTTCATACGGCGCCAGCCGCCGACGGCACCACTGCAGCAGGTCGTGGGCCGAGACCCCCCGCGTCCCCTCCTTCATGACTACAAAGGCCTTCACGCCCTCGCCGGCGTCGGCATCGGGAACTCCCACCACGCATGCCGCCACGACCGCAGGGTGCTCCTGCAGGACCGCCTCGACACGGGCTGCGGCGACGCGGTAGCCCCGGTGCTTGATGAGATCCGCCGACCGGCACCCAGCACGACCGGCTCGGTGGGACCTGCCCACCCCCGGAGCCCGACCAGCGCCACCGCCAGCGACACGGCCAGCAGTCAGCTCACCCATCGCCTGGTACCCATGGCTCCTTCCTCCTGCCGTGCAAGATCCGCAGCGCCATCGGCGCTGCCACACTCCGCCTCGAGCACCTCCATGATATGCTACGCGGCCGCGCGCAGGTCCAGTGGGTGGGAGAACCTCGGGGGCAGGTGTGGGCTGAACCGCGCCCCCTTTGTGCTATTCTATGCGTATCCGAGGTGGGAGGGGACGCCATGGCCAGGACGCGCGTACTTCTGCTGGTCACCGTGGTCGCAGGTGTCGTGGGGGTGCTCGCGTACACGGCCGGGCTCGCGGCAGGCCGCACGGCCGCGGCCGCGGCTGGTGGCGCCCGCCCGCTCGTCCAGCCGGCCCAGATCCTCGAGCCCATCGTGCCGGCCCCGGGTCAGGTGCCGCAGCCGTTCCCCAACCAGATCACCCCGGGGACGCCGGGTGCGCCGGGGCGGGCCCCGAACCTGCGCGAGTTCGTCCCGCTGCCTTTCCCGGGCCAGCAGACACCAGGACAGCTGCCAGGCACCCAGCAGGGTGAGTGCGAGCCGATCATCCTCTTCTACCACAACGGCCAGCTCTACCAGCTGCGACCCGGTCCGGGTCCGCAGGACGGTCCCGGCCGCCCCACGTCGCCGCCCGAGTACTTCCGACTCGATCCCTACCAGGGCCCGGCGATTCCGGGGTTGCCGTTCCCGCAGCCGGACCGCGGCCCGGGGTTCTCACCGGTCAACCCGCGGTCGTAGTCTCGCAGCAGGCGTGCCCGGCGGCATCCATCCGCCCGCCTGCACCTGCTTTTCTGCGTCGCCTTGAGCCGACTGCGCACCACGTCCGCGGGCTGGTCGGCGGCCGCCGGAGCGGTGCGGCTGCTGACGCTCCTCCTGGTCATCGACCTCGGCGTCTCCGTCATGGGCCCATTGATCCCGCAGATCCAGCGCGACTTCCGGGTCTCGGCCGGCGCGGTGGCTCTGGCGCTGGGCGTCTACAACGGTGTGCGGCTGTTGTTCAACTTGCCCATGAGCCGGTACGTGGCGCGGTCGCGGCTCCCGCACACCGTTGCGACCGGCGGCGCGATCCTGGCAGCCGGTGCGGTGGTGGCGGCTGCAGCCCCGGTCTTCTGGGTGGTGATCGCCGGCCGGGCGATCATGGGGCTGGGTTCGGCCCTGTTCTTCCTGTCGGTGCAGTTCTGGCTGGCCCGGCTCGCCACGCCGGACACGAAGGCGCAGCTGTTCAGCTACCATCAGCTCGCGGGCCTCACGGGCAGCGCGCTCGGCCCCGCCGCCGGCGGCGTGCTGGCCGACTGGCTGAGCTGGCGCGCCTCCTTCGGGCTCGCGGTCGCCGCGGGCGCGGTGGCCGCGGCGGTCGGCCGCAGGCTGCCTGGGCCTGGTCCGTCGCCTGACGCCCCGGAGCGCGCGGCGGCCGCGGCCGAGCGTGCGCGGCCCGGCGACGTCGTGGGGCCCGGCCTGTGCATGCTGGCGTTCCTGTTCTTCCACGGCGGGGTACTCACCACGCTGATCCCGCTGTACGCCGCGCGCGAGGTGCACCTGGGTGCTGCAGCGATCGGCACCCTGCTCATGGTGGGGACGCTGCAGCGGTTCGTCAGCGCGCTGCTGGGCGGCTGGCTGGTGCGCCGCTACGGCACGCGCCCGGTCGTGATCGGCGGGCTCGTGGCGCTGGCGCTGTCGGTGCTGAGCTTTCTCGCCGTCGGCTCGCTGGGCACCCTGGTGCTGGCGGTCTCGCTGGTCTCGTGGGCCAACCTGGGCGGCAGCTTCGTCATCGCCATGATCACCGACCGGGTGCCCGAGGCCCGCTGGGGCACGGCGCTGGGCGTCAACCGCACGCTGGGCGACTTCGGCGCCATGGCGGCGCCGGTCGTCATCGGCTTCGTCATCGACGACGTCGGCTTCCAGGCCGCCTTCGTGGTCGCCTCAGGCTTCCTCCTGGCCACGGCGCTGGCCGCCGGCGCGCTGACCGCGCAGCCCGGGGCGCGCCCGCAGCCCGTCCGGGACACGTGAGGCCCACGCGACACCCCAGCCTACGGGTGCCACTCCCGGCGCAGGATCGAGTACATCTGCATGTCGCGGTAGCGGCCCTTGCCGTACACGTGCTCGCGCAGGATGCCTTCGAACGTCATGCCGACCTTCTCCAGCAGCCGCGCGGACGCCACGTTGGGAATCTCGCACCGCGCCTCGATCCGATTGAGGGCCATGACCTCGAAGCCGAAGCGCATGATGCGCCGCACGGCTTCGGTGGTGTAGCCCTGACGCCAGTAGGCGCGGGCCAGCGAGTAGCCGATCTCGGCCCGGCCGTGGTCGGGATACCAGGAGACGAAGCCGCAGGTGCCGATGACCTTCCCGTCGGCGCGGTGGACCATGCCCCAGGGCGCGACCTGACCGGCTGCGTACAGGGCCAGCGCACCGTGGAGGAACGTCCGCGTGTCCTCGATGCTGCGGTGCGCGTGCCAGGTGACGTAGCGGCTGACCTCCGGATCCGAGGCGTACGCGTAGATGTCTGCGGCGTCCTCCAGGGTGAGCGGGCGAAGCAGCAACCGCGGCGTCTCGAGCACGGGCAGGTCGCCGAAGACCTCCTCGACGCGCGGGACGGTGCGCACCTCGTCGGGCGCTCCCTCGAGCATCACCGGAAACCTTCCCGGCGCCACCTGACGCGTCCTGCTATACTGAAGTGGTCCCGGCCGTGGTCTTGCCAGCAGCACCGGAGGGCTCATGCGATTCGGCGTCGTCTTTCCCCAAACTGAGATCGGCACCGACCCGGGGGCGATCCGCGACTTCGCCCAGGCCGTGGAGGAGATGGGGTACGACCACCTGCTGGCCTACGACCATGTGCTGGGTGCGGATGTGACCGACCGTCCCGGGTGGCTGGGCTATACCAGCGATGACATGTTCCACGAGGTGTTCGTCCTGTTCGGCTACCTGGCCGCCGTCACGCGCCGGCTCGAGCTGGTGACGGGCATCCTGATCCTGCCCCAGCGGCAGACCGCCCTGGTGGCCAAGCAGGCGGCGGAGGTAGACGTCTTGAGCGGCGGCCGGCTGCGGCTGGGCGTGGGCCTGGGGTGGAACTCGGTGGAGTACGAGGCGCTGGGCATGGACTTCCGCCGGCGCGGCGCCACGGTGGAAGAGCAGATCCACGTCCTGCGTCTGCTCTGGACCCAGCCGGTGGTGACCTTCCACGGCCGCCGCCACCGGATCACCCGCGCCGGGATCAACCCGCTCCCGGTGCAACGGCCGATCCCCATCTGGATGGGCGGCGAGTCGGAGGCGGCGATCCGCCGCACCGCCCGCCTGGCTGACGGCTGGTTCCCGGGCGGCACGCTGCGCAACGAGCGCGAGCGCCTGCCGCAGCAGGATCGCGCGGAACAGGTCGACCGCCTGCGCCGGTACGCGCGCGCGGCCGGCCGCGACCCCGCCCGCATCGGCCTGGAAGGCCGCATCGCCATCGGCAGGGCGACGCCCGACCAGTGGCGCCAGGAGGTGGAGCGCTGGCGCAGCCTGGGCGCCACGCACGTTACCGTGGTCACGATGCGCGCAGGCCTGGCCACGCCCGGGGCGCACATCGACGCGGTACGGCGGTTCCTGAGCGCCGTGCGCCCGTAGGTTGTCAGGAGCACGGGCTAGGCGCGCCGCCTGCGCGTCCCCGCCCCCAGCGAGACGCGCACCGCCGCGTCGAAGACGTCGTAGTACCGGGCGACCTGGGCCCGCGTGTACTTGGCCTCGAACTTCCGCACGACGGCTTTCACCGCCTTGGGGTCCCTCACCGGCCGGGCGGGCAGGGTCTGTCGCTGCCGTCCGGCCCGCACGGTGATCGTGGGCTCGGCCACGACGTTCTTGAACCACTGGCTGCGGGATCCGCGCACGGGGAGCAGCCAGAGCGTCGTACGGTCCAATACGAACCAGACCGGTAGCGTGATGGCCCGGCCGGTGCGCCGGCCTCGAACGGTGATCGTGATCTCCTCGCGCCCGCGGAGGGCGCCGGCAAAGGATGTCTGCGCCATGCTGGTCTCCTCACGATCAGGCTGCGAGGACCTGCTCCTGCGGCATCGATCTCCACGCCCAATTGCGTCAGTCCGTTGACGGGCCCGATGTGCGCGCTCATGGGCGACATGACCAAAGCCGCTGGTCGTGGTCACGGATGAGCGGGCACGGACCCCGCCCCGGGCACCTCCTCACCGGGCCCGCCCGGCCGCACCGCAGACGCTGGGGGAGAGCACAAGGGGCGGGATCGCTCCCGCCCCCTCTGCCCGACTCACCGTGCGCTGACAGCCCGGCGTCTCTAGGCGTCGTAGTAGAGATAGAACTCTGACGGATGGGGCCGCAGCCGGATGTAGTCGACTTCCTTCCGCCGCTTCGTTTCGATCCAGGTCTCGATGACATCTTTGGTGAACACATCGCCCTCCAGGAGGAACGCGTGATCCGCCTCCAGGGCCGCCAGGGCCGCATCGAGCGAGCCCGGGACCTGCTTGACCCGGGCTGCCTCCTCGGGTGGCAGCTCGTAGAGATCCACGTCCATGGGCTCGCCAGGATCGATCTTGTGCTTGATGCCGTCGAGCCCCGCCATGGTCATGGCCGCGAACGCCAGGTAGGGGTTGGCCAGCGGGTCGGGCGGCCGGTACTCGATGCGCACCGCCCTGGGGTTGCTGGAGTAGACGGGGATGCGCACGGCCGCGCTCCGGTTGCGCTTGGAGTAGACCAGGTTCACGGGCGCCTCGAAGCCCGGCACGAGTCGCCGGTACGAGTTGGTCGTGGGCGCGACGAAGGCCAGCAGCGCCGGCGAGTGGCGGAGCAGGCCGCCGATGTACCACCGGCCGATCTGGCTCAGGTTGGCGTACCCGCGGGGATCGTAGAACAGGTTGACCCCGTCCTTCCACAGGCTCTGGTGGCAGTGCATGCCCGAGCCGTTGTCGCCGAAGAGGGGCTTGGGCATGAACGTGGCGGTCTTGAAGTGAGCCCGGGCCAGCATCTTCACCAGGTACTTGTAGAGCTGCATCTGATCGCCCATGCGAGTCAAGTTCTTGAACCGCATGTCGATCTCGCACTGCCCGGCGGTGGCCACCTCGTGGTGGTGCACCTCGACCTCGATGCCGGCCTCCTGCATCTTGAGCACCAGCTCGCTGCGGAACTCCTGCAGGCTGTCCGACGGCGGCACCGGGAAGTAGCCTTCCTTGTGCCGCGGCTTGTAGCCCAGGTTGGGCTTCTCGTCGCGCCCGCTGTTCCAGATGCCCTCGCTGCTGTCTACCATGTAGAAGGCCTGGTGGGCGCTCTGGTCGTAGCGGACCTCATCAAAGACGAAGAACTCGGCTTCCGGCCCGAAGTAGACGGCGGTGGCGATGCCGGTCTTCCTCACGTACTCCTCGGCCTTCTGCGCGATGAACCGGGGGTCGCGGGTGTAGCGGCCGCGGGTCACCGGGTCGTAGACGTCGCAGATCAGCAGCATGGTGGGGATGCGGCTCAGCGGATCGACGACGGCACTGGCGGGATCGCCGATCAGGATCATGTCCGACTCGTGAATGTGCTGGAAGCCGCGGATGCTGCTGCCGTCGAAGCCGATTCCCTCGCTGAACAGGTCCGCCGACAGCTCGGTGACCGGGATGGAGAAGTGCTGCCACATCCCGAACAGGTCGGAGAACCGCAGGTCCACGATCTGGACCCCCCGCTCCCTCGCCAGCGCCAGGACCTGCTCCGGGCTCGCCGCGACCTCGGTGCTCTGGCGGTCGCCCACGATCGCCATACGTCGTCCCCTCCTCCTCGCCGGGCCGGATAAACACAAAGCGCCCCCGCATCTGGGGGGCGCCGTGGCCCACGACGGTACTATGAAACTAGGAGGAAGAATAGCAGGCCCTGCCGGGGCCGTCAACAGGTGCGGGGCCGCGGCGGCCGCGGAGGGCCCACGGCGGCCGCGCAGACGCCGGCTCCGCCGGCCAGGGTGCGGGAACAGGGAGGCTTCGCCATGGTGCAGATCGGCGTCATCGGTGCCGGCCGATACGGCCGGTTTCTCATCGAGACCCTCCGCGGGGTGGAGGGCGCGGCGGTCACCGCCGTGGTCGGCTCGGTGGAGGCCACGGCGCGGGCGACCGCCGAGCAGTACGGCATCCCCATGTGGACCGCCGACTACCGGCAGATGCTGGAGGCGGCACCGGTCGACCTGGTGGTCGTGGCCTCGCCGCCCTACCTCCACGTCGAGATGGCGGAGGCCGCCCTGGCCGCCGGGCGCCACGTGCTGCTGGAGAAGCCGCCAGCCCTGTCGCTGGCGGATCTGGAGCGGCTGCAGGCACTGGCCGACCGCGCCGGGCGGGTAGTGGCCGTGGACTACCACATGCGATTCAATCCGCTCTACCGCGCCGTGCACAGGCTGCGTACAGCGGGGGTCCTGGGCGCGCTCACGCGGGTCGCTGTCGACAACCTGGCCAGCGACGAACCGCTGGCGCCGAGCCACTGGTTCTGGGACCCGGCCCGCTCGGGCGGCGTCTTCGTGGAGCACGGCGTGCACTTCTTCGACATCCTCGAGCAGGTGCTGGGGCACCCCGCAGTACTCCTGGCCCGGACCTACCGGCGGGACGGCGGCCCCGCAGACCGCGCCTACTGCGCGGTAGAATACCCGGACGGGATCCTGGCCACGTTCTGGCATGCGTTCGACCGCCCGTACCAGATCGAGCGCACCACGGTGCGCCTGGTCTTCGATCGGGGCGTAGTGGAACTCCACGGGTGGGTGCCGCTACGGCTGGCGGGGCACGCGCTGCTGGAAGAGGAGGAGATCCCGGCCCTGGCCGCCGCCGTGGGGGCCGACGCGGTGCGGGCGGTAGAGCAATACGACCGCAACCTGATGGGCAAGGGCCGCACGCTGTTCCGCCCCTGGCTGGTAGAGATAGCGCGCGTGTTGCCCGGCACCAAGGAGGAGACGTTCCGGCGGGCCGTGGCCGACCTGGTCGCCGACGTGCTGGCAGCCGTGGCCGCTGGCCGCGCACCGCTCACCGCGCTGGCCACCACCGCGGGCAGCCTGCGCACGGCACTGGCCTGCGCCGAGCTGGCGGGGCAGCCGGCGTCGGCTCAGCGCAGCAGCTGAACGCCGACGGATCTCGGGCGGTGGCGCGATGCTGCCCGGCAGGCCACGTTATTTCACGCGGGCGTCGCCGGCCCGGTGGATCCCTCCGCCACGGGCAGCGCGTGTGCCGGCAGCGGCCCGCCACCGTCGAGCGCCAGCACGGTGCGCAGGAGGACCTCGGCGCCCAGCGCAGCGTCCTCCCAGGTCGTCCGCTCACGGGGCGAGTGGCTCACCCCGCCCTGGCTGGCCACGAAGATCATTCCGGCGGGGACAAAAGGCGCCAGGACCATGGCGTCGTGACCCGCGCCGCTCGGCATCGCGTAGGGGTCCTCCCCGCAGGCCGCGATCGCCGCCTCGATCGCCTGGCGCACCGACTCGGCCATCGGCACCGGGTCGCGCAGGTCCCAGGGGCCCATCTGCATCGCCAGCCCGCCGCGGCTGGCCGCGGCGCGGACCTCTTCCTCGATGGTCTCGCACAGTCGCCGCAGGCGCGCGCCGTCGGGCGTGCGGAACTCGACGGTGAACTCCGCGCGGCCCGGCACGATGTTGCTGGCCCCGGGGTGCACGCGCAGGGCGCCGACGGTCCCCACCGTGGGCGCGCCCTCGGCCTCAGCCAGAGCGCGCACGGCCAGCACGACCCCGGCGGCGCCAACCAGCGCGTCGCGCCGGCCGGCCATCGGGGTGGTGCCCGCGTGGTTGGCCTCGCCCTCGAGGGTGACCTGGGTGCGCGCGATGCCGGTGATGGCCGTCACCGCAGCCACCCGGCGGCCGCTCGACGCCAGCACCGGGCCCTGTTCGACGTGCAGCTCGAGGTACGCGCCGGCCGCGGCGGGCACGCGGGCCGGCGGCAGGCCGTGCGCGAACGCGGCGCGGGCGGCGGCCAGCGTCCGGCCGTCGCGGCCGCGCAGCGTCTCGAAACGATCGGGCGGCACGTCACCAATCAGGCAGCGCGAGGCCAGGGTGCCCACGCCGAACCAGTACCCCTCCTCGTCGGCGAAGCCGACGACGGTCAGGGCGTGGCCCGGGGCGTGGCCTGCCTCGCGCAGCGCCTGCGCGACCTCCACACCGGCCACGACGCCCAGCGCGCCGTCGAAGATGCCGCCCTGGGGCACGCTGTCCAGGTGCGAGGCCAGCAGGATCGCGGGCCAGCCGGTGCGGCCCGGGCAAGTCCCCACCACGTTGCCGTGGGCGTCGCACCCGGCCTCCAGCCCGGCTTCGCGCATCCAGCCGGCCACCAGGCGCACGGCCTCGGCGTGCGCCGCGCTGTAGGGGAACCGGCTGACCCCGCCGCCTGGGTCGGCGCCCACACGGGCCAGGGCCTCGAGGCGGGCACGGAGGCGGTCGGGACGGATCGTCATCGTCGGCATCGCCGGGCGCGCAGTCGCGTCCCCGCACGCGGTCACCGCCGCACACTCGCCTGCGGCGCGGCCCGGCAGGGGGCGTCGGACTCCGTGGGTAATACCGGAAGGAGTCAGCGTTTTCCTCCGGCCCAAGATGCGGTAGAGGAGCCTTCCGATGACCTTGCCTCCGGGCGTCTACGCCATCCTGCCGACGCCGTTTGCGGACGACGGCGGCCTCGACGTCGCGAGTCTCGAGCGGGTGGTGGAGTTCGAGCTCGCCGCCGGTGTGCACGGCCTGACGATCCTGGGCATCCTCGGCGAGGCCCACAAACTCACAGAAGACGAGCGGCGGCAGGTCATCGAGACAGTGGTGCGCCGGGCGGCGGCGCGCGTGCCGGTGGTGGCGGGCGCCTCAGCCCCGGCGACCGACCTGGCGATCCGCTACGGTCGCCTGGCCGAGGGCCTGGGGGCTGCGGCGCTGATGGTGGCGCCGCCCGTCAACCTGACCAGCCTGGACGCCGTGCGCGAGTACTACCGCCGCGTCCACGATGCCACACGGCAGCCGCTCGTGGTGCAGGACGAACCGGTCTTCTCGGGCGTGGTGATGCCGGCCGCGTTCCTGGCGTCGTTGACCGATGCGCTGCCCCGTGCGCGTGCCATCAAGCTGGAAGAACTGCCCTCGCCGCTGAAGGCCGCCCAAGTGCTGGCCGCCGCGCAGCAGCCGGTCGCGGTCTACGGTGGAATGGGCGGCATGTACTTTTATGAAGAGTTGCTGCGCGGCACCGTCGGCACCATGACCGGGTTCGCGTTCCCCGAGATCCTGGTGGCCGTCTACACCGCCTTCGCGGCCGGCGACCGCGCCGGAGCCCGCGAGGTCTTCTACCGGTACCTCCCCCTAATCCGCTACGAGGGGCAGCCGGGCATCGGCCTGGCCCTGCGCAAGGAGATCCTGCGTCGCCGCGGCGTGATCGCCTCGGCGGCGGTCCGCCACCCTGGCCCGGCGCTCGACCCCGGAAGCCGCGCCGAGCTGGACGAACTGCTGGACGCGCTCGGCCTGGCGGGGGCAGGCGTCAGGCCTGTGCCCGTGCGCGCCGTGGCGGCCCCGCCATGACCCGCCGGCCGCGCTGCCTGCTCGGCCCCGAGGTCGGCCGCGCCAGCGACGAGCCCCTGCGCATGCTGCGGGAGGCCGGCGTCGAGCTCGTGGTCTATCCGAAGGCGGGGCGGCTCACCGAGGCCGACCTGCTCCCGCTGGTGAGCGACGTCGACGCGATCATCGCCGGCACCGAGCCGATCACCGCCCGGGTGCTCGACGCCGCGCCCCGGCTGCGGATCGTCGCCCGCCGCGGCGTGGGGCTCGACTCGGTGGACCTGGAGGCCGCCACGGCTCGCGGCGTCGTGGTCACCGTCACGGCGGGGGTCGTGGCGGACGCGGTGGCCGACCATACTATGGCGCTGCTGCTGGCCGTGGCACGACGGATCGCGTGGCTCGACCGCCGGATGAAGGCCGGCGAGTGGGACCGCGCGGTCAGCACCGATGTCTGGGGCAAGACCCTGGGCCTGATCGGCTTCGGTACCATCGGCCGCGCCGTGGCGAAGCGTGCGGCCGGCTTCGGGATGGAGATCCTCGCCCACGACGTCGCGCCTGACGAGGCCGCGGCCCGGGCGCTGGGCGTGCAGCTGTGCACGCGCGACGAGCTCCTGGCCCGCAGCGACTTCATCTCGGTCCACGTACCGCTGCTGCCGTCGACCCGCGGGCTGATCGACGAGGCGACGCTGGGTCGCATGAAACCAGGCGCGATTTTGATCAATACCAGCCGCGGCCTCGTGGTGGACGAGGCCGCCCTGCTGCGCGCGCTGCAGTCCGGCCGGCTGGCCGGCGCCGGCCTCGACGTCTTCGCGGACGAGCCGCCCGTAGACTGGACCCTCGTCGGGCTCGATCAGGTCGTGGCCACACCCCACGTCGCCTCGCACACCCGCGAGACCCTCGCGCGCATGGAACGGGCGTGCGCCGAGGCGGTCCTGGCGGTGCTGCGCGGCGAGCGCCCGGCGCACGTGGCGAACCCCGAAGTGTACAGCACCACTCGCCGTGAGGCTGGAGCAGGAGCCGCAGATGGCGCATCGGAACTCTTCGGCAAGACCTGACAGGGGGGAGACGACCTATGGAGGATGAGCGGACGGATAGGCTCGTGCATGGACACATCGACCGTCGGACCTTCCTCAAGGGCGCCGGTGGCACCCTGCTCGCCCTCTCCCGCTTCGACCGGCTGGCCCAGGCGGCTCCAGGCGGCCCGCCCAGGCGCGGCGGAACGTTCGTTGTCGGAGCGGACGTCTCCCCGCCCGGGCTGGACCCCGCCAAGTCCGCGGCGGCGCACACGTGGATGATCTCCGAACACGTGTACTCCAACCTGTTGCGCCGGAGCCCCACCAACAAGCTCGTCCCCGACCTGGCCGAATCCTACGACGTGGTCAATCCCACCACATTCGTCTTCAAGCTGCGCCGCGGCGTGCAGTTCCACCACGGCCGGGAGCTCGTCGCCGACGATGTCAGGTACACCTTCGAACGCATGATGGACCCCAGGACCGGCTCACCCTGGCGTTCCATCTGGCTCATCATCGAACGCATCGACACGCCGGACAAGTACACGGTCCGCTTCACCACGCGCCGGCCCTTCGCGCCGTTCCTCTCCTACCTCGGGACCCCCCATTACTCCGCCATCGTCCCCCGGGACGTGGTGGAGCGCGCCGGCGACCTGCAACAGACGGCCTCGGGCACGGGGCCGTTCCGGGTGGAACGCTTCGTCTCCGAGAACATCGTCGTCCTTCGTCGAAACCCCCACTATTACGAAGACGGCCTGCCGTACCTCGACACGATCGAGTACCGCATCATCCCCGACGAGGCCGCGCGGCTGGCTGCCCTGCGCACGGGAACCATCCACTACACGTGGTCGGTCGACCCCCTGGTGGACGAGCAGGTCCGCACCATGCCGGGAGTCGCCGTGCTGCTCCCCCGGGGGTACTGCGCGCAACATACCCTGGCCCTCAACCAGACCAAACCACCGTTCAATGACGTGCGGGTCCGTCGTGCCGTCAGCGTCGGGATGAATCGCCGCGAGGTGATCCGCGCTGTCCTGCGCGGCAAGGGGGCCATCTCCACCAAGATTCCGCCGTGCGACGCGCCCTTTGGCTACAGCGGCGACGAAAAGGGCCTGCCCTACTACGAGCACAACCCTCAGCTGGCCCGTCAGCTCCTGGCCGAAGCCGGCTACCCCAACGGCATCGACACCACCCTGGAGGTACCACCGCGGTTCCCCCTGACCGTCCGCACCGGCGAAGTGCTCCGCGAACAGTGGGCCCAGGCCGGCATTCGGGTCACCCTCCGGCAGGGCGAGTGGGGGGCGCTGCTCACCGCGTTCGTGCGCACCACCTACGACGGCATGAGCATGATCCCCACGGTCTGGCAACCCGACCCCGACGCCCACGTGTACGACATCTACCACAGCGACTCGGCCATCAACCTCGGCAAGTTCCGCGATCCCTACGTCGACCAGCTGCTCGAGCAGGGCCGCACCACCCTCGACCGCGACAGGCGCGTCGCCATCTACCAGCAGTTGCAGCGCTACGTCGCCGACCAGGCCTACATGCTCTACATCTACGCCTCGGGGGCGGTGGAACTGGTGCGCGACTTCGTCAAGGGGTATGTGTCCCTCCCCGGGGCGCAACCGGGCAGTCGCAGCCGACAGTTCTTCAAGACGGTGTGGCTGGACAGGTAGCGCCCGGTCTCCATGCAGGCCTATGTCGCCAAGCGCGTCGCCCTGCTCCTCCCCACGCTCCTGGGAGTTTCGGTGGTCTCGTTCTCGGTCGTCCACCTGATCCCCGGCGATCTGGTGACGGTCCTGCTGGGCATCACGGCCAGCCAGAACGAGCAGAACCGGCAAGCGCTGATCCAGGCCCTGCACCTCGACAGGCCGCTGGCCGTGCAGTACCTGCACTGGGTGGCGGCCGTCCTCCAGGGCGATCTGGGTCGCTCTCTCGTCCACGGGGGCTCCGTGGCCGCAGAGATCCGCCGCGCGTACCCCGTCACCATCCAGCTGACGGTGATGGCCATGACCATTGCCGTCGTGGTGGGCGTGCCCCTGGGCGTCCTGTCCGCCACACCCGTGGTCGGGCTGTGGGCGCACGTCGTCCGGCTGACGTCCCTGCTGTTCATTTCGACACCGGCGTTCTTCATGGGGACGGTCCTCATCGTCCTCGGCGCACGGTACCTGCCCGCCGTATCGACCCTTGGCTACATTCCCTTCCACGAAGCACCCCTGGCCAGCGTGGGCCACATGCTTCCACCGGCGCTGGCCCTGGGGATTGCCGTTTCAGCCATCCTGCTGCGACACACGCGTGCCAGCATGCTGGAAGCGCTGGCGCAGGACTACGTCCGTACAGCCCGCGCCAAAGGCGTGACGGAACATCGTGTGCTGTTCCGCCACGCCCTGACCAACGCCCTGATCCCGGTGATTGCCGTCACCGGCCTCCAGTTCGTGGCCCTCATCGGCGGCGCAGTGATCATCGAAGAGGTGTTCGCCCTGCCCGGCGTGGGGCGGCTGGTGGTCAACGCCATCTACCAGCGTGACTACACCATGATTCAGGGAACCGTGCTATTCCTCACGGTCAACGCCGTGCTCCTCAACCTGGCCATCGACCTGCTGTACCGTCTGGTGGATCCCCGCATCGTCTATGGCTAGCCGTGGGGCCGCCGCCCGGCCACTCCCATCGCCCTCCACCGGCGCACCATCGTACCGCGCCTCGGCGTGGCGGCGGCTGAGACGCAACTGGTCGGCGCTGGCAGGCGCGGCCGTCGTCCTGAGCGTGATGCTCGTCGCGCTGCTGGCGCCCGCGCTGGCCCCCTACGGCCCCACAGCGTTGCACCCCGGCTTCGAGATCCGCCCACCGTCCACGAGATTCCCATTCGGCACCGACGAACTGGGGCGCGACATCGCAAGTCGCGTGATCCACGGCGCCCGCACCTCGCTGGCCGCGGCGCTGGGTGCTGTTTCCTTGGCCGTCGCCGTGGGAGTGCCGCTGGGCACGGCAATTGGATTTGCCGGCGGCACGGTGGACCTGATCGCCATGCGTCTGTTCGACGTCCTGTTCGCCTTTCCACCACTCCTCCTGGCAGTGGCCGTCGTGGCCGCCCTGGGGCCCAGCCTCACCAATCTGGTGCTCACTATCGCCCTCCTGACGATGCCACAGTTCGCGGTGCTGGCGCGGAGCGTCACCCTGACTACGAAGACGCTGGAATACGTCCAGGCCGCTGCGGCGCTGGGTGCGGCGGCGCGGCGCATCGTTGCGGTGCACATCCTGCCCAACATCCTGCCGCCCGTGGTCATCGCCGCGACTCTGAACCTGTCCATCGTCATCCTGGTCGAGGCCGGCCTCTCGTTCCTCGGCCTGGGCCCCCAGCCGCCCGCCCCGTCGTGGGGTGGCATGATCAGCAGGGGCAGGCAGTACATGACCATTGCACCGTGGCTCGTCCTGTTTCCCGGCCTGGCCATCATGCTGAGCGTGCTGGGGTTCAACCTGCTGGGTGACGGGCTCCGGGAAGCCATGGATCCGAGACTCCGGGGAGGTGGCCACCCGTGAAGGTTGTCGTTGCTGCCATTCAGGCCCGGCCGGTGTCCGTGGAGTTCGACGACCTGTGGAGCGGCGCGGATGTGGCCCACGCCGTGGCGCTCCTGGAGGACGCGGCGCGGGCCGGGGCCCAGTGCGCCTGTTTCCCCGAACTCTACCCCCGCGTCGGCGAGGACGAGCTCCGGCGCGCCGCCCGGCGGCTGGGCGTCTACGTCGTGGCAGGGCTCATCGAGGGGACGCGCGAGCGGTGGCACAACACCGCCACCTTCATCGGCCCCGACGGGCACCTCATCGGCCGCCAGCGCAAGAACTTCCCCACGCAGGGGGAGATCGACGGGGGCGTGGTTCCGGGTCGCGGCTTCCACGTCTTCGCCACCCCCATCGGCCGCCTGGGCGCCGTCATCTGCTCGGACTTCGCGTTCTTCACCGAGGGCATCCGCGCGCTGGTCGCGGACCGGGTGGATATCATCTTCAACCCGTCCTGGTGGTTTGCACTTGGGGCCGCCTATCCCGCCACCGTCATCGGCCGCCACCTCGAATACGGGAAACCGGTCGTGGGTGTCGACATCGCTGCCTGTTCGCTGCTGCTGCGCGGCCCTGATGGCTCCATCGGCCAGCGATTCCCGCGCGCCGGCGGATACACGACCGTCTGCGTCCCGCCTCCTGTGGAGACCCTGACCGACCTGGCCCACTGGTTCCGCACCAAACCTGGCGGCATCAACACCACCGACGGGTTCGTCCAAACCCTCGACGAGGACGAGGGCATCCTGTATGCCGAAATCGACGTGGACGCGGTGCGACGGTTCCCCGGGTACTTCTACCGCGCACGAGACGCGGCCCCGGTGGCCCGAGGAGACGCCCATGGCAGTGACCGCTGACTGGTACGCTGGCCCCGCGTGGGACGCCCTCCGCGCCTACCGCACCGCGCGGTTGACGGCGGCCATGGGCGCCCATGACCTGGCTGCGGTCCTGTACACCAAGCTGGATGCCATTCGCTACGTCACCAGCTTTCGCCCTATCTACAGCATGTGGTTCCACGGCACGCGCTATGCCGTGCTGCTGACCGCCGACGGCCAGGTGACGTTTTTCGTCGCCAGCGGGGATATGGAGCGCGTGAGGCGGACGATGCCGTGGATTGCCGAGCCCGTGCCGTTCCCCTTCGTCTTCGCCGACGGCGTGCCGTTGATCGCTGACGCCGTCCGGCGCTGCCGGGTGCGCGGGCGCATCGGCGTCGACCTCCTGCCCGTGGGTGCCCTCAGGCACCTCGAGCGTGCCCTCCCCGACGTGCAGTTCGTCGACGGCCTCGACGCCATCGACGACGCCAGGAAGATCAAGCATCCGCTGGAGATCGCGATGCTGCGGGAGGCTGCCGAGGTCGCCGACCTGGGCATGCAGGCCGCGCTGGCAGCCGTGCGCCCAGGGGTGACCGAGCTGGAGGTATCGGCCGCGGCCGCCACCGCCATGATGCTGGCCGGTTCCGAAGACATTCCGTACTACCCGCTGGTCGCCTCGGGCGACCACGCCGTCTACGGGTACCGCTTCCCGACCACCAAACGGATCCGCTACGGGGAGATGGTGCGTATCGACTGCGGCGCTGCCATCGTCAACGGGTACAACGGGGACATCGCACGCATCGCGTTCGCCGGCACCCCGACCCCCGAGCAGCGTCAGGTCTACCGGGCGGTCTACCAGATGCTGCAGGCCGGCGTGGACAGGCTGCGGGCGGGCGTGCTGACGACCGAGGTGGTGGAGGCCGCAGCCCAGGTCGCCAGGCGGTGGGGATACGAAGACCACACCTACTTCGGCATCCTGGGGCACGGTCTGGGCACCGACCTCCACGAAGCGCCCACCATCGGCGAGAAGGTCACCGGGCACCGTCCGCCCCAGCGTCTCGAGGCGGGGATGGTCGTGGCGCTGGAACCGGGCATTCTGCTCCCCGGCGTGGGCGGCGGGCACCTGGAGGACGTGGCCGTGGTCACCGACGGTGCGCCCGAGGTCCTGACGAAGACGCCGTTCTTGGCCGAGTATCTCTGAGGGGCTACGACCCCCCGGGCTGCCTCACGGCCGCCACAGCAGCTTCGGGTCCAGCAGATCCCGCAACCCGTCGCCTAGCAGGTTCAGCCCCAGGATGAAGAGCACGATGGCGGCGCCCGGAGCGGCCAGCAGCCAGGGCGCGGTGGCCAGGTAGGTGCGCGTCGTGGCCAGCATGTTCCCCCACTCGGGCGCGGGCGGCTGCACGCCGAGCCCCAGGAAACCCAGCGCCGTCACCGTGAGCATGGCATGGCTGCCGGTGAGCGTGGCGTAGACGGCGACGCGGCCGGCGATGTTCGGCAGCACGTGCCGCACGATCAGGCGCGCCGTGGTGGCGCCCAGGGCCCGGGCGGCCTCGACGTACTCGCTGCTCACGATGGTCAGCACGAGACCGCGCACCAGGCGCGCCAGGGCCGGCGCCGTGGTGACGCCCACGGCCAGGATCACGCTCTGCAGCCCCACGCCCAGCAGGCTCACCAGCACCACTGCCAGCACCAGCGACGGCACCGTGAGCGCGGCGTCGAACACCGCCAGCAGCACGCGGTCGGTGCGGCCGCCCACGGCGCCGGCCACCAGGCCGACGGGCAGGGCGATGACGAGCGACAGGGCCAACCCCAGCAGCACGATGGTCAGGTCGGTGCGCGACGCCACGACGACGCGGCTGGCCAGGTCGCGGCCCAGGTCGTCGGTGCCGAACCAGTGCGCGGGCGACGGCGGCTGCAGCGCGGCCAGGAGGTCCTGCGCGTTGGGATCGCGGGGCGCCAGCCAGGGCGCGCAGAGCCCCATCACCACGTAGGCGGCGACGAGCAGCAGGCCCAGGGCCACGCCGGGTACGCGCACCAGGCGCCGCGCGCGCCGCGCCAGCGCCGAGGCCGGGCGGGCCCCGGCCCCAGGCGCCGGGCTAAGCGTATCTGATTCGCGGGTCGACGGCCGCATACGACAGGTCCACGACCAGGTTCACCAGCAGGAAGCCGACGACGTAGACGAGCGTCACACCTTGCACCAGGAAGTAGTCGCGCAGCCCGACCGCCGTGATCATCGCCTGCCCGAGCCCCTGGTAGGCGAAGAGGGTCTCGACCACGACGGAGCCGCCGAGCAGGTAGCCGGCCTGCAGGCCGATCATGGTGAGGATAGGCACCAGCGCGGGCCGCAGGGCGTGCCGGTAGAGTACGGCGCGGGCTGCGAGCCCCTTGGCGCGCGCCGTGCGCACGAACTCCTCGCCCAGGATCTCGAGGACGCTGGCCTGGGTGGTGCGGCTCACCAGCGCCACCAGACGCGCGGCCACGGCCAGCGTCGGCATCACCAGGAACGCGCCACCGCCGGTGCCGGCCGCCGGCAGCAGTCGCCAGGAGACCGCCAGCACCTGCATCAGGAGCATGCCGATCAGGAAGTTGGGGATGGAGAGCGCCAGGATCGACGCCCCCATGAGGACCTGGGCGAGCGTCCCGTGCGGGCGCACGGCCGCAGCCAGGCCTGCCGGAACCGCCAGGATCACGGTAAGGAGCAGGCTGGCCAGCATCAGCGCCAGGGTGGGCCCCGCGCGCGCGGCGACCACCTCGGTCACCGGCTGGTGCAGGCTCACCGAGGTGCCCAGGTCCCCGCGGAGGAGATCGGCGAGAAAGCCCAGGTACTGCTGCCAGAGCGGACGGTGCAGGCCCAGGTCGCGGCGGATCGCCTCGACTTGCTCGGCCGTCGCGTGGGGACCGGCCACGAGCAGTGCCGGGTCGCCCGGCACCAGACGGAACACGATGAAGACCAGCGTCACGATGCCCAGCGCCTGCGGTGCCAGCAGCGCCAGGCGGCGGAGGGTGTACAGGACCACCGCGTGCGACGGACGGACCGGCGCGGGGCCGGGGCGGCTGCCCGCGCCCGGCCCCACGTCCGCGGCCCGCAGGGGCGCTAGGGCCGCGCGTTGCGCAGGATGGTGAAGACCACGGGCCAGACCTCGACGTTCTTCACGTCCCGCCGCCTGGCGACGATGACGTTCTCGGCGTAGAGCCAGACGTAGGGCGCGTCCTGCCACACCAGGCGCGCCGCCTGCCCCAGCAGCTCCCGCCGCTTGGCCTGGTCCACGGTCTGGTCGGCCTGGTTCAGCAGCTCGTCCACCCTGGGGTTGGCATACCAGGTGAAGTTCCACACCTTGGGCGGACCGCCGCGCGACGGGTTGCTCTCGAAGAGCGACGTCAGGTGGTAGCCGCCGTCGCCGTTGGACGGGTTGAAGCCGAACAGCACCATGTCCCACGCCAGCCGGTCAGGCGGCACGCGCAGGAAGTCCCAGAACGCCGCCGGCTCGACCCGGTTGATCGTCGCGCGCACGCCGATGACGCGCAGGAAGTCCTGGAATGCCTGCGTGACCTCGATGTCCTTGGGTAGCATCCCGATGGGCGTGAGGATGGTGATCTCGAAGGGCTGCCCATCCTTGCGCACCACCCCGTCGGGGCCCGGCCGCCACCCGGCCTCGGCCAGCAGCTGCTTCGCCCGCTCGACGTCGTACGGCCAGGGCGCGATCGGCACGTACCCGGAGGTGAACGGCGACAGCGGCGAGTCGATGGGCGTGGCGTAGCCCTTGAAGATCGCCGTGATGACCGGCCCCCGGTTCACGGCGTAGTTGAACGCGTGGCGCACCTTGACGTCCTGGAAGAACCGCCGGTTCAGGTTGAAGGCGAAGCCGAACGTCCGCAGGGCCGGCCGGGCGATCACCTCGATGGCCGGGTTCCCCTGGAGCTGCGCCACGTTCTCCGGCGGGATCGCGTTGATGACGTCGGCCTGCCCGGACTGCAGCAGCGCGATGCGGGTCGTGGGGTCTGGGACGTGCCGCAGCACGATGCGGCTGTAGCCCGGCCGGCCGCCCCAGTAGCTGTCGTTGCGGCGCAGCACCAGCTCGGTGCCGGTCTCGAGACGCTCGACCGCGTAGGGCCCGGTACCCACCGGCTGCCGCGCGAAAGCGGCGCCCAACCGCCGCACGGCCGTGGGGCTGACCACGCCGCCCGAGCCGTGGGCCAGGGTGTTGAGCAGCGCGCCGTAGGGCTTGTGGGTCGTGATGGCCACGGTGAAGTCGTCCACCTTGCGCACGCTGGCGATGGGGTCCCACAGCGGCCGGTTCGAGCGGTTCACCTGGGGGTCGATCTGCCGCTGCAGGTGGAAGACGGCCGCATCGGCGTCAAAGGGCGTCCCGTCGTGGAACACGACCCCACGCCGCAGCCGGAACGTCCAGGTCAGTCCGTCACGCGCCGTGGACCACTCGGTGGCGAGCTGCGGGACGATCTGCATCCGGTCGTTGAAGCCCACCAGGTTGTCGTAAACGAGGAACATCGCCTCGTACCCGGCGGGGTAGACGGTGCCGATGGACGTGCCGGCGGTGTCCATGGCCGTGACCGGCACGTTCTGCGCGTACACCAGCGGCCGGTCCACCTGGGCGCCGGCCGCCAGCGGCAGCAGCAGCGCTGCCCCCACCATCAGGATCAGGATCCCTCGCGTCCTCATGCGCGCTCCCTCCTTGGCCGGCGGCCCGACGCTGCCGGCGACATCATGGGCGGGCGCGGGCGTGCACCTGCGCGCGCCGGATGTGGGCGACGATCGCCTCGCTGTGGGCGAACAGGGCGGGCTGCCCGCCCGTGTGCACGAACACCACGGTGGCGCCCGGCGCCACGATCCCGCGGCGGATGTGGTCCAGCAGCCCGGCCGCGGCCTTCCCCGTGTAGACAGGATCGAGCATGAGGCCCTCGCGCCGCGCGAAAGTCAGGATCGCATCCAGCCCGTCGGGGGTAGGGACGCCGTAGCCGGGGCCGATGTAGTCGTACGACGCTTCGATCTCGCCGGGCGTCACCTCCAGGGGCAGCCCCAGCAGCTGCGCGGTCTCGGTGGCGGTCTGCGCCGCGTACGTCCACGGATCCTCGTTGGTGGTGGACGCGATGCCCACCACCCGTACCGGCAGCCCCAGGGCCGTGCGCGCCAGGGCCAGGCCGGCCAGGCCCTTGCCGCCCGACGAGATGTAGATGTGCTGGGGCGTGCGGCCGTGCGGCGCCAGCAGCTCGAGGATCTCCAGGAAGTTCTCGATGGTCGCCAGCGCCGCCGCCACGTGGAACATCCGGCCGTGGTTGAGGCTGAACGGGCGCCGGCCGGCGGCCCGCAGCTCGTCTACAACCTCCTGCACGGCGCGGGGCAGGTCGTGGTAGCCAGGCAGCGCCCGCAAGCGCACGTCAGCGCCCAGGATCAGGTCGCACAGCAGGTTGCCCTGCCAGGGTTCGTCCGGAGCCCCGCGCAGGACCAGCACCAGCGGCAGTCCCAGGATGTTGGCGGCCGCCGCGGTCTGCCGGGCCGAGTTCGACGTGGCCTCGACCCCGAAGACCAGCGCGTCGGCGCCCGCGGCCAGCGCCTCGGCCATGCGCCACTCCAGGTTGCGGACCTTGTTGCCGCCGAACGCCGGGCCGGTGAGGTCGTCACGCTTCACCCACAGGTCGACGCCCAGGTCGCGGGAGAGGTTCGAACAGTGCTGGATCGGCGTGGGCAGGTGGGCCAGACGCACGCGCGGCAGCAGCGCGATGCGCGCGCGGAGGTCGGCGGGCTCAAGCGCGCGGGTCATGGCTCTGTCCTCCCTGCCGGTGGGGTCATGTCGCCAGCCACGGGTAGCGCGGCTCGCGGTAGAGCCGGCCGAAGTCGATGCCGCTGGCGACCATGAACCCCAGCAACGCCAGGAAGTCGCCGTGGAGCTCAGCCGGCACGGCGTCGGTGCCCACGTCGAGGAGGCCGGGACCGTTGTTGTTGGCGCCTGCGGCGGCGCACAGTTCGTGCACGCGCCGGTCGATCTCCCGCGTGTGCAACACCTCGGGCCGGTCCAACAGCAGCGCCATGGCCGCGGCCACGCCGTAGGCCCCCCAGTTGGAGATCGCCGTCAGCACCAGGTGGTCGGTGGGCGTCGCGGGCACCACCGAGCCGCCGCAGGGGCACCGGCAGCGGCGGCCGCGCGGCACCGTGGCGAACACCGCCTCGCGGATCATGGCGCAGCCCAGCTCGTTCCCGCCGTCGCCGATACCCACCGTGGGAATGCCGGCCGCGCGCGCCCGGGCGAAGAGCACGTCGACCTTGGCGCAGTGCTCGGTGAGCCGCTGGCCGCCCGCGCTATGGTAGTGGCCGTGCTCGTTGGCGCCCGGCCGCTCGATCGCCACCAGCGCACGCGGCCCTACCCGCGCCAGCAGGGCGTCGGCCTCGCGCTCGGCCGCAGCCCATTCGAGGGGGAAGCCAACCACGGCAGCGGTGGTGGGCAGTCGCAACGCCTCGTCGACGCCCCGCGCGTACAGCCCGGCGCCGCGCACCGCCGCCGCGCACATCTCCACGTGGTTCGGCTCGGTCACGATCACCGGCCGCGCGGCCAGACCCAGCACCATGGCCCGCGCCAGCGTCGCCGCGCCCACGGGCCCGTCCTGCTCGCCCAAGAACCACGGGTAGGTGGGCAGGCCGGTGGCGATGACCACCACGTCGCCGGGCGCCACGCCGTCGACCAGCACACGGGCGGCTGACAGGCACAGCGGTCCCGCCTGCGCGGCGCGCGCCGCGGCGTAGAGGTCGCCGACGACGCCGCGGCCGGTGATCTCGATGGTACAGAGCCGGTCGATCGCCTCGCCGACCTTGAGGTGCCGATCGTCGAGCTGGATGGGCGTCATGCGTCTCCTCGTGGCGTCATCGTCGGCGCAGGCGGGGCGACGTCAGCCGCGCGGGCGACGGGCCGGAGCAGCCCGTCCGGTTCACCCGTCGCCTCGGGCGCGATCGTGAACGCGAACGCGTACCGGTCGGGGCGAAAGCGTGCCCGCACCAGCTGCACGGGGCTGCCGTCGGCATGCACGACGAACTCGGCCGCCAGGACCGGCGCGCCCCGGCGCAGCCCCAGGTGGCGCGCCTCCTCGCGGCGGGCTTCGCACGCCGAGATCCGCACCTGCGCCCGGTTCACCGTGAGCCCGCGCTCGCGGGCCAGCGTCGCCAGCAGGCTGGGCGTGGCCGCTTCGCGCGGCCGCAGCCGGGCTCCCAGGCGGCGGACCAGGTAGCGGTCCTCCACCCACAGCGGCCGGCCGCCGGCGGTGCCCCGGCGGTACAGCCACAGCACCTCCTCGCCTGACGCCAGCCCCAGCGCGGCCGCGACGTCGGCGGGCGCATCCACCCAGTCGCGGCGCAGCACGACGGTCTCCGCGGCGAGGCCGGCGCGCCGGATGTCGTCCTCGAAGCCCAGCAGGTCGACGGGATTGCGCTCGATGCGGAACTCCCGGGCGCGCCGCGGGTTGGCGAAGGTCCCCCGACCCGGCACGCGGTAGATCAGGCCTTCCTGCACCAGACGCTCCATCGCCCGGCGGATCGTGATGCGGCTCACGCCCAGCTGCCGGACCAGTGCTGCTTCGGTCGGCAGGCACGCGCCCTGCAGGCGCCCGCCGGCCACCTGCTGCCGCAGCCAGGACTCGACCTGGTAGTAGAGGGGCACCGGGGATCGGCGGGTGATGCCATTTGTCATAACGTTATGACTATTCGTCGCCCCGGTGCAGGTCTCCTCCCTGACGCCGGATCCCGGCGCGTCCTGGCAGGGACCGGCCGGACGCCGACGAAGGGGTCTCGTTGGCCCGGCCAGATCGTCCAGCGGAGCCTGCCCCGTGCCCACAACGCCCCATGCCATGCTCTCCGAGATCCGCGAGCAGCCCGCGGTGCTGGCGCGCCTGCTCACCGAACAGGCCGCCGGTATCGGCGAGATCGGCGAGGCGCTGCGCCGCCGCAAGCCGTCGCTGGTGGTGTTCGTCGCCCGGGGCACGTCGCACAACGCGGCCATCTACGGGCAGTACCTGGTCGAAACGCTGCTGCGCCTTCCCACCGCGACGGCCATGCCCTCGGTCACCACCCTCTACGACCGCACGCCGGACTGGTCGGCAGGGGTCGTGATCGGCATCTCGCAGTCGGGCCGATCGGTAGACGTGGCGGAGGTGGTGGCCGCGGCCCGGCGGCAGGGAGCGCTGACCGTCGCGATCACCAACGACCCCGTCTCGCCGCTGGCCCAGCACAGCGGGCACGTGCTGCCGCTGGTGGCCGGGCCCGAGCAGGCCGTGGCGGCCACCAAGACCTTCACGGCCTCGCTGGCCGCGCTGGCGGCGCTGGTCGCCGGGTGGGCGCAGCACCGCGACCTGGGCCGGGCGCTGGCCCGCCTGCCCGACGCCGTCGCGGCGGTGGTGGACCGCGAGAACACGGTGAAGGCGCTGGCCCGGCGCCACGCCAAACGCGACCCGTGGATCGTCACCACACGCGGGTACATGCTGGGTGTCGCCGACGAGGCGGCATTGAAGCTCAAGGAGACCGCCTACGCGTTCGCCGAGTCGCTGTCGGCGGCCGAGTTGCTGCACGGCCCCATCGCCGCGCTGGACCGCACCCGCACCGTGCTCCTGCTGTTGCCGCCGGGACGCACGCGCGCCGGTCTCATCGAGGTCCGGGTGGCGCTGCGCCAGCGGTCGGTACCCACCCTCACCTTCGCCTTCGGCGACGACCCCGGCGATCTGGCCGTGGACGCGCGGCTCCCCGAGACCTTGACCCCGGTGGCAGCCGCGCCGGCCGCGCACCTCTTCGCGTACCACGTCGCGGTGGCCCGCGGCCTCAATCCCGACGCCCCCCGCGGCCTGCGCAAGGTCACGGTCACCCGGTAGATGCGCGAGCTGTCCGTTGAGGTCCTGATCATCCTGCTGCTGGTCCTGGTCAACGGCGTCTTCGCCATGGCCGAGATCGCCGTGCTCGCCGCGCGCCGCAGCCGCCTGGAGCAGCGGGCTGCCGCCGGCGACCGCGGCGCCCGTGTGGCGCTGGAGTTGCTGCGCACGCCGAGCCGGTTCATCTCCACCGTGCAGGTCGGCATCACGCTGGTCGGCGTCCTCGCCGGTGCCTTTGGCGGTGCGACCCTGGCGCGGCCGCTGGCGGCGTGGCTCGCGACGATCCCGGCCCTGGCGCCGTATGCCCAGGCGACGGCGCTGGGCCTGGTCGTGCTGCCGATCACGGTCCTGTCGCTGGTGCTGGGCGAGCTGGTCCCCAAACGCGTGGCGCTCGCCGCGCCGGAGGGCCTGGCGGCGGCGCTCGCGCCGGCGATGCGGAGCCTGGCGGTGGTGGCGGCCCCGGTGGTGCACGTGCTCAGCGCGTTCACCGAGCTGGTCGTGCGCGCCCTGCGGGTGCCCCCCGTGAGCGAACCGCCGGTCACCGAGGAGGAAGTGCGGCTGCTGATCGCCCGGGGCGCCGAGACCGGGGTGTTCAAGCCGGGCGAGCAGAAGCTCGTGGAACGGGTCTTCCGTCTGGCCGACCGCAGGGTCAGCGCCATCATGACGCCGCGCACCGAGATCACCTGGCTCGACGTGGACGATCCTCCCGAGGAGATCCGCCGGAAGGTGACCTCGAGCCGCTACTCGGCCTACCCGGTGGCCGAGGGAACGCTGGACCGGGTCGTGGGGATCGTGCAGGCCCGTGACCTGCTGGTGCACCTCATGGGCGGCAGGCCGATCGACCTGCGGG
The DNA here is from genome assembly GCA_031459385.1 of Candidatus Fervidifonticultor secundus. Lineage (GTDB taxonomy): Bacteria > Sysuimicrobiota > Sysuimicrobiia > Sysuimicrobiales > Humicultoraceae > Fervidifonticultor > Fervidifonticultor secundus. The sequence continues at coordinate 339,208 of JAVKIP010000001.1, read as the reverse complement.
CACTGGCGCAGCGGCCGTTGTTCATCCCCGAGACCGCGCCCGCGCTGTCGGCGCTGGACCAGTTCCGCCAGGCCCGCACCCACACAGCGCTGCTGATCGACGAGTACGGCGGACTCCAGGGGCTGGTGACGAGCGACGACATCCTGGAAGCCATCGTGGGCGAGATCCCCCAGGCAGGCGAAGCCGCCATGCCGTCCGTCGTCCGGCGCGCCGACGGCTCGTGGCTGGTCGATGGCATGCTGCCGGCGGACGAGTTCAAGATGCTGCTCGGGCTCGACGCCCTCCCGGCGGAGGGCGAGGGCTACGAGACCGTCGGCGGCATGGTCATGACGGTCCTGGACCGGATCCCGAGCCCCGGCGACCACGTGGCGCTCCCGGGCTGGCGGGTCGAGGTGGTGGACATGGACGGCCACCGCGTCGACAAGGTGCTGGCCGCGCCGATGCAGCCGCCACCGGGGGCCCAGCCGGCCGGGGACGCGGGGCCGGAGCCCACCACGCCCGCGGGAAGCGGGGCCGCGGACGCCGATGCGTGATGCGCCCGACGCCGTCGTTCAGGCGGAGGCGCTGACCAAGCGCTACGGCACGCTGCTGGCGGTGGACGGCATCACGTTCGCGGTCCGCCGCGGCGAGTGCTTCGGCTTCCTGGGCCCCAACGGCGCCGGCAAGACCACGACCATGAAGATGATCTACTGCGTCCTGCCGCCCACCGCCGGTGCCCTGCACGTCCTGGGCCGCGACGTCCGCGCCGACGCCCGGGCCATCAAAGCGCGCCTGGGGGTCGTCGCCCAGGAGAACACCCTGGACTCGGCGCTCACCGTCCGCGAGAACCTGGTGGTCTTCGGGCGCTATTTCGACCTCCCGTGGGCTGTGGCACGACGGCGAGCCGACGAGCTGCTGGCGTTCGTGGCGCTGGCAGACCGCGCCAACGACCGGGTGGAGACCCTGAGCGGCGGCATGCGCCGGCGCCTGATGGTGGCGCGGGCGCTGATCGCCGACCCGGAGCTGCTGATTCTCGACGAGCCCACCACGGGCCTCGATCCCCAGGCCCGCCAGCTCACCTGGGAGAAGCTCCGCGAGCTCAAGCGCCGGGGCGTCACGCAGATCCTGACCACGCACTACATGGAGGAGGCCGCGGCGCTGTGCGACCGGCTCGTCATCATGGACCGCAGCCGGATCGTCGCCGAGGGCGCGCCCGCTGACCTGATCCGGGCCCACGTGGGCCGCGAGGTGGTGGAGCTCCACGGGCTGGCCCGCGACGGCGAGGCGGCCCCGGGACTGGACCGGGCGCTGGCCGCCGCCGCCGGCCTGGCCGACGCCCACGAGGTTGCCGGCGACCTGGTCCTGTTCTACACGGCCGACGGCGAGGCGCTGCTGCACCGCATCCGCGCGGCGGGTGTGGACGTCGAGGCGGCGACGCTGCGCCGCGCCACGCTGGAGGACGTCTTCCTGAAGCTCACCGGGAGGATGCTGCGCGACTGATGAGGCTCTTCTGGCCGAAGGGCGCCCTGCGGTTCTGGCAGCGCAACGTCTACGTCTTCCGGCGCATCTTCCCCGAGTCGGTGGCCATCAACTTCCTGGAGCCGGTCATCTACCTGCTGGCCATGGGCTTCGGGCTCGGCGCGTACCTGAGCACGGTCGGCGGCCTGCCGTACCTGACCTTCGTGGCCACGGGGCTGGTGGCCACCGCAGCCATGTTCGGGGCGACGTTCGAGTGCACGTACAACGCCTACGTGCAGATGTACTATGAGAAAGCCTACGACGCCGTGATCACCACGCCGCTGAACGTCGAGGACGTGGTCGTCGGCGAGATCGCCTGGGGGGCGACCCGCAGCGTGCTCTACGGCAGCGTCTTCCTGGTGGTCATCGCGCTGTTCGGGGTGGTGCGCTCGCCCCTGGCGCTGCTGCTGCCGCCGCTGTTCTTCCTGTCGGGCCTCATGTTCTCGGTCATCGCCATGACATTCACCGCCGTCAACCCCAACATCGACTACTTCACGTTCTACTTCGCCCTGTTCATCACGCCCATGTTCATGTTCAGCGGCGTCTTCTTCCCCCTAGACGCCCTGCCGGCCTGGGTGCGCGCGGCGGCCTGGCTGACGCCGCTCTCGCACGTCGTGAGCGTGGCGCGGGCGCTGGCCCTGGGCACGGCGGGCCCCGGGCATCTCGCCGACGTGGCCTGGATGCTGGCGGTGACCGCAGTGCTGTTCCCGGCTCCGCTGCGGCTGATGCGGCGCCGGTTGATCCGCTGAGACCGCAACCCGGTGAGGACGCGACCCCGCGGTAGCCGCGTCAGGGCACCTCGCCGTAGTACTGGCGGCCCCCGGTCAGGTGAATGCACTCGCCGTTCAGGAACCTGTTGCCCGGACGGCAGAGAAATACGATTACCTGCGCCACGTCTTCCGGGCGACCCAGGCAGACCGGCGTGCCCGCAGAATCCGCCGGCGGCACCAGCCCCAACTGGCGGGGCATCTCGGTGGCCGTCAGGTCGGGCGCCACACAGTTGACCCGGATGCCATCGGCCCGCAGGTGCAGGGCCAGGTACCTCGTGAGTGCGATCAGCCCACCTTTGGAGGCAGCGTAATGTGGTCCCACCCGACCGCCGATGCGTCCCGCGATGGAGGCCACATTGACGACGGCGGGATCGTCCCCCTTCCGCAGCAGCGGCAGGCACGCCCGCACCAGGAAGAACGGACCGGTGAGATTCACCGCCAGCGTGTCCTGCCACTCTGCTACCGAGACGTCAGTCACGCTGCGCCGTGTGGCCACCCCTGCGTTGTTCACCAACGCGTCCAGCCGACCGTATGCCTGTGCCACGTGCGTAGCGATCTTTTCGATGTCCACCAGCTGGCCGACGTCGGCCAGCAACCAGGTGGCTCGCACCCCCCGGGCCCGCGCCGCGTCTGCGACGGCTGCCAGCGCCTGGAGATCCCGTCGCGCCACGAGCGCGACATCCATGCCTTCGGACGCTGCTGCCAGGGCGGTCGCGCGGCCGATCCCGCGGCTGGCCCCCGTGATCAGCACCACCCGGCGCCGCCCGGGGACGGTAGCACTGGCATCCATGGTCAACCGGCGCGTTGCACCCGGTTGGCCAGACGCCCTATCCCGTCCACGTCCACTTCCACCACATCGCCCTCCTGGAGGAATCGGCCGGCGAACCCGCCCACGCCGCGGGGTGTGCCCGTTGCGATGAGGTCACCCGGGTAGAGGGTCGTCCGCAGCGATGCGTAGGCCACCAGGGCACCGATCGGGTGCACCATGAGCGCCGTCGTCTCGTCCTGCCGGAGGACGCCGTTGACCCACGAGCGGATGCGCAGGCGCTGGGGGTCCGGAACCTCGTCCGAGGTCACGATCCACGGTCCCACCGGCGTCGATGCCTCCAGACACTTGGCCGAGTACCAGTCCACGATGCGGTGCTGACCGAGCTGCGTCCACTGGAGGTCCCGTGCGCTGATGTCGTTCATGACAGTGTAGCCGCCGACATGGCGTAGAGCCTCGGCCGCCGCGACCGCCCGCGCAACCCGTCCCACGACCGCCACCAGCTCAGCTTCGTAGTCCAGCTGCCGCGTGAGCGGACTGAGCCGAATGGGATCCTCCGGGCCTGTCAGTGCTGTCCACAGCTTTACGAACAGCACCGGCTGCGGCGGCACGCCCCCGAGCCCCGCTTCCTCGGCGTGCTCGCGGTAGTTGGCCGCCACGCACAGCACCTGCGCCATGCGGTCCACCGGGGCCAGAAGCCTGGCCCGTGCCCGCGGCACCACGGTGCCGCGGGCCAACGCAGTCTGAAAGTCGTCGGGTGCGTCATGGAGCGCCGCCAGGGCCGCGGAGAGCGTGCCGAAACGATCGCCCACGTCCCGGATGACATCGTCGCCGTCCAACACGCCGGGACGGGGTCCCCGGCCGTCGTCGAACAGAACCAACCGCATACGCCGTCTGCCTCCATCTTACGGCGGCATGCCGCCCCCCACCTGTACCGCGGCCGGTACGAGGCGGAATGCCCGCGGCGTGCCTCCCCGCAGCTGCACGTGGACGTCGACCTGCGTCCCGCAGCCAGGGCAGTACAGCGCCCGCAGGAAGAACCGCCCGCGATCGTAGTGCTCCCCCCGCACCGGGCCGGCGGCCACCAGGGGAAGCTCGGCCTCGGCCAGCAGGTCATAGAGATTGGCCTCCGCCGGGCCCAGCGTCCGGCGGCAGACACGGCACGCGTACACCCGGCGCGTCCAGTCGATGCCCAGGTACGGACCCACCGGTACCAGCGCTGCGGCATCCGCTTCCGGAATCGGAGCGGACGCGTGCGGGAGCGGACGCCGGGCGTGTTGTCGGCGCTCGGCGACGATGGACCGGCGGCGGGCCTCCGTGGCGGCTTCGTCAACACCACCGGTCCCGTCGAGGGCTACGCCGTACACCGCCCACGCCACGTCGCGGGAGACCAGTCCGCGGCGCACGTCTTCGGCGACCCGGTGCGGCTCTCGCTGAATCGGATCGCCGTATCCTCCGGCACCCTGCCAGTTGTGGTACCAGACCTCGTCGTGCCGGAATGCGGTACGGCGGTGCTTGGGAGGCAAGAACTCCAGCACCCCCCCACACTCCTCCAGCGTCGCCGGCAGTGGCGCCGACGTCCCCTTGCGCTGGGGGATGTCGGTGCCGCGCACGCGGGCCACCCGGACTGCGGCGCCGGGCAGACCTCCCCAGAGGCCCACGGCGTTGGGCTGCTCGGCGCCCGTGGCCGCCATGACGCACTCCAGGTCATCATGGGGCGCACCATGCGGCACGTATGCCAGCTCGCCTGACGCCCCGCCGCGCCAGCGTCCCGGTCCGCCCGAGTCGCGCAGGTGCCGCCGGAACAGGTACAGCAGCGGGAAGTCGGCTTCGATGTCTTCCACGTTGGAGATGTTTGGTGTGGTATTGAAGATAATCCCGCCGGTATCCACGCCGTCGGCGTAGGTCCGCGCGCCGGTGCCCCCGGCGAAGTGGCTCATCTCCGTTGTCGCAAAGGGGAACCCGTGCTGACTGGTCCCGGCCACCACGGGGCCCATCGACGTGCCCGTCCACAGACCGGTGGCCTCCATGGCGTACCGCGGGCTGCATGACAGGATCTTTGCCAGGGCCCCGAACACGCAGTCAATGACGATGATCACCGCCGAGATGGTGGCCATGGAGCACGGCCTGGGGTACCGAGCGTTGACGATGCACCTCTCGGGAGCGGTGATCTCAAGGCACCGACGAATCCCCCAGTTCCACGGCAGGTCGTAGGCCAGCTGCACGTAGACGGCGGTCAGCACCCCCGCCAGGAGGCCGGACGCTGTGCAGTTGATCAGGCTCGCCGGTGCCGAGTCCGTGCCCGAGAAGTCCACGGACAGCCGGTCGCCACGCTTGGCAACGGTACAGATCACCTGGTAGACGTTCGGCGCATGTCCATCGTGGTCGAGGTACTGTACCTCGCGCACCACCGCGTCGGGCAGCTCCCGTAACCGTCCTCGCAGCCGCCGCTCGGCGTACGCCAGCATGCCCTGCATGACCGCCGTCACGGTCTCGGCCCCGTATCGGTCGATGGTCTCCAGGAGGCGCCGCCGGCCCACGGTCAGCGCCGCCAGTTGTGCTTTGATGTCGAGGCCGACCAGCGGGTCACGCACGCTGTTGCAAATCCACCGAAAGAGATCGTCGCGGAGCACGCCCCGCTCCACCAGCTTCACCGGCGGCATGCGCAGGCCTTCCTGGTGGACGTCGACCACGCCCACGGAGAACCCGCCGGGATCCATGCCCCCGGTGTCCAACTGGTGTCCCGAGGCGCCGACCCAGGCCACCAGCCGCCCCCCGTGGAAGACGGGTGCCACCGTGGCGATGTCCGGCTGATGGATCGCCCCCAGGTACGGGTCGTTGCAGATGAACACATCGCCGTCGACGATCCCCGGGCGCTGACCGCATAACTCCTGCGTGCTGTGGATAACCAGCGGCAGCACGTTGGCCTGGGTGGTGATGTACGGGCCAGCGATGACCAGGGCGCCGTCAGGCAGCGTGATGCCCGTGGCAGCGTCGTTGCCGGTGACGAGGACGTGCGAGCCCGAGGTACGCATGTAGACGATGCCCATCTCTTCGGCGATCAGCCCCAGCCGGTGGGCAATGACCTCGAAGGTCACGGGCTCCACACCCGGCATGCCGGTCCTCACGCCTCCACCTCGCACGTCAGCACCATGTTCCCGAACGCGTCGACCACCGCCTCCGTCCCGTCCTCCACCACCACTGTCGTATGCGGGTACTCCACCAACGCGAGCCCGAGCACTCGGTTCCCGGCACTGACCCGCTCCCCGTCGTACACGGGTGCCTCCACCCATCGACGCCGCCGCAGGCAGTACACGGAACGGTGCCCCTTCAGCGCCGCCGACGGATCGGACCCGCCCGTCGGGACGACCGGCAGCGGCAGGGACTCGACGTGACCCCAGGCGTCCAATCCCGCCGTGACCACCTCGATCCCCGCCTCCCTGAAGGCCGCCGCGGCACCGTACAGCGCGGCGTACCGACGCTCGAACTCCGCGACCACGGCATCCGTCTGCCCGTCGTCCAGCGCCCGCGTCGAAATGTCCACGCGGATGGCGTGCAGCTGGCGGCGGTACCGCATCTCCAGCCATCGGGAGAACGTCCGCCGCTCGGGGGGGATCCCCTCGGCCTCGAACATCGCCGCGGCTTCGGCCTCCATGCGACGGAAGTGGCTCTTCAGCCGGCTGGGATCCGCAGGCACCAACAGCAGATCCGAAGTGGCCTGCGTGTGCAGGATATCCGACCGCGCGCCGCCCACCGCGGAGAGCACTGACGCCCCGCCGGGAACCACCACCCGCGCGATGCCGGCCGCGCGCGCGTAGGCATTCCCGTGCACCGGCCCCATACCGCCATAGGCGAACAGAACGAACTCCCGCGGATCGTACCCCCGCTCGATGGTGACCTTGCGAATCAGGTCGGCCATCTGGTGGTCTATGACCTCACGAATGCCCGCGGCAGCCCGCACCACGTCGCCGTCGAACAGGCTGACGGCGACGTGTTCTGCAAGGGCGCGCCTGGCGGCCGCCGTATCCAGCCGCATGCGGCCACCCCAGAAGGTATCGGGGCCGATATACCCCAGTACCACGTCCGCGTCGGTGACGGTCGGCTCGGTGCCACCACGGCCGTAGCAAGCCGGTCCGGGCACCGCCCCGGCGCTGCGGGGCCCCACGCGCAGGCGCGTATCATCCACCCAGGCCACCGAACCGCCGCCCGCGCCGATCGACACCACGTCCACCATGGGCAACCACAGGCTGTACTGGCCGATGACCGTCTCGCGCGTGGTGGCCCACTTCCCGCCCGTGAGCACGCCAACCTTGAACGTCGTCCCGCCCACGTCGGTGGCAATGACGCGCTGGTGACCCGTCGCCCGCGCCACCGCCTGCGCCGCGGCCACCCCGGCTGCCGGGCCCGATTCGATGGTCTGCACGGGAACGACCCGGTCGACGGACGTGGCGCCGCCGTTGGCCTGAATCACCAGCAGCGGCGCCTGCAACCCCGCATCCCGCAGGCGCCGGGTCAATCGCCGCAGGTAGTGCTCCAGGGCGGACGCCACGTACGCATTGACCACCGTGGTGGCCGTCCGCTCGTACTCGCCCCGCAGCGGCGCCACCTGGTGTGACAGACTGATGTGGGCCTGCGGCGCTAGCTCTCCGATGAGCGCGGCGATGGCCTGCTCGTGGCAGGGGTTGGCGAACGCCCACAGGAGGCAGACGGCAAACGCCTCGACACCCTCCTGCAGGAGATCGACGATCTGTGCTCGGGCGTGGTCGACGTCCAGCGGCGTCACGATCCGCCCACGGGCATCAACCCGTTCCCTGACGCCCCGAATGCGCGTCTCGTCCACCAGCAGGGGCGGCTTGGCGGTTGCCCGAGGATGCCGCCGCTCCGCCAGGCTGAGACCGGCCACGCGTCCGATGCCACGCATGATGAGCAGCGTATCCTCAAACCCTCGTGTCGTCAGCAGTCCCACCCGGCTCCCAGAGAACGTCAGCAACGCGTTGGACGTCCGGGTCGTGGCGTGGGAAAAACGCACGGTGCGCGCCAGCAACCGCTCCAGCGACACCCCCAGGGTGGCGGCCGCCATCTCCAGGGCCTCCACCACGCTCGTGGTGAGATCGTCAGGGCGGCTGAGCGCCTTGGCCGTGACGGTGTGACCACCCTGCACGTCCAGCACGGCCACGTCGGTGAACGTGCCGCCGACGTCCACGCCCACGACGAACATCAGACCACGGGCGCTGCCGCGGACAGGAGGCCGGCCGCAGTCAGGGCCTGTCGGATCTCCCGCCGCTCCGCCGCGGTGACGGGAACCTCTGGCGGCCGTACCACCGCCCGGTCCAGCCGTCCGAGCATCACCAGGGCTTCCTTGACCTTGCTGACGAACGACGTGGGCGTGCGGCCCAGGTCGGTGGCCAGCACTCGCATCAGCGGTCGCAGGCGGGTGTTGGTCAGGTCCACTGCGCGCTGGAACTCCCGGTGCTGCACCGCCTCGAACAGCTCGACGTACAGTTCCAACCCCACGTTGGAGATGCCGACCATGGTGCCATCGGCGCCCAGCAGCAACATGGGCAGCAGGGTGTAGCCGTTGTGATCGGCAAAGAGGGCTACGGTGCCATGCAACGCATCGAAGTCCGCCACGTACGTCTCGAGGTCCACGGCTTCTTTGACCGCCACCACATAGGGGAGCTCCGCCAGCCTGGCCAGGACTTCCGGGGGATAGGTCAGACCGCTCCACGCAGGGTACTGAAACACCAGCATCGGCACGCCGACCTCATCGTTCAGGGTGCCGAAGTAGCGCAGCGGTGCCTCCATGGTACGCGGGAATCCTCGCCGCAGCAGGTGCTCAAAGGGAGAGTTCACCTGAATCACCGTTGCACCGGCCCGGACAGCGTCCCGCGCCGCCTCCACCGCCTCTGCCGTCGACCGCGCATCTATCCCGGCGATGAGCGGCACCCGTCCGCCGATCTCGCCGGCACAGATCTCGATGCACCGCCGCCGTTCCTCCGGCGTCAGCGCCCCACCTTCGCCCGTATACCCGTTGCACAGCACGCCGCTCACCCCGGGCACGGCCAGCACCGCGCGCACATACCGCCGCAGTCCGTCCTCATCGACGCTGTAGTCGTCGCGAAACGGCGTCACAATGGCCGGAATCACACCACGCAACCACAACGGCTTCGGCATGTCCACCCTCCTCCCGCGCAGAGCGTTCGCCTCTCATCGCCCCAGTAGCGCCACCGGCAACCACACCGACAGCCCGGGTATGAACGCCAGCACCAGGGCCACGGCCAGCAGCACCGCGACAAACGGCAGCACCACCACACTCAGCCGCTCCAGGGAGATGCCGGACACCGCACTGCCTACAAACAGGCTAGCGCCCACAGGCGGCGTCAGGAGCCCGATCACCAGCGTGAACACCATCACGGTCCCGAAGTGCACCAGGTCGACTCCGTAGCTTCTGGCGGCGGGGAGCAGGACCGGCGTCAGCACGATCAGGGCCGGCACGGGATCCAGCGGCATACCCACGATGAGCAGCACCACGATCACCAGCAGCATGAAGACATGGGGGTCATCAGTCCACCGCAGCAGCGACTGGGCCACGAGGGTGGGGATCTGGCCGTACGCCAGCACCCAGTTCAACACTGCCGAGGCCGCCACGATCACCATGACAACCCCGCTGGTAATTCCGGCCTGGACGAAGATGCGGGGGAGCGCGCGCAGGTGAAGCGTGCGAAAAACCATTAGCCCCACGAACAGCGCGTAGGCCACCGCAATGCCCGCCGACTCCGTGGGCGTGAACACCCCCGCGACGATACCCCCGACAACCACCAGGGGCATCACCAAGGCCAGCGCCGCCTCGCCGCATGCCCGCCAGAACTCCACACCCCGCGGGCGCCGTGCCTGAGGCAACCGGCTCCGAAACCCCGTGCGCCTGAGCAGGACAAAGTTGAGGACCGCCAGCGCCACGGCGATCAACGCACCCGGCACCACGCCTGCGAGGAACAGTTTGCCTATCGACACCTCCGCCTGAATGCCGTAGATGAGGAGCGGGACGCTGGGGGGGATGATGGGCCCCATGAGCGACCCGGCCAGCGTCAGGGCCGTGGCGTACTCCCGGTCGTGGCCGTCCTCCTCCATGGCCGGGATCAAGACCGTGCCGACCGCGGCCACTTCTGCCGCCGCCACGCCCGTGATGCCGCCAAACACCATGCAGACCCCGATGTTGGCGTAGGACAGTCCGCCGTTGATGCGCCCCAGGAGCAGCACCGCGAACCGCACCAGCCGCCGGGTGATCCCGGTCTCGTTCATCAGGTAGCCCGCGAGGATGAACAGCGGAATCGCCATGAGGGTGAAATCGTCGGCGGCGACAAACATTCGCTGCGGCGCCACCGTCAGAGGCGTGCCATGCAGCAGCAGGTACAGGATCCCGGCGCCTGCCAGGGCCAACGCCACCGGCAGGCCCAGCAGGAGCAGGCCGAAGAACGCCAGCGTAAGGGCGATCATCGGCTCCGGCCAGGTGCGCGCAGGGGGTCGCCGAGGCCCGCGGCCGACCCCTGCTCTGCTGTCATGGGCTGGGACCACCTCCCCAGCAAGGCCCCCACCCGCGCCACCGCGTGGAGCAGACTGAGCCCCGCGCCCGCAGGCACGGCCAGATACACCCAGCCGATGGGTATCTGCAGGGCCGGCGAGCGCTGCCCCCGCTGCAGGTTGTTCGCTGCGAGCACCACCCCGTACCAGGTCAAGAGCCCCAACAGCGCAACCTCCAGGACGGCGGCGACGAGGTCGGCGCGCCGGCGGGCCCTCGGGTGCACCCGGTCGAGCAGCGCCGTGACGCGAACGTGCGCACCGCTGCCGTAGGCGACGCTCATGGAGAGGAAGATCACCCACACCGTGAGGTATCGAGCGACTTCCTCACCCCAGAACAGTGCCGCGTTCAGCACGTACCGGAAGAACACAGCCAGGAGGACCACGATCAAGATCCCCGCCATCAGCAGCCCGATCAGGAACCGCACGACCCGGTCGATCCACGCCATCACGGCTGGCACACCCGCGCCGGCCGGCTCCCTGGCCGGACCCTCCCGGCGACCTCAGCGCCCTGGCTCACCCGCAACGGCAGGAACGTGCCTCTGACCCCACCAGCGCCATGCGCCCTACCGCCGGAGCCTGACGATCTCGTCCAGGATGTCCTCCGCCTTGAGATCTGTCGCCCACTGCCGCCAGATGGGACGCACGCGGGTCACGAACGCTTCGGCGTCGACCGGGGTGATCTGCATCCCTTTCTCCACCAGCGTCCGGCGGATGGTCTTCATGCGCTCGCGAAACACGCGCCGTTCGTGCGCCGCCGCCTCCAGCATCGCGTCCTGGATCAGCTTCCGGTCGGCCTCGGGCAGGCCGTCGACGAACCTGGCGTTCATGATCACCGGCCGCGGCTCCGCCAGGAATGCGATCTGCTCCCAGTCGGTGATGTACTTGGCGATCTCGTAGATCTTCAGCGCGTCCACCGAGACCACGTCCAGGTGTGCTCCCTCGATCACCCCCTGCCGCAGGCCGGTGTAGATTTCGGTGTAGGGCATGGGTGTGGGGTTGGCCGCAAACGCCAGGAACGTCACCCGCAAAATGGGGTTCTCGATAATGCGAATCTTCACGCCGCGCAAGTCGTTGGGGTGCCGCACGGGTTTCTTCACGGTCTCGATGGCGCTGTCGCCCGTGCTGAACCACGCCAGGACCCGGAACCGCGCCTGCTCTTCGATGCGGCGCGCCACTTTGGCTCCCGTGGGCCCCAGCGCGATCCGCTCCATGTGGTCCTGCCCCTGGATCAGGAACGGCACCTGCACCAGGTTGTAGATCGGCGCCAGGTTGGCCATAGCCCCGGCGCCGACGCCGATGTGAATCGCGCCCTCCAGAATCGCCTCGTTGATGTCCCGTTCGGCGCCGAGCTGGCCGCCGGGGAAGATCTCGACGCGAATCCGGCTGCCCGACCGCTGCTCGATCAACTCTTTGAACTTGCGGGCACCGTCCATATACGGAAACGTTTCGGGCGTGATGAGCGCCCACTTCAGCGTCAGCGGTGCCTGGGCGCTGCCGAGCCCGATATCCACCCACGGCACGATGGCCACCAGCGCCGCCACCGCCACCAGTACCCGCCATCGACAATGCCCTCGATCGTACATGGTGCCACCTCCCGTGGAGTAATCGGGTGACTGTTGCCCGTCAGGTCGGCGTTCCGGTCCCCGCAGGGGACGCAGACCTCCCTGCACTGCCTGCATCATCCTCCGCATCCTGCGACGGCCTCGCTCCGACGCCCTGCAGGAACGCGGCGATCATGTCCCGCACCTGCCGCAGGTGGGCACCGGCCAACGCCGCCGCGGCTGCCGGCTCACGTCGGCGATAGGCCTCCAGGATCTGTTCGTGCTCGCGTTGCGCGACATCGAAACGACTGAGCAGCGCCAGGCTCACACGCAGGTAGCGTTCGGACGCAATGCGCAGCTCTTCGTGCAGGCGCAACAGACGAGGTCGGCCGCTGGGCCGGCACAGGACGGTATGGAAATCGCGGTTCAGCCGCAGCCACCGTACGGGATCCCGCTCCAGCGCCATCTGCCCCAGCAGCGACTCGGCCCGCGTCAGGTCGTCGGGAGTGCAGTTGGGTACCGCGGATCGCGTCAGCAGCTCTTCGAGGAAGATACGGAGGTCGTACAGCTCGTGCAGATCGGCCACCGCCAGCTGGCTGACACGGGCACCCCGGCGCGGCAGGATCTCCACGAGTCCCTCGACCTCGAGCCTGCGCAAGGCTTCCCGAACGACAACCTCGCTGACGCCGTACCGTCCTGCCAGCGCACGCTGCCGCAGGAACTCACCCTGGCGCAGGCGGCCGGACAGGATCGCTTCCCGTAGATCACCCGTCACCGCCTCACCGACGGTGTTGAAGGGCAGCTTCAGCTCGACTACTGCTGGATCCATGGCGCGATTAGTAATCGATTATTTCGACAATTTCTTTGTGACGCGCCAGTTTCCTGCCGGGACTGCCCCGCCAGCGTCTATACACCCACCGACATCCCTAGCGCCTTCGCCGTCCGCACCAGCTGGCCGTCGGGCGGCACGCGCTTGGGCGTGGCGATCGCCTCGGCGATGGGCACATCGATGAGGTCGGTGCCGCGCAGCGCCACCATGACGCCCAGGCGTCCGGCGGCCACGCACTCGGTGGCCCGCACGCCGAAGCGCGTGGCCAGCAGCCGGTCGAAGGGCGTGGGGCTGCCGCCCCGCTGCAGGTGGCCCAGCACCAGCGAGCGCGTCTCGCGCCCCGTGTACTCGCCCAGGCGTGAGGCGACCTGTTGGGCGATCCCCCCCAGGCGCGGCAGGCGGCCGGGGCCGCCGGTGTCCTGGTAGACCTGCACCCCGCCCTCGGGGTGCGCGCCCTCGGCGGCGACCACGATCGACCACGGCCGGCCGCGCTGCGCGCGGTCCTCGATGGCGGCGGCCACCGCCTCCAGGCGGAAGGGGATCTCGGGGATCAGCACCACGTTGGCCCCGCCGGCGATGCCCGACTCGAGAGCGATCCACCCGGCGTTGCGGCCCATCGTCTCCACCACCATGACGCGGTGGTGGCTCTCGGCGGTGGAGTGCAGCTTGTCGATCGCCTCGGTGGCCGTCAGGCGCGCGGTGTCGAAGCCGAACGTGACGTCGGTCGCCGCGATGTCGTTGTCGATGGTCTTGGGAATCCCCACCACGGGCGCGCCCATCTCGTAGAGGCTCTGGGCGATGTGGAGCGTGCCGTCGCCGCCGATCACCACCAGGGCGTGCAGGTCCAGTGCCCGCAGCCGCTCCAGGACCAGCGACGACGCATCGATGATCTCGGTGCGCCCGTCGCGGACCACCGGCCACGCGAAGGGGTTACCCCGGTTCGACGTGCCCAGGATGGTGCCGCCCTGGGCGAGGATGCCCCGGACCTCCTCGATCCCGAGCAGGCGGGTGCGGTCGTGCAACAGGCCGTCGAACCCGTCGAGGATGCCGACGACCTCCCATCCGAATCCCCGCACGGCCGCCAGCACCACCGCCCGGATGACGGCATTCAGCCCGGGACAGTCGCCGCCGCCGGTCAGGACGCCGATGCGCCGGTGCGCGCTCACGGCCGGTGTGCTCCTGCACCCTGCGGGCCTACGACACCCGCGGCCCGGCGGCCCGGACGGCCTCGGAGGTGTGCGGCGCGAACTCCTCGAACGCGCGGTGGAACATCGCCGCGAGGTCGCGGGCCTTGGCGTCGTACGCTGCGGGGTCGGCCCACGTCGCCCGCGGCTGCAGGATCTCGGCCGGCACGCCCGGCACACGCTCGGGCACCAGCACGCCGAAGACGGGATCGGGCGCGACCGGCACATCATCCAGCGCACCCGTCACCGCCGCGCGCACCATGGCCCGCGTGTACGCCAGGTTGATGCGGTCACCGCCCGCCCCCTGGGCGCCGCCGCTCCATCCAGTGTTCACCAGCCAGACCGCAGTCCCGTGGCGCGTGATGCGCTCGCCGAACATGCGCGCGTAGACCGTGGGGCGCTGCGCCATGAACGGCGCGCCGAAGCAGGCAGAGAACGTGGCGGTCGGCTCGGTGATGCCCTTCTCGGTCCCGGCCACGATGGCGGTGTACCCGGCCAGGAAGTGGTACATCGCCTGTTCCGTGGTCAGGCGGGCGATGGGCGGCATGACGCCGAAGGCGTCGCAGGTGAGGAACACCACTGCCCGCGGGTGCCCGGCCACGCCGCTCGGCCAGACGTTGGGCATGTAGGTGATGGGGAACGCGGCGCGGGTGTTCTCCGTCAGCGAGTCGTCGTCCAGGTCCAGCTCGCGGGTCGTCGGGTCCATCACCACGTTCTCCAGCACGGTCCCAAACATGTGCGAGGCCTGGTAGATCTGGGGCTCGCGCTCTCGCGAGAGCCGGATCGTCTTGGCGTAGCTGCCGCCCTCGAAGTTGAAGATCCCCTCCTCCGACCACCCGTGCTCGTCGTCGCCGATCAGGGCGCGGTCGGGCTCCACCGACAGCGTGGTCTTCCCCGTGCCCGAGAGCCCGAAGAACAGCGCCACGTCGCCCGCGGGCCCCCGGTTAGCCGAGCAGTGCATGGAGAGCACGCCCTCCAGCGGCAGCAGGTAGTTCAACAGGGTGAACACCGACTTCTTGATCTCGCCGCCGTACGTGGTCCCGCCAATCAGGATCAGCTTGCGGGCCGGGTGCAGCAAAATGAAGACCTCGGAGCGCGTGCCGTCCTCAGCGGGGTGGGCCAGGAAGCCGGGCGCGTCGATGACGGTGATCTCGGGAGTGTGCTGGGCCCGGGCGCCGGCGTCGGGCACGATGAACATCGTCCGGGCGAACAGGCTGTGCCAGGCGTATTCCGTGATGACCCGGACGTACCGGCGGTAGCGCGGGTCGGCGCAGACCAGCAGATCCTGGACGAACAACTCCCGGCCGCCGAGGTAGGCCTGCAGGCGCCGGTACAACCGCTCGAAGTTCTCCGGCGCGATCGGGCGGTTGTACTTCCCCCACCAGATGTGGGCGTCGCTGGACGGCTCCTGGACGACGAACTTGTCCTGCGGCGACCGTCCGGTGTGCGGCACGGTCACCACCACCAGCTGGCCGTGCGCGGCGATGTGCCCCTCCCGTCGCCGGATCGCATGCTCGTACAGCGCGGCCGGGGGCAGGTTCCAGGCCACCGCGCCCGGCTGGATTCCCTGCATCTCCAGCCCGTGACGGCTCCGGATGCCTTCCTCGATGACCACCTCGTCCCACCTCCGGTTGCAGCGGGCACGGGACCGGGCCGGCTGCATCGCGCCCCCCGGGGATATGGTCTTCTTCGCGGCCGGCGGCCGCACTTCCCGCCGGAGCCAGGATCGAAGCCGGGGGCGCGCCGAAAGCCCCGGTGTGAACGCGGGTCGCCTGTCCACCCCCGCCCGCGCCTGGCTCGCCCCCGACGGCCGGCGCATTCTGGCCGCGCGGGCCGTGCGCACGTTCGCCTACGGCTTCCAGTCGGTGCTCCTGGGGATCTACCTGGACCGGGCGGGCTGGGCGCCGTGGCAGGTCGGCGCCATCCTCACGGCGACCCTGCTGGGGTCTGCCGTCCTCACGGCGGTCTTCACTGCCACCGCGGATCGCTACGGTCGGCGCCGCATCCTCCAGCTGGCCGCGCTGTGCATGGCTGGCAGTGGCGGGGCCTTCGCCGCGACCACGTCGTACCCGGTGCTGATCCTGGCCTCCCTCACCGGCACGGTCGGCGTGACCACGGGCGAGGTCGGCCCGTTTCTCTCCCTGGAGCAGGCGATACTGCCGCTGGCGACCTCCCCCGAGCGCCGCACCCGCGCCTTCTCACTCTATAACCTGCTGGGTGCCCTGGCCGGCTCGCTCGGCGCGCTGGCGGCCGGTGCGCCGGCGCTGCTGCAGCGGGCTGGGATGACGGCCGACGGGGCGTTCCGCGTGATGTTCCTGGCATATGCTGCGCTCGGGCTGGTGACGCTGGGGTTGTTCAGCCGGCTGAGCCCCCAGGTCGAGGCGGCGCCAGCCGCCGCGCGCGGCGGTCTCCAGCGCTCGCGGGTCACCGTCCTGCGGCTGGCCGCGCTGTTCGTCGTGGACTCGCTGGCGGGCGGGTTCGTCGTGCAGAGCATGATCGCGTTTTACTTCAGCGCGCGGTGGGGCGCCGGCCCCGAGGTGCTGGGCCCCGTCTTCCTGGTCGCCGGGCTCCTCCAGGCGGCCTCGTTCTACGCCGCCGGGCGGCTGGGCGAGCGGATCGGGCTCATCACCACCATGGTCGCCACCCACCTGCCGTCCAACGTGCTGCTCGTAGCCATCCCGCTGGCGCCGTCGCTGGCGTGGGCGGTAGGCCTGCTGCTGGCGCGGTTTGCGCTGTCACAGATGGACGTGCCGGTGCGGCAGTCCTACGTCGTGGCCGTCGTCGATCCCGAGGAGCGCATCGCGGCTGCCGGCCTCACCAACATCGTGCGCAACGTGGCGCAGGCCACGACCCCGCTGGTGGCGGGGGCCTCGATGCAGGTCGTCGGGCTGGAAGCGCCCTTCGTCATCGCCGGCGCTCTGAAGATCGCCTACGACCTGCTGCTGTTCGCGTGCTTCCGCCACGTCCGGCCGCCCGAGGAGGTCGCACGGGCGCGCGGGTCCCCCGCAGGGCCGGCGGTCGCCCCCGAGGCGGTCCCGCCTGTGGGTGTGTTGCCTGGCGGCACGCCGGGGGCCGCGCCGCCGCGGGCGGCGGGACCTTTCCGCCGCGGCCTGCGATGGAAGGCACGATGAGGATCGTCTCGCTCCTGCCCAGCGCCACCGAGATCGCCTGCGCGTTGGGGTTGCGCGACCGACTCGTGGGTGTCTCGCACGACTGCGACTGGCCGCCGGACGTCCGCGGGCTCCCGGTGCTCGCCCAGGCGGTGGTCACCGCCGCCTGGCCGAGCGCCGAGATCGACGCAGCCATCCGCCGCACGCTCCATGCCGGGACCAGTGTCTACCATCTGGACGCGGCCCAGCTCGCGGCCCTGGCGCCCGACCTGATCCTCACCCAGGAGCTCTGCCAGGTGTGCGCGCCCTCGTTCCCCGAGGTGCGTCAGGCCGCGCGGGTGCTGGCCGGCGCGCCGCAGATCGTGTCGCTGGAGCCCCACGGGCTCGACGACATCCTGGAGACGATCCTGGAGGTGGGGCGGCGGGCGGGCGCCGACGACGCCGCCGGCGCGCTGGTGGCGGCACTCCGCGGGCGCATCGACCGCGTGCGACGCCTGCCGCCGCCGGTCCCGCAGCCGCGGGTCGTCTGCCTGGAGTGGCTCGACCCGCTCTTCGTCGCCGGACACTGGGTGCCCGAGATGGTGGAGATCGCCGGCGGGGTCGACGTACTCGGACACGCGCGCCGGGACTCGTGCGTCGTCGACTGGGAGCAGGTGCGGGAGGCCGCACCCGACGTGGTGGTCATCATGCCCTGCGGCTTCGACATGGCGCGCACGCGCAGCGAACAGCACCTGCTGACCGGCCGCCCCGGCTGGGACGGCCTGCCGGCGGTGCGGGCCGGGCGTGTCTACCTCACCGACGCCAGCGCCTACTTCAACCGGCCGGGCCCGCGCATCGTCCGCGGCCTGGAGATCCTGGCGGAGCTCCTGCGGGCGCCGGCGGGCCCGTTCCACACGGAAGGAGCCGCGTCACTCTGATCCGCACCGCCTACCACACCCACAACCGCTACTGCGACGGCGAGGGCGAGATCGACGCCTACGCGCAGGCGGCGGCCGCCGCGGGGCTGGCCGCCCTGGGGATCTCCAGCCACGCGCCGCTGGACTTCCCGGATGAGGCGGCGATGCGCGCGGCCGACCTGCCCGCGTACTGCGCCGACGTCGCGCGGGTGCGCGAGGCCTGGCGCGGGCGCCTGGACGTGCACCTGGCGCTGGAGTTCGACTACATCCCCGAGCGCCACGACGCGCTGTGGGCGCTGGTGGCCGGCTCCCCCTTCGAGTACCTCATCGGGTCGGTGCACTTCATCGGCACCAGCGCCGCCGGCGTGCCGTGGGCTTACGACCTCACCCGGCGCGGTTTCGAAGCCGGCCTGCGCCGCTGGTTCGGCGGCGAGATCCGCCGGCTGGTGGGTGCCTACTACGAGCGCGTGCGGGGCCTGGCGGCGTGGGGTCGGGTGGCGATCGTCGGGCACCTCGACCGTGTGAAGAAGTGGAACGACGGCAACCGGTACTTCCGCGAGGACGAGCCGTGGTACGTCCGCGAGGTGGAGGCGACGCTCCAGGCCTGCGCGCGTGCCGACCTCATCGTCGAGCTCAACACGGCAGGCTGGCGCGACGCGGTGCGCAGCCCGTATCCCAGCCCGTGGATCCTGCGCCGGTGCCGCGCGCGCGGCCTCCGGCTGCTGGTGACCACCGACGCCCACATCCCGGCCCAGGTCACCGACCACCACGCCGACGCCGAGGCGCTCCTGCGGGAGGCAGGCTGCACCGAGGTGGCCGTGGTGCGGGGTGGGGCGTGGACCATGGAGCCGCTGGATAGCGACATCCGCCCGTAGCCGTGAACCTGGCCGCGCGCACCTTGTCCGATCAGAAGTAGTTCGACGTGATCCCGCCGTCCACCACCAGCACGGCGCCGTTGGTCCAGGCCGACTCGTCGCTGGCCAGGTAGAGCGCCAGCGCGACGATATCGTCAGGCCGCCCGAAGCGGCCCATGGGGATGCGCGCCAGGCGCACCGCCTTCGCCTCGGGGTTGGTGAGCAGCCACTGCGTCAGCAGCGGGGTCTCGATGGGCCCGGGGCAGATGGCGTTGGTACGGATGCCCCGGGGCCCGAACTGCACCGCCAGCGATTTCGTGAGGGCGATCACCCCGCCCTTGCTGGCGGTGTAGGCGTCCTGCGGCACGGTGCACCCCACCAGGGCCACGAAGCTGGCGATGTTGATCACCGACCCACCGCCGGCGCGCAGCAGCGCCGGAATGCCGTGCTTGCAGACCAGGTAGATGCCCTTGAGGTTGATGGCCATCACCCGGTCCCAGACCGCCTCGTCCAGGTCGACGACCGACCCGTCGTCCGGGGGGAAGATCCCGGCGTTGTTGTAGAGGACGTCGATGCGGCCGAACGCCTCCTCGCCCGCGCGGACCGCCGCGGCCACGTCGGCCTCCCGCGCGACATCGGTGCGCACGAAGAGCGCCTCGCCGCCGGCGGCGCGGACCTCACCGGCCGTCTCGCGCCCGGCGGCCTCGGCCACCTCTGCCACCACGATCCGCGCGCCCTCGCGCGCGAAGCGCACGGACGCGACACGGCCCATGCCGCTGCCCGCGCCCGTGATCAACACGACCTTGCCGTCGAGCCGCCCCATCGTCTCCCTCCGTCACGTGTCGTGCATCTCGCCCCCAGCGTCCGCGTCTGCGGCACGCCGGCGCCCGCGCCGGCAGGCCCCTACAGCGCCCGGGTCGCCACCAGCGCCGCCGCGCCGCCGCGCCGGAACGCCGCCGCGGCGTCGTCAGCCGGCAGCCGGCGCCGCTCCACCCGGCGCCGGAGGCCGGCGAGGAGGCGTTCTTCGCCGCGCCCGCGCCGGCGCAGAGCCGCCTCCGCCACGTCCAGCAGCCGGGCCAGGAACCGCGGGGCAGGCTCAGCCGCGCGGATGCCGTCGCGGATCGCCGCCTGCCGGTAGGCCGCCATCGCCTGCCAGGCATCGGGTCCCCGCGCGTCGGTGCCGAGCGCGTCGGCCACCAGCGCCCGCGCCTCGCGCCAGCCCTCCACCAGCGCGAGGGCCAGGGCGGCAGCCGCCAGGGGGTCGTCGGGCGGCTGCTGGCAGGCCGGCCGGACCTCGACGGTGGCGTGCTGCGCCCGCGGCCGCGCGCTGTACCAGAGGTAGTGCTCGTGCCAGAGGAACGCGTCGAGGTCTGGCCCGCGCGCCCCGACGTATGCCGCCAGCGGCCGGCCGTACGCCACGTAGTCGTGGCCCCGCCGCAGCACGGCACACGGCTGCTGGCAGACGAACCACACGTAATCCTCCAGGTCTGCGAAGGGCCGGGGCGGCATGCCGTGGCGGTCGCCCAGCACGCGCAGCAGCCCTTCCCGGCCGGAGCAGAAGCGCCCGACCTGTCCTGCGTAGACGGACGAGTTGGCCGTCAGCGCGATGATGGCGCCTGACAGCAGGTTCATGACGTTGGTCACCTCGATGAGCTCGTCGCGCCCGACGTCCACGTGCACCTGGTCGCTGGCCGTGGTCGTGAACGGCAGCCAGGGCCGGCCGACACTGCGGTGGAACGCGGCGTAGCGGCGCTTGGGAGTGATCAGGCCGGGTCGGGCCCGCGCCCGGGGCTGAATGCCGTACCCGAGGATACGCAGGCGCTCCGCGGCCGCTACGCGCGCCAGCCGGCCCACAGCCACCGCGGAGGCCGCGGCCAGCCCATGCAGATCGTCGGCGGGCGGCAGCACCACCTCGACGGTGGCCCGGCCGACCTCGACCTCGTAGCCGACATCACCGATGTCCACGCGCTCGATGATCGTCCGCCGGTCGGGGTCATCGTACCGGACGCGGGCACCAGCGTCGGCGCGCAGACCGTCCCACAGGCGCGCAACCTCGCCGGCCCGGCCGTCCGGCCAGACCACCGGGAACTCGGCCTCGCGGCCCACCCGCCGCAGCCCGCGGACCTGCGGGGGGAATCGCTGCCACAGGCGCGCGGCCAGGGCCTCGACCACCGCCTGCAGCCGCCGGGTGCCCGCTGCCACCGGCCCGCCTCCGGCCCTCAGAACGAGGGGTACTTCGAGGCGTCGGGGCAGAGCTGGTAGACGCGGTGGGCGAGCAGCCGACCGTCGGCGTCCAGGTGGAACTGGTTCAGCTCCAGGTTCAGGATGTCGTACTTAAGCGCCGCATAGGGGTCGAGGCCCCGCAGCTCGCCGTGGAGCTGCTGCATGAAGTTCTGGTGCGAGGAGACCAGCACGCGCTTGCCGCGGTGGGCCGCGAGCACGCGGGCCAGGAACGCCCGGGCCCGGGTGCGGAGCGCCTCGAACGACTCCCCACCCGGCGGGTTGAGGGAGTAGCGGATGTGGTCGATCGGCACGTAGATCACGTCCGGGAACCGCTCGCGGATCTCGTCCTGGGTGAGGCCTTCCATCTGGCCGAAGCTGCGCTCGACCGCCAGATCGTCGATGATCATCTGCTCCCGCGCCCACCCCGTGACGATCTCGGCGGTCTCAATCGCGCGGCCCAGGCTGGAGGCGATCACGACGTCGAGCGCCGTGCCCGCGAACTGCTCGCGGGCCTCCTCGGCCTGCCGGCGACCTTCCGCGGTCAGCGGCACGTCCAGGCGGCCGCCGGTGCGCTTGGAGCGGTTCAGCTCGGTGAGGCCGTGGCGCAGCGTGTAGAGTAGCGTCTGCCCCGGCGCCAGGTCGGGCTGGACGATCATCGGCTCCGCTCGACCTCCGTCAGGCTCTCGTCCAGGATGTCCAGGGCGCGGTCCATCTCGGCCCGGGTGATCACGAGCGGCGGGCTCAGGGTCAGGATGTTCCCCATGCTGACCTTGAAGCTCAGGCCGCGGGACAGTGCCGCGTACAAGACCGCCTCGGCCTCAGCGGTGGCCCGCGCGCGTGTGCCGCGGTCGGTGACCAGCTCGACGCCCAGCAGCAACCCCAGCCCCCGCACGTCGCCGATCAACGGGTGGCGCGCCTGCATCGCGCGCAGCCGGTCCAGGGCATAGCGGCCCAGCGTGCGGGCGTGCGCGACCAGGCCGTGGTCCTCGATGTACTGCAGCGTGGCCAGGGCCGCGGCGGCGGCCACGGGACTCTTCTCGTGCGTGTAGTGGCCCAGCGCCCGGTCGGCCGCCACATCGAAACGCTCGCGGGCAAGGACCGCGGCCAGGGGGAGGATGCCGCCACCCAGGCCCTTTCCCAGCACCAGGATGTCGGGAACGACGTCGTAGTGCTCGCAGGCGAACATGGCGCCGGTGCGGCCCAGCGCCGTGGGGATCTCGTCGAGGATCAACAGCGCCCCGTGGCGGTCGCAGGCCGCCCGCACGGTCGACCAGAACGCGCGGTGCGGAATCACCGGCGTCGCCCGCACCGTCTCCGCGATCACGGCCGCCACGTCGCCTTCCTTCTCGAGCACGTACTCGATGTAGCCAGCGCACTTCAGGTCGCACCCGCCGCGCGTCTGGCAGTCCCACACGCAGCGGTAGGGGTCAGGGGGCGGCACGTGCTCGGTGCCGGGGAGCAGCGGGCCGGCGTCGCGGCGGAACAGCTCCTCGCCGCCCACCGAGATCGCGTCGAGGGAGGCACCGTGGAACGCGTCCCACATGGAGATGGTCTTGTAACGGCCGGTGACCGCGCGGGCCAGCTTCAGCGCGATGCCGATGGCGCCCGTGCCGCTGGGGCAGAACAGCACCTTGTGCAGGTCGCCGGGCGCCAGGCGCGCCAGCGTCCTGGCCAGCGCCACCGCCGGCTCGTTGGTGAACCGCCGCGGGCAGAAGCTCAGCGCGTCCAGCTGCGCCTTGACCGCCGCCACCACCGCGGGGTTGCCGAAGCCGACCTGATGGACGCTGTTCCCGTGGAAGTCCATGTAGCGGCGTCCCTGCAGGTCCTCGAGGTAGATGCCCTCGCAGCGGCGCAGCGCGTTCAGGCAGGGGGTCGAGAGTGCCTGGTGGAGGAAGTAGCGGGCGTCCTCGTCCAGGAGGGCGCGGGTGGCGTCGTCGAGCATCGCGGCCTGCCAGGCCGTGCGCCGGGGGGAGAGGTTCAGGTCGCCTTCGGACGGTTTGGGCACGACGCGGTCCATCGCGACGCCTCCGGGTTCTAACGCCGGCCCCTTGGTTCCTGCCCCGGCGTGTGCTTTCCTCCGGGGGCACCGGCGCCGCGGCGTGCGCGCGCCGGCAGCAACGCCAGGAACGCCGCCAGCACGGGCGCCAGCACCCGGTCGCGGTGGTAGACCAGCGCGAAGTCCAGCGCCAGGGCCTCGCGCAACGGGCGGCCGACCAGACGGCCGCTCGCCAGGTCCTGGGCCACGGCGGCGTGGGCCATGATCGCCACCCCGATCCCGTCGGCCACCGCGCTCTTGATGGCCTCGTTGCTCTCGAGCTCCATCGCGGCGTCGACGAGCACCCCGCGTGCCGCCGCAGCCTGTTCGATGAGGTGGCGCGTCGTGGAGCCCGGCTCGCGCATGATGAGGGGCCAGCCCTGCAGGTCGCGAATGGAGACGCGGGCCTGCTGCGCCAGCGGGTGGCGCGGGGGCAGCACCACGAGCATCCGGTCCCGGACCAGCGGCCGGGTCACCAGCGCCGCGTCGTCGGGCCGGCCGGCGACGAGTCCGGCGTGCAGTGAGAACTCCCGGATCCGGTCGAGGACGAGCTGGGAGTTCCCCACCGTCAAACTCACCTTCACGCCGGGGTAGCGCTGCTTGAAGCGGTCGAGCAGGTCGGCGATGTAGTAGGCGCCGGCCGTGCGACTGGCGCCCACCCGCAGGATGCCGGTGCGCAGCTCGCGGGCGCCGGCCAGGGCGTCCTGCGCGGCGTCCACCAGGTCGAAGATGCGCTGCGTGTAGACGGCCAGGGCCCGGCCGGCCTCGGTGAGCACCAGCCGGCGGCCGTCGCGCTCGAAGAGGGTGACGCCTGTGGCCCGCTCGAGCCGGCGCATCTGCTGGGTGACCGCGGGCTGCGTGACGCCCAGGGCGCGCGCGGCCCGGTTGAAAGCCTGGTGGACCACCACCTGGTGGAACGTGCGCAGGGGGCCCAGGGGCAGGGGCGCGCGCGCCATCGCCATCTATAATATCTTCTTAGAAAACGTCGCGCATCTCTTATTTGACATTATCCAGGCCCCCTCCCATAATGCAGGCAAGCCAGCGTGCCCCTGGAGGTCGGCAGTGGCAGTTCCCGCCGCGGCCCGCACCGCGCCCAAAGTCATGACAGCAGCCGAGGCGGTCGCGCGCTTCGTGCGGCCGGGCAGCGTGCTGGGCATGGGCGGCCAGAACATCGGTCGCTGTCCCCAGGCGCTGACCCACGAGATCATCCGCCAGCGCATCGGCGGCCTGACCGTGGTGGGCTGCAACCTGTCGATCGGCATGGACCAGCTGGTCGGCGCCGGCCTGGTCCGGCGCACCGAGTCGGGCTCGGGCAACCTGGAGCGGTTCGGGGTGACGTTTTGCTGGCGCCGCGGCATCGAGGACGGCACCCTGGAGCATGAGGACTACAGCCACCTGGCCATGGTCAGCCGCTTCCTGGCCGGTGAGATGGGCGTGCCGTTCATGCCGACGCGCAGCCTGCTGGGCTCCGACATGCTGGGGGTCCCCCCTGCGGGTGCGGCGCCCCACGGGGGGCGGGGTGCCGCGGCGCCGGGCGCCGACACGCCCGCGCCGCGCGGGCCCGGCAAGGCCGTGGTCGTCGACAACCCCTGGGCGCCGGGCGAGCCCGTGGTCCTGGTGCCGGCGCTGCAGCCCGACGTCTCCATCGTGCACGTCCAGCGCGCCGACCCGCTCGGCAACCTCGTCATCGAAGGCTTCGCCACCCACGAGCCCGAGATGCTGCGCGCCTCGCGGGCCGTGGTCGTCTCGTGCGAGGAGTTGATCTCGACCGACGAGATCCGGGCCGCCCCCGAGCGGACGACGGTGCCCTTCATGTACGTCGACGCCGTGGTGGTCCAGCCGTTCGGCGCCTACCCCACGTCGGTCTACGGCCACTACGACTACGACGCGCTCGAAGTCGCCCGCTACCAGGAGGCGGCCCGCGCCGGACCGGCCGCGGTAGACGCGTACCTCCAGGCGACGGTGTGGGACTGTCCGTCCTTCGACGACTACCTGGCGCGGACCGCGGGCCCGGCGCGCCTGGCGGCGCTGCGCGCGGCCATGCGGGAGGTGCTGTAGTGCCGGACGTGGCGGCGGCGCCGGTGGCGCGGAGGGCGCGGTAGTGCCTCAGGCGACGGGCACCGACCGGGCGCGCGCCTTCAGTCACCAGGAGCTCATGGTGATCGAGGCCGCCCGCCGCCTGCGCGACGGCGAGGTGGTCTTCGTCGGCACGGGTCTGCCCCTGCTGGCCACGGCCCTGGCGCAGCGCCGCCACGCCCCGGGTGTCGTCATGGTCATCGAGAGCGGCGTCATCGCGCCGCTGGTGCGGCCGACACCGATCTCGGTCTCTGACCCCAAGGTCATGGCGCGTGCGATGCGCCTGGGCACGCTGCGGGAGGTGCTGGGCGGCCTGCTCCAGCGGGGGCTGATCGACGTGGGCTTCCTGGGCGGCGCGCAGATCGACCGCCACGCCAACATCAACTCGACGCAGATCGGCCCGCCGGGCGCGCTGCGCCGCCGGCTGCCGGGCAGCGGCGGTGCCAACGATATGGCCAGCCACTGCCGACGGCTGCTCATCATCGCCCACCACGAGAGGCGCCGGTTCCCCGAGCGGTGCGACTACATCACCAGCCCCGGGTTCCTCGACGGCCCCGGGGCCCGCCAGCGGGCCGGGCTGTCTCCCGACTTCGCCGTGACCGTGGTCACCGACCTGGCGGTGCTCGAAAGCGATCCCGTGACGTGCACGCTGCGCCTGACGCGCCTGATGCCGGGGGTGCGCGTGGACGACGTCCTGGCCCAGACAGGGTTCCGGCCCGAGGTGGCGGCGGACGTGGGCACGGTGGCACCGCCAGAGGCCGAGGACCTGCGGGTGCTGCGCGAAGAGCTCGACCCGCAGCGTGTCTACCTGAGGTCCGACGACGCCACCGTCGCCGGCGTCCGGCCGGCGCCGCGATAGCCGGCGCCGGCCGACGCGCGCAGAGCACCGGAGGAGGTCCCGTCCATGGAACCAGCCGCAGCGACACCGCGCCGGGAGCCATTCCACTGGCGTACCGCCATCGCCTACAAGACCCGGGACCGCGTGGTGGTCCGCGGGTACAACATCAACGACCTGACGGGTCGGGTCTCGTTCGCCGAGATGGCCTACCTGGTCTGGCGCGGCGAGTTGCCCCCCGAGCACCACGCCCGCATGCTCGATGCCATTCTGGTGAACCAGTGCGAGCACGCGTTCTCGCCGTCGTCGGCGGCCTGCCGCTTCGTCACCTCGGGCGGTGTGCCGCTGCACGTGGGCGTGGCGGGCGGGCTGCTCGCCCTCGGCGCGCTCCACGGCACGGCCGACCGGCCCGCGGCGCTGTTCAAGGAGGCGATCGCCCGCATGGACCAAGAAGGTCTCACCCTCGAGGAGACCGCGCGCCGCGTCGCCGGCGAGGCGCGGCGGGAGGGCCGACGGCTGCCTGGCTACCACCATGCGCAGCACATCGTCGACCCGCGCACCGCGCGCCTGCTGGAGCTGGCCGACGCCTACGGGGTGGCCGGGCGACACGTGGCCATGGCCCGGGCCATCGAGGCGGCCACCGAGGAGTTCTGGGGTCGGCGCCTCTACCTGAACGGCCCCGGGGCGGTGGGCGCCATCTGCATGGACATGGGGTTCGACGTGGACCTGATCAAGGGCGTCTACCTGCTGTCGCGGACGGTAGGGCTCATCGCCCACACCTACGAGGAGATGCACCGCGAGCGCGGCTGGCGGGCCTCGACGCAGGCACCCATCGTGCAACCGCTGGACCTGGAGCTGCAGAAACCGGAGTTCTACGACGGGCCGCCGGAGCGCACGCTGCCGCC
The DNA here is from genome assembly GCA_031459385.1 of Candidatus Fervidifonticultor secundus. Lineage (GTDB taxonomy): Bacteria > Sysuimicrobiota > Sysuimicrobiia > Sysuimicrobiales > Humicultoraceae > Fervidifonticultor > Fervidifonticultor secundus. The sequence continues at coordinate 312,109 of JAVKIP010000001.1, read as the reverse complement.
CGAGCGGCTGGCAGTCCCGCACCCCGGGTAGCACTGTGCGCGGCGGGGAGGGCGCGGGCATGGGTACCGGGCATGGGACACGACGGGCCGCCGGTACGTGGAACTTCCCCATGGGTTGGGGGTCGGTGCTCCTGGGCCATGGAAGCCGCGCGGGCGGCCCTGCGGGAAGCACGCGAGGCGATACGCGCATGACCTCACGACACTACCGCCAGGGGCGACGCCCCAGGGGCTGGACATGTCCGTGACGCTGCTCGACGAGCTGCCGGTCGGCCGGCTGTTCATCGGCGGGCGCTGGGAAGAGAGCCGGTCCGGCCGTACCCTGCCGACCTACAACCCCGCCACCCGGGAAGTGCTGGCCCACGTCCCGCTGGCCGACGAAGCCGACGTCGATCTCGCCGTCACTGCAGCGCACGCGGCAGCTCCCGCCTGGACCGCCACCCCGCCGGCCGAGCGCGCGGTGCGGCTGCGTCAGCTGGCCACCGCCCTCCGCCAGCACCGCGACGTGTTGGCGCGGCTGGACGCCCTCAACTCGGGCAACGTGATCACCGGCATGCGCCGCGACGTGGACTGGGCGGCGGAGGCGCTGGACTACTTCGCCGGGCTGACCCCCGAACTCAAAGGGGAAACGTACCCTACCGGCCTCGGCGAGTTTGCGTGCACGGTGCGCGAGCCCTACGGCGTCGTGGCCAAGATCAACCCGTACAACCACCCGCTGCGGTTCGCGGCCGAGAAGCTGGCGGCGCCGCTGGCGGCCGGCAACACCGTGGTCATCAAACCGCCCGAGCAGGCCCCCCTCTCGTCCCTGGTGCTGGGCCGCCTGGTAGCGGACCTGTTCCCGCCGGGCGTCGTGAACATCGTGACCGGCGACGGTCCCACGACCGGCGCGGCCCTGGTCCGCCACCCCCTGGTGCGGCGGGTCGCCCTGATCGGCTCGGTGGAAGCCGGGCGGGCGGTCATGCGGGCCGCCGCCGATGGGCTCAAGGTGGTCACGCTGGAGCTGGGCGGCAAGAACCCGCTGATCCTGTTCCCGGACGTCCCGCCCGACGAGGCGGCCGAGGCGGCGGTGGGAGCCATGAACCTCAACCGCGCCGGGCAGTCGTGCAGCAGCACCTCCCGGGTGTTCGTCCACCGCGACCTGCACGACGCGTTCGTCGACGCCCTGCTGGCCCGGCTGCGGGTGCTGCGTCTGGGCCTGCCCGAGGCCGACGACAGCCAGGTCGGGTGCCTGGTGTCGCGGGAACAGTATGAGAAGGTCCTGGAATACATCGAGGCCGGCCGCCGCGAGGGCGCCCGCCTCCTCTACGGCGGCGGCCCGCCCGAGGATCCGGCGCTGCGCCGGGGCTTCTTCGTGCAGCCCACGCTGTTCGACGGCGTGCGGCCACAGATGCGCATCGCCCAGGAGGAGATCTTTGGCCCGGTGATCGCCGTCCTGACGTGGGACGACGAGGAGGAGATGCTCCGCCAGGCGAATGCGGTCATCTACGGGCTGAGCGCGGCAATCTACACCCGCGACTCTGCCCGGGCGCTGCGGGTGGCTCGCCGGCTCGAAGCGGGGTATGTGTGGGTCAACATCCCGGGGGGCCACGCCCTGGGCGTGCCCTACGGCGGGGTGAAGCAGAGCGGCATCGGGCGGGAGGAGTGCCTGGAGGAGCTGTTGAGCTACACGCAGGTCAAAAGCATCCGCATGCGCCTGCCGGGGTAGGGCGATGCGAGCGGCAAGGGATTGCGCACGGCGTAGGGAATGGAAGCGCCACAGACCGTTCCGTCCGGGAGGGGTGACTATGCCGGCACGACGGTGGACGCGTACAGCGCAGTACCTGGCGGTCTCGGTGGTTGCCGCTGCCCTGGCCGTGGGCCTGCTGGGCGAGGCCCGCGCTCAGGTCACCCGGCTGACCGTCTACACGGCGCTGGAGAACGACCAGCTCGGGCCCTACAAGGAAACCTTCGAGCGCGAGAACCCGGGCATCGTCATCGACTGGGTGCGGGACTCGACGGGTGTCGTCACCGCGCGCCTGTTGGCTGAGCGCGCCAACCCCCGGGCCGACGTCATCTGGGGGCTGGCGGTGACCAGCATCATCCTCTTCGAGGAGCTGGGCATGATCGAGCCCTACACCCCGCGAGGCGCCGAGCAGCTCAAGCCCCAGTTCCGCAGCAGCAAGAACCCCATGACGTGGACCGGCATGGACGCCTTCCTCTCGGTGGTGTGCTTCAACACCCGGGAGGCGGCCCGGCGCGGCATCCGGCGGCCGCAGTCGTGGAAGGACCTGACCAACTCCATCTACAAGGGGTTGCTGGTCATGCCCAACCCCAACTCCTCGGGCACCGGGTTCCTGACGGTCTCGGCGTGGCTCCAGCTGTTCGGCGAGCAGGACGGCTGGAAGTTCATGGACCAGGTCCACGACAACATCGGCCACTACACCCATTCGGGCTCGGCGCCCTGCGTCCAGGCGGCGCGGGGGGAGTTCACCCTGGGCATCGGCTTCGACATGCGGGGCGCGCGGCTGAAGCAGGAAGGCGCGCCCATCGACGTCATCGTCCCCAGGGAAGGCGCGGGGTGGGACATGGAGGCGACGGCCATCCACCGCGGGACGCGCAACCTGGCTGCTGCCCGCCGCCTGGTCGACTTCTCGGTCAGCCGCAGAGCCATGGAGATGTACAACCAGTGGTACGCCATCGTGGGGATGCCGGGTATGTCCAACCTCCCGCCGTTCTACCCGCCCGACGGCGAAGCGAAGATGATCAAGAACGACTTCGAGTGGATGGCGAAGAACCGTGACCGCATCCTCAAGGAGTGGGTGCGCCGCTACGAGGGCAAACCCACCCGGTAGCCCCAGATCGCCTGCCGTGCCCGGGGCCTGGTCGCACCGGCACCAGCCCCGGGCCGGTCAGCGGTGAGGCCGCGGCCGGCAGGGCCGTCCTGGCTGCCACCATGCACGACGCCCGTTACCTCCAGGTCGAGCAGATCTGGAAGACGTTTGGGGCGTTCGTGGCGCTGCGGGACGTCAGCTTCGACGTCGGCCGGGGCGAGTTCGTCTGCCTGCTCGGCCCCTCAGGGTGCGGGAAGACCACGCTGTTGCGGATCATCATGGGCCTGGAGGTCCAGACCCGCGGCCGTGTCCTCAGGGAAGGACGCGACATCTCCGGCCTGCCGCCAGCACGTCGCGACTTCGGCATCGTCTTCCAGTCGTACGCCCTGTTCCCCAACCTGACGGTCTTCGACAACGTCGGCTACGGCCTCCAGGGCCGAGGGCTCACCCGGGCCCAGATCCGCGCCCGGGTGGAGGAGTTGCTGGCCCTGGTGGGCCTCCAGGGCGAGCGGACCAAGTACCCCGCGCAGCTGTCGGGCGGCCAGCAGCAGCGGGTGGCGCTGGCCCGGGCCCTGGCGCCGTCGCCGAGCCTCCTGCTCCTGGACGAACCGCTGTCGGCACTGGACGCGCGCCTGCGGGTACGGCTGCGGCACGAGGTCCGCCACCTGCAACGCCAGCTGGGCGTGACGACGATCCTGGTCACCCACGATCAGGAGGAGGCCCTGACCATGGCTGACCGCATCGCGGTCATGAACCATGGCGTCATCGAGCAGATCGGCACGCCCATGGACGTCTACCAACACCCTGCCACCTCCTTCGTCGCCGACTTCGTAGGCGAGATGAACTTCCTCCGCGGTACCCTGCTGCGCCCTGACCGCGTGCGTGTCGGTGCCACAGAACTGACCTGCGCCCCTGCCGACGGCCTGTCGGCGGGGAGCCCGGTGCGCGTCTGCTTCCGCCCCGAGGACGTGGACGTTCGCGGCGCCCGTACCGGTGCCCCCAACACCATCGCAGCCGAGGTGGTCGCCGTCGACTTCCTGGGATCCTTCTACCGGGCCACCCTCCGGCCGGCCGCAGCGGATGCCGCCGCCCTCCGTGCCGACGTTCCCGCGCACCTGCACCGCGAGGTGAACCTGGCACCGGGCCGGACCCTCACCGTGTCCGTGCCTGCTGACCGCGTCCGCGTCTTCCCCGGCGACTGAGCCGCCGTGGTCACGACGGCGCTGACCCCCCGGGCGGCCCGGCCCCTGCGCCGGCAGCTGGCTGCCGACGAGCGCCTCGCCCGCGCGGGCCTGGCCGGTGCGGCGCTGTGGCTGGCGGTGACCGTGGCGGGTCCCCTGTGGGCGCTGCTGTCCAAGTCGTTCCTCGACCGGGACGGGCGGTTCGTGGGCTTGGCCAACTACGCCGAGTACCTGGCGAGTCCTGCGCTGGCGTCGTCCATCTGGCACAGCATGGGGGTGGCGGTGGTCACCACGGTGCTGGTGCTGCCGGCTGCGTTCCTCTACGCCTATGCGCTGACCCGCACGAGCATGAAGGCCAAGGCGGTCTTCGGCGCGGTGGCGCTGGTCCCCATCCTGGCACCGTCGCTGCTGCAGGCCCTGGCCCTGGTCTACCTGTTCGGCAACCAGGGGCTGCTCCGGGACTGGCTGCTGGGTCACTCCATCTACGGGCCGCTGGGGATCGTCGCGGCCGAGGCCGTCTACTGCTTCCCCCACGCCCTGATGATCTTGACCACCGCCCTGGCCACGGCCGACGCGCGGCTGTACGAGTCGGCGGCCGCGCTGGGCGCCACACCCCGGCGGATCTTCCTGACGGTCACAGTGCCCGGCGCCAAGTACGGCCTCATGAGCGCCGCCTTCGTGGTGTTCACCCTGGTCATCACCGACTTCGGCATTCCCAAGGTCATCGGCGGACAGTTCAACGTGCTGGCCACCGACGTCTACAAGCAGGTCTTCGGCCGCCAGAACTTCGAGACCGGTGCCGTGGTCAGCATGATCCTGCTGGTCCCCGCGGTGCTCTCGTTCCTGGCCGAACGCTACGTGCGCCTCCGCCAGCAGGCCACCCTCACGCCCCAGGCGGTGCCGCTCCAGCCCCGGCCGCGCCCGGCGGTGGACTGGACGTTCTTCGGCATCTGTACCCTCATCGCCGTGCCCATCGTGGGCCTACTGGCGGTGGCCGCGTGGGGCTCGTTTGTCTCGTTCTGGCCCTACAACCTGGCGCTGGGGCTGAAAAACTACAACTTTGCCCGCTTCGAGACCCAGGGCTGGCTGCCGTACACGAACTCTCTGAGGATGGCGGGGGCCGCGGCCCTGGTGGGCACGGCCATCGTCTTCACCACCGCCTACCTGCTGGAGAAGACCCGGGGGTGGGGACCGGTGCGGGTCCTGACGCAGCTGCTGGCCATGCTGCCCTTAGCCGTACCGGGGCTGGTGCTGGGCATCAGCTACATCTTCTTCTTCAACCACCCCGCCAACCCCCTGGGGTTCCTCTACAACACCCTGGCCATCATGGTGATCAACACCATCGTCCACTTCTACACCGTGAGCCACCTGACCGCGACCACGGCCCTCAAGCAGCTCGACGCCGAGTTCGAAGCCGTCTCGGCGTCGCTGCGGGCACCGTTCTACCGCACGCTCTGGGCCGTCACGGTGCCGGTGTGCCTGCCAGCCATCCTCGACATCGCGGTCTACCTGTTCGTCAACGCCATGACCACAGTCTCGGCAGTAATCTTCCTGTGGGCGCCGCACACCCGCCTGGCGTCCATCGCGGTGGTCTACATGGACGACACCGGCCAGCAGGGCGCCGCCGCGGCCATGGCCATGATGATCTTCTACACGTCGGCGGCGGTGAAGCTGCTCCACCTGCTGGTGGCGCGGGGGCTCGACCGGCGCACCCAGGCCTGGCGGAGGCGATGATGCGTACCGACGACGTGCCCGTGCTGCTGACTCCGGGCCCGCTGACCACCTCGCGGACGGTCCGCGAGGCGATGTTGCGCGACTGGGGATCGCGTGATGCGGCGTTCGTGGCCATGACGGCCCGCGTACGGCGCCGGCTCGTCGAGCTCGCCGGCGGCGAGGGGACCCACGAGGCGGTGCTCCTGCAGGGCTCGGGCACCTTCGGGGTGGAGGCGATGCTCGGCACGTTCGTGCCCCGTGACGGCAAGGTGCTCGTCCTCGCCAACGGCGCTTACGGGCGCCGCATGGTGCAGATCTGCCGGGTCCTGGGACGCGCGCACGCCGTCCTGGAATGGGCCGAGGACCAGGCCGTGGACCCACAGGTGGCGGCCGCGGCCCTGGCCACCGACGCGGCCGTCACCCACGTGGCCGTCGTCTACTCCGAGACGACCTCCGGCATCGTCAACCCGCTGGCCGAGGTGGCCGACGTGGTGGCAGCCGCCGGGCGGCGGCTGCTCGTGGACGCCATGAGCGCCTTCGGCGCCCTGCCCTGCGACACCCGCACCATGCCGTACGACGCCCTGGTCTCGTCACCCAACAAGTGCCTCGAGGGGGTGCCCGGCGCGACGTTCGTCATCGCGCGCCGCACGGCGCTGGAGACCGCCGCGGGCAACGCACCGTCGGTGGTCCTCGACCTGGCCGACCAGTGGCGCTTCATGGAGGAGACGGGCCAGTGGCGGTTCACGCCGCCCACGCACGTACTGGCCGCCTTGGACCGGGCGCTGGAGGAACACGCCGCCGAAGGCGGCAGCCCCGCCCGCCTGGCCCGCTACCGGCGCAACTGCCAGGTGCTGATGGAAGGCATGCGGGCACTGGGCTTCCGCACGCTGCTGCCCGACGCGCTGCAGGGGCCGGTCATCGTCACCTTTCTCGTGCCGTCCGACCCGCGGTTCGACTTCCAGGCGCTCTACGACCGCCTGGCACGGCGCGGTTACCTGATCTACCCTGGCAAACTCACCCGCGTCGACTCGTTCCGCATCGGGTGCATCGGGCGAATCGACGAGGGGCACATCCGCAGGGCGCTGGCGGCGATCCGCGCGGTGCTGGAGGAGCTGGGCGTGCAGGTTCCCGTGACGACCGGCGCCTGACGGCGCAGGCGGCGCGGTAGCGTACGACGCCCGTCAGCGCAACCTCCGCGCAGCGTTCATCCTCAACCTGGGCTGCCATGAGCGCGCGCCGCCGAACTCTCATCGTCAGCGAGCTGATCACGTCCACGCGGCGGCAGATCCAGCCCCTGCTGGAAGCCCCCAACGCCGAGGCGATCGCCCCGGGGCGCGACGCAGCCGACGTAGGCCTCGAGCAGCACCCGTTCCTCGTCGTCGGAGCGCTGGTGGTGCATGGCGAAGTTGCCCAGGTCGAACCAGACGTCGCCCATGGCCGCGTACTCCCAGTCGATGATCCACAGGCGCGCGCCGTCGTCGATGAAGTTAGCCAGCAGCAGGTCGTTGTGGCACGGGCGCGACATCCGGGGTGGGCCCAGCGCGGCCCCCAGCCGGTCGGCCTGCGCCAGCATGGCAGGGAACCGCGGCGGCAGCGGGGCACCGCGGGGCGCCGGGGCTGACGGCAGCATACACCATCAGGCCGCCGAGCAGACCGCCGGCCACAGCGGTCGCCGCGCTGATCTGCAGGCTGCGGACAACTAGCGCGCGGCCGTGGACCCGGGCAGGTGCCGCGGGCTCTTGACGTAGCCAAGTCTCCCGCTAATCACCTCGGCCGCGTCGCGCACGTGCTGGCCCAGTTTGGGCAGTCGGTCCGCGGGAAACCGTTGCGCGGGTCCGGAGACGCTGATGGCGCCGATCGGCCACCCCCGGGCATCGATGAGCGGGGCGGCTACCCCGGCGGTCCCTTCCGTGGTCTCACCCCACGTGATCGCGTATCCAGCCTCCCGGATGCGCTGCAGTTCGCATAGGAGGGCCTGGATCGTCACCCGCCGCCCGAGCAGGCTCCGTGAGGCCCCCTCCCGGACGATGCGCCGGATCTCGCCTGGGGGGAGGAACGCCAGCATCGCCTTCCGCGACGCCCCGACGTACAGCGGGCGACGGAAGCCGACCGGCTCGGCGATCCGCAGGTAGAGTTGACTGTCAATCTTCTCGACGTAGACGCCCTCGTCGCCGTCGCGCATGGTCAGATAGACGGTATCCTCCGTGCGCCTGGCCAGATCGGCCATGACGGGCCAGGCAATCTGCCGAAGCGGGAGGTTCTCCCAGACTGCGTGACCCAGTTGCAGCAACGTCAGACCGAGCCGGTACCGACCGCCCTCCCCCCGCTCCACAAAACGACGCTGCGCCAGCGCGTTGAGCAGGCGATGGACGGTGCTGAGAGGGAGCCTCGTCTGTTTCGCGAGTTCCACGAGTTTCCACTCGCTCCGCTCCGGCGTGGGCGCCATGATCGCGAGCAGGGCAAGTGCCTTGTCCAAAGCCTTGACCATCGACCACCCCCGGCAGGAGGAATCGCCTGCCTCCGTCGAAGAGCAGGATAACAAAAGAGGAAATTACTTTCCACAATATGGAAACATCGCGTCTCCGCATCGGCTTCCTGGGATTTGGCGAGGCGGCCAAGACATTTGCATCGGCCCTCAACGGGCGCGTCGCGCGTCTCACTGCATACTGCAACGGTCCTCGCCACCGGCCGCCGTACACGTCCGCGTTTCAAGAGGAGGCAGCGGCACGGGGCGTGACGCTCGTGGACAGCCTGGAGGCACTGGTGACGGGAGCCGACCTCATCATCTCCGCAGTGGCCACCAGTGCCGCGACCGCCGTGGCCGAGGAGAGTGCTCTGTACCTCGGCGCACGCCACATCTATGCCGACATGAACGCCGTGCCGCCCGCGGCGAAGGACGCCATGGCCCAACGGGTGACCGCCCGGGGCGCTGCGTTCGTCGACGCCGAGCTGATGGGGGCGGTCTCGCTCTATGGCCACACCGTCGCCATCTACGCTTCCGGGAACGGCGCAGCAGCGTTTCAGCAGCGCTTGGCTCCGCTGGGTCTGAACATCACCGTCGTCCCGGGATCGGCAGGCGCGGCTGCGTTCCTCAAGATGCTGCGCAGTGCGGTGACGAAGGGCATGGAAGCGCTCATCGTGGAGGCGATGTTTGCCGCGTACCGTGCGGGCCTCGCACCCGAGGCATTCGCAGCGCTCACCCAGCCCATGGACGCGGTCCGATTCTCCGACTTCGCCCGGATGTGCCTGACATCGGACCCCGTGCACGCAGGGCGGCGGGCCGACGAGATGAAGGGCGTGACCGCGGTCATCCGCCAGTTGGGCGTCAGGCCCACGATGGCGGAAGCGACGCGCAGGCGACTCCAGTGGTCCGCCCGACTCGGCGTCAAGGACCTCTTGAGCGGCCGAGAGCCCGAAGATTTCCTGGCGGTACTGGCGCTGTACGATCAGCGCGACCGTGCGAAGACACGCCCCGGAGGTGACCCGTGCTGACGGCTGCCACGCGGCTCAGGGAGATCGAGGAGTCCGCCACCGTGGCAATCAGCGATCTCAGCCGCCGGCTGCGCGCCGCGGGCGTGGACGTCATCGACCTGAGTGGCGGCGATCCCGATTTTCCGACGCCCCAGCACATCGTCGCGGCCGCCCGGGATGCGATGGACGAGGGCTTCACGCATTACGTGAGCAGTCGGGGCATTCCCGACCTGCTGGACGCCATCGCTCACAAGCTTAAGACGGAGAACGGGCTGCCGCTGGACGCCCCGGGCGAGTCGATTCTGGTGACCCCGTCCGCCAAGTTTGCCCTGGCCGCGACGCTTCTGGCCCTCGTCAACCCCGGAGACGAAGTCATCGTCCCCACACCCGCGTGGGTGAGCTACGACGCCATGATCCGCCTGGCCGGAGGAATACCGGTCCACGTCCCGCTGGCGCCCGACGGCTTCCGGCTGGACGCGGCGGACATGCGGCGCGCGCTGACAGCCCGCACCCGTCTGATCCTCGTCAACTCGCCCAACAACCCCACCGGGCGCGTGCTCGCCGAACCCGAGCTGCGGGCCATCGCCGACGTCGCCCGGGATGCGAATCTGCTGGTGATCTCCGACGAAATCTACGAGCGCATCGTCTTCGACGGCGCGGTGCATCGCAGCCTGGGTACCCTGCCCGGGATGTTCGAACGCACGGTGACCATCAACGGGTTCTCGAAGACCTACGCCATGACCGGCTGGCGGCTGGGGTACTTGGCGGGTCCCCCGCGGATCGTCCGCGAGGTCCTCAAGGTCCACCAGCACGTGGTCACCTGTGCTTCCTCGTTCGCGATGCGAGCCGGTGTGGCAGCGCTGCGCGGGCCTCGACAGTCCGCAGACGAGATGGTGGCAGCATACCGCGAACGGCGCGCGCTGGCCGTGCCGTTGCTGAACGCGATGCCGGGCATCCGCTGCCCGTGGCCCGAGGGTACCTTCTATCTCTTTCCCGGCTTCCGGTTCCGGCGTCCCCTGAGCTCGACGGAGTTCGCCAGTCTGCTCCTGGAGCGGGCCCATGTGGCCGTGACACCGGGCAGCGCTTTCGGTAAAGCCGGGGAGGGCCACATCCGCATCTCCCTGACCAACGGGCGTGACCGGCTGGAAAGAGCGCTGGAGCGCATCCGCCGTGTATTGGCCGACGTAGACTAGCCGGCGTCTGCTCCGACGCCGCCGCGTGGAGGAGGGGAAAGCACGATGCAGACCCGCATGCGACGCCTCGCAGTGCTCGTCACGATCCTGGCAGGCACGGCGGTTCCGACATCGGCCGGTGCGCCCATGCCCAACGTCAACGTGGACTTCGGGGCGTCCTGCACGTGGTACGGGCACGCCCCGGTGATCCTCGCCATCGAGAAGGGATGGTTCAGGGAAGCCGGCCTGCACGTCACCTTCCGGACCATCGTCAGCAGCGCCGACCGAATGCTGGCCCTGACGCAGGGCGCGATCGGCTGGACCAACACCGGCCAGCTGTCGGTGGTCGCCGAGATGGCGAAAGGGAACCGCACATTCTACTGGGTCGGGATGATCGACGATGCCGTCGGCCGCGAGGGCATCGCGGCGCGGCCGGAGATCCGCACCGTCGCGGACCTCCGCGGCAAGAAGGTCGGCGTGCCGTTGAACTCCAGCGCAGAGGTCACGCTGTTTTTCCTCCTGCAGGACGCCGGCCTCACCATGCGCGATGTCGAGATCGTGCCCCTCACCGTGACCGACATCCCCACGGCGTTTGCGCGCGGTCACATCGACGCCTACTCGATCTGGGAGCCCACGCTCTCGTCGGCGGTCCGCGGACTGACCGGCGCGCGCGTGCTCGCCACCAACGCGGACACCTCCCTCTACAAGCGCCACGGGGCCATTGCGGCCGGCGACCTGCTGGTCATGCGACGAGAGATCGTGGCCGGGTACCCTCGCGTGGGGACGGCGATCTTCCAGGTGGTGAGCCGGGCGATCGCGCACATTCGGGCGAACCCGGCGGACGCGGCGGCCACGATCGCCGGCTGCTTCCGTACCGACCCCGCCACGGCCCAGGAGAATATCCGGCTCTTCACCTACTACGAGGGAACGCAGCAGAAGGCCAAGGCCGCCAACGTCCTCCAGGTGCTGACGCTGCTGGTGGACTGGGCCGCGTCGACGGGGCGCATCGCCGAACGGCCCAACCCGCAGGAATGGATGAATACCAGGCTGTGGCCGACGCAGTAGGCCGCCGACGGATCGGGCACGTGCCCACGCGGCCCGGGAGGATCGTCCCGGGGTGAGGACGATGGCGCGCCTCCTCCCGCTGCGGGCGCCGTCGCCAGGCCATGCGCAGCGTCCGGGCCTCAGCGACTCCCGGCTGGCCGTCGTCAGCCTCGGGGCAACCGCGGGAGTGCTGGTGGCCTGGTACCTGGTCACGGCGACGGGGTGGATCTCCACGCTGTTCCTCCCGTCGCCGACCATGGTCTGGCGGGAAGCGATGAAGCTCGTTTCCAGTGGCGAGCTGTGGTACCACGTGCTGACCAGCGCGCGGCGGGTGTTCGTCGGCTACCTCCTGTCGGCTGCGGTGGCGATTCCGGTGGGCGTGCTGATGGGTACATCGCGGGTCGCCAAAGCGGCGATCGACCCGCTCCTCTCGCTCATCCGCCCGCTGCCCTCCCTCTCCTGGATCCCTCTGAGCATCCTCTGGTTCGGCATCGGCGAGAGCCAAAAGTACGCCATCGTCTTCATGGGGACGTTCGCCGCCACGCTGCTCTACGTGGCCGAGGCGACCAAGCGTGTGGACCCCCTGCTGGTCCTTGCGGCGCGGAACCTTGGCGCCAACAGCCTGGAAATCATGCGGGAAGTCATCCTGCCGGGTGCCCTGCCCGGCATCGTCAGCGGGCTCAAGGTCTCGCTGGCGATCTCGTGGACGGTCGTCCTGTCGGCAGAGATGGTCGCAGCCAACCGCGGGCTGGGCGCCCTGATCTGGTTCGGCAAGGACTGGAACAATCTGGCGCTCATCATGGTGGGCATGGCGCTCATCAGCGCCACCGTCTTCACCATCGACACGCTGTTCCGGGCGATGGAGGGGCGGCTCATCCCCTGGGAGCGGCACCGGTTCAGGCGGTAGCCATGGGCGTTCTCGTCGCAGATCACGTCACGAAGATCTTCGTCGGCGGCCACGGGCGCCAGGTGGTGGCGCTCGAGGACTTGAGCCTCACCGTCCACGAACACGAGCTCGTGTGCCTCGTGGGGAGCTCCGGGTGCGGGAAGACGACCTTCCTTTACATGGTGGCCGGGTTCATTGAACCAACCAGCGGGCAGCTCCTGCTGCGTGGTGTGCCGATCGCGGGCGTGGAACGCCGGTGTGGCATCGTCTTCCAGAACTACGCGTTGTTCCCCTGGAAGACAGTCCGCGGCAACGTAGAGTTCGCGCTGCGGCTCAAGGGGCTCTCCCCGCGCACCGTCGCTGACCGCGCATCGCACTACCTGACGATGGTCAACCTGCGGGGCTACGAACAGCTGTATCCGTCGGAGCTGTCGGGCGGCATGCAGCAGCGGGTCGCACTGGCCCGCGCCCTCGCCAGCGACCCGGAGATCCTGCTCATGGACGAGCCCTTCGCGGCCCTGGACGCCATGACCCGCCAGGTGCTGCAGCAGGAGTTTCTGCGCATCCACCAGGAGAGCCGTAAGACCACGCTGTTCGTCACGCACAATATCGACGAGGCGCTGGTCCTCTCGGACCGCATCGTCGTGCTCCGGGCCCGGCCCGGGCGCGTCCGGGCCATCATCGACAACACGCTGCCGCGCCCCCGCGGTCTGGACGTCCAGAGCGATCCCGAGTACGCCCGCCTCAAGCGTCTCGTCTGGGAGCACGTGGCGGAGGACGTCCAGCTGCAGATCGAGGGCACAGCGGCGCGTGCGGGGTGAGCGGTGATGGTAGACCTGACCGGCGCGTTCGACATGCACGTCCACGCGGCGCCGGACGTCGTGCCCCGCCGGCTGGACGACCTAGAGCTGGCGCGGCGCGCACGTGACGCGGGGCTGGCTGGCGTGCTGCTCAAGAGCCACCACGGTTCGACGGTCGAACGCGCGCTCCTGGCGACGCAGGCGGTACCCGGCGCCCGGGTGTTCGGCGGACTGGTGCTTAACGACCCCGTCGGCGGGCTAAACCCCGCGGCAGTGGAGACGGCGCTCAGACTGGGGGCCAGGGAGATCTGGATGCCCACACAGGCGGCCTGGAACCACCGCCGGTTCTACGGCGAGGGCAACGGCATGCGCATCCTGGACGCCGCAGGCCAGCTACGACCGGAGGTGCACGAGATCCTGCGCTTGATTGCGACCGCCGACGTCATCCTCGGCACGGGCCATCTGTCCGGGGCAGAGATCGAGGTGTTGGTGACCGCCGCTCTGGCCGCTGGGGTGCGCAAGGTACTCATCACCCATCCGGAGACGCACCTGACCTGGCTGGACGTCGAAGCCCAGCGCGACCTGGCACGGCGCGGCGTGTTCTTCGAGCGGTGCCTCCTGAGCACGCGGCCGGACGGGGGTAGCGTGTCCGTGGGGCAAATCGCCGAGCACATCCGCCAGGTGGGTGCCGGCTCCACCGTCCTGGCCACAGACTACGGACAACCCCACAATCCGTGCCCGGTCGATGGGCTGCGGGCGTTCGTCGCCGGCCTGCGCGCCGAAGGGATCAGCGAGCGGGACCTGGAGGTGATGACGAAGGTGACGCCCCGGATGCTCCTGGGCGCCCCGTGAGGGCCACCATGGGATACGAGCGCGTGCAGGTCAACACCGACGGGCCCGTCACGACCGTCGTGCTGCGGGAGCCCTCCAAGCGCAACGCGTTGACTCCTGCGCTGATCGACGATCTGCTGGCGGCGATCGACGCCCTGGCAAGCGACGAGCAGGTCCGGGCAGTGGTCATCTGGGGTGCCGGGGGGGTCTTCAGCAGCGGTGGCGACCTCGACCACCTGAGCGAGATGACCGGGTGGGACGCCGTCAGCATTGCCAGCTGGTCGCGGAGATTCTACGAGGGGGTGCTCCGGCTCCGCACCCTGGCTGCGCCCACCATCGCCGCCATCAACGGGTATGCGGTGGGGGCGGGACTCGGTCTGGCCCTGGCATGCGACCTGCGGATCGCAGGCGAGGACGCCAGACTGGGCGCACCGTTCCTCAGCCTGGGGCTCTACCCGGGGATGGGCCTAAGCTACCTGCTTACCCAGGCCGTGGGCCCGGCCAGGGCCCTGGAGCTCCTCATCACCAGGCAGATGCTGGATGCGGTCACCGCGGAACGCCTGGGTCTGGTCAACCGCGTGGTATCCGCCGACAGGGTACTGGAGGAGGCGCAACACCTCGCCCGGGTCGTCGCGGCAGGACCGCCCGTGCCCCTGCGCCGCCTCAAGCGCGGAATCTACGACGCCACCAGGATGGACCTGCCCGCCGTGCTCGACTACGAGATCGACGCTCAGGTCGCCTGTTACCACAGCGCCGATCTCCGCGAGGCCCTCGCCGCGGTTCGGGCACGGCGGTCGCCGGAGTTCCAGGGCCGGTAGGACCGCCGCCGATGCCGTATAGCCTGACCCCAGCGCAGGAACACCTCCAGCAGGAAGTCCGGGCGTTCGCGCAGACCACCGCGCGGCCCCGCGCGCTGGAGCTGGACCGGGCCAACGTCCTCGACCGTGAACTCTTTCGCGCGATCGGCGAGCGACGGTGGGCGGGGCCCATCGTCCCGCGCGAACACGGCGGACTCGGCGGCGGAGCTGTTGAGTACGCCCTGATCATCGAGGAACTGGCCGCCGCCTGCGCGCCGACACCGCAGATCAACGTGCAGGTCGAGAAGATGATTCTCGACTTCGGCACGCCCGAGCAACAGGCGCGCTACCTTCCTCGCTTGTCCGACGGCCGCTGGGTCGCCGCCGAGGCCATCTCCGAGCCGGCAGCCGGCTCCACGCTGCGCACCGTGGAGAGCACGGCCGTGCGTGATGGTCCGTGGTACGTGGTGAACGGCACTAAGAGCCACGTCAACCTGGCGGCCGACGCAGACCTCATGGCGGTGTTCGCGAAGACTGCAGAGGGGCTGACGGCGTTCCTCATGGAGGCCGGGACGCCCGGCGTGACGTTCACCAAGCAGGACCCCATCGGTTACCGCGCCCACCCGATCTACGACGTGCGGTTCGAAGACTGCCGGCTGCCTGTCTCCAGCCGCCTGGGGCCGGAAGGCCGCGCCTACGACGTCTTCTTCACCACGTTCAACCTCAGCCGGATCGGGAACGCGTCGCACTTCATCGGCGTGGCTCGGGCGGCGCTCGAAGACGCCACCACGTACATCTCGCACCGGCGGGTAGGCAGGCGGCTCGTCAAGGACTTCCAGGGTATCCGATGGATCGTGGCCGACCTGGCTGCCAAGCTGGAGGCTGTGACCATCATGCGCAACTACGTTGCCTGGCAGCACGACCGGGGTCAGGAGCACATGAAGGAAACGGCGATGTGCAAGCTCCTGGCCGCCGAGTTTGCGGAGGAGATCACGTCGAAGGCCCTGCAGATCACGGGCAGCCATGGCGCCTACCGCACACAGCCTTTCGAACTCTACTGGCGGGACGTGAAGGCCGCGCAGATCGGGGGCGGTACCGCTGAGATCATGCGGAACCTGATCGCCCGGGCTATTCTCGGCAAGGAGGAAGAGCTCGCGCCGTGAACTTCCGCACGTGGCTGGAGAGTGTCGTACACCGGCACGCCTCTGACCCCTTTCTCCTCTTCCAAAACGAGATCATTACGTTCGAGCTGTTCGATCGCCGGGTCAACGCCCTGGCGTGCGCATTCGCCGATCTCGGAATCCGTCCCGGTGACAACGTCGTGCTACTGCTTCCCAACCACCCGGCCTACCTCTACGCGTGGTTCGGGCTCGTCAAGTGTGGGGCCAGGGCTGTCATGATCAACACCGGACTCGTGGGGGCCGGGCTCTCGCACCTGCTCCGCCTCTCGGGTGCGCGGCTGGCCGTGGCCGATGCGGCGCTGGCCACCCATCTGGAGCACGCCGCGCAGGGCACCGCGCTGGAAACGGTAGTCTGGCACCCTGCGCCCCCTGAGGGTCAGGAGCACGGGCTGCACCGACTGCTGGCGGCCTACGATGGGCAGCCGGCGCCACCGGTAGACCTCACCGGCCGCGACGGGATGTCGCTCCCGCATACGTCGGGCACCACGGGCCCTGCCAAGCTCTGCCTGCTGAGTCATCGCTACTACCTCGCCCTGGCGCAGGCGGCCAGAGCTGTCTTTCAGCTGACGCCGGCCGACGTCGTCTACAACCCGCTCCCCCTCTTCCACATCAACCCCCACTACGCGGTTATGGGCGCGCTGGCCGCCGGGTGCCGTCTCGTCATCCCCGAGCGGTTCAGCGCGTCACGGTTCTGGGACGAGGTGGCGCACTACGGCGCCACCGTGGTCATCCTCCACCTCTGGCCGCTGGGCGTGCTCAAGAAGCAGCCCCCGGGCACGAGTGTGCCCTCCCACCGGGTTCGGCTGGCGTTTCCGGCGGACCGCGAGTTCATGGAGCGTTTCGACATCCCCGCCATGGCTACCGTGTACGGCTCCACGGAAGCAGGAGGGATCACCACAGGCCGCGTCTTCCGTCAGCCGCTACCAGTCGGCCTTGGCGTCACCGAACCGCTCTCCTCCATCACCGGACGACCGCGGGATGACATAGAGGTGGGCATCGTGGACCAGCACGACGAACTGCGCAGTGCGGGCGAGATCGGCGAGATCGTGGTCAGGCCCAAGCGTCCGCACGTGATCTTCGACGGCTACTTCAACATGCCCGAGCGAACGCTGCAGTCCTTCAGGAACCTCTGGTTCCACACCGGGGACTTGGGCTTCTTCGATGAGCGGGGCGAGCTCCACTTCCTTGGCCGCGCGGCGGACAGCATCCGCGTGCGCGGAGAGTTCGTCCACATCGACGAGCTTGAGACCCTCATTCGTACGCACCCCGCCGTCCACGACTGCGCGGTCGTGGGCGTGGCGGGCGAGATCGCCGACCAGGAGATCCTGGCGATCCTCGAACCCCGCGACGGTCACGTGCTCGATCCGGCCGATCTCGTACGGTTCCTCGCCGGGAAGATCGCCGACTTCATGGTCCCTCGCTACTACCGCATCCAGCCCCTCCCACGCGTCCCGGGCACCGGAAAGGTGCAGAAGGAGCGCCTGGACCGCAGCGTGGAGGCCGCGTGGGACCGACGCCAGCCGCGGTGAACGCCCGGGGCCCGCAGCTTCCCACCCGCGCGGATCTGGTCGTCATCGGCGCAGGCATCTGCGGCTGCGCCTGCGCTGTCGAAGCGGCGCGGCGCGGGGCGGCGGTTCTCGTCGTGGAGAAGGAAGGGACGGTTGCACCGGAGGGATCTGGGCGCAGCTTCGGCAGCCTGCGCGTGCACGGGCGGCACCCGGCCGAACTGCCGCTGGCCATGAGCGCGCTGGATCTGTGGGCCCGGGCAGCGCGGGACCTCGAAGACGACTTCGAGTTCGTGCAAGGTGGGAACCTCTACGTGGCCGAACGCGACGACGAGGTCGAGCTGCTCCGGACGCACCTGCAGCACGCCCGCGACGCTGGTCTCGAGGACGTTCGGCTGCTGACCCCGGCCCAGGTGCGCGATCTGCTCCCGGGATGGGCTGGAAGGATCGTGGCGGGGCTGTACAGCCCTCGCGACGCGCACTGCAACCCCGGCAAGGCCGTCGCGGCCTATGCGCGGGCCGCGATCCGGCACGGCGCAGTGTTTGCCGTACGGACGCGGGCGCTGGGCATCGAGGCGATCAACGGGGCGGCTGAGGCGGTGGTCACCGACCGGGGTGCCGTGCGGACCCGGGCGGTGGTGGTTGCAGCCGGCGTCTGGACGCCAGCGCTGCTCGCCCCGCTGGGAGTCTCTATCCCGATCAAGACCCTAATCTACAGCAACGCGGAAAGCTCTGGAGTACCCCCGCTGTTTCGGGCCACCGTGCGGGCGGCATCCTACAGCTGCCGCCAGCGGCCCGATGGTAAAGTGGTCTTCGGTGCAGGGCTCAACGCCCGCGTCGGCCACCTCGTCTCCCTCGAGGACTTGCGGACGTTGCGCCTCTGGCTGCCGCGGTACTGGGCCTACAGGCAGCAGGTGGCCCTGCGCGTCGACGTTCGGCAGGTGGCGCGCGAGGTGCGTGGGGCCCTGCGCGGTGGCGCGCCTCAGATTCCGGTGGGCCTCGAGCCGGTTCCGGACCGTATGCTGCTGGACCGGGCGTTCGCGGCGCTCCAGGCCCGGATTCCGCCGCTAGCGGACGCGGCCGTCACGCGGCGCTGGGCCGGCTTCATCGACCTGTCACCCGACGGCCTGCCTGTCGTCGACCGGGTCAGGCCGGACGGCGTCACCCTGGCCGCCGGCTTGAGCGGCCACGGGCTGGCCCTGGGCCCGGCGCTGGGCACGATCCTGGCCGATCTCGCGCTCGAGGGACACACGCGGCACGAGATTACCGCCTTTCGGCTGGCCCGCTTCACTGCGGGGCCGGTGCCGCTGCCACGCCGCCTGATCTGAACACACGCACGCGCGCAGCACCGGGCGACCACTATGTCGCCTGAGAGCGAGGTGGACACCATGGGTCTGCGATCACCCGAGCAGTACCTGGCGAGCCTGCGAGACGGCCGACAGGTGTTTTACCGCGGCGAAGCGGTGGCGGACGTCACCACCCATCCGCATCTGGGGCGCGGCGCGCAGCACCTGACGGTGGACTTCCGCCTGGCGGAAGACCCCGCGGTCCGGCCCCTGGCCGTCACCGACGACCCCGAGGACGGTCGACCGGTCAGCCGGTACTTCTGCATCCCGCGCAGCCCGCACGATCTGCAACTGCGCAGCCGGCTGATCACCACCGTGACACGCGCGGCCTGGTCGTTCGTCCCGCTGATCAAGGAGATCGGCACGGACGCCCTGTTCGCCCTGACGGTGGTAACCGCCGCCATGGATCGGGAACTCGGCACACAGTTCCTGCCCCGCGTGCGGGCCTTTCACAGGCACTGCCGCGACGGCGACCTGGCCATGGCGGTGGCGCAGACTGACGTCAAGGGGGACCGCGCGCGCCGCCCGAGCGAGCAGCCACACCCGGACCTGTACGTGCGCGTGGTGGAACGCCGACGGGACGGCATCGTGGTGCGCGGCGCCAAGGCCCATACGACCAATGCCGTCTTCAGCAACGAGATCGTGGTGCTGCCGACACGGGCGCTGGGCGAGGCCGACGCAGACTACGCCGTGGCCTTTGCGATCCCGGCCGACACCCCCGGCCTGACTATGGTGGCGAGCCCCCGGGGGTTTGGCGCGACCAGCGAGTTCGACAATCCGCTGAGCAGCCGGTACTCCCTGACGGAGTCGCTCACGATCTTCGACAACGTGTTCGTGCCCACCGACCGGGTCTTCCTCGACGGCCAGTGGCAGTTCGCCGGCCAGCTGGCCAGGACGTTTGTGGAGTTTCACCGGTTCACGGCCATCGCGTACAAACCCCCGCTCCTGGAGCTCCTCCTGGGGGCCGCAGCGCTCGCCGCGGATGCCAACGGCATCGCTGGCGCGCCGCATGTCCGGGACAAGCTGGCCCGTCTGGCCATGTACCTCCACACCGTCACGGGGTTGACGACGGCGGCCGCCACGGCCTGCCGGGTGCGGGACGGCGTCGCCGTCCCCGACGTCGTCCTCACCAACGTGGCGAAGTACCACTTCGCCCGCGGCTACCACGAGGCGGTGCGCGACGTCCAGGACATCGCCGGCGGTCTTGTGGTGACCGGGCCGTCAGAAGATGACTGGCGGAATCCGGCCGTCCGCCGCCTGGTAGAGCCCTACCTCCAGGGGCGGAGCGGATGGGACGGCGAGCAGCGTCTGCGCCTGATGAACCTCGTCCGCGACCTGTGCGCGTCCGACCTCGGTGGGTATCTGGAAGTGCTCGCCATCCACGCCGAGGGCTCGCTGGAGACTCAGAAGCTCACGATCCTGGCGGACGCCAACCTGGAAGACGCCGCAGCCTATGCGGCGGCAGCAGCACGGCTGCGCTTCCCCGTCCACCCACCCGCCGGGAACCGCGGGCCGGGCGCATAGCGTAGAGCACGGTGCACACCGTCGGCCCGTGCAGACGACGCGCCGACGACGCCCGATCAGGCCCGGATGCGGCTGTGGCCGGGGTCGTAGCGGGGCTCGCGGGCGACCGTAGCCGGCACCCGATCGCCGTCGATCTCCACGGCGAGTGGAGTGCCTACCGCGGCCAGCGCCACCGGCAGGTAGGCGTAGGCCAGGCTCTCGCCCACCGTGTAGCCGTAGCCGCCGCTGGTCACGCGGCTGATCACGCGGTCGCCGTCGCAGACCGGCTCGTTGCCCAGCGCCACGGCCTGCGGGTCGGCCACCACCAGGCAGCACAGCCGCCGGCGCACGCCCGCGGCTCGCTGCGCCCGCAGCGCCTCGCGCCCCTGGAAGGGGCCCTTGTCGAGCTTCACGCAGAACCCCTGCCCCGCCTCGTAGGGCGTGTACTCCGGCGTAACCTCCGCGCTCCAGTACCGGTAGCCCTTCTCCAGCCGCAGCGACTCCACCGCCCGGTAGCCCACCGCCCGCAGCCCGAACGGCTGCCCGACCGCCCACAGCGCGTCCCAGACAGCCACCGCGTCCGACGGCGGCATGTAGAGTTCCCAGCCCAGCTCGCCCACGTAGGTGACGCGCTGCGCCCGCACGGGGCGGTCCGCCACGCGCAGCTCGCGCGCGGTCATGTACGGGAACGCCGCGGTGGAGACGTCGGCGTCGGTGACCTGCGCCAGGATCGCCCGGGCCCGCGGCCCCCACAGCCCCACGCACGCCCACTCGGTGGTGACGTCACGAGCGGCCACGGAGCCGTCGTCAGGTGTGTGGCGCGTGATCCAGTCGAGGTCGTGGACGCCAAACGCGCTGCCGGTGACGATGAAAAACCGGTCCGGCCCCAGCCGCGTCACCGTCAGGTCGCACTCGATCCCTCCCCGCGCGTTCAGCATCTGGGTGTAGACAACGGTGCCCGGCGGCCGGTCCACGTCGTTGTCGCACAACCACTGCAACAGGCGCAGCGCGCCCGGACCGGTCACCTCGAACTTCGAGAACGACGTGAAGTCGCACAGCCCCGCCGCCTCGCGCACCGCGCGGTGCTCGACCCCGATGGCCGGCGACCAGTTGTGCCGGAACCAGCCCCGGGGCGCCCACGTCGGCGGCTCGGCCGGCTCGTTGCTGACGAACCAGTTGGGCCGCTCCCACCCGGCCTTCTCGCCGAACACCGCGCCCAGGGCCACCAGCCGCGGGTAGGGCGGGCTGCGCCGGTAGCCCCGGCCCGATTCCCACTCCTCGAAGGGGTACCGGAGCACGTAGTTTTTCGAGTACGCTTCCAGCGCGCGGGCGCGGGCATAGGCCGGGTCGCCGTAGTGGGGCTGGAAGCGCCGGATGTCCATGCGCCAGACGTCCAGCCCGGGGTCGCCCTCGACGATCCACCCGGCCAGCACCCGTCCCACGCCGCCCGCAGACGCGATGCCCGGCGTACCGCACGCCACGAAGAACCCGCGCAGTTGCGGCGCCTCGCCCAGGATCAGCTCGCCGTCGGCGGTGATGCCGTCGGGCCCGTTGACGAGTTCGCGCACGCCCGCGCTCTCCAGGGCCGGCAGGCGCCGCGCGGCGTTGCGCGCCAGCGGCTCGAACTGCTCCCAGTTGGGCGGCAGCAGCCGGTGATGGAAGTCGGCGGGGATGCCGTTCACGCCCCAGGGCAGCGGGTGCCGCTCGTAGCCGCCCAGGCACAGGCCCCGCGCTTCCTCGCGGAAGTAGATCAACAGATCGGGATCGCGCACCACCGGCAGGCCGCGGCGGATCCCGTCGAGGGGCCCTGTGAGCAGGTACTGGTGCTCGATGGGGTAGATCGGCAGCACCACCCCCACCCGGGCGGCGAGCTCCCGCCCCCAGATGCCGGCGGTGTTGACGATGACGTCGCTCCTGATGGTGCCGTGCGAGGTGACGACGCCGCTGACCCGCCCGTTGCGCGTCAGAATCTCCCTGACCTCGACGCCCTCGTGGATCTCGGCGCCGCGGGCCCGGGCGCCCCGGGCCAGCGCGAACGTCAGCCCGCTGGGATCGACGCTGCCGTCGGTGGGCACGTAGGCGGCCCCGAGCAGGTCCCGGTCACTCATCACCGGGAACAGGTCTACGGCCTCCCTGGGCGTCAGCAGGTGCATCTCCAGACCGTAGGTCTTGGACGTCGCGGCGTGGCGCCGCAGCTCCACCAGCCGGTCCGGGGTCGCGGCCAGCCGCAGGCTGCCGGTCTCGCGCCAGTCGGGGTCCTGTCCGGTCTCGGCCGCCAGGCGCCGGTACAGCGCCACGCTGTACATGATCATCCGCGTCAGGCTCAGGGTGCTCCGCAGTTGCCCCACGAGCCCCGCGGCGTGGAAGGTGGCACCACCGGTGAGGCGGCCCTTCTCGACGAGTACCACGTCGCGCCAGCCCAGCGCCGCCAGATGATAGGCGACGCTGCACCCGTAGACACCGCCGCCGATGATCACAGCCTGCGCGTCGGTCTTCACCGGTCTGCTCCCGACACCAAGCTCTCCATGGCGTGACCTGCTCCACACCTTCGCCCCTGAGCGCGTGACGCCCTGGCGGCTGCGCACGGCTGGCGTCACATCGCCCCGGCGGGGCACGGGGAGCGCGCAATCCCCCGTTTGGGGGAGGCCCGCGCCGGGCCCCTGACCGCAGGAGCACGGCCGTGTCGCGCGGAACAGTTGCCAGAGATGTCCAAGCAGCGTCCAAGTACCAGGGGCCGGACACGCACGGCCCTGCGCTACTGGGCCGCACGGCTGGCCCGGGCCTCGTACACGCGCCGCGGACGGTTGATCCGGCTGCGCACGTGGACCGTGAAGATCCAGCACCAGGGGCGCCGGCGCACGTTCTCGCTGGGTGCCGTCCCGCGCCTGGTCGCCGCCCGCCGGGCGCGTGCGCTCTACGCCACCATCGTCACCCGCGGCTGGCAGGCAGCCCTGGACGCGCGGAGCACGCCGGGCGGCCGGCGGGGCCTGCGCACCCCGGCGCTGCCAGCCCCCGGCCTGCAGCCGCGCTACTGGCGCCGGCGGCTGCTCACCCGCCGGTACACCGAAGGCCTCCGGCCCCAGCAGGCGGGCGAACTCTCGGCGCGCATCGAGCACGCCGGCGAGAGCCATTACTTTCCGCTTGGGACGGCGGACCCCGCCCTCGCGGCACGCCGGGCAGCGTCGATCTACCGCACGGTGCTGGACGTGGGGTGGGCCCGCGCTCGCGCCATCTTCCCCCGGGAGATCACCGTCGCCATCTTCTGGTCTGCGAACCCGCTGGCGTCGACGTACACGACGCTCTACACCGAGCCCGCTGAGAGCGGGGGACCGACCGGCGCGCCGGGTGGTGCGGGGATGCCATCCGACGCCCTGGCGCGGGCCGCGCGCCTGATCGGCGTCGTCGAGCCCGACCCGGGCGTCCGGCGGGCACTGGCCGCCGCGCTCGCGCTCCATCCCGAGCGCTGGACGGTGGCACCGTTCGCCGTCCCGGGCGAGGTGCTCCGTCTGGCCCCGCAGCTGGAGGCTGCGGCCGTCCTGCTGAACCGGGCGCTGCCCGACGCTGCCGGTGTTGCAGCGGAGCTGGCCACACAGCGGCCCGATCTCCCGGTCTTCCAGTACGGCGTCTACCAGGACAGCGACCAGCTGTTCCTGTCCTTCGGCGGCGTGGCCGCCGGCTACATCCTGCGCCGCCGGCCACCGGCGCGCCTGCTGGAGCCGCTGGGCCCGCCGCCCGGGCACCGGCCGCTTGCTGCCGGGCAGGCGGCGGCACGCATCCGGCGCTACTTCGAGGGCCTGTTCGCGGTGCCGTCGGCCGCGGAGGCCACCGCGATGGTCCGCCTGACCCCGCGGGAACAGGAGATCCTGGACCATCTGAGCAAGGGCTACCTCGACAGGGAGATCGCTGCCCGCCTGGGCATCAGCAGCTGGACGGTCCACCACCACTTGCGCAGCATCTTCGCCAAGCTGCAGGTGCGGACGCGCACCGAGGCCGCGATCCGGTACCTGCAGAAGTAGTGGAACCGGCGCCGGCGGCGTCCCCGGAACCGGTGATTGCCGCGCCCGGGTCCCGGTCGCACACTCACAACGATGGTGCCGACCCATCCATCCGCCGTGACCGCGGCTGTGACGCCCGACGCGCTCCCTGCGGCGTCCGACGCTGCCGCAGGGAACACGAGCCTGCCGGGCACCGCACCCGCGCGCCTCCCCGAGGTCTCGGCAGGGAGTAGGAGCGCGTCGCGCCAGGGCGAACGCCAGGGATGTGATCGCCCGCCGGGTGACGTCATGGGGCAAGACATGATCGAGGAACTGCGCCTGCGGCCGCCGCGCATCGACGCTACCCTCATCCTGCGCCTGCACAAGTACCGCAGGCCCGAGCGGGTGGCGCCCCAACTCCGCGAGGTTGCGCGGCGGATGGCCGCGCAGGCGGAGACGCTGCTCGAGCCGCGCGGGTGGCTGCGGCGCGCGCGTGTGCACGGCGTGGACCCGCAGGGCGCGGTGCTGCTCGACGACGGCGTGGCGTTCCACAGTCAGGCGCTGGCGCGTCGGCTCGACGGCGCCGCCGAAGTCGTGCTGCTGGTGCTCACCATCGGCAGCGCGCTCGAACGGCGCGCCCAGGCCCTGATGCGCGAAGAGCACGTGGTCGAAGGCCTCCTGCTCGACACCGGCGGCTGGGTGGCCATCGACGCCCTCCTCCGGGACGTGCGCCAGCGGCTGGCTGCTGACGCCCGCCGGCGGGGCTACCGGCTCACGGCCCGCCTGGCGCCCGGCTTCGCCGGCTGGCCGCTGGAGCAGCAGCGCGCGCTCTTCGACGCGTTCGGCGAGGGCCTGGTGGCGGTGCGCCTCACTGACCATTGCGTGATGCGGCCGGGCAAGTCTGTCTCGGGGCTGTACGGTCTGGTCGCCGCCGGTCGTCCCTGAGGCTGCCCTGCGGCCAGGTCGCAGACCTGATGCGCACTGCTCCCGCGTGCCGCCCGTGACCCAGCCGGTGACGATCACCTTCGCGCCCGGACGGCAGACGGTCGCCGTCCAGGCGGGCACGACGCTGCTGCGCGCCGCGCAGCGGGCAGGGGTGGAGATCGTGGCCACCTGCGGTGCGCGCGGCCGCTGCCGCAGCTGCCGCGTGCAGATCACCGCGGGCACCCCGCCACCGGCCTCGCTGGCCGAGCGCGTGCAGCTCGGCGACGACGCGGTGCGCGACCGCTACCGGCTGGCCTGTCAGGCCGAGGCGTGGACCGATCTCACCGCGCTGGTGGCGCCGGTCTTCGAGGAAGCTTCGTTCCAGATCCTGGCCGCCACGGCGACGCTGCCGGCGGCGCACGAGATCGTCCTCGACTCGGGGCTCGTCAAGACGTTCGTGGCCCCGGCTCCACCGGCCGACGAGACGCGCTCCACCTCTGACCTGGAGGAGCTCCTGCGGCCGCTGGGCGTCGCGCGGCCCGAGGGGACGGAGGTGGCCCTCGACGCCCTGCGCCGGCTGCCGTCGCTCCTGCGGGCCGGCCCGGCGGGAGTTACGGTGGCTCTCTTCGGCAACCTGCTGCTGGCCGTGGAGCCCGGTGACACGCGCGCAGAGGCGTTCGGGCTGGCGTTCGACATCGGCACCACCACCGTCGTCGGCTACCTGGTGGACCTCCAAAGCGGCGCGGTGGCGGCGACGGTCTCGGGGCTGAATCCCCAGGCCGCCTACGGCGGCGACCTGATGTCGCGCATCGCGTTCGCGCAGGAGCACCCCGCCAACGTGCGGCGCCTGCACGTGCGGTTGCTGCAGCACCTGAACGCCCAGATCGACGACGCGTGCCGGCAGGCCGCGGTCGCGCGCGAGCGCATCTACAAAGTCGTCGTGGTCGGCAACACGGTCATGCACCACCTCTTCCTGGGCCTGGACCCCACGTACGTCGGGCAGGCACCCTACGCACCGGGGGTCCGCCGCGGGCTGCGCCTCAGCGCCCACGAAGTCGGCCTGCGGCTGCCCGCGGCAACCCCGGTCTTCCTGCTGCCGATCGTGGCCGGCTTCGTCGGGGCCGACGCCACGGCTATGGCCCTGGCCACGCGGCTGGACGCGGACGGCCCGCCCCGCCTGGCGGTGGACATCGGGACCAACGGCGAGATGGTACTGGGCAGCGCCGGCGAGCTCGTCGCCTGCTCGGCACCCGCCGGCCCCGCGCTGGAAGGCGCGCAGCTGCGGTGCGGCATGCGCGCGGCCCGCGGCGCCGTGGACCGGGTGCATGTCGGGCGCGACGTGCGCTATCACGTCATCGGCGACGTGGCGCCCGCCGGCCTGTGCGGCTCGGGTATGCTGGACCTGCTCGCGGGGCTGCTGGACGCAGGCATCGTGGACCCCTCCGGGCGTCTCCATCCTTCGCCACCGCCCGGCGTGTCGGACGCGCTGCGCCGTCGGGTGATCGTCCTGCCCGACGGCCTGCCCGCCTTCCTCGTGGCGCCGGCGGCGGAGACCGCCACCGGCCAGGCCGTGGTGCTGACGCAGGCGGATATCCGTCAGGTGCAGCTCGCGAAGGGCGCGATCCGCAGCGGCATCGCCATGCTCCAGCGGCTGGCAGACGTGCCGGACGGCGCGCTGGCGGAACTGCTGCTGGCCGGCGGGTTCGGGAACTACCTGAACGTCGACAGCGCTGCGCGCATCGGACTCATCCCGCGCCTGCCCCAGGAGCGCGTACACTACGTGGGCAACGCGGCCGGGCTGGGCGCGCAGCTGGCGCTGGTCTCCGAGACCGAGCGGCGTCGGGCGGAGGCGCTGGCGGGCCGGATCCGGCACGTGCCGCTCGCCACGCACCCGGAGTTCCAGGACGTGTTCCTGGAGGCGCTGCAGTTTCGGTAGCGAAAGGGTGGGCCGCGCCGGACGCCCAGCGGATCGGGCCGGGCGCGTCTTGGCGGGGCGGATGCGCGGGCACCACGTACGAGACGTGGGCTCGGTGGACGCACGGGCGCGCAAGCCAGAGGGACACAGCGATGGGGGACGCGCGCGGACGGGAACTGCTGGAACGCCTGACGTCGGAGGTCCTGATCCTCGACGGCGCCATGGGCACCATGCTCTTCGAGGCGGGCCTGACGCAGGGCGCCTGCCCGGAGCTATGGAACGAGACCCGCGCCGACGTCGTGGAGGGCATCCACCGCGCCTACCTCGCCGCCGGGGCGGACATCGTCGAGACCAACACCTTCGGCGGCACGCGGCTCAAACTGGCGCCCTACGGCCTCGAGGCGCGGGTGCGCGACCTGAACTACCTGGGGGCCAGGCTGGCGCGTGCGGCCTGTCCGCCGGGCAGGTATGTTGCGGGCTCCATGGGGCCCACCGGGCACCTGCCCGACACCCTGGCGGCGATGGGCGACGTCTCCGTCGACGAGATGCGCGCCAGCTTCGCCGAGCAGGCCATGGCGCTGGCCGACGGGGGCGTGGACCTGCTCGCGGTAGAGACGATGATGGTACCCGACGAGGCGGTCGCCGCCATCCGGGCCGCCAAGGAGACCACGGGCCTGCCGGTAATGGCCACCATGTTCTTCCAGTACAATGCGGCCCGGCAGATGGACCGCACCCTCTGGGGCTCGACGCCGGCGGAGGCCGCGCGCGTGCTGGCGGAGGCAGGCGCCGACATCGTCGGCTGCAACTGCGGCGAGGGCGGCCCGGCGCGCGCTGCGGTCATCATCGCCGGGATGCGCACGGCCACCGACCGACCGCTGGTCGCTTATCCCAACGCCGGCATGCCGAAGATCGTCGACGACCGCACGGTTTACGACCTGGCCCCGGACGCGATGGCCGCCGGCTACCCGGCGATCGTCGCGGCCGGCGCGCGCATCGTGGGCGCCTGCTGCGGCAGCACGCCCGAGCACATCCGGCGCATCGCCGCGGTCGTGCGCGCCCGTCGCTAGCGGGTGCTGCCCACGGGGCCGAGGAGGAGACGCATGGTGCCCTTCCTGGAGATCTGCCGGCGGGCGACGACCGGCCCGATCGTCGCACCGGAGGAGTTCGACATGCAGCGGTTCGTGCCGAACCTGGCGAAGGCCGTCGCCCGGTACGGGCTGAAGGCCCCGCCGAAGGACGTGGTCGTGCCGTGGGACGACGACCTGGCCGACCGCATCTTCCACGCCGCCAGGGAGTTCCTGGTGGACACAGGCTGCTACTGCCCCGACACGAACCGGGTCATCACGTTCACCCGGGAGGAACTCGACGACGCGATCCACCACGCGCCGCGGGAGTGCGTGCTGGGCGAGGGGAAAGACCGGGGGGCCATGCGGCCGCGCCGGCCCGAGGACCCGCGGCGACCGTGGTGCCACGTGGGTGGCGGAATCCCGGTCTCCTCCGACGAGATCGCCTCGGCCGTAGTGGAAGGCTACGCGCGCATCCCGCAGGCCGACTCCATGAGCATCCCGGCGCTGACCCGCATCCGCGGCATGCCGGTCCAGGCCGGCGCCCCCTCGGAGATCTTCGCCGCCATCCAGTCGGTGCGGCTGGGGCGCGAGTCGATGCGCCGTGCGGGGCGGCCGGGGTTGCCCATCATCAACCTGCTGTCCACCTCCGCGTCGCCCATGGGCGTGCTGGCCGTGACGAACCGCGAGTACGGCCTGCGCCCCAGCGACGGCTGGCTGATCGTGTCGCTGTCGGAGCTGAAGCTAGACTACAACGTCCTCAACAAGACCGCCGCCGTGCTCTCGTTCGGGGGCAACGTGGGGTTCGCGGCCGGCGCCATCTACGGTGGGTTCGCCGGCGGGGTCATTGGCTCGGCGGTGCTCAACGCGGCGTACATCATGGCCGGGCCCCTGCTGGTAGGCGCCACCTACCACCTGCTCTACTCTCTGCACATCACCCAGTCCAACTCCACGGCCCGCGAGGTGCTGACCAGCGTCGCGCTGGGCTGCCAGGCCGTCAGCCGCAACATGGCCTTCCCCTACTTCGACCTGGGCTACGCCGCGGCCGGGACCGCCACGCCACAACTCTACGACGAGACCGCGGCCCGCATCATCGCCGACGTCGTCTCGGGCGCCAACATCGAGACGGTCCATCCGGCCAAGGGCATCCTGATGGACAACTACAGCCCGCTGGAGATGCGCTTCGCGTGCGAGGTGGCCCACGCGGCCGCGGGCATGACCCGCGAGCAGGGCAACGAGATCGTGCAGGCGCTACTCGCCCGCTACGAACCGCACCTGGAAGGCGCGCCGGAGGGCCACCGGTTCCAGGACTGCTACGATGTGGACACGCTGGAGCCGGCACCCTGGCACTACGAGATCTACGCCCGGGCCAAGGAGGACCTGCGCCGGCTGGGGCTGCCGCTGCGCTAGCCGCACGGAGCCGCACGGCGCGGGCCGTGCGGCGGCGGCGCGTGGGGAGGTTCATGAATGGACGAGGCTGCCCTCCTGGAGGGCCTGAAGCAGGCGGTGCTCGACTACGACGCCGACCGCGGCGTCGCGCTGGTCCGGCAGGGCCTGGAGCGGGGCCTGCCGCCGCTGCGGCTGATCGACGAGGGTCTCTCGCCCGGGATCGCCGTCATCGGCGAGAAGTTCCAGGCCATGGAGATCTTCCTGCCGGAGCTCATGATGGCCGCCAAGGTCTTCCTGGAGGCGATGAAGGTGCTCGAACCGGCGATCCTGGCCCAGGGCGCCGGCTACCAGAAGCGCGGCGTGGCGGTGATCGGTACGGTCAAGGGCGACGTGCACTCGATCGGCAAGGACCTGTTCGGGACGCTCCTGAAAGTAGCCGGGTTCGAGGTCCACAACCTGGGCGTGAACGTGCACCCGGGGAAGTTCGTCGAGAAGGCGGAGGAGACCGGCGCGCAGATCGTGGGGCTCTCGGCGCTGATGACCACCACGATGCCGTCGATGCGTGAGGTCATCGAGTTCTTCGAGGCCCGCGGCATCCGCGAGCGGCACACGATCCTGGTGGGCGGCGGGCCGGTGACCGAGGCGTTCGCGCGCAGGATCGCCGCCGACGGCTACGGCGAGACCGCGCAGGCCGGCGTCACCCTGGCCATCCGCTTCGTGGAGCAGATGCGGGCCGCGGGCCAGGGCTGAGGGCGCGATGGCCCGCTACCGCATCACCTACTGGCAGACGATCCCGGCGCAGGTCGAGGCGTTCGACGCGACGGTGCGGGTGCGACGCCCCCTCGACCCGCGGTTCCAGGGACTCATCGACGCGGCCGCGATGCGCCAGGGCCTGACCGGCACCGACGCCTACCTGCAGGGCTGGCACGTGGGTCCGGAGCTGGAGCGGGAGGGGGAGCCCGAGGCCGTGGCGGCGGCGGTGGCGGCGGAACTGGAGGCGCAGTTCGACGCGTTCCGGGCGAGCGCGCGGGAGTGAAAACGCGGCCGTGTGCGACGAGATCGCGCAGGCCATCACCCGGATTCCCGCGTGGCGGACGGCCCGCGCGGTGCGCATCGCACCGCTCGCCGGCGGCCTCACCAACCGCACCTACCGCGTGGACGTGGACGGCGAGGCCTTCGTGGTGCGCCTGCTCGCGCCGGCGGCCGAGGTGCTCGGGATCGACCGCCAGCGGGAACGTGCCTGCGCGCTGGCCGCGAGCCGCGCCGGCGCGGCGCCCGAGGTCGTGCACGTCGCGCCCGAGGCCGGCCTCATGGTCACGCGCTTCGTGCCCGGCCGGACGCTGGCGCCCGGCGAGCCCGCGGCGCCGGCAGTCGTCCGGCGCGTCGTGGCAGCCGTCCGCTGCTACCACGAGAGCCCGCCGCCCGTCCCCGGGAGGTTCTCTCCGCTGCGCACGACCGAGGCCTACCTGGACGCTGCGCGTGCGCGGGGCGTGCCGACCCCCGGCGATCTGCCGGTCCTGACCGCCCGCCTCGCCGAGGTGGCAGCCGTCCTGGAGTCGGAGCCCCGGCTGGTCCCCTGCCACAACGACCTGTGGGGTGCCAACCTCGTCGACGATGGCGCGCGGGTCTGGATCGTGGACTGGGAGTACGCGGGCCTGGGCGACCCGTACTTTGACCTAGCCACCTTCGCCATCTACCATGCGCCCGGCGACGCCGACGACGCCGCGCTGCTGACCGCCTACTTCGGCGGGGTGACGCCCGCTAGGATGGCCCGCCTCAAGCTCATGCGGCTCCTGGCAGAGATGCGGGATGCCACCTGGTACCTGGCCGCGCAGGCCCTGGCCACCAGCGCGCCCGACTTCGCCGCCCGCGCCGATGCGCACTTCGCCCGATACCGCCGGGCGCTGGACGATCCCCGGCTCCCGGCCTGGCTGGCCCTCGCGCGCGATGCGTGAACCGGCGTCCGATGCGTGACGCGCCGGTGTCCGCGCCCGGTGCCGGGAGCCGGATGTGGGTGCGCGGCTTCGTCGCCCTCTGCGTCGGCCAGTTCCTCGGCCACCAGACCGGGCTGGTGTTCTCGGCGCTGATTCCGGTGCTGGGCACGGCGTGGGGCCTCTCGGCCGCGCAGGCCGGCGTGATCCTGGGCGGCTTCCAGCTGGGCACGCTGGCGGCGTACGTGACCATCGGCTTCCTGCTCGACCGCGTGCAGAGCAAGCCCATCATGGCAGCCTCGGCCGCGCTCGTGGGGATCGGCGACCTGGCCTTCGCCGCAGCCGCGCGCGACTTCCCTTCGGGACTGGCCCTGCGGATGCTGGTCGGGGTGCTGGTCGGCGGGCTCTACCTGCCCGCCCTCAAGCAGATCGCCGACACCGTGCCCCGTGCCTCGCGCGGAAGCGCCACCGGCATCTTCATCGCCACGATCGTCGCGGCCTATGCCCTGCCACTGGTCTACGCCGGCGTGCTGGTCCCGCGCATCGGCTGGCGGGCCACCATGGCGGCCGTGGGCGTGCTCGAGGTGCTGGGCGCGCTGGTCATGGCGTGGCAGGTACCGGCCGTACCGCTCCCGGCGCCGCCGGGGCCCGCGGCCCTGTCGCGCTACGCCCGCGACGTGCTCGGCAACGCTCCGGCCCGCAGGGTGATCCTGGCGTACACCGGCCACAACTGGGAGCTGTTCGGCCTGTGGACGTGGCTCGCGCCGTTCATGGTCGCCTCGCTCCAGGCCCGCGGCGAGGCCGACCGCGCCGTGCTGGCATGGGGCGGGCTGATGGCCGCAGCGGCGATCGGCGCCGGCGGCGCGCTCGGCGCGGTCGCAGGAGGCCGGCTCTCCGACCGGCTGGGACGCATGCCGGCGGCCAGGGTCATGCTGGCGGTGAGCCTGGTCTGCTCGCTTTGCTTCGGGTGGCTCGTCGCGGCGCCGGTGGCGCTCACCGCGGGTGTCGCGCTCCTCTACGGTACGGTGAGCCTGGCCGACTCACCGTCGTATCCGGCAGCGCTGATGGAGGTCGTCCCTGCGCGCTCGCTCGGTGGCGCGTTCGCGGTCCAGATGCTGCTGGGATGGGCGGCCACCGCAGCCTCCCCTGCTGCCGTGGGCCTGACGCTCGACGCGGGCACGCGACTCGGGCTGCCGGCTGCGGCCCGGTGGGGATGGGCGTTCGCGCTGCTGGCGGCGGGCCCGCTGGTGGGACTGGTGGCCCTGGCGCCTGCACGCCCGCGGCGTGCCGCCGGTACCTCCCCCGCCGCGGCGCCTGCGACGGGCGAGGAAACGGGCGGGGGCTGACGGCCAGCAGGAGGTGACGATGCCCCAGGGCCGGCCTAGACGCGCTCCACCCGCTGGCCGGCGGCCGGCAACACCAGCACCTGCAGCCAGTTCCGCAGCTCCGCCCAGCGAATCCGCTCGTCGAGCAGATCGTCGTCGATCGCCAGGTCCCAGCGCAGGTCCTTGCGCGACGGATCGCGGGCCAGGGCCTCCATGCGCGCCACCCGGTGCTCGAGGGCTGCGCGGTCGGCGAAGAAGCCCTCCTGGATCAAGTGCTCCCCCCGCGCCACGAGCAGGCGGGTCATCTGCACCAAGTCGTACTCGGGGTGGTACTGCGTGGCCCAGAAGACGCCGCGGCCCCACCGGACCTCCAGCGCCTGCACCTGCGTATGGTCGTTGGTGGCCAGCAGCGTGCCGCCCTCGGGGATGCGCGTGACCTCGTCGAGGTGCGAGATGAACCCATCGAAGACGTCGGGCTTCCCCTGGTACATGGGGTGGGCGCGCCCCTCGGGCGTCAGGCGGATCTTCCTGGCGAAGGCCATCTCGCGGCCGCGCGGGTTCTTCGACACCTCGCCGCCCGCGGCCACCGCCGCCATCTGCACGCCCCAGCAACTGCCCCACTGGGGCCGGCCGACCTGGAAGATCCGCCGGCAGAACGCGATCTGGCGCTGCACGCGCGGATCGTCGTCGTAGATCGTCAGGTTCGAGCCGGTCCACAGGAAGGCGTCGTAGCCCGCGATCCAATCGTCGTCGGGGACCGGCACGTCCAGATCGGCGAGGTAGAGCACTTCGCACCGGGCCTCGGGCGCAAGCGTCCGAAACGCCCGGACGTACATCTCGTCGGCGCTGCAGTGCCCCGCCTGGAGCAGCACCTCGCGGTTCTTCGCGGGATAGCCGTTGATGATGCAGAAGCGCAGTGGCATCCAAGCCTCCTCGCATCCGACCGAGCCGCCGTGGGTGCCCGGTACGGCGCCGCAGATCGTGGGTGTTATTGTACCGTCTTTCGCGCGGCAGCACGACGGTCGGGCAGCACCCGGTAGCCCCTCGCGCCCCCCCAGGCCTCCGGTTGCCGCCACCGGGCGACGCAGGGTGCGGCGCGCCGGGGGAGGAAGTTCTCGCCAGACCCCGGGGGAGGCGAGCCGATGAGCACACAGCAGCGCGTCCAGCGGATGCGGATCTCCATGTTGATCGGGGGCGAGGCCACGGACGCGCTGGGCGACAAGACGTTCGAGGTCACCGACCCCGCCACCGGCACGGCCGTCGCCGAGGTGCCCCAGGCCGGTCCCGAGGACGTGGACCGCGCCGCGCGCGCCGCCTGGCAGGCGTTCGAGGACGGCCGCTGGGCCGGCCTGAGCGCGACCGAGCGGGGCCGCGTGCTGACGCGTCTGGCCGAAGCGATCCGCCGCCACGCCGAGGACCTGGCGACCCTTGAGGTGCGCCAGGGCGGCAAGACGCTGGCCGACGCGCGCGGCGAGGTCGAGGCGGCGGCCGGTTGCTTCGAGTACTACGCGGGGGCCGCCAACAAACACTTCGGCGAGACGATCCCGGTCGCCGACCGCGGCCTGGACTTCACGCTGCGTCAGCCCATCGGTGTCGTGGGCCTCATCGTCCCCTGGAACTTCCCGTTCCTCATCACCTCGTGGAAGGTGGCGCCCGCGCTGGCCACCGGCAACGCCGTGATCCTGAAGCCGGCCTCGTACACGCCGCTGACGGCGCTGCGGCTGGGAACGCTGGCGCTGGAAGCCGGGGTGCCGCCGGGCGTGCTCAACGTGGTCACGGGTCCCGGGGCGTCGGTTGGCGCGGCCATCGTCACGCACCCCCTGGTGGGCAAGGTGGCGTTCACCGGCGAGACCACCACCGGCATCCAGATCATGAAGCTGGCTGCCGAGACGATGACCCGGGTGTCGCTGGAACTCGGCGGCAAGTCGCCCAACGTGATCTTCGCCGACGCTGACCTGGAGCGGGCCGCCCAGGCCGGGGTGCTGGCGGTCTACGGCAACGCCGGGCAGGACTGCTGCGCCCGCAGCCGCGTCTTCGTGCAGCGGACGGTCTACGACCGCTTCGCCGCGCTGTTCGTGGACGGCGCGCGCCGTCTGCGGGTGGGCGACCCGCTGGATGCGGCCACCGAGATGGGGCCGCTGGTCTCCCTGGCCCAGCGCGACCACGTGCTGCGCTACGTCGAGCTGGGACGCCAAGAAGGCGCCGTCGTGGCCTACGGCGGCACCCCGCCGGACGACCCGCGCCTGGCGGCGGGCGCGTTCCTCCTGCCCACGGTGCTGGTAGCGGCTCGCAACGAGATGCGCGTCGCCCGCGAGGAGATCTTCGGGCCGGTGGCCTGCCTGATCCCCTTCGACGACGAGGCCGACGCGCTGCGCATGGTGAACGACTCGCCCTATGGCCTGTCGGGCTCGGTGTGGACGCGGGACGTGGGCCGGGCTCTGCGGATGGCACAGGCGATCCGCAGCGGCGTGCTCAGCATCAACACCAACCACAGCGTGCACCAGGAGGCGCCGTTCGGCGGGTTCAAGATGAGCGGGTTCGGCCGCGAGCTGGGCATGCACGCGCTGGACCTGTACACCGAGGTGAAGAACGTCTTCATCGCCATCTAGCACCCCTGCGACCGACGGCCTGGCCGCCATGTTCGAGGTCTACAGGAAGCGGCACCCCAGGGTGGAGATCATCAACGCCACCGTGGCCGGGGGCGCGGGCACCAACGCCAAGGCAGTGCTGAAGTCGCGCATGCAGGGGGGCGATCCCCCGACAGCTTCCAGGTCCACGGCGGCCCGAGCTCATCGAGACCTGCGGCGTAGCGCGCGGCTGGGGCGGGCGGTGCTCTACCTGGTGCTGGCGGGGTTCACGGCACTGTACCTGCTGCCCGTGTACGTGCTGGTGAACAACGGCCTCAAGGCGTTCGGCGAGGTGCTCCCGGTGCTCGGACGGTACTTCGTGCGGGGCCTGCTGGCCGGGGCGCTCAAGGGCTGACGCATGGCGCCAGCCGCACCAGCGCGCACCGGCCGGCCGTTCGGCCTCGGCGACGTCTTCGCCCTCACCACGGTCGTCCTCTGGGGCGCGTCGTTCGCCGTCATCAAGTCGGCCTACGACGAGCTGACCCCGCTGGCCTTCGCCGCGGTGCGGTTCGTGCTGGCCTCGGCGGCCCTGGCGCTGGTGGTGGCGGCGCTGCGCCAGCCGCTGCGCGTGGCGCGCGGCGACGTCCCGCGGACCGTGGTGGTCGGCCTGTGCCACGTGGGCCTCTACCAGATCTTCTTCGGCCTGGGGCTGAAGGACACCACCGCCAGCAACTCGGTGCTCATCATCAACACCTCGCCGGTGATCACGACGCTGCTGGTATGGGCCACCGGCGCAGAGCGCCTCACCGGGCGCCAGGTGGCCGGCATCGGCCTGGCCGCGCTCGGGGTGGCGGTCCTGGTGGACGCCAGCGGTCACCTCTCGCGGCTCCACCTGCGGGGCGACCTGCTCACCCTGCTGGCGGCGTGGTCGTACGGCGTGACGCCCGTGATGATCTTTCCCCTGTACCGGCGCTACAGCACGCTGACGGTGATGGCGGTCTCGATGAGCGCGGGCACGGTGCTGCTGCTGCTCGCCGGCGCGCCAGAGCTCGCCCGCCAGTCGTGGGCCCTCTCGCCCGCGGCCTGGAGCGCGCTGCTCTACGCGGCGCTGGGCGCCGGCACGCTGGGCTACCTGTGCTGGTACGAGGGCATCCGCCGGCTGGGCCCCACGCGGGCGACCGCCTACAGCTACCTGATGCCGGTGGTCGGCGTCGTCGCCGCGGTGCTGGGGCTGCGCGAGTCGTTCGGGCTGCAGCAGCTGGCAGGCGCGGTGGTAATCCTGGCCGGGGTGGCGCTGGCGCGCTGGCCCGCGCCGCACCGGTAGCCCGCCGCCGCAGCCGGGCGCGCGGGATCGGCGCCACCAGGGTCGGTGCGGACCCCGGGCCCGCGCCGACCAGCACGGACCGCTCAGCGCGCGTATTCGCGCCGCACGAACCAGGGCACGGCCGTAACGCTGATCAGACGCTGGCGTCCGTCCAGCAGGTCTGCCAGGGCGGCCACGTCCGCGGCGACGTGGAACGCCTCGACGCGGTCGATGCCTGCGGGTTCGCTGCGCACGACGTCCAGCAGGGCCTCGTTCTCGTACCGGCGCGCGACCTCGGGCGCGACGGCCGACCGCAGCACGGTCGGCCAGGTAACGTGCTGGGGCAGGCCGCGGCGGTAGCGCACCGCCAGGCGCACGCTCCCGCCGGCCTGCGGCGTCACCTCGTAGCGCTCCTCGCACGTGGCGTCGGGCGCTCCGGCCTGCAGCGCCTGCTCGTGCCGCACGGCCGCGGGCTGCGCCAGCCCCAGGGGCCCCGGGACACCCTGCGGGTGCGCGGTCCACATCGCCAGCAGGAACGTCGCGCGCTCGCCCCCCGGGTGCGCGGCGGGAGCCAGGACCGCCAGGTGGCACCCCTGCGCGGCCGGTGCCGGCCGGCCGTCATGGTCCAGGCGGAGCAGGACCTCGGAGAAGACCAGGAGCAGGTTGGCGCCGGCGTGCGGACCGCCGGCCGCAGGCGCCGGCCGCCACGGCGCGGGCAGACGCCGCTGCACCGCCGCGCCGTCGGCGGCAACGCGCCACTGCACCTTGATATCGAAGGTCGTGTGCAGCGGCCGCACGGGTGCCACGGCGCTCAGCGCGCCGGCGCGCCGGGCAGCGCACCGCCGGCGCCCAGAACCGCATCCGCCTCGACCTCGACCAGCATCTCGGGGGCGATCAGCCGGCGCACCTCGACCATGCTCGTGGCCGGGCGCACGTCGCCGAACACCTCCGCGTGCGCCCGGCCCACCTCTGGCCAGCGCGCGATGTCGGTGACGTAGATCCGCGTGCGCACCACGTCGCGCAGCGTCGCGCCGGCCGCGCGCAGGGCTACGTCGATGTTGTGCAGCGCCTGCATGGTCTGCGTGTACGCGTCGTCGCCCCCCACGAGGGTCCCGCCCGGCCCGGTCGCCGTGGTGCCCGAGACGTACACGGCGTCTCCGACGCGCACCGCGCGCGAGTAGCCGACCAGGGCTTCCCAGGGCGCGTCGCTGCTGATGTTCTGCCGTCTCATCGCATCCTCCCCGCGGACCGCGCGGCCGGTCTGCGGGCGCGCAGGTCCCTGGGGCAGTTCGCGGCCACGCCGCACCGTCCCCGCCGGCACCCCCGGGGCCGCGGGCCCGGTCTGTGACGCGGGGGGCTGGCATGGCGGGCGGTACCCGGTGGGAACTGCTCCCGGCGCGGCGAATCCCACGCCGGGAGGCCGGTCGGCGTATGCGCACCCGCATGAGCACGTCAGAGCACCGGCCGTGGTGGAAAGGCACCCGCGGCGAGTGGTGGGTCGCTGGCCAGGGGGCGCTCGTGCTGGCCGTGGTGCTGGCGCGCCCCGGGTGGACGTGGAGCGGGCCGGTGCGGGATGTGCTGGCCGTCGCCGGCGCCCTGCTGGTCGTCGTCGGGCTGGCCTACGCGGCGCGGGCGGTCCACGACCTCGGCCCGAGCCTGAGCCCCT
Organism: Candidatus Fervidifonticultor secundus; assembly: GCA_031459385.1. Classification (GTDB taxonomy): domain Bacteria; phylum Sysuimicrobiota; class Sysuimicrobiia; order Sysuimicrobiales; family Humicultoraceae; genus Fervidifonticultor; species Fervidifonticultor secundus. The sequence goes on along the minus strand of JAVKIP010000001.1, from coordinate 273,814 downwards.
TCCCCCGGCCACGGCGTCGGGCCGTGCTGGTCCAAACCGGGACGTACGCCCGCACGCGGCACCCCATCTACGGAGGCCTCATCGTGGCCGCGGCCGGATGGGCGCTGTGGCGCGCCAGCGGCGTCCACCTGACGCTGGCTGCCGCGCTGGCGCTCTACCTGGACGCGAAGGCGCGCAGGGAAGAGCACTGGCTCCTCGAGCGCTTCCCCGAGTACGCTGCCTACCGCGCCCGCACGAGGCGGCTGCTGCCCTGGCTGATCTGACCGCGCCCCGCCGCGGCCCGGCGCCGCGCATGACCTGGGACGACCTGCCCGAGGCGCTGCGGCACCGCTGGCAGCCGCTGCGGCCGCTGGTGGACGCGTGCCTGGCGCAGGGGATGACCGTGAGCGTCCAGCGCGGTGACGACGTCCGCGTGGACGGCGCCAACCCGGCGATCTGGTCCGGCCCGGCGTTCTACTTCCCGCCCGGGCGCGTGCTGGCCATGACCGAGGCGATCGCGGCCGGCCGCCACGCAGGGTACGGCACGTACCGCGGCGACCTGCACGAGCTCGGCCACGCCGTGTGGTACCTGCTGCTGACGCCGCAGGAGCGCTGGCAGGGGTACTTCCCGCTGTGGGAGGCCGCCCGGCACGCCGGCCGGCTGCTGGACGCGTACAGCGCCGAGCGGCCGGAGGAAGGGTGGGCGCAGGACTTCGAAGCGTGGTGGACCGCCACAGCCAGCGCGGTGCCGGTCGACCACGCCCGCAGCGACCTCGTGCGCCTCGACCCGCAGCGTGCCGCGTTCGTGGAAGGCGTGATGCGGCGGCTAGGGGCCGACGCGCCGCCGGTGTGAGCGGGGATCGCCGGTATGCGTGATGGCCGCTGGTCGAAGCGGCGGCCGCTGGTGAAAGCGACGGCGTCTGGCCTTCCCCTTAGCGCTAGCGGGCGACCACGCCCGCACGCGCGAGCCGGGCCGCCGCCACGATCGCTGCGGCCATGCTGTCCTCGCGCGCGACGCCCTTGCCCGCGATATCGAACGCCGTGCCGTGGTCGACCGACGTGCGAATGAAGGGCAGGCCCAGGGTCACGCTCACCGTGCCGTGGAAGTCCAGGGTCTTGGCGGCGATGTGCCCCTGGTCGTGGTAGAGCGCGAGCACCGCGTCGTAGCGTCCCTCGAGGGCCTGGGCGAACACGGTATCGGCCGGCACGGGCCCGGTGACATCCAGCCCGCGACGCCGCGCCTCGGCAACGGCCGGGCCTAAGTGCTCGCGCTCTTCGGTGCCCAGGTGCCCGCCCTCCCCGGCGTGGGGATTCAGCGCGGCCACGGCGATCCGCGGCTGCGGCATTCCCAGGCGGGCCAGCGCGTTCTGCATCCGCTCCAGCATCTGCACCGTGCGGTCGGCCGTGATCTGCGCGATCGCCTCGCGCAGCGCCAGGTGGCGGGTGAGGAAGAAGATGCGCAGTCCCCGTACCTGGAACATCGTCAGGCTGTAGGGGCTCTGCGTCAGGGCTTCCAGCATCTCGGTGTGCCCGGGATACGGGTAGCCCGCAGCCCACAGCGCCTCCTTGTGCAGGGGAGCCGTCGCCACGGCCGCGACGCGACCGTCCAGCGCCAGGCGCACCGCGGCCTCCACATAGGCGGCCGCCGCCCGGCCCGCCGTGGCCTGCACGACGCCCATGCGCAGCCCGTCGAGGGCCGGGATGGCCACGTCGTGCACGACGATGCGCCCCGGCCCGGGCGCACCGGCGACTGCCACGTCGGCGCGCAGGCCCAGCGCGGCGACGGTCCGCGCCAGGTGCGCGGCGCTGCCGACGATCAGGGGGCGCGCGTGCGCCAACACGTCCGGCCGCACGGCGGCTTTCGCCACGATCTCCGGCCCGATGCCGGCCGGATCGCCCATCGTCACGCCGATCACGGGCTCCACGCAGGGACCCACCCTTCCCGGAGCGCGCGCCAAGCGCGCACCAGCGCGTCGTCGGCGCCGACCATCCCGCCCTTGGTGACGATCGGCGTGCCCTCATGGCGACCATACAGGAGGCGCCCGGCCGCGCACAACGGGAGCACCTCGCCCAGCACCTCGATGGCGCTCGCGCCGAGCGCGCGGCAGACCGCGAGCGCCACGTCGCCCCCGGTGGCGACCAGCCCCAGGCCCGGGGCCGTGGCCTCCAGCACGCGGGCGGCGACCTCGCCGAGCGCACCGGCCACAGCACGCCCGGGCGCAGCAGGGTGGTCGCCCGCGCTGGCATGGACGACGGCCACCGCCGCGCGGTCCAGCAGGCCGCGGGCCCGGTCGGCCAGGTCGGCACGGTGCGCGGGGTCGGCCGCGCGCGCCGGATCCAGCCGGACGACGTCCGTGCCCGTCTCTCGCGCCAGCGCATCCACCTGGCGCGCCACCAGGGCCGTGGGACTCCCCGCCAGCACCAGGACCCGCACGGCCGTGGGGCGCACGAGGCCATGGCCTCCACCGCCTGGCGGGCCCGCGCCCGCAGCGCGGCGGCGCGCCACGGCTGCGGTGAACGGTCCCGGATCGGTGGGGATGACCGGCAGCCCGTCGCAGGCGCGGGCGATGCGCGCCAGGTCGGCGTCGGTCTCGGCGTCGGCCACGACGATACGGCCGTGGAACGCCTCGAGCACGGCGCGCACGGCCTGCCCACCCTGGCGGACCGTCTCGAGCGGCACGTGGGCGACGTCCATCTCGGCCTGGGCCGCCACCAGCGTGGGGACGTGGGCGCGCGCGGGGCCATCGGGCCCGCGGACGCCTTCGGCGCGATCGAGCGGCACGCCGTGCACGTGGACCACACCGCCTGTGACCGTGCGCCCCGCAGCGGGCGCGGCCGCCACCACGACCGCGCGGCCTGGCAGCACTTCGAGGAGCGCCCGCAGTTCCTGCCCGATCCACCCACGCAGCGTCGAGTCGATGCGTTTGGCCACCAGCGCCGCGCCCAGCGCCCGCAGGGCGGTCGCGGCGGCCACCGTGCGGCCCGCGGCGACGTCAGGCGGCGCGGGCCGCGAGTCGGTGCAGACGACGAGCGCCTCCGGCGCGCTCCTGCCCACGGCCCGCAGCCAGGACGGGGAGACGTCCCAGATGACCTGCACGCGGCCCAGTGGCACCAGGAGGGCACCGGTGGCGCACGCCCCGGTCAAGTCGTCGGCGATCACTGCCACCTGCATCCCTTGGGGAGGTTCGACGGTCGCGGCCGCAGCACTTGCTCGACACGGCACCGCCGCTCCGCTACCATCGAGACCAAGACGCTCGCTCTCCGGGGGGACGATCGATGCGCGCGACCGCGCCGCAGCGCTACGACATGATCATCGACGGCCGCGAGGTCCAGGCCGCCAGCGGCGAGGTGTTCGAGGTGCGCAACCCTGCGGACACCGACGAGATCGTCGGGTGGGCACCGCGGGGCGACCGCCAGGACGTCCGCCGCGCCGCCGAGGCCGCGCGCGCGGCCCTGGAGACGTCGTGGTGGTCCCGCGCCCACGAATCCCGCCGGCGCGGCCGGGTGCTGCTGCGCTTCTGCGAACTGGTCGAGCAGCACAAGGATGCCCTGGCGCGCCTGCTCACCCGCGAGCAGGGGAAAATCTACCGCGAGTCTATCGCGGAACTCGACAGCCTCATCAACACCTTCGAGTACTATGCCGGCTACGGCGGCAAGATCGCCGGCGAGGTGAAGTACGTCCGCGACGGCGACAGCATCGTCAAGGTCGAGACCCGCAAGGAGCCCATCGGCGTCTGCGCCGCGATCCTGCCCTTCAACTTCCCGGTCTCGCTCTACGCCTGGAAGGTCGCGCCGGCCCTCATGGCCGGGAACGCCGTGATCGTCAAGCCCGCGGCCACGACGCCCCTGGTCGACCTGCGCCTGACGGCGCTCCTGCAGGAGGCCGGCATACCCGCCGGGATCGCGTCGTGCGTCACCGGTCCCGCGGCCACTGTGGGTGACGAGATCGTGATGCACCCGGCGATCCGCAAGATCGCCTTCACCGGCTCAACGCAGGTGGGCAGGCACGTCTACAAGATGGCCACCGAGCACCTCAAGCACGTCACCCTCGAGCTGGGCGGCAGCGACCCCACCGTGGTCTGCGACGACGCCGACCTGCCACTGGCAGCCCAGACGATCGTGCGGTCCGGCCGGTTCCGCAACTGCGGCCAGTCCTGTACGTCGGTGAAGCGGCTGTTCGTCTTCGAGGCGGTCTACGACCGGTTCCTGACGCTGCTGGCCGAGGAGACCCGGCGGCTGCGTCTCGGCGACGGGCTCGACCCGCAGACCGACATGGGCCCGCTGCACACCGCCCGGGCCCGCGACGAGATGGAACAGGTCGTCGCCGACGCCCTCGGCGCCGGCGCGCGCGTGGTGACTGGCGGTCGGCGCGCCAGCGGCGCGGGGCTGGAGCGGGGCCATTTCTTCGAACCCACGGTGCTCGCCGACGTGCCCGAGGGTGCCCGGGCGTGGACCGAGGAGGTGTTCGGGCCGGTCCTGCCCGTGCGGCGCGTCGGCACCCTGGAGGAGGCCATCGCGGCGTGCAACGGCACCCCGTACGGCCTGGGTGCCGGGGTGTGGACCGAGAGCGCGAAACGCATCGAGCGGTTCGTGGCTGGCATCGAGAGCGGCATCGTCTGGGTGAACTACAAGCCGCTCTCGGTGCCCGAGACGCCTTTCGGCGGGGTCAAGGACAGCGGCCTCGGCCGGGAACTGGGCGCGGAAGGGCTGGCGGCGTACCTGGAGACGAAGTCGATCCGCACGTACGTGGGCCCGGCCTGACGCCCAGGAGTGCACGCCGCGGGGGCAGGTCGCGGCGCAGCCTCCCGGAGCCGCCCGGGGACCGGCGCCCTGCGGGCGGGCCTCGCCGGCGCGGGAGGGGTGGAACCTGTCAAGGTATAGACTTGACAATGGTCCTTGGTATTACAATAGAAGCGCAAGCTGGACGCCGCGCGGGACCGGCCGGCGGAGCCTCAATCGCGTGCACAGGAGGTGAGGTCGGATGACGTGGCCCAACGCGGTCAACGCGCTCATCGGTCTGTGGTTCGTCATCGCCCCGTTCGTGGTGGGCTACAGCACTCAGGCCGGGGCGATGTGGACGAGTATCGTCGGAGGAGCCATTCTCTTCGTGCTGGGCGGCTGGGCCGCGCTCGACGAGAACGCCCGCCGGCAGCGGTGGGTGCAGTACGTCAACGGGCTGGCCGGCATCTGGTTCGTGCTCTTCCCCTTCGTGTTCGCGCTGTCGGCCACGCCGGCTGTCCTGTGGACGTCGCTGATCGGCGGCATCGCGGCGCTGGCTCTGAGCGCCTGGCTGGCGTTCGGGGTGCTGGCGAAGGAAGCGCCTGCCCGCTAGAACACTGCGGCTGCGCCAGGCCGGTCCGCGCGGCGCGAACGCACGGAGCCTCTCCGGGCGTATGTGCACGCGTGCCGGCCTGCACGGCGCGGGCGCCACATTCCCGTACCGTGGTATACTTCCGACATCTGTACCCCGCTGGACGGGAGGGCGCCATGGTGATCTTCAAGCTGCCGCTGCTGATCGCCGCCGCGATCGCGACGGTCCTCTCCCTCACCCGGTACAGCCTACGCACCCTCCGCGTTCCGGAGGAGCAGGAACTCGTGGCGGGGATCTTCCTGATCCTCGTCTACGGTCTGCTGGGCCTGCCCGTGCTGGGGCTCCTGGCCCGCTGACCGGTCCGGAACCGCTGCCGGGCTGGCGCCCGCCGCTACGGTGCGGGCGCCAGCGCCGCCACCTCCTCGACCTCCGCGGCCGTGAGGTCCCAGTCGGCCGCCCGCGCATTGGCCTCGATCTGCTCGGGTTTCGTTGCGCCCGTGATGACGGTGCAGACCGCCGGGCGGGCCAGCAACCAGGCGATGGCCAGTTCTGCCAGCGCGCGCCCCCGCGGCCGCACCCAGGCCTCCAGCGCCCGCACGACGGCAAAGTTCCGCGGCGTGGCGAAGCGCGTGCGCATCCGCTCCAGGGTCTCGAACCGCGTGCCGGGTGGCGGTGGGGCGTCCTCGCGATACTTGCCCGTGAGCATTCCACCCGCCAGCGGGAAGTAGGGGATCACCCCCACGCCGAACGCCTGGCAGGCCGGTAGCAGCTCGCGCTCCGGCTCCCGGTGCAGCAGGCTGTAGTGGGGCTGCACCGAGACGAAGGGCGCAAAGCCCCGGCGGTCGCTGACCCAGAGCGACCAGACCAGCTGCCAGGCGGCGAAGTTGGAGCAGCCGATGTAGCGCACCTTGCCCTGCCGCACCAGCGTATCCAGCGTCGCCAGCACCTCCTCGAGGGGCGTGTGCGGATCCCAGTGGTGGATCTGGTAAAGGTCCACGTAGTCCGTCCGCAGGCGCCGCAGGCTGCCCTCGATCGCCTGGAGGATGCGCCGCCGCGACGCGCCCCCCTCGTTGGGATGGGGGCCGATCTCCCAGCCGACCTTTGTGCCGATCACTGCCCCGTCGCGCCGGCCCTCCAGCGCCTGTCCGAGGAACTCTTCGGACTTCGTCTGGCCGTAGATCTCGGCCGTGTCGAAGAAGTTGATGCCCTGGTCCAGGGCTGCGTGCACGACGCGCGCAGTCTGGACCGCATCGCAGGCGCGGCCGAAGTTGTTGCACCCCACGCCGATCACGGAGACCTGCAGCCCGGACGAGCCCAGGCGACGGTACTTCATGGACGTCCTCCTCCCGGGTGCTGGCGACGTGCTGGAGTGCTTCCTTGCTTATACCCGCCCGCGGGCGCCTCCTGCGGCAGGAAGCCTCTCCCTGGCGTGCAACCCTCACGGTACCGGCATTCTGCTGTGAGGAGGAGACGGATGGCCGAGCTGCAACACCATGTCCTGGCCGCCATGACGCCCGAGGCGCTGAACCCCAAGATCACCCGGCGGATGTTCTGGGGCGACCGGATCATGTGCGCGCTGCTGGAGCTCAAGGCCGGCGCGGTGGTACCCACGCACCAGCACGAGAACGAGCAGCTCTCCTACTGTGTGGCCGGCACGATGCGCTTCACCTTCCCCGACCGCGAGGTCATCCTGCGGGCGGGGGAGATGCTGCTGATCCCGGGCAACCTGCCGCACGGTGCCGAGGCCCTGGAGGACGTCGTGGACGTCGACATCTTCAGCCCGCCGCGGCAGGACTGGATCGCGGGCGCGGACGCCTACCTGCGGCGCTAGCCGCCCGAGACCCGCCCCGGCCTAGGGCTGGGCCCGCACCGTGCCGTGCATGCCCGCGTCGCGGTGGCCGGGCAGCGTGCAGAGCATGGCGTAGGTACCGGCGCGGAGCGTGACCTTCACGTCCTCGATGGCGCCCGCCGGGATGACCGCGATCTCCGCCACGGTGCGACGGGTGCCGTCCTGCAGGACGAAGTTGTGCTCGATCGACCCTTCGTTCTTGACGGCAAACGTGACCTCGCCGGCGCGGACCGTGACCTCCCTGGGGTCGAAGGCGAACTCGCGGGCTTTGATCTCGACCGGGCGCGGAGCCGGGGCCGCGGCGCCCGGCGGTCCCGCCGCCAGCCACAACCCGACCCCGGCGGTGGCGAGCCCCACGCGCAGCGCGCGCCAGCGGGCCCTCGCCCGCAGCACCGCCGTCAACTCACGGTCACCGGGTGCCCAACGACCGCGTTGTACAGGTAGCCCTGCTCGTTCCACGGCACGCCCGCTGGCTGGCGGTTGCCGGCCGCGTCGGTGGCGCGCGCCCGCAGGCTGTACTCGCCCGGCCGCGCGTCCCACTCGACCTCCCAGCGCGTCCACGCCCGCGGGGCGGCAGCGTCCCGCAGGCGCGCCGGCTGCCAGGTCACGCCGCGGTCGAAGCTGACCTCCACGCCGGCGATCGCGTAGGGCCCCCACGACCGGCCCCGGAGCACCTGCCGGCCCGCGCGCAGCTCCGCGGGCCAGGGCAGCTCGAACGCGCTCTTCACGTTCTGCATCGACAGGATCGGCCCCAGGGCCGGCGAGTGCTCCGGCTTCCGGTAGTCGGGCCCGATGAGCACGTAGCTCTCGGTGTTCCAGGCCGAGAACAGCGGCGTCTCCGAGACCTCGATTCGCCCCACCCACTTGATGTTGGCGATGCCGATCCACCCCGGCACCAGCAGCCGCGCCGGGAACCCGTGGTCGGGCGGCAACGGGTGGCCGTTCATGGCGTAGACGAGCAGCGTGTCCTCTTCCATCGCTTTGGCCACGGACATCGGCCGCCGTACCTTCAGGTCGTCGAGGCCCTCGGGCATGACGTCCACGGCGGTCCGCTTGATCCCGGCGCGGGCCAGGATCTCGCGCAGCGGCACGCCGGTCCACTCGGCCACGCCCACCGCGCCCAGGCGCCACTGCGTGCCCTGCGCGCGGCGGCCGTAGGCCAGCTCGAAGAAGCTGCGGCCGTTGCCGGCGCACTCGATGTAGCGCCGCACCGAGACGTCGGGCAGCGAGAGGATCTCGTCGTAGGTCAACGCCAGGGGCCGCGCCACGCCGAACCCCTCGACGCGCAGCCGCCACGTGGCGGGGTCGATGTGCGGCGTGCGGGTGTGGTTGCGGATGAAGAAGAGCTCGTTGGGCACGACGTAGCCACGGGCGCGCATCTGCTCCCAGCGCATCTCGTGGTTGCTGCCGAAGTTGTAGAACAGGTCCGGGGGCACGGGCTTCACCACCAGGGAGGCCGCCGGCGCGGCCGCGGCCGTCTGCCGCCCTGGCAGCGGCGACCGCGCGACCAGCGACGCGCTGCCAGCGGCGAGCAGCGCCAGGAACCGGCGCCGGGAGATCCCCAGCCGCCTGGCCCGCCACCACACCACCTCGTCGGCGCGCGCACGCGCATAGGTCAGTTCGTCACGCAGATCCTGCGACCCCATCGTCCCCTCCCCGGCGGCGCTCAGTACGCGTCGGGCCGCACCGCCCTGTAGACCGCCTTCAGGCGCTCCAGCGAGAAGCCGCCGGCCTGGCAGACCTGAATGATGCGCTGCTCGTCGGCAGCGATTCGTTCCGCGGCCTCGGGGATCCTGTCGGCCACCTCGGCCGGGATGACCACGGCGCCGTGCTGGTCGGCGTGGAGCAGGTCGCCGGACGCGATCCAGACGCCGCCGACCTTGACGGGGATGTCGAACTCGACGAGGTGCACGTTGGCGTGCGAGACCGAGACGTGCGCGGCGCAGCACTGGAACCCCAGGGCGCGCACCTCGTCCAGGTCGCGCACCGCTCCGTCGGTCACGGTCCCCACGCACCCCAGCGCCATGTGGATGTTGGCCTGGACCTCGCCCCAGAACGCGCCCTGGCCGCGCGGGTCGTCCAGGTCGTGGACGACCACGATGCGCGGCGCCGGAATCGTCTGCAGGTAGTCCCACCACGCGAAGGTGCTGGCCCGGCGTCCCCCGGCGGCGGGGTGCTCGGCGCGGATTACCGCGGTGGCGGCGTACCCGACGATCGGGCCGAGGTCGGGGAACAGCGCCCGGATCCCCGATGCAAGGTTGCCCGCTTCGCGGGGCCGCACCCGGAACGTCTCGATGGCGTTGGCGACCGTGGGGCTGGACAGCGTGCGCAGCGCGGCAAGCGTCTCCGGCGCAAGCGGCACGGTGCTCCCTCCTTCGATGACGATGGTCCCTGCGGGCGTCGCGTGGGCTCTTGGACACCCGCGCGGGGAGTTCCTGTGCGCAGCCGGGTGCGCGCCGCGCCCGGGTGCGCGCCTTGACAGCACTGCCGCGGCGTGCCTAAGGTCAAGTGTCTATGCCCATCCTGGCCTTCACCGACGTCTCGAAGGCGTACGCCGCGCGCCAGGTACTGCGCGGGGTCGCATTTGCACTGGAACCCGGCGAGAAGGTCGGCCTCGTCGGCCGCAACGGCGCCGGCAAGACCACGCTGCTGCGCCTGGCGGCGGGCCTGGAAGAGCCCGACGCCGGGCGCATCGCCACCGCCAGCTGGGCGCGCGTCGCCTACCTGCCGCAGGCGCCGACCGGCGAAGGGCGGGCGACGGTCTGGGAGCACGTGCTGGCCGCAGCGGCGGAAGTCCACGCGCTCGGCGCCCGCGCGCGGGACCTGGAGCGGCTCATGGCGCGGCCCGAGGTGCACGACGACCCGGCGCGCCTGGAGGCGGCCCTGGACGAGTATGCACGCGTGCGCCAGCACTTCGAGCACCTGGGCGGCTTCACGCTGGAACCCCGGGCGCGGGAAGTACTGGCCGGGCTGGGGTTCGCCGCAGCGGATGCCAGCCGGCGGCTGGACGACCTGAGCGGCGGCTGGCGCGCGCGTGCGGAACTGGCCCGGGCGCTGCTGCGCGAACCGGACCTGCTGCTCCTCGACGAGCCCACGAACCACCTGGATCTGGCCGCGACCGAGTGGCTGGAAGCCTACCTGGGGGCCTTCCCCGGCGCATGCCTGATCGTCAGCCACGACCGCTCGCTGCTGGACGCCGTGACGACGCGGACGGTCGAGCTGGAAGACGCGCGGCTGACCGCCTACCCGGGGGCCTACAGCGTGTACGCCGCGCAGAAGACGCTGCGCATCCGCCAGGCGCAGGAGGCGTGGGAGCGCCGGCAGGAGGAAACGGCCAGGCTCGAGGACTACGTCCGCCGGTACCGCGCGGGGCAGCGCGCGGCACAGGCGAAGAGCCGCGAGAAGATGCTGGCGCGGCTGCAGGCGATCCCCGCCGCTCCTCCCCGCCGCGAGAGAGCACTGCGGCTGGCGATGCGCGGGGCTCCGGCCTCCGGCCAGCTGGTCGTCCGGCTGCGGGACGTCACCAAGCGCTACGACGACGGGCCGGAGGTGCTGCGCGGCATCAGCCTCGACGTCCACCGGGGCGAGCGGATCGGCCTGCTCGGCCCCAACGGCGCCGGCAAGTCGACGCTCCTGCGGCTGATCGCCAGGCTCGAGACGCCCACCAGCGGACGGGTCGCGCTGGGCGCGGGCGTCGTGCCGCGCTACTTCGCCCAGGAGGCCACGGCCGTCCTCGACGGCGCCCGCACCGTGCTGGACGAGGTGCTGGCGGATCGGCCGCAGTCGCCCGAAGAGGTCCGCGCCTACCTGGGGCGGTTTCTCTTCTTGGGTGACGACGTCTTCACGCGGGTGGCGGCGCTCTCCGGCGGCGAGCGCCAGCGGCTGGTGCTGGCGAAGCTGCTGCTCGACGGGCCGAACCTGCTGCTCCTGGACGAGCCGACGAACCATCTGGATATCCCGTCGCGGGAGGCGCTGGAGGCCGCACTGGCCGACTTCCCGGGCACGATGCTGGTGGCCACGCACGACCGGTACCTGCTGGAGCGGCTGGCGACGCGCATCCTCACGCTGGAGGGGGGTGGCCTGCGCGACTTCCGCGGCAGCTACCGCGCGCTACGGCAGTGCCCGCGCGCCACGCGGGCGCAGCCCTCGCGCAGCACCGCAGCCGCGCGCCCCGCCCGCGCGCCAGGCCACGGCGGCACCGCGAAGCCAGCGGGGCCGACGTTCGACGAGGTGGCGGCGCAGATCGCGCAGACCGAGCGCGACCTGGACGACCTCGGCCGGCGCCTGGCCGATCCGGAACTGTACCGCGACGCGGCGCGGGCGCGGGCAACGCGCGCCGCCTACGAGGCGGCCGAGCGACAGCTGGCCGGGCTGTACGCGCTGCTGGAGGCGGTGGTCGCGCGGGACGACGCAGCTGCGCGCTAGCGCCGCCCGGCGGCGAGCCGGACGGCCTCGCTGGCGCTGCCGACGCGGCGGCGCTCGACGAGCTCGCTCACGGCCAACGAGAACTGCGCCGAGTCGGCGATCACCGCGCCCCCCCCAGACGATCAGGCCCAGCCTCGTCACGAACCACCGCTCATGCACCATCACTCCAGCAGGCGCCAGACCCCGTCCTCCTCGCCTGCGACGCGGCCTTCCGCCCGGAGCTTGAGGAGGTGCGCCAGCACGGACTTCGCCGCCACCGGGTGCAGCGCCTGGGGAACCTCGGTGTAGATCGCCGCGACCAGCCCCTCGATCCGGCGCGGGCCGCCGCGCAGGGCGGCGATGATCTGGCGCTCGCGCGCCAGCCGGTGCTCGATGTACTCGCCGAGCAGCGCGGCAGGATCGTCGACCGGCTCGCCGTGGCCGGGATAGAGCCGCGCCAGATCCAGCGCGCGCACCCGCTCCAGCGAGGCCAGGTACGCGGCCATGTCCCCGTCGGGCGGCGCGATCACCACGGTCCCCCCCTGCGCGACCAGGTCGCCCGCGAACAGCGCGCGCTCCTCGCGCAGCAGGAAGCACAGGTGATCGGACGCGTGCCCGGGCGTGTGCAACGCCTGCAGCGTATAGCCCGGGCCCGCCACGGTCTCACCGTCGCGCAGGCCGCGGTCATGCGGCACAGCGCTGCCCGCCAGGGCCGCCACCGGTGCGCCGGTGGCGCGCGCGAGCGCCGCCGCCGCCGGCGCGTGGTCGACGTGGCGGTGGGAGACCAGGATCCACCGCACCGCCCGGCCGCCCGTCGCCGCGAGCACCGCTGCCACGTGGCGTGCGTCGTCCGGTCCGGGATCGATCACGGCGATCCCGTCGCCGGCCACCAGGTAGGTGTTGGTTCCCGTACCGGTCATCAACGAGGCGTTCGGCGCGCGGACCCGGCGCACGAGCGGCGAGAGCGCAGCTGCGGCCGAGGCGTCACCACCCGTCACAGCCCTCGCCCCCGCGCGCGGCCCGACGCTGGTCCCGCGTCCGCCCCATCGGACCGAAGCGGTCCACCCGGAAGACCGCCAGCGGCACGGCCGGCGGCCGGCCGGCAGCCAGGTCGGCGACAATCCGCCCGGTGCCTGGCGCCTGCGTGAAGCCCAGCATGGCGTGGCCTGTCGCCACGATCGCGCCCTCGATCCCTGGCACCGGGCCGATGAGCGGCAGGCCGTCGGGCATGAGCGGGCGGAGCCCGCACCATGCCTCTTCCTGTTCCCATCGGACGTCGTCGCGCAACACCTCGCGCGCTGCGGCCACGACGGCGCCGTAGCGCCGCGCGTCGATGCGGACGTCGTATCCGGCGAGCTCCAGCGTGCCGCCGAAGCGCAGCCGGTCGCCCAGCGGCGTGATCGCCACGCGGCGGCCGACCACGTACAGCGGCACCGAGGGCGCCGGACCCACCGGCCGGACCGTGCAGCTGTAGCCCTTCGCCGGCTGCATCGGGACGCGCAGGCCCACGGAGGCGGCCAGTGCCGGGGACCAGGCGCCCGCGGCCAGCACCACGGCGTCGGCCGGCAGCTCGTCGCCGTCTGCGGCCACGCCGGTCGCCCGCCCGCCGCGGACGACGATGCGCGTTGCCGTCACGCCCGTCAGTACCCGCGCGCCCCGCGCGGCGGCCGCACCGGCCAGGGCCCGCACGAACGCGAACGAGTCGCCGTGGGCCTCCCCGTCGAGGTACAGCCCCGCGCTCGCGCGCGGCGACAGCGCTGGCTCGAAGGCGCGCAGGTCGTCGCCGCCCAGCACGCGGCCGGGAAAGCCTTCCCGCGCGTAGCGCTCCTGCTCGGCCCGCGCGTGTGCCATCGCCTGCGCGCCGAGATACACGTGCAGCAGCCCGCGGCGCTGGAAGAAGACAGACTGTGCCACGGTCCGCGCCAGGTCCTCGTACAGCGCGAGGCTCAGCCGGCCCAGCGCCACGAGCGCGCCGTGGGCCCGGGCCGCCGCGGCTGGCCGGCAGGCGCGCCAGAACCGCCACAGCCAGGCCGCGAGGCTGGGGTCGAGCCGCGGGCGGATGTAGACCGGGCTGTCGGCCCGCAGCAGCCACCGCAGCGCCTCACCGACGACGCCCGGCTGCGGCAGCGGATGCGCGTGGCTGGGGACGATCAGGCAGGCGTTGCCGTAGGAGCAGCCCCGGCCGACCTCGCCGCGCTCGACGAGGGTGACGTCCCAGCCGTCCTGGGCGAGGTAGTAGGCCGAGGCGGCGCCGATCGCACCGCCACCGATCACCACCGCGCGTGGGGGCATCCAGCCCTCCAGGGTCGGCCTGCGCGGCTCACTCCGTCCAGGCCCGCTGCACCCAGACGTCCACCACGCGGAGCGCCACCAGGAACGCGCCCCGGGTGCCCAGGCGCAGCACGGCGCGGTCATTGGCCGGCACGTGCAGCACGAAGCGCTCGAGGCTGTTCACGGGCAGCCCCGGCAGGCTCACGGTGGCGTCGACGACGACGTGGGTGACGGGGAGGTCGGTGGCGTGGCTGCGCACCACCAGCGTGTCGCCGGTCACCGCGCCGTCCACCCGCACCATCGCCGGCAGCACGGGAAGGTACAGGAGCGGCTCCACCTGCCGGCGCGTACGGGCCAGGACGTCCCGGCGCACCCCGGCCAGCCAGACCTCCACCGCATACTCGCGGACGACCCCTGCGGCCAGCGGCAGCCGTACGGTGAAACGGGCAGTGGTACCCGGCGGCAGCGGCCAGGGGATGCCGTCGCTCCCGAAGAACGCCGGCGCACCCGACGGCGAGAGTCCGGTGACGTCGACGGCCACGCCGCGGACCGGCTCGGGTCCGCGGTTGCGCACCGCGCCGGTCACGACCAGCGCCCGGGCCTCCAGCCCGTGGGCGACACCATCGAGCGTCAGGGCCGGCGCAGGTGTCGCGACCGGAGGTGGAGGCGCCACCAAGCCGGGCGCCAGCAGCGCCAGCATCAGCGCTGCGAGCCCACCGGCTGTCGCATCACGCACGACGGTCTCCCATCCGAGTGTCCCGCTCCCAGTGTACCGCACTTCGTCCATCGGCTGACCGCCTGCGGCCGTACGGTGACAAGATGGCGGCCAGGGGGGTGGCGGCACTCCGTGGCCGATGCGTTGAAGTAACCGCCTGCGCGCGCCAGAAGGGATCGCCGGCGGCTGCCGCGAACCCGCACGCGATTCCTGCGTGCAGGGGGTCGCATGCCGTCCGCCGAGCGTATCGCCATGCTCATCAACGCCTATACGGAGGGACCGCGGCTGGTGGCCGCGGCGGTGCGCGGGCTCTCCACGGACGAACTGCACTTCACACCCGCGCCGGGCCACTGGAGCATCCACCAGAACGTGGTGCACCTGGCGGACGCCGACCTCGTGGCCGCGGCCCGCCTGCGGCACGTCCTGGCCGAGCCCGGCGTCGCGCTGGTCGCGTTCGACCAGGAGCAGTGGGGCAGGGCGCTGGACTACGCGGGGCGCTCGCTGGAGGCCTCGCTGGCGCTGCTGCGCGCGGTGCGCGAGACGACCGCCGACCTCCTGCGCCGCATGCCGCCCGAGGCCTGGACCCGCACCGGCCAGCACACGCGGGAGGGCGCGCAGACCGTGGAGGGGATCGTGGCCCACTTCGTCGAGCACGTGGACCACCATCTCCGTACGATCGCCACGCGGCGGCGGCAGTACGCGGAGACCCGGGCCCAGGGCGGCCCCCGCGGGTAGTCCGCGCCCCGCGGCGCGGCCACCGGCGACCGCGGCGTGGGACTCCGATGGTCCGGTTGACGGTTCACGGCGGCGCCGGCGAGATCGGCGGCAACAAAATCTTGCTGGAAGACAGCGGCGCGCGCGTCCTTTTGGACTTCGGTATCTCGTACGCGCAGCGCAAGCGCTTCTTCGAAGAGTACCTGAAGCCGCGGACCGCCGCCGGGCTCACCGACCTGCTGGTCACGGGGGTGCTCCCCCCGGTGCCTGGCATCTACCGCCGGGACCTGCTGCGCATCGCCGCCTGTGGCCTGCCGGTGCACGCCGACCCCGCGGTCGATGCCGTGCTCCTGTCGCATGCCCACCTGGACCATGCGGGTCACATCGCGTTCCTCGACGAGCGCATCCCCGTCTACTGCTCGCCGCTGACCCACCGCACGCTGGAGGCGATCCAGCACAGCCGGGCGCGCGACTTCGAGGGCGAGATCATCGACTTCCGGCCGCGCCCGGCCTTCCCCGGCGACCGCGGCGTGGTGGTGCGGCCGTTCCGTGAGATCACCGGCCAGGTGCCCCTGGGACGTCTGCCCGTGCAGGCGCTGCCGGTGGACCACTCGATGCTGGGCTGCGTCGCGTTCCACGTGCGCACCTCGCGGGGCCCGGTACTTTACACCGGGGACCTGCGGTTCCACGGCCCGGAGGCGGATCTCAGCGAAGAGATGCTGGCCGCGGCCGCCCGCGAGGGCGTGTGGATGTTGATCGTGGAAGGGACGCGGCTCGACGTCACAGACCACCGCACCGAGGACGATGTGTTCCGCGAGGCGCTGGCCGCCGTGCGCGAGGTGCCGGGACCGGTCATCGCCGACTTCGCCCCGCGGGATCTGTACCGCCTGGCCACCTTCCTCCGCGTCGCGCGCGAGACGGAACGGTCCCTGGTCGTGCTGCCCCAGGATGCCTTCATGCTCGACCGCCTGCGCGGCCTCCACCCGCTGGTGCCCGACGTCCGCGAGGCTCCCCTGCTCATCCTGAAGGAACGCAAGCAGAGCGGGACCTACAGCGACAAGGACTACGATACCTGGGAGCGCCGGGTGCTGGCCTGGCCGACGGTGCGCACCGCCGACCAGCTGCGGCCGGCGGCGCACCGCATGATCTTCGCGCTCTCCTTCTGGGACGTACAGAACCTCATTGACCTGGGCATCGGACCCGAGGCGCTCTATATCTTCTCCTCCAGCGAGGCCCACGACGAAGAGCAGGCCCGCGACCTGTGGCGCCTGAACAACTGGCTGGACCTGCTCGGCGTGCGCCGGCGGTTGAACACCCACGCCTCGGGGCACGCCGGCCAGGCCGACCTGGTGCGCATGGTGCAGACGCTGCAGCCGGAGATCCTGGTGCCGGTGCACACCGAGAAGGCCGAGCTGTGGCGCGACCTGGTGCCGGGGGTGCGGGTGCTGGAGCCCGCGCCGGGCGTCCCCCTGGAGGTGTAGCGGCGCCGCTCAGGCCAGCGGCGCCAGCCAGGTGCGCGCCACGACCGCGGCCACCAGCAGCGCCAGGGCCACCGCCCCGGCGGCGGCCGACATCTCCGTCGGGCGGCGCTCCCAGCCGACGCGACGGGCCAGGTCCCGGTAGACCTCCCGCAGCCGCTCCGCGGCGCTGGCGTGGAAGTATTCACCGCCGGTCTCGGCGGCGATCGCGCGCAGCGTGGGCTCGTCCAGCACCCCCCAGTAGCCGCTGCGCAGCGTGCTCGGGTCGGCCGCGGTGCCGACGCCGACCGTATATACGCGCACGCCGCGCCGGCGCGCCTCCGCTGCGGCCTCCAGGGGCGGGATGCCGTCGCTGGCCCGACCGTCGGAGAGCAGGATCGCAATGGCCCGCGGGCGATCCAGCGGGGGGAGGGCACCGGGCGCTGCCCCGAAAGGCGCAGCGAAAGGTGGCGACGGGCCCGGCGGCGCGGTGGAGGGCGGCGACGGGCCCGTTGCGGGCAAGGTGCCGCCCTCGCCGAGCACCGCCCGGATCCCCTCCACGAGCCCGTTGCCGAGCTGCGTCCGCAGCTGCGTGGTGAGGCTACGGATCCCTTCCCGCATCCGCTCCCGGTCGTCGGTGAGCGGCACCACCACCGATGCGAAGTTGCCGAAGGTCACCAGGGCGGCGCGGCTGGCGTGCGGCAGGTGGTCCATGAACTCGAGGGCTGCGGTCCTGGCCGCCTCGATACGGCTCGGCCTGACGTCGCTCTCCTCCATGCTCCGGCTGATGTCGATGATGAGTACCACGGGGCGCCCCGAGGCCACAGGCCAGGGCACCACCGGTCCTGCCATCCCCAGCACGGCCGCGGCGGCGGCCAGGACGAATGCCGCCGCGGCGAGGTGTCGCCGCACGGGGCGGGCGAAGGGCGCGGCGGCCGCCACCAGCGCCCCAGGATAGCGCACCGCGCCCCGCCGGGGAATGCGCTGCGCCGACCGCACGTAGAGCCCTGCCAGCGCGCCGGGCAGCAGGAGCAACCAGAGCAGGGCCGGGTACTTCCAGCTCACCGCCGCCTTCCTCCCCGCGCGCCGTCGCGCCGGCGCCGTCGCTACTCCGTCACGTTACCCCATCCTGGCGTGCGCGGCCGTGGCCAGCGCCCCGTAGAGCTCGGGCCGCCGGTGGCCGAGGACGGGCAGCTTCTCGCGCACGCGGCGCGTGCGGTCGAGGTCGATCTCCGCCACCACGAGCCCGGGTTCCTCGCCGCCGTCGGCCACGACGACGCCCATGGGATCGACGACGAGCGACCGGCCCGGCCGGTCGGCGCGCACCTGATCGGCCGCGGCGATCCACACGGTGTTCTCCAGCGCCCTGGCCCGCACCAGGGTGATCCAGTGGTCCTCCTTCATGTGCCCGGCGACCCACGACGCCGGCATGGCCACGACCTCGGCGCCGGCCAGGGCCAGCAGGCGCGTCCACTCCGGGAAGCGCACGTCATAGCAGACCTCCAGCCCGATCCGTCCCAGCGCCGTCGCCACCACGGGCGGCGGGGCGCTGCCGGGGACGATGCGGTCGGACTCACGGTATCCGAAGGCGTCGAACAGGTGCACCTTCCGGTAGGCGGCGAGCACGGCGCCGTCCGGGCCGATCAGCACCGCGGTGTTGTAGGCCCGCACCGCCTCGCCGGGGGCGCGCTCGGCCAGGCCCACGACCAGGTGCAGCCGGCGCTCGGCCGCGGCCGCACCGAGGGCGCGCACGAACGGCCCGTCGAGCGGCTCGGCCATCCCGGCCAGGGGCCCGGCGCCGTCTTCCCACCGGACCATGAAGACCTCGGGGAAGATCAGCAGGTCGACGCCGCGCCGCCCGGCCTCGGCGATCACCTCCAGGGCGCGGGCCAGGTTGGCGGCCTTGTCGGGTGTCGCGCCGTACTGTGCCAGTCCTACGCGCATGACACACCTCGCGGGCAGAACCTGTCGTGCCATGCCCGCCCCCTCGCCGTTCGCGACGGCCCGGCCGCGGTCCTGTCAGGCGCCGTCGAGGAGATAGATGGCGCCGTCGTCGGGCACCTCCACGGGTCCAGGGAACAGCGCCTGGGCCTCGGCGACCCATCGCGCGGGGTCGGCCTCGGCCACCAGGTGCACGAGCAGCAGCCGCGCGGCGCCGGCCTGCGCAGCGATGCGTCCCGCATCGGCCGCCGTCGAGTGCCCGAGCCGGTGGGCCTCCGCCGCATCCGCGTCCAGGTACGTGGCCTCGTGCACCATGATTGTGGCATCGCGGCCGAACTGCGCCAGCGCCGCCACCGGTCGCGTGTCGCTGGAGTAGACCACCCGGGCCCCGGTGCGCAGATCCCAGCGCACGGCGCACACCGGCGCGCTGTGGTCCGCCGGCCGCGCGTAGAACCGGTGCCCGGCGTGCTCCCAGAACGGCGCCACACCGTCGGCTGGCATGGCCTGCAGCGTCACAAACGGCGGGTGCGTGTCCGCCCCCCACACGGCCAGCAGCCGGTGCAGCCGGTCGACGTCTTCGGGAAGGGCGAAGACCGGCAGGGGCGCGGTGCGCCCCAGCAGCTTCAGGTTGTGGACGAGCGACGGCAGCCCGTAGACGTGGTCGGGGTGTGTGTGCGTGATCACCACCCCGACCACCCGCCGGGGATCGACCCCCGCCCGGCGCAGCTTCACGGCCGGGCTGCCCGGGCAGTCCACCAGCACGACCGCGTCGTCCAGCCGACAGGCCAGCGCGGTGTTGTCCCGATGCGCCGCCACCACGGCGCCGCTGGACCCGAGCACGATGAGGGCGGACGGCATCGGGGCGCCCGACGGCTAGGGCACGATGCGCAGCATCCGGCCTTTCGGCATGCGGTGCACGCGGGAGCCGGCGTCGAGGGTGGAGACCGCACGTACCGTGAGGACCATGACGACTCCCCTGCCCTGCCTGTGTCAGGCTACCCGCAAGACCGCGCAAGCGCAAGAGGCGACGCCGCCGCCCGGCTTAGTCCCTGCCGGCCGACGGCTTCAGCCGCAGCAGGCGTCGCGCGTTGCCCGCGAAGATCTTCTCCTTGTCGTCGGGCGAGGCCGTGATATCCTCGATCACCCTGATGGTCAGCGGCAGGAACAGCGCCCCGCCCTCGGGATCGAACGGGAAGTCGGTGGCGAACAGCACGCGGTCGGCGCCGAAGAAGGCCAGGCCGCACTCGGTCGCGGGCAGCGCGCCGAAGAGGGCCGTGTCGGCGTAGAACATGCGGAAGTAGTCGAGCGGGCGCCGCCGCAGCGCCTGGCGGGCCCGCAGGTCCTCCGCGTCGTCGGTGCGCCGCCCGAGCTGATCGAGCCCGTACCCGACGCGGCCCTCCAGATACGGCACGATCCCGCCCATGTGGTGGGTAATGAGCTTGAGGCCGGGGAAGCGGTCGAACATGCCCGCGAAGACCATGCGGCCCATGAACACACTGGTTTCATACGGCCAGCCCAGCGCCCACCACAGGTCGTACTTCGACCGCGTCTCCGTCGGGTAGTCGGCGTGCTCGGGGGTGCGCGCGGGGTGTACCCAGACCGGCAGGTCGTGGCGGGCCATGAGGGCGAACAGCGGCAGGTAGTCGGGGTCGTCCAGGGGTCGGCCGTTGACGTTGGTGTAGATCTGCACGCCGGTGGCGCCGAGCGCGCCGACCGCACGCTCCGCTTCCTGCACCGCCGCATCTGGCTCGTGCATGGGGAGCGAGGCCACGAACCCCGGAAACCGGTCAGGGTAGCGGTCGACCAGGTCGGCCATGCCATCGTTGGCCACCCGGGCCAGCTCCGCCGCGTGTTGCGGTCCGGCCACGGCCTCGGGCGGCGGCGACGCCAGCGAGAGGACCTGCACGTAGCCCGGATACTGGTCCATGAGCCGGAAGCGGCGCTCGAGGTTCACCAGGGTATCGAGCCCGCGTACGCGCTTCTGCATGTACCCCCCGGCCGCGGCGTGGGCCACCATGCGCTCGTAGTACTGCTCGGGAAAGATGTGGCAGAACACGTCGATCTTCACACCGGCATCGCCTCCCATCGCTGTGGACCGGCCAGGATGTTCACGGCCGTAGCGGCGCCCTCCTCCACGCGCGTGGCCGTCCGGCGCGGACGCGGCGCGCGGCGACCGCCGGCAGGCCTGGAGCGCACGCGCGGTGAACCCGTTACGATAACGCAGCCCTGGAGGTGTACACGAGTGGTCACCAATCGTGTGAAGGCGCGTCTGCGGACCGGCGAACCCGTCATCGGCCACTGGATCAGCCTGCCGTCCCCGTCGCTGGTGGAGCTGCTGGCCTCGTTCGGCATGGACTGGCTCGTCTTCGACACCGAGCACTCCCCCATCGCCGGGGACCGGCTGGAGGACATGCTGCGGGCCATCAAGGGCACACCGGTGGTGCCCATCGTGCGCGTGGCGGGCAACGAGGTACCGCTGATCAAACAGGCCCTCGACCGGGGCGGGTACGGGATCGTCGTGCCCCTGGTGAACTCGGCCCGGGAGGCGCAGGCGGCGGTGGCGGCCGCGAAGTTCCCGCCGGAGGGGATCCGCGGGGTCGCCGGCGCCCGGCTCACGCGCTACGGCATGGACCTGGCGGAGTACTACCGGACCTTCAACCAGGAGGTCCTGGTCGTCATCCAGATCGAGACGCCGGGCGCCCTGGAGGCCGTGGACGAGATCGCCGCGACCCCAGGCGTGGACGTCCTCTTCATCGGCCCCAACGACCTGTCGACCAGCCTGGGTGTGTTCCGGCAGTTCGACCATCCCGAATTCCGGGCAGCGTGCGCGCGCGTCCTCAGGGCCGCGCAGCGCCACGGGAAGGCTGCAGGATACCTCTGCGGCGGTGCCGAGGAAGTCCTGGAGCGCATCGACCAGGGGTTCACGTTCGTCGGCGCCACCAGCGACGCGCGGCTGTTCGCCGGCGCGGCCCAGGCCCTCTACGCCAGGATCGCCGAGGGGCTGGCGAGCCGGGCCCGGGCGCGGACGTAAGCGCCCGGCGGCGCGCCGTGGCCCTGCGCGACCTGTTGCTCGTCTCGCTGAGCTGGTGGGCGATCAGCCTGTCGGGGGTGCTCGCCCCCGGGCCGGTCTCCGCGCTGGCCGTGAGCGAGGGCGCCCGGCGCGGCGCCGTGGCTGGCCCGCTGGTCACCCTCGGGCACGCCCTGGCCGAGGCCGCCATGTTCGGGGCGCTGGCGGCGGGCACGAGCCGCATCCTGCAGCACCCCGCGGTCGTGGGGACGATCGGCCTGGCCGGCGGCATCGTGCTGGCGTGGATGGGCTGGGGCATCGTGCAGACCGCGCGCCGGAGCATGGATTGGGGGGCCGGGCCAGCCGCGGCCGGGCCGGGCATCGCGGGCGGCGGGGCGGCGGTCGTGCGCGCGGGCCTGCTGGCGACCGTCGCCAACCCGTACTGGTTGCTCTGGTGGGCGACGGTGGGCGCGGCGTACTACGTGCTGTTCGCGCGGTTCGGCGCCGCCGCGCTCCTGGCGCTCTTCCTGGCCGGCCACCTGGCGCTGGACCTGGGCTGGTGCAGCCTGCTGGCGCTGGTCGTGGGCGCGGGGCGCGGGAGGATTCCCCAGCAGGTGTACCGCGCCGCGCTGGCCGTCTGCGGCGTGTTCGTCATGGCCACCAGCCTCTACTTTGCCTCCTTCGGGGTCACGCTCCTCAGGACGCCGCCCTGAGGGCACCGCAGCCGCAGGAGAGGGCCCCGAGGCGTTCGAATACTGGCCGACGGGTTCCCGATATCGCACCGGGCACGTCACTCGTTCCCAGGGGGGATTGGCATGGGGCGTGGGCAAGGATTGCGGCTCTGTGGTGTCCTGGTGATCGCCGCCGTGCTGGCGGCTGCGGCGACATCGACGGCCGGCCCCACACCACGGCGGGGCGGGGTGCTGCGCTTCGCCCTGATCGGCGAGCCGCCGACGCTCGACCCGTCGGCGACGACCGTGGGCGTCACGGCCAACGTTGGCGCCTCGATCTTCGAGGGCCTGTTCGCCTTCGACCGCAGCTGGCGCCCGCAGCCGATGCTGGTCGAGTCGTACACGATCAGCCCCGACGGCCGCACGTACACGTTTCGGCTCCGGCGCAACGTCGTCTTCCACAACGACAAGGAGATGACCGCCGACGACGTGGTGGCGTCGCTGAACCGCTGGGGCAAGGTCGGCTCGCGCGGCGCAGTCGTCTACCAGTCGGTGGAGGCGGTGAGCGCGCAGGACCGGTACACGGTGGTCATGCGCATGAAGGACCCGTTCGCGCCCCTGCTGGCCTTTCTGGCGCTGCCCAGCTCCATGGCCGCCATCATGCCCAAGGAGATCGCGGACGCCACGCCGGTCGGGCCGGTCAAGGAGTTCATCGGCACCGGGCCCTACCGCTTCGTGGAGTGGGCGCCCAACCGGCACATCCGGCTGGCGCGGTGGGCGAAGTACACTCCGCGGACGGAGCCGCCGAGCCTCTACGCTGGCCGGCGCGACCCGCTCGCTGACGAGGTGGTCTTCTACCCGGTGGGCAACGTGGCCACGCGCATCGCGGGCGTGCAGACCGGCGAGTTCGACGTGGCCGACAGCGTGAGCACCGACCTCTATGCTCAGCTGAAGGCCGACCCGCGGGTCGTGCCCGAGATCGTCGACCGTGGCATCTGGCTGGTCTTCTTCTTCAACAAGAAGTCAGCCCTCACGTCCAACGTGAAGCTGCGCCAGGCGATCCTGGTGGCCCTCAACATGCAGCCGATCCTGCAGGTGACGATCGGGAACCCTGACCTGTACGCGCTGTCGCCCAGCCTTTACCCGCGCGGCACGCCCTGGTACTCGGAGGCCGGCGCCGAGTGGTACAACGTGGGCGACGTGGAGCGGGCCAAGCGGCTGGCCGCCGAAGCGGGCTACAAGGGCGAGCCGATCCGCTGGCTGACCACGCTCCAGTACGACTGGATGTTCAAGTCCACCACCGTGGCGGTCACACAGCTGCGGCGCGCGGGGTTCACCATCGACCAGCAGGTCTACGAGTGGGCCGGTGTCGTCGAGCGGCGCGCCAAGCCCGCGGAATGGGAGATGTTCACCACCGGCCACGGGTTCGTGCCCGACCCGTCCCTCATCGACGTCTTCAGCCCGGCCTACCCGGGCTGGTGGGATTCGCCGGCCAAGACCGAGCTGTTCCGTCAGTTCAACCGGGCGGTCGACCCGCAGGAACGCCAGCGCCTCTGGCACAAGCTGCACGAGCTGGTCTTCACCGAGGCCAGCTGGGTCAAGGCCGGCGAGTTCTTCTTCGTGCACCTGCGGGCCAGGGCGCTGCAGGGTTTCACGCCGGCGCCGTGGTTCGTCACCTGGAACCTGCCGGCGATCAAGTGACCGGGTGACGCGCCCTGTGCGGACCTAGCCGCAACGCGGGCCGGCGCCTTCTGGCGCCGGCCCGCGCGGCGTGTGCGTCAGCGTCCCCCGTGCCCGCGCCCGCCGAGGCTCCCCCGTGACGTCGTACCTGGCCGGACGGGTCCTGGCCCTGGTGCCGGTGCTCCTGGTGGTCGCCGCGGTGGTGTTCGGCCTCACGCGCTTCACCCCCGGCGACCCGGTGCGCGTGCTGCTAGGAGAGGACGCCCGGCCCGAGCAGGTGCAGGCCCTGCGCCGCCACCTGGGCCTCGACCGGCCGCTGGTGGTCCAGTTCGGTCTGTGGACAGGGCGGGCCCTCCGCGGCGACCTGGGCGTCTCCTACTTCAACCGGCTCCCCGTCCGTCGGATCATCGCGCAGCACATCGGCCCAACGATGATGCTCTCGCTGGTGGCCATCACCGTGGCCCTGTGCATCGGCATCCCCGTCGGGATCGTCTCGGCCGTCTTCCGCAACTCATGGCTCGACCAGGCCAGCCTGGCCCTGGCCCTGCTCGGCGCGGCGGTCCCCAGTTTCTGGCTGGGACTGTCGCTGATCGTAGTGTTCGCCGTGGGATTCGGCTGGTTGCCCTCGTCGGGGTTCAAACCGCTCACCGAGGGGCTCTGGCCCAGCGTCCGTCATCTGATCCTGCCGGCGCTGGCCCTGGGGCTGCCCAACTCGGCGCTCATCATCCGCTTCGTGCGCAGCAGCCTGCTGGACGTGATCGGCGCCGACTACGTGCGCACGGCGCGGGCCAAGGGCCTGGCGGAGCGGGTGGTGATCTTCCGGCATGCCCTGCGCAACGCGCTGGTGCCGATCCTCACCGTGGTAGGGCTGACGTTCGCGGCGCTCATGGGCGGCGCGGTGGTGACCGAGACGGTCTTCGCGATCCCGGGCCTGGGCCAGCTCGTGGTCTCCTCGGTGCTGCGCAGGGACTACCCGGTGATACAGGGCGTGACGCTGGTGGTCACCACCAGCTACGTCCTGATCAACCTGGTCGTCGATGTGCTCTACCTGGCCGTGGACCCCCGGGTGAAGTACTGAGATGCGCGGCGCGGCCCTCGCCCGGCCAGCGCGGCCCGGTGCCGCAGACGGACGGCGGCCCGGGGTGGTGGCGCTCGTTGCGCGCATGATCCGCCGGCGCCGCGTCATCGGCCTGGGCGCGGCCATCCTGGCGGCCATGGTGGCCGTGGCCGTGGCGGCCCCGTGGCTCGCGCCCTACGATCCGCTGGAACTTGATCCGCCGGCGCGGCTGCAGGGACCCGGCGCCCGGCACCGGTTCGGCACCGACGACTTCGGCCGCGACGTGCTCAGCCGCGTGATGTTCGGCGCGCGCCTGTCACTGCTGGTGGGCGCGCTGGTGACGGCGCTGGCCATCTGCGCCGGCGTCATCGTGGGGCTCGTGGCCGGGGCGAGCCCGCGCCTGGACCGCGTCATCATGCGGGTGATGGACGGCTTGATGGCTTTCCCCGACATCCTGCTGGCCATCGCCCTCATGGCGGCCCTGGGCCCCAGCCTGCGTAACGTCATCATCGCCCTCAGCTTCGTCTACACGCCCAGGGTGGCGCGGGTCGTGCGGGCTTCGGTGCTGGTCATCGTCCACCAGGAGTTCGTGGACGCCGCGCGGGCCGTCGGCGCCTCGGGCGGCCGCATCCTGGTGCGTCATGTGCTGGCCAACAGCGTCTCGCCCGTGATCGTGCAGGCCACCTTCATCGCAGCCTACGCCATGCTGGGCGAGGCGGCCCTGAGCTTCCTGGGCGTGGGCGTGCCGCCCGAGATCCCCACCTGGGGCGGCCTCATCGCCAGCGGGCAGCTCTACGTGCAGCAGGCCTGGTGGATCAGCATCTTCCCCGGCGCGGCCATCATCTTGACGGTGCTGGCGCTGAACCTGCTGGGCGACGGGCTGCGCGACTTCCTCGACCCGCGGCTGCGCTACGCGGCATGAGGACCACACCAGCCTGCGGCCGTCCGTCGCGGCACCCCACGCGCTCGCTCAAGGCGGACGATCTGCGGCAGATACGGGTAGACCACGACGGCTGTTCCGGCCCACCCAAGGACCTGCACGGGGCTCATTCGTATCCCGAGAACTGCTCGGTTCTGATGCGGTCGGCGGCGGCGCCCACCTCGACGAGCGCGCGCACCATCCCGTCCACCATGCCCGGGGGGCCGGCAACATAGAAGCGAAGCTGGCCGAGGTCTTCAAGCGCTTCACGCAAGAACGTCGCGTCAGGCGCGAAAGTCCGATTCGGCAGCGAAGCAATAGGCATGGAAGAGACGGAGCATACGGTGGCTTTGCCGGGGATTGTGGTCAGGCGCCCCGGCTTCCTGGCGTCGAGGACCCGCCCTTAGCCTAGGGTGTCAAGTTCCGGAAGGGTGTTGACACCTTGCTCATGAGGAGACCTCCTTGTGGTGCATGAAGAGCTCGCCAGGGGTACGACCTCGGGTCCGATACCCCAGGTGGGGACGGTGGTGATTGTAGAACGTCAGGTAGCGATCCAGAGCGTCCTGCATGGTCACCACGCGGGTGAAGAAGCGTCGGCGGAACTCCAGGCGCCACAGCTCGCTCAGGATGGTGCCTTGCAGGCGCTCGACGAAGCCGTTGGTCCAGGCATGGCGGGGTTGGGTCCGCGTGTGCTGGATTCCCAGCGCCCGACAGGCCTGATCGAACGCCCCCCGGTACTCGCTGCCCTGATCGGTCAGGACCCACTGGATGATCCAGCCCGCCTTCTGATAGGCCGGCCCGACTCGCCCGGTCAGGAAACGGGCTGCCGCCCGGGCCGAGAACTCGGTCGACACCTCGGCGATGGCATACGAGCATGCTGCATCGCAGGCGGTGTACTGCCAGACTTTGCCGACCCCCT
Organism: Candidatus Fervidifonticultor secundus; assembly: GCA_031459385.1. Taxonomy (GTDB): domain Bacteria; phylum Sysuimicrobiota; class Sysuimicrobiia; order Sysuimicrobiales; family Humicultoraceae; genus Fervidifonticultor; species Fervidifonticultor secundus. The sequence goes on along the minus strand of JAVKIP010000001.1, from coordinate 246,920 downwards.
TGAGCTTACCGATGTAGAACGTATCGACACAGACCACTTCGCCGGGACGGCGCGCCTCGATGTGCCGGGCCTGCTGCGCCAGCTGGGCGGCAATCGGGCCGGCCCCCATGTCGGCCATGCGACGGCGAGCGCCAGAATAGCGCGCTCCTCCTGCGCGGTCAGGGTGGGTGGCCGACCCCGCCCGGGACCCTGACGGCGGGGATGCAAACCATCCGGACCGTAGGCCAGGTAGCGACGGCGCCATCGGTAGAACAGCGTGCGGGAGATGCCGAACTCCCGGCACGCCTGGCTGACGTTCCTCAGGGCCTGGGCCCGGGCGATCACACGGAGCCGGAAGACGTGTACACTGTCGGTGAGGGTCATGGGCGGTCCTCCCCGTCAACCCGGACGGGGTTGGTGTCCAGCGGGTAGGATTCGTCACATGGCCCTCCTCTACTGTCAACACTAATGCGAAACAGGACAGCCTAGGGGGACCACTGGCCTGGCCGCGTGCCGCCCACACAACGGCCTTTACTGGAGGGAAGATCCGGGGGGCAGATCCCTTAGGCAACGGAGTTCGGGCCGCCTCGCCCCGACACCGCGCTGCGGACGGCCGCGTCACATCCGCCCGCCCCTGGCCGCAGCCGGCGGCACCTCTGCCGGCACCTCATGCAGGCCGACGGGTCTGCGCAGATACCGCCCGGTCGGCGGGGCGGTCAGCTCGCCGTCCCGGTACACGAGCCGGCCCCGTAGCACCGTATGCGTGGGCCAGCCGCGGACCCGCATGCCGGCAAACGGCGTGAAATCCTGCGCGGAGAGCAGCAGGGCCGGGGAGACCACCTGCTCCCTGTCCGGATCGACGACGGTCAGATCGGCATCGCTGCCCGGCGCGATCGTGCCCTTCCGCGGGTAGAGGCCGAAGGCCCGGGCGGAGTTCGCGCTGGCCAGTTCGGCGATCCGCGCCAGCGGCAGACCCCGCCGGTGAACGCCCTCTGAGATGAGATAGGGATAGAGCAGCGCAGTGCCGCCGAACCCCGGCAGCGCCTTCCAGAGGTCTTCGCCCTTCTGCTCCTCGAAGCAGCAGGCATGGTCGCTGACAACGGTGTCGATTCTGCCATCTGCGACCGCCTCCCAGAGCGCGGCGCGGTCATCCTCGGTGCGGATGGGCGGGTTGACCTTGCCCCACAGCCCGCCGGCCGTGGCGTACGTGAGCGCCAGATGGTGCAGGGTGGTCTCCAGCCGGACGTCCAGGTGGGGGTGGTCCCGCTTGGCCTCCGACGCCGCACTGATCGCCTCCCGGCTGCTCAGGTGCAGCAGGTTGATCGGACAGCGCACCGCGTCGGCCAGGATGACCGCCTCGGCCATCGAGAGCCGTTCGGTCAGCGGCGGGCGGGCCCGGTGGTAGGCTTCCAGGCCGGCGAGCCCGGCCCGCTTCACCTCGTCGATGAACACCCGGATCAACTCGGCGTGCTCGCAGTGCAGGCTGAGGGAAATCCGTCCCGCCGATCCGACCCGCCGGGCCGCCGCGGCCACCTGCCGCATGAGGAGGTAGAGGTGCCCCAGGTCGTAGGACTCGGACATGGTGTAGTCGCTGCCGCGGGTGGAGTCGGCCGTGAGATTCAACCCTTTGTAGAACATGTAGTACTTGAACGAGGCCACGCCCTGGGAGCCGACCAGCCAGTCCACCTCCTCGAGCTGGTCGGCGGTCATGATGGCGATGTGGAAGCCGTAGTCGGTGTAGGCGCGGCCCCCGACGAGACCCAGCACCTCGGGGAAGATGTCGCGGTAGGGGCCGGTCCTGTTGAGGTAGTGCTGGCCGGTGCGGAAGTAACTGATGACCGAGGTCACGCCACCGGCCAGCGCCGACCGGGTCTCGGACCCGGTGTCTTCTGCCATCGAGCGGTAGATCCCCAGGTGGAAGTGAGAGTCGATCGCCCCGGGCAGGACCAGGCGCCCCGCTGCGTCGATGACCTCGTCCGCCGAAGCGGGGTCGATGGCGTCGGCGAGCGCGGCGATTTGCCCGTGGCGGACGCCCACGTCAGCCCGGACCGCGCCGGTGTAGGGGATTACGACCGTACCGTTCACCACCGCAAGATCCCAGCGTGCCATGGCTGCTCACCCCTCCCTGATCGGTCTCCCTCGCCTCACTCCGCCTGCGCCTCGAGCCGGTCTGCGGCCCCGGCGGCGCCGCGCCCCGCCAGGCGCCCCAGACCGAAGGCAGCCAGCAGGCCGGTCCCGGCCACAGCCAGCAGGATGGTGAGCATCCCATCGATGATCGAACTGAGCGTGTCGATCACCACCAGCCGCGCGCGCAGCGACCGGCCCGGGCAGGTGGGCGGGCCGCAGCGTGCACGCGAACGCCGCGAGCTGCGCTTCCGGCGTCATGCTCCCCTCCGGACCTGGCGGGCGGCGGTCAGGCCCGCGATGCGGCCCCATCCCAGCGCGGTCAGCAACCCGTTGCCGGGCGAGTACCCGGCGGCGCCGTGGCCCGAGATGCCCACGGCGCTGCCGCCGCCGGCGAAGAGATTGACGACCGGCCGTCCGCCCGGACGCAGCACCCGGCCCGCGGTGTCGATGGCCAACCCGCCCTGGGTGTGGAACAGCGCCCCGGTGACCTTCACCCCGCAGTAAGGTGCTTCCAGCGGCCGACGCTGTCCGGGCGAGCGGCCCAGCGGGTCGCACCCTGCCTGGAGGCCGGCGTTGAGCGCCTCAACTGTGCGGGTGAGGGCTGGCCCCGGCAGCCCCAGCCGGTCAGCCAGGTCGGCCAACGATCCCGCGCGGCGGATGCCGGCCAGGGCGTCCAGTTCCCGGTAGTTCTGGTCGTGGGATGTCATCTCCGCGTCGATGCGGCTGTCGAAGATCACGAACGCCAGCCCCTCCGGCTGGCGCATCACCAGGGCTCCGAAGGTGCTGTAGCCGAGGTCCTCGTTGGCGAAGCGCACCCCCTGGACGTTGACGAGGCACCCGCCCTTCTCGACCGCGGCCCAGCTCAACAGGACGCCGTGGGGGATTGCCACGGTGCCGTGGCCCTGATAGGCGTCCATGCAGCGGGTCTCTGCCCCCAGCGCCATGCCCCAGCGAATCGCGTCTCCGGTCACGGTCCGTTCGCCGAAGTAGAGGGCCCCGGCGATCTCCGGACAGTAGGTGCCGACCATCTCGGGGTTGCCGCCGAACCCGCAGGCGGCGAGCACGACGGAGCGCGCGCCGATCCGCTCGTGCATCTCGCCGGCCTCGACGCCGACGACCGCGCCGGCGTCATCGACGATGAGCCGGTGCACCGGCGCCGAGGTAACCACGGTCACCCGGCCGGTGGCGGCGACGGCATCGCCCAGCGGGACTACCAGATCCTTCCCCTGGCGCGAGGGCGGAGCGTGGAAGCGCGGGACCGACTGGCCTGTGTAGAGGAAATCGGTCACCAGCCGCAGCGGCACGCCGGCATCGATCAGCCAGTCGACGAGTTCAGCCGACCGCCGGCAGAGTTCCAGGACGTGATCCCGATCCGCCCCGGGCCCCGCCTTGGTCAAAATGTCCGAGGCCATCTGCTCGGGTGAGTCCCGGATGCCCAGGTCGCGCTGCTGCCGCGAGGCCGCGGCGGGGATCATCGCGGTGCTGATCGCGGTGTTCCCGCCGATGCGCCGGCCCTTCTCGAGCAGCACGACGTCGCAGCCCTCCTGGGCCAACGTCAGCGAGGCAGCCAGTCCGCATGCGCCTGCCCCGACCACGACCGCGTCGGTCTCGGCATCCCACCGCATCGCCTAGTACCCCAGGTACGCGCGGCGGAGGTCGTCCTGTTGGAGGAGCGCGCGCCCCTCCCCCTGGGCGACGATGGTCCCGTTCTCGATGACGTACGCCCGCCCGGCGAGGGCGAGGGCGTGCTTGACGTTCTGCTCCACCAGCAGGATCGCGATGCCTTCCGCGTTGATGGCCGCCACGACCTCGAAGATCCGCTGCACCAGGCGGGGAGCCAGCCCCAGCGAGGGCTCGTCGAGCAGCAGCACCCGGGGACTGGACATCAGGCCGCGGGCGATGGCCAGCATCTGCTGCTCGCCCCCGCTGAGGGTCCCGGCCGGCTGCCCAGAGCGCTCGCGCAGCACCGGAAACAGGTCGTAGGCCAGCGCCAGGTTCCGCCGCTTCGCCGCCTTGGCCCTGGCGGTATAGGCTCCAAGCTCCAGGTTCTCCCGCACCGTCATGTCGGGGAACAGCCGCCGTCCCTCCGGGATGTGGCCGAGCCCCGCCTCGACGATCTCATGGGGCGCGCGTCCGTCGATGCGCGCCCCGTCCAGCCAGATGGATCCCTCCCACGGTCGCACGAGGCCCGAGATGGTCCGCAGCACCGTGGTCTTCCCGGCACCGTTGGCCCCCACCAGGGCCACCAGCTCGCCCGGGGAGACCTCGAGGCTCACCCCGCGGAGCACCGGCACCCGGTGGTAGCCCGTCGTCACGCTGTCCAGCCTAAGCAAGCAACGCCGCCTCTCCCAGGTAGGCGTCGATTACCTGGCGATCCTGGGCCACCTGCGCCGGCGGCCCGTCGGCGACCTTCTCGCCGTGGTGGAGGACCATGACGCGGTGGCAGGTGCGCATCACCGCGCGCATGACGTGCTCGATGAGCAGCAGCGTGATCCCGCGGCCGACCAGCTGGCGCAGCAGATCGCTCATCACCTCGACCTCGTGCGGGTTCAACCCGGCCATCACTTCGTCCAGGAGGAGCAGCCGGGGCCGGGTGGCCAGCGCGCGCGCCACCTCCAGGCGTCGTTGCTCGCTGATGGTCAGGTCGCGGGCCGGCACCGCGCCCTTGTCCGACAGTCCGACGAACGCCAGGCACTCCTCGGCGATCCCACGCGCGGCCCTGGACTCGGAGGCACGGGCCCATGCGCCGACCATGACGTTGCGCAGCACCGGGAGGTCGGCGAAGGGCCGGACGATCTGAAACGTCCGGACCAGCCCGAGGCGGCAGATCTCAAAGGGGCGCCGGCCCACCAGCTCGCGCCCGTCGAGGCGCACCGACCCTTCGTCGGGCCGGAGAAATCCGGAGAGGAGGTTGAAGACGGTGGTCTTGCCGGCGCCGTTGGGGCCGATCAGGCCCACGATCTCCCCCGCCTCCACGTGCAGGCTGACCCGGTTGACGGCGACCAGGCCACCGAACCGCTTCACCAGGCCACGCGCCGCCAGCAGACTCATGGCGTCCTGTTCCCCCACCAGCGCCGGATCGCCCCCACGAGACCGCGAGGGAGGAAGATGATGGCCACCACCAGGATGGCCCCGTAGATCATCAGGTGGACGCCGCGGTAGCCGCCCAGGTAGGCCCGCATCCATTCGCCGAGCGGGATGAGGATGGCGCTCCCGGCCAGCGGTCCCAGCGCCGTGCCGGTGCCGCCGATGATGTTGGGCAGGATGGCCGCGATGGAGACGTCGATGCCGAAGGCCAGGTGGGGGTCCACATAGGAGAAGAACTGCACGTAGAACGTGCCCGCCAGGGCCGTGCAGAAGGCGCTGAGCCCCATGGCGGTCAGGCGCGTGCGGGTCGTGTCCACGCCCAGGGCCTCCGCCGCATCGGCGTCCTCGCGGACGGCCTCCATGAAGACGCCCAGGCGGGAGCGCTCCAGCACCAGCGCCAGCATCGAGATGCCCGCGGTCATCGTCACGATGATGTAGTAGTACGCCGCGGGTTCCGAAAACTGGAGGGTCCACGGGGACTGGCGGAGCGGGATCAGGACCCCCATGCCGCCACCCAGGGCCCGCCAGTTGGTCACGGCGATGCGGCAGACCTCGGCGAAGGCCAGGGTGACGAGGGCGAAATACGGCCCCCGCAGGCCGTAGCGGAAACTGAGGAACCCGATGAACACGCCTGCCCCGGCGGCCAGGATGGCCCCGACCAACATCCCCAGCCACGGGCTGATCCCGCCCTTGGCGAAGAGGAGTGCCGTGGTGTACGCCCCCAGCCCGAAGAACGTTGCGTGGCCGAAGGAGAACTGTCCGGCGTACCCGCCCACGAGGTTCCAACTCTGGGCCAGGTAGGCTCCGTAGAAGGTCATGATGAGGATGCGCAGGAGGTAGGGTGTGGCCACCAGCGGCGCCCCCAATACGAGGGCGGCCAGCACCAGGCCGCCGAGCGCCAGGGGGACCTTCGGGACCGCTGAAAGGGTCCGGACCGAAACGGGCGCCTCACCCACGGTGGGGGACCCCAAAGAGCCCGGTGGGGCGGAACAGCAGCACGAGGATGAAGACGATGTAGACCACCAGTTCCTTGAGCGATCCGGGAAGCAGCGCGGCCCCCAATGACTCGCCGATCCCGATCAGGAGCCCGCCGGCCAGCGCGCCGGTGAAGCTCCCCAGGCCCCCCAGGACGACCACGACGAAGCCGTAGAGCAGGAAGACGTGCCCGACCTGGGGTGCCGTGTACAGGTAGGGGGCGATGAGCGCCCCGGCCACCCCCGCGCAGGCCGCCCCCAGCCCGAAGGTCAGGGTGTTGATCCGCGTCACGTTCACCCCCACCAGGGACGCGCCGGTCCGATCCTGCGCGGTCGCCCGGATGGCACGCCCCAGCTCGGTGAAGGTGAGGAAGAGATACAGCGCCGCGGTGAGCACCAGGGCGCCGACGAAGGCGATCAGCCGGGGTTTGTTGAGCAGCAGCCCGCCCAGCGGAACGGCCCCCTCCAGCCATCCGATGCGCAGCGTCCGGAAGTCGGGGCTCCACAGGAAGAGCGCCAGGTTCTCGATGATCAACATCACCCCAAGCGTGAGGAGCAGCTGGTTGTGCTGGGGAGCCGCCAGGATCGGCTGCAGGAGCCCTCGCTGCATGACGGCTCCCAGCGCGAACAGCAAAATGAAGGTGACCGGCAGCGAGAGGTACGGGTTGACGCCCAGGAGCACGTGGGACCAGTAGGCCGCATACATCCCCAGCATGAGCAGCGCGCCGTGGGCGAAGTTCACCACACGCATCACGCCGAAGATAAGGGTGAGCCCGACGGCCACCAGGGCGTAGACCGCCCCGGTGAGCAGGCCGGTGACCGCCGCCTGGCCCAGCAGGAGCAGCACGGGACTACCCCGGGAGGGCGCGGTGAGGGAGTGCGCCCCGCACCGTCACATCGCCGGGAAGACCGGTGTCATCTCACCGTAGCGCTCCGGGAGGATCACGCGCGGGGTTCCGCCGCGCACCTGCAGCAGCACCGGGCGGGCGTTCACGTTCTCCCCCTTGCTGTCGAACTTGATCTCCGCCTGCGGGAGGATGTGGTCCCGCATGTTGGTCTCAGCCAGGGCAGCGCGGATCTTCGTCGGATCCACCGCTCCGGCCCGCTCGATGGCGTCGAGCAGCACGCGGGTCGCCGCGTACGCGTACACCGCGTGGGTGGACATGTCGCGATTGAACCGCTCCCGGTAGGCCCGAAAGACGCCGCGGGTCCGGGGGTTGACCGGGTTGTAGTAATAGTTGGCGTCCATGACGTTCTCGCTGGCCAGGGGACCGGCCTCGCCGGAGAACCTGGGATGGCTGAAGGCGCCATTGGCGACGCCCATGATCGCCTTGGCCCGCAGGCCGACCTCGCGGATCGTGCGCGCGACCAGCACACCATCCCGGAAGTACCCGGTGAAGATGGCCACATCAGGGTTCGCCGCCCGCACCTTGGTGCACTCGGTCGTGACGTCGGCGGTCGCCGTGGGATAGACGATGCGCTCCAGGATCCGCAGCCCCGCGGGGCCGGCAAACCGGACCAGCCGGTCGCCGATGGAGACGCCGAAGATGCTGGACTCGTGCATGATGGTAATGGTGTGAACCGGGGTGCGGGTCATCTTGCCCAGGGTGGTGAGGTACTCAACGGCGTACTGGGCCATGGCCGTAGAGTTGGGCTGGACCCGGAAGGAGTAGGTGAAGCCGCGTTCGAGGATCTCGTCGGCCACCGCCACGGTGATGACGTAGGGGATGCGCCGGCGCTCGGCCACCTGGGTGGTCACGAACGCCACCGCGCTCTGGTAGGCTCCCAGCAACCCGACGACGCCTTCGCCGATGAGGCGCTCGGCCTCCGCCGCGCCTTTGTCCGGGGAGCCCTCGGTGTTCCCGTGCACGACGGTGACCCTGGCACCGCCCAGTGACCTGATGCCGCCGGCACGGTTCACGTCGTCGGCGGCCAGCAGGATCGCATCGCGCATCTCGCCTCCCTCCAGCGCGAGCCCGCCGGAGAGAGGGTGGAGGTGGCCGATCTTCACCTCCGCGGGCGTGGCGGCTTCCGCGGCGCGGATGGCCCACTGCGGCACAGTGGTCAGCGCCGCCGCCCCGCCCAGCATAGCCGACCGTTTCACGAACTCCCTGCGCGTGAGCTTGCTCATGGCCGTATCCCCCTTTGCAGCGTGGCGCAGACCGTCCACGCCGTGTTGTTCCGTACACCAGAACGACGTTTCGGATCCGGCGCCGCCGTCTTCATCGCCGCGCCCCCGAACTCCTGCCGGGGCGCTCCCCGGCCAGAAAGCCCAGCGACGCCGAAATCTCGGCCGCAGCCCGCACGACCATCCTGGCGAACCGGGGGATGTCCCCCTTGGCCAGCCGGAGCACCGGCCCCGAGATGGTCAGCCCGGCGACGACCTCGCCCGTATCGTTGCGGATCGGCGCGCTCACGGAGAACGCGCCGGGCACCCGCTCGCTGATCCCCCAGGCATAGCCGCGCTGGCGGATCTCCGCGAGTTGGCGGGGGAGGGCGGCGAGTTTGGCCCGGGGGCTGCCGGGCCACCGCCGGGCCTCCCGGATGACCGCGGCGACCTCCTGCGGGGGGAGGTGCGCCAGCAGCACTTTCCCCGAGGCGCCCAGGTGCAGCGGGAGCGGTTTCCCGATCTCGACGAAATGGCGGACGTCGTGCCGGCTCTCCACCTTCTCGACGCAGACCCGGTGCCGGCCGACCACGATGTTGAGGTTGACCGTCTCCCCGCTTTGGCCCTGGAGCTCCCGCATGACGGGCAGGGCCTGCGCGCGCAACTCCATGCCGTTCTGCACCACCCGTCCCAGGCGGAAGAGCTGGAGCCCGGGGGTGTAGGCGCCGGTGGCGGGATCCTGCCGGACGAATCCGCGGCGCTCCAGGGCCACCAGCAGGCGGTGCACGGTGCCCTTGGACAGGCCGAGGCGCCGGGCGATCTCGCTGACGCCCAGGCGCGGGGATTCGAAATCGAAGCAGAGCAGGACGTCCAGCGCCCGTTCGACGCTGCGGACGCTCGCGGACGGCTGTCGCGGCATGTTGGCCGACCTCACCCCCCTTCAGCGTTGCCGGGGCAGGTAGCGCTCCTCGAGCCGTCGGTACGTCTGCAGCCCCACCAGGTCGTTGAGCTCCTGGAAGGAGAGCATCTCATCCAGCATCCCTGCGGTCGTGCCCTGCTGCTTCAAGGCCCCCATCAACCGCATGATGGCCGCCGCGGCCGCGCGGACCGCCGCCCCGGGGAAGATGACGAGCCGATAGCCCATCGCCTCCAGTTCCGCGGCGCTGCACAGCGGCGTCGTCCCGCCCTCCACCATGTTGGCCATCACCGGCGGGGCCAGCTCGCGGGCGATGCGGGTCAGTTCGTCCCTGGTCGCAGGCGCTTCCACAAACAGAACGTCGGCCCCCGCCTCCCGGTACCGATGCGCCCGCTCGATGGCGGCGTCGAGGCCCATCACGGCCCGGGCGTCGGTGCGGGCGATAATGAGCAGATCGGGATCCTGCCGGCCGTCGACGGCAGCCCGGATCTTTCCGACCATCTCGTCGGTGGGAATCACGGCCTTGCCGACCAGGTGCCCGCACCGCTTGGGGGCGACCTGGTCTTCCAGCTGGATCGCCGCGGCGCCGGCCCGCTCGAACTCCCGCATGGTCCGGGGCAGCGCGAGCGCATTGCCGTACCCGGTCTCCGCGTCGGCGATGACGGGCAGCGCCGTCGCCTCCACCACCGCGGCCAGGCGCCAGACCGTCTCGGTCAGGCTGACCAGGCCCAGGTCGGGGGCCCCGAGGTGGGTGTAGGAGAAGCCGGCGCCGGTGAAGTACACCGCCTCGAAGCCCGCGCGTTCGATGATCCGCGCCGTCAGCGCGTCGTGGGCTCCTGGCGCGATGACGATGGCCGGGGTATGCAGCCGGTGGCGCAGCCGGGTTGACGGCCGCAGGGAGGCCGCCGTCACGGCTGTCCTCCGCGCTGGCCGATCCTGGCCAGCGTGTAGGCGACGATCCCGCCGTGCCGGAGGATCTCCAGGGACGTGCCGGCGAGGTTCTCTACGGGGAGCACCGCGCCCGTGGTCAGGTTGGTCACGGTCCTGGCCGACAGATCGAGCCTGAGCCGATCGCCCTGGCCGATGCCTGCGGTGTCGCCGACGATGACGGCGGGGAGGCCGTTATTGATGGCGTTGCGGAAGAAGATGCGCGCGAACGACCGCGCGATGACCGCCGACACGCCCGCCTGCTGCAGCGCCAGGACCGCGGTCTCCCGGCTCGACCCGCACCCGAAGTTGACCCCGGCCACCACCAAGTCTCCCGGCGCCACCCGCTCGGGGAAGGTCGCGTCCAGCCCCGTGAGCGCGTACCGGCCCGCCTCCTCGGCCGGCCGGTCCAGGAAGCGGCCGGGCAGGATCTGGTCGGTGTTCACGTGATCTCCGAACACCCAGGCGCATCCTTCGAGGACCGACCGCATCAGAGGACCTCTCTCGGATCGGTCAGCCGCCCGGCCAGGGCGGAGGCCGCCACGGTCAGCGGCGAGGCCAGGTAGATCTCCGCGGTAGGATCGCCCATGCGGCCGGGGTAGTTCCGCGTGACGGTGGCGACGCACCGTTCCTTTGGGCCGAGCAGCCCCGAGTGCAGCCCCGCGCACGCCCCGCATCCCGGGGCCTGGATGACCGCCCCTGCCTCGATGAGCGCCTGCAGGGTCCCGTCGCGCAGGGTCTCCACGACGACCTGCTGCGTGGCCGGCGTGATCGTCAGCGGAATCCTCACCCGCTTTCCCCTGAGGACGCGCGCCGCCTCGCGCAGGTCCCTCGCCTTTCCTCCGACGCACGACCCGACGTACGCGCGGTCCAGGCAAAGCCCCGCGGCCTCCTGCACCGGTATCACGCGATCCACGTCGGGCGGCGCAGCCACCAGCGGCGGGACCGATGAGAGCCTGAAGGTGTGAACAGCCTCGTGGGCGCAGCCGGGATCGCCCGCCACCGGCAGGCCTGTCGTGCTCACGTCCCGGTCAAACCGCCGCAGAACTGCCCCGCTGGGCGGGATGATGCCGTTCTTCGCCCCCATCTCGATGGCCTGGTTGGCGAGCACGGCGCGCTCGTCCAGATCCAGCGCCTCCACCGCCTGGCCGGCGTACTCCACGGCCCGGTAGATGGCAAAGTCCGCCCCGAGTTCCCGCAGCACTTCCATGGCGAGATCCCGGGCCGTGAGGTACTCTGGCATGGCGTCGTCGAAGCGGATCAACACCGTCGGCGGGACCCTCAGCCAGATCTGTCCGGTGGCCAGCACCGTGGCCAGTTCCGTGGCTCCGACACCGACCGCCACCGCGCCGATGGCGCCGGCGGTGACCGTGTGGGAGTCCGCCCCCACGATCAGGGTGCCCGGCTTCGCCAGGCCCTGCTCCAGCAGCAGGTTGTGCATGACCCCCACGCTGTCGAAAAAGTGCGGGAGGCCCGCCTCCCGGGCCCACGCGCGGGTGGTGGCCAGGATCTCGGCGTGGCGGAGGTTCGCCGCCGGCGTGAAGTGGTCGACGGCCAACACGATCCGGGAGCGATCCCACAGGCGGCCGCCCAGGCGCTCCAGCGTCGGCGCGATGCGGCGCGGCCCCGAGGAGTCGTGCATGGCCGCCAGGTCCACGCTGGCCCACACCTCATCGCCGGGCACCACGGACGGCAACCCCGCCGCGCGGGCGATGATCTTCTCGGTGAGCGTCATAGGCGACACTGGCGGCATCTGTCGTTCCAGTCAATGGAACATCGTTTCAAGTTTCTGCACCCACCGCCGCTTTCCTCCTGGCCGCCACAGGAGCCCCGTCGCCCCGGGGGCCGCGCCGCCAAGGCTCCCTAGTGTCCTGACTGGAACAAGGCCCGTAATGGCTATCTCCTCCAGGAGTAGCAACCCCTGGCGGATGGCGTCCTTGTCGGGAGGAAAGCTCATCTAGACGTCTAACACTTATGAGGCCTCCTCCCGTCGTTCTGCACGCCGACGACGACGTGGTGGTGGTCCTGACCGCCGCCGGCTTGAAGGACGTGCAGGCCGTTGCCCGGACCCGGCCCGTGGTGCCGGTGGTGGCGCCGCGGGTCGAGGCGCTGCTGCAGGCCCTGGCAGCCCACTACAGCGTCGAACCGCGGTCCCTGCCAGTATGACCGGCCCGCGACGCGGGTCGGTGCAGCATCCTGTACGGGTTGAGGAGGTGCGGGCATGAGCACACGACAGCGGGTTGCGGGCCTGGTCGCGACCATCCTGTTGGGGACGACCGTAGTGGGGGGCACGCCTATGCCGCCTGCGGCGGCACAGGGTCCGAACCGCCTGGTGATCGGCATCGGCTCCATTCCCAACACGCCCGACCCCCACCTGGACAGCACCGCCAACGCCTTGCCAGCCTATGCCACGCTCTTCGAGAAGCTGGTGGCCACCGACGGCAAAGGTGGGTTCCGTGGGGTGCTGGCTCGCTCGTGGCGGCTGGTGGATGCCACCACGTGGGAGTTCGTGCTGCACTCCGGGGTGCGCTTCCACACCGGCATGAGCCTGACGGCCGAAGACGTGAAGTTCACCATCGAGCGGATCCTCGACCCGGCAACGCGGTCGCCGTGGCTGGGCCGGATCTCCGCCATCGAGCGCGTGGAGGTCACTGGCCCGCTCACGTTCCGCATCGTCACCCGCGGCCCGTTCGCCCCGCTGCTACAGGGGCTGACCGTGGTGGACATCCTGCCGGCGGCCTACTTCCAGGAGCGGGGGCCGGCGGGGTTCGCGGCGGCGCCCGTGGGCACCGGGCCCTTCGTGTTCGGCGAGTGGCACCGCCAGGACCGCATGACGGTCCGCGCCAACCCCGGCTACTGGCGCGGGCGCCCGCGCCTCGACGAGGTCGTCTTCCGGGCCATTCCCGAGGACTCGACCCGGGTCGCCGGCCTGGAGACCGGCGAACTGGACGTGGGGGTGCTGGTGCCGCCCGAGCAGGTGGACCGCCTGAAGGCGCGGGGGCTCCAGCTGGGAACGGTCAACCTCGGGCAGGGCATGGTGGTGAACCTGCGCTCTAACGTTCCCGGGCCGCTCCAGCAGCGCCGGGTGCGCCAGGCGCTGAACTACGCGGTGGACAAGGAAGCGATCCTGCGGTCGATCCTGCGTGGCTACGGGCGGATCTTGAACGGCCAGGTGGTGGGGCCCGACGCCTTCGGCCACAACGCCAACCTCACCCCCTACCCCTACGACGTGCCGCGGGCCCGTCGCCTGCTGGCCGAGGCCGGGCTCGGCAGCGGCTTCGACGTCACCTTCCACGGCACCATCGGCCGCTATACGAAAGACAAGGAGATCGAGGAGCTGATTGTCGGCCAGCTGGCCGAGGTCGGGGTCCGGGCCCGGCTGGAGATCGTGGAGGGCGGCGTCTACATCCAGCGCCACATCGCGCGCCAGCTGGGCCCGCTGTGGATCTGGGCGTGGCAGTACTTCCCCGCCATGGACGCCGACCTGCCGCTGAACTTCTTCACGTGCGCTGGCGTGGGGAACTTCTTCTGCAGCCGCGACTTCGACGAGCTCTTCGCCCAGAGCCGCCGCGAGATGGACCCCGCCCGGCGACGGGCGCTCCTGCAGCGGGTCGCGTTGCTGGTGCGGGAGGAGGCACCGGTGATCTTTCTGGTGCAGACGCCGGGTATCTACGCGGCGCAGCCGCGGGTGAAGGGCTTCACCTGGCGCCCCGACTATCTGATGGACCTGCACCGCGTCGAGGTGGGCGGGCGCTAGGGCGCCGGTGGTCGGGAGCGCAGTCGTGGCAGGCTATGTGGCCCGACGCCTGATCGACGCCCTCCTGGGCGTCCTGGGCGTCACCACCATCGCCTTTCTGGCGATCCGGTTGTCGGGCGACCCGGTGGCGCTGCTGGTTACCGAGTACGCCACGCCCGAGGACATGGCGCGGGTCCGGCGAGCCCTGGGGCTCGACCAGCCTCTGTGGGTGCAGTACGCGCGGTTCCTGGGCGACGCGCTGCGGGGCAACTTCGGCGAGTCGCTGCGCTTCGTCAAGCCGGCGGCGCCGCTGGTCTACAGCGCCTTGCCCGCGACGGTGCAACTGGCGGCCGCCGCGCTGCTGGTGGCGGTGGCGGTGGCCCTACCCCTGGGCATGGTGGCCGGCGTGCGCCGCGGCTCTGTGGTCGACGGCGCCGCCATCGCGCTGGCGACCATGGGCCAGTCGATGCCGTACTTCTGGCTCGGAATCCTCCTCATCATGGTGTTCGCTGTGCGGCTGCAGTGGCTGCCGGCCTTCGGCAGCGAGAGCTGGCGCCACCTGGTCCTGCCGGCGCTGACGCTGGCCATGACCCCTATGGCCCGCATGGCCCGCGTCGTCCGCTCGGGGATGGTGGAGGCACTGGCCCAGGACTACATCCGCACCGCCCGCGCCAAGGGCCTGCGGACCAGCGCCGTGGTCGTTCGCCATGCGCTGCCCAACCTGGCGATCCCCCTGGTGACGCTCCTGGCGTTGGATTTCGGCACGCTGCTGGGCGGCGCTGTGGTCACCGAGACCATCTTCGCCTGGCCGGGAGTCGGCCGGCTGGTGGTGCAGGCGATCCAGAGCCGCGACTACCCGGTGGTGCAGGCCGTGGTCTTCTACCTGGCCGTGTCCGTGGTGCTTATCAACCTGGCCCTGGACGTGGTCTACGCCCGCCTGGACCCCCGCGTGCGCTACGGGTAGCGACATGGGCGCACGTGGCCGGCGCTGCCATGGCTAGCGCGACGGTCTGGCCGGCGGTGAGCCGCGGGAGCGCCCGGCGCCGTCCGTGGCGGCGCCGCGGGCACGCGGTCGCCGCTGCAGCGGCGGCGTTTCTGGTGGTGACAGCGGCTGCGGCCGTCCTGGCCCCGTGGGTCGCCCCGTACTCTCCCACGCGCCAGCAGATCGCCCGCCGCCTCACACCGCCGGCCTGGGTCGGGGGGGATCGCGGCTACTTCCTCGGCACCGATCAGCTGGGGCGCGATATCGCCAGCCGCATCCTCTACGGCGCGCGGGTCTCACTGGGAGTGGCCGTGGTGGCAGTCACCCTGGCCGGGGCTACCGGGACGGTCCTGGGCGTGGTGGCCGGGTACTACGGCGGCCGCCTCGAGCGCCTGCTGACCCGTCTGGCCGACGTGCAGCTGGCGTTCCCGCTGACGCTGCTGGTCATCACCCTCATCGCGTTGCTGGGCCCGGGGCTGCTCAATGTGATCGCGGCCATGGCGCTCGGGGGGTGGGCGGGGTACTTCCGCATGGCCCGCGCGCAGGTGCTGTCGCTGCGGGAGGCCGAGTACGTGCTGGCGGCGCGGTGCGTGGGCTGCCCTGATGCCCGCATCGCGTTCCGCCACGTGCTGCCCAACGCGCTATCGCCCCTGGTGGTGCTGGCGTCGTTTTCGGTGGCGCAGGTGATCATCCTCGAATCGGCGCTGAGCTTCCTGGGGCTGGGCGTGCAGCCGCCCACCCCCACCTGGGGAGCCATGCTGGCCGACAGCCGCGACTACCTGGCCATCGCCTGGTGGCTGGCCGCGTTCCCCGGGCTGGCGCTGATGCTGACGGTGCTGGCCATCAACGTCCTGGGCGACTGGCTGCGCGACCTGCTGGATCCCAGGCTCGTGGTGTGAGGAGGCTTTTTCGATGACGCGCCTGTCGCTGTCCAAACAGCTGGCCCGCCGGCTGCGGCACGAGATCACCGCAGGGCGCTTCGCCACCGCCGAGCGGCTCCCGTCCGAGGCGGCCCTGGCCCGGGCGTTCCACGTCAGTCGCATGACGCTGCGTGAGGCCCTCCGTACCCTCGAGGAGGAGGGCCTGGTGGTCCGCCGGCACGGCGTGGGCTCCTTCATCACGCGGCAGGTGGTGGCGGGCATCGAGCGGCTGGAGAGCTTTACCGAGACGATCCGGCGCGCCGGGCGCGCCGCGCGCGATCGCGTGCTGGCCATCCACCCGATCGCCCTGCGCGAAGCCGCCGCGCACGCGTTGGGCCGCCCGCCCGGCAGTCCCGGCGTCCTGGTGGAGAGCCTGCGCTATGCCGACGGTGCGCCGGTCATCTACTGCGAGGACGTCCTGCCGCTGGACCTGGTGGGCATGGTCCAGCACGTGCAGCAGCGGCGCGAGCGGGAGTCGCTGCAGGACTACCTGGAACAGGACGTGGGCATCGTCCTGCGCCGGGCGGTGCTGGCCCTGCACGCCGTGGCCGCACCCGCGACGGTGGCGCGGCACCTGGGTGTCGCCCGCGGGCACCCGATCCTGCTGCTGCAGGGGACGGCCGAGGATACCACCGGCCGGCCGCTCTACTTCTCCACCAACTACGTCCGCAGCGACCGCTACGTCTTTACCGTAGTGCGCCGGTAGGCGACGCCCTGGCAGGGGCCGCGCCGTCTTGCATCACCGAGCGCAGAAACGATGAACACGCCGCTGCCCCCCGGTGCGCCCCGGCGTACCACCGGCCCCGCGGTCCGCCAGGGCCTGGCGGTCGGGGGGTTCCTGGGCTTCCTCGTGGTCGTGCCTGCCCTCCTCGGCCCGTACTACGCCGGCCTGGTGGCTCGCGCACTGGTGCTGGCCGTAGCCGGGCTGGGCCTGAACGTGCTCCACCTGACCGGGCTCGTGTCCTTCGGGCACGCCACCTTCTACGGCCTGGGAGCCTACGCCGGTGGGTTTCTCTACAGCTTTGGCACCCTGACGTCGTTCGAGGCCTACCTGGCGTCCGGGCTCCTGCTGGTCGCGGCGGTGGCCGCGCCCGTGGGGTGGGTGGCCGTGCGCGCCCGGCGAGGGTACTTCTCCATCTTGACGCTGGTGCTGACGCAGACCGTGCACGCGCTGTTCACCAGTGGCATCGTGTTGCGGCCCTTCGGTGGCACGGGGAGAGGCCTGTTCCTCATGGGCTCTGGCGGCATGTACATCCCCCGGTTCCACCTGCTCGGCCGTGACCTGCCCTGGCCTCACTACCACACGGTGCTCTACTACGTGGTCGCTGCGGCGTTCGTGGGGACGCTGGCGCTGCTGGGGCTGGTGACCAACTCACCGTTCGGCCAGGCGCTGCGCGCCATCGGGCAGAACGAGGCGCGTGCGGCGTGCATCGGCATCCCGGTGCACAGGTTCCGGTGGTATGCGTTCATCCTCTCGGCGGTGCTGACAGGGCTGGCCGGCGGGCTGGCCGGGCAGCTGGACAACCAGGTGACGCCGGACCAGCTGCACTGGATGCTGTCGGTACAGCTGGTCCTGGTAACTGTACTGGGGGGCCTGCGACAGTTCTGGGGGCCGGTGGCGGGCGCCCTGGCATGGGTGGCGATCCAGGAAGCCGCGCTGCGCACCACCGTCTTCCGGGGCGTCGCCTTCGGGACCACCCTGGTGCTGCTGGTGCTGTTCATGCCCGGCGGCTTCACAGGTAGCCTCGCGCGGAGATGGGCGCGGCGCCAGCGCAGCGACGGATCCCATAGCATTAGGCCTGCGGGCTCCACGCCCGCCGCAGGAACGTCCACCAGTTGCGGTACATGATGCCCGCGACGTCGTCGGCGGAGTACCCGCGCTCGGCCAGCAGCGCCGCGATCCGCTGCAGGTCGGCGATGGTGTCGAGGTCGCCCGGCGAGCCCTCGCGACCGAACCCGCCGTCCAGGTCGCTCCCGATGCCGCAGTGGCGCGCGGTGCCCAGCAGCTGGCAGATATGGTCGATGTGCCTGACCACATCTTCCAGCTTGACCAGCCTGGGGTCGTCGCCGTGGCGCCAGCCGGGCAGGATCATCCAGTTGTCGAAGGCCGCGCCGATGACGCCGCCCCGGGCGGCGATGGCCGTGATCTGCTCGTCGGTGAACTGCCGCTGGTGCGGCGCCAGCGCCCGGACGTTGGTGTGTGAGGCCAGGACCGGGCCGTCGTAGCGCTCCAGAGCCTCCCAGAACGCCTGGTCGGAGAGGTGCGTCAGATCCAGCAGTACGCCCAGGCGCCGCATCGCCGCCAGGAGCACGGTGCCCAGATCGGTGAGCCCGACCTCGGTACCGGTGCCGCCAGCGTAGCGGCCGGGCCCGTAGTGGGTGGGGCCCAGCACCCGCAGGCCGGCCTGCACCCACTCCTCCAGCTGATCGGGGTCGAGGATCGGGTCGGCGCCCTCCATGCTGAAGACGAACCCCAGCGGCGGCGTGACGGCTTCGTCGGCGCCCCGGGCCTCCCAGGCTTCCCAGGCCTCCATGTGGGCGTCGAGCCCCGCGGCGTCGGTGACGATGCGCGCGTAGCCGCGGCGTTCCAGCGCCCGGTAGTAGGCCAGGTGGCCCACGGCGACCGCGTAGGCCTGCGTGGGCGAGAGGAAGTCCATGTGCGGCACCGGGCGCCCGGTGGACCGCGCCAGGGCCGTGGCGAAGCTCAAAGCCACGCGGCCGCGGCGCATCTCGGGGAACGCCACGGTCCCCTGCCCGCGGCCCTTGCCCGGCGTGTAGTTCTCCTGTGTGCGGATGGTGTAGACGGACTGCAGCAGGTCGCGGTTCCACTGCAGGGCGTTCATGGCCAGGTCGAGATGCGCGTCGACGATCAGCACGGGGAGGGGCCTCCTCGCAGGGGCGTCGTTCTCACAGCATCGGCACGTGGTGCCGCCGGGGTCGCGGCGCCGGGAACGCGGCGTCGATGGCGCGCACGTCGTCGTCGGACAGGCGCAGCGCGCCGGCGCGGGCGTTCTCCTCCACATGGGCGATGCGCCCCGCCTTGGGGATCGTGAAGGTACCCGGGTGACGGATCAGGAACGCCAGCGCCACCTGTCGCGGCGTCGCCCCGTGAGCGCGGGCGACGGCCTCGAGCACCGGGTGGGTGCGGAAGCTCCCCTGACCGAACGGGCTGTAGCCGACCATGGCCGCGCCGTGCTGCTGGCAGGCGGGCAGGACGTAGTGCTCGATGGTCCGCTCGCCGAGGTGGTAGAGCACCTGGTTGCACGCGACACGGCCGGGCGCCAGGCGCGCGGCTTCGGCGAGCTGATCCTCGTCGAAGTTGGAGACGCCCCAGCTCCGGATCTTCCCGGCCGCCACGAGGTGCTCGAAGGCGGCGATGGTGTCGGCCAGCGGATACGACCCCGGCCAGTGCAGCAGATAGCAGTCGAGGTACTCGGTGCGCAGCCGGCGCAGGCTGCGCTCGCACGCGCGCACGGTGCCCTGGCGTGAGGCGTTGCTGGGCCGCACCTTGGAGACCAGGAAGACGTCGGCGCGGCGGGGGGCGATCGCCTCGCCCACGAGTTCCTCCACAGCACCGTCGCCGTAGGACTCGGCGGTGTCGATATGGGTGGCGCCCAGGTCGAGACCATGGCGCAGCGCGGCGATCGCCTCGCGCCGGTCGTCCCGCTCCAGCAGCCAGGTGCCTTGTCCGATGACGGGGACGCGCACGCCGGTGGGGCCGAAGACGCGGCGTTCCATACGTAGAGAGTTCCGCGCGGGCGGGCGCAGGCCTGCCGGGTTGAAGAGCGTCCGGGTCGGCATGGCGGCGCGGGCCTGCCGGGATCGGGCGACGGCCCGCCGGCCCGGCGAGCGCGCGGCCCCGGCCCCGCCCGGCTCGGGAGGAGCCGTCCGACCTGCCGGGAAACTCTTCCGTGCCGCACATCCGGGAGCGAAGGAGGGAGACCCGCGTGGCCGCACACCTGCTGCCCCCCGAACGCGTGCACTACAAGTGGAACCGGGACCTTCCCCCGGCGCTGGTCGTGGAGCCCGGCGATACCGTGACGTGCAGGACCCGGGACGTCACCGACGGCCAGGTGACGCCGGGCTGCGACGCTTCCGTGCTGGCGTCGCTGGACTTCGAGCGCATCTACCCCCTGGCAGGCCCCATCTACGTCGAGGGCGCGCGCCCCGGTGACGCGCTGGAGGTGGAGATCCTCGACCTGCGGCCAGCGGATTGGGGCTGGACGGGCATCATCCCCACCCTGGGCCTGCTCGCAGAGGAGTTCACGACCCCCTACATCCGACACTGGGACCTGACCGACGGCTACACGACACGCCTGCGCGAGGACATCGTGATCCCCCTGCAGCCCTTCTGCGGCGTGATGGGGGTGGCGCCGGCGGCGCCGGGCGAGCACTTCGTGCTGCCGCCGGGCCCCTTCGGAGGCAACATGGACATCCGACACCTCAACCGGGGCGCGACGCTGCTGCTGCCGGTGCAGGTCGAGGGCGCCCTGTTCTCGGCCGGCGACTGCCATGCCGCCCAGGGCGACGGCGAGGTGTGCGTCACGGGCATCGAGTGCCCCATGGAGTTCACCCTGCGCTTCTCCGTGCGCCCGGGCCTGACGATTCCCGCGCCGCAGTTCCGGACGCCCGGGCCGCTGACGCCGCGATACGATGCGCAGGGCTACTACGCCACCACCGCGGTCGGGCCCGACCTGATGCAGGACGCCAGGGACGCCATCCGGGCCATGATCGCCCACCTGGGGCGCACCTACGGCCTGTCGCGCGAGGACGCGTACGTGCTGTGCAGCGTGGCCGTGGATTTGAAGATCAGCGAGATCGTCGATGCGCCCAACTGGATCGTGTCGGCGTACCTGCCGTTGTCCATCTTCAAGATCTAAGGAGAAGGGGGGCCTGCGATGCAAAGACGGGTCCTGGCGATCGCAAGCATCGCGCTCCTGGGGCTGGGGCTCCCGGCGTGGCCCCAGGCCTACCCGAGCCGGCCTATCGAGTTCGTGGTGCCCTTCGGCGCCGGCGGGGGCAGCGACCTGCTGGCCCGTGCCATCGCCAAGGTCATGGCGGACGAGCGGCTACTCCCGGTGCCGCTGACGGTCACCAACCGTCCGGGCGGGAGCGGGGCCGTGGGGTACAGCTACGTTCTGAGCAAGCGCGGCGACCCGTACTTCCTGGCCACGGTGAGCGCCAGCTTCTGGACGACGCCGCTCATGGGCCAGGCGCCCTTCACCTATAAGGAGTTCACACCCCTGGCAGGGCTGGCCAGCGATGTCTTCCTGCTGGTGGTGCGCCGCGAGTCGACCTACCGCACGCTGCGCGAGGTGATCGAGGTCGCGCGGCGGTCGCCCGACCTGATCAGCGTCGGCGGCTCGGCGGTGGCCTCCGACGACCGGGTGGCCACGGGCCTGCTGCAGCGCGGCGCCAACATCCGTCTGACCTACATCCCGTTCGGCGGCAGCGGGCCCGCGCTGGTGGCGCTGCTGGGCGGCCACGTCTCGTCGGCGTGGATGAATCCCGGCGAAGCGCTGGAGCAGCTCAAGGCCAACAAGGTGCGCGCGCTGGCCGTGACTGCGACCACGCGCCTGAAGATCCTGCCGGACGTACCCACCTTCCGCGAGCTCGGCTACGACATCGTGTGGGACCAGTTCCGCGGCGTGGTCATGCCGCCGGCCGTGCCCGCCGACGCAGTACGCGTCATGGCCGACGCCTTCGCGAAGCTCTGCCGCAGCGTCCGCTGGCAGCGCGAGTACATCGAGCCCAACGTCCTCCAGCCGGTCTGCCAGGGGCCCGAGGAGTTCGCCAAGTCCCTGGAGGCGGTCAACGAGAAGTACCGCCGCATCTTCCAGGACCTGGGGCTGATCAAATAGGCCCGACCCTCGGGACGATCGAGCCGTGGGCGAGCGCCGGGGAGGCGCAGATGCGGTGGGACCGGGCCGAGGAGGCGCAGATGCGGTGGGACCGCGCGGTCGCCGCCGCGGTGCTGCTGTTCGCCGTCTACGTCGTCGAGTTGGCCCGCGGGATGGCGTACTGGCAGGGACGCATTCCCGGGCCAGGCTTCGTGCCGCTGTGGCTGGGGATCGCCCTGGCCGTGGCTGCGGCGGGCGTGCTGGTGGGCACATGGCGGGCACCGCGCGGGGCACCCCCCGCGTCGGGCGCCGGGACGCGCGGCACGGATACGGGAACGCACGATCCGGGTACGGGGACGTCCGCGCGGGACGCGGCGGTGCCGGCCTCGCCAGGATCGCCGGAGGCAGCCGTGGCCGCTCCCGGACGGCTGACCGCGGTGGGACTGGCGACGGTGACGGTCGTCACCGTGGCGCTCGTAGAGCGGATCGGCATGGCCTCGGCGCTGGTGCTGCTGGTCGTGGCGTCGGTCCGGCTGCTGGGCGGGGCCTGGCGGACCGCCCTGCTGGCCGCGGTCGGACTGACCGCGGGCCTGGTCCTGCTCTTCGGCCGCTGGCTGCAGGTCCCGCTGCCCCGGGGGCCCTGGGGCTTCTGAGCTGTGGGGCCGCTCCTCGACGGCTTTGCCGTCGCCCTCCAGCCCGTCAACCTGGCCGCCGCGATCGCCGGCGTGCTCGTCGGACAGCTCATCGGCGTCCTGCCGGGCATCGGCCCCGCCTCGACCATCGCGATCCTCCTGCCGGTGACGTTTGGCCTGAACGCCACCGCCGCGATGATCATGTTCGTCGGCGTCTACTACGGCGCCATGTACGGCGGCACCATCACGTCGGTGCTGCTCAACCTGCCGGGCGAGTCGGCCTCGGTCATCACCACCCTCGACGGCTACCAGATGGCGCAGCAGGGGCGCGGCGGGGCGGCGCTCGGCATCGCGGCCTTCGGCTCGTTCATCGCCGGCACGCTCGGCGTCGTGGCGCTGATGCTGCTGGCACCCGGCCTGGCGCGCATCGCGCTGGCGTTCGGACCGCCCGAGTACGCCACGCTGCTCGTGCTCGCGCTCAGCCTGGTCGTCTACCTGGGCGAAAAGCAGCGCTGGAAGGGCGCGGTCTCCACGCTGGCGGGCCTGTGGCTGGCCACCGTGGGCGTGGATTTGATCAGCGGGCAGCCGCGCTTCACCTTCGGCCACCTCAAGCTGCTGAGCGGTGTGCCCTTCGTGCCGGTGGCCGTGGGCCTGTTCGGCCTGGCCGAGGTGCTGACCGCGGTGCACGAGGGCCGCACCGGGAGGCCCGTACACGCCGACCTGCGCCTGCGCAGCGTGCTCCCCACCGCCGCCGACTGGGTCGCCAGCCGGTGGGCGATCCTCCGTGGAGGACTCATCGGTTTCTTCGTCGGCATCCTGCCCGGTGCTGGTGCCACCGCGGCGTCCATGATCGCCTACGCCGCGGAGAAGCGTGTCGCCCAAGCCCCCGCGCGGTTCGGGCGGGGCGCCATCGAGGGCGTGGCCGCGCCCGAGAGCGCCAACAACGCAGCGGCGGTGGGCGCACTGGTGCCGCTGCTCACCCTGGGCGTGCCGGGCTCGGCGACCACCGCGATCATGCTGGGCGGGCTGCTGGTCTTCGGGCTGCGGCCCGGGCCGCTGCTCTTCGAGCAGCACCCGCAGTTCGTCTGGGGCGTCATCGCCAGCATGTACGTCAGCAACCTGCTGCTGGTGCTGTTGAACGTGCTGGCGATTCCGGCCTTCGTGGCGGTGCTGCGCGTGCCACGGGCCGTGCTGCTGCCGGCGGTCGTCGCCATCGCGGTGGTGGGCGTCTACAGCCTGGAGAACCACGTCTTCGAGGTGTGGCTGGCCCTGGCGTTCGCGGCGATCGGGGCCGGCATGCGGCGCTTCGACTACCCCGCCGCGCCGCTGGTCCTGGCGCTGGTGCTGGGCCGCACGCTGGAAGAGTCGATGCGCCAATCGCTGCTGCTGGCCCACGGCAGCCTGTTGATCTTCGTCACGCGCCCGCTGGCGGCGGCGTTCCTGGCGGCCACGGCGGCGCTGCTGCTCTCCCCGGCCCTGGGCCGGCGGCGCGTGCGGGTGGGCGTCTGAGGCGGACGGCCGGATTCCGACGGACGGAGGGACGCAGGTGCACCTGGCGGGTATGATGCAGGGCGCGCGCAAAGTGGTCCGCACCCTGGCGCGGGTGCGCGAAGGGGAGAAGGTCGCCATCGTGGCCGACACCGACACCACCGCAATAGCCGAGGTCTTGGCCGCGGCGGCGCTGGAGATCACGCCAGAGGTGGTCACGACGGTGATGACGCCGCGGGCGGTGGACGGCGACGAGCCGCCGGCGATCGTGGCCGCGGCGCTGCGCGCGGCGGACGTGGCGCTGCTGCCGGTCTCGTACTCCATCAGCCACTCGACCGCAGTGCGCCTGGCCCTCGAGCACGGCGCGCGGGTGCTGTCGCTGCCCGCCGTAACCCCCGAGCAACTGGTCCGCGGCGGCGCCGAGGCCGACTTCGAGGCGGCGGCGCCGACGGTCCGGGAAGTCGCGGCGCGCCTGACGCGGGCCGCCACGGCCCACCTCACGACGCCCGCGGGAACAGACTGCACCTTCGACCTGCGGGGCCGCGCGGGGAACGCCCACGACTGCATCCTGGACCGTCCGGGAAAGTTCTCGGCCTTCCCCAACATCGAGGCCAACATCGCGCCGGTGGACGGCACCGCGCAGGGTGTCCTGGTCTTCGACGGCAGCATCCCCAACCTGCGCCTGAAGACGGCGCTGCTGCGCGACCCGGTCGTCTGCACGGTCGAACGCGGGACGATCGTCGACGTCCGGGGCGGCCACGAGGCGCGGCTGATCCGGCACGTGTGGGCCAGCCTGGCCGATGCTGCCGTCTACAACATCGCGCAGCTGGCCATCGGCCTGAACCCCGCTATCCGCATCCTCACCGGTGTCTGGGCGCAGGACCACGGCGCCTTCGGCACGGTCCACATCGGCATCGGGACCAGCGCCAACCTCGGGGGCACGACCAGGGCGGCGGCCCACTTCGACGGCATGATGTACCGCCCGACGCTGGCGCTGGACGGGGCAGTGCTGCTGGAGGACGGGAACCTGCGGCTGTAAGCTGCGGCAGGACGCGCGCCAGGATCCGCCGACAGCCGCCGACGCGCGCGCCGTGTCCGGCCGCCTCAGCTCGAGGCCGCGATCAGGTTCAGGGCCAGCCGCACGTAGATGCGCGCCGCCGCCCAGAGGTCGTCTGTGGGCACCGACTCGTCGTCGGTGTGGGCCGCGGCGAGGTCACCGGGGCCGCAGACGACGGCCGGGATGCCGGCGGCCTGCAGCAGCGCCGCGTCGGTAAAGCCGGGGAGTCCCGCCAGCGCCGGCGCGCGACCGCGCACCTCCGCGACCGCCGCGCTGGTCGCGCGCACCAGCGGATGGTCAGGGGCCACCTCCAGCGGCGGGTGCGGAATGGACTCGAACTCCGGCTCGCGCTCGACGGCCGCACCGCCCGGCCCGAGCACCTCCGTCGCCAGCCGCTCCAGCGCGCGTCGGATGCGCGACGGCGCGTCGCCCGGCAGGTAGCGCTTCTCCACCTGGAAGGTACAGCGCTCGGGCACCACGTTGCGGCTGACGCCGCCCTGGATCGTGCCGATCGTATAGGACGGAAGGCCGAGCAAAGGGTGCGGTGGGCTCTCTTGTGCCGCGACCTGTTCCTCGATGGCCATGATCAGGCGGGCCGCCCCTACGATGGCGTTCCGGCCCCGTTCGGGCATGCTGCTGTGCGCGGCACGCCCGAAGACCGTGATCCGGTAGCGGTCGACACCCTTGTGGGCGGTGACGACATCTAGCCCTGTGGGCTCGGCGACGAGTGCGTACGACGCCGGGGCAGGCGTCCCCGCCGCCGCTGCGGCGCCTGCGGGCGACCACACCTCCGGGTGGCGCACCATCGCCGCGGTCCCCAGGTTGCCGCTCTCTTCGGCCACGACCGCGGCCAGCACGATGGGGCGGGGCGGCCGCACGTCGGCCCGCCGCAGCGCCAGCAGCGCGCTCGCCAGCGCGGCCAGTCCGCCCTTCATGTCTGCGGCTCCGCGGCCCCAGAGGCGCCCGCCGGCGACTTCGGCGGCAAACGGAGCCCTGGCAGCGTCGACCGGCGGAGGCACGGTGTCCATGTGACCGTTCAGGACCAGCAGCGGTGGTCCCTCGCGGACCCCGGGCAGCACCGCCAGGAGGTTGTCGCGGCCGGCTGCAACGGGCTGGCGGCGGATCTGGACGCCTGCGGCTCCCAGGATCTCCTCGAGCACGGCGGCGACGCCGGTCTCCCAGCCGTGCTCCGCCGCGTGGCTGGGCGTCGCCACCAGCCGCCGGGCCAGACGCACGACCTCGTCGGGGTCGAGGCGGCCCTCGACCTGTGCGGCAGTACTCATCGTCTCAGCGCGCCGGCTCGCGGTACTTCCGGGCCCATTCGCGACCGGTCCAACTGTGCCACCGCTGCGGCGTGATGCGGATCAGGTAGCGTGGCCGGTGCATCGTCCGCCCGGCGTACTCCGGGCCGCGTTCCCCCATGTACTTGCGCGAGAGCGCCACGGCCAGCGCGTGCAGCCGTGGGCTCTGCGCCGGCGGGATGGGCCCTTCCAGGATCTCGGCGATCCCCTCGACCAGCACCCGGGTGTGCTCCAGGTGGATGTCGTCAGCGATATGGAACGCCACCGCCGGATTCGCCCGGATGTGCTCCACGTACGCAGACCGCTCGCGGGCCACGATGTAGAAGACCCGCGCGGCCGGGTCGTATTCGTACCACACCGGCACCACGTACGGCGTCTGCTGCGGCGTGATGGTGGCCAGACGCCCGTTCCAGGGCTGCGCCAGGAACGCGTTGCGCTCGTCTTCGGTCAGGCCGCCGATACGATCGGGCGGGGTCATGGCCGGCAGGGGTGCGGACGGGGTCCTCATGCGCTCAGCTCCTCACAGGTACGATCTCACCGCTCTCGGCCGCGCGGGCGACCGCCTCCGCCACGGCCACGGCGTGCACGGCGTCGTCGAGAGGCGCAGCCCTGGAAGGGGCGCGCGTCGCGACACACGCCGCGAAGTGTTCGACCTCGGCCCGGAGCGCGCCGGCCAGCCGGCCGGCCACGCGGGGGGCCAGATGGAGGTCCGGGGCGTGCGCCCCGGCCTCGCTCCACAGCTGCACCTCGGCGCTGTCGTCCAGACGGGCCAGTCCCGCATCTCCAACCACCTCGACCAGGCCGCTGCGCGCGCCGGCGCGCTCGGGCGGCAGGGTGGTGACGGGATACGAGGCAGGCAAGAGGAAGTGCGCCTCCACGCCGGCGCTGGCGCCGCCGTCCATCCACAGCAGCGCGGCCACCGAGCGCGGGCGGCGCTCGCCGGGCAGCGCGTGGCTCACCGCGGCCGCGGCCCGCACCCGACGGGCCGTCAGCCACAGCACCAGGTCGATGTCGTGCACGGCGGCGCGCAGGGCGGGGTGCCACCGTGGTACGTGCGAACCAGGAGGCGCTCACGTACCGCGCGCTCCGCACGTGTCGCACCCGGCCCAGCGCCAGGGGTTTCTCGACCAGGACGTCCCAGCCCCGCTCCACCGCCGCAATCGCCTGGACGGCGTGCAGCTCCTCGGGTGTGGCCAGCACCACCGCGTCGAGCTCGGCCTGCGCCACGAGAGCCTCGAAGCTGTCGAACTCGCGCAGCGCGGCGTCTGGCCCGGCGGCGGCGCCGGACCGGACGGCGGCCGCCCGCGCGGCGGCCGCCGCCTCCAGCGCCTGCCGGTGCGCTACCGAATCAGGATCGCAGACGGCGACCAGCGCGACGTCGGGCGCATCGGCCAGGACCGCGGCGTGCAGCCGGCCGAAGTTGCAGGCGCCGACGAGGCCGGTCCGGATCGGCGCCCGCACCGCGCCCATCAGCCCCGCAGGCGCGGGTCCAGGTAGTCCCGCAGCCCGTCGCTGATGAAGTTCAACGACAGCACCGACAGCATGATGAACAGGCCGGGGAACAGCGAGATCCACGGCGCGATCGGCAGGAACTCCTTGCCCTCGTTGAGGATCGTGCCCCACGAGGGGGTCGGCGGTTGCACGCCCACTCCCAGGTACGACAGCGCCGACTCGATGAGAATCGCGTAGGACAGCGACACGGCGATCTGCACGATCATGGGCGACGCGCAGTTGCGCAGGATGTGCCGCATCATGATCGCCCAGGGTCCGGCACCGGCCGCCGCAGCCGCCTCGACGTACGCCAGGTGCTTCTCGGCCAGCACGCTGCCGCGCATGACGCGGAAGAACAGCGGCGCATACACCACGGCGATGGCAATGACCACGGTGGTGACCCCGGCCCCGAGGACCGCCGAGATCCCCAGCGCCAGCAGCACCGAGGGAAAGGCGAAGAAGACGTCCATCACGCGGGCCAGCACCTGGTCCACGCCGTGCTCGAAGTAGCCGGCGACCAGGCCGGGCGCGCCGCCGGCGACGGCCGCCGCGCCGATCGCCAGCGCCGCGATCCCCAGCGAGACGCGGATGCCGTAGAGCACCCGGCTGAACAGGTCCCGGCCGAAACGGTCGGTGCCGAACAGGTGGGGGCCGGACGGGGGCTGGAACATTCCCTGGGCGTCGACGGCGATGGGATCGTAGGGCGCCAGCCGGGGGGCGGCCAGCCCCGCCAGCACGAAGACGGCCATGATGGCCACCCCCGCGGCGAACAGCGGGTTGCGGCGCAGGCGCCGGCCCCACACCCGGGCGGCGGGCAGGGCGCGGGCCGCGCCGGCGGGGCGCGGGCGGGCCGCGGCACCAGGAGGTGTCGCGGCGCCGGGCGGCCGGGCGGACGGTGGCGCGGCCGCAGCCGATGGGGGCGTCCTGGCGGCGGGGTCCATCACGCGTAGGTGATCCGCGGATCGATCACCGCGTAGAGGAGGTCCACCAGGAAGTTCAACCCCATGAACAGCGCGGCGCCCACCAGGATCGTCCCCTGCACCACGGGGTAGTCGCGCTGGAAGATGGCGTCCAGCAGCAGCCGGCCCACCCCCGGCAGGTTGAAGACATCCTCCACCACCACGATCCCGCCGAGGATGTAGCCCATCTGTACGCCGGCGACCGTCACCACCGGGATCAGCGCGTTGCGCAGGGCGTGCACGGTGACGACCCGCGGCTCGGCCACGCCCTTGGCCCGCGCGGTGCGGATGTAGTCGCGCCCCAGCACGTCCAGCATCGCCGACCGCGTCATGCGGCTGATCATGGCGGCCGTGGCGGTGCCCAGCGTCAGCGCCGGCAGCGCGATGATCCCCAGGTTCCCCAGCGGATCCCGCAGCAGCGAGACCCACTGCAGCGACGGCATCCACTGCAGGTAGACCGAGAACAGCAGGATCAGCAGCGTGCCCTGCCAGAACGCCGGCACCGACAGGCCCAGGGTGGAGGCGAACCGCACGGCGCTGTCGGAGGGCCGGCCCCGGCGCACCGCGGCCACGGCGCCGAGGGGGACGCCCAGGAGGAGCGACCAGGCCACCGCCAGGACGGCCAGCTCGGCCGAGACGGGGAGCCGCGCGACGATCAGCTGCCCCACCGGCCGGTGACTGCGCCAGGACATGCCCAGGTCGCCGCGGGCGACGCCGCCGATCCATTCCACGTACTGCACGTACCACGGCCGGTCCAGCCCGAAGAACTGCCGCAGGCTACGGATCGTTTCCTCGCCGACCAGCGCACTTTGCCCCAGCAACTGCTCGACCACCGTGCCCGGGATCAGGCGCATGAGGCCGAAAACGATGACGCTGACCCCGAGCAGGGTAGCCAGCATAGCCAGCAGGCGCCGGACGATGTACGCGCGCATGCGCCCTCAGTGGGAAGACCACGCCGGCGGCGCCAGCGGCCCCGCCGGTCAGAGCCGCTCGCCGTCTCGCGTGCCTCCCCGGCGGCCGGGCCTCTATCCCTCGATCCACACCTCCCGCAGCCCGTACATGAAACCCGTCGGGTGCGGCCGGAAGCCCTTCACCTTGTGCTGCATGCTGTAGAGGAGGTTGGGCGCGTAGAGGGGCACGCTGATGGGATCGTCGGCCATCAGCATCTGCACCCGGTCGTAGATCTGCTTGCGCCGGGTGCGGTCCAGCGTCGCCCGCCCCTCGTCCAGCAGGCGATCCACCTCCGGGTTGTTCCAGCGCCGGAAGTCTACGCCCTTGGGCGGCGTGCGGTAGTGCCGGTAGAACGCCTGATCGGGGTCGACGAAACCGCCCCACTCGTTCATGGTGGGCGGACTCTGCCGCGCGATCCAGTCGCGGATCCACACGCCGATGTCCACGGTCTCGACGCGGACGTCGAAGCCGATCTCCTTCAGGTTGTCGGCGATGACCTGGACCGACGCGATGAGGGAGGGGAACCCGACGATGTTGCGGATCACCAGCGGCACCGGCGGCCGCAGCCCCGCACGCTGCAGGAACTCGCGCGCCCGCGCGGGGTCCCGCCGCTGGTTGGGCAGATTGTCCACCGGCACGTGCCAGAAGCCCATGGCCGGCGGCAGCACACCCAGGCGGCGGCCCAGGCCGTCGCCGGCGATGCGCAGGACGGCCTCCCGGTCGATGCCGAGGGCGATGGCGCGCCGGACGTCGGGGTTCCTGGTCGGCTCCTGGTCGCCGACCAGGTCCAGCACCACCCAGCGGATGCCGGGCGCCTGCACGTTGTTCAGCGAGCGCAGGTGGCGCACCAGCTTGAAGTTGACGCCGCTCTCGAACTGCACCATGTCCAGCTGGCCCGCACGCAGCCCGGCGATGAGCGACGACTCGTCGGGGATGGCCTGGAACGTCAGCCCGTCGAGGTAGGGCTTGCCGCGGTCCCAATAGTCCTCGAAGCGCCGCAGCACCAGCAGGCGATTGGGCTCGAAGCTCTCCACGCGGAAGGGGCCGGTCCCGACCGCCGCGCCCTGCAGCTCGCGGCCGGTGCGCAGGACGTCTCTGGGGATCACCGCGTTGTACTTGCCGCCCAGGTTGATGAGAAACGTGGCCGCGGGCTCGTGGAGCGTGAAGCGCACGGTGTAGCGGTCGACGACATCGACGCTCCTGATCATGATCAGGTCGCCGCGCCCGCCCGACCCGGTGCGGGGATCCATCACCCGCTCGTAGCTGAACTTGACGTCCTCGGCGTCCATCTCGCGGCCGGTGTGGAACCGGACGCCGCGGCGCAGGTAGAAGACGTACTCGGTCGGCGACCGCTCCTCCCAGCGCTCGGCCAGCATGGGCTTGGGCGTCAGGTCGAAGTCGATCCAGACCAGCGTCTCGTAGAAGAGGAACTTGCGGCGCTGGTAGATGTCGGCGCCCTCCAGGTGGGGCTCGATCGACGCCGGCAGGGCCGCGCTGCCGAAGGTGAGGCGGCCGCCGCGGCGCGGCGCGCCGATGGCGGGCGCGGCCGTGGCCCACACCGGGCGCGCCAGCGTCCGGCCCACCAGCAGGCCGGCACCCACCCCCGCGGCGCTGCCCAGGAACCGGCGACGCGTCAGACGGTCGAACGAGCGGTCATCCGTGCGCATGCCTCTTCCTCCTCGTAGGCCGCACCCTCGTGGGCACGGCACGCGGCTCTCCATTCCGCTGCTCGGGCGCCAGCAGCCACCGCAGCAGGGCCTCGCGCGTGACCCGCAGGTGTTCGCGCATCGCCCCCTCGGCCCTGTCGGCGTCGCCGCGCCGTAGCGCCTCCAGGATTCGCACGTGCCAGCGGTAGGACTCGCGCTCGATCTCGAAGTGCTCGCGTGTCATCTGGCGCACGCGCGCAGTCTGCGCGCTCAGGATCTCGTACATCTCCCGCAGGTACCGATTGCCGCAGGCGGCCACGATCGCGTCGTGCAGCCGCCGGCCAGCCGCCACCATAGCGGCAAGCGCCGCGGGCCGGTCGGCGAGCTCCAGCGCGTCGAACTGCCGGCGCAGCCGCCGCAGCACGCCGGCATCGGCCCGCCACGCCGCCAGCCGGGCCGCTGCGGGTTCCACCGTCTCGCGCGCCTGGAAGATCTCCAGGACCTCCTGGGGATCCAGGCGCCGCACGAACGCCCCGCGGCGCGGCACGAGTTCGACCAGGTGCTCGTGCTGCAGCCGCCGCAGGATCTCGCGGATGGGCGTGCGGCTCAGGTGAAAACGCGCGGCCAGCACGCGCTCGGAGAACGGCTCCCCCGGGCGTACGGCCGCGGTGAGGATCGCGCGCTTCAACTGCGCGTATGCTGCTTCTTTCGACGAGCGCCCTGTCTGGACCATGTCGCCGGACGTCCTCCGGGTTGCTTCCCAAGTTGATGGTATACCACCTGCATACCAAAATCCTGCTGCGCCCGGGTGCGCCGGTTAGCGCCAGACCTGCCGGAAGACCCGCAGGAAGTTGCCGCCGTTGATCTTCTGGACGTCGTCTGCGGAAAAACCGCGCGCCAGCAGCCCCTGCGTGATCTGGGGCCAGTCGGCCATGCCGTCCTCCAGGCCCTGGACTCGACCGTCCGGGAACCGCTGGTGGAACGTCCCCACCGTTGCGGCGTACCTGGCGCGCAGCGTCGCCCGCAGCTCCTGCGGATAGGCTCCAGCGGTCGCCTCTGAGTCGGTGCCGATGCCCACGTGATCGACACCCACCAGATCGGCCACGTAGGCGATGCAGTCGACGAAGTCGTCGCGCGTGGGGAGCCGATCGCCCCCGCGCCACACCAGCGGCGGGAAACAGGAGCACCCGACCACACCGCCCGCCGCAGCCACCGCCCTGATCTGGTCGTCGGTGATGTTCCGGGGCACCGGGACCAGCGCGTACGGGTTGGAGTGCGTGAAGACGCAGGGGCGCGCCGACGCCTCGATCGCCTCCAGCGACGTCCGGCGGCCGGCATGGCTGAGGTCGATGAGGATGCCCGCCTGATTCAATGCGCGGACCAGCGTACGGCCAAACGCGCTCAGGCCGGCGTCGGTAGGCTCACCGCAGCCGTCGCCCACGAAGTTACGCTCGTTGTAGGTCAACTGGACGGTGCGCACACCCAGCCGCCACAACGTCTCCACGCGTTCTATGCGGGTGCCAACCGGCCGGGCGTTCTGCAGGGCCAGAACCAGCCCCACGCGCCCCTCCTGTTTGAGCCGTGGAATCTCCTCCGCCCGCTCCACGATGGCCAGCCGCGGTTCCCGCGCCACCAGGCCGTAGTAGTCCTCGATGCGCTGGACCGCCAGCTCGAGGTCGTCGTCAGGCCAGGCAGTGGTGAGGTTGAGGGCAGTCACTCCGGCGCGCGTCAGCCGATCGGTCATACCCGTGAGGAAGAACGTCGTCCCGTCGATGACGATGCTGGCGGCATGCACCGTGGCGGCGTCAGTCATCGCGCCAGACCGCCGCGAACACTCTGAGGAAGTTCTCCCCCAGGACCTTCCGCACCCCATCGGGCGGATAGCCGCGCCGCAGCAAGGCGTCGGTAACGCGTGGCAACGCCTCCACCGGCACCGCGTACCGTCCTTCCAGCTCCGGGCCGAACTGCGCCAGCCACGCGCCCACCACCTGGGGGTAGGCGGCGTTGACGGCGGCCGCGTGGGCCGCCACGGTGCCGATGCCCGCGGCCGGGGAATCGAGCCCCAGGCCCACGTGGTCGATGCCGGCCAGGGCGACCATGTAGTCGATGTGAGCCACCAGGTCGTCCACGCCGGGCCGCCGGGGCCCGCCGCGCCAGCAGATCGGTCCCCAGCCACAGGCGCCGATCACCCCGCCGCTGGCTGCGACCGCGCGGATGAGATCATCGGGGATGTTCCGCGGGTTATCGGCCAGCGCCCGGGGGTTCGCGTGGGAAATGACGACCGGCGCGTGGGAGACGTCAATCGCGTCGCGTGCGGTCCGATACCCCGCGTGGGCCAGGTCCACGATCATCCCGACGGCATTCATCTCGCGCACTGCGCGCCGGCCCAGCGGCGTCAGGCCGGCGTCGGAGGCCACCAGGCACCCGTCCCCGAACGGGTTGCGCTCGTTGTAGGTCAGCTGCAGGACGCGCAGCCCGCGATCCCACAGGATCCGGATGCGCCCGAGATCCTCTCCGACCGGCGCGGTGTTCTGGAACCCGAAGATCAGCCCCACCCGCCCGGCGGCCTTGGCCGCCCCAATGTCGCGGGCGGCCCGCACGTGCACCCATCGCCCGGGGTCGGCGGTGATCATGGCATGGTGCGCGTCGAGGGCCTCCAGCGCCTCCGCCCAGGTCGCAGTGACCTCGGGCACCGTCACGTTGAGGGCCGTTGCACCGCTGGCAGCGATCTGCGGCGAGGCCCCCCGGAAGTAGAAGCTGCACATGTCCACGACGATGGCGTCACGGTGGAGCGCCACCGCATCAGGGACCGGAGCCCGCCGCGCCACCGCTCAGTCCCGCTTGTAGGCTTTGGCCAGGTACAACGACTGGTCTTTGTACGGCCGCCATCCCGCCACGGCCTTCGCCGTCGCGTAGAGGTCGGACTGGGCAAACAGCGGCACGTGGGGCGGGTCATCCTGCATGAGCAGCAGCATCTCCCGGTACAGACGCAGCCGCTCTCTGTCGTCGGCCGTGGCCGACGCCCGGGCCATCAACTGGTCGAACTCCGGACGGCACCAGTAGGCATATCGGAAGTTGCAGATGTACTGGGTCAGCATGAAGTGCGCGTCCGGGGGCGGCAGGGTGCCGAAGAAGAACATGTCCCGCAGCCCGAGCTGGCTCAGTTGCGTCAGGAACTCGCCGGGCTCCATGACGACCTGTTGTGTCCGGATGCCGACCTTCAGCAGCTGCGCCGCAATCGCCTCGCTGAGCTCCTTGTCCTGCGGGTAGCGGCCGTGGGGGTACTTGAACGTCACCTGGAACCCGTTGGGGTATCCTGCCTCGGCCAGCAGCCGCCTGGCCCGGTCAGGATCGTAGGGCGTCGCCTTCAGGTCGTGCTGGTAGCCAAAATACTCAGGCGTCAGCGGCTGCCCCTCGAGCCGGCGCGCACGCCCCTTGAGCAACGAGCGAACGAGGCTGTCGGTATCGATGGCGTACTGCAGGGCCTGGCGCACCTTCCTGTCCCGCAGCGGTCCTTCCCACTTCTGGGCCAGCATGAGCCCGAAGACCCGCATGCCTCGCAGGGAGTACGTGGTGAGACTGGGGTCGCCGGCGACGCGCTCGTAGGCCTCCAGCGGCAGGAGCGTGGCAACGTCGATATCGCCGGCCTGCAGTGCGGCGACCCGGGCCGCACCTTCGGGGATCGGGCGGATGACGAGACGCCGGATCCGCGGCGCACCGCCCCAGTAGTCGGCGTTGGGCTCGAAGACCACGCGGTCATCCTTTACCCACTCGACCAGTTTGAACGGCCCCGTACCGACCGGTCGCTGGCAGAACCCGCGCAGGAGCCCGACCTGCTCTGTGTACACGGGCGGATACTGGAACGAGCCCATTGCCAGGGCTGTCAGCATCAGCCGCTCAGACGTCGGGCCCTTGGCCTTGATGTCCACCGTGTAGAGATCGACCACCTCGGCGCCTCGCAACGCCGAGACGAAGAAGGCCAGGGCGCGCGCCTGCAGCATCTGCTCCAGGCTGTAGCGGGCGCTGTGGGCGTTGAACTCTTCACCGTTGGTGAACCGCACGCCCCGCCGCAGGTGCAGCCGCAGGGTATCGGGGGCGGTCTTCTCCCAGCGAATCGCCAGCTCGGGCAGGAAACCCAGCGAGTCGGGCGAGAACGTCACCAGCCGCTCGACGACCTGCCCGCTGACGTTCTTGTCGGGTTGGGCCGTGCCGAACAGCGGCGAGAGGCAGCGGGGGTCGAAGCCCTGGGCCACCACCAGCGTATCGCGCGGCGTGCGCGGCGCGCCCAGCACAGCCACCGGTATCCCCGCCAGCACCAGCCCCGGCACCGAGAGCGCCACGAGAATCCGCGCGCACACTGCCGTCGTCCGCATCATCATGCCTCCTCATCGGACAATCGCAATGCGCACCCGTGGTTCGGTGTGGCCGAACGCGCCTCCTCCAGGCAGACCCGGGAAGTCGAGCATTGCCGGACGCGCGTCATGCGCCGGCACGCCGGCCGTGGCCGCGCGGATCGAGCAGGTCGCGCAGGCCGTCGCCGATGACGTTGAAAGCCAGCACCGTCAGGCAGATGGCGAGCCCCGGCATCGTGGATATCCACCAGCCCTCGTAGATGTGGTTGCGCCCGTCGGCAATCATGGTGCCCCATGACGGCGTAGGTGGCTGGACGCCCAGCCCCAGGAACGAGACCGCGGACTCCAGCAGGAGCAGCCTGGCAAGCTCGAAGGTCGTCAGGATCACCACAGGCGTGGCCAGGTTGGGCAGCACGTGGCGCCACAGCACGCGAGGCTCCCGGCAGCCCAGCGCCCGCGCCGCTTCGACGTACTGGCTGGCCACGACGCTGAGGGTGGTGCCCCGGACGATGCGCGCGTAGTGGGCCCAGGCGGGCAGCCCCAGCGTCACCACCAGCACCGATAGACTGGGCCCCACCACGGCGATGACGGCGATCACCAGCAGCACCAGGGGAAACGCGAGCTGGACGTCCACGAGGCGCATGACGATCACGTCCAGCATCCCGCCCCGGTAGCCGGCCAGCAGGCCGGCAGTGATGCCGACGGCACCGCCCAGCGCCACCGCCGCCGAGGCGACGAACAGAGAGAACCGTCCACCGTACATGATGCGGCTGAGGAGGTCGCGGCCCAGGGTGTCGGTCCCCAGCAGGTAGTGCGCCGACCCGCCAGGGAGGAACGCGGGCGGCGCCAGCCGCGCATCGAGGTCCGACCACGCCGGCGGGTGGGGCAGCCAGGTCACCGGCCAGACGGAGGCCCCCACGATGACGGTGAGCAACACCAGGCCGGCGACCGCGACGCGGTCGCGCAGGAACGCCTCTACTGCGCGTCGCCGGCGAGACGGGTGGAAGGCCGGACGGGCGATCGGGCGCACCGCGACTACTCGGCGGTGCGAATGCGCGGGTCGATCAGCACGTAGAGCACGTCGGTCAGCAGATTGACCACCACGAAGAGCACCGCCGTCGCCATCACGGTCACCTGCACGACGGGGAAGTCACGGGCGTAGATCGCCTGTACCGCCAGCCGGCCGACCCCGGGCCAGCTGAAGACGGTCTCGGTGACCACGGCGCCGGACAGCAGGGTACCGACCTGCAACCCCAGGATCGTCACAATGGGGATCAGCGCGTTGCGCAGCGCGTGCACCGCGACAACACGGACCCGCGCCAGCCCCTTGGCCCGCGCCGTGCGCACGTAGTCCTCTCCCAGCACTTCCAGCATGGCGCCGCGGGCGAAGCGGGCCACGACCGCGATCTGGTACGCCGCCAGCGTCACCGCCGGCAGCAGCAGCTGTGCCGACGTCCCGCGCCCACCCGTGGGGAGCCACTTGAGGTGCGCGCCGAAGACGATGATCGCCACCAGCCCGAGGTAGAAGCCGGGCACGGCCTGGCCGACCAGCGCCAGGAGCCGCACGACCCCGTCGAACACCGAGCGCGGGCGCAGGGCCGCGGCCACGCCGGCGGGCAGCCCCACGGCCAGCGCCAACGCCAGCGCCGCGGTGGCCAGCTCCAGGGTGGCCGGCAGGCGCTCGATGAAGAGGCTCAGGGCCGCCTGGCGGTAGCGCAGCGAGTCGCCGAAATCTCCCCGCACGGCACTCGCCAGGAACCGGAGGTACTGCACGTAGATCGGGCGGTCGAGCCCAAGTTCCGCACGCATGGCGGCCACGGCCTCGGGCGGGGCGCTCTCGCCCAACAGGATGATCACGGGGTCACCGGTCAACCGGACGATGCCGAAGACGACGGCCGATACGCCGAGGAGCACGATCACCAGCTGCACCAGGCGCCGGGTGAGGAAGCCCATGGGCTCAGACCGTGCGCGCGGGTCCCCAGCCGGCGTCGGGGTCCTCGAGGTCCGCAACCCCGAACGCCCAGTACCCCGGCCGCACCGGGTAGGGCCGCGAGACCATCACCCAGGCCCCGCGCACTGGCACGCGCAGCACCTCCAGGTTCTCGAACGTGTACGGACTCACCACGCGTCCCGCTTCCTGCCCCGCGGCGACATCGCGGCCCAGGACGTCGGGCCCCACCGCGGGCAGGAGGTAGCCGGCGACCGACGGGTTGACGCGGACGTGGCGCGTGTAGTGCAGGTAGCGGTCGAGGCGACGCGGCTCACCGTCGAGCATGCCCAGCGCGCGCAGCACGCTGATGATGCCCGCGACGTTCTCCTCGATCCAGCGCTCCTCCAGCGCGGGCGCGAACCCGGCGCCGCCGATCTCCACCAGCAGCGGCACCACGCCCAGGTGCTGGGCCGCGTAGCCGGCCGCCGAGCGCGGTCCGGGGAATCGCGTGAGGAGCGACAGGTGCTGGATCAGCGGACACCCATAGGCGTGGGCCATCACGCCGGCGCGATGCACCTGCTCGCGCTCGGGCAGGTCCTTGGGCCACGCCACGCAGTAGAAGCTGGCCCCCCACAGCCCCAGGTGCAGGTCGATGAGATACTGCACCTGCGTCAGCACGTGCCGGGTGATGGCCTGGGCCAGCAGATCGCTGATCCAGGTGTGCTGTCCCGGGAAGACGCGGTTCAGGTCCGGCGAATCCGATTCGTCGGGCGTGCTGCGGGTCAGGTACGCGAACGCCGCCGGGTTCCCGACGGGCACGGCCAGCACCCGCCCGGCCAGGGCCTGCGGATCCACACGCTGCAGCAACCGTCGGAGGATCTCCACCGACAGCCACTCGCTCCCGTGCAGCGTGGAGAGCACGCCCATGGCGGGACCATCGCGGGCGCCGACGACCTCGTGGACGTAGAGCGCGATCTCGCCTCCGTGCAGATCGACGGTCACGGGATAGCGGTGGAGTCGTCGCGCTGCGGCCACACCTCACCTCCCAGGAGTTGTCGGCCGCTCGCCCTCCTCAGGCACCCTGAGAGGTGCGCGGGAGTCCGGCCGCCGCCTCCAGCGCCGGCAGCGTGCGGTCCAGCAGGTCGGTGTACTTCATACCAGATCCGGTGAGCAGCAGGACCACCTCGTCCTCGGGCCGGAGCACCCCGCGGATGCGCAGGTGCGGGAGCGCGGCTGCGGTCGCGGCGGCCTCCGGCGCCGCCAGCACGCCCTCGGTGGCGGCCAGATCGCGCATCGCCGCCAGAATCTCGTCGTCGGTGACGGCCACCGCTGCCCCGCCGCTCTCGCGCACGACCCGCAGCATCAGGTAGTCGCCCACGGCCGCGGGCACCCGCAGGCCGGGGGCCAGCGTGCGCGGGTCGGCCACCGACACGGCGTGGTCGCGGCCTTCCTCCCACGCGCGCACGATCGGTGCGCACCCGGCCGCCTGGACCGCGACCATGCGGGGGCGGTGCGTGCCGATCCAGCCGAGCGTCGCCATCTCGGTGACGGCCTTCCAGATACCCACCAGGCCGGTGCCGCCGCCTGCGGGGTAGACGATGACGTCGGGCAGGCGCCAGCCCAAAGCCTCGGCGATCTCGTAGCCCATGGTCTTCTTGCCCTCGACACGGTAGGGCTCGCGCAGCGTCGAGAGGTCGAACCAGCCGCGCCCCGGGGTGAGCGCGCGCAGCAGGCGGCCGGCGTCGGTGATGACCCCGTCGATCGCGTACGCGCGCGCCCCGTAAGCGAGAACCTCGGCCTTGTTGACCTCGGGCGTATCCTGCGGCATCACGATGTAGGCCTCGATTCCAGCGCGCGCCGCATAGGCGGCCAGAGCGGAGCCGGCGTTGCCCGCCGTAGGCATGGACACCGCGCGCACGCCCAGTTCCCTGGCCCGGGAGACCGCGGCAGCCAGACCGCGCGCCTTGAACGTCCCGGTGGGGTTCTGGCCTTCGTCCTTCATCCATACCCGCCGCAGCCCGAAGCGTCGCGCCAGCCGTGGGGCGTCCAGCAGCGGCGTGCCCCCTTCGCCCAGGGTGACGACGTGGGCCGGGTCGCGCACCGGCAGCAGCTCGTGGTAGCGCCACATGTTCGGCGGGCGGCTGGCCAGCGCGCCGCGATCCACCGCCGCGCGTACTGCGTCCAGGTCGTAGCGCGGGTAGAGCACCTTGCCGCAGTCCGGGCAGAGCCCGTGCAGCCGGTCGGCGTCCTGGTGCGCGCCGCAGGCGGTGCACTCCAGAGAGAGCAAGTAGGAGAACCGCGTCGGCATGACCGTGCTCGCGTTCGCCCGCTGCCGCGCGGTCTCCTGCGGGGGTCCCGCATCTCAGCGCGCCAGCGCCTCGACCAGCACGCGGCCGGTGGCGTGGCGCGGCGGTGGCATGCCGAGCAGGTCGGCCAGGGTGGGCGCGACGTCGATGGTCCGCACACCGCGGAGCCGCCGGCCGGCAGCCACGCCGGGCCCCTGGAGCACCAGGAGCGTCCGCATCGTGGGACGGAGCGGGTCGAACAGGTGCGCCCCGTACGGTGCCCGCGGTACGACCACCTCGGCGGCGTCCAGCCGCGCATCGAAGTCGTAGCCGGGCGCCAGGTCCAGGTAGACGTCGCCACCGGCCGGCCCGCCGATGCCGCGGGGGGCGCCGTCGACTTCTGCATCGATGACCGCGGTGACCAGGGGCCGGCCGCCGTCCCGCACCTCCTCGAGCGCGCGCCGCACGGCCGCCACGACCGCCCTGCGCTCGTCGGCGTCCACGATGCCCCCGCGGCGGTCGCGCGTGTTGAGCAGCAGGTACGCGTTGCTGGCGGGCGGGTACCAGGCCCGCGTGCGGGCCAGGTCGACGCGGCCCTGCGCGTCGAGCGTCAGCAGCCCCGCCCGCTGGAGCGCGACGTTCACGCGCACCAGCCGGTCCACGCCTTCCATCCCGTGGTCGGAGACCAGCGCGATCACGGTACCCGACGGCCGCAGCCGCGCCACCAGGCCCAGGAACTCGTCGCACTGCTGGTAGACCTCGGCCAGGTAGGGCCGCAGCCGCTCGGCGACCTCCGGCCGGTGCCCCGGCAGCGAGGGCTCCAGATAGCCGCGCCACAGGTGCTCGGCCTCGTCGGGAAACGGCGTGTAGGCGAAGACGAGGTCCCACGGCAGACGCTCTAGCACCCATCGCGTGGCCGCCATGAGGTGGCGGTGTACCAGCCGGACGGTCTCCAGGTAGCGTTGCTCCGCCGTCCCGTCGCCGCCGACGGGAATCGTCCGGCCGAACGCGCCCTGCTCGTAGAGCCGGCCCGCGCCGTTGCCGACGAAAACGCCGGCCGCAGCGCGCAGCGCTGGCAGCAGCTCCGGGCGCGAGCTCAGCTCGCGGACGGGCCGCGTCACGTACAGGAGGAAGTCGCGTCCGTCCGGCCGCAGGTCGAACAGCCGGAGATAGAGCCCGGCGTCGCGCTCACCGCCTGCCGCCACCTTCAGCACCGGGCTCCAGCGGTCGAGCGTCCCGGGGGAGGAGGGTCCGGGTTTGAGGCGGGCCTCGGGCTGCGCGGCGTCCCGGTCTCGCGCGATGAGCAGCGTGTCGTAGCCGCGGGTGGGGTCGGCAGGGTCGTCGATGAAGATCCCGTGCAGCGTCGTGGCCCCCGCCGGCACGGTGATCGCGAGCGGCGGCGCGAAGGACGGCGGGAAGTTCACCCAGCCCTCCGCGGGCCGGGGCGGGGCCCCCCGCGCGGTCAGCGCCAGGTCGCCCCCGAGGATGCCGGCATAGCCTTCGAACAGCACGAGCCGCGCCGCCTGCCCCGGCCCGAACGGGCCGTCCCGCACGTAGGGCTCGAAGGGCCAGCCCTGCGTGGCCTGGACGATCACGGCGCGGCGGCCGGCGCGGGCGGCGGCCATCCACAGCGGCTCGGCCTGCAGCGCCGTGGAGGCGAAGCCCGAGGTGAAGTCGAGCATCGTGTGCTGCGCCCGCGGCGTCCGGGGCACGGCGTTGCCCGAGATGCCCGTGAGGCGCGGGGGCGCGCCGGTCCACAGTGATGCGTGTCCCGCGGCGGTCTTGGAGGGAAAGGCGGTGACCACGTCGTCGGCGAGCGCGCCGTCGGCGATCAGGCGGCCGAGGTGCGGCAGGCGGCCCTCGCGCAGCAGCGCGTGGACCTCCGCAGGCACCACGCCGTCCCATGAGAGGACGATGGCCCGCCCGGCCCCCTGGCCGCGCGCGCCGGGCGGGGCGGCGACGGCCGCGGCCGCCAGCGCGAGCCCCAGCAGCATCGAGCGGAGCCGCCGCGGTCCCCCAGCACGCTGTGGCCTCGGTGGATGCCCGTCCCTGCGTCCCACAGTGCTTCCCGGCATCGACGCGCGCTCGTGGTTCGCGGCTCACACCCCGTCGGGCAGCAGCCGGATCGCCAGCAGCGAGACCAGCAGCGCCGTCAGGATCCGCAGGTGCGCGCCCTCGTGGTGGTAGGCGATCAGCACTTCGTCCGCGAGGACCAGCGCAGCCCACAGCGCTGCCGATGTGCCGAACGCGGACGTCGCGGCAGCGGCGAGCGGACCGTCCGTGAACGCGCCTGCCGTCGCAGCCGCCAGGGCAGCCCGCCACATCAGCGCGGCGGCGGTCGCCTGCCAGGCCAGCACCCCGCCGAACATTGCCACCGCGAGCCAGGGTGGCGTCCGGTAGACCCCGAGCGCGTCCCGGATCGCCCCCCAGTTGCCGGACGCGAACTTCCAGGACCGCGGCAACACCCCCGCGGCCTTCAGCGCGTCGCACGCATTGGCGAGCCAGACGACGGCGTGCCAGACGGCCCAGAACACCAGGATGCCGCGCTTGACGGCGATCAGGTCCACCCCAGGGCCCCGCCGCCACCGACCGTGCCACGGCTCGTCCGGCGCACGCGGACGTCGCGCATCACGGGGCGGGTCTTTTCGGCCGGCGGCGGCTTCTCCTCCATGCCGCCGCACGCACCAGGAACGCCCGGCCCGCAAGGGACCGAGGGGCGAAGCCCCGAACTCTCCGTTGCCGCCACGTCGTGACCTGGTGCCCTGGCGGGCTGGGAGGGACGCGATGGACATTAGAGCCGTGCTGCTCTACGGCCTGACCGCGACCCACGCGCGGCTCCTGCGCTGTCTGGAGGACCTGACCGACGACGAGGCCCGGCGTACGCCCCACGGGCTCACACCGATCATCTGGCAGGCCGGGCACATCGCGCTGGCCGACGCGGGGTTCGCGCGGCGCGCCGACGGCCGGACCGAACCGCCGGCAGGCTACGAAGGACTGTTCGCGACGGGCACCGGCGGTCCCGCGGCCTATCCACCCCTGGCTGAGGTGCGCGACGCCGTCAACCGCGGGCAGGGACGCCTGGAAGAGATCGCGCGGACCGCCGATCTCGCCGCCCGCGTGGACGCCCGCAACTACAGCACCGTCGGCGAGATGCTGGCCTTCGCGACCTACCACCGCGGCTACCACGTCGGCAAGATCACCACGCTGCGGGCGCTGCTGGGGAAGCCGCGCCTGTTCGGGTAGGAGGGCACGTCGGCCCGTCAGCCGCACACCTCCCGGAAGACCCGCAGGA
Source organism: Candidatus Fervidifonticultor secundus (assembly GCA_031459385.1). Taxonomy (GTDB): domain Bacteria; phylum Sysuimicrobiota; class Sysuimicrobiia; order Sysuimicrobiales; family Humicultoraceae; genus Fervidifonticultor; species Fervidifonticultor secundus. The sequence continues at coordinate 203,941 of JAVKIP010000001.1, read as the reverse complement.
AGTTCAGGCCCAGGAGCTTGCGCAGTTCGTCCTCGGTGAACCCGCGCCGCGCCAGCGCGACGGTCAGGTTGGGCCAGTCGCTGAACTTCTCGAATCCCTGCAGGCGGAAGTTGGGCGTGATGCGGTGCTCCGCGTCTCGGAAGCCCGCCCAGTTGAACGCCTCAGAACGACGCAGGGGCATGTCCGTGGGATACTCCACCATGGAGTCGGTGCCGGGGCCGGGGCCGGCCTTGTCGGTGCCGATGCCCACGTGGTCGATTCCCATGACGTCCACCAGGTGCTCCACGTGGTCGCAGAACGCCTCCAGGGTGGGCTCGGGGTGCTCCGAGAGAAAGCCCGGGATGACCACCACGCCGAAGAACCCGCCCCGGTCGGCGATGGCCCGCGCCAGCTCGTCGCTCTTGCCGCGGTCGTGGTAGCAGACCGCCTTGCTGGACGCGTGGGAGACGATGACGGGCGCGCTGGAGACCTGGAGCGCGTCCCGGGCCACCTGCTCGCTGCAGTGGCTCACGTCCACCAGGATACGGTGAGCGTTGAGGCGCTGCACCACCTCGCGGCCGAAGTACGTGAGGCCGCCGCCGTAGGTCTCGGTGCAGCCGTCGCCCACCAGGTTCTGCAGGTTGTACGTGAGCTGCACCATGCGGACCCCCAGGTTCGCGAACAGCTCGATGCGCTCCAGGGTGTCCCCGAAGGGGGTCGTGTTCTGGAAGTCGAGGATCAGGCCGCGGACGCCGTCGCGGTGCGCGCGCTCGATGTCAGCCGCGGTCCGGCACAGCCGCAGGGCGCCCCCCAGCGCCTCGATGACGCCGTAGGCCTGCGCGATGCGCTTGACCGCCGCCTCGAAGGCGTCGCTGATCCTGTGGGATCCTGAGAACGTCCCGCATGCCACGGTCACGCCCGACGCCCGCCAGAACTCCAGATAGACCTGGCGCGCCGCGGGCGACGTCTGGAGTTCCCGCACGGCCATGTCCACCATGATCGGTGAGACCTCCTCGCGGGTGAAGCCGCGCCGGTGGTACTCTGCCAGCGTCGCGCGCATCGCGTCGGTGAACAGGAACCCGCCGATGACGGGCGGCTGCTGCGTGTCGATGACCAGCGCGGTCTCGTGCAGGCGCCGCGCCTCCTCGGGCGTGAGCGGGGGCGTGCGTCGGACTGTCATGCGGTCTCCTCCCTGCGCGCGGACCTCGGCCCCGCGCGATGATATGGATGCCGGCCGCCTCGGGTCCCCGCGGGTGCCTCAGCCTCCGGCGGCCGCCGGCGCGAACCCGAAGGCTGTCTCTGCCAGGGCCGCAATGTGCCGGCCGATGGCCAGAGCGCTGGTGGCCGCGGGCGACGGCGCGTTCAGCACGTGGATGGCGTCGGCCGTGGCCTGGATGCGGAAGTCGTCTTCCAGCGTCCCATCGGCGCGCACGGCCTGGGCCCGCACGCCGGCGCCTGCCCGCACCACGTCGGCGGGGCGCAGCGCCGGCACCAGGCGCCGCAGCGCCCGCACGAACGCCCGCGCGCTCAGCGACCGGGCCACCTCGACCAGCCCCGTGCGCCAGTAGCGGCGGGCCATGCGCCAGAAACCCGGGTAGGCCAGCATCACCGCCACCTCGGCGGGGTGCACGCGCCAGACCGTGTAGCCTTCGCGGGCCAGGGCCAGCACCGCGTTGGGGCCGGCCTCGACGCGGCCGTGGATCGTCCGCGTCAGGTGCACGCCGAGGAAGGGGAAGCGGGGATCGGGCACGGGGTAGATGAGCCCGCGCACCAGGTGCTGCCGCTCGGGCCGCAGGAGGTAGTACTCGCCGCGGAAGGGCACGATGCGCACCGGGGGCCGCGCGCCGGCCATGCGCGCCACCACGTCGCTGTAGAGCCCCGCGCAGTTCACCAGCCACCGCGCCTCGACCTCGGCGCGCGGCGTCTGCAGCACGAAGCCGCCCGGCAGGCGGCGCAGGCCCACCACGGGGCTCGCCGTGGCGATCTCGACCCCGCGGCGCCGCAGCTCCGCGGCCATGGCGCGGGCCACCTGCTGGAAGTCGACGATCGCTGTCGTGGGCGACCACAGCGCTCGCACGCCCGCAGCGTGCGGCTCGATCTCGCGCAGGCGCTCCGGGGAGAGGAGTTCGAGCCGCCCGACCCCGTTGGCCACCCCGCGGGCGTACAGCGTCTCCAGGCGGACCGCCTCCGCGGCATCGGTCGCCACCACGACCTTCCCGCACTCGTCGACGGGGACACCCCATCGAGCGCAGAAGGCGCGCAGCAGGCGGCCGCCCTCCACGCACAGGCGTGCCTTGGCGGACCCGGGCTGGTAGTAGAGGCCCGAGTGGATGACCCCGCTGTTGTGCCCGGTCTGGTGCCGGCCGACGTCGGCCTCCTTCTCGAGCACCGCCAGCCGGAGGTCCGGCGCCCGCTCCACGAGCGCCAGGGCGGTGGCCAGGCCGACGATGCCGCCGCCGACCAGTGCGATGTCGCAGCGGGACGGCATTACTTCGCCCCCGATGTGGGCACGGCGCCGGCCGGTTCGGGGCGCAGCGCCTCCGCATCCTGCGCCGGCGCGGCCAGCGCGAGGCGGCCGCGGGGCGCCAGCAGCGTCACGGCCAGCGCCGCCAGCGCCGCGAGGAAAGCCGCGACGAAGACGCCCTGGATGGCGCCGGCCAGGGCCGTCCGCAGCGTCCCGTCCAGCGCGGGCGCCGGGGCGCGCGCCAGGGGATCGAGCAGGCGGTTCACCGACACCGTCTGGGGGTCCACTCCGCTGGCGCGCAGCGCCGCGGCCAGCCGCGCCGCCAGCACCGCGCCCATCACGCTCACGCCGAACGCCCCGCCGATACTGCGCGCGAACTGCAGCGTGGAGGTCGCCGCGCCCAGCACCCGGCGGGAGACGGCCGACTGCACCGCGATCATGAAGGACGGCACCGACAGCCCCATCCCGATCCCCATCAGGGTGACCGACACCATCACGTAGCCGTGCGTGGCCTCGGGCCCGACGCGGGTCATCAGCAGCGTCCCGGCAGAGAGCGCGACCATCCCGGCCACAACCAGCGCGCGGTAGCCCAGGCGCAGGAGTAGGAACCGGGTGCTGAGGATGCTGGCGCTCACCCACCCGAGCATCATGGGCGTGAGCGTGGAGCCCGCGGCGGTGGCGCTGGTGCGCAGCACCGCCTGGACGAACAGCGGCACGAACGCCAGGCTGCCGAAGACCGACCATCCAGACCACAGCCCCTGGGCGCAGGCGACGGCGAACAGCCGCAGGCGAAACAGCTGCAGGGGGAGGACTGGATCGGCGGCGCGGCGCTCGGCCCACGCCAGGGCGGCCAACAGCAACGCGGCGGTCGCCAGCAGCGGTGCCCCGCGGCCGCTGTCCAGCTCGAACAGGCCCAGCAGCAGGACCACGATGCCCGCGGTGAGCAGCACGGCGCCAGCGTAGTCCACCGCGGGACGCGCGTGGAGCGGTGTGAGGTCGTCTTCGAAGAACCGCCAGATCAGCCCCGCGGCCAGCGCCCCCGGCGCCACGTTGACGTAGAAGACCCAGGGCCACGAGACCTGGTCCACCAGGAACCCGCCGAGCAGCGGGCCGACGATAGACGACAGCCCCCACACGCCGGAGAAGAGCCCCTGGATCCGCGCCCGCCGCTCCACCGTAAACAGGTCGCCGATGATGATGAACGCCAGCGGCAGCAGCCCGCCCGCCCCGAGGCCCTGCAGGGCGCGGAAGGCGATGAGCTGCGGCATGCTGCGCGCCAGGCCGCACAGCAGCGACGCGGTCAGGAACAGCCCCATCGCCACGGCGAAGACCTTCCGCCGGCCGTAGAGGTCGGCGAGCTTCCCGAAGAGGGGCACGGTGGCGGTGGCGGCCAGCATGTAGGCGGAGAACACCCAGCTGTACGACGCGAGACCGCCGATCTGGCTGGCGATGGTGGGCATCGCCGTGGCGACCACGGTGCTCTCCATGGACGCCATGAAGATCCCCAGCATGATGCCCAGGGTGACGAACCGTTCCGATCGGGTCACGCAGGCCTCCCCGTGCGCCACCCGTGGTTTCGGTCATGCACGGGCGCCGTCCTCCCCATCGGGCCGCGCAGTGCACGCGCGTGGCCCGCCCGGCCCGGTACCGCTGGCGCCGCTCGGAGGCGCGGATCGTACCGGCGCCGCCCTCGAGGCATCGAGGAACTCGACGGTCTCGGGTGCCTCGAAGGACCAGCCGTCGCGGTCACCGTGGCCTCGGCGGGTTCGCCGTCCGGCGCCGCGCGCCCCTGCTGTCAGACACGCCGGCACCAGGTATCATGAGCGGGAAGGCAGTGTCCCGACCGAGTCCGCACCCGGCAAGGGGGCCACCATGACCGAGCTGGCGCAACTGAAGTGCACCGCGTGCCGCGGCGACGAGCCCCCGCTCACCGACGCGGAGGTCGCCGCATGGCAGTCGCACGTCCCCGACTGGCGGGTCGTCGAGCGCGACGGGATCAAACGGCTGGAACGCACCTTCAAGTTCAGGAACTTCGCGCAGGCGCTGGCGTTCACGGCCGCCGTGGGCGCCGCGGCCGACGAGGAAGGCCACCACCCGGCCATCCTCACGGAGTGGGGCCGGGTGACCGTGACCTGGTGGACGCACAAGATCCGGGGCCTGCACCGCAACGACTTCATCATGGCGGCGAAGACCGACCAGCTGTACGCGGCCCGGACGGCGTGAGGTAGCTACCCGTACACATCCTCGCGCGTCGCGCCCGGCGCGTCACCTGGAGGCTCCTGCGGGCCGGGCCAGCGCCGGCGAGCAGGAAGTGCGGCGCCGGACCGCCAAACACGCGGCGGTTTGGGATGCTCTCGATGCCGGTGATCGGAGGGAGACTCATGAGGAGCACGCAGGGACGCTGGTACGCCCGCCCGCTGGGCTGGGTGATCGCGGCGCTGGTGGCGGGCGCCCTGGCGCTGCCGCCGGCCGCGGCGGCGCCCAGGGTGAAGCTCACCATGTTCATCTGGGCCGGCGCGAACCAAGGCGTCGTGCCCCGCGAGGTCGTGGCCCGCTACCTGCGGGCGCATCCCGATGTGGAGATCGAGTTTTGGGAGTCGAACAACGCCGTGACATACCCGCGGATGATCGCCGCCAAGCAGGCCGACCCCACCAAACCGCTCATCAACTTCGGCTACTTCAACATTGACATCAGCAACCGCGGCGATAGCGACGACATGTGGATACCGCTGACGCCCGCCCGCATCCCCAACATGACCCGGGTCCACAAGACGCTGCGGCGTCCGGGCGACCGCGGCATCGGGTACGGCATCAGCGGCGTCGGGTATATGTACAACCGCAACCTCGTGAAGGATCCACCGGCGTCGTGGACGGAGCTGTGGAACCCGAAGTGGCGCGGCAAGGTGACCTTCTTCGACAACAACTTCATCCCGCTGGTGCTGGCGGCGCGCTTCAACGGCGGCGACGAGAAGAACATCGACCCCGGCTTCCGCGTCTGGGCGGAGAACGCCAGGAACATCCGCGCGCTGGCCAACAGCAACGACCAGTTGCTGCAGCTGCTGGTGACGGGCGAGGCGCACATCGCGCCCTGGTTCACCAGTATCTGGAAGTTCTGGGAGATCGGCGGCGCGCCGCTGGGATTCGCGGTGCCCAGGGAGGGCGTCGTCGCCTTCCCCATCTACTTGCAGATCGTCAAGGGCAGCACGCCCGAGCAAGTGCGGGTGGCCGAGGAGATCATCAACGAGCTACTGACCGCCGAGAACAACGCTCGCTACGCGCGCCTGACCTTCGGCATCCCCGCCCGCGCCGATGCTGAGCTGTCCGAGACGGTGCGCGCGATCCTGAACCCCAAACTGCTGGACACGGCCATCTGGCTCGACTGGGCAACGATGGGCCAGAAGGCCAGCGAGTGGCGCCAGCGCTGGGAGAAGGAAGTCAAATCGCGGCTCTAGCACGCCCGCCGGTGTCCCCGGCGGTCCTGGGGCCGCCGGCTGTCGACCCATGACGCACTCCCCGGGTTCCGCCCCGGCCGCCGCAGCCCCGGGGCCGTCCCGTGCGCCTGCCCGGGGCGCGGAGGTAGACGTGCGGGGCATCACCAAGCGCTTCGGGGCCGTGGTGGCGGTGTCGGCGGTGTCGCTGACGGTCCGCGGCGGGGAGTTCTTCTCGTTGCTGGGGCCCTCGGGCTGCGGCAAGACCACCACGCTGCGCATCATCGGGGGCTTCGAGCACGCCGACCAGGGCGACGTGGCCATCGACGGCCTGCCCATGGGGCGCACCCCGCCCAACCGGCGGGAGACCAATATGGTGTTCCAACGCCTGGCCCTCTTCCCCCACTACACGGTCTTCGACAACATCGCCTTCGGGCTGCGCATGAAGCGCCTGGCCGAGACCCAGGTGCGTCGCCGGGTAGGCGACGCGCTGGAGCTGGTGCGGCTGGTGGGGCTGGAGGGGCGCCGCATCGGCGAGCTCTCGGGCGGCCAGCAGCAGCGCGTGGCCCTGGCCCGCGCGCTGGTCAACCAGCCACGCGTGCTGCTGCTGGACGAGCCGCTGAGCGCCCTGGACCTCAAGCTGCGGCTACAGATGCAGGACGAGTTGAAGCGCCTCCAGCGGGAACTGGGCACGACGTTCCTCTACGTCACCCATGACCAGGGCGAGGCCCTGGCCATGAGCGACCGGATCGGCGTCATGGACAGCGGCCGGCTGCTCCAGGTGGGCCCGCCCATGGAGATCTACGAGCACCCCGCCACGCGCTTCGTCGCCAACTTCATCGGCGACGCCAACCTGATCGACGGGGTCGTGGAGGGCATCGAGGACGACGTGCTGGTGGTGCGGGCCTACGACGCGCTGGTGCGGGCCCGCCGGCAGGGCTGGGAGCAGCGGGGCCGCCCGGTGACGGTGTGCGTGCGCCCCGAGCGGGTGCACGTGGCCGCCATGGGCACCGGCCTGCCCGCCCTGGTGGAGGATCGCGCGTTCTCGGGGCTGGTGGTCAAGTACCGGCTGGCGGCGGGCCCGCTGCGCCTCCACGCCGCGGTACCCTACCGCGCCGGCATGACGCTCTGGCAGGCGGGCGACGACGTGGCCGTGTCGTGGGATCCCCGGCAGGCCGTGGCCGTCCAGGACCGGTGACGCTCAGCGGCTCCGCAGCCCTCGCCCTGCTGACGCCTGCCCTGGCGGCCATGGCCGTGCTCTACGTCGCCCCACTGGGCGTGTACTTCGTCAACTCGTTCCACCTCTTCAAGGACGGCCGCATCCTGCCGGTGTGGACCCTGCGGACGTACGCCGACTACTTCACCGATCCGTTCTCGTACAAGATCATCGCCGAGTCGGTGCGCCTGTCGCTGGTGGTCACGGTCCTGGCGGTCGCCATCGGCTACCCGCTCGCCTACGCGCTGCACACCCGGGTCCGCCGGGGCGGCGCCCGGGCGCTGCTGGCGCTGCTGCTCTTCTCGCCGCTGCTGGTCAGCGTCGTGGTACGGACGTACGGCTGGCTCATCCTGCTGGCCAGCCAGGGGCTGGTGAACACGACGCTGCGGGGTCTGGGGCTGCTCGACGAGCCCCTGAGCCTGCTGTTCAACACCCGGGGCGTCGTCATCAGCCTGACACACATCATGCTGCCGTTCGCCATCTTCCCCATCTACAGTGTCATGAGCCGGCTCGACCGCGCGCTGAAGGAAGCCGCCACGGACCTGGGCGCGGGCTGGTGGGACGCCTTCCGCCACGTGACGCTGCCGCTGACGATGCCGGGGATCGTGGCCAGCGCGCTGATCTGCTTCACGCTGGCGCTGAGCGCGTTCGTAACGCCGCGGCTGCTGGGCGGGGGGAGGGTGCAGGTCCTGCCGCTGATGGTCTACAACAACACCGTCGAGATCAACTGGCCGACCGGTGCCGTCTCCGGTCTGACGCTGCTGGTGCTCTCCGTGGCGGCAGTGTGGGCGCTCAACGCCGTGCTGCGGCGCCTCCCGTCGGTATGACCGCCCTCGAGGCCCGTGCCGAGCTGCAGGTCGAGGCCGAGGAAGCTCGGGCCACGGCGGTGCGCGACGCGCTGCTGCGGGCGACGCTGCTGCTGGGCATTGGCTTCGCGCTGCTGCCGCTGGTCATCGTGGTGGCCTACTCGTTCAGCAGCGTCGCCTATGGGGTGTTCCCGCCCCCGGGGCTGTCGCTGCGCTGGTACGCCAACCTGCTGGGCCTGACCTCGTTCCGCGACGCGTTCGTCCGCAGCGTCGTCATCGCGCTGGTCGCCACGGGCCTGGCCCTGGGCCTGGGGGTGCTCGGCGCCCTGGCCCTGGTCCGCGGCCGGTTCCGCGGCAAGGAGCTGCTCCGGGGGTTCCTGCTGTCGCCCATCGTGATGCCGAAGATCGTGCTGGGCGTGGGCTGGTTCATCTTCTTCGCCCGACTCGGGCTCCAGGGTGGACTCGTGCCCATCGTCCTGGCCCACACCATCGTGGTGCTGCCGTTCGTGATCAACATCGTCGCCGCCAACCTCGTGGGCCTCGACGTCTCGCTGGAGGAGGCGGCGCAGGACCTGGGGGCGTCGGCGCCCACGGTCCTGTGGTGCATCGTGCTCCCGCAGATCCGCTCCGGGGTGCTGGTCAGCGGGCTGCTGGCGTTTATCGTCTCGTTCGACCAGGTCGAGAGCTCGATCTTCCTGACGCGCGGCGAGAACAACACCCTGCCCATCGAGATGTTCCTGTACATGGAGAAGTGGCAGGACCCCACCATCGCCGCGCTCTCGGCGCTGCTCATCGCCTTCGCCGCCGTGCTGGTCGGCGCCGTGCTCCTGACCTCGCGCGGCGCCGACATCCGGCGCTTGTTCCCCCGTTGATCCCATCCCGGACGCCCGGCGCCGGCCGGCGTCTTGGTCGCAGGAGGCCGCTCATGGAGTTTCAGGACCGCGTGGTCATGCTCACCGGCGCCGCGGGGCGGCTCGGCCGGCCCTGCGCCCTGGCCTTCGCCCGCGAGGGCGCGCGCCTGCTCCTCACCGATCTCGACCCCGTGGGGCTCGCTGCGGCCGCCGCGGCGGTGCGGGCAGCCGGGACACCGGTGGTAGCCGTGCCGGCCGACGTGCGCGCGCCCGACGCGGTCGAGCGCGTCGTCGACGAGGGCACGCGGGCCCTGGGACCGGTGGACGTGCTGGTCACCTTCCACGGCTACGTCCCCACCACGCCGGTGCTGGAGGTCTCGCTGGACGAGTGGGACCAGACGTTCGATGTCAACGTGAAGGGCACGATGCTGTGCTGCCGGGCCGTGGCCCGGCGGATGATCGCGCGTGCCGCGGGTGGGGCCCTGGTGGCCATCTCCTCCGGCGCGTCGACCTCGGCGCGCGTCGGCGGCGCCCACTACTGCGGGTCGAAGGCAGCGGTCAACATGCTCGTGCACGTCCTCGCCATCGAACTGGGTCCGCACGGGATCCGCGTGAACGCCGTGGCGCCCGGGCTGTGTCTCGACCGGGTGGTCACCCGCGAGGACCCGCCGCCCCACCCCTACGTCCGCGACATGCTCGCGGCGATCCCGCTGGGCCGGACCGGGGCCGCCGATGAGATCGCCCAGGCGGTGCTCTTCCTGGCGTCAGATCGGGCGCGGTACGTGCACGGCGAAGTGTTCTACGTCACCGGCGGGGCACACTGCGGCCGGACGCACATGGCGCCGGCACGGGAGCTCGGCGCGCCAGGGTAGCCCGCAGGCGGGGGACCAGGCGGCCGGCGCGTCAGGCGGCCGCAGCGAGCACCTCGAGGTTTGTCCAGTCGAGCACACCCCGGCCGGCCTCGATGTCGGCGATCAGGCGCAGCAGCGCGCGCACGCGGGGCACGGGGCGTCCCGCGCGGCCGGCCGCCTCGACCAACGCGCCCAGGATCGGTCCGGCCTCGCTCGGACGGCGATGGACGGCCAGGTCGCGCCAGACGCCGGTGCGCCGGGCCAGCCCGCGCTGCCAGTAGGCGCGCTGCGCCGCCCAGGCGGCTCGCGCGCCCGCAGGATCCACCGGCGCACCCCGCGGGTCGAGCCGGATGGCGCGCGGATCGAAGCCGTCCACGGGCTCGACGCGCACGCCCAGCGCCTCGGCCACCGCAAGCGCTTCGGTGGCCAGGCCGGCCAGGATGGCGCGGGCCTGGGGCCGGTCGAGGATCTCGAGCACGTCGGCATCGACCACCGCGGTGGCGAAGTAGATCGCCCCCAGGATCAGCTTGCCCCAGAGGTACCCGTGGATGTTCTCGGTGGGCTCGCAGGGGTGGAAAGCGGAGAGGACGCGGGCCAGCTCGCGCACCCGCGGGGTCAGTCGGCCGTCGAGCTCGCCGACGCGCAGCGATCCGGGGCCGCTGTAGACGACGCGGCCCGGGCGCTCGTAGTAGCCGCCGAACGTCAGGAAGGCGCCGACCGTCCGCTCGCGCCCCACCAGGGCCGCGATCTTCTCTTCCTCAAGACCGTTCTGCATCGACACCACATAGCCATCGGGCGCCAGGCGCGGGACCAGCGGCGCCAGCGCATCGCGCGTGTGCAGCGTCTTGACGGCCAGGAGCACCACGGCCAGCGGACCCCGGACCTCTTCGGGCAGGCAGGCGTGCAGTCGCACGGTGAAGGCCGCGGCGCCGGCCACCTCCAGGCCTCGAGTCCGCATCGCCTCGATGTGTGCGCGGTTGCGATCCACCAGCACGACGGAGTGGCCGGCGCGGGCCAGGTGCGCGCCGGTGATGCCGCCGACGGCGCCCGCGCCGACGATCGTCAGGTCCACGGCCCACCTGGCCGCGCGGCGCGCGCCAGCCACCGACCGCGGCCGCGCGCCGCCGTCACCTGGCCGTCGGCGGCCACGAGCTCGCCACGGCTGAAGACGAGCCGCGGCGCACCCAGCACTTCGCGGCCGTCGTAGGGCGTGTAGCCCGCCCGGGAGTACATGCGCGCCCCGTCCACGACCCAGCGCCGCGCCGGGTCCCACAGGACCAGATCGGCGTCGCTGCCGACCGCGACCGTCCCCTTGCGCGGGTAGAGGCCGAACAGCTTCGCGGCTGCGGTGGCGGTGACGTCGACGAAGCGGCTCAGCGACAGGCGGCCAGCGCGCACGCCCTCCGAGAACAGCATCGGCCTCAGGGTCTCGAGATCCGCGACCCCCTGACGCAGCGTGGTCACGTCCAGCGCCGGGTCCAGCTTCTGGGCCAGCGTCCAAGGGGCGTGGTCGCTGCAGACGCACTGCACGTCGCCGCCGGCCAGCCCGGCCCACAGCGCCCTCACGTCGGCAGCGTCGCGCAGCGGCGGCGCGCCGGCAACCTTGGCGGCATCAGGCGCGTCGAACGCCGCCCGCGTGAGGTGCAGGTACATGGGCCGCGTCTCTACGAAGACCGGCACCCCGTCGGCGCGAGCACGCCGGCAGGCGTCGAGGGCCGCGGCCGAGGAGAGGTGCACGACGTACAGGGGTGCGGCCACGGCCCGCGCGATGGCCACGGCGCGCTCGACCGCCGCTGACTCGCTCCACACGGGCCGGCTGTCGGGGTAGAAGCGCGCGGCACCACGGTCCGCGGCCAGCAGCGCGCGCCCGGCGCAGCGAACCAGCGCCCCGTCCTCGCAGTGCACCAGCGTCAGCATCCCTGCCGCGCCGGCCAGCCGGATCGCCTCGACGTAGGCGTCGATCTGCGCGTCGAACTGCTCGGTGACCATGAAGACCTTCAGGCTGGTGTGCCCGGCCGCGGCCAGACGCGGAATCTCCTCCAGGACGACCGGGGTGGGATCGGTCAGCACCGGATGGAGGATGTAGTCGACCGCGGCGTCCTGCCGGGCGGCAGCCAGATCGCGGTCCAGCGCGTCCTGCAGGCGCTCACCGGAACGCTGGAAGGTCATGTTGCCCACCGTCGTGATCCCGCCCGCCAGGGCCGCCAGCGACCCGGTGTAGAAGTCGTCCGGCCGCACCTCCACGCCGGACCCCGGGGCCACCGGCGACGTCAGGTGCACGTGCACGTCCACGCCGCCGGGGAGCACGTAGAGGCCGCGGGCGTCGATCTCCTGGCGGCCCTGCATGGGGCCGCCCAGCTGCGCGATGCGCCCGTCGTGCACGCCGACGTCACAGACCCCCTCGGCGCCCGTGGTCACCACCGTGCCCCCGCGCACCACCAGGTCGTACATGCCGCCCTCCACGCACCCCGGACGCGATGTCGGCGGCGCCGCCACGCCGCCGGTCTTCCCGACATTCCCCGCCACGCGGCGCCGTTCCCTGCCGGCGCGGTGCACGGCCATACCCCACGGTGCACGTCTGTCCCGATACGGTGCGCCTCCCTGCCGAGGAGGTCCGCCCGGCCCGGACGAAAACAACATCTATGGCCGCAGACGCGCGGCGGTGTGCCATCTGTGGATTCGACAATCCGCCGATGGCCAACTTCTGCGCCAACTGCGGCCGCGGCCTGGCCGCAGGGCCGCAGCAGGCGGGTGGCCAGATCCTCACGGCCGAGGCCCGCCGCGTCATCACCACCGTTTTCGTCGACCTGGTGGGATCCACGGGGCTCACCGAGCGGCTCGACCCCGAAGACGCCCGTGCCGTCATCGGTCGGTTCTACACCGCCGTGCAGCAGACGGTCGAGCGGTTCGGTGAAACCGTCGCCAACCTGCTGGGCGACGGGGTGCTGGCGACCTTCGGCCTGCCAGCCACACACGAGGACGACCCCGAGCGGGCGGTACGCGCCGGCCTGGCGCTGCAGCCCGCCCTGGCGTCGCTCTACACCGCGCTGGCGGCGCACCAGCTGCAGTTGAGCGTCCGTGTGGGCATCAACACCGGCGAAGTGGTAGCCGCCTCGGGCTCGCCGTTCGACCGCGACTTCCTGGTCTCCGACGCGGTCACCGTGGCGGCCCGCATTCAGCAGGCCGCCGCGCCGGGCGCGGTCGTCGTCGGCGAGCGTACCTACCGCCTGACGCGCGGCGCCATCGCCTACCGCGAGTTGGCCCCGGTGGAAGCCAAGGGCAAGACGGCGCCGCTGCGGGTGTGGGAGGCGATCGCGCCCCTGGAGGAGCGGCAGCGGACCCACGGCCTGCTGGCCCCGCTGGTAGACGGCGAGGTAGAGTTCGAGCTGCTGCGCGGGACCTACGAGCGGAGCCGCCGTACCCCGCAGGTGCACCTGGTGACGAGCCTCGGGCAGCCCGGCGTCGGCAAGACCCGCCTCGTCCACGAGTTCCTGGCCGCGGTCGGCGCCGGCGATCCCGCGCCGCTGTGCCTGCGCGGCCGCAGCCTGGCGCTGGCGGGTCGGATCGGGTACCACGCCCTGCTGGACATCCTGCGGGCGCAGGCGGGCTGGCACGACACCGACCCGCCGGAGACCGTGCGCGCCCGCCTGGCTCACTGGCTGCGCGAGGCGATCGGCGACGCGGACGAGGTGCTGGACGGGCTGTGGCTCACCTTCGGCAGCGGCAACGGCCACGACGACCCCGGCCGGACGCGGCAGCAGCTGTTCGACGCCTGGCGGCAGCTGCTGGCGCGGCTGGCCCGGCGCCGGCCGGTGATCGTGGTCTTCGAGGACATGCACTGGGCGGACGAGGGGCTGCTGGATCTGGTGCCGTCGATCGTCGCGGATGTCCGCAACGCTGCACTCTGCCTGGTCTGCGTCGCGCGGCCAGAACTGCTCGAGCGCCGGCCCGCGTGGGGCGCCGGCGGGCGCAACCAGCTCCACATCGACCTGCACCCGCTCACACCGGACGAGACGGAACGGCTGATCGACGCGCTGAGCCCGCGTCCGCTGCGGCCCGAGGTGCGGCAGGCGCTCGTGCGCCGGGCCGAAGGCAACCCGCTGTTCGCCGAGGAGCTCGTGGGCATGGTCGCCATGGAGGAGGAACCCTGGCGCCCGGGTGCCGACCTGGCCGTGCCCGATACGATTCAGGCCGTCATCGCCGCGCGCATCGACCGGCTGCCGGCGGAGGAGCGCCGCGTCCTGCAGGCTGCGGCGGTCATCGGCCACGCGTTCTGGCCGTCGGCGACGGCGCAGCTGGCCGGCGTCTCCCCCGACGAGGCGCGTCGCATCATCGTGGCGCTGGCGGCGAAAGACCTAGTCGAGGAGCACGCGCGGTCGGCGGTGGGGGGACGAGCCCGAGTTCGCGTTCCGGCAGACCCTGACCCGCGAGGTCGCCTACGGGATGCTGCCCCGCGCGCAGCGGCAGCGCGCCCACGCCGAGGCAGCCCGATGGCTGGAGGCGCGGCTGGGCGACCGCGCCGAGGACAGCGTGGAGATCGTGGCCGAGCACTTCCGCCTGGGCGGTGACGATGCCCGGGCCGCCGTGTACCTGCACCGGGCCGCGGCGAAGGCCCGACGCCAGTACGCCAACGCCGACGCCCTGCGGTTGTACGAGCAGGCGCTGGCCGCGGCACAGATCGCCGGCCTCCAGGCCGACCTCCCAGCGCTGTACCTGGGTCGGGGCGAGGTCCACCAGCTGCTGGGCGACTACGCCGCGGCGCTGGCCGACTTCCAGGCCGGCCTGCGGCTCGCGCAGGCCGCAGGCGACCGGGCGCGGGAAGCGGCCTTCGAGAACCGCGTCGGGTTCGTCCACCACCGCGAGGCCAGGCTGGACGAGGCCGAGCAGCACTTCCAGCGTGCCGCGGCGCTCGCCCGCGCCTCCGACGACCGCCGGGCCCTGGCGCTCTCCCTGGTCGACCTGGCCACCGTGGCCTGGGACCGCGGGGAGATGCCGTTCGCGCAGCGCACGCTCGGCGAGGCCGTGACCCTGCTGCGCGAGACCGACGACCACGCCACGCTGGCCCGCGCGCTGAACCTCCGCTGCATGACCCACCTGGCGCTGGGCCAGACCGACGAGGCGATCGCGGCCGCGACGGACGCGCTCGTGATCGCCCGCGCGGCGGGGGATCGCTCACGCGAGGCCACCAGCCTCAGTTACCTCGGCGTGGTCCACACCTGGGCCGGCGAGCCACGACGGGCGCTGGAGTACAACGAGGCGGCGCTGGCACTGGCGGAGACCATCGGCGACCGGCGCCGCGCGGTCTACGCCAAGGAGTTCCTCGCGCAGCTCTACTGGGATACCGGACGGGGGGCGAGGCGATCCGCCTCTCCGATGACGTGTTGCCGGCGGCGCGCGAGCTCACGCCCCGGGAGCTCCCGTTCCTCTACGTCACCCTAGGCCTGTGCTACATCGAGATCGGCGCGGTGGAACGTGCCCTTGCGCCGTTGGACCGGGGAGCACAGACTGGCACCGGCAGCGTGGCCTGGCGCTCGATCGGCGAGTTGAGCGGGCTGTTGAGCGCGTATCTCCGGCAGGACCGCGACGAGCTCACCCGGCGGATCGAGCTCCTGCGCAACCTCCCCCAGGCGGCGTTCGCGCCCGTCGACGCCATGCTCGTCCTGCCGGTGTGCTGGGTGATGATCGACCTCGCAGCCGTCGACGACGCTCGTCGCTTCGCAGATCGGCGCCGCGCGGCGGTCACGCAGCACGGATCGCCTGCCTATCTGGCCGGCCTGGCGGTCATCGACGCCAGGCTCGCCGCGCACGAGGGACAGCGCGCAGCCGCAGACGGCCTGCTCGCCCGGGCGGTCCAGCAGGCGCAGGATGCGGAGCACGCCCCGGTGCTCCGGCGGGCGCTGGAGCTGCGCGTGGCGCTGTTCGGACGCCCGGAGGACCGCGCCGCGCTCGACCGCCTCCACCGGCAGATCGCCGCGAGCCTGCCCGACGACCTGCGCGCGATCTTCCTGGCCAGCCCGCGGGTCCGGGCGGTCGCCGCGGCCCCGTCCTGACCGTCGCGGCCGCCCGCTGGCGGCACGCGACGCTGCGCGTGAGGGCTCGTTACCCCTCGCTGCCCGTGCGGCCCTTGCGCGCCAGGAACTCCTCGACGAGCAGCAGGCCACCTTCGCCCGCGCGCCGGACGACGCTCAGCAACTCCTCCATGCTCGCCACTTCCTCGAGCTGTTCCTCGACGAACCACTGGAGCATCTGTTGCGTGGTGTAGTCGTTCTCCTTGACCGCCAGCTCCACCAGGCGGTGGATCTGACGGGTGACCTCCTGCTCCCACTCCAGGGAGAGCTTCACCGCCTCCTCGGCCGCGGCGAACTGTGTCTTCGGCCCCGGCACCGCCGGGATGGCCACGTGGCCACCGGCATCGGTGATGTAGCGCACGATGCGCAGGGCGTGCTCCCGCTCCTCCTCGGCCTGTCGGTAGAAGTGTGCCGACAGCAGTGGGAGGTTCTGCTCGGCGAAGTGCGCGGCAATGTTCACGTACTGCAGGGACGCCCCGAACTCGCGCCCAATCTGCTCGTTCAGGGCGGCGTTCATGCGCTCGCTGATCAGCATGGCTCCTCCTCGCGTCGGTCTCGCACCGGCCCGCCTCCACGCCAGGCGACCGCCCGCCCTGCCATTCTACTTCGCCGGCGACTACCTCCGCGAGCTCCCGCGGACCTACCGCACAGCGATGGCGCGCGGCGCCAGGTGACAGCCGCAAGCGCGCCGGCGTGGTACCGCCTCGGACGAGGGCGGGAGCAGGGTGGCCGCGCGGGGTGGTCTGCCAGGCGAGGCGCTGCCGCCGTCTCACGCGCCGCGGACGCGCGGCGGCTCGCCGGCAGCTGGGCCGACGGCCTGATCGACGAAGCGCACCACCAGCCGGTGCAGGGTGACGGGCGGGAGCGCCAGCGTCTCAGTGCTGTCCACCATGCCGTAGCGCGTCACGAACGTCCCCCAGGTGGTCAGGCGCACGGCCGCGTCCGCCTGCAGCGGGTGCGGGACCAGCAACAGCGCGCCCTCGTCGGTCCGGTCCTCGGTCACCGCCCAGGCCCGGTAGTCGCCCTGCTCGACCAGCACGGGCAGGTAGCGCCGCCGGCACTGTCCGACCCGCCCCGGGCGCGGCGACGCTGCCAGGGCCTGGAGCAGCGAGAATGGATGCCGGCGGTCATGCCGGAACTTGCGCAACCCGTAGGGGATCAGCAGGTCGGTGATGAAGCGGCGGGACGCCCCGGGCAGCGGCCGGAACCGCACCCCGATGTGCTGGCCCTCGGGCGTCGGCTGGATGAAGACGACGCGCCCCTGCACCCCGACCTGATCGTCGAACCAGAGGAAGCGGATCCAGAGGGTCCCGGCGTCGGGTGTGATAGCGTGTACCAGCAGGCCGGCCCCGCGCTCGGTCACGTCGATCAGGACGCCGATACCGGCATGCCCGCGGTCGGTGCCATACCGCACCGGCACGGCCAGCGGGATGCGCGGCACCATCCGTTGCTCGACGCCCTGCCGCCTGGGTCGCCAGAACCAGGCCATCCGATCCCCCTCCCCGGCGTATATGCCCAGGGCGGGGTGGCCGCAGTCGGGCGAGCCCGGGCGCTCACAGGGGCGAGAGGGTGTCCACGCGTCGACCGCCCTGCAGGATGAGCCCGACGCGCTGCAGGCACGCGACGTCGCGCAGCGGATCGCCATCGACGCTGACCAGATCGGCCAGCTTGCCCGGCTCCAGGCTGCCGACCTCCTGCCCCATGCCGATGGCCTCGGCCGCCCGCCGGGTGGCGGCCAGGATAGCGTCGTGCGGGTCGGCGCCCCATTCCACCACCTGGGCGATCTCCCACCAGATCAGGCCGTGCATCGCATCGGTACCAAGCGCCCACCGGACGCCGCTATCGAGGACGTGGCGGAAGGTCTGCCGCGCGTGTGCGCGGGCCTCGCGGAGTTTGGCCATGATCACCGGATTGTGCCCGTCGCCCTTCTCGATGCCCTCGGGATGCCCGCTGATCGCGTTGTTGGTGACGAGCCAGACCCCCCGCCGGCGCATCTCGTCCAGGTCCTCGCGGGTGGCCAGCTTACCGTGCTCGATGGTGTCCACGCCCGCGGCGACGCACAGCCGCAGGCCAGGTCCGCCATGCGCGTGCACGGCCACCGGCCGCTGGTTCCGGTGGGCCTCGTCCACGGCAGCGGCGACCTCGGCCGGCGAGTACGCGTACCACTGGGTCCCGCCGGCCGTGCTGGAGACGCCGCCGGTCATGAAGAGCTTGATCAGGTCACAGCCGGCGGCGACGTTCTCGCGGATGTGCCGGCGGATCTGGTCTTCGCCGTCGGAGTAGGTCAGGGCGGCCCCGTGGCCGTGCCGCGCGGTGATCGGGCGCGTCGCGACCTGCAGCCGCGGGCCGGGCAGGCGACCGGCGGCGATGGCGTCCCGCAGCTCGATGTCGATGAAGTGCTCCTCGCCCACGACCCGCATCGTGGTGACGCCCGACCGCAGGTCGACGCGCAGGTTCTGCACGGCCCGCAGCAGCTGCCGGGCCGGCGCCTGGCGCAGCTGCCCGATCTGGTCGCCGAGCCCTGGGACGATCGAGGCGTGCGAGTGCGCGTCCACGAACCCGGGCAGGACGGTGTGCGCGCCGCAGTCGTAGACCTGCGCGCCTTCTGGGATAGCCACGTCCGCCTGGCGCCCCACGGCCCTGATCCTGTCGCCCTCGATCAGCACCACGCCGTGCTCCAGCGGCGGCCTGCCCGTGCCGTCCAGAATGCGTCGCGCCCTCACCGCGATCCACACGCCGCACCACCCTCCTCCGGGGACTGGTTCTCGGGGGACCAGGCTCCCGGCCCCTCAGTTCCAGGCAGTCGGGGCGTTTCCCCCGTCGGGGCGGCAGCGTCGCAACGCTCCCCCGGTTGGGCATGAGAGGAGACAGGCCCGGATCACCGCACGTCGAAGTGACGTAGGGAGGCCATATGCCACGATCGCCCCACCAGGTCGTGTCGTCCCTGCTGCTGGCCGCCGTGCTCTCCCTGGCTGCACGGCCGCTGGCAGCCCAGCCGCCCGTGGCGCCGCGCGGCGCTGCCCCCGCCGTCACCCCCGGGATCGACCGCCTGCTCGGCGAGCTGAACGCGCTGCGGGGCACCCGGCTGGGCCTGGTGACGCACCAAGCCGGCGTCAACCGCGACGGGAAGACCTCGGCGCAGCTGCTGGCCGAAGCCCAGCAGGCGCGCCTGACGGCGCTGTTCGCGCCGGAGCACGGGCTCGACGGCACGTACGACGCGGGCGAGGTCGTGCCCACCATCCCCGGCCGTACGCCGGTGTTCAGCCTCTACGGCGGCACGTTCCGGCCCACGCGCCACATGCTGGCGCGCGTCGATGCCCTGGTCGTCGACCTCCAGGACGTGGGCGTGCGCGCCTACACCTACACGTCCACGATGGCGCTGGTCATGGCCGCCGCGCGCGAGGCGGGCAAGAAGGTGATCGTGCTCGACCGTCCCAACCCCATGGGCGGGACGGTCGTGGACGGCCCCGTGCTGGAGCCGGCGCTCCGCTCGTTCATCGGCATGTATTCCATCCCTTACGTCTTCGGCATGACGATCGGCGAGCTGGCCGGGCTCTACAACGAGGCGTTCGCGATCGGCGCGGACCTGACCGTGGTGCCCATGGAGGGCTGGACGCGCACGATGCGCTGGGAAGAGACCGGCCTCCCGTGGGTCAACCCGTCGCCGGGAATTACCGGCCCGGAGGCCGTCTTCCACTACGCCGCCACCGGCCCCGCCGACGGTACCAACCTCTGGAACGGCGTGGCCACCGACTCGCGCTTCCAGGTCGTGGTGGCCCCATGGCTCGACGGCCGCCGGCTGGCGGAACGCCTCAACCGTTACGGGCTGCCGGGCGTGCGCTTCTCGACCTCGGCGCTACCCCATCCGCGCACCGGCCGGGTCTGGCACGGCGTCCGGCTCCACATCACCGACCCCGCCGTCTTTCGGCCGTCGACGACGATGGTGTACATCCTGGTGGAGATCCGGCGGCTGCACGGCGACCGCCTGCGGTTCGTCACGCCCCGCCGGGGGCCGTACCTGTTCGACCTCGTGTGGGGGACGAAGGACGTCCGCCTGGGTATCCTGCGCGGCGACGACGCGGCGACGATCGTGGCCCGCTGGCAGCCCGCGCTGCAGCGGTTCCTGACGCTCCGGGAGCGGTTCCTCCTCTACCAGTAAGAGATGCAGTTCGGCATTGCGCTGCCCACTCACGGGCCCCACGCTACGCCGGCAGCCATCGCCCAGGTGGCGCGGGAGGCAGAGCAGCGCGGGTACGCGACGCTGTGGGTGCTGGAGCGCCAGCTCCGCCCCACAGGCTCGACGATGCCGGCATCCTACGCGGTGGCGTACGACCCGCTGGAGGTGCTGGCGTGGGTCGCCGCACAGACCACGCGCATTCGCCTGGGCACCAGCATCATCATTGCGCCGCTGCACGCGCCGGTGGTGATCGCGCGGCGCTTCGCCACCCTCGACCACCTCAGCGGCGGCCGCGTCATCGCCGGCCTCGGCCAGGGGTACGCACCCGAAGAGTTCCGGACGGTCGGCGTGCCGATGCGCCGGCGCGGGCGCGGCTTCGAGGAGTTCATCGCCGCGATGCGCGCTGCGTGGGGCCCCGATCCCGTGCGCTTTTCGGGGCGCGTCTACCAGATCCCCGACGCCGAGATCGGCCCCAAACCCCTGCAGGCCGGCGGCCCACCCGTCATCGTCGCCGCCCGCGAGCCCGCAGCCGTGGCGCGGGCCGGCCGTATCGGCGACGGATTCAACCCCGTGGCGGCCGCCTGGGAGAACCTGCAGCGCGCCATCGACGGGTTTCGGGCTGCCGCTGCGGCCACCGGCCGGGACGCCTCGCGGCTGCCCGTCATCGTCCGGGCGAACACAACGGTGAGCACATCGCCCCAGCCCGACCCGCGACCGCCGCTCTCGGGCAGTCACGCGCAGGTCGTCGAGGATCTTGCGCGCCTGCAGTCGTGGAGTGTGGCCGAGGTCTTCTTCGACATGAACCGGTTCGGGGTGGCGCCGCTCGAGCAGCTGCGGCTCATGGACCGCTTGCGGCAGGCGCTCGGGGGCTAGACGAACCGGGGGCAGGGCGGCGCACCGCCAGCACCGCTGCTACCGCCGGGACGACACCCACCAGCGCGAACATCGCCGGCAACCCGAGGGCGCGCCCCGCGATGCCCCCGCCGACCGCGCCCGCCACGATGCCGATCTCGTGGAAGATGCCCATCGTCCCCAGCGCGGCGCCGCGCTCCTCCTCGCGCACCAGGTCCGCACCCAGGGCGACGATCGATGGCTGGCCGGCGCCCAGCGCCATCCCTGAGAGCGCCGCGGCCGCCAGCAGCGCCCAGCCGCCGACCAGCGCCGTCGTCCACATGCCGGCGGCAGCCAGCGCCAGGGCCGGCGCGATGACCGCGATGCGGCCGAGCCGGTCGGAGGCGCGGCCCGCGATGGCCTGCGCTGCGAACAGGCCTAGCGCGTGCGTCACCAGGACCAGCCCGGGGTTGGGCAGGCCCCGCCGGCCCGCGTGCAGCGGAAGCAGCGCGATGTTGGCGCCAAAGGTCACGTGCAGGGCGACCAGCAGCAGTCCCGGCACGACCACGCCCCGGTGGAAGATCCGCCGCACGGCGCCGGCCTGGGGCCGCGCCGACACCCGGCGCAGGGGCCACGCCAGCACTGCGCCCGCGGTGCTCACCCCCGCGCACGTCACGAAGAGCGCGGGGAACCCGGCCGCGGCGGCCAGCGCGATCCCCGCGCTCGGGGCGAGGCCCTGCGCGATGCCGACGGCCGCCGCATACAGGCTCAGGGCCTCGGCCCGGCGCGCCACCGGCACCAGGGCCACGGTCAGCGCCTGGCTCGCGGTGCCGTAGAATCCCACGGCGACGCCGGTCAGGGCGCGGAAGCCGAGCAGCGCCGGTACCGACGGCGCCAGCCAGTAGCCCAGCGCGCACAGCGCATAGAGCACCAGGCCCGTCACCAGCGCTGCCGCACCGGCGCCGGCGTCGATCCACAGGCCGGCCAGGGGCCGCGAGATCAGGGCGACGGCCGCGATCAGCCCGATCAGCAGGCCGACGACGGCCTCGTCGGCGCCCAGGCGCGTGGCATAGAAGGGCAGGCTGGCCGTGACCAGGTGGAACGCGAACGAAACCAGCAGGACCACGGCCCACAGCCGCGCGAACGCTCCCCGCAGCAACGGGGCGGCGCGCCGGGAACGTCCGGGCGCGGCGGACGCGTTCACAGACGAGGACGGGGAGGGAACGCGTGACCACCTGGCACGAGCCGGCAGATCTCCGCATCGACGGCCTGACGGTCGAGATCCGTCGTGCCGGCGGCACGCAGGCTGTGGTGCGGGGTGTGTCGCTGACGGTTTTCGCCGGGCGCAGCGTCGGGCTGGTGGGCGAGTCGGGCGCCGGCAAGACCATGACGGCCTGCGCGGTGCTGCGGCTCTTCCCGACCGACGCCGCGATCATCACCGCCGGCCGCGTCCTGCTGGGTGACGTGGACCTGACGGCGCTGCCCGAGGCGGCGCTCACACGCTACCGCGGCCGGCGCGTGGCGATGGTCTTCCAGGAACCCGGAGCGGCGCTGAACCCCGTGCTCCCCGTCGGCGAGCAAATCATGGAAGGCGTCGTCGTGCACCACGGCAGGCGCGGCGCCCGCGAGCGCGCCCTGGAGGTGATGCGCCAGGTCGGCCTGCCGGCCGAGGTGTTTGCGCGCTACCCTCACCACCTCTCCGGTGGGCAGCGCCAGCGCGTGTTGATCGCCGCGGCGATTGCGCCAGGCCCTTCGGTCCTGATCGCCGACGAGCCCACCTCGGGCCTGGACGTGACGGTGCAGGCGCAGATCCTCGACCTGCTGCGCCGCCTCCAGCGCGACCTGGGCATGGGGCTCCTGTTGATCACCCACAGCCTGGGCCTGGTGGCGCACTGGACCGACCACGTCTACGTCATGCGCAGCGGCGAGATCGTCGACTCCGGCCCGACGCCCGACCTGTTCGCGGCGCCGCGGCACCCCTACACGCAGCTGCTCGTGCGCCAGGCGCTGCGGCTCTGACGGCGCTACCGCACGGTCTGGATCACCACGGCGTTCTTCATGAAGAGCGGAATCAGCACGCGCCCGCGCCTGCGGTCGTAGCCGATATCGGCTGGCGACGCCACGTTGGCGACGGCCACCGTCGCCGTGCCCCTGGCATCGATCCGGTACACGGCCGACCCTGCCCAACTGGAAACCAGCATCGCGCCGCCCGGCAGTAGCTCCACGCCGTCCAGCTGCCCCTTGGGCGGCGCTGGCAGCGCCCGCCGGATGCCCGCGGGCGAGATCGTGTACATGTCGCCCTTCTCGCTGAACGTCACGACGACCAGCGTGCCGTCGGCGCGCACCGCCACGCCGTTGGGATGGTTGAGCGCGGTGGCCCGGGCCACGGCGGTCACCTTCCCCGTGGCGTCGATCCGGTAGACCGCATCGGTGCCCGAGGGGCTGAAGTCGGGCTTGAGCCCGCTGTCGGTGGCGTAGACCGCGCCGCCACGGCCCGCGGCCAGGTCGTTCATGAACGTCGCGCCCGCCACCTCGATCGCACCCTTCGCCTTGCCGGTCCGGCGGTCGAACGTACGCACCACGGTGATATCGGTGACATAGAGCGTGTCTCCCACGATCGCCATGCCCTTCGGGGCGTGCAGCGTCACGTCCGCCGCAGCCCCGTCGATCCACTTGAGCGCCACGACCCTGCCCGAGGGCAGCACGCGCGAGATGAATCCGTTGTCGTCCGCCGCCGTGGGATTGCCGTTGATGTTGGAGACCAGATAGGTGTCTGCAACGGGGTCGTACAGCACCGACTCCGGCGTCTGGAACCCCACGCCGCTCACCGTGATGCCCGCGATCGGCGCGGCTGGCGCCTGGGCCGTTCCCCCGGCCAGCGCGAGCACCGCCGCGACGCCCACCAGACCCCACCACTGCCGCCCGCTCCTGCTCATCGATCTCCTCCCGGGGCATGCCGTGATCCCACGTCGCCAGTCATTTCCCGCTGGGCCGCGACCTCCTGCCGCGCGACCGCAGCCCGTTGTCCCCGATCGCCGATTCACGATCCACAACCCTCCCGCCGCGCGCCGCGCCGGACCGCGATCCGCCGCCCCCAGGTGGCGCCGCCGGGGACACGAGCCGCCGGAAGCGCAGCGCGTCGTCCCACATGGCGATGGTGTTGAACAGGACGTATGCTGGCCCGCGGCAGGCGGCGGCGATGGCCGCCAGGTCGTCGTCGGTGTGCCGGTAGCGGTAGCCGGTGCGCCCGTGCAGCCGGAAGTAGTGCGGTCGGCCGTGGCGGCTCGTATCGGCCAGCGGGTCCACGCAGTGGATCAGGTCGAGGTCGCGGCACAGCCGGGCCACCAGGTCGGGCGGCCAGTCGCCGCGCGGCTCCCACGCCAACGTCAGGCCGCCGCGGGGCACAGCCCGGAAGAACCGCCGGAGACGGACGACGTGGGCGCGCGTGGGCGCAAAGCTAGCCGGACACTGGAAGAGCACGACGGACGCGCGCAACGCCCGGGCGACGGCCAGCGTCTGGGCCCACGCCTCGGCCACCTCGTCGCTGGGCGCGAAGAACCCGTACCGGTCCCACCGGCCCCGGGGAATGACGCGCCCCAGACGCCGGTACGTCGGGCTGGTCGGCGGATGGGTGATGAGCTGCCAAGCCTTCAGGGTGAACTCGAACGACGCCGGCACGCGGGCGCGCCAGCGTTCGACGGTCTGCAGCCGGGGCAGTCGGTAGAACGTCTGCTGCACCTCGACGACGTCGAGCTCCCGGGCGTACGCGTCGAGACGTCGCGCGAACCCACAGCAGCCCACCCGCACCATGGCTCCCCGGTATGCCCCTTCCGCCCGCGCTGCCCGTCGGCTACTGTGGGGTTGAGGATCGCGGGCGCAACATCCTCCTCCTGACTGACGCGCCGGTGCACGCGCCATGCACCAGGACGAGCCCTGGCCCACGACGCCCGAGGCGTTGATCGCCCTGCAGGAGCAGCTGGGGCGCGCGGCGCCCGCGCCCTGGGCGCCAGCCGGTAGGGTACGGGTCGTCGCCGGCTGCTTCATCTGTTTTGCCCGCCACAAGGTCGGCGCCGGTGCGGCCGGCGATCCTGGATGGGCCGCCGCAGCTCTGCTCGTCGACGGCCGGCTGCGCGCGGTCGCGCAGGTCCGCGGCGCCGCCGGTGCGCCGTACGCCCCTGGCCTGCTGGCGCTGCGCGAGGGACCGCTGCTCGAAGCCGCAGTGCGCGGGCTGCCCGCGCGGCCCGAGGTCCTGCTAGTCAACGCCACCGGCCGCGACCACCCACGGCGCGCCGGGCTGGCGGTGCACCTGGGCGCGCGGCTCGACCTGCCGACGATCGGCGTGACCAGCCGGCCGCTGGTGGCGTCCGGCGCCCTCCCGGCGGACGCGCCGGGTGCGCGCAGCCCGCTGGTGCAGGACGGCGAGCACGTGGGCTACTGGGTGCGCGTCCACCCCGGCGTGAGGCCGCTGGCCGTGCACGCGGCCTGGCGCACCGACCCCGAGGTAGCCGCCGCGGTGACGCTGGCCGCCACCGGCCCTGCGCTCGCGCCCGAGCCCCTGCGCCAGGCCCGGCGTGCTGCCCGCGAGGCCCGCGCGGCCGATGCCTGCGGAGGCTGACCGGTGTCCGCTCGTGATCGGGCCCGGTAGGGCTGCCGGATCGAAGACGTCGACGAGGTGCCTCGAGGCGATCGCCCAGGGACGCCGACCGTATCCTGCCGCCGCGTTCCACCTGGGCCCGCTGCTGGAAGGCGTCTCGTGCGCGCCGCGGGCGGTGGCCGTCGGCTGACGCGGGCCGTCAGATCACCGCGCGGATGGACGCCCGCAGGATCTCCACGATCCGGTCCACCTGGGCCTCGGTGATCACCAGCGGCGGCGCCAGGCAGATCGTGTCCCCGATCGGGTAGTCGCCTGCCTGCCCGGGCCGCACGCGGGTCACCAGGCCCCGGGTGCGGGCCTCGGCCAGCACGCGCGCGCCGAGCCCGACGGCAGGGGTCTTGGCCGCCCGATCCTGGACCAGCTCGACGCCGGCCATGAGCCCGAGCCCGCGCACGTCGCCAACGACGGGGAACTCGCGCAGGGTCTCGAGCCCGGCCAGCAGCCGACGCCCCAGCGCCGCCGCGCGCTCCACCAGTCCCTCGCGCTCCAAGAGCTCCAGGTTGCGCAGCCCGACGGCGCAGCACACGGGATGGCCCGAGTAGGTCGCCGCGTGCATGAAGCGTTCCGCCGGTGGCGCCTCCAGGATCGCCCGGTGGATCTCCCGCGAGACCATGATGCCGCCCAGCGGCAGGTACGCGCTGGTCACACCCTTGGCGAAGCTCACGAGGTCGGGCTGTACGCCCCAGTGCCCCAGCGCGAACCAGCGGCCGGTCCGCCCGAAGCCGGTGATCACCTCATCGGCGATGAAGAGCACCTGGTAGCGATCGCAGATCTCGCGGATCCGGGGGAAGTAGTCGGGCGCCGGTGGGATCACCCCACCCGCGCCCATGACCGGCTCCGCGATGAACGCCGCCACCGTGTCGGGCCCCTCGCGCTGGATCGCCTCCTCCAGGGCGTCGGCCATCGACCCCGGGTAGCGGTAAGGGTACGAGGGCAGGATGTGCACGAAGCCCGGGACCGTGGGTGCGAACATCTTGTGGTACGACGCCATGCCGGTGGCGCTCATGGCGGCCAGGGTGACGCCGTGGTAGGCGTGGATGCGCGCGATGACCTTGGTCTTGGCGGGCAGGCCCCGCCGCTTCCAGTAGTAGCGCGCGGCCTTGAAGGCAGCTTCGTTGGACTCGGCACCCGCCGTGGTGAAGTAGACGCCCGAGAGGTTGGGATAGGCCAGGCGGAGCAGCCGCTCGGCCAGCCGCACCGCAGGCTCGTTGGTGAACCCCACGTAGGCCGAGGCGAACGCGAGCCGACGCATCTGGGCCGCCGCGGCCTCCGCCAGCTCGGCGCGGCCGTGCCCCGCGTTGACGTTCCACAGTGACGCCAGACCGTCGATGAACTCGCGACCCTCGGCATCGCGCAGCACCGCGCCCTGCCCTTCGACGAAGACGAGCGGCGGCGCGTGGTCGGTCGGATGGTGCAGGGGGTGGATGACATGCGCCTGATCGGCCTGGATCAGGGCGGCGGCGGTCCGGGTCTCCATGAGGACTCCTCGACGCAGGATGACGAGCCGTCGTGTTCACTACCGCGGCCGCGCGGGAAAGTCCTGCGCGCACGCCGCCGGCCGCGGCCGCCGCCGGCGGCCTCGCGGGCGAGCAGCCACCGCTTGCGCCGTACGCCCCAGCGATACCCGCCGAGCCCGCCGTCGCCGCGCACCACGCGATGGCAGGGGATGACCAGGGCCACCGGATTCGCGGCGCACGCGCGAGCCACGGCGCGGGCGGCCTGCGGGTCGCCCAGGGCGCGCGCGATCTGCCCGTAGGTGCGGGTCTGCCCGTACCCGATGCGCTGCAGCGCGCGCCACACCCGCCACTGGAACGCCGTGCCCCGGATGTCGAGGGGCAGGTCCACGTGCGGCTGCCAGCCGCGCAGGTACTGCAGGAGTGCGCCGGCCCACCGGCGCAGCCCCGCATCGTCGCGTACGATCTGGGCCTGCGGAAACTCCCGGGCCACCCCGCGCATCAGCGCGGCGTCGTCGTCTCCCACCCGCACCGCGCACAGCCCCCGATCGGTGGCGGCGATCAGCAGACGGCCCAGCGGGGAGGCCACGGTCGTGCATCGAATGCGCATGCCGGGCGCGCCCCGACGGTAGGCTCCCGGGCTCATGCCGAGCAGCGCCGCCGCGCGCTCGTAGAGACGGCTGCTGGCCCCGAAGCCCGCGTCGTACAGCGCGGAGGTCACGCGCTGCCCGTCGCGCAGGCTCTGCCGGAGCCGCCCGATCCGGACGGCGTCGGCGAACTGGCGCGGCGTGAGGCCCACCACGCATCGGAACACCCGCGCCAGGCGCCGCGGACCGAGGCCGACCTCCGCTGCCAGCACAGCCAGCGCCACGTCGTCGGGAGCCTCGACGAGCCGCCGGCACACCTGCTGTACCCATGGGGGCACGGCCGCAGCGACCGCCTCGTGGGGCCGGCACCGCCGGCACGGCTGGAACCCGGCCTGCGCGGCTGCCGCCGGCGTGGCGAAGAACTGCACGTGCGCCCGCCGGGGCCGTCGCGCCGGGCACGACGGGCGGCAGTAGACGCCCGTGGTGCGCACCGCGAAGACGAAGCGCCCGTCGGCTGCCCCGTTGCGGGCCTGCACGTGCCGCCAGCGCTCGTCGTCGGTCATCGCCATCCCACCTCACCCTGCCTCCCCGTGCGCCTTTCACCATCATAGGGAGCGGTCGCCGGGCCGGTCTATCCGGTTTTGCCGGCAAACTCTTCCTGTCTCTCGGCGGCAGGGTTCCTGCCGCGCGTGCCTGAACTTCCGACGCAGGGAGGACGTGCCGTGCGCTACCGGCAGCTGGCCGAAGCCTACGCCCGCATCGAGGCCACCACGTCACGCCTGGCAATGACGGCGCTGCTGGCCGACCTGTTCCGTGCCGCGCCCGCGCGCGCACTCGACCGGATCGTCTACCTCACGCAGGGCCAGCTCGCGCCAGGTTTTGCGGGCATCGAGATCGGCGTGGCCGAGAAGCTGGCCGTACGCGCCGTCGCGCAGGCTGCCGGCGTGCCGCCCGAGGACGTCGCACGGCGGCTGGCGCGCGCCGGCGACCTCGGAACCGTGGCGGAAGCGCTGCTCGAGCGGACGCGGCCGGTCCGGCCGGCGCTGACGGTGGAGCACGTTCACAAGACGCTGGAGGCGGCTGCGCGCGCCACCGGGAAGGGCGCGCAGGCCGCCAAGCTCGCTGCCGTCGCCGGACTGCTGCGCCGGGCCACGCCCCTGGAGGCCCGGTACCTGGTGCGCACCGTCACCGGCACGCTGCGCCTGGGCGTGGGCGACATGACCGTGCTGGACGCGCTGGCGGACGTCTTCGCCGGCGGGCGCGCCGCGCGCAGGGAGCTGGAGCGCGCCTATAACCTCACCTCCGACCTCGGCTACGTGGCAGTCACGGTGGCGCGCGGCGGGCTGGCCGCGATCCGCAGGGTCCACGTGGTGATCGGCAAGCCGATTCGGCCCATGCTGGCCGAGCGGCTGGCCGATCCCGCCGCGATCCTGGCCAAGCTGGGCGGCCGCTGCGCAGCCGAGTACAAGTACGACGGCGAGCGGCTCCAAATCCACAAGCAGGGCGCGCGCGTCGAGCTCTACTCGCGGCGACTGGAGCGCATCACGGCCCAGTACCCCGACGTCACTGCCCTGGTCCGCCGCCACGTCACGGCGAAAGACGCCATCCTGGAAGGCGAGGTCGTCGCGGTCGATCCCGACACCGGCGACCTGCGGCCGTTCCAGGACCTGATGCGCCGCCGCCGCAAGTACGGCGTGGAGGAGGCGATGGCCGCGCTGCCCGCGGCGCTGTACGCATTCGACCTGCTCTACACCGACGGACGCGATCTGACGGCGCAACCGTACGCCGAGCGGCGCCGGCAGCTCGAGCGGGCCATCGTACCCGACGACCGCTTCCGCCTGGCGACCGGACGCGAGGTGACGTCGGTGGAGGACCTCGAGGCGTTCTTCCAGCAAGCGGTGGCCGACGGTTGCGAGGGCCTGATCTGCAAGGCCGCCGGCGGCGTCTACCAGGCCGGCGCCCGCGGCTGGTTGTGGATCAAGCTCAAACGCGAGTACCGCAGCGCGATGACCGACGCCGTCGACCTGGTGGTGGTCGGGGCGTTCCACGGCCGCGGCCGGCGGGCCGGCACGTATGGCGCGCTCCTGATGGCCGCGTACGATGCGGACGCCGAGGTGTTCCCGACGGTCTGCAAGCTCGGTTCGGGGTTCACCGACGAGTTCCTGCACGCGCTGCCAGGCCTGCTCGAGCCGCACACCCGGACCGCGCGGCCGCCGCGCGTGGAGAGCCGCCTGATCCCCGACCGGTGGATCGAGCCGGCACTCGTGTTCGAGGTGATCGGCGCGGAGATCACGGTGAGCCCGGTCCACACCGCGGGCTGGGCCGCGGTGCGCCCGGCGGCCGGGCTCGCGATCCGGTTCCCGCGGTTCGTGCGCGTTCGGGAGGACAAGGGCCCCACCGACGCCACCACCGTCCGCGAACTGCTCAGGATGTACCGGGAACGGCTGACGCGCGCGGCATCCTGAGACCCCGAGAGGCGCCGCGCCGCCGCCCGCAGGTCGGTCGTGCGGATGATCTCGGCGACGGCGCCGTCGCGCGGGGCCGCCCGTCCCGCGGAGCAGGAACGCCTCCGCACACTCGGGAACTCCGTGCGGCGTGGACGTGCCCGTTCTGCACCGCATCGTCGTCTACCCCATCAAGGCCCTCGACGGTGTGGCGCTCCCCGCGGCTCGCATCGGTCCCGCCGGCGGGCTCGCCGGCGACCGCGAGTTCGCCGTGCTCGGCCCCGGGGATCGCGTGGTCAACGGGAAGCGCGAGGCGCGGGTGCACGCGATCCGCGCCGACTACGACCTGGGCGCCCGGCTCGTCCGGCTCCGGGCGGACGGCGCATCCGCGCCCCGGGAGGCGACGTTCCATCTGGATCAGGACCGCGCCGGCCTGGAGGCGTGGCTGACCGCCTTCTTCGGGTACGGGGTGCGGCTGCTGCACGACGGGCGCCGCGGCTTCCCCGACGACTCGCGCTACTTCGGGCCGACGGTCGTGAGCACCCCCACGCTGGCCGCCGTGGCCGCCTGGTTTCCCGGCCTCACGCTGGACAGCGCCCGGCGGCGCTTCCGGCCCAACCTGGAACTCGACGCCGCCGAACCGTTCTGGGAGGACCGGCTGATTGGGGCCGACGCGCCGGTGCCATTTTGCATCGGCCAGGTGCGGTTCGAGGGCATGGAGCCCTGGCCCCGCTGTGCGGTGCCGACCCGCGACCCACGCACCGGCGCCGGCGATCCCTCGTTCCAACAAACGTTCAGCGCGTACCGCCGGGCGCACCTGCCGGCGTGGGCGCCGCGGGAGCGCTTCGACCACTTCTACCGGCTGTGCGTCGGCACGCGGGTCCCGGCCTCGGAGGCGGGCAAGCTGGTGCGCGTCGGCGACCCCGTCACGCTGCCGTAGTCGCCGCGGCCTGCCCGGCGACCGCACGCAGACCGCGTGGCGCCCCTACGCCAGCTGGAAGACGCCCGGTGCGACCTCCGGGAAGCGGCGCCAGACCTCGCCGTCGTGACCCGGACACAGCCGGTCCTCGTCGCCGTCGCACAGCGCCCGGATGCGCCGCATGGCGTCCAGGCACTCCGCGACGCTGCCGAGGTGAATCGCCGGCGGCACCCAGTCGCGCAGGTTGCGGTACGTGGTGAGGGCGTCGTTCGCGATCACGAACGGCCCCTTCGCCGTCTCGACGACGACGATCTGCATGCCCGGCGAGTGCCCGCCGACCCACTCCAGGCGGACGCCGGGAGTGGGCTCGAGGGCGCCTTCCATGATCTTCAGGCGACCGCCCTCCTGCAGCTCCTGCAGCTCTTCGGCGAAGCGGTCGCTGAGGAAGCGCTGGTGCCAGGGCTCGCCGGCGCCGTACCCCGCCCAGAACTCGACCTCGCGGCGCTGCACCCAGAACGTGGCTGTGGGAAAGGCGCCCTCCAGATCGAAGTGGTCCCAGTGCAGGTGCGTGAGCACCACGGTGCGGACGCGCTCGGGCTGCACGCCCACTGCTGCCAGCAGCTGCTCCCGCGGCCGCAGCTGCTCCGTCGGCACCCCCTTGAGCCGCCCGAGCCGCGCCGTGAACCCCGTGTCCACCACCACCGGCTCCCCCTCGCCGTGCAGGACCCAGAGGAAGTACGCAGAGGTCATCGTCTCGCCCACCGGATGGAGGTACAGCCGCGTCGACCAGTCCACCGTGCGGCCACCCGAACTCAGGGCGAACACCCGCCACGCACCCATCCTCTGGTCCCTCCTCCCCCGCCTGCCGGAGCTCTCCGACGCCTGATATTCGTCGCACGGCATCGCCCATTCCCGCCGGCGGCACCGCCCCACCGGCCGCGGCGTGCCCTGGGCGTGCTGCGGCTGCTCGTCCGCGCCCCGGGGGTCGGCCGCAGGCGCGCTGCGGTCTTGCGCTCGCGGCCAGGCCGTGAGACAATAGCCGGGCATCGCAGAGGGTACCAGGTCTGTGGTAGCTTGCAGCAAAGGTGGTAGGATCATGGCAACAGGGACCGTGAAGTGGTTCAGCAACGAGAAGGGGTACGGGTTCATCACGCCCGACGACGGCACGAAGGATCTCTTCGTGCACTTCAGCGGGATCGACGG
The DNA here is from genome assembly GCA_031459385.1 of Candidatus Fervidifonticultor secundus. Lineage (GTDB taxonomy): Bacteria > Sysuimicrobiota > Sysuimicrobiia > Sysuimicrobiales > Humicultoraceae > Fervidifonticultor > Fervidifonticultor secundus. The sequence continues at coordinate 172,009 of JAVKIP010000001.1, read as the reverse complement.
CGACGGCTACAAGTCGCTCGTTGAGGGCCAGAAGGTCGAGTACACGCAGACCCAGGGCCAGAAGGGTCCGCAGGCCACGCGGGTACGGCCCATCGGCTAACCTCTCTCGCGATCGCCGTTCTGTCCGACGAGGCGTTGTCCACACGACAGTAGTCCACGAGACAGACGCGGGCCCGGGCGGCCACCGCCTGGGCCCGATCCTTCTCCGACACACCAGGCAGGCGCAGACTCCGGGGGGCGCCGGGGCGCCTGGAGGGATGGTCCCGCCGAGGGGGAACGTCCTCGACAGACCACATATCTTTCGCCGCTGGCGGAGCCACACGGCTCCCGGCGACGACACGGGGGGCAGCGGCATGCACCTGAGACCGAGAGGCCGGAGTATCCTGACGGGCGTCGGGCTGGTGGTCGTGGCGGGCCTCCTGGCGGCGCCTGCTGCCCATGCCAAGACCGCAAAAGAAATCGACGCCGGCGCGGACGCCGTGCTAGAGCAGTTCACGCAGAAGGTCAAGGGCTCCCGCGAGTTCCTCAGGACCGCCAAGGGGGTGCTGGTCTTCCCGGGCGTCATCAAGGCGGGCATCGGCATCGGGGGCGAGTACGGCGAGGGCGCCCTGCGCATCGGCGGGCGCACGGTGGCCTACTACAGCCTGGCCGCCGCGTCCATCGGGCTGCAGCTGGGCGCCCAGAAAAAGGACATCATCATCGTCTTCCTCGACAGCAAGGCGCTGGCCGACTTCCAGGCCAGCACCGGCTGGCAGGTGGGCGTCAACGGCTCGGTGGTGCTGGTGGACCTGGGCGCTGACGCGTCCATCGACAGCCAGAAGGCCAACAAGCCTATCGTCGGGTTCGTGATCGGCCAGAAGGGGCTGATGTACAACCTGACGTTGGAAGGCGCGAAGATCTCGAAGATCGCACGGTAACTGCCGCTACAGGGCGAACTCCCGGACCACGGCCGGCGGAAACTCGCCGCGCGCCGTCGCCTCTGTGAGGTCGCGCAGGACGCTGCGGGCGCGGGCCACCTGCGCGCGCGTCAGGTGTCCGCGGTCCACGGCCGCGGCGAACTCGTCTTCGTCGAGCACCGCCTGGCGGCCGTCGGGCGCGACCCACAGGTCGAGGAAGAGGTCGACGAGGGGCTCGAGCGTGGTCGGGTCCGCGCCCTGCCAGCGCACCGGCTCCAGCACGTCGACGTAGTAGCCGGTCCAGGTCCCCTCCGGTCGGTAGACGCGGCCGACGTCGAAGGGTCGGCCCTTGAACAGGAACCACACCGCCCAGTACCCCGCCTCCAGCACCCGCTCGCCGCCGTACTCCAGGGGACGTGAGGGAAAGAGCTCGTGGGCCACTACGATGGTCTGGTCGGTAGCCTCGAGCAGATGGGCGGTGAACGAGACACGGCGGTCCGGCGGGCGGATGACGTCGAAGGCGATCCGGCCCTTGGTGCGCTCGGGGCGGATCACGGTCGTCTCCGGGCCGCGGCGGCCCTACTCCAGCGGCCGGAACACCTGCGGGGCGGCCGGGCCGCTGACGACGAGCTGGCCGACGGCGCCCTTGTCGATCCGGAAGATACTGTGGTCCACGAGGAGATAGGTGCCGGGCACCTCGACCCGGAACTCGACGATAGCCGCGCCCCCGGCCGGGATGTGTGTCGTCTGCACGTTGCGGAGGGGCGGCGTCCCCACCGCGCCTTCCGGGTAGACCCGGTCGAAGATCTCCCCGATCACGTGGAACGAGGAGACGAGGTTGGGGCCGGCGTTCCCGACGAAGAGGCGGACCGTTTGGCCGACGCTCGCCTGGAGGGCCCCCCTGGCGGTCAACGCACCCACCCGCCCGTTGAAGACCACGTACTCGGGCTGCTCCGCGTATGCCTTGATGGCGTCGAAGCGCTGCAGGCCTCGCTGCCCCCGCCCGCCCTGAGTGTAGAACTCGCTCTGCACGACGGCGTACTCCACGTCTACCGTGGGCAGGCCGCGGGCCGGCTCGACCAGGATGAGCCCGTACATGCCGTTGGCGATATGGGAGGGAATGTGCGGCGTGGCGCAATGGTAGACGTACAGCCCGGGATTGCGGGCCTGCCATCGGAACGCCGTGGCCTTCCCGGGCGTCGTCTGCGTGACCGCCGCCCCGCCGCCAGGACCGTTCACCGCGTGCAGGTCGATGGAGTGGGCCTGGGTGCTGTCCTGGCGGTTCCTGAGGCGCAGCTCTACCGTGTCACCCTCCCGCACGCGGATCATGGGCCCGGGGACCGTGCCATTGAAGGTCCAGAACCCGTACTCCACGCCGTCGGCCAGCGCCCCGCGCCGCTCGACCGTCTCCAGGTCCACGACGACGCGCGTCGGGCCGCGCCCCGGCGCCGGCGGCACCCGGGGCACCTGCGTCAGCTGCGCGGTCACGGCCGCCGGCGGCCCGGCGGTCACGAGCCGCATGCCGAGCAGCGCGACACCCACGGCACCCACGATCCCAGCGGGGACGAGTCCGCTCCACATGCGCCGGGCCCAGACCGCCTTCATGACGTCACCCCCCAATCTCCCCCGGGGTCGCCGCGCGACGGCTCCGCACGGCCCGGTACCTGCCGGAGGGCTTTCAACGCCAGTGTTCGCGACCACGGAGACCGCCCCTGCAGGGGACAGCGCACCCACTCGTCGCATTGCCGTCCTGACACACCTTTCTGTTGCACGCCCGACAACACGACAAATGATCGGCGATGGAACCGCAGTCCCGATGCGGATTCTGGTGGGCCCTGAGGGACTCGAACCCCCGACGCGCGGGTTAAAAGCCCGCCGCTCTGCCTGCTGAGCTAAGGGCCCACACCGGCTGGGAGGGGCCGTCCGGAAGACAGACCGCGTGTCGACCGCTCCCAACGTTTCACCGTAGCACCGCCGTTCGGTCTCCGCAAGTCGGCGCCGCGTGGCACCGCGTGGCATCGACCCCGGCGCGAGGCGCGCGGGCACCGCGCGGCGCACAGCCGGAACCGGCGCCGCAGCGCACGCCCGCGGCCCCCGGCACGCCGAGCAGGGAGCCGCCTGCCGGCGCCGGAAGATACCCCGCACCGGTCCGGCAAAGGAGGCACAAAGGAGGCACAGGTGAAAATCTACACGGCAGGGCCGCTCTTCACCCCGTACCATCGCGCCTTCATCGCGCGCAACGCCGAGCGCCTGCGCGACGCGGGCTTCGTCTGCCTGGTCCCGCACGAGCGCGGAGTCATCCACGAGATTGACCGGGCGACGGGCAAGGTGCTCACGCCGGCAGAGATCTTCCAGATGGATTACAAGATGGTCGCCGACGCGCACGCGATCGTGGCGCTGCTCGACGACCCGGACGTCAGCAGCGGCACGGCCGCCGAGATCGGCATCTTCTACGGCCTCATGCAGCACGACCGCTCGAAGAAGGGCATCCTGGGCCTGCTCACCGACGCCCAGGCCTGGAAACGGGCGGAAGCCGGCGCGCCGCCGATCAATGCGTTCACGCTGGGCACGGTAGAAGCGGCGGGCGCGGTCTACCGCACCCTCGACGAGATCATCGCGCACCTGCAGGTCTGGCGCCGGGAGCTGCGCGCCGAGGGGCTGCTCGACTGAGCGCGCCGCCCGGGCGGCCGCCCGCGCTGCCGGCCGCCCGCATACCAACCGACACGCACGACCCAGGAGGGCTCCTGTGAAGGTCTTCCTCACCGGCATCATCACCACACCCTACGCCCGCGAGTTCCTCGCCAAGTGCGCGCAGGCGCTCCGGGAGAAGGGGTTCACCTGTTACACGCCCGCCGGCGGGTGGCAAGGCGGCACCGATGACCGCGCCGAGAGCACGGTGGCTGACGACTTCGCAGCTCTCCAGGAGGCGGATGCGCTCGTCGCCATCATCGACGGGTACAGCATCGACGACGCCGTGGCCGCGCACATCGGCGCCTTCCACGCCCTAGCGCGCCTGGGGGCGCCGAAGAAGGGCATCGTGGGCGTCCTGCACGACACCCGGGTCGCGCGCTGGGACTGGGCCGCCGGGGCCCGCGCGGTCAACTACTACATCGTGGGGTGCATCGAGGAGCGCGGCCGCGTGGTACGCTCCCTCGCCGACGCTGCGGCCGAGCTGCTGCGGTGGGATGGCCGCACCAGCGAGGTCCGGTCCCTCGACGCGGGCATCGCGTGAGACCCCGGCCCTGCCTGCTGCGGCCGACGCCGACACTCAGAAGCCCGCGGGAATGATCGTCCCCAGATGACGGCAGCGGGCTTCTGCCACGACCCAGTGCGCGATGGCCACATCCTGGCTGGCCAGCCCTTCGATGCGCGCCACGATGCGTTCCTCTGGCGCCTCCCGACCGGGGCGCAGGCCCGCAACGATCTCGCCAAGCTCCGCGTGCAGTCGCTCCCGCGAGAGCACCCCTCGGGCGACGAGCCCGCGGACATCCGCAGCCTCCTGGCTCGCCTGCCAGCTGTCCATCACGATCTTGTCCGCAGTCTCGTACACGGCATCGGCGAGCTCCCCGCGGCCCAGGGCGCAGACGAACACCCCGCGTTCCAACCAGTCAGCCTCGACCAGCCGGGTGTTCGCTGACGTGCACGTCACGACGAGATCTGCGCCGACGACAGCATCGCGTGGGGAATCCACGGGACGGAGCTCCCCACCGATCTGACCGCGCATACGATGCGCAAAGCCCTCCCGGCTCTCCGGTCGGCGCGAGGTGACCCTGACTTCCCGAAAATGGAACAGGCTGTCGAGGAGCACCAGCCCGGTCGTGGCCAGCTGTCCGCTCCCCACCAGGCCCAGGACCGCGCTGTCCCGCCTGGCCAGGTACCTGGCCGCAACAGCCGCTGCGGCCACGGTGCGCACGTTGTACGTCCAGTGCTCGTCGATGATCGCCTGCGGCCGCCCCGTGCGTGGATCGCTGAGGATCACGAACCGGGTGTTGTCCGGGGCGCCCGAGCCGGCCCCGGTCGGGTGCACGTGAAACCCGGTGACGCGGAACCCCACGGCCTCCACGGTCCGCAGGTAGCACCCCTTGAGCCGGTAGTGGCTATCGGGATCTCGCGTCTGAAGGTTCAGGACCGCGGGATCGGACCACACGATCTGGCCATCTGCCTGCCACCGGAGGGCCTGCTCGACCAGGTGCATCGCCTGGGCGGCGTCGAGCACCTGCCGCGTCTCCGCCGCGCTGAGGTAGAGGACGTCAACGGGCACGACCGCGGTCGCCTCCTGGTGCCGACGGCCGCTGGCCGGCACCTACCGCATGACGAAAGGATCGCGCGTCTCGGCAGACAGTTCGATCCATACACTCTTCACCTGCGTGTACTCATCGAGCGTCCCGAGCCAGTTTTCTCGACCGTAGCCGCTCTGCTTGTATCCTCCAAACGGCGACGCGGGGGACACCGCCCGGTAGGTGTTGACCCAGACCGTTCCGGCCTCGAGCTGGCGGGCAACCCGATGCGCCCGCTGGAGGGCCCGGGTCCACACGCCCGCCGCCAGGCCGTGGGGGACGTCGTTGGCCAGCCGAATCGCTTCGTCCTCGTCCCGGAACACCATGACCGACAGCACGGGGCCAAAGATCTCCTCCTGGGCGATGCGCATCCGGGTGTCGACGCGGTCGAACACCGTGGGCAGGAAGAAGTACCCGCGCGACAGGGGGCCATCGGTCGGGACCGCGCCCCCGCAGAGCAGATCCGCGCCCTCGCGAACTCCCAGTTCCACGTACTGTTTGATCTTCGCCAGTTGCTCTGGGGTCGCCGCCGGCCCCATCTCGGTCTCCCAGGCGAGAGGATCGCCCAGCCGAATCCGCCTGGCGCGCTCCACCACGCGGGCCACCAGTTCGTCGTGGACCCGTTCGTGCACGATCAGGCGGGACCCCGCGATGCACGTCTGGCCGGTCGCCGCAAAGATGCCAGCGATCACTCCATTGGTCGCCGCATCCAGGTCCGCGTCCTCGAACACAATATTCGGAGACTTGCCCCCGAGCTCGAGGGTCAGCCGGGCCAGGTTGTTGGCGGTCTGCCGTACGACGGCCCGGCCCGTCTCGATGCCGCCCGTGAAGGCCACCTTGTTGACGCCGGGGTGTCCTACCAGCGCGCTCCCCACGGTCGGCCCGTAGCCGGTCACGACGTTCAGCACGCCGTCGGGGAAGCCGACCTCTGTCATCAACCTCGCGAGCTCCAGGGCGGTGACCGGCGTCGTCTCGGCGGGTTTCAGCACCACCGCGTTGCCCGCAGCCAGCGCGGGCGCCAGCTTCCACGTGGCCAGCAGCAGCGGCGAGTTCCAGGGGACGATGGCGGCGACGACTCCCACGGGCTCACGGAGCGTATAGTTGAAGACCGTGGTCTTCTCCAATGGGATGACCTGGCCAAACAGCTTGTCTGCCGCTCCGGCGAAATAGTGGAACCAGTGGGGAATCACGGTCATCTGGGCGGTGGTCTCGCGAATGATCTTCCCGTTGGTCCTGGTCTCCAGCTCCGCGAGCCGCGTCGCCTCGCGTTTGATGCGCTCGGCCAGGTCTCTCAGCAGGCCTGCGCGAGCTGCCGGCGAGATGTCGCGCCACGCGGGGTTCCCCAGCGCCTTCCGGGCCGCTGCCACCGCCCGGTCGACGTCGGCGGGCCCGGCTGACGGCACCATGGCCCACTTCTCGCCCGTCGCCGGGTAGACGATCTCCATCCACTCACCGCTCTGCGCCTCGACTTCGGCCCCGCCGACCCACATCCCGTACTGCGTCAACGTCTTGCTCACGCCGGTTACCTCCCTGATGCTCCGCCCTCTGCGCGCCGAACCCGCAGGACGCGCGCCCCGTCCCACTCGATACGACGCGCGAACTCCCGCAGCGGCGCCAGCGGGTCGATCACCCTGCCCACCACCGGCACGGGATGCGCACCCGCCGGCCCGCGCATCATCGCCTGGCCGTACACCAGGCGCAGCCCGTTCCACCTGGGAACAAACAGGATATCGCCGGGGTGGTGCAGCACGCGGACGTTCTCGAGCTGCTCGGGCTCGGGAATCTCCACCCATAGCCGCAACATCTCGCCGCTCCAAATCGTGTTCGTAACCTGGCCTTCCAGCGGAAGCGCCTCCCAGATGCGGCCGCAGAGCACGGGCGCCCGCTCGTCCCACAGTGCGGCGCGCAGCGTGTGCCCATCGAAGTCGAGCGCGATCGGCTTCATGACGCGCCTCCACGCGGCTCGTCCTCGACTCGCCGCATCACCAACAGTTTCGCCCCTTCCCACTGCAGTCGCTCGGCCTTCTGGGCGAACCGCGTCAGATCATCCTCGATGCGCCCCAGGCCGGTGACCAGCATCGGGCCCAGCACCCATGAGAACCGCGCCTCGCCGTAGGCGATGGCGAGCTCCTGAATGGCAGGCAGGTACACGATGTCGCCTGGCGCCTGGAACCCGACGGGGTTCTCCACACCCATCGGCCACTGCTTCCCTTCGAGATCTATCGGAACCGGGGAGTTGGTGTGAAACATCTCCCCAGACCACTTCGCATGCGTCACCCGATCCTGAAACGGGAGGCAGTCCCACAGCTTCGCAACCGTGACCGGCGCCGCCTCGTCGTCGAGCGCGGCACGCACCACGACACCGTCCAGTTCGATCTCGATACGTCTCACCGTCGGTCCACCTCCTGGCCTCCCTCGCCTCCCCGCGCGGGCCGGATGATGACTGCCTTCGGTCCCTGGTACAGGATCTGCTCGCAACGCGCGATGAACGGCTGCAGGTTGTCGACGATGCGTCCGAGGCGGGTGACGTACAGTTCCCCCTTCTCGTCTCGCCACTGGGACCGGCCGTAGCAGACGGCAACCTTGTAGAGCCCGTACCGCGGGTCGTCGTAGTAGGCGATGTCGCCGGGTTCGAGCCAGGTAACCGGATTCTCGAGTTCGCCGATCTGCAGAGGGTAGTTCTTTTCGGTGCGCCAGGCCGCACCAGACCAGCGCACGTGGATCGTGCGGTCGTGGATGGGCAGGAGCTGCCAGAGGCGCTCCACGGTCCTGGGGGCGTCACGCTCCAGGAGCTCCGCCGTGGCTGTAACATCATCGAGCACCACCTCGATCCTCCGCATCACTCCCTCCTCTCTACCGCGCGCCGGTGCAGACGCCGCACCGCCGGGTCGGCAAGATCGCGTAGCCCGTCACCGAGAAAGTTGAACGCAAAGATGCCAAGGAACAGCGCAGCACCCGGCACGAGACTTGCCCACGGCGCCAGTTCCAGATAACTGTACCCTTCTCTCAACATGCCGCCCCAGGTCGGGGTCGGCGGGGGGACGCCCACCCCCAGGAAGCTCAGACTGGCCTCGGTGAACATCGCGAAGCCTGCGCTCAACGTCGCTTCGACGGTGACAACGGTGCTCGCGTTCGGCAGCACGTGGCGGGCGAGAATCCGGCTGGTCGGGGCCCCGATCGCACGCGCGGCCACCACGTATTCACGCTCCTTGATGGTGAGCACCTGACCGCGTACCAACCGTGCAAAGACCGGCCATCGCACCAGGCCAATCGCCAGGGTCACGTTGGCGAGGCTCGGACCAAGGAACAGCGCGATGGTAGCGGCCAGGATCAGCCCGGGGAGGATGAGCATCGCATCCGCCAGCCGCATCAAGAGCCCATCGGCCCATCCCCCCAGGTACCCGCTCACCAACCCGATGGGGACACCCAGGCACATCCCCACCACGACGGACAGGGCTCCGACCGTGAGCGAGACACGGCCCCCGTGCACGCTACGACTCAGCAGGTCGCGCCCCAGTCGGTCGGTGCCCAGCGGGTGCACCCTGCTGGGCGGCGCCAGGACAGCGGAGAAGTCGGCCGCGAGCGGATGGTGCGGGATGACGTACGGCCCCAGGGCGGCACCTCCGGCCAGCACCATGACGAGGCCAGCGCCGACTGCCAGACGTGGACGTCCCAGGAGCCCCCGCAGCAGGCGGCTCCACGGGCCTGCCCACGCGTGCCCGAGCTCGGGCGACATGACACGGGCGGCCGGACGCGTCACAGCCGCGGCCTACCGGTATCGGATCCGCGGGTCCACGTAGGCATAGAGCACGTCGACCACGATGTTGATCAGCAGCACCGCAACACTCACCAGGATCACCACGCCCTGAACGACGGGGAGGTCCCGCCCGAGGATCGCGTTGAACAGCAGCGTCCCTACCCCCGGCAGGGCAAAGACCGTTTCGGTGACGACCGCACCGCTGAACAGCCCCGCGAGATTCAGGCCGATCAGCGTAATCACGGGAATCAACGAGTTCTTGAACGCATGCCTGAGCACCACGGCGGTGGCGGTCAGCCCCTTGGACCGCGCGACGAGCACGTACTGCTCGCGAAAGACGTCGAGCATCGTCGCCCGGACGTACCGGGTCAGGCTCGCCATATAGCTCACGCTGAGGGTGCACACCGGCAGGAGCATGAAACGGGCAAACCCCAGCAGATCGTGGGCGGGGCTCACGTATCCCGAGGAAGGCAACCAGCGTAGCTTCAGGGCAAACAGGAAGATCAGCACAATACCGAGCCAGAAGTTCGGCATCGAGAGCCCAAAGACGACACCCACGGAGATAGTGGTGTCGAGGCGCCGGCCATGGTGAAGCGACGCCAGGACGCCCGCCGGAACGGCAACGGCCAGGGCCAGCCCCAGGGCGAGGAACGCCAGCAGCAGCGTGGTGGGCAGACGCAGCAGGATGAGTTCCGAGACCCTGAACGGCGTCCGGCTCGACCATCCCAGGTCGCCGCGGAGCACGTGGCCCAGCCAGTCCAGGTACTGGATCACCACAGGCCGGGTGTATCCCAGTTCCTGACGCAGTTGCTGCGCCAGCCTCAGGTCTACCTCCTGGCCGAGCATCAGCAGAACCGGATCGCCCAGCACCACCCGCATGAGGACGAAGACAATCAGGGACAGGATGAGGAGCACCGGGGCCGCGCTGACCAGCCGGCCGACGATGTACCGGGTCATGCGAGGCCGCCGGGTTCGCGCGGCGGAAGCGCCACGCGCAGTTCACCTTGCCTCCCCACGCGCACGAACCCCGCCGCCCGCCCCGCGGGCACGGAGCACGACGCCTATCGGGCCAGCCACAAGTCCCGCAGGCGCAGGATCAGATCGGGAATCCACACGAAGTTCTGGACCCGCTGATGCATGGCCGCAAACTCCGACGGCCAGACGAGGTAGACGTAGGGCGCATCCGCCATGACCATGCGCTCGACTTCTTTGTACATGGTCTTCGCAGCCCTCTTGTCATACAGCGTCGCAGCCCTGTCGATCAACTCGTCGACGCGGGGGTTCGCGTACCCCGTGCTGTTGGCGAATCCCTTGCTGTGGAACAGGATGCTCAGACGCCCATGGGGATCGGCGCGTGGTGCCCATCGGGTCGGTGTCCAGTTGATCTTGTCTTCCACCACCATCCGGTAGGAGTCGGCCGGGTTGACGAGCTCGAGGTTCACCCTGACGCCGATGCGACCGAGCTGGGCCTGGAGAACCTGCGCCAGTTCCTTCCAGAACTGCTCGTCCGGCACCACCATCGTATGCGTGAAACCGCCGGCATACCCGGCCTCAGCCAGCAGGGTCTTGGCCCGCTGTGGATCGTAGCGGTAGCCGAGCCGGTCGAGCTCGGGATTGTACCACCACCCGCCCCCTTCCGGATGCGTCGCGGTGCGGCCCGTGTTGGCGAAGACGACCTTCCGGACCTCGTCCCGATCGACGGCATGGGCCAGCGCCGCACGCAGCTTGGCGTTGTTGAACGGAGGCTTGTCCAGGTCCCACTGCCAGCCCACGAACCGAGAACTGGGGTGCTCGACGACCTTGATATTGGGGGTGTTGCGCACAAGCGGCACCAGCGTGGGGCTGATCTCGTCGAGAATATCGGCCTCGCCGGTGCGCAGCGCTGTGAGCTGCACCTGCTTCTCGGGCACGTGCAGATACTCGATCCGGTTCAGGTAGGGCTTGCCCCGCTCCCAGTAGCCATCGAACCGCTGTACCACGATCCGCTGGTCGGGGATCCATTCGACGAACCGGAACGGACCGGTGCCCACCGGGTTCCGGCCGAACTCCCGTCCGAACCGACGCACGGCCGCCGGGGAGACCATGAAGCCCGGGCGCTCGGCGAGTGCCGCCAGGAGGGGGCGGAACGGCGCCTTCAGATCGAAGCGCACCGTTGCCGGATCCACGACCACGACGGCGTCCATATAGGGGGCGATGAGCGAGCGCAGCGGCGACCGCGTTTCAGGGCTGAGGATGCGGTCGATGTTCCACTTGACGACCTCCGCGGTGAACTCGGTCCCGTCGTGAAACCTGACGCCGCGGCGCAGCCTGAACGTGATCGCCTTTCCGTCGTCGGACACCGCCCACGACTCGGCGAGTTCCGGCACCACGTTGAAATCCTTGTCGAGCCCGACCAGGGTGTTATAGAGTGCGTAGAGGACGTAGCGCTCCGACCACTGGACCGAGAAGTGCGGGTCCAGCGTCTTGGCGTCGAGGTTGCGTGCGTGGCGCAGGACACCCCCGGCCTGCGGCTGGGACGGGGACTGCTGGGCCTGGCTCAGGCCCGCCAGCACGAAGACCATGGCAGCCAGGACAACGAACACGCGCAGCATGGTCGTCCTCCCTTCACACAAACCGATTGTCGCCCTCCACCGATCACGCGATGAAGGCACACCGGCCGACCCGGCCTGGCCCGTCTCGTCGGCGATGCGATGCCAGACAACCCGCTTGAAGGTTCTCGAGACGTAGGCCCCCCTCTAGTGAAGATGTATACAAATCAAGTCAAAACTTGTCAAGACTGCGAGTCATGTGTACAATTTGCGGGTGTGACGATCCGGGCGAATGCCCCAACGACGTGCCGGCCAGGCGGTGAACCGGATCGCCACGATACGTGGGAGCCCTGATGTCACCATGAACGCCTCGGTCGTGGACAGAGTGTATGATTGGCTAATGGATGCCATGCGTCGGGGCGTCTTCGCGCCGGGCGACCCGTTGCGCGAAGAGACGATCGCCACCGAGCTCAAGGTGAGCCGAACACCCGTGCGGGAGGCGTTGCGACGCCTGCAGGCGGAGGGTCTCGTGGCGACCGGGCCGCGCCGCGGGGTGATCGTGCGTGAGCCACCCTACGACGAGCTGTCGGAGTTGTGCGTCATCCGCGAGGCCCTGGAAAGCCTCGCAGCACGGCTCGCAGCTGGCTCGGTCACGAGCGCCGAGTTGTATCTGCTCGAAGAACTCTCCCGCGAGATGGAGCAGAGTTTTCGCGACGGCGACGTCGCGACGCTGGCCCGGTTGAACGCCGAGTTCCACGCCGTCATCTGGCGAGCGTCCCGCAACCGCTACTTGGCGCGGCAGCTCGACAGAATCCGGCTCCTGATCGCGCGCCGGCAGGGCACGACGCTCACCTATCCCGGTCGGGCGGAAGAGGCGCTGGGGGAACACCGCGAGCTCCTGGACGCCATCAAGCGGGGCGACGCGGAACGCGCCGCCCACATCGCGCACCAACACATGGCCCGGGCGCACATGATACGCATGCGCATGAACCGAGGAGCTGCAGCCACAGCCAGCACGGGCGCCTGACGGTGTCGCGCGCCTCGTCCGAGTACGACGTCATCGTCGTCGGCGGCGGCAATGCAGCCCTCTGTGCGGCCCTTGCGGCCCGGGAGCAGGGTGCCAGGGTCATCGTCCTGGAACGCGCCCCCCAGCACATGCGGGGCGGGAACAGCCGTCACACGCGCAATCTGCGCTGCGCCCACGATGCCCAGGTCTCCTACATGACGGGCGTGTACACGGAGGCCGAGTTTCTGGAGGACCTGATCGGTGTCACTGGCACCCCGCTCAACCACGACCTGACCCGGTTGCTGGTACAGGCGTCCAGAGACGTACCGCACTGGATGGCGGCACGCGGTGCCAGGTGGCAGGCACCGATCGCCGGCACCCTCGCGCTGAGTCGCACGAACCTCTTCTTCCTGGGCGGCGGCAAAGCTCTCCTCAACGCCTACTACGACCGCATCGCGCGCCTGGGCGTGGACGTCCTCTACGACACCGGCGTCGTCGACCTGCTCCTGGACGGTCCGCACCTGGAGGGTGTGGTCACCGCCGACGGGGGAGTGATCCGTGGCAAGGCTGCCGTGATCGCCGCCGGTGGCTTCGAGGCCAACCTGGACTGGCTCTCGGACCACTGGGGGCCGGCGGCCAGGAACTTCATCGTGCGCGGCACACCGTACAACGACGGGACACTGCTGCACCTCCTGCTCGGCAAGGGCGCCCTCGCCGTGGGAGATCCTCGCGAGTTCCATGGCGTCGCCGTGGACGCCCGCGCTCCCAAGTACGACGGCGGCATTGCCACGCGGGTCGACGCGATTCCCCTGGGCATCGTCGTCAACCGCCTCGGCAGGCGCTTCTACGACGAGGGCGAGGACCTGTGGCCGAAGCGGTACGCGATCTGGGGCAGGCTCATCGCCCAGCAGCCGGGCCAGATCGCGTTTGCGGTACTCGACGCACGCACCATCGACGGCTTCATTCCCCCGATGTTTCCCCCGCTGACAGCCCGATCACTCGTCGACCTCGCCGGTCAGCTCGACGCGCAGTTTGGCCTCGACCGCATGGAGTTCGTGCGGACCGTCGAGGAGTTCAACCAGGCGACCCGCCACAACACGCACATCCAACCCGACGTCCTCGACGGAGCGAGCACACGCGGCCTCCACCCGCCCAAGAGCAACTGGGCGCTACCGATCGAACACCCGCCGTTCCACGCCTTTCCCACGCGCCCGGGCATCACGTTCACGTACCTGGGTGTCGCCGCCGACGCTTGCGCGCGCGTCCTGCAAAAGGACGGCACCCCCTTTCGAAATCTCTACGCAGCCGGCGAGATCATGGCAGGCAACATCCTCACCCGTGGGTACCTCGCGGGCATCGGTATGACCATCGGGACGGTGTTTGGACGCATAGCCGGTACGGAAGCGGTCAGGCATGCGACGCGCTGAGGTACTACAAGACGCCCAGCGCCAGCTGACGATCTGCAACGCCTGCAGGTACTGCGAGGGCTTCTGCGCGGTCTTTCCTGCGCTGGAACTCCGCCGCGCCGTTGCGGATGGTGACATCGTCTACCTCGCCAGCCTCTGTCACGACTGCCGCGCTTGCTACTACGCCTGCATGTATGCTCCGCCCCATGAGTTTGCGGTGAACATCCCGCGGGTCCTGGCCGACGTGCGGGGCGAAACCTACCAGGCGCATACCTGGCCAGGATTCATGCGTTTTCTCTACCGTGATGCCAAAGCCGCCGTCGGCGCCGTGGCTGGAGTGATGCTCATCGTCACGGCTCTGGCGGCGTGGATCGCAGGCCCCCGGTTGTTCATGGTCCACACGGGTCCGGGGGCCTTCTACCGGGTCATCCCGCACTGGGTCATGCTCGCGGTAGGCCTGGGCCTCGGGGGCTACTGGCTGGGCATCTGGGGTATCGCCGGCGTCCAGTTCTGGCGCGAATCCGGTTCCGCTGCCATCCCCGTGCGTGCGCGCGACCTCGCGTTAGCCGCCTGGGACGTCCTGCGCATGCGATGGCTGCGCGGGGGCGGGGGTGGTTGCCCCTATCCAACCGAGCGTCCATCCCACAGCCGTCGCGTCTTCCACGGTCTGGTCTTCTACGGGTTCATCGCCGCTTTCGCCTCCACGACATCCGCAGCCATCTATCAAGAGCTGCTGGGACGGTTGCCTCCCTACCCGCTCCTGAGCCTCCCGGTCGTCCTGGGAACGGTCGGCGGCCTGGCCATGATCGCGGGATGCGTGGGCCTCTGGCACGCAAAGCGTGGGAGCGACCAGGAGCCGTCGGCTCGCGCATCGATCGCCAGCGACTACCTGTTCCTGTCCATCCTCGGGATGACCAACGTGACGGGGATGCTGACGCTCTCCCTGCGGGAGACGGTCCTGATGGGGATGACCCTTGCGGTTCACCTCGGTTTCGTCGCGGCGCTGTACGTGACGGCAGCCCACGGCAAGTTCATCCACGCCGTCTACCGCACCCTGGCCCTCATCCGAAACCATGCGGAGCAACGAAACTCCACGTCGATGCGAAGGGGTCACGTCGCCATCGGAGGGGCTGTGCCCACGCAGATCGACCCCGCACCGCACGAGTGACCGATGGTGCGGGCCCCTACCCGGCCACCGCGACCTTGACGTCGACCGCCGGCGACCGCAGCTGCGCTGACAGACCCCCGTCGACGGTAATGACGACCCCCGTCAGGTAGGCGGCGTCGTCGGAGGCCAGGTAGACCGCAGCGCCTGCCACATCGTCGCCCGTGCCCAGACGCGCCAGCGGGATGACGTCGCCGACGGCCACCTGCCCTTCCTCGCCCACCGGGCTGCGGCGTTCCACGGCGATCGCGCCCGGCGCGATGGCGTTCACGCGGATGCCCCACGGGGCCAGGTCGAGGGCCATGGCGCGGGTGGCGGCCTCGATCGCGCCCTTCGCCGCGTCATAGGCCACCCGGTGGCGGTGAGCACGCGTGGCGCCGCACGAACTCATGCTGATGATGCAGCCGGCGCGGCGGGCCACCATGTAGCGGGCGGCGTGCCAGGAGCAGAGGTAGACGCCCTTGAGGTTCACGGCCATCACGCGGTCCCAGGTCGCCTCGTCGGTGTCGAGGAAGTGGCGCTCGACCGCGGGGCCGTGGACCAGGCCTGCGTTGTTCACCAACACGTCCACCCTGCCCAACGTCTCCGCCGCGCGGGCGAAGAGCCGGGCGACCTGCCCGGCGTCCGACACGTCGGTGGGCTCGAACACCGCCTGCGTTCCCCGGTCGCGCAGCGACGCGGCCGCCGCCGCACCACGCGCCTCGTCGATATCAGCGACGACGACCGCCGCACCTTCGGCCCCAAACCGCCTGGCGATCGCCAGCCCGATACCCTGCGCGCCCCCGGTGATGACCGCCACCTTCCCCGCCAGTCGCACGGCTGCACCTCCTTCGTGCGCTGCGCCGCTACCGCCAGGCCAGCAGCGTCTCCGTGAAGAAGTCGGCCACGCCCGCGGCGTCGACCTCGAGGGCGACGTCGGCGTTGGCGGGCCGCCCCCACCGGCCGTCGAAGTCCGCCACGGTGGCACCCGCCGTCAGCGCCCCCTGCGTCTCGATGTCCACGGGGAGGTGTCGCGTCCGGAACAGGGCGGGGCGCAGTGCGTAGGCCATGCAGACCACGTCGTTGTACTGCACGCCGCCGCCGGCCACCGCCGCGATGCCCCGCCGGCGGTACGCCTCCTGGATGAAGGGGGTGACCCGCAGCAGCAGCCCGACCGCGGGATGCGGCGCCTGCCGCAGCCGCGCCAGGTGGTCTGCGGGAATCACCGTCGGCCGGCAGACGTCGAGCCCCACCTGCGCCAGCGGCGCGCCCGACCGGTACACGAGCCGCGCCGCCTCGGGGTCGTTGTAGAGGTTGGCGGAGGCGGCCGGCGTGACGTTGCCCCAGGTGAGCACGGCGCCGCCCATGACCACGATGCGGCGCACCGCGCGGGCCAGGCGGGGCTCGGCGGCCAGCGCCAGCGCGACGTTGGTGAGCGGCCCCAGGGCGAGCAGCGTGATCTCGCCGGGCGCCTGGAGGACCCGCTGGATGATCGCCTCCACGGCACCTCCCGGGGCGGGCGCCTGTGCCGGCGCCGGCACCTCGATGTCGCCGAGCCCGTTCTCTCCGTGAATCGCCCTTCCGTAGGTGGGCTCGCGAATCAACGGCCCCGCCGCCCCGGGGTGCACGGGGATGTCCGGGCGGCCAGCGGCTTCGAGGACGACGAGCGCGTTGCGCGTGCAGTGCTCGACGTCCGTGTTGCCGAAGACCGTGGTGACGGCCTCCACCTGCAGCCCCGCCGCCAGCCCGAGGAAGATGGCCGCGGTGTCGTCGATGCCTGGATCGGTGTCGATGATCACGCGCACACGGGGTCCTCCTCAACACGCGGCAGTGACGGCGCCAGGCGGCGCGGCGCGGACGCGCGGGCCGCCGCCGGGGACCGTCAGTAGCACGTGGTGAGCACCAGCGGCCACCGCAGCTCCATCAGCGCGTGTTCCTGCTGGTAGGCGCGGGAGATGCCGCGGTAGGCGCACGGATGCTCGGTGTCGCTCACGCCGAGCCGGCACGGTCGGCACCCCAGGTAGCCCATGCGCCAGCACTCCGTGTCCACGGCGTTGACCGTGGCGCCGGTGGCTTCGGCCAGCCGCCGACCGGCCACGATGGTCGCCGCGCGGTACTCGCGTTCCATGCGGCTGTCGCGCTCGATGAGTTGCTGCGCGCGCAGACGCCTGGCTAGCTCGTCGTCGACACGGAAGATCCCGGTGCGGATGAAGAACAGCGGGATGTAGTAGTCGGCGGCGATCTCGAAGTGCTCGGGGTCGTGGATGCGCGCCCGCGCCCGGTACTCCGCCGTGGTCGGCACCCCATCGGTGGCCCGCGTGCTCAGAAACTTCGGGTAGAGGATGGCCAGCTTGCAGAACGGCCAGTCGAAGTACGCCGTGGGGAAGTCCAGCAGCAGCCGCTGGATCAGCCCCTGGTCGTCGCCGCGGAACAGATACCCCCCGGCGGCCTCCAGCAGGTTGGCCGCGTGGCCGCCGTAGCGCTCGAGCAGCACCCGCCCCAATTCGTTGAACTTGGCCAGCCGCTGCGGCAGCAGCTGCAGGGTGACCTCGCCGGTCCGCTCGTCGCGGTAGAAGTCGCGTACATCGTCGAGGGTCATCGCCGCCAGGTAGCGGGCGTCGAGGATGTCCCGACCCCGGCGCAGCGCGCGCATGTGTGCCGCGGCGATGCCGCGGGCGCCCACGAACCGCACTCCATCGATCTCGATCTCCCAGGCCTCGACGGCACCGTCGGTCCGGCGCCGCCAGATGCAGAACTCCTGCGAGGTCAGCACCAGGTAGAACTGCAGCGTATCACGGGTGTTCTCGGCCGGCGACTCGGCGGGGTACCGCTGGGGGTCGGTCTGGAAAGCCGCGCCGCCCGCGGCCAGCTGCTGGCGCATCACGGTGGCGACGCCCGCCACCGCGCCGTCGTCGATCGTCACGTGGACCGCGGAACCGACAAGGCCGTCGATCTCGCGGCGCATCGCCTCGTGGGTATACGGCATGGGGCCTCCTCCGGTCAGCTCAGTACCACGGCGTGTGCACCAGGGGCCAGAGTGCGTCCATGAGCGCCGGGTCCCGTGTATACGCGTGGCAGGTCTCCCGGTAGTCGCACGGCACCACCTGCGGATCGACCCCGGGGTGACAGGGCCGACAGCGCATGAAGGCCATGGCCCACGTTTCCTTCGCCAGTTCGTGCGGCAGCACGCCCAGGCGCTCGGCCAGTTCCCGCGCTGCCAGGATCGTCCAGGCGCGGTATTCTCGCTCCATGGGGCTGTCGCGCTCGACCAGGACCCGCTGCTGCAGTCGTGCCCGCAGCGCCTCGCTCACCCGCAGTACGCCGACCCGGTACAGGAAGAACGGTCGGTAGTAGTCGGCCCCGACCTCGAGGTGCTCGGGGTCCCGCAGGTCCACCAGCGCGCGGGCGGGTGTCCCCGCCGGCCCCAGGTGCTCCCGGTCGGCGTAGAGGTTGCCCAGGGTGACCATCACCAGCTTGCAGAACGGCCAGTCGCCGTACGACAGCGGGAAGTCCTCCAGGAGCCGCTGCGCGATCCCCTGGCCATCGGGCCGGAACAGCCAGCCTTCGGCGCGCTCCAGCAGCGTGACGAACGAGCCGCTGTAGCGCTCGCGGAGCACGCGGCCCACCTCGTGGAACTTGGCCAGCCGCTGTGGGAGGAACTGCAGGGTCACCGCGCCGGTGCGCTCGTCGCGGTAGTAGTCCTCCATGTCGGCCAGCGTCATCGACACCAGGTAGTCCGCGTCCAGGATGTTCCGGCCCGTGCGGAGGGCGCGCAGGTGGCAGGCGTAGATCGCCGGCGCCCCGTAGCGCTCCTCGCCGTCGACGCAGGCGCGCCAGGGCTCGACCCCGCCGCCGGACGTCCGCTGCCAGATGAGGAAGTTGTGGGTCCCGGCCACCAGGGAGAACTGCAGCGCCTCCGCCGGCGCCAGCGACGGACAGTCGCGGCGGATGTGGAAGTCGTCGACGCCCAGCCGGCCCCGCAGCACCGCCGCCACGCGGGCGAGTTGCTCGCGGTCGATCGTCACGTGCCGGGCCGATGCGGCGATCGCGCGCAGCTCGGCGAGCATCGCGTCGTGGGTGTACATGCTCATCCCGTCCTCCAGTGTCCGAAGCCGCGGCACGCCCACAGGCTGGCGTGCCGCATCCGCCAGGGTGGCGCGTCGCACCGGCCGCCGCGTGCCGGCCACCCGCGCGGTACCTGCGTCCTCCTCATCCCTTGAGCCCGCTCATCACGACCCCCTGCACGTAGTAGCGCTGCAGGATCAGGAAGACGACGATGATGGGCACGGTGGCCATCGTGCTGGCCGCGAACGTCAGGTCCCAGCGCGTCTGCACCTCGGTGGCAAAGCTGGCGATCGCCACCTGGATCACCCGCTTCTCCGCCGCCGGCGCCGCGATCAGCGGCCACAGGAACGCGTCCCAGCTGGCCTGGAAGCGGATCAGGGCGAACGCGACCAGGGCGGGAACGGCGTTGGGCAGCACGACGTGCCGGAACGCGCCGTAGTACGAGCACCCGTCGATGCGGGCGGCCTCCTCCAGCTCCCGGGGGATCTCCTGGAAGAACTGCCGCAGCAGGAAGATGCCCAGGGGGTTGGCCACCCACGGGATGATCAGCGCCTGGTACGTGTTGACCCAGCCCAGCGCGCGCACCTGCAGGTAGAGCGGAATGGCCAGCACTTCGAACGGCACGATCATCGTGCTCAGGAACAGCGCGAAGAGGACCTCGCGCCCGGGGAACGCCAGGCGGGCGAAGGCGTAGGCGGCCATGGCGTTGACGACCAGGCTCAGGAGGGTGACCGTCGTGGCCACGAACACGCTGTTGAGCAGGTAGCGCGAGAAGGGAAAGGGCACCAGCCGGAACAGCTCGCGGTAGGCGTCGAGGGTCAGCACGTCCGGCACGAACGTCCGCCACGACAGCGGCGATACGTACCGGAAGATCTCGGCCTGCGGGCGCAGCGAGGACGCAGCCATCCAGAGGTACGGCACCAGGAAGACCGCGGCCAGGGCACCGAGCGCCAGGTACAGGCTCACCCGCCCCACGCCGCGCCCCACCAGGGTCCAGGGCGAGCCCGCCGCCCGGGCCCCGGCTCCCGGGGGCGCCGCCGCCAGCGATCCGCGCTCCGCCCGCCGCACCCCTCAGTACTCCACCGTGGTGCGCAGCAGCCGGAACTGCACCAGGGTCAGGAGCAGGACGACGACCAGCAGCACGAACGACATCGCCGCCGCGAACCCCATCTCGAAGTACCGGAAGGCCGTGCGGAAGATGTAGAACACCATGACCATGGTGCTGTCGGCCGGTCCACCGTCGGTCATCAGGTAGACCGGCGTGAACACCTTGAAGGCCGAGATCGTACCGACCACGACGACGAAGACCGCCGCGCGCCGCAGCAGCGGCAGCGTGATCCGCCAGAAGCTCTGCCAGGCCGTGGCCCCGTCGATGGCCGCGCTCTCGTACAGCTCGCCGGGGATCGCCTGCAGCCCCGCCAGGAAGATGAGCATGTAGAAGCCGACCTCTTTCCACACGCTCATCAGCACCAGGCTGGCCAGCGCCTGGTCGGCGCTGGCCAGGAACGGCTGCGGCGGCAGGCCCAGGGCCGCCAGCACGCTGTTGATGACCCCCTGGGAGTTGTACATCAGCTTCCACACCGTGCTGATGACCACCAGCGACGTCACCACCGGGATGAAGAACGCCGAGCGGAAGAACGCCAGCCCCCGAACCGGGCGCTTCAGGAGCAGCGCGAGCCCCAGTGCGGCCACCGTCTGCAGCGCCACGAGCAGCGCGGCGTAGACCAGCGTGTTGCGCAGCGCGATGCGGAAGATGGGATCCTGCGCCGCCCGCGCGTAGTTGGCGCCCCCGACGAACAGCCGCTCTGGGCTGAGCAGCGAGTAGTCGAAGAGGCTCAGCCGCAGCGCCTGGAGGATCGGCAGGAGCGAAAAGAGCACGATCCCCACCGTCGCGGGCAGCAGGAAGATCGCCGCGGCCCGGTACCGCTGGCGGGCCAGGCCCGCCCCCGGGGGCCGACGCGCCCCGGGCGCCGCTGGCGCCCGCCGGCGCACCGACCAGGTCACGCGCGCTAGCGGCCGCCGCGGGCCAGCGCCACGTCCAGACGCGCCGCCGCGTCGTCCAGCACCTTCTGCACGTCCCGGCCCAGCGCCACGTCCTTGGCGATGGCCAGGAACGTGTCGAAGAAGAAGTTGTATGCCGGCGTGTGCGGCCGGTGGATCTGGCACGCCTGGAGCTGCGCTATGAAGATGCTCCACGGGTACTGCCGGAACTGCGGGTCCCGCTGCACCAGGGACTTGCGCACGGGCAGGTACCCGCTGGTCCGCACCCACTCCTGGTGGCGCTCGCGGGTGAGCCAGTCCACCAGCGACCAGGCCACCTCAGGATGCCTGGTCTTCGCCGAGATCGACACGTTCCACCCGCCCGCCGTCACCGCGCAGCGCTTCCCGCGGAACATGGGGATGACCGCGTACTTGAAGTCGGGGTAGCGCCGGTCCAGCACCGCGCGGTAGGTGCTGGGCGCCTGGAAGATCGCGATCTTCCCGGTGGGGAAGCCCTCGGGAATCGGATCGAAGGCGATGACCCGGTGCCGCGTGAACAGCTCCTGGTACCAGCGCAGTGCCTCGACGGTGGCCGGGCTGTTCAGGTAGCCGGTGGCCTTCTTCAGGTCGGGACTCAACACCGCGCCGTTGTTCTGGTAGATGATGGGCAGGATCGGCCAGTCGCTCAGGTGCCGGAGCACGCCGAAGCCCCAGACGTCGGTGCGCTCGCCGGTCCGCTTCGTGAGCCGCCGCGCGATGGTGACGAACTCGTCCCAGGTCCACGCCTCGTTGAGCCGCTGCGGGATGCGGATGCCCGCCTCCTCGAGCATGGCCCGGTTGACGAACAGGCCCTCGGTGAGCTCGTGCATCGGCACGCCGTAGAGCTTGCCCTTCCAGACCGGCTCGATCAACCCCGACTCAAGGATGTCGGCTTTGTTCTGCGGCGTGATGAAGCGCTCGAGCACCAGCAGGCTGCCCTGGGCCGCGAACGCCGCCGTGCGCACGTCCATCCAGAAGACGTCGGGCGGATCGCCTGCGGCGAAGGCGGTGGTCAGTTTCTGGTGGTACTCGATGAACGGGAAGGCGTCGCGCTGGACCGTGACGGTCGGATTGGCCCGCATATAGCCCTGGAGCAGTGCGTCCATCGCCTGTTCCAGGGCAGGATCCGCGGACATCCAGAAGCGCAGCGCCGTCCGCTGCTGCGCGGCGCCCCACGTCCCCAGACCGGCGACGAGCGCCGCACTCACCACTGCCGCCAGGGCCCCCCGCCTGACGCGCACCAGGAAATTCATCGCCACTCACCCCACCTCCTGCGCCCGGGTCGCGGGCGGCCGATCGGAAAAACCTCCAGGGGCTTCGGGCTGCGTGCGGGCTCCTCCTTCGCCGGACGCGGGGGCGGGCACCGTCTCACGTGCCGAGACGGGCGCCGCGGCGCGGGATCCTGGCGCGCGTCGAGGCCGCGCACCGTGCTTCCATCGGAGCAGCCGGCGCTCCCCGCGCTCCAGCCCCGCGAACAGCGTCAGGGTCACCGCCATCACCAGCGCGATGAGCGCCACGGTGAGGGCCGCGTTGTAGGTGCTCTGGGCAAACGACAGCAGGTAGCCCAGGCCACGGCTGGACGCGACGAACTCGCCCACGACCGCGCCCGTGAACGCGAAGCCGACGGCCAGCTTGAGGCTGCTCACCACCCAGGCGCCCACCGACGGGGCGTAGACCTCGCGCACCACGGCCCACGCATCGCCCCCCAGCGTGCGCACCCGTTCCACCAGCCGGGGGTCGGTTTCGCGGATGCCGCCGTACACGGCGAAGAACACGGTGACGGCCACGAGGAGGAAGCTCAGCGCGATCTTCGACGCCACGCCGATCCCGAACCAGATCACCAGCAGCGGCGCCAGGATCACCCGCGGCACGGCGTTCAGCACGGCCATGGCCGGCTGCAGCAGGTCCGCGACCGGCGGCAGCAGGCCCGCGGCCAGCCCGAGGAGCCCGCCCGCGGCGACGCCCAGCCCCAGGCCGCCCAGCGCCTCCAGCAGTGTCGCACCGACGTGCCCCCACAGCGCACCGCCCCGCACGAGGTCGGCGACGACGCGGGCCACCACGACCGGCGGCGGGACCAGCAGCGGGCTGACCCACCCCATCCGCACGACCGCTTCCCACACCGCCAGCAGCGCCACGAGCGCGCCCAGGCGCCTCATGCCGGCACCTCCCAGCCCATCCGGCCCACTTCCGCGCGCAGGTCGCCCCAGAGCCGCGCCAGCAGCCGGCCGAAGACCGGCGCGCCGCGCAGGTGCACCGGGTCTCGCGGGTGCGGAAACGGCACGTCGTAGACGCGCAGGATGCGCGCAGCCGGCCCGGCCGAGAGGACGGCCACGCGGTCTGCGAGCAGCAGCGCCTCCTCCAGGTCGTGCGTCACCAGGACGACGGTGAGGCCCTCGGCGCGCACCAGCCGCGCGAACTCCGCCTCCAGCACCGTCCGCACGATGGCGTCGAGGCTCGCGAACGGCTCGTCCATCAACAGCAGGCGCGGCTGCGGCGCGAGCACCTGGGCCAGCGCCACGCGCTTCTTCATGCCGCCGGAGAGCTCGTGCGGGAAGTGGTCAGCGAACGCACCCAGTCCCAGGCGCTCGAGCCAGGCCCGCGC
Source organism: Candidatus Fervidifonticultor secundus (assembly GCA_031459385.1). Taxonomy (GTDB): domain Bacteria; phylum Sysuimicrobiota; class Sysuimicrobiia; order Sysuimicrobiales; family Humicultoraceae; genus Fervidifonticultor; species Fervidifonticultor secundus. The sequence goes on along the minus strand of JAVKIP010000001.1, from coordinate 148,309 downwards.
TGCGGCGCGAGCATCGCCCGCCGCCATCCCGCGAAACCGCAGGCCGAGGGCCACGTTGTCCCGTGCGGTGCGCCACGGCAGCAACGCGTCTTCCTGGAAGAGCATGCCGACCTCCGGGGCGCACCCGGTCACCGCGCGCCCGAACACCGCCAGCGTGCCGCGGGCCGGCGGGACCAGCCCCGCCACGGCCCGCAGCAGCGTGCTCTTGCCGCAGCCCGACGGACCGACCAGGCCCACGAACTGTCCCTCGGGGACCACGAGGTTCAAATCGCGCAGCACCTCGTGGTGCCCGTAGGCGACGGTCAGGTCGCGGATCTCCAGCGCCACGCCCCCGACCATCACGGGCTGGCCGCCCCCGCGATGGCCGGGTTGAGCAGCCGCGCGAGGTCTGCGGCTACAGGCGCCCCGGCCTGCTGCTGCACGGCGACGACCCGGCGCGCCGCGGCCAGGTCGATGCGACCATCCTGCGGGTAGAGCGACCGCCGGTGCCGGGCCAGCACCTGCTCCAGCAGCGCGCGGTCGCCGCCCGCGATCAGTTCGGCCGGCAGCGCGTCGATCACCAGCCGCGGCGTGCCGTAGTGGATGAACCGCAGCGCGCGCTCCAGCGCCCGCGCCAGCGCCCGCATCTCGGCCTGCCGCTCCTGCCACTCGGGCGCGCGCACGGCGACCCCCATGAACTCGTACGGCCCGCCCAGGTAGCGCCGGGCCTGCGCCAGATCCATGAGGTTGACGAGCACGCGCCCGCCACGCTGCTCCAGCAGCGTGGCCGCGGGCTCCTGCACCATGCCGGCGTCGACGTGCCCGGCGCGCAGCGCCTCGAAGAGGTTGGGCCCGAGCACGGCGAACTGCACCGCCGTCGGCCGCACGCCCGCGCGCTGGAGCAGGTAGCCAGCCAGCAGGTGGTCAGCGTTGCCAAGCGCGGAGACGCCGACCGTGCGCCCGCGCAGGTCCGGCAGCCCGCGCACCGCCTCTGCCGCGTGCGGCGCGACGGCCAGGGCGAACAGCGGCAGCCGGCCCGTGGTGAAGAAGCGCACCACGTCGGCGCCGCGGCTCGCCGCAGCCAGCACCACGTCGAACGACGTGGCTGCGTACTCGACCGCGCCGCCCACCAGCGCCTGTATGGCCGCGCTGCCGCCCCGGAAGTACACGAGCTCGACATCGAGACCCTCCTCTGCGTAGTAGCCCTGCCGCCGGGCGACCTCGTAGGGAATGATGCAGAGCAGTTGACTGCAGAACGCCAGCCGCACGCGCCGCCGGCCCTGCGCCGCCGCGGGGCGGTCGGCCAGCCAGGCCCACCCGGCCGCGGCCAGCCCAACCTGCGACAGCCTGGCCAGGAACGCGCGCCGCGGCATGAAGCCGTCGCTGACCACCTCCGCATCGTCCGGCGGGCAGCACGAGGGGTCGGCACCGGCGACAGGCACCTGCAGGTCACGACGCTTCTCCATCGCACGCCACCTCCGGCGTCCTCTCGGCACCAGGGGCCGGACACGCCCGGAACCGGTGCACACCTCCGGGCACCCCGACCCGGCAGTAAAGCAGCAGATGACTGGACTACGCGGGGAACGCGAAGGCTATCGCCTTCGCGACGGACAGATGCACTCGCGCGGACGACTCGCGGCGTTCCAGCGGCTGGCTCTCGCCCTGCTCATCGGCGAACCTCGCAGACCGCCGGCACGGCGGTTACCTCGTACCTACCACATGGCCCGCCCTGCCGCAAGGGGGCGTCGCGCGGCTCAGGTCGCCCGCGCGGCCTGCCACCACGCCAGCACCTCCCGGATGATGACCACCACCGGCACGGCGAAGAACATGCCCACCAGGCCGAAGAGCTGCCCCAGGGCCAGGAGCGCCGCGATGATGGCCAGCGGGTGGGTCTGCGTGAACTTCCCCAGCACGAGGGGCACCAGCACGTTGGAGAGCAGCTTCACCGCGGTGACCACCACCACGGCCCACATCCAGGCAGCGCCGCCCTGCGGGATCGCCGCCAGCAGGGCCACGGCGTACGTGGCGAACCCGCCGATGTAGGGGACCGCCTCGGCCACCCCGGCGAACAGTCCGATGGCGAGCGGGCCCGGCACGCCGGCCAGCGCGAGCCCCACGGCTGTCAGCCCGCCCACGACAGCGCTCACCACGACCTGCGCCCACAGCCCCCAGCGCAGGGTGCGCGTCAGCGTCTCGAGCAGCCCCTCGACCCGCGGACGCGCGTCCGCCGGCAGCAGCCGCAGCCCGGCGTCGCGCACCCGCCGGTAGTCGAGCAGGACGAAGTAGATGATGAAGGGCAGCAGCAGCACCAGGTAGAGCTGGCCCAGCCAGCCCACCACGGTGTTCACCAGACGCGACGCCAGGCCGTTGGCCGCGCTGACCGCGGTCTCGCCGGCGCGCTCCCAGGCCGTCCGCAGCAACGCGGGGAAGGTCGGCTCAGCGACCTGCATCTGCCAGCGCGCCAGCAGGTCGGTAACCGCCCGGATCCCGGACGGCGCGATGCGGATCAGCACGTGCACCTGATCGACGATCCAGGGGATGATCACGGCCAGGCCGAGGGCCAGCCCGGCCAGCACTGCCAGCAGCACCAGGGCAGCCGCTGCGGCGCGTCCCAGGCCCCGGCGCTCCAGCCAGTCCACCAGCGGGTAGATCGGGAAGGTGATGATGAGGACCACCACCGCCGTGCCGGTGAGCACCCGCAACTGCCCGAGGCCCCACCAGACGACGAGGATTCCGGCCCCCCACGCCGCGAGGCGCAGCCACCGTCGGTCCACGCCCCAGGGTTCGCGCCTGCCTGTGCCGTTCCCTCGGATGTGACGGAGACGGGAGATGGACTCCCTTCTATACTCCGCACTCCGCGCGTGGATTGCGCGGAGGCAGCCGGTGTGCTAGGATCAGCAGCAAACATGCGAGCGACGTGGCAGGACGCACGACACCTCCCCCTCCCTCGGGACTGCATCTGTCCTCGGGCGAAGGCTCCCAGGCCTTCGCCTGCTCACCCGGCGTAGACCGAAGTCACCACACACCTCGAGCACGACGTGCGCTGCGGGCGCACCTGGCCTTACCGGCCGCCGGGCGCCCGCCGATGAGGGAGGACAGCGATGAGCACCACCTGGCCGCGACTGGGCATTCTCTACGAACACCCCGAATGGTTCGTGCCGCTCTTCGCGGAGCTCGACCGCCGGGGCGTGCCGTATGCGCGGATTCACGCCGCAGACCTGGCGTTCGACCCGGCCGACCGGCGGGCGCCCTACGACCTCGTCGTCAACCGCATGAGCCCCTCGGCCTACGTGCGGGGCCACGGCCACGCGATCTTCGCGTCCCTCGCCTACCTGCAGTGGCTGGAGTCCGTGGGAGTCCCGGTGGTGAACGGGGCGGCGGCGTTCGCCCTGGAACTCTCCAAGGCCGCGCAGGTGGCCTTGCTGGCGCGGCTGGGCCTGCCGCATCCCCGCACCCGGGTGGTGAATACCGCCCGACAGGCCGCTGCCGCCGCCCGCGAACTCGCCGTCCCCGTGCTGGTGAAGCCCAACATCGGCGGAAGCGGCGCCGGGATCCGCCGCTTCGACCGCTGGGAGGACCTGGACGCCGCTGCGCGGGCGGGGACACTCGACCTGGGCATCGACCGAGTGGCCCTCGTGCAGGAGTACCATGCGCCGGCGGACGGGCACATCGTGCGGGTCGAGGTGCTCGACGGCCGGTTCCTGTACGCCATCAAGGTCTTCCCGGATCCCGGGGCGGGGTTCAACCTCTGCCCGGCCGACATCTGCCAGACCGACGGGACGGGGGCGCCGGCGGCACCGCCACAGACCGCCAAGTCGGCGGTGGACCTCTGCCCGGTAGACCTGCCGAAGACCAACCTGCGCGTCGAGGGCTACCGGCCGCCGGCGCAGGTGCTCGACGAGGTGCAGCAGATCGCCGCGGCGGCCCGGCTGGATGTTGGCGGGATCGAGTACCTGGTGAGCCAGCGCGACGGTCGCCGGTACTACTACGACATCAACGTGCTGTCCAATTTCGTGACCGACGCCCGTCGGGTCGTGGGCTTCGATCCCTACGCCGTGTTTGCGGACTTCCTCGAGAGGCGGCTCGGGGTCATCGCATCTCCCGTGACGGCATAGGCGGCCGCGGCCGGGGGAGGGAGGGCATGGTCACCAGAGAGGAGCTGCAGCGACTGGTCGGGCGTCGCGCGACGCTGGCGCTGGTGCCGGGAGCCCCGGGCGGCCCGATCGTCACGGGCCGCGTGCTGGGCGTGCTGGACGCCCTGGACGGCGCAGTGGTTACCGTCGAGCCCGAGGGGACGCCGGGCGCGCGCCAGACGATCCACTACCACCACATCGCCGCGGCGACGCCGGTGGACGGCTGAGCCCGCCGACGCCGCGCAGGGACCCGGGGGCTCCCGGGCGTCGCGCAGGCGTGGAGCACAGACCGACGGGGGGATCGCGATGGGATACGCCAAGCCTGATGTGCTGGTGGAGACCGGGTGGGTCGCCGAGCACCTGCGCGATCCGGGCCTGCGCATCGTCGAGGTCTCGGTGGACCGCGAGGTCTACGCGCAGGGGCACATCCCCGGCGCGCTCAACCTGGACTGGAAAGTCGACCTGGCCGACCCCCTGCGGCGCGATTTGCCGTCGCAGGCTCAGTTCGAGACCCTGTTGGGCGAGGCCGGGGTGGGCAACGACCACACCGTGGTCTTCTACGGCGACAACAACAACTGGTTCGCTGCGTGGGCCTACTGGATCTTTCGGTACTACGGGCACGGCGACGTGCGGATCATGAACGGCGGGCGCAAGAAGTGGAGCGACGAAGGTCGGCCGCTCGTGCGGGAGGTGCCGGCCTACCCGCGCACCCGGTACCGCGCCGCAGTGCCCGACACCGAGATCCGGGCCCTGCGCGACTACGTGCTCCAGCGCGTCGGCCAGCCAGGGCACGGCCTGGTGGACGTGCGCTCGCCGAAGGAATACGCAGGCGAACTGCTGGCGCCCGAGAACCTGCCGCAGGAAGGCGCCCAGCGCGGCGGGCACATCCCCGGTGCGAAGAACGTCCCCTGGGGCATGGCGCTCCGCGAAGACGGGACCTTCAAGGCGCCCGAGGAGCTGCGCGCGCTCTACGAGAGTCAGGGCATCACACCCGACAAAGAGGTCATCGCCTACTGCCGCATCGGCGAGCGCTCGTCGCACACATGGTTCGTGTTGCGGGAGCTGCTGGGCTATCCCCGCGTGCGCAACTACGACGGCTCGTGGACCGAGTACGGCAGCCTGGTGAACGTGCCGATCGAGAAGTAACCGCCACGCAACGGATCGGGGCAGCGGCGCCTGGGGTCGGCGTGTCGGCCCGCGCACGCGCCGGGCCGCGGTCGTGCCGGCCCCGCACTGGCCTAAGCAGCGGCCCAGGTGGGTACACAGTCAGACGGCACTGCCGCCTTGCCGGGGGGGCGGGTGACTCTCTCCTGTGAGGTGTGCCATGCGCGTGACCGGCCTGTTCCTCGCCATCGCCCTCGTCCTCGCCGTGGTCCCGCCCGCCCATCCGGCCGCAACCGCCCCGGCGCCCACCGCCGCCAGGACCGCGCCTCACCCCGCCGTGGCGGCCCTGTCGAAGCTCAACGGCTCGACGTTCGACGTGGCCTTCATGCGCGAGCTGATCCCGGTCCACGAAGAGGCGATCGAGATCGCCCTGGCCGCGACGTTGAACGCGGACCACCCCGAGCTGCTGCAGTGGAACCAGGTCATGATCGACCGCAAGAGCGGTCAGGTGCGGCAGATGCTGGACTGGCTGCAGGCGGCTGGCGCCGCGCCCGGCCGGCGCAACGCCAACGTCGTGACCGAGCCGGTCAAGAAGGTGCGCGGCCTGAAAGGCGCGGCCCTGGAGAAGGTCTACCTGCCGATGATCGCTGCCCACCTGGAGGGCAGCGTGGCCCTGGCCAGGCTGGCGGTGACCAAGGCCTCGCGCCCCGAGGTGCGGGCCATGGCCCAGCAGATCGTCCAGACCGAGAGCCGGGAAGCCGCGATGCTGCGGGACTGGCTCAGGCGGTGGTACGACAAGTAGCCTGCCGCCCGCGCCGCAGGCCGCGTCTGCGTTGACGGAGCGCGGCTGCGGACCATCCGGCACGACCGCAGGCGCGCCGCCTGCCCGAGGCTTCCTCCCGCGCGTCGCGCGAGACCTGCGGCGAGACTGGAGAGGGACGCTGCCCGGCGATCCCGAAGCCGATAACCCGGTCTGCACCCCACGAGGCGAGGTGTCCTGTGCTCCTGCACGGCAAACGGGCCCTGATCATGGGGGTCGCCAACAAGCGCAGTATCGCCTGGGGTATCGCCCGGGCGTTCCACCGCGAGGGCGCCCAGCTGGCGTTCACCTACCAGAGCGACCGGCTCAAGGAGAACCTGGTCGAGCTGCTCACCGAACTGGGCGGCGCAGAGCGGTTCCCCATCTTCCCCTGCGACGTCCAGAGCGACCAGCAGATCGACGCGGTCTTCGCAGGCCTGGCCGCGCAGTGGGGCGCCCTCGACGTGCTGGTCCACTGCCTGGCGTTCGCCGGACGCGAGGAGCTGGCGCGGCCGTTCACCCAGATCTCGCGCCAGGGCTACGCGCAGGCCCTGGAGATCAGCGCCTACTCGCTGCTCCGCGTGGCCGGCGCCGCACGGGGACTGCTGGAAGCCGCAGGGGGCGGGACCATCCTGACCCTGACGTACAACGCCGTGGAGGCGGTGGTGCCCTCCTACGGGGTCATGGCGATCGCCAAGGCGGCCCTCGAGTGCGAGGTGCGCTACCTGGCCGCCGAACTGGGGCCGGCGAACATCCGCGTCAACGCCATCTCTGCCGGCCCGCTACGCACCCTGGCCGCCAGTGCCGTCAGAGGCATCACGGCCTTCCGCGACGTCGTCGAGGAGGTGGCGCCGCTGCGACGCAACATCTCGCAGGAGGACGTCGGCGACGCGGCGGTCTTCCTGGCCAGCGATCTGGCGCGCTCGGTCACCGGCAACACGCTGTTCGTGGACAGCGGCTTCCACGTCATGGGCGCGGCCGCAGTGGCCGAGATGCGTGGCAAGGCGCCGGCCTGAGCCGGCGGGACGGGAGGTGCGCGGTGTTCAAGGTCCTGGTCTGGCTGCGCGGCAAGAGCGGGCAGAGCCCCGAGCAGTTCAAGCGCTACTGGCTCGACGTGCACGCGCCGCTGGTGCGTGAGCGGCTCCAGGGGCTACGGCGCTACACCGTCAACGTCGTCACCGGCGCCCCGCGAGGCGAGCCGCTGGTCCAGGGGATCGCGGAGCTGCACTTCGACTCGCAGGAGGCCTTCACAGCCGCGCTCGCCACGCCCGCTGGCCGCGAGGTGATGATCGACCTGACGAACTTCTGCGCCGAGTCCGGCGCGATGTTCGCCGAGGAGCACCAGATCGTGTAGCCGCAGCGTGCCGTGTGCACGGAGCATGCCAGTCGTCGAACCGCCGTGCGCCCTCACGCCCGCACTTCCTGCCGCTGGAAGTTCACGTAGGTTACCGCGAAGAGCACCAGCACGGCAGCGATGAGCCCGGTGAGCTGCGGCCAGACCAGCAGCAGGCTCTGCCCGAGCGGCAGGGGCGTGCCCAGGATCGCCCCTTCGAGCTGGGCCAGGAGCACGGGCCCCAGGGCCCGCACCTGGGGGTTCAGGAACGCCAGGAGCATCTCCGCGTAGAGCGTGTTGGGCGACAGGCGCGCGAGGAACAGCTGCAGCTGCGCCTGCGCCAGCTGCTCCTCCCCGAAGCCGTACTGCACGGGCCGCACGATCCCCGCCACGATGCGGGCGATGATGTCCCAGAAGACCGCGAAGAACAGCCAGACGGCCATGGCGGCCATCGCGGAGGTGGCCGGCTGGCGGAACTGTACCGAGAACATCATGGCCAGCGCCAGCCAGATGGCGGCGTAGGTGACCGTCGCCAGCAGGAACAGCAGGCTGCGGGCGACCTCCTCGCCGCTGGGAATCACGCCCAGCCGGTAGATGCCCAGACCGGTAACCAGCAGCCACAGGCCGGCGAGCGTGATGGTCAGGGTGAAGAGCGCTCCGAGGAACTTGCCCAGCAGCAGAGCGTCGCGGTAGATGGGCTGCGCCAGCACCCGCGACAGGGTCCGGCGGTTGTACTCGCCGTTGACGGCGTCGAACCCCAGGGCGATGGCCGTCAGCGGCACGAGGAAGCCCATGAACGCCACGAACGAGTAGTTCAGCGGCTCCTGGGCCGTGGTGAACAGGCGCAGGAACAGGAACGGGTCCTCGCCGATCGTCTGCCGGATGTTCTGGATCGCCAGGTAGACCGTGCCGATAGCCGTCAGCAGAATCAACCCCTCCAGGACCCGCATCCGCGCGCTGGAGAGGTGGTCGGCCATTTCCTTGAAGACCACGGCCCACAGGCCAGTCCAGGGCGAGCCCTCGCGCTGCGGGGCGCCTTCACGCCGGATCATGCCGCGCTCACCTGGAAGTACTTCTCGTATACCTCGTCGAGGCTGGGCTGTTCGATGGTGATGCCGAGGAGGTTCGCCCGGGTGCCGGCGATGCGGCGGGCCACCTCCCCGCGCAGGTCGGTCTGCGTATCCAGGCTGTAGAGGCCCGGTCGCTCGCGCCGCACCCGGACCACGCCCGGGAGGCCCGCGAGCGCTGCGTCCAGCTGGTCGTCTCCCGTGACCTCGACCCTGATGCGGTAGGCGCCGCCCAGCACGCGCCGGGCCAGGTCCTCCACGGTGCCCTCCAGGACCATCTTCCCCTTGTTGAACAACCCCACCCGGTCGCACACGGCCTGCACCTGGTGGAGCAGGTGGGAGGACAGCAGCACCGTCAACCCGTCGACCCGAAGCCCACGGATGAGGTCGAGGAACTCGTGGGCGGCGTGCGGGTCGAGGCCGGCCGTGGGCTCGTCGAGGATCGCCACCTGCGGCTGCTTGAGCAGGACCTCCGCGAGCCCCAGGCGCTGCTTCATGCCCCGCGAGAACGTCGCGACGGCCTTGTCGGCCACCTCCCCCAGGCCCATGCGCTGCAGCACCTCGGCGATACGTCGGTCGGCCTCGCGCGCCCGCAGGCCGTTGAGCCGGGCGGTGTAGGCCAGGTTCTCGTAGGCGGTCAGTTCGTCATAGAATCCCACCGAGTCCGGCAGATAGCCCACCCGACGCTTCACGGCCAGCGGGTTGCGCGCCGGATCCTCGCCCAGCACCCGGGCAGTCCCGCTGGTGGGCTCGGTCAACCCCAGCAGCATGAGGATCGTGGTGGTCTTCCCGGACCCGTTGGGCCCCAGCAGCCCGAACACCTGGCCGGCCTGGATGCGCAGCGTGAGGCCGTCCACGGCCGTGAACGTACCGTACCGCTTGGTCAGGTTCTGGGTTTCGATGACCGGCGAGGGTGCGCTCACCGTCGCCCGTACCTCGAGACTGCCAGCCCCACCACGGCCAGGGCCACCGCCACCAGGGCGATGCCACCGATTCCCCAGAGCGTGGACGTCAGCACCGTCACGCGGAAGTCGGCCGAGGTGGAGACGTCGCCGGCGTTGGCCCGCAGCGTGACCATGTAGTCTCCGGCGACGGCCTTGGCCGACGGCCGGACGGTGGCGGTCACTTCCCTCTGCTCGTTCACCGGGATCTGGTCGATCCGCTGCGGCTCGAACGTCACCTTCCACCCGCTGGGCTCGGACGCCGACAGCTCCACGTCGCGTGCCGGCGCGCTGCCGGTGTTCTTCACCACGAGCTTCACGGTCGCATCGCGCCCCGCGTTGGCGCTGCCCGAGAGCCGGCCTTCGGGCGTCGTGATGGAGAGGTCGGGCCGGCCGGTGACCTCCAGCGTCAGCTTGACTTCCGCCCGCGCGCCGCCGCCTGTGGTGCGCACCGTCACCGGGTAGCTGCCGGCGCTGGCGGTGCGCGGCAGCGTCACCTCGGCGTCGAGGTCTTTGGACTCCCCGGCCTTGACCGGCAGGCTGGTCACCTGCTGGCTGCCGAAGGCCGGGGTGAAGCTGATCTGCGCGCCCCTGGGCACGTCAGCCTCCAGGCTCGCCAGGATGTCCTGATCGCTGTCGTTCTTCAGCGTCAGCCGGTACTTGAACGACGAGGTGGCAGGACCGCGCAGCACCGGCAGTTCCGCCGTCAGGCTGAGCCGCGGGGGCAGCACCTGTCCCAGGGTGATCTGGAGGGGCAGGTCGGACCGGCCGCTCTGCCCCTCGGCGGCGACCCGAAATCGGTACGTCCCGGGACGCGCCCCTGCCGGGGGTTCCAGCCGCAGCGTGACCGTGACCTCCTGGTCGGGACCGACGTGGACCGCGCCGATCGGCCGCCCACCGCCCAGCAGCGTGGCCTTCCAGCCCCGCGCCGACTCCACCACGCGCAGGGTGACCACCTGGGGCGGCTCGCCGTAGTTCTTGACGGTCAGCGTCAACGACGCCGGCTCGCCCGACCGCACGGTCTGCGCCGGATACGACGTCGACAGCGCGATGCCGCGATAGCCGGGTGTGGGCGCCGGGGCCGGCGCCGCGACCCCGGAGAGGCTCAGGGCGAGAACCAGGATCGCCGTCACTACCAGCTGGCACCGCATAACCCACCTCCGCGTGGCTTTCCAGTGCGCAGGACTTCCCCGAAACCTACAAATTGAATGTTGCCCGCGGGCTTGTCAAGACCGCCCAGGCGCAGGGCGGCGCAGGCCACGCTCCGTCGTTCCCCATCCCCGGCTCACCACCCCCACCCTCGCCACATCGCCACCACGGCGACGACGTTGTTCACGGCGTGGGCGATGACCGCGGGGAGCAGCGTCCCCGTGCGCTCGTAGAGCACGGCCAGCACCAGGCCCAGGAGGAAGATCGGCAGCGCGTGGACCACCTGGAGGTGGACGGCGGTGAAGAACAGGGCGCTCGTCGCCGCGGCCACCGGCACACCCCACCGGGCCCGGAGCGCGCCGTAGACGAACCCGCGGAAGAACACCTCCTCGCCGACGGGCACGACCACCACCAGCAGCGCCAGGAACCAAGCCGCCTCGACCGGCCCGCCCACCGCCGACAGCAGGGGCAGCAGCGGGTCGTCCAGATGTTCCGCTGCGGCGCGCGCGGCGGCCCGGGCCGGGCCTTCCACGAGGCCGAACGCGAAGACCGCCATCTCTTCGGCGGCCATCGCCATGGGTACGGTCAGGCCGGCCACCAGCGCCCCCAGCGCCGCGTGGCGCGGCCAGGCAGCCACCCGCAGGCCCAGGCGCCCGAGATCCAGCCGGTACCGGACGGCGACCACGTAGACCGACAGGATCACAAAGAGGCCGTTCTGCGCCAGAGTCGCGGCGCTGAAGTCGGTGAGTGTCAGCGGCTCGGCAACACCCGCCAGAGCGAACGCCATGGGCAGCGTCAGCATGAAGAGGATGGAGATGGCGCCGATCTCCGCGAGTCCCCAGATGCGATCGCTCCCGATCGGGCGGTAGAAGAGCAGGTAGACAGGGAGCGCCAGACCGGCGGCCGCCACGAGCAGCACGGCCGTGGCGGCGGTCGCATTCGGCAGGGGGTAGAGCGCCGCAGGCACCATCCAGAGCGTAGCGGGGATGGCCCTGCGCGGCAAGGAGGGCGCCGGGCCGCGCCGAAGTACATCGGGCCGAGGTGCCGTATCGTGACCCACGTCTCGCTCTATCGCCGCTGGCGACCGCAGACGTTCGAGGAGATCGTCGGGCAGGAACGCATCACGCGGACCCTGCAGAACGCCATCCGCGCGGGCCGGACCAGCCACGCCTACCTGTTCGCCGGCCACCGCGGCACGGGGAAGACCACGACCGCGCGCCTCGTCGCCAAAGCCCTCAACTGCGCCCGGGGCCCCACGCCCACGCCGTGCAACCAGTGCGTCTCCTGCGAGGCCATCGCCCGCGGCGTCAGCATGGACGTCATCGAGATCGACGGCGCCAGCAACACCAGCGTCGACGACATCCGCGATCTCAAGGAGAAGATCGTCCTCGCCCCGGCCCAGAGCCGCTACAAGGTCTACATCATCGACGAGGTCCACATGCTGTCCACCAGCGCCTTCAACGCCCTGCTGAAGACGCTGGAGGAGCCGCCGGCCCACGCGGTGTTCATCCTGGTGACGACCGAACCCCACCGGATCCCCCCGACAGTGCTCTCGCGCTGCCAGCGGTTCGACTTCCGCCGGGTCTCGTTCTCCGAGATCGTCGGACGGCTGCGGACGATCGCGAGCCAGGAGCGCCTGGAGATCGACGACGCGGCGCTGGTCCAGATCGCGCGCAGCGCCGACGGCTCGGTGCGCGACGCCGAGTCGATCCTCGACCAGCTCAGCGCCTACGCCGACGGGCCGATCGCCCGCGACCTGGTCACCAGTGTCCTGGGCCTGGTGGACGAGGAGACCGCCGCGGGGCTGGTCGACGCGGTGATCGCGCGGGACGTGGCCGCAGCCCTGCGGCTGGCCCAGGACGCCACCGACGCGGGCAAGGACCCGCGTCAGCTGCTGCGGACGCTGCTGGAGTACGCGCGCGATCTCCTGCTGGTGAAGACGTGCGGGGACGACGCGGCCGCCATCCTCGACGCTCCGCAGGAGCGCTTTGCACGCCTGCGGGCGCAGACCGGCGGCGTGGCGATTCCCGACCTGCTGCGCGCGGTGCGCGTGCTCAACGAGGCGGTGGCAGACGCGCGGTGGAACACGCAGCCGCGGCTCGCGCTGGAGGTGGCGGTGATCCGGCTGGCCCGGCCGGAGATGGACCCCACGCTGGAAGGCGTCGTAGCCCGGCTGGAGCGCCTGGAGGGCCGCAGCGCCGGCGGGCCGGCGCAGGAGGCCGGACGGACGTCCAGGCCCACGGCGCCCGCCGGCCCCGCATCGCCATCGCGCCCCGCGCCGGCCTCCCCGCAGCCCCGCGACGAGGCCACAGGCCCGGCCGCAGGCGATGCCGTCGCACCCGCGCCGCCGTCGGCCCCGCCGGCCGCCGCACCGGCCACAGGCGCCCTCGCGGCCGGCGGAGGTGGGGTGCCGGAGGGCCGCGACCCCCGCTCCGTGACCATCGAGGAGGTCCGGCGGCAGTGGGCGCGCGTGCTCGAGGACATCAAGCGTCGGAAGATGCTCTGCCACGCGCTGTTGATCGAGGGGACACCGCTGGAGGTCCAGCACGGTACCCTGATCGTGGCGCTGCGCTCGGCGTACAACTTCCACGTCGAGAACCTCCACCGCCCGGAGAACCGGGACGTCGTGGAGGCGGCGCTGCAGCGGGTGCTGGGGTACCCGCTCCGGTTCCAGTGCCGGCTGGTGGACGGTCCCGAGGGGGCTGCAGGCGCCGCGCCCGGCGCGTCGGCTGCCGGTGCAATCCCGGCGCCTTCCGGCCAGGCCGTGCCCCCGTCCCACGCGTCGGCTCCACCCGAGGACGCGGGACCGCGGCGCGACGGCCCCGCGGCGCCTGAGGCGGCGGCGCTGGTGGCGCGCGCCCAGGAGCTGTTCGGCGCCGAGATCATCGACGAGCGGCCAGCGGGCTGAGCGCGCCGGCCTGCAGACGGAGGGTGCCGATGGGACTGGGCAACATGGGCAAGATGATGAAGCAGGTCCAGAAGCTGCAGGCGGAGATGGAGCGCGTGCAGGAGGAGCTGGCCGGGGCGCGCGTGGAGGCCTCGGCGGGCGGCGGCGTGGTCAGGGCCGTGGCCAACGGGCACGGCGAGCTGCTGGCGCTGACCATCGATCCGGCGGCGGTCGATCCCGCCGACGTCGCCCTTCTGCAGGACCTGGTGGTGGCGGCGGTGACCGAGGCGCAGCGCAACGCGCGGGCCCTGGCCGAGGCGCGTATGAAAGCCGTCACCGGCGACCTGGGGCTACCGGGCCGGCTGCGGTAGCCGGCCCGCGCCCGCCGACGCATGGAGTTCCCCGAACCGCTGCAGCGGTTGCTGGACGAGCTCACGAAGATGCCGACCGTGGGGCCCAAGACGGCCCAGCGGCTGGCGTTCCACATCCTGCGCCTGCCTCCCGAGGAGGCCCGCGCGCTGGCCGAGGCCATCGTCGACGTGAAGGCCAGGATGCGGTACTGCTCTGTCTGCTTCGGGATCACCGATGTCGACCCGTGCGTCATCTGCGCCAACCCCGCGCGGCAGGCCACCGTCCTGTGCGTCGTCGAGGATCCGCGCGACGTGCTGGCGCTGGAGCGCACCCGGGAGTTCCGCGGCCGCTATCACGTCCTGGGTGGGGCGATCTCGCCGCTGGACGGCATCGGGCCCGATGACCTGAAGATCCCCCAGCTCATCGAGCGCGTCCGGGCCGGGGGCATCGAGGAGGTGATCATCGCCACCAACCCCCGCGTCGAGGGCGAGGCCACGGCGATCTACCTGGCACGGGTCCTGAAGCCGCTGGGCGTGCGCGTGACGCGCATCGCGCACGGGCTGCCGGTGGGCGGCGACCTGGAGTACGCCGACGAGGTGACGCTGGCGCGGGCGCTGGAAGGCCGGCGCGATCTGTAAGCGCGCCGGGCGGCCTTTCGTGCGGGGGCCAGGGCGCGCTATACTGGCGCTGAGGCGATCGCGATGGAGTTCGTCAGCCCCTCACAGGGGCGAATGTCGTTCGAGGAGATGTTCCGGCAGCTGGTCGGCTACATGAAGAGCGAACCCGACCAGCACTACCACCTCATCATCGGCACCGACTCCCTGCTGTCCGACGACACCACGTTCGTCACGGCGGTGATCATCCACCGCGTCGGGCACGGCGGACGGTACTTCTACCGCAAGTTCCGGAACCGGAAGATCGAGAGCCTGCGGCAGCGGATCCTCTTCGAGACGTCGCTGTCGCTGGAAGCCGCCCACCTGATCACCACGGCGCTGGCCCGCAACGGCCTCTCCAGGCTGCCGGTCGAGATCCACCTGGACGTCGGGCAGCAGGGCGAGACCCGGCAGATCATCCGCGAGGTCGTCGGCATGGTGTCGGGCTCGGGGTACGCCGCCGTGATCAAGCCCGACGCCTACGGCGCCACCAAGGTGGCCGATAAGCACTCCAAGTAACCCCCACCGCACCGCGTCACCTCTCGCCGGTAGGAGATCCCGGCTGGCCGGCCGTATTCTCCCCACGTCTATGCGGGCCGTGGTCCTCGCCGAGGTCGGGGCACCGCTGCGGGTGGAAGAGATCCCCGTCCCGCGTCCCCAGGCGGGCGAGGTCCTGGTCAAAGTGGCGGCGTGCGGCGTCTGCCATACCGACCTCCACGTCATCAAGGGTGAGGTCAGGTTTCCCGCGCCCGCGGTGCTGGGGCACGAGATCTCAGGCACGGTGGCCGCCCTGGGGCCGGGCGTCGTCGGCCCGCCGGTGGGCACCCCTGTGGTCAGCGCCTTCATCATGCCGTGCGGGATGTGCACGTTCTGCGCCCAGGGGCGCGACGACCTCTGCGAGACGTTCTTCGAGATGAACCGCGTGCGCGGGGTGCTCTACGACGGCACGACGCGCCTGTACCGCCATGACGGCACCCCGCTGGCCATGTACAGCATGGGCGGGCTGGCCGAGTACGCCGTCGTGCCGGCCACCGACGTCTTCCCGCTGCCGCCGGAGGTGCCGGTACCCGACGCCTGCCTGCTGGGCTGCGCGCTGCTGACGGCCTACGGCGCGGTGCGCCACCAGGCCGACCTGCGCCCGGGCGAGGCGGTTGCGGTCGTCGCCACGGGTGGGGTGGGGACCAACCTCGTGCAGGTGGCCCGGGCCTTCGGTGCCACGCCCATCATCGCCGTGGACGTCCGCGACGACAAGCTCGAGGCTGCGCGCGCGCTGGGCGCCACGCACACGGTGCACGCGGCCCGCACCGACGTGGCCGCCGCCATCCGCGACGGCACCGGGGGCCGCGGCGTGGACGTGGCGTTCGAAGCCCTGGGCCGCCCCGAGACCGTGCGCCAGGCCCTGGCGGCGGTCCGGGACGGCGGCCGCGTGGTCGTCGTCGGCATCGCGCCCCACGACGCGACGGTGCCCGTGGAGATCACGCGGCTCGTGCGGCGCAGCGTGCGCCTGATCGGGTCGTACGGCGCCCGCGTGCGGGGAGACATGCCGGCACTGCTGGGCCTGGCGCGGGCAGGGGCGGTGGCGCCGCAGCGCACCATCACCCGGCGCGTGCCGCTGTACGCGGCGCCGGCCGCCTACGCGGCGCTCGACCGGGGCGAGATCGTCGGCCGCGCCATCGTCGTCATGGACTAGGCGCCGCGCAGGACCCCTCGGACGCGCGCGGAATCAGCAGTAGCACCCTCCGGGCTCGGCCCGGCGCCGGGAGACCGCATGGGCATTCTGTCGGTCCAGCTGCTCAACGCCCTCCTGTACGCGGCGATCCTCTTCCTCATCGCCGGCGGGCTCAGCCTGATCTACGGCGTCATGCGCATCGTGAACCTCGCCCACGGCAGCCTCTACGCCGTGGGCGCGTACGTCATGGCGTGGACGGTAGGCGGTCTGGCGGCGCGCCTGCCGGCACCCGCGCTGCTGGCGGTGCTGCCGCTGGCCGCGGCCGCGGTGGCGGCAGCGGGCGCGCTCATCGAGCCCGTGTTCCTGCGCCCGTTGTACCGGCGCGCGGAGGAGTACCAGCTGCTGATGACCTTCGGTCTGCTCCTGCTGCTCGAAGACCTCATGCGCTTCATCTGGGGCCCGACGCCGCTGTCGGCCACGGCGCTGTGGTCCTCGTTCCACCCGGTCGTGGTCTTCGGCTCGCCCTACCCGACCTACAACCTGCTGGTCATCCTCATCGGCCTGGTGGCGGCGGTGCTGCTGTGGGCGTTCGTCTACCGTACGCGCTTCGGTGTGCTCCTGCGGGCCACCTCGCAGGATATGCGCATGGCGGCCGCGTTGGGGATCGACGTGCGGCGGGTCTACCTGCAGGCGTTCATCCTGGGCTGCTTCATGGCCGGGCTGGCCGGCGCGGTCATCGTGCCGATCCAGGGCGCGGTGCTGGGCATGGGCGTGGAGGCCCTGATCCTGGCCTTCGTGGCGGTGACGATCGGTGGCCTGGGGAGCCTGGAGGGCGCCCTGGTCGGCGCTGCGATCGTCGGGTTGGTCCGCACCGCGGCGATCCAGTACTTCCCGGAGCTAGAGCTGGCCGTCCTCTACCTCATCGCGGCCGTGGTGCTGATCACGCGTCCGAGCGGGCTCTTCGGCGGGCGCGAGGCGCGGCGCGCATGAACCGCGGCGCGGCGTCCACCGAGGCAATCCCCCGGCCCGCCCGCCCGCGCGCGCTGGGCCGGACCGGCGGCTACGTGGCAGCCCTGGCCGTCCTCCTCGTCGCGCTCCCCTTCATTCCCCAGGTGCCCCCGTTCCAGCGCATCCTGCTGTCGTACGGCCTGATCGCCGGCATCACCGCCCTGGCCTTCAACCTGCTCCTGGGCTACACCGGCCTCCTCTCGTTCGGCCACTCGGCGTTCTTCGGCACCGCCGCCTACACGACCGCCTTCTCGATGCGGTACCTGGGCCTGACCTCCATGGAGGCGTTCCTGGCTGCCGGCTTCCTCTCGAGCCTGCTGGTGGCGGTGGTGTTCGGCGTGGTGTGCGTGCGCTACACGCGTATCTTCTTCTCGATCCTGGCCCTGGCGCTCTCGCAGGTGCTGTGGGGCCTGGCGATCAAGCTGTTCTGGATCACCGGCGGCACCGACGGCATCCGCGTGCCGACGCCGATGCTGCTGGGAGGGCTGCTAGGCGCGCCGCAGGACAAGCTCACCTTTCTGGCCACGACCTACTACTACTACGTGCTGGCGGTCTTCGCGCTTTGCGTGGGCGCCATGTGGCTCATCGTCCACTCGCCCTTCGGGAAAGCCCTGCAGGCGGTCCGCGACAACGAGGTGCGCGCCGAGTTCGTGGGCGTCCCGGTGCGCGCCTACCGGCTGGTGGCGTTCGTGCTGTCGGGAGCGTTCACCGGTGTGGCGGGCGCCTTGTGGGCACCGCTCAACGGCCACGTCACGCCCGACGTGCTCTACTGGCCGTTCTCGGGCCGCATCGTCTTCATGACCGTGCTGGGAGGTTTCCAGAGCTTCGTGGGGCCGCTGGTGGGCGCGGCCGTGTTCAACCACCTGGAGGCGTACGCGGTCGGCTACGCCACCTACTGGCAGGCCGTGCTGGGGATGGTGCTGGTCCTCCTGGTCCTGACGATGCCGACCGGCCTGATCGGCGCCGGCGCCCGCCTGGCGGCGCGACTGCGGAGGACCTGACGTGGCGCTGCTGGTCACCGAGCACCTGCACAAGCGCTTTGGCGAGACGCGCGCTGTGGACGACGTCAGCCTGACGATCCACCCGCGCGAACTCGTCTCGCTCGTCGGCGCCAACGGCGCGGGAAAGACGACTCTGGTCAACCTGGTCAGCGGCCTGCTGGCGCCCGACAGCGGCCGTATCGTCTTCCAGGGCGCCGACGTCACGTACCAGCCGGTCCCGCAGCGCATCCGCGCCGGCATCGCCCGCAGTTTCCAGCTCGTCAACCTGTTCGACCAGCTGACAGCCCTGGACAACGTGCGCCTGGCCGTCTTCGCCCGCGACGGCAAGATCCGCACGGCCACCGCGCTGGCCGAGCGCGACGCGGCCGCCCGCGATGAGGCCATGGCGATCCTGGAGCAGTTCGGGCTGCTCCCCAAGTGGCATCTGCCGGCGGCGAGCCTGGCGCAGGGCGAGCGCAAGCTGCTGGACGTCGCCGTGGCCTACGCGCTGCGGCCGCAGCTGATCCTGCTCGACGAGCCGACTAGCGGCGTGGGCACCCGCGAGAAGGGCCGGATCATGGATACGGTGTCCGGCGTCTGCCGCGAAGGCGGGCTCACCGCCGTCATCGTCGAGCACGACATGGACATCGTCTTCACCTACTCGGACCGCATCGTGGTGATGCACCAGGGCCAGATCCTGGCCGACGGCCCCCCGCAGCAGATCCGCGAGGACGAGCGGGTGGCCACCACGCTGCTGGGGCGGTACTAGCCATGCTCGACGTCCGCCAGCTGCACGCTTACCGGGGCCCGGCCCACGTGCTGCGGGGCGTCTCGCTCACCGTCGGGGAGGGCGAGATCGTGTGCCTGGTGGGCCGCAACGGGGCCGGCAAGACGACCACCCTGGACGCCATCATGGGCCTGCTGCCCGTGCGCGCCGGAGAGATCTCGTTTCGGGACCGGGCGATCACGGGGCTGCCCCCCCATGCCCGGGCGCGGCTGGGCCTGGGCTACGCGCCGGAGGACTGCGGGCTCTTCCCCGACCTGACGGTGGCCGAGCACCTGGCCATCGGGCACTGGATGGCCGGCAGTACCCGCGGCGACGGCGGCGGCGACCGCGTGGCGCTGATCCGCACGCTGTTCCCGGAACTCGACCGGCTGATGCACCGCCGCGGCCTGCTGCTGAGCGGCGGCGAGAAGAAGATGGTCGCCATCAGCCGCGCGATGGCCACGGGGCCGACGCTCCTGCTGCTGGACGAGGCGTTCGAAGGGCTCGCCCCCGTGGTCGTCAACCGGTTCGCCGACGCCGTGAAGCAGATCAAGGCGGCGGGGACCTCGCTGCTCGTGGCCGAGTCGAACGTCATGACTGCCGCGCGGGTCGCCGATCGTCTCTACGTCATCGACCGCGGCGAGATCATCTTCAGCGGCACGCCGCGCCAGGCCCTGGCCGACGACGAGGTCATGCGGACGATCCGGGGGTGAGGGGCCCCCGGCGCGCGCTAGAATCAAACGTAGCCAGGGGACCACAGCCTCGTCCGGATGGGGAGGGGAACCCGATGGGACGTCAGGTGGTGCGTGCCAGCGGCCGCGCCCTGGCCGGCATCGGCTGCGCCGTGCGCGAACGCCGTCGGGTGTTCGCTGCCGTGGTGGTGGCCGTGTTCCTCGTCAACGTCGCGCTGCCGCCGGTAGTGCTGGCGGTGGCCCGGAAGCCGTGGGATCACGTGTCCATCAACCCCTGGCTGCGGAACCTGCCGGCGTGGCTGGCCTCCGACGAGGCGACCTGGCAGCGCAAAGCCCAGTTCGTCTGGAACGCCGCGCTCTACTGGGTGATCGCATCCGGCACCCACGACGATGCCGAATGGGGGTATACGGCCACGGTGCGCGACGTGGCGCGGTGGGTGATGCTCTCGTTGCTGTTCGGTACTTACTTCGCCCTCTGGTACGCGCGCCGCGACCGGCTGCGCGCGTGCGCGGCGCCGTCCGCCGCCGCAGGAGGCGGGCGCGCCGGCGCGGCCGGGGCGCTGCTATCCACCGTGGGGTTCTCCACGCTGCCGTGCAGCGTCATCGGCTGCGGCGCGCCGGTACTGCCGGTGCTGGGGCTGGCGCTGTCGGGGCTGGAGCTGACGAGCCAGACGTTGGCCACCCTCAACCGCACCGCCCAGGGGATCACCCTCGTCGTCTACGCGGGCGTGCTGGTCGGCATCGCCGTCCTGGCGCGCCAGCTGGCCGCCGACGCGCCGGCGGCCCGGGCCGACGCGCGCACGGCGGCAGGCACCCCCCTGCACGGCTGAGACCGACCGCCGCATGCTCCGGTACGAGTGGTTCGCCGGGCGGTCCTACGAGGAGGCCCGCCGGGCCTTCCGCTGGCAGATCCCCGCCGCCTACAACATCGGCCTGGACGCCTGCGCCCGGTGGGCGCAGGACGCGCCGGACCGGGTCGCCATCGTCTACGAGTCGGACGCCGGCGCGCGGGCCACCGTGACCTACGGCGCGTTGCGCGCAGAGGCCGCCCGGCTGGCCAATGCCCTGCGGGCGCACGGCGTGGACCGCGGCGACCGCGTGGCGGTCATCCTGCACCAGCGCCCGGAGACCGCCTCGGCGCACATCGCGATCTACACGCTGGGGGCGGTGGCCGTGCCGCTGACACGTCAGTTCGGGCCCGACGCGCTCGCCTACCGGCTGGCGCACAGCGGGTGCCGCGCGGCCATCGCCGACCCGACCGTCGTGCCCGTGCTGGCAGCGCTCCACGACCAGACGCCCGACCTGCGGCTGGTCGTCGTGGTCCACGACGCGCGGCTCCCCGAGCTGCCCGAGGGCGGCCGCGTCGGCGCCTGTCGCTACGTACCCTGGAGCCGGCTGCTGGAGCCTGCGGCCAGCACGTTTGCGGCCGAGCCCACAGGCCCGGACGATCCCGCGCTCATCATCTACACGTCGGGGACCACCGGCCCGCCCAAGGGCGCCATCCATGGCCACCGGGTGCTGCTGGGGCACCTCCCGTCCGTGCAACTGTACTTCGACTTCGTCCCGCAGGGCGGCGAGGTGTACTGGACGCCCGCCGACTGGGCCTGGATCGGCGGGGCCTACGATCTGCTGTTCCCGGCGCTGTGGTTCGGCGGTCCGGTGGTAGCGTTCGAGACCACGAAGTTCGACCCCGAGCGCGCGTTCCGGCTGATGGCCGCCTACGGTGTGACGCACGCGTTCCTGCCGCCCACCGCCCTGAAGATGTGCATGCAGGTCGCCCCGCCGGCGGGCGCGCTGCGGCTGCGCGCCGTCATGAGCGGGGGCGAGCCGGTCAACCCCGTCATCCTCGAGTGGCGCGACCGGCACCTGCCCGGCGTCGTGCTCCACGAGATCTACGGCCAGACCGAGGCGAACCTGGTCTGCGGCAACTGCTCGCGGCTGTATCCTGTGCGTCCCGGCTCGCTGGGCAAGGCGTTCCCGGGGCACGAGGTCATCGTCCTGCGCGACGACGGCACCCCCGCCGCCCCCGGGGAACCCGGGGAGATCGCGGTGCGCGGCCCGGGAGACCCCGTGGTCTTCCTCGGCTACTGGCAGCATCCCCAGGCGACGGCCGAGAAGTACCACGGGGAGTGGCTGCGCACCGGCGATGTGGCCCGGTGCGACGACGACGGCTACTTCTACTTCGAGGGCCGCACCGACGACGTGATCAAGAGCGGCGCGTACCGCATCGGGCCCGCCGAGGTGGAGAGCAGCCTGCTCACCCATCCCGCCGTGGCCGAGTGCGCGGTCATCGGCGTACCCGACCCGGTGCGCGGGCAGATCGTGAAGGCGTTCGTGAAGTTGCGCCCGGGCTACGCGCCGTCGCCCGACCAGGCCGGCGCCATCCAGCAGCACGTGAAGACGCGGCTGGCGGCCTACGCGTACCCGCGGGAGGTCGAGTTCCTCGACGCCCTGCCCATGACGACCACCGGGAAGATCCGCCGCGCGGAGCTGCGGGCACGGGAGATGGCGCGGCGAGGGCTGCCCGGCGCGGGGTGAGGCCCGGGCAGTGACGACGGCCGGTGCACGCGGGCGGCGGGGCGTGGGGGATTGCGCCCGTCACCTGGGCGCCGTGATGGCCGGCATCTCGCCTGGCGGCGACGGCCGCACCGTCATGTAGTGCGCTGGCGCGCGCATGTAGAGGCGGTGGACGCGCAGGGTCCGCTGGCCGATCCAGGCCGCGAAGGCCGGGCTGCCGCCGGGGTTGGTCCACAGCACCACGCGGCAGGGCTCGTCGTCGCAGCGCCCCTCGCGCCCCGGCGCGACGTGCTCGGCGATCTTCAGGTAGACGCGGTGGCCCTCGGCGATCACCGGCTGGCGCAGCGTCGCGCGCGTCCACGGCCCGCTGTCTCTGCGCTCGTACCGCTGGTCGCCGATCACGACGATCTCGGTCTGGCCCGTAGCGCCGGTGGGCGCCAGCTCGTAGCGCGACCGCAGGTGCAGCCGGTCGGGCGGCGCGAGCCGGTACTGGGTGACCACCAGGCTGCCGGCGCCGTCGGTAACCTGCTCCCACTCGCGCCACGCGCCCAGCGGTGCCTCCCGCGCTTCCTGCAGGAGCCGCATCGCCTCGGGATCGCGCTGCGCCACCAGCCCGTCGCCCAGGACGAGGGGGAAGAACGTCGACACGTCGGGCAGCCCTCGCCGGCGCACCACGACCTCGACCTCCCACCAGCCCGCCGCCGCCAGGTGGTCGCCCTGGCCCTCGAACTGCCCGCCGGCCGCAGGGGTCAGCACGACAGACGTGGGCGTCAGGTCCTCGTCCAGCTTCACCAGGCGCAGCAGCACACGTAGGTCCCCTGCGGCCTCGGGCCGGGCTCCGTCCAGGACGACCTCGTACCGGTTCCGGCCAGGCCGCGCGGGGGCCACGATCAGGCGCACCCTGGTCTCGCCCGCGAGCCCGACGAGCAGCGCTGCGGTGGGTACGCCGGCGTCGTACGTGTTCTTGGCCGGAGGCGTCGTCGTGAGCACCCCGGCCGCCAGCACGATGATCGCGGCCACGCTCACTTCGCCGGAGGCCGAACGCACGAAGCGCCGTGCCAGCTCCGCGTGCGCGTGGCGCTCGAGCTGCGGCCGCAGCAGGAAGCGGTTGACGGCGGCAAAAGCCAGCAGCGGGATCAGCAGCAGCACCTTGACGTGCAGAGCCACGCCGTAGGTCGTGGTCACCAGGGCCCGCAGCGCCGGCACCTGGAGCCAGGCTGCGTACAGCCCCGTACCCGCCGTGACCAGCAGGCCAGCCGCCGCCAGGCGCGAGAAGGACCGCACGACGGCGCGCGCGACGTCCGTTCTGGCCGCGTCGTCGAGCCTGCGCACGACGAACACCAGGACCGCCAGCCCGCCGAGCCAGGCCGACACGCCGGCAAGGTGCAGCCAGTCTGCCGCGACGGCCAGGGGACCTGCGGCGGGCGCGTGAGCGGTCACCGTGAAGGCCAGCAGCACGCCGCCGGCGCCAGCGATCGCCAGCGGCCCGGCCCCGCGGGATGCCACCAGCGCGGCGGCAATCCCGCCCAGCGCAGCCTGGCCCGCGCGGCTGGCCCACACGTATGCCACCGCCGCGGAACCTGCGGCCTGTGCGGCTACCAGGTGCACCTGGTGCAGCAGGTCGACGGCCAGGACCACTGCGACGCCGGTACCCGCTGCGCGCGTCACCGCGCGCAGCCGCGCGCGGAGGAGATCGGCCAGGGGCGGCGCCAGCCTGCGGGCGGCGGGCTCGAAGACGACGAGGCGCGCGGCGACAGCGCCCGCAAGCACCAGGCCGGCCGCGAGCGCGAGCCACCGCGCCAGAACCCGGTCGAGTTCGGGTCTGGGCTGCGCCGCCGCGCCGCCCTGCGCGGGGCTCTCGCCGACACCGAAGAGATGGGCGCCGCTGGTGACGTGGCCGTCCACCGCCGACAGCACGCGCCACCGCACGGTGAAGATGCCCGTGGGGAGCTCGCTTAGGGGCAGGAGCAGCGTGCGACCGTCGTCACCGGCCTGCGCGGGTCCGGAGACCGACTGGCCGCGGGCATCGCGCACCGAGGCGGCGCTGAACCGGGGCTCGATCGGCTCGCTGAAGACCAGCACTACCTGATCCGGCGGCGTCGCGATCGCGGAGCCGGGCGCGGGCAACGCGCGCTCCAGCACCGCGTGGGCGACGGCCGGAGCGGGCCACGCCGCACCCGCCGCCAGCGCCGCGACGACAGCCGGCATGACGGCGCGCAGCGCCGCCATCGGGTGGACCTGCCGTCGCACCCGCGTCACCGCCCAGACGGCAGCGCCAGCGTGCGGATCCCGGGCGCCACGAAGTTCTCGTCCTGGTACAGGGCGACCATGACGGTGGCCGGACCGGCCGCCCGCAGCGCCGCCGCGAACTCCCCGCCGCCCGCGTAAGCGGCCTCGCCGACCTGGAGGACGCGGCCGGCGGCGTCGACGACCACGAAGCGGCAGACGGGACGCACGCGGGGCGTCCCCCGCAGCATCTCGTCGCTGAGCGCTTCCCGCGTGATCCGGTGGTCGCGCTGGACCCGCTCCACCAGCTCGACCTCGGCCCGCACCCGCAGCTGACCGCCAGCGACGCGCAGCGCCGCGATGTGCGCGGGGCGGGGAAGCGCATAGCGGTCGTAAGCGCCGATCACCAGCGGGTACGTGAGGTCTCGAAAGACCGTCAGCGTGGCGCGCCGGCCGTCCCAGCGGGCCAGCCGGTAGGGGCCGGCGGTCACCAGCAGGTGGCCCGTGCGCTCGGCGAAGCGCTGCAGCGCGCGCCACCGCAGCCGCGCCTCCTGCGCGGTCACGTAGGGCTCGAGGCCTGCGGGGATCGCGCCGCGCGCCTCGAGCTCCGCGGCCAGCGCGCGCAGGCGCGCGACCTGGGCCGGCGCCCGCACCAGGTCGAGCTGGGGGATGCCACGCCGGCGCGCCTCCTCGGCCGAGAACGCCGCCAGGCCCCGGCGGACGGCTTCCTCCATCAAGTACATGACGTGCCACGGGACCGGGGCCCACGGCGGCGCCAGCGCCGCGATGTGCCCGGCGGCGGGCAGGCCGCCGCGCAAGTAGACCTCGATGACCGGGTCCCGCCACTGCAGCCGCAGATCGCCCAGCCGCAGCGTCGTCTCCTCGATCCGCGCCAGCCGCACCCCGGCCAGGTGCGCCCGCACCAGGGCCGTGGCGGCCGCCAGGCGCGGGTCGTGGTACGGGCCGGCCACGCCCCACCGGTACGCGACTAGGAACGGGTAGAGGGCGTCGGCTGCGGTCATCGTGGTGCCGTCGTGAAACGCCGAGGTGCGCACGGTGTAGGTCACGCGCGCCTGCGCCGTGGCGCGCCACCCGACCGGATGCCACCGGCCGGCGGCATCCGGCAACCGCGCGTCGCGCGGGATGCGCACCTCCCCGCCGGCCAGCCTGGCGATCCAGCGGTCCAGCCGCTGCACCAGGCGCGGGGGCTCCGCACGATGGGGCACGACGCGGTTGGGTACTGCGCCGGCGCCGTAGGGGGCCGGCAGCAGCGCCGGATCGCCGACGGCGGCCCACACCAGTCGGCCGAACGGGTCGGTGAACCCGCCGACGGGGTTCCAGGCCGTCTGCGGCGCGGCCGCGACGCCCAGGCGCAGCACCCCGTTCCAGGGGAAGTCTTTGAGCTTCACCGTGCGGATGAAGATGGGGGCGTTCAGCCCGCTGTGGGCGTCGAACGCCACGTTCTCCACGCCGGCCGAGAACTCGGTGTTGTAGGGCTCGCGGCGGACAACATAGCCGGCGACGGCCGCACGGCACGCGCGCAGGAGCTGCGTCGGGACCTCGCGTTCGAGCGCAACGCGCTCCTCGGGCCGGCGGATCGTGCCGGCCACCAGGCGCGCCACCACTTCGTCGGCCGCCCGGCCCTCGGCGTCGTCCACCCGGCCGCGCAGCAGCTGCACCGCGTGGAACCAGCCGTCCCGCGCCCAGGGCGGCCCCTGCCCGCCGTCGAGGCGCGGCGCCGATGCCGCGACCAGCTCCTCCACCGGCACCGTCTCGACGGTGACGTCCCACGGCACCCCGCCCGGCGCGGTCCCCGCGCTATCAGCCAGAATCGCCGCGGCCAGGGGTCCGTGCGGGCGGAACCGCGGCGCACGGCCGGCCGCCTCACCCGCCGCGTACTGCACATGCTGAGCCCGGGCCAGATCCGCGTGGTGGAGGTAGTCTTCGTGGAACGGCGTCACAGGGTACGGGTGGAAGTGGAAGCGGGTGGAGCGCGCGAGCACACCCAGCGCCGCGCCCAGCACGCGGCACCGCGCCTCGCGGGACACCCCGGCCAGGGCGGGGCCGTCGGCCGTCACCAGCACATACGCCCGCAACGACTCCACCGCTGCTACGTCGGCCGGCAGCGGACCCGGCGCGAACGGGTCGAGCCCTACCAGGGCGTGCAGCGCACCCTGCCGAAGCCGCTCGGCCGCATCGGCGCCAGCGGTCTCGATCTGGATCTCGTGCGGGTAGAACGCCGGCGAGTACGCCAGTTCGTGGCCGGCCCTGGCGGGAATGGCTCCGGCGACCGCGACAGCCAGCGAGACCGCCAGCGCGGCGCACCGCCGGGCCCGGCGCGGCCCGCCGCCGCACCCCATGCGCGCGAGCCACCGCTCCGACGCCCACAGATGCGGGGGGGCAGCGCCCCGCCGGGGCGCTGCCCCCGCCTGCCGTCCTGCCGCGCTCAGGCGCGCACGCGGGGCCAGGTCTCCTGAATCCACCGGTGCGTCGTCGTGGGCTCGCCCCTGGGGTAGCCCGGGGGTGCCGTGATGTTCCGGATCGGCACAGTGATGACGGTGTTCGGATCCAGAACCAGGAAGGGATAATTGGGGTCGTTCTTGCTGAATCCCGTCATGGCGTCCTTGTACGCCTGATGGTTGTCGGGCCGGATGTAGTAGTAGCCCGCCGGGCCGGGGTACATCATCCCCTCCAGCATGGCGATGATGGCCTCGTCGTCGGGCCAGCCGCCAGTCAACCGGTTGGCCTTCTCGACGGCTTCCTTCAGCATGTACAGCGCCACGTAGGCGCCCTCGGCCTCGAAGTTCGGGTACTCCTTCCACCGGTTGAAGAACTTGCGCACGAACAGGTTGTTCAGCGGCCACTTGTTCCCCGGCGGGAACGTCCAGTAGTAGTTGGCGTGCACGCCGGCCACGATGCCCTCCGGGTGGTCCTTGCCGATGGCATGCGGGGCCACGCCGAAGGCGATCGTACTGGCGAACTTCATCTGCTTGAACAGGCCGTAGCCCAGGGCCTGCTTGTACATGGCGATGTAGTCGCCGCCCCAGACCGCCGACACCAGCAGGTCGGGCTTGGCCGACAGGGTCTTGGTGATGTGGGCGGTGAAGTCGGTCGTGCCCAGCTTCGGCCAGGCCTCCGAGACGACCTCGGTGCCGGGCAGCAGCTTCTGGATCGCCACGGTGAAGTGGTCGAAGGCGTTCCGCCCGTACGAGTAGTCGGGGTGGATATGGGCGATCTTGCGCACCTCGGGCCAGGCCTGGGCCACCGCGAGAGCAGCCATGACGCCGTCGGCCGACTGGATGTTGGTCAGGCGGAAGATGTACTTCGGGTTGGGCACGGCCTTGTCGAACAGGAAGTCGGTGCAGCCGTCGGTGAAGAGCGTCAGGACCTTCAGGTCTTCGGCGACGGGGCCCAGGGCCGGCGTATTGCCGCTGGAGATGACCCCCGTGAACAGGTCGATCTTGCCCTCAAGCTTCATCCGCTTGAGTTCCTTCACGTTGGCGTCGGTGCCGGCGGCCTCGTCGGCGAAGATCGTCTCGATCTTGCGCTTGCCGAGGAGCCCGCCTTTGGCGTTGATCTCCTCAGCCGCGAGCAGGTGGCCCTTGCGCGACTGCTCGCCGAGTACGGCGGCCGCGCCCGAGAGGAACGTCATGTGCCCGGTCTTGTAGGGCGTGTCGGGGATGCGCCCCCGGGGCGGGCTCTGCGCCTCGACCGGCGCCGGCTGGATGACCTGGCCGGCCAGGCCGCCCGCTGCGGCTGCGCCTACGGTCACACCCAGGGACTTCAGGAACTCTCTCCGGCTCACTTCCTCTGGCATCCATCTCCCCCCTTGCAGTCTCCGCTCCGCTGGCTGCGGAACCGTCGAGGCCAGGCCGGAAGAGCACACACTGCACACGCTCGGGCTCTCACCCCCTCGGAACGAGGTATAGAGGTGTAGAGGAAACTGTGGAGCCGCAGTTCGCGCCGGCCTGCCGGGGGTCCTGCTGGGCCGGCGGGCCCGCCAAGGAAGGGCGCCGTCAGCGCCGCTGCGGCCCGGGGGTGCGCGCCAGAGATCGGTAGAGGACTCCCGCCAGCACGCCGGCCGAGCCGTAGAACATCGCCAGCAGCGCGGCGCCGGCCAGAAGGGCGATCACGGGCGCCCGGCGTGGGACGCGGGCAGCAGCACGGCGCGGCCATCCAGGTACGGCTGCAAGACGTCGGGCACGCATACCGACCCGTCGGCCTGCTGGTAGTTCTCCAGAAGCGCCAGGAGCATCCGGCTGGTCGCCACCAACGTCCCGTTCAGGGTGTGGACGAACTCTGCGGGGCCCCGCGGGCCCTCACGATATCTGATGCCCAGCCGGCGCGCCTGGAAGTCGTGGGCATTGCTGCACGAGTGCGTCTCGCCCCACCCGCCGCGGCCCGGCATCCAGATCTCCACATCGTAGGTCTTGGCCATGGCCAACCCCAGGTCGCCGCCGCACAGCAGCACGACCCGGTACGGCAGCCCCAGCATGCGCACGTAGCGCTCCTCCAGGCTCACCAGGTACTCGTGCTCCTCCGCCGAGCGCGCCGGATGGGCGAACGAGAACATCTCCACCTTGAAGAACTGATGGACCCGGTACAGCCCGCGGACGTCACGGCCGTAGGAGCCCGCCTCCCGGCGGAAGCACCACGACAGCCCAGCGTACCGCAACGGCAGGCGGTCGGCCTCCAGCGTCTCGTCCATGTGATAGGCGGCCAGCGACTGCTCGCTGGTGCCGATCAGAGCCAGGTCGTCGGTCTCCACCTTGTAGGTCTGCTGCGGGTCGAACTCGACACCGCCCCACGCGCCGGTGATGACGCCGGTGCGGACCAGCATCGGCGTCTCCATCACGACGAAACCCTCGGCGCGAAGCAGGTCCATGGCGAGTCTGACCAGCGCCTGCTCCACCAGCACGCCGTCGCCCTTGAGATAGTAGAAGCGCGAGCCCGCAGCCTTGGCCCCGCGCTCGAAGTCCACGATGTCCAGGCGCGTGCCCAGGTCCACGTGGTCGGCCGGGGGAAAGGCGAACTGCGGCGGGCTACCCCAGGCGCGCACCACCACGTTGGCCGAGGCGTCCAGTCCCTCCGGCACGGTGTCGTCGGGCTGGTTGGGCAGGCTGCGCAGCAGCCGGTCCAGGTCGGCCTCGGCGGCCTCCAGCGCCGGTTCCAGGGCCTTGAGGCGGTCGGCAAGCGCCCGCAGCGCCGCCAGGCGTGCCAAGCGCGCCTCGCCCGCCAGGCGCGGGACCTCGGCCGAGGCGCGGTTCTGCTCGGCGCGCAGCGCCTCGATCTGCTGCAGCACCTCCCGGCGCCGCCGGTCCGCGTCCAGCACGGCGTCGATGGCCGCCGGGTGCAGGCCGCGCTTGCGCAGCCCTGCGCGGTAGCGGTCGGGTGCCTCGCGGATCTTCTTGAGATCCAGCATCGTCGTGCCTCCCGCCTGCCGTGGCGTCCGGCGCCGTCCGCTCAGTCCAGCCGCACCGCGCGCACGCCGCTGATCCCGTCGAGCTGCGCCAGCGCGACCAGAGCCTCGGCAGGGATCTCGTTGTCCACCGACAGGACCATCAGGGCCGTGCCGCCAGGCGTCACGCGACCCACGTGCATGTTGGCGATGTTGACGGCGTGCGCGCCGAGGATGGTCCCCACCCTGCCGATCATCCCGGGCCGGTCCGCGTTCCACACGAAGAGCAGCTGGCGGGCCGGGATCAGGTCCAGCCGGTAGTCGCCGATGCGCGTGATGCGCGGCTCGCGGTGACCGAAGAGCGTCCCCGCCAGCCCCAGCGGCGCCCGGGTCGTCCGGACCGTGACGGTCACCAGACTCTGGAAGTCCTCGCTCTCCTCCTGCCGCACCTCGCGAATGCGGATGCCATGCTCCCGCGCCAGGACCGGCGCGTTCACCATGTTGACCGGGCGGGCCGAGATGCCGCTGAACAGCCCCACCAGGAACGCGGCCGTCAGCGGCGCCGGATCTTCCCGGGCCACCGTGCCGGCGTAGCGCAGCTCCACCGCCTCGATCTGGCCGTCGGTCAGCTGCTGCGCCAGCGTCCCGAGATGGCGGGCCAGCGCCAGGTAGGGCTCCAGCCGCTGCCAGGTCTCGGCCAGAAGCGCCGGCGCGTTGACCGCGCCGCGCACGGGCCGGCCTGCCAGCGCGGCCAGCACCTGCTCGACGACTTCCACGGCCACCGACCGCTGCGCTTCCCGGGTGGAAGCGCCCAGGTGCGGCGTGGCCACCACGCGGGGATGCGCCAGCAGCGCCGACCGGCTAGGGGGCTCCTGCTCGAACACGTCCAGCGCCGCGCCGCCCAGGTGCCCCGCCTCCAGTGCCGCCAGGAGGGCGTCCTCGTCTATGAGCCCGCCGCGGGCGCAGTTGACCAGCAGCGCGCCGGGCTTCATACGCTGGAACTGCTCGGACCCCAGCAGCCGCGCCGTGCGCGGGGTCAGCGGTACGTGCAGCGTGACCACGTCGCTGGACGCCAGCAGGTGGTCGAACTCCGCCAGCGCGACGCCCAGGTGGGCAGCCCGCTCCTCGCTGATATAGGGATCGTGGGCCACCACCCGCATCCCGAACGCCTGCGCGCGCCGCGCGACCTCGGCCCCGATCTTCCCCAGCCCCACGACGCCCAGGGTCTTGCCGTAGAGCTCGATCCCCACGAACGCCTCGCGCCGCCACTCGCCGCCGGCCAGTGACGCGTGGGCCTGGGGGATCCAGCGGGCGAGCGCCAGGAGCAGCGCCATGGTGTGCTCCGCGGTGCTGATCGTGCTGCTCTCCGGGGTGTTGAGCACCAGGATCCCACACCGGGTGGCCGCGTCCACGTCGATGTTGTCCACGCCCACGCCGGCGCGGGCGGCGATGCGCAGCTGCGGCGCGGCCTCCAGCACCCGGGCTGTGAGCCGGCTGCGGCTGCGCACGATCACGGCATCTGCCCCCTGCAGCGCCGCGATCAGGCGGGGTTCGTCGAGCCCGGCGAAGACGTCCACCCGGGCCTGCGCCCGGAGGCGCTCCAGGCCCAGCGCGTCGAGCCCGTCGGCCACCACGACCCGCGGGCGTGCCGCGTCCGTGGCCACCGCGCCGTCTCTCTGCGTCTGCACGCCGTGCGTCTGTGGCATCGCCTCACCCCTGCCTTGATCGCGGTCACGCCGGGGTGGCTGCCAGCACCTCGCGGGCCGCTGCCGTGGCTCCTCGACCTGCGGGCCCACCGACCTGGGGCAGCACCGTCTCCAGCGCCGCCAGCCCCGCCAGCACCGCGTCGTCGGGCACCCAGCCGAGGTGACCGAAGCGCACGATCTTGCCCCTGAACTGGCCCTGACCGCCGCTCAGCGTCACGCCGTGCTCGACCCGGAGGCGCCCCAGCAGCGCCCCGGCCTCGACGCCTTGCGGGAGCCAGACCGCGGTGACGGTCTCGCTGGCCACCGCCTCGTCGGGCACGACGCGCAGCCCCAGGGCCCGCACGCCCGCCCGCACGGCGCGCGCGGTCCGGCGGTGCCGCGCCCAGCGGGCCTCCAGCCCCTCGGCTTCCACCAGCCGTAGCCCTTCGTGGAGCGCGTAGATCGTCGCGATCGCGGGCGTGAAGGGCGTGTAGGCCTCGGCCTCGCCCAGCTCGGCCAGCATGCGCTCGAACGACCAGTAGAAGCGCGGCAGCCGCGCGGTCCTCATGGCCGCCAGGGCGCGGTCAGAGACGCTGATGAGCGCCAGGCCCGGCGGAGCCATCAACGCCTTCTGGGACCCCGTGATGACGACGTCGAGGCCCCAGGCGTCGGCACGCAGCTCCACCGCCCCCAGGGAGCTCACGGCGTCCACTACCAGCAGCACGTCGTGGCCGCGCGCGGCCTCGGCGATGGCGCGCAGGTCCTGCCGCACGCCAGTCGACGTCTCGTTGTGGGTGACCAGGAGCGCCCGCGCCCGGGGCGTACCCCGCAGCGCCGCGCGCACCGTGTCGGGATCCACCGCCTGCCCCCACGGGACCTCGAGACGCCGCACGCGCAGGCCGAACGCCTCGGCGATGGCAGCGAACCGGTCCCCGAAAACCCCCGCACAGATCCCCACGACGTCATCCCCGGGAGAGCACAGGTTCACCAGCGCGGCCTCCAGCCCGCCGGTGCCCGATGCCGCGAACGGGATGACCGGCTGGCGGGTCAGGAAGACCCGGCGCAGCGCCTCCAGCGTCTCGGCCAGCAGCCGTCCGAACTCGGCGTCGCGGTGGTTCACCATCTGCCGGGCGCCGGCCCGCAAGACCTCCTCGGGCAGCGGTGTGGGACCTGGGATCAACAGGTAGTGCTGCACGGCTCACCTCCTGGCAGGGGCTGCGCGTGGGTGCGCCACACCGCGCCCCTGGCGCGATCGTGCCGCGCGGCCGGCCGTTCGGCGGCCGGCTGTCGCGACCAAACAAAACACCCCGCCTCGCGTCGAGACGGGGTCACCCCGTGGTGCCACTCTCCTTCCCGGCCCTGCGCCCAGCGCGCACGCAGCCCTCCGGGCCCTCGCGCGCGCTGTCACGGGCGCACCCGGGGACTTCGACCGGCCACCGGGACGCTGGCACCGGTATCGTCCGCCGCTCGGGAGGGGATTCGTCGCGGGCCCGGCCGGCTCGCACCACCCGCCGGCTCTCTCTTCAGGCAGCGCCGCGCCTACTCGGCTCCGTCATCGCCACTTCCCGTGTTGACACTAATGCTAGCATTCCGCCGCGCGGAGGGCAACCCGCCACCCCCCATCCACATGTCCTGTCCAGATGCAGCGGCATCTCCCCATTCCGTTACACGGGGAGGAGGCCTCCCAGCTCAACCGAATACATACAAAAACTTTTCACCCCAAGGACACGTGGACCATGGTCGATCTGCACCGCCTGCAGGCGGCACTGGCCGAGGCAGAGCTGGACGCGGTGGCTGCCGCCTCGCCCGAGAACACCCAGTATCTCTCCGGCGCCTATATCTTGACGCAACGACTGCTGCCCGAGCGCATCGCGCTGGTCCTGTGGCCGCGCGCTGGCGATCCGGCGTTCGTCATCTGCGTGATCGAAGAACGGCTTACGCGTCAGGAGAGTCGGATCTCTGACATCCGCACCTACCACGAGTTCCGCGAGTCACCCATCGACGTACTGGCGGCCGTCATCCGGGAGAAAGGCTTGGACCGCGCCCGGATCGGCATCGAGACGAAGTTCCTCACTGCACACTACTACGCGCAGATGCGCGATCGCCTGCCGGGCGCCACCCTGGTGCCGGCCGATGGGGTGTTCGAGCGGCTCCGGATGATCAAAACCGACGACGAGGTCGCCCGCCTGGGCGAGATTGCCATGATCACTGACCGGGCCATGCGAGCGGCGTTCGCGCAGGCGAAGCCCGGAGACACGGAACGGGACGTGGCCAGCGTGATCCGCGAGAAGCACTTCGAATACGGTGCCGACGAGATGCGCGGACCGGTGCTGCTGGGGGCGGGGCCGAATGCCCAGTTCATCCATGGTCTCCCGTCCTCGTACCGTCTCGCCCCCGGCGATATCTGCCGCGTGGACGTCGGTGGCATGAAAGCCGGGTATTTCTCGGACCTGGCGCGCACGGTCGTCGTTGGGAAAGCCGCGCCCGAGCAGCGCGACACGTACCGGCGCTTGTGGGACGTTCACCAGACGGTGCTGGGCGCGGTGCGCGCGGGCGTCGAAGTTCGGACGCTGTATGGCGTCTACGAGCAGTCGGCGAAGCGGCTCGGGGTGCACGTCGAGAGGGTCCATATCGGGCACAGCCTGGGTTTGGGCATTCACGAAAACCCCATGATCACGCCGCACAACCCCGCCGTCTTGGATCGCAACATGGTCCTGTGCATCGAATACAGCCACTTCCGGGGAAGCGAGCTCTACCACATCGAGGACACCGTGGTAGTCCAGGATGGTGGCTGCCGGATCTTGTCCCAGAGCGCGGACTGGAGCGACCTGTTCGTGGTCCAATAACAAGACAGCAGACCGACACGAAGTGGAGGGATCACCGTGAGACGCTGGGTGACTGTGCTGGGAGCCTTGGTCGCGGGGCTCGGGCTTCTCACGGCCTGGCCGGCGGCTATCGGCGCGCCCGCCCGCGACACGTTCAACTTCGCCACCATCACCAAAGTGGCGAGCTTGGACCCGCACCGCATCACCTCGGGCTGGGACCAGTATCTGCTCGCCTACGTCTACGACGTGCTCGTGGGACGCAAGCGGGGCAGCAGCGAGCCCGAGCCACGGTTGGCGGTGTCCTGGCGGGTCTCGCCAAACGCGAAAGTGTACACCGTGAGGCTGCGGCAGGGCGTAAAGTTCCACGACGGAAGCGACTTCACCGCCGAGGCTGTCAAGTTCTCCATTGAGCGCGCGCAGCACTTCAAGGTAGGGGCGGGCTGGGTGTTGGAGGACGTCGAGCGATTCGAGATCGTCGATCCGTTCACCGTCCGCTTCACCCTGAAACAGCCCAACGCGCTTTTCCTCTCGTGGCTGGACAGCTTGTTCATCGTGTCGCCGTCGCACGTGAAAAAGAACGAACGGCGGCCCGGGGACTACGCCGCCGACTGGTACGCCGACAACGCCAACGGGACCGGCCCCTACCGGGTCACGCAGCGCATTCCGGGCGACAAGGTCTTCCTGGAGAAGTACGAGGGGTACTGGGGCGGCTGGCAGGCGAAGCACTTCCGCCGCATCGTCCAGTGGGAGATCAGCGAGGCCACCACGCAACGCCTGATGCTGGAACGTGGCGAACTGGATGCCATCCGGCTCTTCAGTTCGGACGACGTCCGGGCCATGAAGCGCAACCCTGACCTCGTAATTCATGAAACACCCTCGACCAACCAGTTCTATATCCGCTTGAATATGGCCGCCGGCCCGACGACCGACGCGCGGGTACGCAAGGCGCTGGCGTATGCATTCGACTACCGCCTCTTCTACCAAATTGAGGACGCCTTCGGCCCCTCCGACGGCCCATGCGTGTCGGAGTTCATGGGCGGCTGGAAGCCCAGCGGCCTCATCAACGAGCTCAACATGGCGCGCGCGCGGCAACTCCTCCAGGAGGCCGGCGTTGGCCCGTTCCGCATGACGTTCCTGTATCCGACCGGCGTCGAGTGGGAACGGCGTGCGGCCGAAATCTGGCAGAGCAACCTGCGGCAGCTCGGCATCACACTAGACATCCGCACCCAGACCTGGCCGACGATGTTCGCGAAGCTAGTGGCCTGGAAGGACACGCGCGACCCCGCCACCATGGAGAACTCGTACGGCCAGCTCTGGGGTGTGCGCTACGCCGACGCGCACGCCTACCTGAACTTCATGTATCGATCCGACGCCATCGGCGGTGCTGGCCGGAACATGATGTACTACAACAACCCCGAGGTGGACCGGCTAATCGATCAGGCCACCTGGCTGCCATCCCTCAAGGCGCGCATAGAGGTCTACAAGAAAGTCTGCCAGATGATCGCGGACGAGGCACCGGACATTTTCGTGGGCCGTGTCATGATGCGCTTGCCGATGCGCAAGGATGTCCGCGGGTTCTACTTCGACAAGCTTGACTGGCGCATCCCCTTTCACCACATGTGGCGCGAATAGGGAAGTGCAGGCGTGGCGGTACGCCCGCTCGCCGCACGGGCGGGGGTGCCTGCCGACCAACCACGCGTCCTCCCGTTGAGCAGCGTCCCCGGGCCATGGGCCTGCTGATCCTCCGCCGGCTGGCCTTCATGCTCCTCACCCTGGTGGGGATGTCACTCTTCATCTTTCTGGTCACGCACGTCGTCCCCCAGGACCCGGCGCGGCTGGTGGCCGGCGACTACGCCACCAGGGCGACGCTGGAGAAGGTGCGACGCGACCTGGGCCTCGACCGGCCGCTATGGGAGCAGTACTACCTCTACATGCGGGCCCTGGTGCGTGGCGATCTGGGCCGCTCCTTCATGTCCAACAAACCGGTCTTGAGAGAGATCCTGACGTTCCTGCCAGCCACAATCGAGCTGAGCCTGGCCAGCGTCGTGTTCAGCCTGGTGCTTGGGATCGGGCTGGGCGTGCTTTCCGCTGTCCACTGCGGCCGGGTGATCGATCATCTCAGCCGTGTCATCAGCGTGGCGGGCGCGGCCATGCCGATCTTTTGGTACGGGCTGATGCTGCAGCTCGTCTTCTACCGTCGGCTCGGCTGGCTGCCTGTGGGTGGTCGCTTGGGACCAGGCGTACCGGCGCCGCCATCGATCACCGGATTCTACACCGTCGACGCCCTGCTGGCCGGCCACTGGACCACGGCCTGGAACGCGGTGGTGCACCTCATCCTGCCGGGGCTCTCGCTCAGCTTCCTGACGGTGGCCATCCTGGCACGCATCACCCGCAGCAGCATGCTCGAGAGTCTGAGCCAGGACTACGTCCGCACCGCGCGTAGCAAGGGGCTGCCCGAGCGACGGGTCGTTATGGTGCACGCACTGCGCAATGCCTCGCTGCCCATCGTGACGGTCTTCGGGTTGCGCCTGGGCGCCGTCTTCGCCGGCGCCGTACTGACCGAGGCAGTCTTCGCCTGGCCGGGCATCGGGACGTACGCCTACAAGGCCATCGAGTTCTCCGACTTCCCGGTGATCATCGGCTTCGCCGTGATCGCGTCGATGCTGTACGCCATGGTGAACCTCTTCACCGATCTCGTCTCCTTCGCCCTCGACCCGAGACTCAAACGGTGAGCACGCTGGAAGCGACGGTGCTGCAAGTCCGGCCCCGGTTCGGCCGCCACTGGACGCGCCTCTTGCGCGATCCTTCGTTTCTGACCGGCGCGTTGATCACCGGACTCATCCTCTTTGTCGCCATCGCGCCGGGGCTCTTGACGTCCGAGGACCCGCTGAGGGTGGATGGCACCCGGCGACTCGCGCCCCCCGGGCCAGCCCATCCCTTCGGGACCGACGAGCTCGGCCGCGACATGTTCAGCCGCGTGCTGCACGGCACCAGGCTCTCGGTCAGTAGCGGCCTGTTTGCCGTACTGCTCGCCACAGGGCTCGGTGGCGCGCTAGGCGCGCTGGCGGGCTACGTGGGCGGGACAGCGGATGAGGTGATCATGCGTCTGGCCGACATCTTCCTGGCGTTTCCCGCGCTGGTCATGGCCATGGCGCTGGTAGCCGTCATGGGCCCTAGCCTGATGCACGCGTTGCTGGCGCTGGCCATCGTCTGGTGGCCGCAATACGCGCGGCTGGTGCGCATCTTGGTGGTCGCCGCAAAGGAGCAGGTCTACGTAGAGGCGGCACGGGCGACCGGGGTCCCCGAGGCCCGTATCATGCTGGGCCACGTGGCACCGAACATCGTCAGCCCGCTCATCATCAAGATCACGCTGGACATTGGCACCGCGATCCTGCTGGCCGCTGCGCTCTCGTTCCTCGGCCTGGGTGCGCAGCCGCCCACACCCGAGTGGGGCTCGATGATTACCACCGGGCGCAACTTCATGTTGGAGCACTGGTGGTATCCGACCTTCCCCGGGGGGGCTATATTCCTGACGGTGCTCGGGTTCAACCTGCTGGGCGACGGTCTACGCGACTTCCTGGATCCGAAACTATCAGTGTGACAGGCCAACATGACGGGCCGATCGCCTCGTCAGTCGCCCCCTGACCCCACGCGCTGCCGGGGGAATCGCGCTCTCCAAGGCAGCCGGTCTGGCGGCGGAAAACGTCTTCCCTGGGCCGGGGCCGGTCGCGTGCCGGCTGTGCCTCCGGACGTCAGCTCACCGGCGCCACCGGCGTCACGGCGGCCTCGTCCTGCTCGCCCGTGCGGATGCGGTAGACTCGCTCCACGGGCAGCACGAAGATCTTCCCGTCCCCCACCGCGCCGGTGCGGCCGGCGGTCAGGATCGCCCGTACCGTGGGCTCGACGAAGTGATCGGAGACCCCGATCTCAAGCCGCACCTTCTCCGACAGCTCCATCTTCACCGTCGTGCCACGGTAGGTCTGGACCCGCTCGATCTCCCCGCCGTGGCCCTGCACGCGGCTGATGGTCACCCCCCTGACCTCGGCGTGGAAGAGGGCTTCCAAGACCGCGTTCAGCTTTTCGGGACGCACGATGGCGACGACCAGCTTCATGCCTGGCTCCCCGCCGGCGACGGCGCCGGGGCCGGCGAGGGCGGCGCCGGTTCGGACAGCACCAGGATCGCGCCCTCTCCGGTCGTGTACGCCTCCTCGCCGTGCTGGCTGACGTCGAGCCCCAGGCCTTCTTCACCCGGATCCGCGACACGCAGCGGCAGCACCGTCCCCACCAGCTTCAGCAGTACCAGGGTCCCCGCGGCGCTGTAGGCTGCGGCCGCCACCACCGCCACCGCCTGCACGCCGAGCTGCAGCGGGTTGCCGAACAGCAGCCCGTCCGCAGCCCCGCTCCAGACCTTCTGGGCCAGCACGCCGGTCAGCAGCGCACCCACGGTGCCGCCCACGCCGTGCGCGGCCAGCACATCGAGCGAGTCGTCGAAACGCGTCCGCGCGCGCCAGAGGATCACGCCGTAGCTGGGAACCGCCGCGACCGCGCCCACTGCCAGCGCGGCCATCGGCCCGACGAAGCCCGCGGCCGGCGTGATCGCCACCAGGCCCACGACGATCGCCGTGGCCGCGCCAACCGCCGTGGCGCGTCCGGTGCGGGCCAGGTCGAGGAGCGTCCAGACCACCAGCGTGGCCGCCGGCGCCAGCATGGTGTTGACGAAGGCCAGCGCCGCGCTGGCGTTGGCCGCCAGGGCGCTGCCGCCGTTGAAGCCGAACCAGCCAAACCACAGCAGGCCGGCGCCGAGCAGCGTGAACGGCACGTGGTGGGGCAGGATGGCCTGGCGCGCATAGTCCTTGCGCGCACCCAGCACGAGCGCCGCCACCGCGGCGGCCGCGCCGGCGTTGACGTGCACCACCGTCCCGCCGGCGAAGTCGAGCGCCCCCAGCCGCGCCAGCCACCCGCCGCCCCAGACCCAGTGGGCAACCGGCGCGTAGACCACCAGCGCCCACAGCGCCAGGAACGCCACGTACGCGCGGAACTGCATGCGCTCCACGATGGCGCCGGAGATCAGCGCAGCCGTGATGATGGCGAAGGTGCCCTGGTAGGCCATGAAGAGCAGCTGGGGAATCGTGCCCTGGGGCTCGAGGCCTACGCCGCGCAGGAACGCTCTGGAGACCCCGCCCAGCCACGGGCCGCCCTCGGCAAAGGCCAGCGAGTACCCCAACAGAGCCCAGGCCACGCCTACGACACCCAGGGCGACGACGCTCATCATCAGCGTGTTGAGGGCGTTCTTGGCGCGGACCAGGCCGCCGTAGAAGAACCCCAGGGCGGGCGTCATGAGCAGCACCAGGGCCGTCGCCACCAGCATCCATGCGGTATCCGCGGGTTGGATCGCCATCGTGCCACCTCCGCGTCGCTGCCACAGCGCAGGAACTGACCCTGCGCCAGGGCCACACTGACCTCGGACACAGCAGCGCCCGGGTCCAGGAGGGCATCGCGGCCCGGGCGCGCAGGACCACCACGACTCCCCTTGAACGCACAACGCCCGCGCCAGCACATCCGGCGCGGGCGTCGCGGCCCGAGGAACATGGTCTGTCAGTTTGGAAGGGATAATAGCATGACGTGCGCGCCTGTCAAGACCGGGGATCTTGGGGGCGGCGCGGGACAGAGCGCACAGCCATGACCCCTCTGCGCATCGCCACCCGTGAGGACGCGCCGGCGATCTGCGCGATCTACGCGCCGATCGTCCGCGAAACGGCGATCTCGTTCGAGATCGAGCCGCCGTCGGTGGCGGAGATGGCCCACCGCATCCGGACCACGCTCGCGCGCTACCCGTGGATCGTGTGCGCGCCAGGCGGCGCGGTCCTGGGGTATGCTTACGCGGGCCCGCACCGGACGCGCGCGGCGTACCAGTGGTCGGTGGACGTCTCGATCTACGTCGCTGCCGCCGCCCGGCGCCGTGGTGTGGGCCGCGCGCTCTACGCGGCCCTGCTGGAGATCCTGCGCCTGCAGGGCTTCTACAACGCCTTCGCGGGCATCGGGCTGCCCAACCCCGCCAGCGTGGGGCTCCACGAGGCCATGGGGTTCGTACCGGTCGGGGTCTACCGCACCGTGGGCTTCAAGCTCGGCCGGTGGCACGACGTGGGCTGGTGGCAGCGCTCCCTCCGCGAGGCCGGCAGCCCGCCCGTGGCGCCGGTCCCGTTCGCGCAGCTGCGGGGCGATCCGGCGGTGGCCGGCGCCCTGCGCGATGCCGCGCGCTGGCTGCGGCTGGACGCTCCGACGTCACCGTGACGGCGGCCCCTGTGGTGGCTGCTACCGCGGCCCCGGGGCACTGGATGTCCCGGTGCCCGATGGGGACGAGCCGGGGGCCGGGGTGCCTGCGGACGAGCCGGCCGCCGGCCGGTACGGGAAGAACCGCTCGCGCTCCCCACGTGCCCACGCGCCGCGCATCTCCGGCGTGGTGATGTCCCAGTCAGGGCGGATCTGCTGGAACAGCTCGCGCAGGTCGCGGCGCAGGTCCTCCGGCGAGGGCCGGCCCCAGTACCAGTAGCCGTTGTAGATCTTGAAGATCACCAGCCCCGGCGCCAGCACGAAGGTATAGGGGATCATGGGGTCGTGCCTGGGATCGGTGTACTCCTGGATGTCGAGATCCTTCTGGATCGTGCGCATGGGGTCGGCGAGAAACGGCCAGGGGGCGCCCAGCTTGTCGCGCAGTTCGTTGAGCTCGGCCAGGTGGTCGGTGGTGATGGTCACGAGCCGCGTGTAGCCCACGCGCAGCTCCGGGTAGAACGCCACGTAACTCTTGAGCTGGTGGAAGTCCTTGGGGCAGTAGTGGCCGCGGGCCAGCACGAGCACCATCGGATCGCGCCCCTGGAGCTCCGACAGGCGCCGCCGGGCGCCGGTGTGGTCGGGCAGCTCGTAGTCGGGAAACGGCGCGCCTGCCACGATGTCGGGTCGCATCTGGATCCCTCCTCCCACGGTCGACGGAGTCCCCCGGGCGTGCCGCGACGGCAGGTACCCGCGCCAGACCGTCCCCGCCCCGGGCCGCCCTCACGGATGTCGTGCCAGCCACACGTTCCAGTGGTACGTCCCCGGCCCCCCGACCACGCCCTGCAGTTCGGCGCGGTGGAGCTGCAAGGGGAACCAGTCGCCCAGCCGCACCGCCACCGCCTGGTCGTAGAAGCGCGCCTGCGCCCGCGCCCACAGCGCGGCGCGCACGGCGGGATCGGTGTGCCGTACCAGCAGCCGGAGCAGCGCCGCCATCTCCCGGTCCTCGTACCAGCCCGGCCACGAGGGCAGCAGCGGCAGCAGGAAGACCGCGTCGGGCACGAAGCCGAAGGTGGTCGTGAAGACGTCCCAACCCTCGGGCCGGCCGCGGCGCGCCACCAGCGTGGCCCAGTCCATCACCTGGAGGTCTACCGCGATGCCCGCCTGCTCGAGCTGGCTGCGCGCGATGGTAGCCGCGGTCAGGTGGTGCGGCATCTCGCTGCTGGCCATCCACCGCAGCGGCTGGCCCCCGTAGCCGGCTGCCTCCAGCCAGGGCCGGGCGGCCGCCGGCCCGCGCGCACGGTAAACCTCCTCGCCGGCCGGCGTCCACAGGGGGTGCCCGGGCGGGAAGAACGACGGCGTCGCGCGCCAGAACTGCCGGGGACCGTAGACCCCGCGCAGGATCGCCGCCTCGTCCAGCGCCGCGGCCACGGCGCGCCGCAGCGCCCGGTTCGCGGTCAGCGGGCTCCGGTGATTGAACACGAACCCGGCCCACTGCGGGGTCGTGATGACCAGCGGGCGCACCGCGCGCACGCCGAGCAGCCGCGCGTACTCGTCGGTGGGGATCGAATGGGCGAAGTGGTAGTCGCCGCGCTGCACGCCGGCGATGCGCACGGACGCGTCAGGCACCGGAAGGAACTCGATGGCATCGAGGTAGGGTTCGCGCCGGCCGGCCTGCCCGTCGGGCGGATCGTCGCGTGGGCGGTAGCGCTGGAAGCGCTCGACGCGGATGCGCACGTCTGGGGTGTGCTCGACGAAC
Source organism: Candidatus Fervidifonticultor secundus (assembly GCA_031459385.1). Classification (GTDB taxonomy): domain Bacteria; phylum Sysuimicrobiota; class Sysuimicrobiia; order Sysuimicrobiales; family Humicultoraceae; genus Fervidifonticultor; species Fervidifonticultor secundus. The sequence goes on along the minus strand of JAVKIP010000001.1, from coordinate 106,121 downwards.
CGGTAGGGACCGGTGCCGATGAAACGCCGGATCGGCCCGGCGCCGGCCTCGTCGATCACCTCGCGGGGGTAGACGACCGCGCCCTGGCTGGGAATGGCCAGGGCCAGGGGCACCAGGCCGTTGGCCTCGCGCAGCCGGAGGCGCACGGTTCCCGAGTCGACCGCCGTCAGGTCCACGACGTCGCGGAACAGCTCGCGCCCGCGGGCGGCCACGCGCCCCCAGCGCTGCAACGACGCCACCACGTCATCGGCGGTCATCTCGCGGCCGTGGTGGAACTCCACCCCGCGTCGGAGCACGAAGGTATACGTGCGACGATCGGAGGTGACGCTCCAGCGGTCAACCAGCAGAGGCTTCGCCTGATAGCGGGCCGAGAGCGCAAAGAGCCCCTCAAAGAGGTGGATGGCGACGTCCTGGGTGGGCGCACCGGTGGTCCAGTGCAGGTCGAGGGTCGGCGGCTCGCTGGTGTGGGCCACGCGGAGCACGCCGCCGCGCACGGGCCGCTCCGCCATGGCGCCGGCGGGAAGGCTGGTCGCCGCACAGACGACGAGGAGCGCGAGCGCTGCCCGGGTCCGCAGCATGGAAAGCATGCCCCGCGCCCCCCGCGCCCACGGCATCAGGGACTCGCCCGCCACCGCACCCGCCCGCTCCTCACACGTCGAAGATGACCGTCGCGGTCCACCCCTGCGGGGTCTGCCGGACCTCCAGCCCATGGTAGGTCGCAGCCTTCACGTCCAGGCGAAACCGGTGACGGCCGGGGTCGACCGGCTCGCCGTGCACGGTGGCACGCACCCGCGTGGGGGAGATCTCGTCCACGACGAAGACCTTGGGGACGAACTCCTCCGCGTTCAGCAGCAGCAGCAGGTCGTTCAACCACGCCACCAACAGGCCCTCGACGTCCTCGGCGTCGACCCGGCGCATCCGCCAGGCCCGGTTCTCGACCGTGGCGGGGTCCACCAGGAAGGTGAACATGCCCTCCGCGGCGGTCTCGAACAGATCCCGCAGCGAGCGGCCCCGGACGACGAGCCCCACGTCGGCCGTGTGCTCGATGACCTCGTACGCACCCATCTCCGCTATGATACCGGAAGAACGCCTGCGTGCCGGCCGTTGTTCCGGGCGGCGGTGCGGAAAGGAGGTGGCGCATGACCCAGCGCGAGCGCGTGCGGCTCACGTCCCTGGTCGCCTGCGCGGGCTGAGCGTCGAAGCTGCCGCCCGGCGAGCTGGCGTACGTGCTGCGCCACCTGCCCAGACCCGGCGACCCGAACCTGCTGCTGGGGTTCGGCACCCATGATGACGCGGCCATCTACCGGCTGCGCGGCGACCTGGCGCTGGTCCAGACCGTCGACGTCTTCACGCCCATCGTGGACGACCCGTACACGTTCGGGGTCATCGCCGCGGCCAACGCCCTCTCGGACATCTACGCCAAGGGCGGCCGGCCGGTGCTTGCCCTCAACATCGCCGGCTTCCCCCGCCGGCTGCCGCTGGACCTGCTGGCCGAGATCCTGCGCGGCGGCGCCGACAAGGCCACCGAGGCGGGCGTGCTCGTCGTGGGCGGCCACACCATCGACGACCCCGAGCCGAAGTACGGCCTGGCCGTCACGGGGTTCGTGCATCCCGAGCGGTTCGTGACCAATGCCGGCGCGCGCGCCGGCGACGTCCTCGTCCTGACCAAACCGCTCGGCATCGGCGTCATCACCACCGGCATCAAGCAGGAGAAGACCCCGCCCGAGGTGGCGGACGCGGCCGTGCGGGTCATGGCGACCCTCAACCGCGCCGCGTCCGAGGCGATGCAGGAGGTCGGCGTGCACGCCGCCACCGACGTGACGGGCTTCGGCCTGCTGGGGCACCTGCACGAGCTGGTGGAGGCGAGCGGGGTGGCGGCGCGCGTCGCTGCACGCGCCGTCCCCATCCTCGACGGAGCCCGCGACCTGGCCCGCGGCGGCGCCATCGCCGGCGGCACTGCCCGCAACCTCGAGTGGCTGGCCGACAAAGTCCGGTGGGCGCCCGGGGTGGACGAGCTCACCCGCCTGCTGCTGGCCGACGCGCAGACCTCCGGCGGCCTGCTGCTGGCCGTGCCCCCCGCGCGCGCCGCCCTCCTCGAGGCCGCGTTGCGCGCGCGCGGCGTCGAGACCGTCGCTCGCATCGGCGAGGTCTTTCCCCGGGACGACCTGCCGCTCCTCGTCGACATGTGAGGGTAGGAAAGCCCTCGCTGGCGTCAAAGTTCTCAGTGACAGCGAACAGGCCAAGGGACACGAAGGGAGGCCAAAGAGCCATGGCGCATGACCATCCCCGCGTGGCGCAACGCGAACACGGCCTGACGCGCCGGCAGGTGCTGAAGGCGGGTGCGGCCGGCCTGGCGGGCGCGACGATGGCTCACCTCGGCCTGCGTGGCTGGCTGCAGGAGGCTGCCGCGCAGCTGCCCCCGGGATCCTACAATCCGGACCTCACGATGTCGTTCCCGGTGGAACGGGGAGCCACGCTGCGCGTGCTGCGCTGGTCGCAGTTCGTCAGCACCGACGAGCCCACGTTCCAGCAGAACGCCGCCGAGTTCAGCCGCCGCACCGGGGTGCAGGTGACGGTCGAGCGCGAGACGTGGACCGACGTCCAGCCCAAGGCGGCCGCCGCGGCCAACGTCGGGGCCGGCCCCGACATCGTCATCGGGTTCTTCGACGAGCCGCACCTGTGGGCCGACAAGCTGGTGCCGGTGACCGACCTCGCCGAGTACCTGGGGCGCAAGTACGGCGGCTGGTTCCCGGTGGCGCCGCAGTACGGCTTCAGCCAGGAGCATAAGCAGTGGATCGGCGTGCCCATCGGCGCCCCGGGGGCGACCATCAACTACCGCGAGTCGTGGGTGAAGGAGGCGGGGTTCGACCCCGATCCGGCCAAATTCCCCAGGACCACCGACGAGTTCCTCCGGCTGTGCCAGGCGCTGCGCCGGCGGGGCCATCCCACCGGGTTCGCGCTGGGCAAGGCGGTGGGCGACGGCAACGTGTGGGTGCACTGGTGCCTGTGGGCGTTCGGGGCCAAGGCGGTCGGGCCGGACAACAAGACCATCACCATCAACGCGCCCGAGACGGTCAACGCCCTGGAGTACGGGCGCCAGCTCTACGAGACCATGATCCCCGGCGTGGCCGGCTGGCTCGACCCCCACAACAACCGGGCGTTCCTGGCCGGCGAGATCTCCCTGACCAACAACGGCATCAGTATCTACTTCGCTGCCCGCAACGACTTCCCTGAGATCGCCCGCGACATGAACCACGCCAACTTCCCCATCGGCCCGGTCGGCCGGCCCACCGAGCTGCACCTGTTCAGCCAGGCGTACATCTTCCGGTACACGCGCTCCCCCAACGCGGCCAAGGAGTTCCTCCGGTTCATGATGGAGGATATCCAGTACAGCCGCTGGATCAACGCCATGCTGGGCTACGTCACCCACCCGCTGCGGGCGTACAATGGCCTCGCGGTCTGGCGTTCCGACCCCAAGGCGCTGCCGTTCCGGGACGCGGTGGCCCGGATGCTGCCGCACTCCTATGCCGGCGTGCCGGGGCCGAAGTCGGCGCGTGCCATGGCAGAGTTCGTGATCGTGGACATGTTCGCGGAAGCCCTCACCGGCCGGCGCAGCGTACGCGACGCGATCCGGGCCGCGGAGGACCGCCTGCGCCGGATCTACCAGGCATAGGACGCGTTCCGGCGGGCGACCGCCGGAACGGGAGGCGGCTTTCGGGCGGGCGGCGCCACCGGCGTCCCTCGCCCGGGAGCGCCGAAGGGTGGAGATGGCCGGCGTCGAGATCGTTACCACAACCACCGCGGCCCGCCGCGAGGGGCGGTGGGCGCGCCTGGTGGAGAACCGGCACGTGCTGGGCGCGGTCATGGTGGGCCCGGCGGTGCTGCTGCTGGCCCTCTTCCTGGCCTACCCGTTCGCGCTGGGAGCCTGGCTCAGCCTGACCGACGCCACTATCGGGACCCCCGGCCGGTTCGTCGGACTGGCCAACTTCGCCTACCTCCTGGACGACGCGGTGTTCCGCCTGGTGGTCTTCAACACCGCCCTCTACGCCGGCGTCGCTGTGCTGTTCAAGCTGGCGCTGGGCTTCCTGCTGGCCCTGCTGGTCAACCGCGAGTTCGCCGGCAAGCGAATCGTGCGGGCCGTGATGCTGCTGCCGTGGATCGTGCCGACGTCGCTCTCGGCGCTGGTCTTCTACTGGCTCTACGACGGGACGTTCAGCGTCCTCACCTGGATGCTGAAGCAGATGGGGCTGGTCGACGGCTTCATCAACTACCTGGGCGACCCGACGCTGGCCCGAGCCTCCCTCATTGCGGCCAACGTCTGGCGGGGGATCCCCTTCTTCGCCATCGGCCTGCTGGCCGGACTGCAGACCGTCTCGCCCACGCTCTACGAGGCCGCCGACATCGACGGCGCGGGCCCCTGGCAGAAGTTCTGGGCCATCACCTGGCCGCTGTTGCTCCCGCTCACCGCCGTGGTGACCGTGTTCTCCACCATCATGACCGTCGGCGACTTCCAGCTGGTCTGGATCATCACCAAGGGCGGCCCGGCCAACGCCACCCACCTGCTGGGCACCCTGGCCTACCAGCGCGCGATCCAGGGCGGCTACATCGGCGAGGGCGCTGCCATCTCGGGCTTCATGCTGCCGGTGCTGCTGGCGTCGGTCGCGGTCGCCTACCACTACCTGCGGAGAGAGTGACATGCCCCGCGCCCTGGTGGTCCGCGCCCTGACCTTCTACCTGCCGCTGTGGGCGTTCCTCGTCTTCCTGCTGTTCCCGTTCTACTGGATGCTGATCACCGCCATCAAACCCAACCGCGACCTCTACAACCTGGCCCTGAACCAGCTGTGGACGACGCGCCCCACGCTGGCCCACGTCGAGACGCTGCTGGTCCGCACGTCGTTCCTGCCGTGGCTGTGGAACACCCTGGTGATCTCCGTGGGGTCGACGGCCCTCTCGCTGGCAGCGAGTCTGCTGGCCGCCTACGCCATCCAGCGGCTACGCTTCCGCGGCGCGGGGGCCCTGGGCGTGGCCATCTTCCTCTCGTACCTGGTGCCGCCGGTCATTCTGTTCATCCCGCTGTCGCGGGTGATCAACGCGCTGGGCCTGTGGGACCACCCGGGTGCGTTGATCCTGAGCTACCCGACGTTCCTGATCCCGTTCGCGACCTGGTTGCTCATGGGCTACTTCCGGTCGATCCCGGTGGAACTGGAGGACTGCGCGCGCATCGACGGGGCCGACCGCTTCCAGGTCATGCGGCACGTGACGCTGCCGCTGGCGTTGCCCGGGATCCTCTCGTGTCTGATCTTTTCGTTCACGCTGTCGTGGAACGAGTACCTGTACGCCCTGGTCTTCCTCTCGTCGTCGGCGCAGAAGACGATTCCGGTGGGCCTGGCCACCGAGCTCGTGACCGGCGACGTCTTCCAGTGGGGCCCGCTGATGGCCGGCGCGCTGCTGGGGTCGGTCCCGGTGGCACTGGCGTATTCGTTCTTCGTCGAACACTACGTCGCGGGCCTGACCGGCGCGCTCAAAGAGTAGGCCTGCCCCGCAGCCCGCCAGGAGGCGCGCCGGCCCCGTGCGAACCATATGCACCGTCGCGCCGGTGTGGCGCGCACTCCCGGGCGTGGAGGTCTGCATGCAGGTTGGGATCGGACTGCCAAGCGGCATCCCCGGCGCGCCCGGTGAGCTATTGCTGACCTGGGCCCAACGGGCCGATGCCGGCCCGTTCTCCAGCCTGGGTGTCATCGACCGCATGCCCTACGACAGCTTCGAGCCCCTGGTGACGCTGGGGGCTGCCGCTGCGGTCACGCGGCGCGTGCAGCTGGCCACGATGATCGTGGTGGCGCCGCTGCGCAATACCGCGCTGCTGGCCAAGAGCCTCGCCTCGCTGGACGCCCTCTCGGGCGGGCGGCTGGTGGTCGGCGTGGGCGTGGGCGCACGCCACGAGGACTACGCGGTCACGGGCGTCGCGCACCGCCACCGCGGCCGCGTGCTGTCCGAGCAGCTGGCGACGCTGCGGACGCTGTGGGAGGGCAGCCCCGTCGTGCCGCGCGCGCTGCGACCGCAGGGCCCGCCGCTGCTGGTCGGCGGGCTGACCGACGAGGCGTTCGCCCGGGCGGCCCGGTACGCCGACGGGTACGTGCACGGCGGCGGCCCGCCGCGCGCGTTCGCCCGCGCCGCCGACCGCGCGCGCGCCGCCTGGATCGACGCCGGGCGTCCGGGCGAGCCGCGGCTGTGGGGCCAGGGGTACTTCGCGCTGGGCGACGACGCCACGATCGAGGCCGGCATCCGGTACATGAAGGACTACTACGCCTTCACCGGGCCCTTCGCCGAACGCATCGCCGCAGCGCTGCTGACGACCCCGCAGGCGGTCGTGCAGTTCCTCCGGGGCTACGCGGACGCCGGGTGCCACGAGCTCGTCCTGTTTCCCGCGGTGGCCGAGCTGACGCAGCTCGCGCGCCTGGCCGACATCGTCGCGTGAGGCGCCCGTGAAGATCGTGGTCATCGGCGGCGGTCCCGCCGGGCTGTACGCCGCGCTGCTGCTCAAGAAGGCCGATCCCCGGCGGGAGGTCACCGTCTTCGAGCGCAACCCGCCCGACGCCACCTACGGGTGGGGCGTCGTCTTCTCCGAGCGCACCCTGGCGGGCTTCCAGGAGGCCGACACGACGACGTACCGCGAGATCACCGACCGGTTCGTCCTCTGGGACACGATCGCGATCCACCATCGCGGCGAGGTGCTCCGGTGCGGTGGACAGCCCTTCGCCGGGATCCGGCGTACCGCGTTGCTGGAGATCCTGCAGCGGCGCTGCGCGGAGCTGGGCGTGGCGCTGCGCTTTCGCGCCGACGTCGCCGACCCGGCACCCTACCTGGACGCCGACGTGGTGATTGCGGCCGACGGCGTCAACAGCGTGATCCGCCGGGCCTTCGCCAGAGCCTTCACCCCCACGCTGGACGTGGGCCGGACCCGCTACATCTGGCTAGGGACCACGCGCTGGCTGGACGCCTTCACCTTCATCATCCGCGACGGTCCCGACGGGCTGTTTCAGGTCCACGCGTACCCGTTCGACGGCACGACCAGCACGTTCATCGTGGAGTGCGCCGAGGAGGTCTGGCGGGCGGCCGGCCTCGCCGAGGCCGACGAGGCCGCGAGCCTGGCCTACTGCCAGCGCCTCTTCGGCGACTTCCTCGCCGACCGCCCGCTGCTCTCCAACAACTCGCGGTGGATCAACTTCGTGACGGTGCGGTGCGCACGGTGGTGGCACCAGAACGTCGTGCTCCTGGGCGATGCCGCCCACACCGCGCACTTCTCCATCGGGTCGGGCACGAAACTGGCCATGGAGGACGCCGTGGCGCTGGCACGCGCCTTCGAGACGCACCGCGACCGGGAGACGGCGTTCAACGACTACGAGGCCACGCGCCGGCCCGCGGTCGAAGCCCTGCAACAGGCCGCCGCGGAGAGCCAGACGTACTTCGAGCGCCTGCGGCGCTACCTGCACCTGGCCCCGCCCCAGTTCGCCTTCCACCTGATGACGCGCAGTGGACGGATCTCGTACGACTCGCTGCGGGTCCGCGATCCGCTGTTCGTGGCGGGGGTGGACCGCTGGTTCGCCGCGCACGCTGCGGCGGGCGCGCACGGGGGCAGCGCCGCCGTCCCCCTGGTGGCCCCGCCGCCGCTGCTGGCCCCCCTGCGCCTGCGCGGGCTATCTCTGCCCAACCGCGTCGTGCTGGCCTGCCGGCCGGCAGATGTGGCACCCGGCGGTCTACCCGGGGAGCGCCACCGCCAGGCGCTCGCGCGTCGCGCGGCCGCCGGCGCGGCGCTGGTGCTGACCGAGCCCGTGGCGGTAACCGCCGACGGCCGCGTGACGCCCGGCGACCCGGGGCTCTACGAGGCCCTTCACGCCGATGCCTGGCAGGCAACGGTGAGCGCGGTGCGGCGGCAGGCGCCCGCAGCCCTCGGCATCGTCCTCAACCACGCCGGTCGGCGCGGCGCCGTGCGGCCGCGCCAAGAGGGCCTGGACCGGCCGCTGCGCGCGGGCGCCTGGCCGCTCGTGGCGGCATCAGCCGTCCCCTACACGAAAGCGAGCCAGGTGCCACGAGCGATAGACCGCGACGCCATGACCGCGGTGCGCGACGCCTTCGTAGCGGCGACAGCCCGCGCGGCCGCGGCCGGCTTCGACCTGCTGGTGCTGCACGCCGGGTGGGGGTACCTGCTGGCCAGCTTTCTCTCGCCGCTCACGAACCGGCGCCGCGACGCCTACGGCGGCGCCGTGGCCGGGCGGCTGCGGTTCCCCCTGGAGGTCCTGGCGGCAGTGCGGGAGGCCTGGCCCGCCGACCGGCCGCTCTGCGTGGCGTTCTCCGCCTCCGACTGCGTGCCCGGCGGATTCGAAGCGGAGGACGCGGTGACCGCTGCCCGGGCGTTCGCCGCGCAGGGCGCGGACCTGCTGTGGGTGCTGGCGGGGCAGACGGTGCCCGAGGGGCACCCGGCCTACGGCCGCGGCTCCCTCACCGGTCTGGCGGATCTCATTCGCAACGAAGCCAGGGTCCCGACGCTGGTAGGCGGGTACCTGGTCACGGCCGACGAGGCCAACACGATCCTGGCCGCGGGCCGCGCGGACCTGTGCCTGATGGATCCGCCGGAGCTCGACGCGGAGTAGCCGCCGGGCGCGGGGGCCAGCACCGGGGCCGACACCGGGGAGCGGCGCGAGAGGACCCACCCGCGCACCGGGGAGAAGGAAAGCGCAGCCGTCCTCCGAGGAGGCAGCGATGAGCTACGACTTCCGCTACGAGGTGGCCGACGGCGTGGCCACCATCACCCTCGACCGCCCGCAGGTCCTCAACGCCCTCACGTTCACCGTCTACGGGCAGCTGCGCGACCTCCTGGAAGCCCTCCGGTACGACGAGGCCGTGCGTGCGCTGATCCTGACCGGCGCCGGGGCGGGGTTCTGCTCGGGCGGAGACGTACACGAGATCATCGGGGAGCTCCTCCGGCGCGACGTGCGCGGGCACCTGGAGTTCACGCGCATGACCGGCGCCGTGGTCAAGGCGATGCGCACCCTGGACCGGCCCATCATCGCGGCGATCAACGGCATGGCCGCGGGCGCCGGCGCGGTGCTGGCGCTGGCCAGCGACCTGCGCTTGGCGTCGGACCGCGCGCGCTTCGCGTTTCTGTTCACGAAGGTGGGCCTGACCGGCGCCGACATGGGCGCGGCATACCTGCTGCCCCGCCTGGTCGGCACGGGCCGCGCGGCGGAGTTACTGCTCTTCGGCGATGCGATCGACGCCGCCACCGCCGAGCGCTACGGCCTGGTCAACCGCGTGGTCCCCCACGACGACCTGCTGCCGACCGCGCGCGACTGGGCGCAGCGACTCGCCAGCGGCCCCACGCAGGCCGTGGGGATGACCAAACGCATGCTCCAGCACGAACAGCACATGGACCTGGACGCCGCGCTGGAGGCCGAGGCGCAGGCGCAGGCGCTGATGCTCATGGCCGAGGACCACCGGCGCTTCTACGAGGCGTTCAAGGCCAAGACCGACCCGAAGTTCGTGGGGCGGTAGCCGGGGGAACACCGCCCGGGGTCGGTCGCGGGGCCGGACGACGCCGGCTGCCGCGGCGCAGAGACCGGCACGTAGGGGAGGGACCGTGAGCGAGCCGCGACGACGTGAGATCATCAACCCGCCGGGCCTGCCCCCACCCCGGGGATTCAGCCACGGCATCGTCACCACCGGCGGGCGGTTGCTGTTCCTGGCCGGCCAGGACGCCAGCGACGCCGCCGGCCGCATCGTCGCGCCGGGCGACCTGGTGGCGCAGTTCGAGCAGGTCCTCAAGAACCTGCAGGCGGTGGTGGAAGCCGCAGGCGGCACCCTGCAGGACGTGACCAAGCTCAACATCTTCGTGCGCGACCGCGACGCCTACCAGGCGCAGCTGCAGCCGCTGGGCGAGGTGTTCCGCCGCTACTTCGGCGGGCACTACCCGGCCATGGCCCTGTTCGAGGTCGGCGGGTTCTTCCACGACCAGGCGCTCGTCGAGCTGGAAGGTCTGGCGGTGCTGCCGTGAACTTCGCGCTGACCTCCGCGCAGCGCGCGGTCCAGGAGCGCGCGCGCCGCTTCGCCCAGGAGGAGGTGGCACCGCTGGCCCGCGCCGCCGACGAGCAGGGTCGGTTCCCCCTGCAGCTCGTGCGCCGCATGGGCGAGTTGGGCTTCCTGGCCGGGCCGGTGGACACCGCCTACGGCGGCGCCGGCATGGACTACGTCAGCTTCGCGCTGGTCTGCGAGGAGCTGGGCCGCGTGGACGCCTCGGTGCGCGGCTTCCTGGCGGTGCACGCCGGGCTGGTGAGCCTGTGCCTGCGCGACTGGGGCACCGAGGCGCAGAAGCGCGCCTACCTGCCCAGGCTCGCCACCGGCGAGTGGATCGGCTGCTACTGCCTCACCGAACCCGACGCCGGCTCGGACGCTGCCGGGCTGGAGACGGTCGCGGAGGATGCCGGCGACGGCTTCGTCCTGCGGGGCGAGAAGATCTGGATCACCAACGGCACCCTGGCGCACCTGGCCCTGGTCTTCGCCACGCGCGACCGCGCGCTGCGCCACCGCGGGATCTGCGCGTTTGTGGTTCCCACCGCCACGCCGGGATTCCGGCGCGAGCCCATGCCGGGGACGCCGCTCGGGCACCGGGCCGCCGACCACGCGCGGATCGTCCTGGAGGGCGTGCGCGTGCCGAAAGACCACCTGCTGGGCGCCGAGGGCGAAGGCTTCAAGGTGGCCATGGGGGCGCTCGACCACGGCCGCCTGGGGGTGGCCGCCGGCGCGGTGGGACTCGCCCAGGCCTGCCTGGACGCCTGCGTGGCCTTCACCCGCACGCGCCGGCAGTTCGGACAGCGCCTGGCCGACTTCGAGATGATCCAGGCCCACCTGGCCCAGATGGCGGCCGACGTGGAGGCCGCGCGCCTGCTCACCTACCGCGCGGCCTGGCTGAAGGATCAGGGGCTACGCGCCACTAAAGAAACAGCCGTCGCCAAACTCTTCGCCACGGAGGCCGCCGTGCGGGCCGCCAACGCCGCCGTCCTCATCCACGGCGGGCGGGGCTACTCCAGCGAGTACCCCGTCGAGCGCTTCCTGCGCGACAGCAAGGGCCTGCAGATCTACGAGGGCACCAGCCACATCCAGCGGATCATCATTGCGCGCGAACTGGTGGGGCGTGAGCCGCGATGAGCACCTGGCCGTACTGGAACCCGAAAGCCGAGACGATGCCGCGGGAGCAGCTGCAGGCGCTGCAGCTGCTCAAGCTCCAGCGGCTGTGCGCGTGGGCCTACGCCCGCAGCCCCTTCCACCGGCGGAAGTTCGACGCGGCGGGGTTCCACCCCGAGCAGCTGCGCACCCTCGACGACCTGCGCCGCATCCCCTTCATGACCCGGGAGGAGTGGATGGACGCGCAGGTGACCCAGCCGCTATTCGGCGACCTGCTGGCGACCGACCCCGCCCACGCGATTCGCTACCACCTCACCTCGGGCACCAGCGGCCGCACGCCCATCAGGGTGCTCGACAGCATGAAGGACTGGGAGTGGATCGCCGAGATGTGGTGCTACGGGTTCTGGGGCTTTGGCGTGCGGCCCCAGGACATCGTCTACTTCGCCTTCGGCTACGGTTCGTTCATCGGCTTCTGGGGCGCACACTACTGCTGCGAGAAGATCGGGGCCCTGGTCATCCCCGGCGGGGCCCAGACCACGGACGCCCGCGTCCGGCAGATCGTCGAGATGGGCGTCACCACCGTCTGCTCGACGCCCACGTACGCCCTGCGCCTCTGGCAGGCGGCGACGGACGCCGGCCTCGACCTGGCCGGCAGCCGCGTGGACAAGCTCATCGTCTCCGGCGAGCCGGCCGGCTCGATCCCCGCCGTCAAGCGCCAGCTCGAGCAGGCGTGGGGCGCGAAGTGCGGTGACACCGCCGGCATGACCGAGATCGGCACGATCATGATCTTCGAGTGCAGCCACCAGCCGGGCGGCACCCACATCATCGAGGACCACTTCATCGAGGAGGTCGTCGACCCGGCCAGCGGCGAGCCCGTGGGCTACGGCGAGCTCGGCGAGCGCGTGGTCACGTCGTTCGGTCGCGGCTTCATCCCGCTGCTGCGCTACCGCAGCAAGGACATGGTGGTGAAGGTGCCGCACACGGCCTGCACCTGCGGGCGGACCTTCGACCTCTACGACGGCGGCATCCGGGGGCGCTGGGACGACATGAAGCTGATCCGCGGCACCAACGTCTACCCCCGGGCCGTGGAGGCCATCGTGCGCGAGCACGACGCCATCGACGAGTTCCAGATCTACGTCTGGCGCAAGGACGACCTCCAGGACGAGATCACCATCAAGGTGGAGCTCAAACCCGACCGGGAGGCCGAGTGGCCGGCGCTCCAGGCACGGCTGGCCCGGGACCTGGCAGACGCCCACGAGGGGCTGCGCTTCAACGTCGAGCGGGTCGCCTACGGCACGCTGCCGCGGTTCGAGCTGAAGGCCAAGCGGCTGGTGGACGCCCGGCCGGTGGCGACGTACGAGCGGGGGGAACAGCGATGACCACCACCGACCTGCTGGGCAGGCCGCTGGATGCCGACGAGCAGGAGCTGCTGCGGGCCTACGACGCCCTCAAGCGTCTGGCGGCGCGGGAGACCCTGCCGCCGTGCGCCGCGCGCAACGTGCGCAAGGCCCTGGCCTGCCTGTGGCAGGCAACCAACGACCTGCAGCTCCAGCACGAGCAGCTCTACGACCTGGGCGTCTAGTCGGGGCGCCATGGCGGCCGGCGGTTCGCTCACGTACGGCGCGTACCTGCGGGTCGACGACCTGCTGCGCCTGCAGCGCCGGCTGACCGCCGCCCACGACGAGCTGCAGTTCATCGTCGTCCATCAGGTCTTCGAACTGTGGTTCAAACTGCTGCTCTTCGAGCTGGAGTCGGCGCGCGCGGCCCTGGCGCGCGACGACGTCCTGACGGCCGTCCACCTGCTGCGCCGCGCGGCGGTCATCGTCGACGGCCTGATGGCTGGGTTCGCCATCATCGAGACGATGCGCCCTCACGACTTCCTCGAGTTCCGGTCGGACCTGAAGCCGGCCAGCGGGTTTCAGAGCCGGCAGTTCCGGGAGATCGAATTCCTCTCCGGCCTCAAGGAGGCGCAGTACCTGCGCGCGTTCGACGACGCTCCCGACGACGCCGCGGCCCTGGCGCGCCGTCTAAACGAGCCCACGGTCTGGGACGCGTTCGTGGCGCTCCTGCGGCGCCGGGCCCTGCCGGCCGCCGGCGAGGCCGAGATCGTGCAGACCGCCATCCGCATCCAGCGCGAGGCCGCCCTGGCCGACCTCCACGAGCTGCTGGAGGCGATGATCGAGTACGACCAGCGCTGGAGCCTGTGGCGCCACCGACACATCCTCATGGTGGAGCGCATGATCGGCGCGCGGCCGGGGACCGGCCAGAAGTCCGTAGCGCGGGTCATGGGCGAGGGCTACGACGCCATGGGGTCGGGCGGCGTCGAGTATCTGCGCACCACGCTGGGCAAGAGGTTCTTCCCGCTGCTGTGGGAGGCGCGCACCTTCCTGGAGCGGTAGACCGGACCCGTCACCGCATCGCCAGCCAGGCACGCGCCGCCGCCAGCACCTTGTCCCGAGCCGTCGGTGTCAGCCTCAGCAGCGTGACGGTCGGACGGCGCTTGAACGCGTCGGCCCACGGGTGGGCTGCAAGCGTCACGGTGGCCACCAGCGGCACCGGGCCGTCGGCCACCTCGTCCACGGCGCAGCAGAACGCTGCGCTGGCCAGCTCCATTTTGCCGATCTCATCGATCAGCACGACCTGTCCGCGCGCCGCGGCCTCGCGCACGCTCGCCACCCCCAGACGCTCCAGGATCTCGATCTCCACGCCGTACCGCCCCACCCGGTACGATGCCCGTGCCGCCAGGCGCACGTGCGCGAACACCGCCGCCCGCCCGTCGAGGGTCACCAGCCGGAACCCCACGCGCCGGTCGCCCTCGCGGATCTCCTCGGTGTAGAACCCCCCGGCCCTCGGACCGAGGTCGGCGGCCAGCGTCCGCAGCAGCGTGGTCTTGCCCACGCCGGGGCGGCCGGCGATCAGCAGAACGTCGCCCACCGCAGAGACCTCGCTGGCGTTCGCTTACGCCTGCAGCGCAACGACGGGAACTCCTGCACCCCAACCGGGAACGCCATGTCCGGCAGCGTCCGGCGGGTCGGGGTCAGCAACTGCGGGCTGCGGTCAAGGTCCTCGACGGCGGAGTGCGACGGGCTCGCCGCGTGCCCCCGGGGCGACCGCCGGTCGTGCCGCCGGCGGGATGAGATGCGCCCAGGGCGCCGCGCGCTCGTACGCGGCTGCCGCCCGCAGGACCGCGGCCTCGGCGCGACGGCGGCCGACGATCTGCAGGCCTACCGGCAGGCCAGCGCGGGTGAGCCCGCAGGGGACCGAGATCGCCGGGAGGCCCGTCAGGGTGATCGCGTAGGTCAGGTACAGCCAGTGGAGGTAATGGCGCATGGGCTGCCCGCCGAGTTCGGTCGGATACGGCTGCTCCACGGGAAACGGCGGGATTGGCGTGGTGGGCAGGAGGAGGAGGTCGTACGCCTCCATGAACCCCCGGGTCCGGTGCCACAGGGCGGTGCGCCGCTGCTCGGCCCGGGCGATGGCGCGCGGCGACAGGGCCAGCCCCTGCTCGATGTTCCACACCAGGTGTGGCGTCATCACGTGCCGCCAGCGGTCGAGCCTGTCGGCGTGCAGGCCGACCATGAACGGGCCGCGCGTCCCCAGCATGATCTCGTCGACCTCGTCGAGGGTCACCGCGGGCGCCGCGGCGGTGACGCGCGCGCCGAGCCGCCGGAAGACGCCCGCCGCGCCCTCGACCGCCGCTGCGACCTCCGCATGCACGGGGAGGAGCCCGCCGAGGTCGGGTGTCCACGCCACACGCCAACCACGCACCGAGGGCGCGCGCACCGCGCGCAGAAACGCGGCGGTGTCGACCTCGCAGGAGAGCGGCGCGCGGTCGTCGGGGCCGGCGATCACCGAGAGCATGAGTGCCACGTCGGCCACGGTGCGCGCCATGGGCCCCGCCACCGCCAGCGTATCCCAGGCGAACTCGCTGGGGTACACCGGCACCAGGCCGGCGGTGGTCCGAAACCCCACCACGCCGCAGAACGCCGCGGGGACGCGCAGCGACCCGCCGAGGTCCGAGCCCTGCGCCAGCGGCCCCAGGCCGGCGGCCAGCGCCGCCGCAGCCCCGCCGCTGGAGCCGCCGGCGGTTCGTGCGAGGTCCCATGGGTTGCGCGTGGGGCCAAAGACGGGGTTGAAGGTGTTGCCCCCTGCCCCGAACTCGGGCGTGTTCGTCTTCCCCAGGACGATGGCGCCGGCGGCCTTGAGCCGCTGGACGACGAGCGCGTCCTCCTCCGGCACGTGGTGCTCGAAGACCTTCGACCCCCACGTCGTGCGCAGGCCTGCGGTGGGGGTGAGGTCTTTGATCGTTACGGGGATGCCAAACAGCGGCGAAAGCGCTGCTCCCCGTCGCTGGCGCCGGGTGGCGGCGCGCGCGGCTTCCAGCGCCTGCTCGCGGGCCAGGGTGACCACCGCGTTGATGCGCGGGTTGACGGCGTCGACCTGCGCCAGCACGGCCTCCATGACCTCGAACGGCGAGACCTGGCGCGCGCGGTAGAGCCGGGCGAGCGTCACCGCCGGGACGAAACAGAGGTCGCAGTTCATGGCGGTGTCCCCTCCCGGGCCGGCGACTCCTGGGCCAGGCGCTCCACGAAGGCGCGCAACCGCGCCAGCCCCTCGCGCAGCCGCTCCTCGGGCTGCAGCCACGACATCCGCACATAGCCCTCGCGGGTGCTGGCCATCGTCCCCGGGAAGACGACGACGCGCGCCTCGGCGATGAGGCGCCGGCAGAACTCGACGCTGCGCAGGCCGAAGCGCGCGACGTCGGCGAAGAGGAAGAAGCCGCCCGCCGGCCGCGCGTAGGAGATGCCCGCGGCGTCGAGGCCGGCCATCAGGATGCGGCGGCGCGCGTCGTACGCGGCCAGGTAGTCGCGCAGGAAGTCGTGCGGGCCGGCCAGCGCCGCCAGACCGGCCCGCTGCGCCACGGCCGAGGCGCAGATGTCCATGGGCTCCTTCAGGCTGTGCAGGCCGACGACGACGTCGGCCGGGGCCGCCAGGTAGCCCAGCCGGAAGCCCGTCATGGAGTAGGTCTTCGAGAACCCGCCAACCAGGACCGTCCGCTCGCGCATGCCGGGCAGGGATGCGATGGAGTGGTGGCGCGCGTCGTCGTAGAGGATCCGGGCGTAGACCTCGTCGCTCACCACCAGCAGGTCGCGCCGCCGCGCCACGTCCGCCAGCCCCTCCACGACGTCGCGCGGCAGCACGGCGCCGGTGGGGTTGGACGGGCTCACGACCACCAGCACCTTGGCCCGCGGCCCCAGGTGCCGCTCCACCACCTCGGGCCGCAGCACGAAACCATCGGCTTCCTCGGTCGGCACCGGCACCGACACGCCACCGGCGATGCCCACCAGGCGCGGCAACGCGTGGAAGTAGGGATCGGCGAAGACCACCTCGTCGCCTGGCCCCACCAGCGCCAGGAGCGTGACGAACAGCGCCTGCTCGGCGCCGGCGGTGACGACGATCTCCTCGGCCGCGTAGCGCACGCCGACGTCGCGGGCCAGGGCCTCAGCGATCGCGGCCCGCAGCTCGGGGAGGCCCTGCCAGTGCGTGTAGCGCAGCAGCCCCGGCCGCAGCGCGGCGCGGGCGGCCTCGAGGATGTGCGCCGGGGTGGGCAGGTCGGGGTCGCCCACGCTGAGCTGGATCACGTCACCGCCGCCGACGGTGAGGAAGACCTCGCTGTCGCGCAGGAGCGCGTCGAAGACGACGCGGTCGGTGAGCCGGGCGGCCAGCACGCTGGACGGTGTCATGCGGGCAATTTCGCTGGGCGCCGGGCTGTCCCCCTGCCCGGTGGCCGGCGTCGAGCGCGTCGGGGCCTCGCGTGCGGGGTGTCCCGCGCAGTGGAGGGAGCCTCGGGCGGGTGTGCGAACTCCGCCAGCACGGCGGCGGACATCCCAGCGCCCTGCCGTATGGCGAGAACGCGCCGACGGCGCGCAGACGCACCGCCGGCGTCGGACAGCACGGACACGCGACGACACGGTGGATGATGAGGAGGGCGGGGTGCGCATCGCGGTGATCGGCGGGGGACCGGGCGGCCTGTTCTTCGCCGCGCTGATGCGGCGCGCAGATCCAGGCTGCCGGGTCACGGTCTTCGAACGCAACGCGCCCGAGGCCACGTACGGCTTCGGCGTCGTGTTCCCGGAGCGCAGCCTGCGCTACCTGCGCGACGCCGACCCCGAGCTCCACGCGGCGTTTGCGGCCGCGGCGGTGCAGTGGGAGGAGATCGCCTACGGACACCGGGGCGTCGCGCTGCGATTCGGCGGGCACGTCTTCTGGGGTATCGCACGGACGCAGCTGCTACGCCTGCTGCGGGAACGCGCCGCCGGGCTGGGCGCGGACCTGCACTTTCAGACCGAGGCACCCCACCTCGAGACGCTGGACGACTACGACCTGGTGGTCGCAGCCGACGGCGTCAACAGCGCCACGCGGACGGCGCTGACCGACGCGCTGGGGGCCTCGGTGCACACCGGCCGCTCGCGGTTCATCTGGCTCGGCACGACGAAGGTGTTCGACGCCCTGACGTTCCTCTTCGCCGAAGATGCCCACGGCTGGTGGGGCGCCCACGTCTACCCGTACAGCGCCACGCATAGCACGGTCATCGTGGAGACCGACGAAACCACCTGGTGCCGGGCCGGGTTCGGCGGCGCGGACGAGGCCGTCTCGCGCCGGGCCGGGCCCCGCCGCGCGGACGACGCCATCGCGCACGGAGCCGAGCTCGCCGGCGCGGACGAGGCTGCGCGCACCGCCGCGAACGACGAACTCGAGAGCGTCCGGTACTGTCAGGCCCTCTTCGCGCCCTTCCTGGAGGGCGCGCCCCTGCTGGCCAACAACTCGCGGTGGCTGGCGTTCCGCACCGTGCGCTGTCGGCGCTGGCACGCCGGCCGGGTGGTGCTGCTGGGCGATGCGGTGCACACCGCCCACTTCTCCGTCGGCTCGGGCACGCGCATGGCCATGGAGGACGCCATCGCGCTGGTAGACGCGCTGCGGGAGCACGCCACGCTGGCCGGGGCGCTGGAGGCCTACGAGCGGGAACGCCAGCCCGCCGTGGCGCGCATCCAGCAGGCCGCCGAGCCCAGCCGGTGGTGGTGGGAGCAGTTCCGCTGGTTCGTGGCGGCACCGCCTGCCCGGTTCGCCTTCCACCACCTGAGCCGTGCGCCGCTGCTCTCCTACGGTGCGCTGGCCGTGCGGGACCGCCGCGCGCTGGAGGAGGTCGAGCGCGGGTTCGCCGCGGCCTGCGGCCGCCCGAGCGCTTTGCCGTACGCGCAGCCGCTCGTCCTCGAGAGCCTCGCGTTGCGCAACCGCATCGTGGCTGTGGTCGGGGCCGGGCCGGGCTCCCTGGCGGGCCGGGCGGCGCAGGCGGCCGCGGCCGGCGCGGGTCTGGTGCTGGTCGGTCCGCGGGCCCCCGCTGGCGCCCCGCTCGAGGCCGCACCGTGCGCATGGTACCACGTGGCAGACGCGGTCCACGCAGCCGGCAGCCGGCTCGGCGTCCGGCTGGCCGCAGGGGAGGCGATCCACGCATCTGGGGACCGGCCGGCCACGGTCGTTTCGCTGGAAGCGCTGGCAGCAGCCGGCGTGGACATGATCGTCCTGGGCGAGGGAAGTGACGCCGAGACCGTCCGGGCGGCCCGCGTGGCCTGGCCCGCGGGCCGCCCGCTGGCGGTAGCGATCTCCGCGTGGGTCGACCCCCATGACCACCGCGAGGTGGCTCGCGGGCTCGAGACCGCGCGGGCCTCGAAGGCCGCCGGGTGCGGCCTGTTCGTTGTGGGATCGGCGCCGCGCAGAGCACGCGGCGCGGCCGCTGCCGGCGTGATCGGGTCGCCCGCCATCGCCCAGGTGTTCACCAGCGACCTGCTGCGCCACGCAGTCGGGCTCCCCACCGCGCTCGTAGGTGGCCGCCGCTCCGTGGGCGAGGTCAACGCCATCGTCCTGGCGGGTCGAGCGGACCTCTGTGAGTGGCCAGCCCTGGCGTGGCCCGGCTGGCGGCCAGCGGGCACGGGGTAGCCGCACTGCGCCGCCGGGTCCTGTGCGGCAGGGCGGCCCCTTCCCCGTTCCGAATACTGGGCTCACGCCTGAGCCGACGGCGGCCCGGCCAGGACGTCTGGGGGTGGTGGCGCATGCGGTACCGAGTGCGCGGCATGATCAGCCTGATGGCGGTCGTTGTCCTGGGAACCGTGCTGGCGCCGTCAGTGTTTCCCGCGGCGGCGCGCGACTTCAAGATCGGCCTCCTGCTGCCCTACTCGGGCGTCTTCGCCCGCCTGGGCGAGTCTATGACGCAGGCCACCGAGATGTACTTCGAGTCCATCGGCTGGACGGCGGCCGGGCGCCGGCTCGTCCTGATCAAGGAGGACGAGGGCGTCCCGAGCACCGAGGTGGCGGTGCGCAAGTTTCGGAAGTTCGTCGAGCAGGATCGGGTCGACCTGGTGACCGGCGTGGTCTCCTCCGGGTCGCTGGCCGCCCTGGTGGACCCCATCCGGGACGCACGGGTCGTCACCATCATCTCCAACGCCGGCTTCGACGGCGCCACGCGCGAGAAGCGCAGCCCGTGGCTGTTTCGCACGTCGTTCACCAACTGGCAGATCGCGGCGTCGCAGGGTGAGTGGGCGGCCCGAAACATCGGGAAGCGGGCGGTGACGCTGCAGGCCGACTACCAGGTCGGCCGCGACAACGTCCGGGCGTTCAAGGACACCTTCGAGCCCGCGGGCGGGCGCGTCGTGGAGGAGATCTGGTATCCGCTGGGAACGCCCGACTTCGCCCCCTACCTGGGCCGGGTGCGGCTGGCAATGCAGAACGCCGACCTGGTCTACTGCTTCGCCGCGGGCGCCGACGCCATCCGCCTGATCCGGCAGTGGCGCGAGTTCGGCATGACCGGGACCAACATCATCTGCAACGGGTTCATGATCGGCGACGACATCCTGCCGGTCGTGGGCGAGGCGGCCGTGGGCATGAAGGGCGCGCTGGCGTGGATCTCCACGCTGGGCTACCCGGAGAACCGGAAGTTCGTCGCCGGCTTCCGGCAGAAGTACAACCGGACGCCGGACGTGTACGCGGCCCAGGCCTACGAGACGGCCATCATGATCGCCGAGGGGTTGAAGAAGGTCAACGGCGACACCTCCAACCAGCAGCGATTCATCGAGGCGCTGCGGGGCGTCACGTTCCGGGGGCCCCGCGGGCCGTTCAAGATCGACCCGGAGACCAACAACGTCATCCTGACGATCTACATCTACGAGGTCGTCCGGGAGGGCGACGCGGTCGTGCCCCGCGTGCTGAAGGTGCTGACCAACTGGAAGGATCCGGGCGTCACCAGGTAAGCGCGCCTGCGCGCTGCGCCCGCGGGCGGCCGGGGCCTCGGCCGCCCGCCGCCCGGGCCCCCTGATGGACCCGATCTTCCTCGCGCAGCAGTTCCTCAACGGCGCCTCCTTCGCCATGACGCTCTTCCTGGTGGCCGTGGGCCTGACGCTCATCTTCGGCCTGATGGACGTCCTGAACCTGGCCCACGGCACCTTCTACCTCATCGGGGCCTACATCGGGCTGTCGGTGGTCAAGACCGCGGGGAACTTCTGGCTGGCGCTGGTGGTGGCGCCGGTGACCGTGGCCCTGCTGGGCTACGCCATCGAGATCGCGCTGATCCGACCGCTCTACGCCCGCGGCCACCTGGACCAGGTGCTGCTCACGCTGGGCCTGGCCTTCGTGCTGGCCGACCAGGCGCGGCACGTCTGGGGCGCGTTCGAAGAGGCGATTCCCGCGCCGCCCGGGCTCACCGGGGCCCTGGCCCTGGGCCCGCTCTTCTACCCCAAGTACCGGCTGTTCGTCATCGCCTTCGGCCTGCTGGCCGCGGGGGTGCTGTGGGTGCTGGTCGAGCGCACCCGCTGGGGGGCCGTCATCCGGGCGGGCGTCAGCAACCGCACCATGGTCCGCAACCTGGGCATCGACATCGGCCGGGTCTTCGCCCACACATTCGCGTTTGGGTGCGGCCTGGCCGCGCTCGCGGGGGTCGTGGCGGGGCCGATCATCGGCGTGGCGCCCGGGCTGGACGCCGAGATCCTGATGCTGGCGCTGATCGTCGTGGTCACCGGCGGGCTCGGCAGCCTGTCGGGTTCGTTCTGGGGGAGCATCCTCATCGGCCAGGCCGACACGTTCGGCAAGGCGCTGCTACCCGACTTCTCCCTGTTCTTCATCTTCGGCGTCATGGCCCTCGTCCTGCTGTACCGGCCGGGCGGGCTCCTGGCGAAGGGCGGTTCGTGACCGGCTCCGGGCGCCTCGCCGGGGCGCTGGCCGTGGCGGGGCTGGTGTCGCTCCCGCTGTGGGCACCCCGGTTCCTGCTGACGGTCGCGGCCGAGGTGCTGATCTTCGGCATCGCCGCCACCAGTCTCAACCTGCTGCTGGGCTTCACCGGCCTGATCTCCATGGGGCACGCGGCCTACTTCGCCACGGGCGGGTACGCCGCCGGACTGCTCGCCAAGCACGTCACCCCGCTGTTCTGGGCGACGGTGCCGGTGGGCATGGCGGCCGCCGCGGTGCTCGCGCTGGTGGTGGGGCTGTTCGCGCTGCGCACGGCAGCCGTGACCTTCCTGATGATCACCCTGGCCGTAGGGCAGATGCTGTACGCGCTGGCCATCAAGTGGCGCACCGTGACCGGCGGGTCCGACGGCCTGTTGAGCATCCCCAGGCCGACGGGGCTCGGGGTGGAGATGGACGCCACGCGGATGTACGTGGTGGCGCTCGTCTGCTACCTACTGGTGCTCTGGTTCCTGCGCCGCGTGCTGGACGCGCCCTTCGGCCGCACGCTGATCGGCATTCGTGAGAACGAAGGACGGCTGCAGGCGCTGGGATGCAACGTGCGGGCCTACAAGCTGGCGGCCTTCGTGCTGGCCGGGGGCCTGGCCGGCCTCGCTGGCGCGCTCTTCGGGCAGTTCAACGGCTTCATCTCGCCCTCGGAGATCCACTGGCACCGGTCGGGGCAGCTGATGATCATGATCATCATCGGCGGCGTCCACAGCCTGATCGGGCCGATCCTCGGCGCCTTCGTCGTGGTCGCGATTCAGGATCTGGTCAGCTCGCTGCTGACCCAGCGGTGGATGACGGTCATGGGGCTGGTCTTCATCGGCTTCGTACTGGTCGCGCGCGGCGGCCTGGTGGGGCTGTGGCGTCAGCTGGACCGTGCGGTGCGCCGCGGAGGTGGCTTCCCCGTGTCCCTGGCCGCGCGCGGCGCCGGCGCGCCGGCCGGGACGCGCGACCTCCCCGCCCGGGACGCCGACATGCCGGCGGAGTGATGCCCGTGGCGGCGGCGGTCGAGGTGCGCGGCGTGCAGATGCGCTTCGGGGCGCTGGCGGCCCTGGCGGGCGTGGACCTGACGGTGGCCGCGGGGGAGCGCCGTGCGGTCATCGGGCCCAACGGTGCCGGCAAGACCACGCTGTTCCACATCATCAGCGGCGAGCTGCGCCCGACCAGCGGCACCGTGCGCCTGCTGGGGACGGACGTCACCGGCATCCCGCCCCACCGGCGGGCACGGATGGGGCTGGGCCGCACCTTCCAGCGCAACAATCTGTTCCTGCAGCTGACGGTCTGGGAGAACGTGCGGCTCGCGGTGCAGGTGCGCCTGCACCTGGGCCGGGAGCTGTTCCGCTCCGCCGATGCGTACCCGGAGGTCGCCCGGGAGGCCGACCTGCTCCTGGCGCAGGTGGGCCTCGGCGACCGGCGCGGCCGGCCGGTGGCCGAGCTCTCCTACGGCGAACAGCGCCAGCTGGAACTGGCGCTGGCGCTGGCGACGCGTCCTGCGGTGCTGCTGCTGGACGAGCCCACAGCAGGCACGTCGCCGGGGGAGACGGCGCGGATGGTGGAACTGCTGGCCGTGCTGCCGCGGGAGATCACCCTGTGCATCATCGAGCACGACATGGACGTGGTGGCGGCGCTGGCCGACAACATCACGGTCATGCACTACGGCCAGGTACTGGCCGACGGCCCCGCGGCCGCGGTGCGCGCCGACCCGCGCGTGCAGGCCGTCTACCTGGGCACCGGCGACGAGGACCTGCAGGCATGCTGAAGGTCGAGCAGCTGCACGCCTACTACGGCGACAGCCACATCCTCCAGGGCGTGACCCTGGCCGTGGGCCAGGGACAGGTGGTGGGGCTCCTGGGGCGCAACGGTGCCGGGAAGACGACCACGATCCGCAGCATCATCGGCGAGCTGCGGCCGCGCCGGGGGCGTGTGGTCCTGTTCGAGCACGACGTCACCGGCGCCCCGCCCGAGCGCATCGCGCGGCTGGGCGTGGGACTCGTCCCGCAGGGCCGCGCCATCTTCCCCACCCTCACCGTCCGCGAGAACCTGCTGCTGGCCGCCCGTCCGGGCCCGTGGACGGAGGACCGCGTCTACGACCTGTTCCCCAACCTGCGCCTGCGCCGCCACCACCGGGGCGCGCAACTCTCGGGCGGCGAGCAGCAGATGCTGGCCATCGGCCGGGCCCTGCTCACGAACCCCAGGCTGCTGCTGCTGGACGAGCCCTCGGAAGGTCTGGCCCCGCTGCTGGTGCGCGAGATCGGACATGTGATCCAGCGGCTGCGGGCCGCGGGGCTGGCCATCCTGCTGGTCGAGCAGAACCTGCCCATGGCCCTCCGCGTGGCGGACTGGCTCTACGTCCTCAACAAGGGCCAGATCGTCTACCAGGCACCGCCGGCGCAGCTACGGGCGGACGAGCACGTCAAGCACACCTTCCTCGGGGTCTGACCCCTGCCGGGGCTCCTGCGCTCAGCGCACCCGGGCGGCGCGGGCCGCGGCGTAGAGGTGCTGCTGCGCGTGGCCCGCCAGCGGCCCGAACCGGTCGCGGGCCCACGCCCGGATCGCGCCCGGCGTGCGCGTGCGGCCGCCGAAGTACCAGCGCTCGACCGCGCGCTGCACCCACACGTCCACGGGAAACGCCGCGCCGATACCGTAGGCGAACAGCAGCACGCACTCGGCCACCTTCGCGCCCACCCCGGGGAGAGCCACCAGGGCCTGGTGCGCCTGGGCGTAGGGCAGCGCCCCTATCCGGGAGAGGTCGACGTCCCCATCGGCCACCAGTCGCGCCAGGGCCCGCACGGACGCCGCCCGGTACCCCAGCAGACAGGCCCGCAGGGCCTCCACCCGCGCCTCCGCCAGACGCTCGGGCCGGGGGAAGGCCCACGCGGTGGTGCCCGGGATGGGCACACCGAAGCGCCGCGCAACTTCCTCGATGCTCGTCCGGATCTTGGGGATGTTGTTGAATGCCGAGATCACGTACGAGACCAGACACTCCCAGGGGTCCTGCCGCATGATGGCGATGCCGGAGGTCTGGGGCAGCAGGCGGCGCAGCACCGGGTCGCGCGCCAGCGCGGCTTCGATCGCCGTCAGCGGCGCGTCTGCGCCCAGGTGGACGCGCAGGCGCTCCAGCACACCGGGCGGCCCGTCCCACGCGACGCGCAGCACCGCGCCCTGCTGGGACACCACGGCGACCGCGCCGTCCACGACACCCCGGGCCAGCGTTGCCCGCCCGGGGCCATTCGCGGCGTGCGGTGCGCTCGCGTCCAGCACCGTCCACCGGAAGCACTGCCCGCACGCCAGCGTGCGGTCCAGGCGGTAGCGTCGGGACACCACCAGTCGCGCCACCCGCTGGCCGGCGGGGGGCGCTGGTGCGTCGGCGGTGGGGGCGGAGGGCCTCACGGCACCAGCACTCCTGCGTCGACCACGAGCTGCGACCACGTCTCCATGCGCGGGTAGGCGGCCCGCACCTCCTCCAGCGTGGCCAGGTGCCCGGAGAGCTTGTGGGTCTCGCGGACGCGCACCCGGCCCGAGGGCACCTCGACGACGTGCACCAGGCCGAAGTGGACGCTGCTGACGGGGTTCGTGTCGTCGTTGAGCACCCCCACGAGCTGCGCGGTCCAGGGCCCGTCGATGACCAACTCCTCCTCCAGTTCGCGCCGCAGGCCAGCCTCCACCGGGTCGTCGGCGCCGGCAACGTCGGCACCGCCCACGTGCCCGCCCACGCCGACGGACACCAGGCCGTGCAGCCGCGCCTCGGCGCCACGCTGCGTGCGCTGCACCAGCAGGTAGCGGCCCGCAGCCCGCACCACCAGGTAGGGGATGATCTGCTTCAGCGACGGGTCGTCCTCGACGTCGGCCCGGCGCCGGACCTGGCCGTGGGCGCGGATGCGCACCCGGTAGCTGTCGAGCCCGTCGGTGCGCACGCCGTGGAAGCTGCCGTCGGGCAACAGGTGCACGCGCGGCACGACGAGAATGCGCTCGTTCAGTCCCATACCGGCATCTCGGGCTGCCAGGAGCCCCCGGAGGGGCTTCGACGCGCCGTCTGGCGACTCCTCAAAAGGTGACGATCCGGGTCGCCGACGGGTCGAAGCTGGCCAGGTCGGCCGTCGCGTAGACGACCTTGGCCAGGACGACGCCCCCGACCTCGGGCCGCACACAGGGCAGCAACAGCGTCACGTCGGGAAAGAGCCGCAGCGTCGCCAGGTCGTCCGGCGCGACCCAGCGCAGCACGCCCTCGGGCGACGCTACCACCGTCTCGCCCTCTGCCCGCGCCGCGAACAGGAAGATCACCCAGTGCGCGCCGGTCGCGCGCACGATGACGCTAGCCACGCCGCGGAAGACCAAAGGTGGCACGATCCCGGCTTCCTCGGACAGCTCGCGCCGGGCGGCCTCCAGCGGGTCCTCGCCCCGGTCGAGCTTCCCCCCGAGGCCGTTCCACCAGCCGGCCTCGGGGCCGCCGGCGCGCTGCATCAACAGCACGCGCTCGCCGTGGAAGACGAAGATCAGCGTGCGCAGGTAGACGGCCGCGGGTCCCTCGGGATCCGGACGCGGGGTGAAGAGCCCCACCGCGGTCGCCTCTCTCGGCGCCGCGCGGCGCCGGTCAGCGGCGGCCGACCGGCGCAGCGTCCACGCCGGCCCGCAGCGCCCGCACGAACCTCTCCAGCGCCTCCCCGGCCGCGGCGGCGTGCTGTTCGACCAGCGCCACGACGGCGCTGCCGACGATGACCCCGTCGGCGACGCTCGCCACCTGCCGCGCGTGTTCGGGCGTCGAGATGCCGAACCCGACGCAGGCCGGCAGCGCCGTGTGCCGCCGCAGCCGTCCGACCAGGGCGCCGACGTCGCCGGCCAGGTCGGTGCGCGCCCCCGTCACACCAGTCAGCGACACGCAGTACACGAACCCCGACGCCGCCGCGGCGACTGCGGCCAGGCGCTCGTCGGTGCTGGTGGGCGCCACCAAGAAGATAGTATCGAGCCCCTGTGCCCGCACCGTCTCCTGCAGGGGCCGACCGTCTTCAGGCGGGAGATCCGGGATCACCACGCCGTCCACGCCGGCGGCGGCGGCATCCCGGCCAAAGGCCTCCAGGCCGTAGCGCAGCACGGGGTTGTAGTAGGTGAGCAGCACCAGCGGCAGCCCCAGGCGCTCCCGCACGCCGGCGACCATCGTCAGCACGTCGCGCAGGCGCACCCCGGCCGCCAGCGCGCGCTGCGCGGCCCGCTGATTCGTCGGGCCGTCGGCGATCGGATCGGAGAACGGGACGCCGACTTCCAGCAGGTCGGCGCCGGCCTCCGCAAGCCGCGGCAGGAAGACGGTGGTGTCGGCCAGTGAGGGGTCCCCGGCCATGAGGAACGGGATGAGGGCGCGTCGGCCCCGGGCCCGCAGCCTGGCGAACGTGTCGGCGATCCGGCTCACGGCATCTCCCCGAGGGCCGCTGCGGCGACCTGCACGTCCTTGTCGCCCCGCCCCGAGAGCCCCACGAGCACCAGGGCCTCCGGCGGCAGCGCGGGCGCCAGGCGGTGCAGGTAGCCGATCGCATGGGCCGGTTCCAGTGCCGGCAGGATGCCCTCGGTCTGCGCCAGCAGCCGGAAGCCCTCCAGCGCCAGTCGGTCGTCAGCGGCCACGTACTCGGCACGGCCCGTCTCCTTCAGCCAGGCGTGCTCGGGCCCCACCCCCGGGTAGTCGAGGCCGGCCGAGATCGAGTGCGTCTCGCGCACCTGGCCGTCTTCGTCCTGGAGGAGATAGCTCATCGCGCCGTGGAGGACGCCCGGGGTACCGGCCGTGAGCGTCGCCGCGTGCCGGCCGCTCTCCAGCCCCTCACCGCCGGCCTCGACACCCACCAGCCGCACCGCGTCGTCGCGGAAGGCGTGGAAGAGCCCGATGGCGTTGCTGCCGCCGCCCACGCACGCCATCACCACGTCGGGCAGCCGGCCGGTCTGGTGCAGGATCTGCGCGCGGGCCTCGCGCCCGATGACCGCCTGGAAGTCGCGCACCAGCGTGGGGTAGGGATGGGGACCCACCACCGAGCCGATGACGTAGAACGTGGTGGTCACGTTCGTCACCCAGTCGCGCAGGGCCTCGTTGATGGCATCCTTGAGGGTCCGGCTGCCCGAGGCCACCGGCACCACCCGCGCGCCCAGCAGGCGCATGCGGACCACGTTGAGGTGCTGGCGGGTCATGTCCTCGGTGCCCATGTAGACCTCGCAGGGCAGGCCGGCGACGGCCGCGGCCGTGGCCGTGGCCACGCCGTGCTGGCCCGCGCCGGTCTCGGCGATGACGCGCTGCTTGCCCATCCGCCGCGCCAGGAACACCTGACCCAGCGCGTTGTTGATCTTGTGCGCGCCCGTGTGCAGCAGGTCTTCGCGCTTGAGGTAGACCCGTACCCCGAGCCGCTGGCTCAGCCGCGCCGCGAAGTACAGGGGCGTGGGCCGGCCGCAGTAGTGGTGGAGCGCTCCGGCGAGCTCGTCCTGGAACGCGGCGTCGTCCGCCGCTGCGGCGTAGGCCTGCTCCAGTTCCTCCAGTGCCGGAACCAGCGTCTCCGGCACGTAGCGGCCGCCGAAGCGGCCGAACCGTCCGCCCTCAGCGGACCGCATCTGCAGCCTCATGGTGCCTGCACACCTCCCTCCCGGACGCGGCCGGCGTCCCGGGAGACGACGCCGCCTGGCGGGCCGCCGCCACGAACGCGGCCATCTTGGCCGGGTCCTTCCGACCGTCGCTCTCCACGCCCGAGCTGACGTCGACCCCGTAGGGCCGCACCACGCGGATCCCCTCGGCCACGGTCTCCGGCCGCAGGCCGCCCGAGAGGATCACGCGCAGCACCTGCGCCGTCGGCGCGGCCAGCCGCCAGTCGAAGGGCTGGCCTGTGCCGCCTCGCTGGCCCGGCCGGTGCGCGTCGAGCAGCACGGCTGCGGCCCGGTAGGCGCGCAGCCGGGCCAGGTCCAGGGGGCCGGCGACCGGCACCGCCTTGATCACGGTGATCCCCCACGCGGCCGCCGCCGCACAGTACTCGGGCGGCTCGTCGCCGTGGAGTTGCACCGCGT
This sequence comes from Candidatus Fervidifonticultor secundus, assembly GCA_031459385.1. Lineage (GTDB taxonomy): Bacteria > Sysuimicrobiota > Sysuimicrobiia > Sysuimicrobiales > Humicultoraceae > Fervidifonticultor > Fervidifonticultor secundus. Next base: position 77,645 of record JAVKIP010000001.1, on the reverse strand, counting down.
CCAGGCGCACGCCGTCCACCAGCGCCCGCAGCCGCTCCAGGGGCTCGTTGACGACCACGCCCACGCGGGTGACGAACGGCGGGAGCACCGCCGCCACCTGCCGCGCGCGCACGGGGTCGATCTGGCGCCGGCTGGGCGCGAAGACGAAGCCGACGGCGTCCGCGCCGGCGGCGGCCGCCGCCAGCGCCTCGGCGTCGTCGGTGATGCCGCAGATCTTGACCCGGATCACGCCCGCGGCTCCATGCACGCCCGCGCCCCGCTCACACCCGCGGCCGTACGGCCTGAAAGTACGCCATCTTCATCGCGTCCTTGGCTTCCGCCAGCGTCTGGCCGGCGATCTCCCGCACCCGGCGCGTTCCCTCCACCACGATCTCCTCCACGAGACCCGGCTGCGCCGCATAGCGGGCGCGACGCTCCCGGATCGGGTCGAGGAAGGCGTTCAGCGCCCGGGCCAGCCGCTGCTTCACCTCCACGTCGCCCACGGTGCCCGCGCGGTAGCGGCGCTTCAGCTCGTCCACCTCGTCCCGGTTGGCGTTGAACGCATCGTGGTAGGTGAAGACCGGGTTGCCCTCCACGGTGCCGGGATCGGTGGGGTGAATGCGCCGGGGGTCGGTGTACATGCGCATGACCCGCTGGGTCACCGTCTCCGGGTCGTCCGACAGGTAGATGACGTTGCCCAGCGACTTGCTCATCTTGGCTTTGCCGTCCGTGCCGGGCAGCGTGCCCACCTCGCCGATGAGCGTGGCCGGCTCGGGGAACACCGGCGCGAAGGTGTCGTTGAACCGCCGCGCGAGCTCCCGGGTCAGTTCCAGGTGCGACGCCTGGTCCTTCCCGACGGGCACGATCTCGGCCTTGACGCTCAGGATATCGGCCGCCTGGAGCACGGGGTAGTTCAGCAGGCCGGCTGACGGCTGGGCGATGCGGAGGTCCCGCATGACCTCCTTCAGCGTAGGCACCCGCTGCAGACGTGGCACCGCCACCAGCATCGAGAAGATCAGCGCCAGCTCCGGAATCTGGGGCACGCCCGACTGCAGGAAGATCGTCGAGCGCTCAGGGTCGATGCCCACGCTCAGGTAGTCCAGCACGATCTCGCGGATGTTCTCCTCGATCTCGTCGAGCCGCTCGAGCCGGGTGGTGAGGATGTGGTAGTCGGCCAGCAGGAAGAAGCAGTCGTACTCGTCCTGGAGCTTCACCCGGTTGGCGAGCGTGCCCACGTAGTGCCCGAGGTGTAGCTTGCCCGTGGGCCGGTCTCCCGTCAGCAGCCGTCCCTTCTTCATGCGTGCGCGCCTCCTGTAGATGCGGTCTCGACAGCAGCCGCGCGCAGCCGGGCCAGCGCGGCGCCCGGCTCGGGGGCCGTCATCAACGCAGTGCCCACCAGCACCGCGTCGACGCCGGCGCGTGCCACCCGCCGCAGGTCGTCGGCGGTCTCGATGCCGCTCTCGCTCACGACGAGCCGCCCCGCGGGAATCCGGGGCCGCAGCCGCGCGGTCGCCTCCAGGTCCACCGCGAACGTCCGCAGGTCGCGGTTGTTGATCCCCACGATGCTGGCGCCGGCAGCCAGGGCGTCGTCCAGCGCCGGCGCCCCGTCGACCTCGACCAGCGCGGCCAGGCCCAGGTCGCCGGCCAGCACCAGCAGGGCCGCCAGCACCTCCCGGGGCACGGCACCGGCGATGAGCAGGACCGCATCGGCGCCCAGGGCCCGGGCCTCGTAGACCTGGTAGGGGTCGACGATGAAATCCTTGCACAGCACCGGCAGCGGCACCGCCACCCGGACCGCCGCCAGGTCGGCCGGGTCGCCGCGGAAGTAGCGGGCGTCGGTCAACACCGAGATCGCGTCGGCGCCCGCCGCCTGGTAAGCTCGCGCCACGGCCGCGGGATCGGCGTCGCCGCGGAGGATCCCGCGCGCTGGGGACGCCCGCTTCACCTCGGCGATGATGCGCACCGGCGGCCCGGCGATGGCGCCCGCGAAGTCGCGGGGCGGCGGGGCGGCGGCGGCGCGGGCCCGCACCGTCTCCAGCGGGACCACGGCCCGGCGGGCACCGACCTCCCGGCGCTTGTGCGCCAGCATCTCGTCCAGGATCGTCATGCCTGTGCCGCCTTCGTCATCGCCCGCAGCCCTTCCAGCTTTTCGTAGGCGGCACCGGAATCGACGGCCCGGGCTGCCAGCGCCAGGCCCTCGCGCAGGTCCCCGGCCAGCTCGGCGGCCACGAGGGCCCCGGCCGCGTTGAGCAGCACCAGGTCCCGCGCGGGCCCCGGCTGTCCCTGCAGCACGCCCAGCGTCACCCCGGCGTTCTCCTGCGGCGTCCCGCCCCGGATCGCCTCCGCCCGGGGCGGCGCGATCCCCAGGGCCGCGGGGTCCAGCTGCAGCACGTGCACGCGGCCGTCGCGCAGCTCGGCGATCTGCGTGGGCCCCAGCGTCGAGAGCTCGTCCATGCCGTCGCCGTGCACGACCAGCGCGTGCCGCACGCCGAGCTCGCCCAGCACCTCGGCCATGATCCGCACCAGCGCCGGATCGTAGGTCCCCACCAGCAGGTAGGCGGCGCCCGCGGGGTTGGCCAGCGGCCCCAAGATGTTGAACACGGTGCGGATCCCGATCTCCCGCCGCGGCCCGGCCGCGTGCTTCATCGCCGCGTGGTAGATCGGCGCGAAGAGGAAGCCGATGCCGAGGTCCTCGATGCACCGCTGCACCACCGCGGGAGCCACCTGGATGTTCACGCCCAGGGCCTCCAGCACGTCGGCGCTGCCCGACGCGCGGCTCACCGCCCGGTTCCCGTGCTTGGCCACGGAGCCGCCGGCACCGGCCACGACGAAGGCCGCGGTCGTGGAGACGTTGAACGTGCTGACGCGATCGCCGCCGGTTCCCACCACGTCGATGAGGTGCTCCACGCGTGGGGTGACCCGCAGCGCCCGCTCGCGCATCGCCCGCGCGAACCCCGCGATCTCGTCTACCGTTTCCCCCCGCATGCGCAGCGCCGTGATGAACGCGGCGATCTGCGCCGGCGTCGCCTGGCCGTCCATGATCTCGCCCATCGCCTGCCAGGCGTCCTGCTCCGAGAGCGCCTGGCGGTCGGCGACCGCCCGGATCGCCTCGCGGATCACCGCCGGCCTCCGGCCACCGCGGCCGCGGCGCGCGCGCGCGCCCGCGCCAGGAACCGCGCCAGCAGCTGCGGCCCGGATGCGGTCAGCACCGATTCGGGATGGAACTGCACGCCTTCCACGGGGTAGGTGCGGTGGCGCAAGCCCATGATCGTGCCGTCCTCCAGCCATGCCGAGACCTCGAGGACCGCCGGCAGGCCGTCGCGCGCCACGATCAACGAGTGGTACCGGGTCGCCGCGAACGGCACCGGCAGTCCGTCGAAGATCGTGCGGCCGTCGTGGTAGATGGGCGACGTCTTTCCGTGCACGGGCCGCACCGCCCGCACCACGCGCCCGCCGAATGCCGCGCCCAGGCACTGATGGCCTAGGCAGACGCCCAGGATCGGGACGGCGGGCCCGAGCCGCCGGATCACCTCCACCGAGATCCCGGCCTCTGCCGGCGTGCACGGCCCCGGCGAGATGACGATCGCCTCCGGCCGGCGCGCCGCCAGGGCGTCCGGGGCGATGGCGTCGTTGCGGAACACCTCGACCTCGGCCCCCAGGGCGCCCAGGTGCTGCACCAGGTTGTAGGTGAACGAGTCGTAGTTGTCGATGACCGCGATCATCCGGCATCCCCCGCCCGCAGCAGCGGCTGGCGCGCGCGCCCGGTGCGTTCCAGGGCTCGCACCAGCGCCTTGGCCTTGTTGACGGTCTCGACGTACTCGTGCTCCGGCACCGAGTCGGCGACGATCCCGGCACCGGCGTGGATGAACGCCCGGTCGTGGGCCATGGTGATGGTGCGCAGCACGAGGGCCGTGTCCAGGTTCCCCGAGTAGCTCACGTAGCCCACCGCGCCGCCATAGGGCCCGCGAGCCACCGGCTCGAGCTCGTCGATGATCTCCATGGCGCGGACCTTTGGCGCCCCGGACACGGTTCCGGCCGGGAAGCACGCGCGCAGTACATCCCACGCATCGCGCCCCGGGGCCAGCAGGCCCCGGACGTCGCTAGCGATGTGCATCACGTGGCTGAACCGCGCGACGGTCATCAGGTCGGTGACCTCCACCGTCCCGTAGCGGCAGACGCGGCCCAGGTCGTTGCGCCCCAGATCCACCAGCATCACGTGCTCGGCCCGCTCCTTCTCGTCGGCCAGCAACTCGGCTTCCAGCTGCCGGTCCTCGGCGTCGGTGAGGCCGCGGGGCCGCGTGCCTGCCAGGGGCCGCGTCTGCACCACGCCGTCCTCCAGCCGCACGAGCATCTCCGGCGAGGCGCCGGCGATCTTCACGCCGTCGAAGTCCAGAAAGAACATGTACGGGCCGGGGCTGACGGCCCGCAGCGCCCGGTAGACGTCCAGGGCGTCCACACCGCGCATGCGGGCCGAGAAGCGCCGCGACAGCACCACCTGGAAGATGTCGCCCGCCCAGACGTACTCGCGGGCGCGGGCCACGGCGTCGAGGAACTGCGCCGCGGTCATCTCGTGCTCCATGACGGGTTCCACGCGGCCGGCCGCCTCCGGCGGCTCCAGGGGCCGGCGCAGCCGCTCGTACAGCCGCTCGATCGTCTCCACGGCCCCGCGGTACGCCTCGGCCGCGCTGCCGTTCACGTGGGCGTTGGCCACCAGGCGCATCGTGTGCGCCACGTGGTCGAAGATGACGACCGCGTCGGTGATGATCAGGTAGCACGTCGGCAGCCCCAGCGGATCCGGCGGCGGGGCGGGCAGACGCTCCCACAGCCGCACGCAGTCGTAGCCGAAGTACCCCACCGCCCCGCCAGAGAAGCGGGGCAAGCCGGGGTGCGGGACAGGCCGGTAGCGGCCCAGCAGGTCGCGGGCCACGTCGAACGGGTCGGCCTCGACGACGCGCTCCTCACCGGGCCCCTGCACCTCGACCTGCCGGCCGAAGGCGCGCACACGGACCGTCGGCTCGGCCCCGATGAACGAGTAGCGCCCGAGCTTCTCGCCGCCTTCCACGCTCTCCAGGAGGTAGGCGTCGGCGCCGGTACGCAGCTTCAGGAACGCCGAGATCGGCGTCTCCAGGTCGGCCATCAGGTCGCAGACGACCGGGATCAGGTTGCCCTCGCGGGCGCGGCTGAGGAACTCGGACTTGCTGGGCGCGATCGGCAGCCGGCTCATGGCCGCGCGCGGACCTCCTCGTCGGCGGGCAGCACCTCGTGCACGGCATCCCCCTCCAGCGCACGCCGCAGGCGCGCCAGCTCGGCCTCGAACCGTGCCAGCGCCCGCAGGATCGCTTCCCGGTTGTCCCGGCAGACCGCCGCCCACAGCGCCGCCGGGCTGCGCGCGATACGGGTCATGTCGGCGTACGCCGGCCCCGCCACCACGCGGGCGTCGTCGGCCGCGGCCCGATCCAGCGCCACGCTCACCAGATACGGGAGGTGGCTGACCTGCGCCACGAGCTCGTCGTGCTGGATCGGGTCGAGCAGCACCGGCCGCATCCCCAGTCGGATAATCACGCCGCGCAGCAGGTCCACGGCTTCCGGCGCCGTGCCGGCCGTCGGTGTCAGCACGAACGGCCGCCCGTCCAGCAGCGCGGGGTCGGCCCCGGCGATGCCGCGGCGTTCGCTGCCGGCCATGGGATGCCCGCCGACGAAGTGGACCCCCGCCGGCAGGTCCCGGCTCAGGGCAGCCACGATCCTGGCCTTGACGCTGCCTGCGTCGGTCAGCACCGCCCCGCGCCGCATGGCCCGTGCCGCCGCCCGGGCTACCGGCACGATCTGTTCCAGGGGCACGGCCACGATGACCAGGTCGGCGTCGCCGGCCGCCGCCACCGCGTCGGTGAAGAGATCGGCCGCACCGCGCGCCCGCGCCGCCGCCAGGGTCGCCGGGTCGGTATCGATGCCGATGACCGCAACGCCGCACGCGCGCAGGCGCAGGGCCAGCGAGCCGCCGATCAGGCCCAGCCCGACCACCGCCGCGGTGCGGGGAAATGACCCGGGCGCCTCCACCCCGGCAACCTCGACGCCCCCCGCCATCACAGCACCCGGCCCACCGCGGCCGCCAGGGGGCGCAGACTGCCCATCAGGTCCGCGAAGTTCTCGAGGTTCAACGACTGCGGGCCGTCGCTCAGCGCGTTGGCCGGATCGGGGTGCACCTCGATCATCAGCCCGTCCGCGCCCGCGGCCACGGCAGCCCGTGCCATGGAGCCCACGTAGCGCCACTTGCCCGTGCCGTGGCTGGGGTCCACGATCACGGGCAGGTGCGACAGCCGCTTGAGCACCGGCACGGCGGAGAGGTCCAGGGTGTAGCGCGTGTGGGAGTTGAAGCCGCGGATCCCGCGCTCGCACAACACCACCTGGTAGTTGCCTTCGTTCAGGATGTACTCGGCCGCCAGCAGGAACTCTTCGATGGTGGCGCTGACGCCACGCTTGAGCAGCACCGGCAGCTTCATCCGGCCCGCCTCGCGCAGCAGCGGGTAGTTCTGCATGTTGCGTGCACCGATCTGGACGACGTCGGCGTAGCGGGCCACCAGCTCGAGCTGGGCCGCGTCCATCGCCTCGGTCACCACCGGCAGCCCGGTCCGGGCCCGGGCCTCGGCCAGGAGCTGGAGACCCTCTTCCTCCATCCCCTGGAAGGAGTAGGGTGATGTACGCGGCTTGAACGCGCCACCGCGCAGGAACCCCGCGCCGGCCGCCTTCACCGCCTCGGCCGTGCTCAGGATCTGCTCGCGGCTCTCCACCGAGCACGGCCCGGCGATCACGGCGACCCTGGCGCTGCCGATGCTCTGCCCGCGCACCCGCACGATGGTGTCCTCGGGCTGGAACTCGCGGCTCACCAGCTTGAACGGCTGCAGGATCGCCACGACCCGCTCGACGCCCGGCATGCCCTCCAGCGCCTCGCGCAGCATCTCCTTGGTGCGGTCGTCGCCGACCACGCCGATGACGGTGCGCGCCACGCCCACCGAGATGTGGGTGGTGAGGCCCGCGGCCTTCACGCGCTCGACAACGCCTGTGACGTGGCCGTCGGTGGCCCCAGGCTCCATGACGATGATCATGCCGTCCCCACCTCTTGTGCGCGCCGCGCGAACCCCCCGTCCATCGCGATCCCCCCCTCGAAAACACAGACACCTCTCGCCCTCAAGGGACGAGAGGTGATCTCCCGCGGTGCCACCCGAGTTCCGTGCGCCCTCGCCGACAGCCACGTTGCCGGCCAGGGCCGCCCGGCGCTTCGCGCTCCCGTACCGGGGGAGCCGCCGGCGAGGCTACTGCCGCGCGCGGACCGGCGCCGGCTGCGACCCGTCGGTTGTCATGCCGGCACCAAACCCCATCTGCGCACCTTCACCCCGCGCCTCCCGGGTCCATTCGCCGTCCCGCGGCTACCGCGCTCCCACCGCCACGCGGCTCTCTCCCACCCGGGCGCCCTGGCGGCGCCACCGGTGCCCCATCGGGGAGCCACGCCGAACGGGTACTCTTCCCGATCTTCGGCCTCTGCGGTTAGTGCCACGGACTATACCACAGGCTGCCCGCGCCGGGCAAGCGGGCCGGCGCGCTTCGGGGGGCGCGCTTCGATCCACGGTCCCCTCACCCACAGCGGATCGCGACGGAGATCCTGCGGGCGATCAGGCCTCTCGTGGGCTAGCCGCGACGCCGACCTTCGGTCGAGCGCAGCGCCTCGCGCCGCCTGCGCGGCTGCGCAGGAGGTCACCCCGGGACGCGCCGAAGCACCCGGCAAGGTCACCACGTGGGAGGCGCCACACATGGGTCGGCAACCCGACGAGGTCACCATCGAGAAGATCCTCCGCGACCTGCCCTCGACCACGCGCCGCGCGTTCCTCCGGCAGGCCGCGGTCCTCGGGGCAGGCGCCGCCGTCCCGGTCTTCGTCCGACACCCGCTGATCGTCGAGGCCGCCCCCAGCTCCAGGCGGGGCGGCACCGTCCGCGTCATGGGCCACCAGGAAGTGGCGAGCCTGAGCCCGCAGGACGACGCACCATCGGTCCACTGGGTCATGGTCACGCAGATCCACAACGCCCTGATCGAAGCCAACCCCTACCTGGTGCTGGAAAAGGTGCTGTGCGAGCACTACGAGGTAGCCAGAGACGGTCTGCAGTACCGGTTCCGCCTCCGCCGGGGGGTGAAGTTCCACGACGGCAGCGAGTTCACCGGCGAGGACGTCAAGTACACCTTCGAGTACCATATGAACCCGGCCAACGCGTCCAACGACGCCATCTACTTCCGCGCCGTCGATCGCGTGGAGCTGCCCGACCGCTACACCGTCATCGTGAAGATGAAGGAACCGTTCGCGCCGTTCCTGGTGCAGACCGCCACGACGTTCATCCTGCCCGCCAGGTACCACAGCCGCATCGGCGAGCGTGCCTACAAGAGCCAGCCCATGGGCACCGGCCCGTTCAAGCTGCGGGAGTGGCGCCCGGCCGAGTACACCCTCGTCGAGGCCTTCGACCAGCACTTCCGCGGCCGCCCCCACATCGACTTCTTCCGGCAGGACGTCGTGCCCGAGGCCTCGGTGCGGGCCATCGCGCTGCGCACCGGCACCGCCGACTCGGCCACATGGCCGTTGCTGGCCGAGGACAACCTGCGCTTCGAGGCCGACCCCAACTACACGGTCTTCCGCACCTCGAGCACCGGCCTCAACCACTTCCCCATCAACAACAAGCTACCGCAACTTGCCGACCGGCGTGTGCGCCAGGCGATGATGCACGCCATCGACCGGCAGCGCCTGATCGACGACGTCTTCCGCGGGACCGCCATCATCGCCGACTCGATCTACCCGCCGTCGATGCGCACCTGGTACGACCGAACTCTCAAGAAGTACCCCTACGACCCTGCCCGCGCCCGCGTCCTGCTGGAAGAGGCCGGGTGGCGCCCGGGCCCCGGGGGGGTGCGGGTCAAGGACGGGCAGCGCCTGGCGTTCACCTGCGCGGTCATCACCGGCGACCGCGCGCGGCGGCCCGAGGCGGAGATCGTGCAGCAGGATCTGGCGGCCGTGGGCATCGAGATGCGCATCATCGAGCGCCCGGTGGCCACCATCCTGGCGCAGCTCCCCAAGGGCGAGCTGGACGCGTCGCTGTTCAACTGGACGTACAACAGCGGCGCGCTGGAGCCCGACCCGTCCAACACCCTGCGTACCGGGGCCGTGCGCAACTTCGCCCAGTACAGTAACCCGCGTATGGACGAGCTGCTGGCCCAGGGACTGCGCGAGGTCGATACCAAGACGCGCCAGAAGATCTACCAGGAGGTCCAGCGGATCTTCGTGGAGGACGTCCCGGTCCTCTACATGATGTACTGGGACTGGTTCAACGTCTTCACCAAGCGCATCAAGGGCCTGCCCTCCAAACCGGAGGATGGATTCGCGATCTACGCCACCGCCTACCGGTGGTGGATCGAGTAGCGCGGCCCCCGGAGGACGCCGGCCAGGGGCTGCCGAAACATGGGGCACACCTCGCCCCCGAGTGCAGGAGGCGTGACCATGGCCCGTGAACCTGACGCCCTGGTGATCGAGAAGGCGCTCCGCGATCTGCCGACGACCACCCGGCGCGCGTTCCTCCAGCAGGCCGCGCTGCTGGGGGCTGCCACCGCTGCGCCGGTCCTGATCCGCCGCCCCGTGGTCGTCACGGCCGCCCCCAGCCCGCGGCGCGGGGGGATCGTCCGGGTGACCGGCCACCACGAGATCTCCAGTCTGAGCCCTGACGACGACGGCCCCACCGTGCACCGGACCATCATCACCCAGATCCACAACGCCCTGCTCGAGGTGAACGAGCACTTCGTACTGGAGCGGGTCCTTGCCGAGAGCTACCAGGTTTCGGGCGACGGCCTCACGTACACCTTCAAGCTCCGCCGGGGCGTCCGGTTCCACGACGGCAGGGAGTTCACCGCCGAAGACGTCAAGTATACCTACGAGTTCTACGGCAACCCCGCCAACGGGACCGTCAAGGCGCCTCTGTACACCGGGATCGACCGAATCACCGTCCCCGACCGGTACACGGTGGTGGTGCAGCTCAAGGAGCCCAACGCGGCCTTCCTGCGGCGGGTCGCCACGCAGTTCATCGTGCCGGCGCACTACCACGCCCGGGTGGGTGAGAAGACCTACAAAGGCGCGCCCCTCGGCACCGGCGCCTTCCGGCTGCGGGAGTGGCGGCCGGCGGAGTACACCGTGGTGGAAGCCTTCGACCAGCACTTCCGCGGCCGCCCGCACATCGACCAGTTTCGCGAGGACATCGTGCCGGAGGCCTCGGTCCGCGCCATCGCCCTGCGCACCGGCCAGGCCGACTCGGCAGTGTGGCCGCTGCTGGCCGAAGACAACCTGCGCTTCGCCGGCGACCCGAACTACACCGTCTTCAAGACCGCCAGCCTGGCCGTGAACCACTTCCCGCTGAACAACGAGCATCCTGTGCTCTCCGACAAGCGCGTCCGGCAGGCCATGATGCACGCCATCGACCGCCAGCGCCTGATCGACGACGTCTTCCGCGGCACCGCGGTGCTGGCCACGGCCAACCTGGCGCCCAGCCTGCAGCCCTGGTACAACCCCAACGTGAAGCAGTACCCCTACGACCCGGCGCGCGCCCGGGCGCTGCTGGAAGAGGCCGGCTGGCGCATGGGCCCCGGCGGCGTGCGGGTGAAGGACGGGCGCCGGGCCTCGTTCACCTGCGTGACGATCACGGGCGACCGGGCGCGGCGGCCCGAGGCCGAGGTGGCGCAGCAGGACCTGGCCGCCGTGGGCATCGAGATGCGGCTGGTCGAGCGGCCGGTGGCCACCATCCTGGCGCAACTGCCCAAGGGCGAGATGGACGCCTCGCTGTTCAACTGGACCTACGGCGGCACCGGCGGCGAGCCCGACGCCTCCGACACGCTGCGGTCCGACGCGGCGCGCAACTTCTCGCGCTTCAAGAACCAGCGGGTCGACGAGCTGCTGGCCGCTGGACTCCGGGCCACCACCACCAGCCAGCGCCGCCGCATCTACCACGAGATCCAGGCCATCGTGGCTGAAGAGGTGCCTTTCCTGTACATCATGTACTGGGACTGGTACAACATCTTCACCAAACGCATCAAAGGGCTGCCCACCACGGCCCTGCAGGGCGACACCGCCCTCTACCGCCTGGCCTACAAGTGGTGGATCGAGTAGACGCCCGCACCGGGTCTGGCACCGGGACCGCGTAGGTGCAGCGCTATATCGTCACGCGGCTCCTGCAGGGCCTCCTCGTCATCTTCCTGGTCAGCGTGGGCACGTTCGCCATGCTGCACCTGATTCCCGGCGACCCCATCTCGCTGCTGATCGGCGAAGCGCAGATCACCCAGGAGCAGATCGACCTGATCCGCGCCAAGTGGGGCCTCGACCGCCCGCTGCACGAGCAGTACCTGCGCTGGATCGGCAACATGGCCCGTGGCGACTTCGGCCAGTCGGTGGTCCGCAGCGGCGTCCCGGTACGCACCATGATCGCCGAGGCCGCCTCGGTCACCATCACCCTCAACCTGGTGGCCTTCGCGCTGTCCGTGGCGCTGGCGCTGCCAGCCGGCATCGTGGCCGCCGTGCGGCGCTACTCGCTGTTCGACTACGCCATCATGGTGAGCACCACCATCGGCGTGGCCCTGCCCAACTTCTGGGTGGGGCTGATGCTCATCGTGATCTTCTCGCTGGTCCTGCGCTGGCTGCCACCGTTCGGGCTGCCCGGATGGCAGGGATACGTCCTCCCGGTGGCGGTGATCGTCTCCAGCCAGATGGCCCTCCTGGCGCGCCTGATGCGGTCGTCGGTCCTGGACAATCTGGGCGAGGACTTCGTCCGCACGGCCCGTGCCAAAGGCCTGCCGGAGCGCGGCGTGATCCTCAGGCACGCCGTGCGCAACGCCCTGCTGCCCATCATCACCGTCATCGGCTACCGCCTGGCGTTCATCCTGAGCGGGACCATCGTGGTCGAGACGGTGTTTGCCCTGCCGGGGTTGGGCCAGCTGTTCATCGAGTCCGTCAACCGGGTCGACTACCAGGTGGTCCAGGCGATCGTGCTGCTGCTGAGCGTGCTGGTAGTGGTGGGCAACCTGGTCACCGATCTCGTCTACGGGATCGTCGACCCGCGCATCCGCATCCGGTGACGCAGTGAGAGAGGACCTCACGGTCGCCCCGCTGGCCCCGGCCCGCCTGGAGCCTGCACGCCGCTCCGAGTGGCACCGCGGCTGGCGGCGCTTCACGCGCTACCGGCCAGGGGTGGCCGGCCTGGGGTTCCTCCTGATCCTGCTGGTGCTGGCCGCGGCCCCGGACGTCTTCGCCCCCTACCCCTACCAGGAGGTCTTCCGCGGCATGCGGGGCGCGCCGCCCTCATGGAGCCACCCGCTGGGCTTCGACCACATCGGCCGCGACGTGCTGAGCCGCATCATCCACGGGACGCGGGTGGCGCTGATCGTCGGCCTGCTGGCCACCGGCATCGCCGTCGCGATCGGCGTGGCCGTAGGCGCGACAGCGGGCTACCTGGGCGGGGCCGTCGACGCAGTGCTGTCGCGCCTGGTGGACACTCTCATGGCCTACCCGCTGCTGGTGCTGCTGATCACCCTGGCCGCGGTGCTGGGGCCGAGCCTGGTCACGGTGGTCGTGATCATCGGGCTCACCACCTGGGCGCAGTATGCCCGGGTCGTGCGCGCCGAGGTGCTGAGCCTGCGCGAACGCGAGTTCGTGCTGGCCGCCCAGGCCGCCGGGGCCGGGGTAGGGCGGATCATCCTGCGGCACATCGTGCCCAACGTGCTGAGCCCGGTCGTCGTCATCGCCAGCCTGGGCATCGGCGGCATCATCCTGCTGGAGTCGGCGCTGTCGTTCCTGGGCCTGGGCGCCCAGCCCCCCACGCCGTCATGGGGCGGCATGCTGGCCGACGGCCGTGCGTTCATCCTGACGTACCCGCAGATCGCCATCGCGCCAGGCGTGATGATCTCGCTGACCGTGCTGGCGTTCAACCTGGTGGGCGACGGCCTGCGGGACGCCCTCGACCCCCGCCAGAAGGATATTCAGCTGCCGCGCTGACCAACTCCGGCGTGCCCCGCGCCCGCGTCGGGGGCGGTCCGCATGACTCTCCGGATGTCGTCCAGCGAGACGGTTCCCACCGCCCGCCCCCCTTCATCGGTGACGGCCAGCGTGGCGACGTCCTCTGCCAGCATCACCGACAACGCCTCGGCGAGCGATGCATCGCGCGGCACCGCAGGCACCGCCCCGGTAGCCTCGCGCTCCGCAGGTGCCGTCGTCCCGTCCCGCCCCGTCCCGCGCCCACCGGCCCGCACCGGCTCCTCCTGCACCACGGTCTCCACCCGAATGAGGTCCAGCCGCCGCAACGCCCGACTGGTCCCCAGGAACGCCGCGACGAACGCGCCGGCCGGCCGGGCCAGCACCTCGTCGGGCGTGCCGACCTGCCGCACCTGTCCCTCGTTGAGAATGCAGACGTAGTCGCCCATGCGGAACGCCTCGGCCAGGTCATGGGTGACGAAGAGGATCGTCTTGCGCAGGCGGTGCTGGATGCGCAGGAACTCGGCCTGCAGGCGCTCGCGCGTGATGGGATCGAGGGCGCCGAAGGGCTCGTCCATCAACATGATCGGCGGGTCGGCGGCCAGCGCCCGCGCCACGCCCACCCGCTGGGCCTGCCCGCCCGAGAGCTGGCGCGGATAGCGGTCGCGGTAGACCGCGGGGTCCATGCCCACCAGCGCCAGCAGTTCGTCGACCCGACTGGCGATGCGGGCCGGCGGCCAGCCCAGCAGTCGAGGGACCGTGGCCACGTTCTCGGCGATGGTCATGTGGGGGAACAGGCCGATCTGCTGGATCACGTACCCGATCCCCCGGCGCAGCTGCACCGGATCCACCTCGGCGACGTTCTGTCCCGCCACTCGCACGACGCCCGCGGTCGGCTCGACCAGCCGGTTGACCATCTTGAGCAGCGTGGTCTTGCCGCACCCCGAGGGTCCCACCAGCACGCACGTGCACCCCTCGGGCACCGTGAGGCTCACGTCGCGCACCGCCGGCTGCGCCTGCCCGGGGTAGCGCTTCTCGACGTGCTCGAACGCGATCACGGTCCCTGCGTCCCGCGCAGCGGGGTCAACCACCGCTCCAGGCCTCCGAAGCACGCGTCTACCAGCACGGCGCCGCCCGCCACCGGCACGGCGCCGACCAGGATCTGGGCAACGTCGTTCAGCGCCAGACCTGCCTGAATGAAGTCGCCCAATCCCCCGCCCCCGATGAAGGTCGCCAGCGTAGCGCTGGCGACGACGTTGACCGCCGCGGTCCGCAGGCCCGCGAAGATCACCGGCACGACCAGCGGCAGCTCCACGCGCCACAGCAGCGTCCAGGTGCTCATGCCCATGCCGCGCGCGGCCTCCACGGCGCCGGGGTCCACCTGCGTGATGCCGGTGTACGTGTTGACCAGAATCGGCGGCATGGCGATGAGCACCAGCGCGATCAGTGCCGGTCGGGTCCCGATCCCCACCAGGGGCAGCAGCGCCGCCAGGATCGCCAGGTGGGGCACGGCCCGGCCGAGGCTGGCCAGGGCCAGCACCGGCGGCGCCGCGCGCCGGTAGCGGCTCACCAACACGCCTGCGGTCACCGCCAGCGCTGTGGCAACGCCGAGCGCCGCCCCGCTAAGCTGCGCGTGGGTGATAACGCTCTGCCAGAAGCGGTCCGGATGTGCCAGCGCGTATGCCCAAGCGCCTCGCAGCGCGTCCGCCATGGGCTGGACCCGACCCGGCGCGCCCGTGCGTCGCCTACTTCACGAGCCCGTGCTTCTTCAGGAAGTCGCGGGCCACGTCGCGGGGCTCCTCTTTCTGACCGTCCACGCGCCAGTTCAGCTCCGCCTGGGCGTCGTCCGTGAGCAGCGCCGTCACCGCGTTCAGGATGCTCACGATGCCAGGGTAGTTGGCGGCGATCTCCTTGCGGAGCACCGGGGCGACCCGATAGGGCGGCCAGAAGTTCCTGTCGTCGGCCAGGCGCACCAGCCGCATGGCGGCGATCTGCCCGTCGGTGGTGAACCCGTTGATCACGTCCACCTGCCGCTCCCGCAGCGCCTGGTACTTCAGCGCGGTCAGCATGGGCCGGAACTCCTTGAACTCCATGCCATAGTGTCGGCGCAGCCCCGGCACCCCGTCCTCGCGGTCGGCCCACTCGGGCCCGGCGCCCAGCACCAGCTGGCGCGAGACCCGGGCCAGATCCGACATCGTCTTCAGGCGATACCGCTGGGCTGTCTCGGGGAGCACGACCAGCACGTAGCCGTTGTTCATCTTCGAGTAGTTCAGCAGCGTCAGCCCCAGCTGGCGCTCGTAGTACTCCTTCACCTGCCGGTAGACCGCGGCCGGATCGCTGGTGATCGTACCCTTCACCACCGCGGCCAGGGCCGTGCCCGTGTACTCCGGGTACATGTCGATCTTGCCGCTGACCACGGCCTGGTGGGCGATGAGCGTGCCGCCCAGGTTGATGAACCGCTCCACGCGGTAGCCGCGGGCCTCGAGGGCCTGGGCGTACATCTCGGCGAGGATGAACTGCTCGGTGAAGTTCTTCGAACCGATCCGCAGCGTGAACTTGGTCCCCTCGGCCCCCGACGCCGCCACCGCCGCCAGGCCCGCGATGAGCACGCCACCCAGCACCGCCAGCCGCCGCATCCCCTGCATGGTCATCCCTCCTCGCTCCCGCCGGCGCTCACGCGCGGGCCCTCGCCGCGACCCGCCGCTGCAGCCAGCCCAGGGTCCAGTCCGCTCCGACCGCGAACGCCGACGCGAAGAACGCGCCGGCGGCGACCTTCGCCCCGTTGTTCTGTGCCAGACCGGTGAAGATCAGTGCGCCGAGCCCGCCGGCGTTGACGTACGCCGCCACCGTGGCGATCCCGATGACCGTGACCGTCACCACGCGGACACCCGCCAGGATCACGGGCAACGCCAGCGGCAGCTCGACGCGCCACAGCCGCTGCCGGGGCCCTAGGCCCATGCCGCTGGCCGCCTCCAGCACGTCGCCCGGCACACCCTGCAGGCCCGCCACGGTGTTGCGGATCAAAGCCAGCAGGGAGTAGCCGACCAGGCCGATCACCGCCGGTGTCCGGCCCAGCCCGACGATGGGGATCAAGATGGCAAACAGCGCCAGGCTGGGAATGGTGTAAAATACGCCGGTGGCGGTGATGGCGATCCGGTAGACGCCGGGCCGCCGCGCCGCGATCACCCCGACCACCAGGGCGATGCCCAGGGCGATGCCCACCGACAGGCCTGTGAGCACCACGTGCTCCCAGGCCGCGCGCAGAACCTGGTCGTAGTTGCGAGCCAGCCACGCCATGTGTCGCTCGGGGTCGTTCCCCACCCCCTGTCAGCGTCGCCGCAGGCCGAAAAATTCCCCCTCCGCCAGGGCGGCGCCGCCACCGGACGCGCAGCCCACCTGGCAGGCCCGGACCGCCATCAGGCCGGAACGACCAGGGACGTCAGGTCGCGCGGGTAGTAGGTCAGCAGGTCGATGCCGTCTTCGGTGACCAGCACGGTGTCCGAGTGCCGGAAGCCCGCGACCCCGGGCACGTAGAGCCCGGGCTCGACGCTGAGCACCATTCCCGGCCGGATGACGGTCTGGTCGCCGATGTCGAGGAACGGCGCCTCGTGAATACCGATCCCGAGCCCGTGCCCGACGTGGTGGCGCCAGTACGCCATGAGGTGATGCCGCTCGAAGAAATCGCGCACCGCCCGGTCGACCTCGGCACACGGCCGGCCGGGCCGCACCGCCGCGAAGGCCGTCTCCTGGGCGCCCAGCATCAGGCGGAAGTACCGGGTCTGCTCCGGGGTCGGCTCGCCCACGATCATCGTGCGCTCCAGCTCGCTGGTGTAGCCACCCACGACCGCAGCGGCGCCGGTGACCAGCACATCGCCCGCGCGGATCGGCGCGTGGGTGGTCATGGCATGGGGAATGGCAGACTGCGCGCCGACCTGCCCGCGGAACCCCGCGTGCGCGCCGGGGACCGCCCACGACAGGGGCCGGTAGGCGGGGCCCAGGGTCCGGACCATGGCCGCAGTGGCCTCACCCGACGCCCGCAGGCCCACCTCGCTCTCCAGCGCGCCGGGCCGTGTGTAGTCCTGCAGCAGCCGGTGCGCCAGGTTGCCCCAGCGGGCGCTCTCGCGGATCAGCGCGATCTCCTCGGCCGACTTGATCATCATCATCTCTTCCACGAGGTCGCGGGCCGGCGTCACCGCCGCCTGCGGTGAGACCTCCGAAAGCCGCGGACCGCGATAGCCCATCACGCCGGGGTAGCCGTCGCTGTCCGCCCCCAGGCGGGCCCGCGCCAGCCCCAGCTCCTCGAGGAGCGCGCCCAGGCGCGACAGCGGGTGGCAGTCGCCGGGGTATTCCGGGTAGGCCGCGACGCGGTCCACCACCGCGTGGGCCGTGGCATGCTCTTCCTCCAGCCGCGGGGTGAAGAGCACGACCGCGTCGGGCGCCACCACCAGGGCGATGGGACGCTCCGTGGCGATGAAGGCGAACCCGGTCAGGTAGAAGATCTGCGCCGGGCTGAACAGCACCAGTGCCTCGAGCTGGCGCCGGTGTAGCTCGTCGCGCACCGCTGCGCGGCGACGTAGGTGTTCTTCACCGCTGATGAACAGACGCATCCGCTCCCTCCAGCGCGCAGGTGACGGCTAAGGAGTTCGGGACGGCCTGTGCCACTCCTGGCCGCAGGAAGCACCGGCAACAGCGTGGAAGCCCACGTGGCCAACGCGACACATCTCGGGCTGCGAGGAGGGACGTGCATGCCAGAGGGGAAGCTCACGCGACGACAGGCGTTGAAGGCCGCCGGGGCGCTGGCCGGCGCCAGCATGGTGGGCCGGTGGGGTCGCCTTTCTGACATCCCGTACGTCTACGCCCAGACGGCAGGGGCGCCGCCATTGAAGATCGGGTTCCAGGTCCACCGTACGGGCATCGGCGCCGTCTACGGCAAGTGGTACGAGCGCACGGCAGCCGCGGCGGTGAAGACCATCAACGGCATGGGCGGCATCGGCGGCCGGCCCATCGAGCTCATCGCCGAGGACGACGGCACGGATCCCAAACGCGGCACCGAGGTGGTCGAGAAGCTGGCCCAACAGCACAAGGTGGAGTTCATCTTCGGGACGCTCTTCTCGCACGTGGTGATCGCGGCGGCCCCGCGGGCCGGCGAGCTCAAGATCCCCTACCTGGTCGTCAGCGAAGGCTACCACGTCGCCTCGGGCAAGCTGAACCGGTACACGTTCCAGCCCGGCATCACCGACGTCCGCGCCCAGGTCACCGCCCTGGCACCATGGATCGTCAAGAACCTGGGCAAGCGCATCGCCATGGTCTTCCCGGACTACGCCTTCGGGTACGACCACCGCGACTTCTTCGGCGCCGCCGCCAGACGGCAGGGCGGCGAGATCGTGGCGCTGGTGCCCATTCCCCCTACCGAGACCTCGTTCACGAAGTACTTCCCCAAGATCCCGCGGGCGGCCGACGTCGTCTACCACGTCATGGTCGGCCCCGGCGTGCTCACCTTCGTCAAGGAGATGGGGGAGCACTTCGGCCGCCGCAAACCCAAACTCTTCGGCTTCATCGACTCGCTGGAGGGCGTGGACATTGGCAGCCCCGGGCTCGAGTACCTGGACGGCTCCTATATCTGGGAAGCGTTCCCGCGCTACGCGGGCCAGTACAACACCCCGTGGGAGCGGCGGTTCCGCGACGCGGTCGGCGTGGACGCCAACGGCGCCAGCAAGACCGACCCCAAGGACGTCTCCACGTACTCCCACATGTTCGGCGTGTGGGAGACGTTGTTCGTCATCAAGGAGGTCGTGGAGAAGAGCGGCTACCGGAGCCCGCAGGACTACCGGGCGTTCATCGAAACCCTGGAGAAGACCGAGCGGTTCGAGGAGGGGCTCGGCCATCCGCAGGGGCCGAAGCGCTTTGTCGGCCGTCTGCACCAGGTCTTCGGGCAGCAGTTCGTCTCGCAGGTCAGGGACAGGAAGCTCAGGGTGGTGCACCGGACCAGGATCGAGGACGGCATGTACCCGCCCGAAGCGGACTACACCCGGCAGCCGCTGTAGCGCCGGCGGGCGCGCCGTGGCGGGGGCCTGCCCCGGAGGTCCCGGCGCGGGCCCCTGTGCGGCCCCTCCCCGCAGCCCGCGCGTCGGCATGTCTCCCGCTGTGCGCACGTTCCGCCTGTGACCCCCGGCGGGCAGGTCGCCCTGGCGCTGCTGGAGGGCACCGTCTCGGGCTTCCTGCTGGCCCTGACCGCCGTGGGGCTGTCACTGGTGTTCGGCGTCATGCGCATCGTCAACGTCGCGCACGGCGAGTTCTTCATGCTGGGCGCCGTGCTGGCCTGGGTCGTCACCGCTGCCACCGGCAGCTTCCTGGCCGCAGTCCTGGCGGCGCCGCTGCTCGTGGCCGGCATCGCGGTGGTCGCCGACCGGGTGGTCCTGCGGCCGATCCGCTACCTGCCCGACGCCACCATCGTCGCCACCATCGGCCTGCTCTACATCCTCCAGCAACTCACGCTCGGCCTCTACGGCCCGGAAGCGCGGGCGGTGCCACCGCCCCTGGCGGGCGTCGTCGAGTTCCCGTGGTTCGGGTACTCGCGCTACAAGCTGGCGGCGGCCGTGCTGGCGGGGCTGCTGCTGCTCGCGACCTGGCGCCTGGTGGGGACGACGACCCTGGGGCTCTACATGCGCGCCACCCAGCAGGACCCAGAGACCGCGCAGGCGTTCGGCGTGCCGGTGCACCGCATCTACAGTGCCACCTTCGCCCTGGGCGCGGCGCTGGCCGCGGTGGCGGGGGTGCTGGTCGTCCCGGTGCAGCAGGCCCACTACCTCATGGGCCTGGACGCGCTGCTCCTGTCGTTCATGGTGGTCACTATCGGCGGCCTGGGGCACCTGGGTGGCACCGCCGCCGCCGCCTTCCTGGTGGGGCTCGTCGACGGGATCGTCTCGATCGTCTTCACGCCGACGCTGGCGCGCATCGTGGCCTCGCTGCTGGTGGCCGGGGTGCTGGTGGTGCGCGCCGGCGGGCTGTTCGGCGAGCGCACCCCATGAGCGCCGGCCGGGCGGTCCTGGCAGTGCACCTGGGCGTGCTGGCGGCGCTGGGGCTGTTGCAGTTCGTGCTGCCCCCGTTCCACCACGGCATGCTCACGCGCATCATGCTCTTCGCCACGTACGCGGCCGGCTACAACCTGCTGTTGGGCTACACGGGGCTCATGAGCCTGGGGCATGCGCTCTTCTTCGCCGCCGGGCTGTACGGCGCGGGCCTGCCCGTGTACTACCTGGGGCTCGCACCGGGACCGGCCTTCCTCCTGGGCATCGCCGCCGGCCTGCTCCTGGCCGCGGGCATCGGCGCGCTCAGCCTGCGGACCACCGGGGCGGCGTTCCTGATCGTCACCATGATGTTCGCGCAGGTCGGCTACCTGGCGACGCTCTACTTCAACCAGATCACGCTGGGCGACCAGGGGCTCGTGCTGGCCGGACGCTTGGCGCCGCTGCAGGTGGGGCGCTGGACGCTGGCGTTCACTGCGCCGCCGGTCCGCTACAACCTGGCGCTGGCCGCGCTGGCCGTGGCGCTGCTGGGCAGCCTGTGGCTCGTGCGGTCGCCGGTCGGCCGGGTGCTGATCGCGCTGCGCGAGCACGAAGAGCGCACGCGCATGCTGGGCTATGACCCCTTCGCCTACAAGCTGCTGGCCGTCGTGCTCTCGGGCGGCGTCGCCGGCGCCGCGGGCGCGGCGTACGCCCTGCTGTTCTCGTACGTCGGGAGCACCTTCGCCTCGATCCTCTACTCCATCTACCCGCTGCTGTGGACGCTGCTCGGCGGCGCGGGGACGATCCTGGGCCCGCTGGTCGGGACGGCATTCATGACCTACGCGGTAGACGTCGCCAGCAGCGTGACGACCAACTACCTGCTGGTGGTGGGCGTGGCGCTGGTGCTGGTCAGCGTGCGGGCACCCGGCGGCATCATGGGCGGCGTGCGCGCGCGCTGGTGGCGGTGGCTGCCGTGAGGGACACCCCGGCGCCGCTGCTGCAGACCGCCGGCCTGCGCCGGACGTTCGGCGGGCTCGTGGCTGTGCGCGACGTGGACTTCCGCCTCGCGCGCGGGGAGATCCGGGCCCTGATCGGCCCCAACGGCGCCGGCAAGACGACCCTGGCCAGCATGATCAGCGGGCGCATCGCGCCCAGCGCCGGGCGCATCGTCTTCGATGGGCGCGACATCACCGCCGCGCGGGCCCCCTCCCGCGTGGCGCTCGGCATCGTCTGCACCTTTCAGCTCATCAGCGTCTTCCGCAACCTCACGGTCTTCGAGAACGTGGCCCTGGCCGCGCAGCGCCGCCTGCTGCGCGGCCCCGGCGACATCTTCCGCGTGGGCGCACAGCCGCTGGCCCGCCTGGTACGAGAGGCCCTGGACGCCGTGGGGTTCCGCGAGGCCTGGACCGCACCAGCGGCCGCCCTCCCTTACGGGCACCAGCGGTTGCTGGAACTCGCTATGGCGCTGGCCCTGCGCCCGCGCCTGCTGATCCTCGACGAGCCCACGCAGGGGCTGGCACCGGAGGAGACCGCCGGGCTCGTCCGGCTGGTGCGCCAGATCGCGCACGCGACCACC
Organism: Candidatus Fervidifonticultor secundus; assembly: GCA_031459385.1. Lineage (GTDB taxonomy): Bacteria > Sysuimicrobiota > Sysuimicrobiia > Sysuimicrobiales > Humicultoraceae > Fervidifonticultor > Fervidifonticultor secundus. Next base: position 56,049 of record JAVKIP010000001.1, on the reverse strand, counting down.
GTGCTGCTCATCGAGCACAACATGCGCGTCGTGCTCGACCTGGCGCACCGGGTCACCGTGATGGACCAGGGGCGGATCATCGCGGAGGGCACGCCCGCCGACGTGGAGGCGGATCCCGGCGTGCAGCGCGTCTACCTGGGGGAGCGGTAGCCGTGGAGGGCCGCTCCCCGGGAGCGCGATAGCCGTGGAGCTGGTGCTGGACCGCCTGACGTGCGGCTACGGCGGCGCGCCGGCGGTCCACGAGGTGTCGCTGCGCCTGGCCACGGGGCAGGTACTGTGCCTACTGGGCCGCAACGGGGCTGGCAAGACCACGCTGCTGCGCGCCATCATGGGGCTGGTGCGGCCGGTGCAGGGCAGCATCCGCCTCGATGGCCACGAGCTGACTCGCCTGCCGGCGCACCGCATCCCGCGGCTGGGGCTGGGCTACGTCCCCCAGGGCCGCAGGCTCTTCCCCGACCTGACCGTCTGGGAGAACCTGCGCATGGGCCTGCTGGTCACGGGCGCCGACGGCGAGACCCTGACCTGGGTCTTCGAGCTCTTCCCCGTGCTGCGGGAGCGGTTGCACCAGCGCGCCGGCACGCTGTCGGGTGGGGAACAGCAGATGGTCGCCACCGCCCGCGCGCTGTGCGCGCGGCCCGCGTTCCTGCTCATGGACGAGCCCACCGAGGGCCTGATGCCCCTGCTGGTCCGCCGGCTCATGGCGACGATCGGCGTCCTGGCCAGCCGCGGCGTCGGCGTGCTGCTGGTCGAACAGAAGATCGAGGCGGCGCTCCAGGTGGCGGATACCGTCGCGCTTCTGGAGACGGGGCGGATCCGGTACACGGGCACGCGCCAGGACGTCCTGGCCGACGAGGACGTGCTCATCCGCCACCTGGGCGTGCGGCGCTAGCGCCCGATGCGCCGAACTGCAGCGTGCCCTGCGCGCGCACGGCATCCGCCCGGGTGCGTGTCAGCCGGCTCCATCCACCACGTAGTCCGTCGCCGACCGCCGGGCCGGCGCCACGACGCTGACCACCAGCGCACCCGTCGGCCCGGCGACCGCTTCGTGGGGCACGTCGGGTGCAATGACGAGCACCTCGTCGGGTCCCAGGGTGACCGCCTGTCCCGCCCCGGCGAAGGTCACCGCGCCCTCCACCACCATCACGACCTGCTCCTGCCGGTGGTGGTGGAGGGGGAACCGGCCGGCGGGCTCGAACCGGTAGACCGTCAGCGTCATGCGGGTGGCGTCGGCCTGCCGGCGGTGCACACCGGGGTACACCGTCGCCCAGGGAATGGCCCCCAGCGCGACGCGCCGCATGCCCTCAGCCACGGCTTGCGCCGCCGGCGGCCACCAGCCGCTGCTCCCACGTCCGCACCAGCACCGCCGAGTCCATGACCAGCCCCAGGTGCAGCGAGACGATGCGCAGCGCCGCGTCCTCCATCTCGGGCGAGAACCCGCGCACGAGATCGCGCAGCACCACCACGCGGTAGTCGCGGTTGGCCGCGTCGAACGCCGCGTTCAGGACACAGCAGTCGGTGAACCCGCCTGTGAGCACCACGGCCCGCCGACGCAGCTGGCGCAGCAGGAAGTCCAGGTCGGTCGGGTAGAAGATGCTCAGCCGTTTCTTCGTGTCCACAACGAAGTCGGAGGGCGCCACCTCGGTCACCAGTTCTGTCCAGCGCGTCCCGGCCAGGCCGTGGCTGTCGGCGTTGGGGATCGGCCCGACGGTGACGGGGAACGTCAGCCGCCAGGCCGAGGGGATCCCCTGGGTGTCGTCGACGCCGCTGGCGCGGAGCACCGTCTTCACGTGGATCACCGGCACCCCCAACCGCCGGCACTGGCGGTGGAATGCGTCGATCGGAGCCACGATCTCGCGCGCCCGGGGCGCCGGACACGGGCAGTCCGGCCCTTCATCGAGGTGCCCGCGGTGCATGTCGATGCACACGGCCGCGGCGCTCCGCGGGTCGAGCCACTCGTCGAACCCGTCGGGAATGGGCTTGCGCGTGCCGTAGAAGTACGCCTCCACGGAATCTCACCTCCGCCGTCACTCCTCGCGGACATACGGGCGCCCCAGGGCGGCCGGCATCCCGGCGGCCCGCCGGAGCGTGGTGATCACCAGCAACACCGCCAGCGTGAACAGGTACGGGAGCATGCGCAGCACGATGGACGACGCCTGCACCCCCAGCAGCTGCGCGCGGAAGCCCAGGACGTCCACGGCGCCGAACAGGTACGCCCCCGCCAGCAGCCGCACTGGGTTCCAGGTCGCGAAGATCACCAGCGCGATGGCGATCCACCCGAGCCCGCCGGTCATGTTCTCCGTCCACGCCGGAGTATAGGCCAGCGAGAGGTAGCCGCCCCCCAGTCCCGCCAGCGCCGCGCCCACGATCACCGCGCCGTAACGCATCGCCGCCACGTCCACCCCCGTGGCGTCGGCGGCCTCCGGGTTCTCGCCGCACGCCCGTAGGTGCAGGCCCGGCCGCGTCCGGGTCAACCACCACCACACGGCCAGGGGCAGCGCGTAGCTCAGGTAGACCAGGACGTCCTGCCGGAAGAAGATGCGCCCCAGCGCCGGGACGTCGGCCAGGCCCGGCAGGGGGATCGCGCGGAGGGGCACCGGATTGGGGATGCCAATGAGCGGCTTGCCGAGGAAGGCGCTCAGGCCCGTCCCGAAGAGCGCCAGGGCCAGCCCGGTCGTGACCTGCTCGGCGCCCAGCGTCACCGTCAGCAGGGCGTGGCCGGCGCCTAGCAGGGCACCCGCGCCGGCGGCGGCGGCCGCGCCGAGCCACGGCAGTGCCGTCGTCACCACGACGGCGAAGCCCGCCACCGCGCCCACCAGCATCACGCCCTCGACGCCGAGGTTGAGGACGCCGCTGCGCTCGGCGAGCAGTTCGCCGATGCCCGCCAGGACCAGCGGCGCGGCCGCCGTCACCGCGGCGGCCAGGAGGGCCACCAGCTGGTCTGCGGTCATGCCTGCCCGGACAGGCCGGCGCGGGCCGCGGCCACCGCCCGGCGCCGGTGGCGCCGCCGGACCAGGTACTCGCTGCCCAGCACGAAGGTCAGGAGCAGCGCCTGGAGCATGGAGACGATGGCCGCCGGCACCCCGGTGGTCTGGATCACGAACCCGCCGTTCAGCAGCGCCGCGAACAGCACGGCGACGAGCACGACCGCCCACGGGTGGAGCTGCGCCAGCCACGCGATGATGATGGCCGCATAGCCGTAGCCCGGCGAGAGGCCCTGCTGCAGGCGGTGGACGACGCCGCTGACTTCGCCGGCGCCCGAGAGACCGGCGAGCGCACCGCTCACGGCCATCACGACCACGACATCGCGCGCCACCGGCGCGCCGCGGTAGCGCGCCGCCTGTGGATTGGTCCCGATGAGCCGGATCTCGTAGCCCCAGGCGGTGTGACGGAGCAGCAGCCACAGCCCGGCCGCGGCAGCCAGCGCCAGCGCCGCCCCCAGGTGCACCGCGCCCCCCAGCAGCGGCAGCTGGGCGCTCGCAGGCAAGCGCCGGGAGTAGGGAAAGCTAAAGGCGGCCGGATCGGCCCACGGCCCGAACACCAGGTAGTCCACCCACAGCAGGCCCACGTAGTTCAGCATCAGCGTGCTGATGATCTCGCTCATTCCGACCGCGACGCGCAGGAGGGCCGGGAGCGCAGCCCACACCGCGCCGCCTGCGGCGCCCAGCACCAGCACGCCGGGCAGCATCAGCCAGGCCGGCAGGCCGGGCGCGCCGAGGGCGAGCCAGCTGGCCGCGATCGCGCCCACCGCCAGCTGGCCCTCGGCGCCGATGTTCCACAGCCCCATGGTGAACGCCAGCGAGACGCCGAGCCCGGTCAGGACCAGCGGAATCGCCTTCACCAGCGTCTGCTCCACCGCGTACCACGAGCCGAGCGCGCCCACGCCCATCTCGCGGTAGGCCAGCCAGGGGTCGTAGCCGACAGCCCACATGCACAGCGCGCCCACGCCCAGCGCGGCCAGCGCCGAGCCCACGCGGATCGCCAGCGCCTCGGCCCGGGCCGTAGCCCGGGCGATCGGGATCGCCACGTCCAGCGACCGCGCCGTGGTCACCACCGCGGCAGCGCGCCCCCCGCCATCAGCAGCCCGATCTCCTCGCGCGTGGCCGTCGCGGCCGGGCGCTCGCCCACCAAGCGGCCCCGGTGCATAACGGTGATGCGATCGGCGACCGCGAAGAGTTCCTCCAGGCTTTCGGAGATCAGCAGGACGCCTGCGCCGGCGGCGCGCAGATCGAGCAGGATGCGGTGCACCGCCGCCGCCGCCTGCACGTCCAACCCGCGGGTGGCATACATGGCGATCAGCACCTGCGGGGCTGCCCCGACCTCGCGGCCGACCAGCAGGCGCTGCTGGTGCCCGCCGGAGAGGTGTCGGACCGCCGTTTCCACCGACGGCGTCCGGATGGAGAACCGCGTCACGAGCGCGCTGGCCCGGGCGCGCACCACGGGCCAGGAGAGCCATGGCCCCCGGGTCACGGGCGGCCCGTCGTAGTCGCGCAGCACCGCGTTCTCGGCCACGGTGAAGGCGCCCACCAGGCCCTCGCCGAGCCGGTCCTCCGGCACGTAAGCCAGCCCCAGCGCCCAGCGCGCGCGAGGCCCCAGGTGCGTGATGTCGCGGCCGTGCCAGGCCACCCGCCCTGCCTGCGGCGTCCGGAGCCCTGCCAGCACCTCAGCCAGTTCCCGCTGCCCGTTGCCGGCGACACCGGCGACTCCCACGATCTCGCCGCCGCGCACCTGCAGCGTGATGCCCCGCAGCCCGCGGCCGCCCGGCCCCTCGAGCGTGATGCCGTCGGCGCCCAGCAGGACCGGACCGGGAGCCGCCGCCGACCGGGGAGCGGTCTCGACCTCGCGTCCCACCATGAGCCGCGCCAGCGCCCGGGGCGTGGTCTCGCCGGGTGTCGTGACGCCGGCGACGCGCCCGGCGCGGAGGACCACGATCCTGTCGGCAACCTCCATGACCTCGTCCAGCTTGTGGCTGATGAAGACGACGGCCCGGCCCTCGGCGGCGATGCGCCGCAACGCGGCCACGAGGCCCGCCACCTCCGGCGGGGTCAGGACGGCGGTCGGCTCGTCCAGGACGAGCACGCGCACGTCCCGGTACAGCATCCTGAGGATCTCCACGCGCTGGCGCTCGCCGAGCGATAAGGTGTCCAGGCGCGCGTGCGGCTCGACGGCGAGACCGTAGGCGGCGGCCAGGCGGCGCACGCGCGCCCCCTGGCCGCCGACGTGCAGCAGGAAGCGCGGCTCGCGCCAGCCCAGCAGGACGTTCTCGGTCACCGTGAAGGCCCCCACCAGGCGGAACTGCTGGTGCACCATGCCCACCCCGCGCGCCAGCGCGTCGCCCGGCGACCGCAGGACCACCGGGGTACCGTCGATGACGATGGTCCCGGCGTCCGGGCGGTAGTGTCCCGCCAGGACGCTCATCAACGTCGTCTTCCCCGCGCCGTTCTCGCCGAGGACCGCCAGGACTTCCCCGGCGTACACGGCCAGGTCCACCCCGGCATTGGCCACCACCCCAGGGAAGGCCTTGACGATACCCCGCAGTTCCGCCAGCGGCCGGGACATCCCGGCTACGGCGCGGGCGGTCGGCACCATTCGCCCCGCGGTGCGCTACCGCGCCCTCCTGTCACTTGGCGGTCGGCGCCTGCCCCTCGACGCCCTTGAGCAACCAGTCGAACGTCAGGATCTCCTTGAGCGTCATCGCGCGCCCGGCGGGCACGCGCTCCCTCCCGCCCTGGTCCGCGAGCGGCCCCCTGAAGATCTGGAACGAGCCGTCGATGATCGCCCGCCGGCGCTGCTCGAGCAGCGTCCGCACGTCGGCCGGTACGCTGGCGTGCAGCGGTCCCAGGCTGACCATCCTGTCCACGAGCCCGCCGTAGTAGTCCTCCGACTTGAACTGCCCTGCCACGATGCCGCGGACGATGGCCGCGTCTACCTCGCGCCAGTCCCAGATCGTCCCGGTCAGGTACGCCTGGGGCGCGAAGCGCTGCATGTTCGACTCCGACCCCACGCCGTACTTGCCGCTCTCGGCCGCGGCCTGGAGCGCGCTGGGGGTGTCCTGGTGCTGGCCGATCACATCCGCCCCGGCGTCCAGCAGCGTCTTGGCCGCCGCCTTCTCCTTGGGGGGGTCGTACCAGGTGCGGGTCCAGACCACTTTGACCTTGGCGTTCGGGTTCGTCTCCCACACGCCCAGCGCGAACGCGTTCACGCCGGCCACCACCGTCGTGATGGGGTGCGCGGCCACGAAGCCCACGACGTTGGTCCTGGTCATCTTGCCCGCGACCAGCCCGGTCAGGTAGCGTCCTTCCCAGATACGCCCGTAGATGGTCTTCACGTTGGGCGCCAGCCCGATGGCCGGGCCGATCCCGATGATGCGGACGTCGGCGTGCTTCCTGGCGACCTCGAGCGCGAAGGTCTGGTACCCGAAGGCCGTCGCGAAGATGATCTTGTAGCCCTGCCGGATGAACTGCTCCATCACCCGCGCCACTTCCGCGGTCTCCGGCACCGACTCGACGAACTTCGTGTCGGCACCCAGGGTCCCTGCCAGATGCCGCCGCGCCTGATCGTGTTGGAAGGTCCACCCCGCGTCACCAACGGGCCCAACGTAGATGAACGCCACCCTGGGCTTCGCCTGCGCCAGCAGGGGCGCCGCACTCCCCGCGAGCAAGACTGCCACGAGCCCCACCCCGAGCCAGACCATCGCCTGCCGCATCAGCGCGCACCTCCTCACGCGTCGGACCAGCGGTTGCCGTGCACGTTGACCCACAGAGTCCGCACCACCTCCTTCCCGACGTTGACGAACCGATGGGGACGGGACGAGTCGAACGCGATGGCATCGCCCGGCCGTAGCAGGTAGGTCGCGCCGTCCAGCTCGACCCGCAGGCGGCCGGCGAGCACCACCCCCATCTCCCACCCGCGGTGGTGGATGGGCGAGGGGGCGCTGGCCGCCCCGGGCAGGTAGGTGTTCTCGGCCATCTCGACCAGGTCGTGGGCGTCGCGCACCAGCAGGCGCCGCTGCGCGCCGCGGCCTGTCGTCACCACCGGCTGCGCGGCCCGCCGGACCACCGGCAGGCCGCGGGCCGCCGACACCGGGCCGAACAGCGCCGCCATGGGCACCTTGAGGGCCGCGCTGATCGCCACCAGGGCGCCGATCGACGGCGCGGCCACGCCGCGCTCGACCATGGAGAGCATCGATGGCGTCAGGCCCGTGCGGCGTCCCACTTCTACCAGCGTCAGCCCGCGCCGTGCCCGCGCCTCCCGGATGCGGCGCCCGACCTGCCGCAGGGTATCGTCCAGCGTGCGGACCGTCACCGCCATCGGCGCATCGCCCCCACGGGTCTTTGTTTCAACGGTGCTGAAATCCTGCCGGTGCGCCCCCGGCGGCGCGCAGTCGGTCCGGCGTCAGGGGCAGGGCGTCCACCTCCGTGCCCAGCGCGTCGCTCACGGCGTTGGCCAGGCACGCCGGCGAGCCGATCGTCGCCGACTCGCCCATGCCCTTGAACCCTCCGACGGTGATGGGCGAGGGCGTCTCCAGATGCGTGATGACCACCGCGGGCATCTCCGCCGCGGTCGGGAGCAGGTAGTCCATCAACGTGGTCACCAGGGGCTGCCCGCTGGCGTCGTAGCGGATCTCCTCCAGCAGCGCCTCGCCCAGCCCCTGGGCCAGGCCGCCGCGCGTCTGACCGTCGACGAGCACGGGGTTCACCAGCGGCCCGCAGTCGGCGGCGATCGCGTACCGGAGCACCCGCGCCTGCCCGGTGGCGCGGTCGACGTCGACCAGCGCCACGTGCACGCCGTTGCCGAACGCGGCCGGCGGGGGATCGTAGGTCGCCTCCGCGGCCAGACCGGCATCCAGGCCGGCCGGCAGCCCGTGATGCGCCGGTGCCGCCGCGGCCCGGGCCACCTCGGCCCATGCCACCGAGCGCTCCGGCGTCCCGCGGACGTGAAAGCGGCCGTCGGAAGCCACCACGTCGCCGGGCGCGGCCTCCAGCAGGTGCGCCGCCACCTGCACCGCCTTCTCCCGCACCCGCGCGGCGGCCCGCAGCAGGGCACCGCCACCCGAGACGACCGCGCGGCTCGCGAAGGTGCCGCTGCCCGCGGGCACCGCGTCGGTGTCCGGCGAGGTGACCACGACCACGGCCGGATCCACACCCAGCGCGTCGGCGACCAGCTGCGCGTACACCGTCTCGTGCCCCTGGCCCTGGGAGGGGCACGACACCGCCACGCGTACGCCGCCCGTCGCATCGACTGCCACGGCAGCGCCGTCGTGCCCCGGCACGTCGCGCATGCCCCGCCGCGCGAAGGTCTGCGGTCCCATGCCCGTGTACTCGACGAACGCGGCCAGGCCGACGCCGACGCTGCGGCCCGCGGCCCGCAGCCGTGCCTGCTCGCGCCGCGCCTCGTCGTAGCCGAAGGCCGCCAGCGCGACCCGCAGCGTCTCGGCGAACCGGCCGCTGTCGTAGACGAGCCCCGTCGGCGCAGTGTATGGGAAGCGCTCCGGCGGCACGAAGTTGCGCCGCCGGACCTCGGCAGGATCCAGGCCGACGGCAGCGGCGAGCTTGTCCATCAACCGCTCCATGACGAAGACACCCACCGCCATCCCCACACCGCGGTAGGCGCCGACCGGCGCCTTGGTGGTCGCGATGGCCATCGTGGTATAGGCATAGGCCTGGAGGTGGTAGGGGCCGGGCATGATCTGCGCCGAGCCCATGGGCTCCAGCACGGCGGTCAGCGGGAAGACCGAGTAGGCCCCGCTGTCGCAGATGATCCGGGCGCGCAGGGCCAGCAGGCGCCCGTCGCTGTCCGCGGCCGCCTCTGCCGCGATCACCTGCTCGCGCGCCTGGGTGGTCGCCAGCAGGTTCTCGCGCCGGTCTTCGACCCACCGGGCAGGCCGGCCCAGCCGCCGGGCCACCGCGCACGTCACGACGTCCTCGGGATACGCGTGCATCTTGGGGCCGAACCCGCCGCCCACGTCGGGGACCAGCACACGCACGGCGGCCTCGGGCAGCCGCAGGCTGCGCGCCAGGGCGGTACGCAGCAGGTGCGGGACCTGCGTCGACGCCCAGACCACCAGGCGGCCGCGCGCGTCCCACTGCGCGGCGATGCCACGCCCTTCCATGGGCGCGCCGGTCACGCGCTGGTGGCGGAACTCGCCGCGCACGACCACCGGCGCCTGCGCGAAGAGCCCCTCGACGTCGCCCTGCCGGTGCTCCCGTCGGAAGTAACAGTTCCCGGGCACCCCATCGTGCACCGGCGGCGCGCCGGGCGTCATCGCCGCCTCCACGGACGCCACGGCAGGGAGGACCTCGTAGTCCACCTGCACGAGCTCCGCGGCGTCCTCGGCCAGATACCGGTCGGCGGCCGCGACGACCGCCACTGGCTCGCCGGCGAACCGCACACGCGTCGTCGCCAGCGGCGGCCAGCCCGCCGTGTGGTAGCCCTCGCCAGCGAACTCCGGGGCGATGGGCGCGAGGTCCAGGTCCGCGGCGGTGAAGACGCCGACGACGCCCGGCGCCGCCCGCGCCCGTGTCACGTCTACGCGCACGAGGGCGGCATGCGCGTGGGGAGCCCGGACGAACGCCAGGTGCACCATCCCCGGCAGGACGAGGTCGGGCAGGTAGCAGCCCAGGCCTGCCAGTAGGCGGGGATCCTCGCGCCGCGCCAGGCGGCGGCCGACCCAGCGGCCCGAGGCCCGGCTCACGGGTGCCGCCTGCCGCGAGCCCGCGCCACCAGCGCGCGCAGCCGCGCAGGCGACAGCGGCAGCGCGTCGATCTCCACCTCCAGGGGCGCCAGCGCATCGGCCACAGCGTTCACGATCGCCGCGCCGGCCGCGGCGGTACCGCCCTCGCCCGCGCCTTTGGCCCCCAGCGGGTTGAGGGGCGTGGGCGTCTCCTCCAGCACCGCGACGCGCACGCGCCGCGGCACCTCCATGACCGTGGGCAGCAGGTAGTCCATGAACGTCGTCGCCAGCGGCTGGCCATCCTCCGCGTACGCGAGGTCCTCCAGCAGGGCGCCGCCGATGCCCTGGGCCAGGCCGCCGACGATCTGCCCCCGGACCAGCATGGGGTTGATCGCCTTCCCCACGTCGTAGGCGACGGCGTAGTCCAGGATCTCCACGCGGCCGGTGTCGGGATCGACCTCGACTATCGCCGCGTGCGTGCCATAGGGGTACGTCATCTTCGGCGCCTCGAACCGGTGTGCGGCGACCACCGGCGCCAGGTCGGCGAACGTGACGCGCCGCGTCGGCGTGCCCCGCACCGAGATGGCGCCGCGCGCCACCACCAGGTCCGCCGGCGACGCCTCCAGGCGCTGCGCGGCGCGCTCGAGCAGCTGCGCGCGGACGTCCTGCGCGGCCCGCAGCACCGCCGCGCCGCCCACCACCGTGGCCCGGCTGCCCCAGGCGCCGATGCCCTCGGCGATCGCTGCGGTGTCGCCGTGCACCACGCAGACCCGGTCCAGCCCCACACCCAGGGTCTCGGCGGCGATCTGCGCCAGGACGGTCTCGAGGCCCTGGCCCAGCGACGCCGCCCCGGAATAGACCACGACCTCCCCGGATGGCGCCACCTCGACGCGCGCGGTCTCCCACGGCCCGGGCCCGGCTTTCTCCACGAAGCAGCCGAGCCCGACACCCACGCAGCGTCCCGCTGCGCGCGCCCGGGCCTGGCGCGCGCGCCAGCCCGCGTAGTCCACCAGGCGCAGCGCGTGGTCCAGCGCCGACGCGTACCGGCCGACGTCGTACACGGTGGGCTCCCCGAGCGCCGCCGTTCCCACGGGGTACGGCATCGCCTCGGGCGGGACGAAGTTGCGCCGGCGCACCTCGGCCGGATCGAGCCCGGCGGCACGGGCCACCAGGTCCACCAGGTGCTCGCGCACGACGTTGCCCTCGAAGCGGCCCGGCGCCCGGTACGTCCCGGTCGGGGTCTTGTTGGTCGCGACGCAGGCGACCTCGCACCGGTAGTGCGCGATCCGGTAGGGCCCGGGCAGCAGCGCCTGGGTCAGCTCCGGCACCACGACGCCGTGGGTGCGGACGTAGGCGCCCATGTCCACCACGATGCGGTCGACCAGAGCGACGATCCGCCCGTCGCGGGCGGCGCCCACCTCGATCTCGTGCGCCTGCTGCCGCGAGTGATTGGCCGCTAGCAGGTGCTCGCGGCGGTCCTCGATCCACTTGACGGGCCGGCGAAGCCGCACCGCCGCCCAGGGAATCAGGAAGTCCTCCGGGTAGAACTCGCCGCGCACCCCGAACCCGCCGCCCACATCCAGCTCGACGAACCGCAGGCGCTCCAGCGGCCATCCCAACAGGTCGGCCAGCACGCGGCGGTTGAAGTGCACGACCTTCGTCGGCCCCCACACCGTGAGGACGCCGCTCGCGCCGTCGACGGCGGCCACGAGCCCGCGCCCTTCCAGCGGCACCGCCGTGTGGCGCTGTACGGTGATGCGGCGCCGGATCCGGATCTCGGCCGACGCCAGGGCCGCGCCGGGGTCGCCCACGGTACGCTCCAGCCGGGCGATCAGGTTGCCGCCGGCCGCGGGATGGAGCACGGGCACGCCGGCAGCCAGCGCGGCATCTCCATCCGCCACGGCCGGCAGCGGCTCGTAGGCCACGGCGACGGCGTCGGCAGCGTCCTCGGCGACGTACCGATCGCGGGCCACGACCAGCGCCACGGGCTCGCCCACGTAGCGTACGCGGTCACGCGCCAGCGGCGGCTGGAGGAACGGCCGCAGGGAAGGGTGCGGTCCCAGGCGCGTGGGAATGGGCGGCACGTCGCCTAGATCTGCAGCGGTGGCCACCAGCAGGACGCCGTCCAGGTCGCGGGCGCGCTGGGCGTCGATGCCGCGCACCACCGCGTGCGGGTAGGGGCTGCGCACGACCATCCCATGGGCCATGCCGGGCAGGCGCACGTCGTCGACGTAGCACCCCCGCCCCGCCAGCAGCCGCGGGTCCTCCCTGCGCGCGACCGAGGCCCCGATGCTCACGCGCGTTGCGGTGCAGCCCGCGCCGGCTGTCGCGCCCGCGTGGCTGCCACGGCCAGGATGCCCTTGGGCATCGCCAGCGACATGACCATCAGGATGACCCCGTAGACGGCCACCGCCGGCACCGCCAGGTGTAGGTAGTTCTTCAGCGCCACGTCGATCGCCCGCAGCACGACCGAGCCGACCACCGGGCCCCACGCGAGCCCGCTGCCGCCGATCATCGCCGCGATGACGGGGAAGAGGCTGCGCTCCACGCCCAGCACCACCGACACGTCGATGTAGCCGCCGTGGAGCCCGAAGACCGCGCCCGCCGCCGCGGTGGGCACCGCGCCCAGCACGAACGCCACCTGCTGCGTGCGAAACCGGTCCACGCCTGCCGCGGCGGCGGCCGCCTCGTTCTCGCGGATCGCCAGCATGGCCATCCCCAGACGGCTGGCGGCCACCGCCCGGTTGAGCACCAGCGACCCCACGGCCAGCCCCAGCGTCAGCAGGTAGGCGGGCGCAAGGCTCAGGTAGACTTGCGCGGGCACGTAGAGCCCGTGCGACCCGCCGGTCAGCCCCGGCAGGTTGTCCACCAGCAGGCGCAGCAGGAGGAGCAACGCGAACGTGCCCACCGCGAAGTAGGCGCCCCGCAGCCGCAGCAGCGGGTAAGCCAGGACCGCCGCGAAGACCGCCGCAGCAACCGCGCCGGCGACCACCGCGACCGCGACACCGCTCCACCCCAGCGCCAGCAGCGCCGGCACGCGGAGCAGCAGCAGGAACGTCACGTACGCGCCCAGGCCGAAGAAGCTGGCCTGGCCCAGGTTGTACAGCCCGAGGAAGCCGCCCAGCAGGTCGTAGTTGGACGCCAGCGTGATGAGCAGAAACGTGAACAACAACGCTGTGAGCAGGTCACGGCCCAGCACTCCCGGCGCAGCGGCCAAGGCGGCCACCAGCGCGCCGACCAGCAGGCGGCCGGTCACCGTCCCGCACCTCCCAGCAGGGCTACCGGCCGGAGCAGCAACACGCCGAAGAGCACCAGCAGGCTGGTCATGGGCGACCACACCGGGCCGGCCCAATACCCGGTGAACACCTCGGCCACGCCCAGCGCCACGCCGGCTGCCAGCGCGCCGGGCAGGTTCCCCACGCCGCCTGCGGCCGACACGGTGAACGCGACCATCGTGAGCCGCAGGCCCTCGTACGGCGTCAGGGGGATGGCCAGGGTGAAAACCGCCCCGGACAGCGCCGCCAGCATGATGCCCACGGTGAGGACCGCCGTCGCCACACGCCGCGGCTCCAGGCCGATGATGCGGGCGCCCACGGCGTTCTGCGCCACCGCGCGGGCCTCTTTCCCGATCCGCGTGCGCACCAGCAGCACGTGGAGCACGGCCACCGCGCCCACCGTGAACAGCAGCGCCACCGCCCGCGGCCCCGAGACCACGACCTCGCCGACCTGCAGCGACGCGATGCGTGGCGTCAGCGCGAAGATCGGCTGGGGCTCGATGAGCCGGGCCCAGTAGAAGCCCAGCAGGGCTTCTGCGGCCAGGGCCAGACCGAAGGTGACCAGGATCGACCCGACCAGGATCTCCCCGGGCGGCCGGTCGCCCAGCGGCCGCACCAGGGCGGCGTGCACCAGCGCGCCCACCGCCAGGAAGCCCGCCGCCACCAGGACGAACCCCGCGGCCATCGGCACCCCGACGTGCCGCACGAGCAGAGTGCTGGCCGCCGCGCCCAGCACCATGAAGACGCCGTGCGCCACGTTCAGCACGTGCGTGGTGGCCAGGATCAGGGAGAACGAGAACGCCATGAGGGCGTAGAGGCCCCCGACCACCATGCCGGCGAAGAACAACTCGATGAACAGGGCCGTCGTCACCGCGGGCTCCCGCTACACGGCGAGGTAGCTGGCGCGCAGCTCGGGCCGGTCGCGCACCTCTGCCGCGGACCCGTGCAGCGTGACCTGGCCGCCCGTCATGATGTACGCATGGTGCGCCAGGGCCAGGGCCTCGTGGACGTGCTGCTCCACAATCACCAGGGTCAACCCCCGGCGGTTGAGCGCTTCCAGGGTCTCGTACACTTGGGCCACCACGCGCGGGGCCAGGCCCAGCGAGGGCTCGTCGAGCATCAGCAGCGCCGGCGTGGCCATGAGCGCCCGCCCGATGGCCAGCATCTGCTGCTCGCCGCCCGAGAGCGACCCGGCCGTCTGCCGGCGGCGCTCGGCCAGGCGCGGGAAGAGTGCGTAGACCTCGTCGCGCGCCTCGGCCAGCCGGCGGCCGCGCCCCGGGACGAAGCCTAGCTCAAGGTGCTCTTCCACGGACATCAGCGGGAAGAGCTCGCGGCCCTCGGGTACCAGGCACAGGCCCAGCCGGACCCGCACCGCGGGCGACGCGCCGTCCAGCCGCCGTCCGGCGTAGGTCACCTCGCCGCTCGCGATCGGCACGATCCCGTGGATGGCCCGCAGCGTCGTCGTCTTGCCGGCGCCGTTGGGCCCCAGCACTGCCACGATCTCGCCGGCGCCTACCGTCAGCGAGACGCCGTGCACCACGTGGAAGGCGCCGTAGCGGACGTGCAGGCCGCGGACGTCAAGCACGGGCCGCGCTCCGGGTGCGCCGGTCGCCCAGGTAAGCCGCGACCACGCGCGGGTCGGCCATGACGGCATCCGCCGGCCCGTCGGCGATCACCTGCCCGAAGTTCAGGACGACGACCCGGGGGCAGACCCGCGTCACCAGCCGCACGTTGTGCTCGACCATCAGCAGGGCCAGGTGTAGCTCGGCGCGCAGCCGCACGATCACGTCGGCCATGCGGTCCAGCTCGACCGGCGCAAGCCCGGACATCACCTCGTCCAGACAGAGCAGCTGCGGGCCGGTGGCCAGCGCGCGCGCCACCTCCAGCCGCTTGCGCTCCGACAGGTTCAGGGTCCCCGCGGGCTGGGCGGCCGCCTGGCCCAGCTCCAGCAGCTCCAGCAGGCGGCGGGCGGCCTGGCGCCCCTGCCGGACGGTCGCGCGGGCCCCGCGGCGACCGAACAGGTAGCCGACCGCCACGTTGTCCTCCACCGTCATCTGCGTGAAGGGCTGGACGATCTGGAACGTGCGCGCGAGGCCGAGCCGGCAGATCACGTGCGGGGGCAGGCCCGTGAGATCGCGCCCCTGGAACCGCAGCCGACCGCGGTCGGGCCGCAGGAACCCCGAGACGACATGGAACAGCGTCGTCTTCCCCGCGCCGTTGGGCCCGATGAGCCCGACCACCTCCCCGTCGCCGACGGTGAGGCTGACGTCGTCGAGGGCCGTCACCCCGCCGAAGCGCTTGCTGATGCCGACGAGCTCCAGCACTTACCTGCCGGGCCGCCGGTAGGGCTGGTCAGCCAGGTCCCGCGGCCACACGACGTGTACCTTCCCGCCCTGGATCTGCGCCACGTACGCCGTCTGGTTGCCGTGGCCGTTGAGCGTCGAGCCGGCCAGCTTGAGGTCCCAGCTGAACCTGAACCTCCCGATAACCGTGGGCACCTCGAAGGCAGGGTCGCGCAGCGTCTGCGCCAGGGCCTCCCGGTCCAGCCGGCCGGTCGTCTCGATGGCCCGCTGGATCACGTCCAGCGCCACGATCCGGTTGGCGACCCACGGCAGGTCGTACGGGTCGCGGCCCATGCGCTCGAAGATCCTCTTCGACCGGGCGTCGAGGGCGCGCCGCGCCGTATAGGTGGCGCCGACGACGCCCTCCACGGCCGGGCCGCCACCCTGCACGAACGGCAGGGCCAGCGCGCGGACGTACGTCTCCCTGGGCCGGAGACCCAGCTCGCGCGCCTGCCGCACGTAGGCGATAGACGGCCCGGTCCACAGACCCAGGAACACCAGGTCGGGGTTCAGCGTCCGCCAGCGCGCGACGATCGAGGCGAAGTCCGAGTGGCCGAACGGCACCACCTGCTGGTCGGCGACGGTGAGCCCGGCCTCGCGGGCGTAGGCGATCGCACCGGAGGTCACGTCGCGCGTGTGGGCCGTGTCCTCGTAGAGGAACACGACGCTCCGCAGGCCCGCGCCCTCGGCGTTGGCCTGGCGCACCAGGTCGAAGTAGTACCGCGTCCACCAGACTCCCGGCGCCAGCGTCCCGAACAGGTACCGGAAGCCGCGGGCGAAGATGGCGCGGTCGTTGGCTTCCATGGTCACCATGGGGATGCGCAGGCGCTCGGCCACCGTGGACGCGCGCAGCGTGATGGGGCTGGTGGCCGGGCCGAAGAACATCAGCACGTTGTCCACCGCCGCCAGCCGTTCGTACAGTTCCACCGCTTTGTCGGCCGAGCTCTCGTCGTCGTAGAGCACCATCTCGACCGGCAGGCGGCGGCCCGCCTCGCGGACCATGAACCCGCCCTCTTCGTTGACCGCGCGCACCCACTCGCGCATGAACTGCTGGTAGACCGGCCCCCACTCCCCGGCGAAGGGGCCGGTCACCGCCAGCGTCCCGCCCAGCTTGATGCTGGCCGCCGGCGCGGCGCCCAGCCCGGGGGCCAGGAGCACCAGGGCAACGAGTCCTGCCAGCCATCCTCCCGCGATCCGCATCGTCCTGCCTCCTCCCGCACGGCTCCCGCGCCGCAGGCGCGGTGCAGCCGGTTCAGATGTCCATGATGGCCTTGCGCTGGCCTCCATCCAGGGTGATCCAGGCCCCGTTCATGTAGCTCGCCCGCGCCGACGCCACGAAGACCACGACCCAGGCCACCTCCTGCGGCGTACAGATGCGGCCCAGGGGCAGGCTGGCCAGCGCCTTCCTGCTGGCCTCCTCGACCGACAGCCCCTTGTCCCGGGCATAGGCCCGCACCAGCCCGTCCCACCGCTCCGTAGCCACCGGCCCCGGGTTCACGGCGTTCACCAGGATGCCGGCGGGCCCGTACTGCTCGGCCAGGGCCGAGGTCATCGCCAGGTCTGCCGCGTTGGCGGCGCTGGCCGTCAGTTCCCAGTAGGCGGGCTTGATCCCGTCGTTGCCGACGACGTTCACGATGCGCCCGCCGCCCCGCCGCAACAGGTGCGGGATGGCTGCCCTGGCGCAGCGTACGTACCCCATGAACTTCAATTGCATTGAAAGGGCCCAGTCGTCCTCTGTCAAGTTCAGGATCAGGCCACCCGGCGAGGCACCGGCGCAGTTCACCAGGATGTCCAGGCCGCCGTAGTGCGCGGCCGCATCATCGACGCAGCGCCTGGCATCGTCCCACTTCATCATGTCCCCGGCGACCGTGAAGACCTCCCGGCCTGTCGCGGCCATGATCTCCGCGGCGGCGCGCTGCAATCCGGCCTCGCCCCGCGCGCACAGCGCCACGCGGGCGCCCTCCCGCGCGAACTCCAGGGCGCAGGCCTTCCCGATGCCCTTGGACCCGCCGGTGATGAAGACGACTTTGTCCTGCAGTCCCAGGTCCATGCTACCCTCCTCCGTCGGCGCCGCGGCCTTCCCCGGCCCTCCGTCGGGCGCCAGCCTCATCGTGCAGGAGCCGCGTCAGCTCTCCGTACAGGTCGGGACGGCGGTCGCGCACCAGGTCGGCGTCTGGCGTCACCCGAAGACCGTCGGCGACCGCCGGGTCCACCTCCGCTACCAGCAGATCCTCCCGGTCGGGCGGCGCCGGCCCGGCGACGGCCGCGCCGGAGGGCGCGAAGATCGCGCTGCAGCCCAGCGTGCGGACCCGCCCGTCCTGACCCGCGCGATCCGCGCACGCCACCCAGAACCGGCTGCCGTAGGCGTACCCGGCGGCCAGGTAGGCGGCGCCGCACCAGCCGTGCTGGTCCCAGGGCTGCGGCTTGCCGCGGTCCGTCCACGTCGTGGGCACGCACAGCACCTGCGCGCCACGCACCAGCAGGATCCGCACCGCCTCCGCGAAGCGCAGATCGTAGCAGATCAGCACACCCAGCCGTCCGGCCGGCGTCTCCCACACGGGGAAACCAGTGTCGCCCGGCTCGAACACCCCGCGCTCGAACCCGTAGAGGTGTGCCTTGCGGTAGACGCCCAAAACGCCGCCAGGCCCCAGGACCACCGCGGCGTTGTACACCCGCGGCCCGTCGCGCTCGGGCACCCCGGCCACGATGTGCACCCCGGTCTGCCGGGCGACGGCCGCCCAGGCCGTCACGGTCGGGCCGTCGAGGCCCTCCGCGTGCGGGGCCACGTCGTCCCGCCGGCGGAAGTCGTAGGAGATCGTGCAGAGCTCGGGCAGCACCACCAGGTGCGCACCTCGCGCCGCGGCGGCGTGCAGCGCCTGCACGGTCCGGGCCCGCATCACGGCAGGTGGGCCCCACGGCGCCGCCAGCTGGACGACCGCGACCCGACTCACGGGCGGGTGGTCCAGGGCCACGGGCCCAGGGGCTGCGTCAGCTCCACCAGGAAGCCTTCGGCCACCTCCGCGGCCAGGAACGCGATCAGCGTGTTGGCGGCGCCGGGGCGAGGCGCCTCGTCCTGCAGCGGCACGCCCTGCGCGCGCAGCCGCGCCAGGACCGCGCCCAGATCGTCCACCTGGAATGCGATGTGCTGGAGACCCTCGCCGCGCTGGCGCACCCAGCGAGCGGTGAAGTCCTCGGTGCCCAGGGGCTCGATCAGCTCCAACAGCACATCGCCGGCCGGGATGAACCCGATGCGCAGCAGCCCGGGGCCGTACTCCTCCCACGCCGCGACCTCCAGCCCCAGGCGCGCGAAGCGCGCCGCGGCGGCGCGGGCATCGCGCACCAGGATCCCCAGGTGGTGCACCCCGCGGACCAGGGGGAGGCCGGGCGCACCGGGAGGCCCGCCGGCTCCGTCACTCATCGAGCCAGGCCGCCACGCGCGCGGGGCCGCCGTTGCCGCCCTTGACCGGCACCGGCATCGCCAGCAGCGTGAAGTGGCGCCGGCCGATCCGGTCCAGGTTGATCAGGTTCTCGATCAGGCACACGCCGGCGCCCAGCGTGATGACGTGCACCGGGTAGCGGGGCTGCCCCGGCGGCTTGGGCGGCCCGCCGTCGACGGCGAAGTCCACGGCCAGGGCGCGGACCCCGGCGTCGATCAGCCACTGCGCGGTATCGGTGGCCAGGTAGGGGTTGTCCCGGTAGAACTCCGGACCGCGCCAGTGGTCCTGCGCCCACCCGCTCCACAGGACGACGCGCCGGTCGCGCAGTTCGTCCGCATCCGGTGCCACCGCGCGCAACGCCTCCACCGCCAGCGGTTGCCCGGGCCGGGCCGCCGCGCGCAGGTCGAGCAGCACGGCGGGGCCGTTGAGCCACTCCAGCGGCACCTGCTCCATGGTCAGGCCGTCCCGGACGAAGTGGAAGGGCGCGTCGACGTGGGTCCCGGTGTGGATGCTGAACGTCGCGTACCCGGTGGAGTAGCCGTGGAGCTCGTGATGCATGATGGGCACGTAGAAGATCCGGGGAGTACCGGGGACCGGCTCGATCTCCGGGCCCCAGGGAATGGTCAGGTCCACCAGGCGCACGATCCCCTCCCTGTCGAGTGTCACATTCCAGACGCCACGTCAGCCGATCAGCAGCCGGCCGTCCTGCACAACGACCCGACCGTCCAGCTCCACGGTGGGCCGCAGCAGCAGGCCATCCAGGTGCAGCTCGCTCACCACGGTCCCGCCGATGACGTGGTTGTCGCCGATGGCGACGTGCACGGTGCCGCGGACCTTCTTGTCTTCAGTCATGGAACCGATCAGGCGCGCGCGGTCGTTGGTGCCGATGGCGAACTCAGCGATGTTGGTGGCGTTGGAATCCGCGGCGGCCACCATGGCCCGCAGGCGGTCCGCCGACGCGCCGCCGGCGATCTCCACCGTCCGCCCGCTGCGGACCGTCATGCGGATCGGCGCGTCCAGGAACCCCAGGTTGTCCATGGTGTGCTCGATGACCAGGGTGCCCTCGGCCGTGCCCTCGACGGGCGCGATCGCCGCCTCGCCGTCGGGCATGGCGGCGAACGTCCCGGGGCCGCCCACACGCCCGGTCAGCGCCACGGCGGCCCGGCCGGCTACCGACATCCGCAGGTCCGTCCCGGCCGGCGTGCGCACCCGAACCGTGTCGGCCGCCGTGAGCTGCCGGGCCAGCTCGCGCGTGGTCCGGTCGATCTCGTCGTAGTCCGCGAGCATCGCCCCGTGGGTCATGATCTCCTCGGTCACGCCCCGCAGCACCAGCACCCGCGCGCCCGCCCGCAGCGCCTCCTGGGTAGCGTCGGTATGGGTCATGGCGTACGTCACCGGCTGGAGCACCACGTCCGCCGCCTTCATGGCGGCAGCCACGACGCGCGGAGGCTCGTTGCCGTGGGCCTGGCGGGGATCCATGATGACCAGCACGGGCTCGGCGCCCGCCTCCCGCACGGCCCCGGCCAGGACGTGGGCGATCGGCGCGGTATTAGTGTCGGCCGCGATGCAGACCAGTTCGCCGGGCTGCACCCGTGCGCAGGTGCGCACGACCCGCCTGACGCTCTCCTGCAGCGAGATCGCCATCGTCATGCCATCACTCCTTGGTCGGGCTGCCCCAGGGGAGCCCCCGTGCCGCCCGTTCCCTGCCGCACGCGCCACCCGCCGGCCGCCGGCGGCGTATCCGGTGTGTAGCCCTCTCCCCCGCGGCGCGTATCTTGTTCTGGTGCCACGCGCGCGATTCCTGGCCCGGCGCGACTCCTGCCCCGCCGTTCCCGGCCCCGGGCGACTCCTGGCTCCACGCTCCCGCCCGAGGCGCCACCCAACCTCCGCTCCCGATACCCGGGAGCCACCGACCTCCTCCGGCGGGCCGCCGGAGGATTCCTCGCCAGCGGGCGGAAATAGGCCTCAACATCCCGTATCGAGGGCCGCACGAGGAGGGATCCGCATGGGCAGGATCGCGGTGGGAGTGATCGCCGCACTGCTCCTGACGCTTGTGGGCAGCCAGCCGCCGGCTGGCCAGGCCCAGGAACGCCCGCTGGTGGTGGCCCTGGGCGCCGAGCCCCGCAGCCTGCTGGCCATGCACATCGTGGACTGGACGACCAACGTGCAGCAGATGAACATCTACGACCGGCTGTATTTCTGGGACGGCATGCCGCCGCGCATCAGGCCGTCCCTGGCTGCCGAGCTGCCCCAGACGCCGGACGACCTCACGTGGGTCATCAAGCTGCGCCCCAACGTGCGCTTCCACAACGGCGACCCGCTCACGGCCGAGGATGTGAAGTCCACCATCGAGTGGCTCCTCGACGCCCGGAACCAGTCCCACTACCGGCCGCGCTTCTCGTTCGTCGACGCCGTCGAGGCAGTCGACCCGCTGACGGTCCGCATCAAGACCAAGGAGCCCGCGCCCATCCTGCGTTTCTGGCTGGTGGACTTCACCGTGCACAACGCCAGGTACATCCGGCAGGTGGGCAACGAGCAGGCCAACCGGCAACCCGTCGGCGCCGGCCCGTACCGGTTCGTGCGCTGGGACCGCGACGAGCGGCTGGTGCTCGAGGCCAACCCAAACTACTGGAATGGCGCGCCGGCCGTCCGCCGGGTGGAGTTCCGCTTCATCCCCGACTTCAGCGCCCGCCTGGCCGCGCTGCTGGCCGGCGAGGCCGACATCGTCAAGGACGTGCCGCCCGTGGCCGTGGACCAGGTGAATCGCAGCGGGATCGCCGAGGTCCGCGGGGTGGCGTCCTCGCGCATCAACTACGTGGCCCTGGTGAACCTCAAGCCGGGGCCCATGCAGGACCGGCGCGTTCGGCAGGCGCTCAACTACGCCGTGAACGTCGACGAAATCATCGCTAACCTGTTCAAGGGGCGCGCCACGCGTATTCCCGGCGCGCTGTCAGCCCTCAACCAGGACGTCAACCCGAACCTCAAACCGTACCCCTACGACCCCCAGCGAGCGGTCCAGCTCCTCAAGGAAGCCGGCTACGACCCGTCCCGGCTGGAGTTCACCCTCGATTCGCCCTCGGGTCGCTACCCGCTCGACAAGGAAGCGGCGGAGGCGATCGCCGCCTACCTGGGTCGCATCGGCATCAGGGTGCGCGTGCAGGTGAACGAATGGGGCACGCACCTGGACAAGATCATCAACCGCCGCACCGGCGAGATGTTCTACCTGGGCTGGGGGCCGGCTCTGGAGGCGCAGGGCACCATTGCCGAACTGTTCCGGCCCGAGCGGACCTACAGCGGGTTCGGCACCCCCGCCCTCACACAGGAGATCAACAGGATCCTGCCGGTCGTCGACCCGGAGAAGCGGCGCCGCGCCTGGTACCGTATCCAGGTCATGCTGTACACCGAGGCGCCGTGGATCTTTCTCTGGCAGCAGCACGACCTCTACGGGGTCAACAAGCGGGTGAACTGGCAACCGCACCCGGCCGAGAAGATCTTCCTCCACGACGCGTCGTGGAGCCGGCGCTAGCAGGCTAGGACAGGGGCGGGGCGCGCGAGCGCGCCCCGCCCCCTTGCGCGTCGGCCGCCGATGCTCCAGTTCGTCACCCGCCGCCTCCTCGAGGCCGCGGTCGTCGTCCTGCTGGCCCTCACGGCCGTCTTCAGCCTGCAGTTCCTGGCCGGCGATCCCGTGAAGCTGTTCCTGCCCACGGACACGACGCCCAAACAGATCGAGGAGTTCCGCGCGCGCCTGGGCCTGGACGACCCCTGGCTCGTCCAGTACGTCCGCTTCATGCGCGGGGCCCTGCACGGCGACTTCGGCCGATCCCTGCGCCAGGGCGAGCCGGCGCTGGCCCTGGTCCTGGAGCGGTTCCCCGCCACGCTGGCACTCTCGGGCGTGGCCATGGCCCTGGCCCTGGCCATCGCCATCCCGGTGGGCGTGCTCTCCGCCGCACGCCGCAACTCCTGGTTCGACCACCTGGGGATCGGGGCCACCGTGCTCGGCCAGGCCGTCCCAGGCTTCTGGCTGGGGCTGATGCTGATCTACGTCTTCGCCGTCTGGCTCAAGGTGCTCCCCACCGGCGGTCGGGGAACCTGGGTGCACTACATCCTGCCCTCCATCACGCTGGCGGCGTTCGTGGCGGCGCGGTTCGCCCGCCTGACGCGTTCGATGATGCTGGACGCCCTGGGCCAGGACTACGTGCGCACCGCGCGGGCCAAGGGCCTGGGGCCGCGGCGCGTGCTCTACCGGCACGCGCTCAAGAACGCCAGCCTCCCCATCGTGACGCTGCTGGCCCTCCAGCTCGGCCAGCTGCTGGGCGGCGCGGTCATCACCGAGACGATCTTCGCCTGGCCCGGGGTAGGTCGGTTCCTGGTACAGGCCCTGCTCAACCGCGACTTCCCCGTGGTGCTCGTGGGCGTCTTCCTGACCGCCGTGGCCTACTCGCTGCTCAACCTGTTGGCCGACCTGGCCTACGCCTGGCTCAACCCGCGCATCCGGTATGCGTAGCGCGCCGGCCTCCGACCGCCCGCTGGCGCGGCCTGCCGCCGCGTCGGTCGCAGCCCCGGCGCTGCGCCCGCGCTACCGGCTCGTCCTCACCCGCAGCGGGGCGTTCGGCCTGGCCGTCGTCGCCGTGGTCACCGTGGCAGCCGTCCTGGCACCCGTCCTCGCGCCCTACGGCCCGGCCGAAAGCGACCTGGGCCGGTCCCTGCGCCCGCCCTCGCGCCAGCACTGGTTCGGCACCGACCAGCTCGGGCGCGACCTCTACACGCGCATCCTCTACGGCGCCCGGGTCTCGCTCATTATCGGCCTGGCCACCGTTGGCGTCGCCGGCGCGGTGGGGCTGACGCTGGGCCTGCTCTCAGGCTACCTGGGCGGGGTCGCGGACGTGGTGCTGATGCGACTGGTGGACGTCCAGCTCTCGTTCCCGTTCATCCTGCTGGCGTTGGTGGTCAACGCCATCCTGGGCATCGGCCTGCAGAACATCGTCCTCACCCTCATCATCACGGGCTGGGTGGTCTACGCGCGGCTGGTGCGCGGCGAGGTGCTGGCGCTCAAGACGCTGGAGTACGTCGAGGCGGCGCGGGCGCTGGGCGCGCCCGCGCCGCGCATCGTCATCCGCCACCTGCTGCCCAACCTCTGGACGCCCGTCATCGTGGTCTCCTCGCTGCAGGTGGCGCAGTACATCGTCGCCGAAGCGGCCATCAGCTTCCTGGGCTTCGGCGTCCAGCCGCCCACGGCGTCGTGGGGCAACATGCTGAACGAAGGCCGGACCTACATCTACAACGCCTGGTGGCTCACGACGTTCCCGGGTCTGGCGCTGGTCCTCACCGCGCTGGGTGTGAACCTGGTGGGCGACTGGCTGCGGGACACGCTGGACCCGCGGCTGACCAGCTGAGGCTGGGCCCCCGCGCAGGCCGACACCGCAGGCGTGGGCCGGACGACGCCGGAGGTGCTCACGCAGCGGAGCAACCGCCTCAGCGATCAGCTCGTCCGACCGGCCGCCTCGAGCTTCTGCGCGACCAGCAGGCCGTCGCGGATCGGCACGATGGTCGCCAGCCACCTTGGAGCCGCGGTCACCATCCGGGTGAACTCCCGGATCCCCTCCACCGACGCCGAGCGGTCGGCGGCATCGAAGATGCGGCCGTGGAAGAGCAGGTTGTCGGCGATGAGCACACCGCCCGGCCGCAGTCGCTCCTCGATGACGGGCAGCGAGGCCGGGTAGTCCTGCTTCTCGATGTCGTTGAAGATCAGGTCGAAGGGGCCCGGGGTCTCGCGCAGCGCCT
Source organism: Candidatus Fervidifonticultor secundus (assembly GCA_031459385.1). Taxonomy (GTDB): domain Bacteria; phylum Sysuimicrobiota; class Sysuimicrobiia; order Sysuimicrobiales; family Humicultoraceae; genus Fervidifonticultor; species Fervidifonticultor secundus. Next base: position 31,544 of record JAVKIP010000001.1, on the reverse strand, counting down.
GTACCGCTTCGCCGACGCGATAGCGCACGACGTCGCCGACGCCCAGGGCCGCCAGGTGCCGCCGGGCGCGGCGCGAGAGCTCCTCGTCCCACACCACGTGGTGCACGACGCCGCCGCCGTTCTCCTTCACCGCCCGCGCGAACCAGGCCGTCGAGTAGCCGTAGCCCGAGCCCAGCTCGAAGACCGCGCGTGCGCCGATCAGCCGCGCGACGAGGTAGCAGAAATGCCCGGCGGCCGGGCCCACGATGGGGAAGTGGTGCTCGCGCGCCCAGGCTTCCATCGCCTCCATCTCCGGGGGCCGGGGCGGCACCAGGCCGTCCAGGTACTGGTGCAGGTGCGGCGGCAGGGGTTCCTGTGCCATGCGTTCGTACCTCCTCAGGATGGACGGTCAGGCCATGCCGGCGCGCTACCCGGCTCCGCCGCATGCCCCAGCGCCTGCACGCGCCGCCAGGCCGCCAGGGCGCCGTGCACGTCAGCGGCGGCGGGACGCCAGCGGCCGTACCGCACGCGTTCGTATGCCCACGTCAACGCCTCGACCTCGCTCGCGGCCCCCGGCAGCACTGCGCGCAGGCGCGGGACGTGCTCGCGAGGCGTCGTCCAGGCCGCGCGTGGCGCACCAAGCCTCCCGCCCAGCGCCAGCAGGTCGCGGTAGATCCGACGGATCACGCCGGCGTTCGGCTCCGCATGCTCCTCGCGGCTGGTGCCCGGCAGCCGGCTGCGCGCCAGCAGCGCCGCCAGCGGGGTCAGCGCCGCGCGCAGCGACCACACCGACTCGTGTTCGTCGCCGTCCGACGGTTGCAGCCGGCGCCGCGCCAGGGCCAGCGTGATCGCCATGCCCAGCACCAGCGCCAGCAGCAGCGCGGCGGCCATGCCCCAGCGGGCCCCTTCGACCACATGCGGGTGGACGTCCAGGTCGCGCAGCCGGCGCAGGAGTTCGGCAACCGGCCCCCCCGGCACCTCGGCCGGCGGCACCTCGCGCCGCGGCAGCCGCGCCAGCACGACCAGCACCACCCGCGCCACAACGCTGGCCGCGAGGAAGAGCAGCAGGAAGACACCCTCCAGCAGCGGGAGGAGGGGGGTCAGCACCAGCCCCAGGTACCGGTACACGTCCGCCGTGGCCAGGCCGGCCGCTGCGCCCGCCACGACCAAGATCATCCCGGTGACCGCGAGCACCAGCAGCAGCGGCCACCCGTGGCGGTACTGCCACGTGCCGTCGTCCGGGTCGCGCTCCCAGATTCCCGACAGGCGCGCCAGCGCCAGCGCCGACAGCCCGACGGCGAAGAACAGCGGCAGCGACGCCGGCAGCGCGCCGCCGGCTGCGGCGAACGCCCGGGTGTCGCCGTACACTGCGGCAGCGAGCAGGTAGAGCACGATCATCGCGACGCCGGTCTTGTACGCCTCCTCGATGGCCGGGGCGCTGACCTCGCGCATCCCCAGCGCGAGCCCGCGCCACCACAGGCACGCCGCCGCTGCCGCTCCGGCCACGGCCTGCGGGACCTCCGGCAGCACGGCGTGCACCGCGATCAGCAGCTGCCACAACCAGCCGGCGTTCCACAGGGGAACGCCAGCATAGTACTGCTGGTGCACCGCCGCGAGCCCGACGGCGAGGCCGGCGCCCATCAGGACCGCCCGCGCACGCTGCAGCGTGGCGGCGCGGGCCAGCGCCGCGCGGGCCGCGGCCTCACCGCCGAGCAGCAGGACCAGCGCCCAGCCTGGCCCGAGCAGCGGGCGCGTCGGCCCGTACAGCGCGCCGCCCAGCACCACCAGCCACGGCCCGAGCCAGCAGTACTCCATCACCACCCGCGCGACGGACAGCAGGCCCGCCGGCGCACAGCGGCTGCTGAAGCCGTCAGGACGCCGGGCGGATAGCGTCCATCGCACGCCAGCCCACCTCCCCGCGCACGCGCCACGTCGGCACCCCCAGCGCAGGATCCTCCACCCGGTCGCCGACCAGGATCAGGATAACCGCGTGACCCGCTGCCCGCAGCCGCTGCACGCCCACCCGCAACGCGGGATCCACCACGGCGGTCACCACTACCGCCGTCGCGCCCCACGGCAGCGCGCCGCTCTCCAGGTACATCAGGTCGCCGATGGGCACGACCGGGGTCGGCAACACCCTGGCCAGCGCCTCCAGAATCGCCCCGAGGTGCCCGGGGCCCAGCGCGGGTGCCAGGCGGACGCGCTGGACCGCCCCGTGGAGATAGCCGTTGGCGACGAGCCCGACCGGATGGCCGGCTGCCGTGGCCCACGCGGCGACGGACGCGGCGATCATGATGTTCAGCTCCAGCAGCGGCCGGACGAACCCCCGGTATTCGGCGTAGGCGCCCAGCGTGTCCAGGTTCAGGAAGATCGCCACCCGGTGGGCCACGGTGGCCTCGTACTGGCGGCTCTGCAGCCGGCCCAGCCTGGCCGTGGCCTTCCAGTGAATCCGTCGGTACGGGTCGCCGGTCAGGTAGTCCCGGACACCGACGGTGCGGGTCGGGTCGTCCAGCAGCGGCTGACGGACGTCGTGGTCGCCCATGGGGTGCAACGCCGGCAGGCCCAGGGCCGCCAGCGGTACCACCCGCGGGTAGACCAGCAGGACGTCGGTCTGCGGCAGGTCCAGCCCCCGCGACGTCATCCCGAAGAGGTCCCCTGACCGCAGCCGCAGCGGTCCCAGCGGAAAGTAACCGCGCGCGGTGCAGGTCAGGGGAATCCGCCGGCGCACGCGCTGGTACCCTCGCAGGGTGAAGAGGTGGACCAGGTGCTGGCGGCGTTGCCGGACGCTGGGGACGACGCGGCCGCGCCGCGGTGTCACCTCCTCCGGCAGTTCGTCGGTGACCTCGAGCCACGCCAGCGGTAGCGGCTTCCGGTTGGTGACCTCCAGCGTCAGGACCACCTGTTCGCCGTAGAAGGCACGGCGCGGCGTGAACACGCGGCGGACCTCCACGCCGGCCAGGCACGTGCGATGCGAGAGGTAGGACACCCCGGCGCCCAGCAGCACCACGACGCCCACCAGGACGGGCCCACCGGCGTGGACGCCGAGGCCGAGCGCGAGCAGCAGCCCTCCGAGCAGCAGCCAGCCCTGCGTGAACACGGCCTACGGCCGGGCCTCCCGCTCCACCGGGGCGGGGAGGCTGTGCAACACCTCGGCGGTGATCTCCCGGGCGGTGCGGTCGCGCAGCCGGGCGCCGCTGCTGACGATCAGCCGGTGCGCCATCACGGGCGTCGCCACGGCCTTGACGTCGTCGGGCAGCACGAAGGACCGCCCGCGTGCGGCGGCCAGGGCCTGGGCGGCACGGTAGAGCGCCACGCTGCCCCGCGGGGAGAGCCCGAGCTCGACCTCCGGATGCGCCCGGGTCGCGCGGGCCAGGGCCACGATGTACGCCTCGACCGCCGAGCTCACGTACACGCCGCGGGCCGTGGCCTGCAGCGCCAGCACGTCGTCCGGCGTCGTCACCGGGGCCAGCGCATCCACCGCGGGCGCCGTGCGCTGCCGGCGCAGGATCTCCTGCTCGTCCGCTGCCGACGGGTACCCCAGCGTCAGGCGCAGCAGGAAGCGATCGAGCTGCGCTTCGGGGAGCGGGAACGTGCCCTGCAGCTCCACCGGGTTCTGCGTGGCCAGCACGATGAAGGGCCTGGGCAGCGGCCGGGTCGTGCCCTCGACCGTCACCTGCCGCTCCTCCATGCTCTCGAGCAGCGCCGACTGGGTACGGGGCGTGGCCCGGTTGATCTCGTCGGCGAGCACCACCTGGCTGAAGACCGGGCCGGGGCGGAACTCGAACTGCTGGGTCCGCTGGTTGAAATACTCGAGCCCGGTGATGTCGGACGGCAGCAGGTCGGGCGTGCACTGCAGCCGGCGGAAGGTGCAGCCCAGGGACCGGGCCAGCGCCCTGGCCAGCAGCGTCTTGCCGATACCGGGCACGTCCTCGATGAGCACGTGCCCCTCACACAGCACGGCCACCAGCGCGAGCTCGATGACGTCGGCCTTGCCGACGATCACCTGCTCCACGTTGGCCCGCACCCGGCGGGCCACGGCGGCCACCGCGGCGACGTCCATGCGTGCGGCCTTTCGGCGCCCCGCCGCGTCGCCCCTCCGCGGGCGCCCCCCGCGCGGCCGCTGTCGCCGTCCGGGCGCGTGCTGCCGCCGTCTGCACGGGCACCGCGCGGGAAACCGGGGAGGCGGTGGCGTATCAGTTCTTACTATCATGAACCGCGAGTACCACCACTGGGTCAGCGCTGCCCTCGGCCGTTCCATGGAGACGCTGGTGTTCGGGCACGCCGGCGCGCCGGTGCTGGTCTTCCCCACGACGATGGGCCGGTTCTACCAGTACGAGGACTTCGGGATGGTGGCCGCGCTGGCCGCGAAGATCGACGCGGGCCTGCTCCAGCTCTTCTGCCCCGACAGCGTGGACGCCGAGTCCTGGTACAACCGCGCGGTTCCGCCGCGCCAGCGCGTGCTCCGCCACCTGGACTACGAGCGGTACATTCTCACCGAATACCTGCCGTTCATCCGGCGACGCAACCCTGGCCCGCTGCTGGTCACCGGCACCTCCTTCGGCGCCTATCACGCCGCGAACCTGACGTTCCGCCACCCGCACCTGGTCACGAAGCTCGTGGCGCTGTCGGGCCGCTACGACATCAAGGGGTTCCTCGACGGCTACTACGACGACGACGTCTACTTCAACTGTCCGGTCGACTACCTGCCGAACCTGGCCGACGAGACCTACCTGGCGCCGCTGCGCCGCATGGAGATCGTCCTGGTGACCGGCGAGCACGACCTGGCCCGGCAGTCCACCCAGTACGTGGCCGACGTGCTGACGGCCAAAGGCGTTCCCGTGCGGTGCGTCGTCTGGTGGGACTACACGCACGACTGGCCGCTGTGGCGAGAGGCGATCCCGCACTACCTCTGAACCACGGCGCTCCCGTAGAGGAGCCGCTGCCGGTGCACGCGCCCCGCACCATCGGCCTGCTCGTCGGGCGCGAGCGGTCGTTCCCCCAGGCCCTCATCGAGGAGGTCAACCGCCGCGGGGTCGATGGCATCCGCGCCGAGTACTGCCGGCTAGCCGGCACGCGGCTGGACGCGCCCCGCGCGTACGCCGTGATCATCGACCGGATCTCACACCTGGTTCCCTACTACCGCAGCGCGCTGAAGTATGCGACGCTTCTGGGCACCGTGGTGATCAACAACCCGTTCTGGTGGTCGGCCGACGAGAAGTTCTTCGGGACCGCGCTGGTGGCCCGCTTGGGGGTGGCCACGCCCCGAACCGTCGTGCTCCCCAACAAGGCCTACGTCGACGTGGTCACTCCGGCCTCGCTGCGCAACCTGGTCTACCCGCTGCCGTGGCAAGAGCTCGTGGCCTACGTGGGCCTCCCTGCGATCCTCAAGCCCAACCTCGGGGGCGGCCTGCAGCACGTGTACAAGGTACACTCCGTGGAGGAACTCTGGCGCTGCTACGATCAGACGGGCCTGCGCACGATGATCCTCCAGGAGTACATCGAGGCCGACGACCACCTCCGCTGCCTGTGCATCGGCCGGCGGGACGTACTGCCGGTCTGCTGGGACCCGCGGCGGCCCTGGCCCGACCGCTACATCGTCGCGGAGGCGCCCCTGCCGGCCGACCTGCTGGCGCGGGTGGAGCACGACGCGCGGCTGATCTGCGAGGCCACGGGCTACGATATGAACGCGGTAGAGTTCGCCGTCCGCGACGGCGTCCCCTACGCCATCGACTTCCTGAACCCCGCGCCCGACTTCGACCGCACGCGCCTGCCCGAGGTGGCGTTCCGCTGGGTGGTGGACAAGATGGCCGACCTGGCGGTCGCGTACGCGCGGGGTGCGCAGCAGCCGCCCGGCCGCCTGCGGTGGGACCGCTTCCTGCGCGAGACCGGGCCGGGCCGCTGACCGTCACCCGGCGGCGCGCAGGAGCTCCAGCCGGTCGAAGAAGTCGGGGAACGTTTTGCTCACACACCCGGGGCCGGCGATGCGGATGCCGGGGACGCGCAGGCCCACCAGGGCGAAGGCCATGGCCATGCGGTGGTCGTCGTAGGTGGCCACGGTCACCGGCCGCACCGGCTGCGGGGAGACGCGCAGACCGTCGGCGAACTCCTCGACGTCCTGCCCCAGGCGCCGCAGCTCCGCCGCCGTGGCCGCCAGGCGGTCAGACTCCTGGTGGCGGATGTGCGCCACGCCCCGGATCCGCGTCGCCCCGTCGGCAAACGGCGCCAGGGCGGCCAGCGTCATGGTCTGGTCGCTCATGGCGGCCAGGTCGACGTCGACGGCGCGCAGCACGGCGGGTCCCTCCACGGCCAGCGCACCCGCGCTGCGCGTGGCGCGGCAGCCCATCTGTTCCAGCACGTCCACGAACCGTGCATCCCCCTGCACCGAGCCCGCCGTGAGCCCGGGCACCTCCACGCGCCCGCCGGTGACGGCCGCGGCGGCGAAGAAGTACGCCGCGCTGCTGGCGTCGGGCTCCACCACGTAGTCGCGCGCGCGGTAGCGCTGGCCGGCCAGCACGCGGAACCGGCGCAGGTCGTCCCGCTCCACGGCCACGCCGAACGCCGCCATGACCGCCAGCGTCATCTCCACGTACGGCGCCCCCACCAGGGCGCCGTCCACCACCAGCTCGACGTCGGTCTGCGCGTAGGGCGCCGCGAGCAGGAGTCCCGAAAGGAACTGGCTGCTCACCTCCCCCCGCACCACGGCGCGCCCGCCGCGCAACCCGCACGCCTCGACCACAACGGGCGGGCACCCGCTGGGCGCCCGGGCGTGCGCACCCAGCGCGTTCAGCGCGTCCACCAGATCCTGGATCGGCCGCTGGCGCATGCGCAGGCTGCCGTCGATCACGAACCGTCCGCTGCCCAGGGCGACCACTGCGGTCAGGAACCGCGCGACCGTGCCGGCCCCCCGGGCGTCGAGCACCGCACCCCGAACCGAGAGCTCCCCGCCACAGCCGTCGATGCACATCGCCTGCGCGGCCCGGTCCACCTCGACCCCCACGCCGAGGCGCCGCAGGGCCTCGACCATGACGAGGGTGTCGTCGCTCAGCAGGACGTTCGAGAGCCGGGTGCGCCCCGCGGCCAGCGCCGCGACCACCAGCGCGCGGTTCGTCAGGCTCTTGGCCCCGGGGATCGGGACGCGAGCGTCGGGCGGTCGGCGCAGCGGCCGGATCTCGCGCGCCGGCTCATCCGGGAGGGACACGGAAGATCTCCTGCCCGCGGTGGCTCCCCCTCGCCTGGTCACGAGACGGGTCGCCGTCCGCGCCTCGGGCCGACGCGGCCAGATCGGGCCGCAGCCGCGTGGCATCGCCGAGGTAGACGTGGACGACTTCCTCCGGCGCCCGCGGGGTGTTCCAGAGCATCAGCACCCGAATGCACCGCGGAAGCGCCCCGGGCACGTCGATCTCCACGCCCGACATCAACGGCACCGAGAGCCACCCCAGCTGCCGGGCGGCCTCCGCCGGGAAGGCCGCGGTCAGGTCGGGGGTCGCCGTAAAGACGATCGCGGCGATCTCGTGCGGCTCCACGTCGTTGGCCCGGGCCATCTCCGCCAGCAGCGTCCGGGTGGCGTCCAGAATGGCCTGCTCCGTGTTGGCCTCGGCGGTCACGGCTCCGCGCACGCCCCGGACGTGCATCAGCGCCCCTCCTCCCGGCGCGCCTGGAGCAGCAGGGCGGCCGCGTGCAGGCCGAGCACCATGCTGGCAGGCCCGAAGCCCGCCACCACACCGGCGCAGACCGCGGTGAGGAGGGAACGGTGGCGAAACGGCTCACGCCGCGCGACGTTCGAGAGGTGGCACTCAACCACGGGAACATCGATGGCCGCCACCGCATCGCGGAGCGCCACCGAGGTGTGGCCGAGGCCTCCGGGATTCAGCACGACCGCATCGTACGTCGCCGGTGCAGCGTGCAGGCGGTCGATGAGGGCGCCTTCGTGGTTCGACTGAAAGAACTCGACCTCCAGCCCGAGGCGCTGCGCGGCCTCGGCCACCCGCCCGTTGATCGCGTCCAGCGACAGCCCCCCGTAGTGCTGGGGCTCGCGCGCGCCCAGCAGGTTCAGGTTGGGCCCGTACATCACCAGGACTCTTGGCACGCTACCAGGACCTCCCGCAGCACGGCGTCGTCGACCTCGACCCCGAGCCGCGCCCGGCCGACTCCTTCCGGCAGCGTACACCGCAGCCTGCCTGCGCGCCGCTTCTTGTCCAGCCGGATCGCTTCCAGCACGGACTCCACCGGACCGGCGGGCAGGGTCACCGGCAGGCCCAGGCGTTCCAGCAGGGCACGCTGCCGGGCCGCTGCGTCCTCCGACAGCAGGCCCAGGCGGACCGCCACCCGGGCCTCCACCTGCATCCCGACGGCCACAGCCTCGCCGTGGACGAACCGGCCCGGCCAGGCCGCCTCCACCGCATGCCCTACGGTGTGCCCGTAGTTGAGGATCTCGCGGGGCCCCTGCTCGCGCTCGTCTTCCTCGACCACCCGGGCCTTCAGCGCGACGCAGCGCGTGACGATCTCCCCGAGGATCTCGATCTCCCGGCGATCGCCACCGACCGCGTACCGCTCCAGTAGGTCGAGCAGAGCCGCGTCGAGCGTCATCGCGTACTTCACCGCCTCTGCCAGCCCCGCCTTCTGCTCGCGGGCGGGCAGGCTGCGCAGCGTGGCGAGGTCGGCAACGACGAGCGCAGGCTGGTGATAGACGCCGATCAGGTTCTTGGCGCGCGAGTGGTTCACAGCCGTCTTGCCACCGACGCTGCTGTCGATCTGCGCGAGCAGCGTGGTCGGCACCTGGACCAGGCGGATCCCCCGCATGTACACGCCGGCCACGAACCCGGCCAGATCACCCACGACGCCACCGCCTACCGCCAGCACCGTCGCGTCGCGCTCCAGCCCCGCCGCCGCCAGGCGGTCGATCACCCGCGCGGCCTGCCGCAGGCTCTTCGCCCGCTCGCCGGCCGGCACCGTGACCAGGACGGACCGCAGGCCGACGGCCTCCAGGGCCGCTGTGACCGCTGGCCCGAACCGCCGCGCCAGCCCGGTGTGCGTCACGATCGCCGCCGTCCCCTGCACACCCAGGCGCTGCAGGTCCACCCCGAGCAGCGCCAGCGTGCCGGCACCGATCTTGACGTCATAGGCCGCCGCGCCCGCGCGGACGCGCACGGTGCGACGCCGCGCGTCCAGAGCCGCCACCATCGCATCGACGACCTCTGCGAGGGGGGCGGTACCGTCGATGACGACCGTGTCGGCCTCGTAAAAGCGCTCGCGCTCGACCACCAGGCGTGCCAGCGCCGCCCGCGGGTCGTCCCCCAGCAGCGGCCGTCCGGGGTCGCCCCCGACACGCTCGGCCAGCACCTCCACCGGCGCGCGGAGGTAGAAGACCGGTCCGGCCGCGTGCAGCAGCCGCCGGCTGACCGGCGCCACGATGGCGCCGCCGCCCGTGGCGATCACGACCCGGGAGCGCCGGGCGACCTCGCGCACCACGGCCCGCTCCACGCGCCGGAAGCCCGCTTCCCCGCGCTCGCGAAAGAGTTCAGCGATGCTGCGCCCTTCGCGGTCTGCGATCAGCACGTCGGTGTCGACGAACGCCCAGCCCAGGCGGTCGGCCAGCGCGCGCCCCGCCGCGCTCTTCCCCGAGCCCATCGGGCCCACCAGCGTGATGGCGCGCATTGCGGACCCCGTCATCGCCACCACGTCCGCCGCACGCGCCGCCACTCGCCCCGTAACAGACCGAATGCCAGCCGGTCGTAGACACGGCCGGACGCCGCGTAAGCCTGCCGGAACCTGGCCTCGAGCCGGAACCCCAGCCGTCGCGCGAGCCGCACCATCCGCGCATTGCCGGACCAGGTCCGCAGCCCGACCCGGCGCAGCGGCATCTCGGTCAGCAGGTGCTCCACCCACAGGCCCAGCGCCTCGAACCCGTATCCGTGGCCCCAGTCCCGGGCAGAGTAGATCGCGATCCCCACCTCCAGCCACTGCGTGCGCTCGTCGACCCAGTAGCGCGAGAGGGTCCCAATCGGCCGCGCGGCGCGGGTCTCGATCACCATGCGCCGAGGCGGCGACGCGCGCTCGCGGATCAACAGCGCGACGCGAGCAGGGATGCGACGCAGCTCCTCGTGCTGCGGGCGCCCCTCCCAGGGGGCATCCCACCGCCACCAGGACCCGCGCGCCATGGCCCGGACGAGCCAAGCGGCATCCCCGGGCCGGAACTCCCGCAGGTGCACCCGGCGGCCCACGATGGTGAGCACGGCGGCCGGACCTCCTCAGGGCGCGCGGCGGGCCTCGGCCACGAACTGCTCGTAGGCATACCGGATGTGCCGCATCGCGTCGCCCCCGAACTTCTCGAGGAACGCATCTGCCAGCACATAGGCCACCATCGCCTCGCCGATGACGCCCGCAGCCGGGACGGCGCAGACGTCGCTGCGGACCACGACCGCCTCGACCGGTTCCTTAGTCCGCAGGTCTACCGAGCGCAGCGGCGTGCGCAACGTCGAGAGGGGCTTCATGGCCGCCCGCACGATCAGCGGGTCCCCGCTGGTCATGCCTCCTTCGAGTCCGCCCGCGCGGTTCGTCTGCCGGTAGAACCCGCGATGCGGATCGTAGAAGATCTCGTCGTGCGCCCGGCTGCCGGGCGTCCGCGCCGCCTCGAACCCCAGGCCCACCTCCACGCCCTTGATAGCGTTGATCGACATGAGCGCGGCGGCCAGCCGCGCATCGAGCTTGCGGTCCCAGTGCACGTAGCTCCCCAGCCCCGGCGGCAGGCCGAGCACCACCACTTCGAACACCCCGCCCAGGGTATCCCCGCGCTCTGCCGCGGCGTCGATGGCGGCCATCATGCGTTGCTCGGCATCGGGGTCGACGCAGCGCACCGGGGACGCCTCGGTCCGGGTCGGAATCTCCTCCCACTGCGCCGGCCGTACTCGGATGGCCTCCCCTCCGATCTCGGTGACGTGGCTGAAGATCGTCACGCCAAACGCGCCCAGGAAGCGCCTGCACACCGCGCCCACGGCCACGCGCGCCGCAGTCTCGCGCGCGCTGGACCGCTCCAGCACCCGCCGGACCTCGTCGAACCCGTACTTGAGCGCGCCCACCAGATCGGTATGCCCCGGCCGCGGGCGGGTGATGTCGGGTTCGTCGGAGCGCCAGTCCCGGTTACCGATCCACAGCGCCAGGGGCGCCCCGATCGTCTCTCCCCGGATCACGCCGGCGATGATCTCCACGCGGTCCTGCTCGAGCTGCATACGGCCGCCGCGGCCGTAACCGTGCTGGCGGCGCGCCAGCTGGGCGTTGATGTACTCCTCGTCGACCGGGACGCCGGCCGGCAGCCCCTCGAGCGTGGCCACCAGCGCGCGCCCGTGCGACTCCCCGGCGGTCAGAAACCGCAGCATACTTCCTCCTTCGCGGCCCTTCGCGGCGCCTCCCGCGCGCCCATTCGGGCGCGGGTATCGGTCCCCAGCCTACCACAGACCCGGCCGGGCAGCAGCCGCGGTAGGGCTGTCCATCCGTCCCAGCATCGAGGTGGTCGGCGGGCTGTCGGTCACAGCACAGTCAGGCTGCGGGCCGCCTGCGACGCCCGTGGCCTGTCACCGCGTGCCGGTACACCGTCACCGCCGCTTCAGCGAGACAAACGTCTCCGCGAACCCCGGCGCCGTCACCGCCAGCCGGCGCCCCCCCACGATCCCCCGTACCGCGAAGCGCCCGCGCATCTGCAGGAAGACCTCCCGCCCCGGCGAGAGCACACCCCTATCGGCACCGGCGACGGCCACCCCGGCAGCCACCAGCGACGTCGCCGTCACCTCCTGCACCGCAACCTGTACCTCCAGCCAGTCCCCCGCAGGGTTCACCGCCCGGTAGAACAGCCGTCCGGGCACGCGTACTCGCACGCCGTCGACCCGTGGGCCGTCCCGCCACCTCTCCCGCACCGGTCCCGGAGCCCGCAACACCCCCAGTACGCCGGGCCGCGCGCCGCCGAGGGCGTAAATCGAAACCAGCATCTCCCGGGTCGGGAGCGACGGGTGCCGCACGACGCCCGCCAGCAACGCCACGTCCGGGGTACTGACGATCCCCCACTCCCAGGTGACCGCCTGCCAGGTACCCCAGTTGTGGTCGTGGTAGCCGATGGCGTCCACGGCCACCGCTGCCCCGCCGACGATGACCCTGCCCGTCACCGCTGCGCGCAGCGCGGGTACGACGTACCCCGAGCGAACCGCGCCCGTGTCGAGTTCGAGCGGCGGGACGTACGCAAAGGGCACCGGCCGCCAGCGCAGGTCGGCGGCAAACCCCTGCCGCCGCAGGCGCACGTGGTAGACGCCGTCGCGCAGCTCCACACGGTGGGGTCCGGCAACGAGCGCCGTCCCCTCCACCGGCAGAACGCCTCCCGCGTGCCGCTCGATCCAGCGCACCGGCTCCCGGCCAGGCCGCCGCCACTCCACGGCGACGGTCACCCGCCGCGCCCGGTCGGCAATCATACTGACGTACCCGTACGCACCGTCAGCCGCCGCAAAGTTGAAGTACCACCACTCGGCCCACGCCCGGCCGGCCGTGCCCACGGGCGGCTGGTGAAAGCGGTCGAGCCGCGCCAGGAGCGCCGGCCACGGCGGGAGCAGGGGACCGCCCTGGACCGCCGCTGCGGGGTCCTCCAGATCCACTGCCAGGGCGCTGCGCGCGTCGCGCGCCGCCTCCGGCACCACCCCGCTGGCCCTGGCGGTGTGTACGCGGCCGTCATCGGTCCGCACGTAGACCAGTTTGTCCACGATCTCGGGCGACGCCCCGGCGATGGCTGCGGCGTACCGCGGGCCCAGCAGCACCTGCCGCGTCAGGAACCGTGCGTTGGGAATCGCCAGGTACATGCCCGTGACCGCGCCGACCTTGAGCACCTCGGGATCCAGCCCCGCCGGCAGCAGCACCAGGTCTCCGCCGGCCACCACGTCGCGATCCCGCGCCTGGCTGAGGAGCGCATCGCCCACGGCCAGCAGCGCGACCATGACCGCTACGCCGAGCCCGAAGCCGCCCAGCAACACCGCCATGCGCCAGGGGCGGTAGCGCAGCGTCCGCCTGATCAACAGCGCAGCGGAGCTCATGGGCCCAGGTGCCCGTCCCGCATGGCCAGGATCCGGTCGGCCAGCGCCGCCAGGTCCGCGTTGTGCGTCACCACGACGACTGCAGTGCCCTCCCGGTGGATGCGCTGCAGCAGCAGTCCGATCTCGTGCCCGCTTCGCCGATCGAGCTCCCCGGTCGGCTCATCCGCCAGCAGCAACGCTGGCCGGTTGACCAGCGCTCGAGCGATGGCCACCCGCTGCATCTCGCCTCCGCTGAGCTGCCCCGGACGGTGGGTTCGCCGGTGGCCCAACCCCACGTAGGCGAGCACCTCCTCCACCCGGGCTCGCCGCGCCGGCGGCGGGGTGCGTGCCTCGAGCAGCGGCAGCACCACATTCTCCTCCACGGTGAGCATCGGCAGCAGGAAGAACCGCTGGAAGACGAATCCGATCCGGCGCAAACGCAACCCCGAGAGCGCCGCGTCGGAGAGCCGGTGCGTGGCCTCTCCGAAGAGCCGCACCTCGCCCCCGGTGGGCAGGTCCACGCCGCCCATCAGATGCAGCAGCGTGGACTTCCCGCTGCCGGAAGGCCCCACAATCGCCACGAACTCCCCGGCCCGCACCTCGAGCGACGCCTCGCGGACGGCTGTCACCGTGACGCCGTTCATGACATAGGTCCGACTGGCCTGCCGCACGTCCACGACCGACCCGCCGGCCGCAGGGGCCACGGGGATCTCCACCTCCTACTGCACCTCCTGGTGCAGCATCGCTGACACGTTGAGCCGACCCGCTATCCACGCCGGATAGACCGCGCCCAGCACGGCCGTCACCAGCACGGTGCCGACCGCGCGCGCAGCCGCGCCGGGCGTCACCACGAAGAAGTGCAGGTCCTGCGGGATCCCGGGCGTGGCCCGCAGAATCGCGTCCAGCGGCCTCCCCACCAGCACGCCCAGCACCAGGGCCAGGGGCATGCTCGCCGCGGCCAGGAAGAGACCCTCGACCAGCACGAGCTGCACAATCCGCCACCGTGTGAGCCCCATCGCCCGCAGCACCGCCAGTTCGCCCAGGCGTTCGCCCACGGCCACGGTCAGCACGGCCCCGATCAGGAGCGCGGCCAGCAACAGACCCACCCCGCTCAGGATCGCTGCGAAATGGCGAAAGTAGACCAGTTGCCGCCGGACCTGCGCCAGCAGCCGCTCGATCGACAGCGCCTCCAAGGCAGGGAACGCCGTGTCGATCCACCGGGTGACGGCCTCGGGGTCGGCCCCAGGCCGCAGCCTGACCACCAGGAACGACGCCGCCTCGGGCGCGACACCCAGCAGGTCACGCAGCGTCTCAACAGGCATCGCCAGCGAGCGCTGCCCCTGCAGGTCGAAGACGAACTCCCCCAGACCGTCGACGCGCACCGCGCGCGCCCGCAGCAGCGCTCCGGTCTGAGGATCCAGCCGCGCCGCCAGCCTGATATGCTCTCCCGGGCGCACCCCCAGGCGCGCGGCCAGGTGCCCGTTCATCAGCACACCACCGGCCGGCGCGCCGGCCAGCGGCCGGACGATGCCGGTGACCTCGGCTCGCAGGCCCACCACCACCACGGGGAGCGCCCCGGTGGGCGTCTCTGCGTACACCTGGTGGACCAGCACCGGACTCGCCGCCGCCACCTCGGGGTGCCGTCCGAGATCGCGCGCGACCGCGTCCGCCCGGGGCAACAGCGCCTCGGTGGTCAGCGGCAGCGTCCCGCGCAGCACGACGCGGATCTCATACCCCAGGGTCGCCAGGATCTCGCCGAAGCTGCGCTCCAGCCCCCGCCCGAGCATCGCCATGTCGAAGACCAGCGCGCCCGCCACGGCGACCCCGATGACCAGCAGCCCTGTCCGCGCGGGCGTGCGGCGCAGCATGCGCCGCGCCAGGAACCCTACCATCAGCGCCCGATCAGCTCCAGCGGACTGCGCCGGGCAAGGCGTCCGGCGACGGCCACGCCGGCGCCAAGGCCCAACGCAACCGCCAGCGCGGCGGCGTCACGCACAGTGCGACCCTCGAGCCGCGCGAAAACCAGCGCTGTCTCAAACCGCGGCCGGTAGTACCCGTTGATGCCCGCCACCAGCACCGCACCCATGACAACGCCCGCCGCGGTCCCGGCCAGGGCCATGACGGCGGCCAGCCCGACGACGGTCCGCCACACGGTGGCGCGCCCGACGCCGGCCAGCCGCAGCGCGCCGAGTTCGCGCCGCATCTCTGCGAGCTTCAGGGTCATGACCGCCACGAGGAAGATGCCACTGGCCAGGATGGTAACGACGCTGATCGCCCGGTGGAACCGGACGACGACCGCGAACGTCCGCGACGTACGCTCAACGAGCTCCGCGGCCGTGTAGACGTCCACACCCGCCACGGTCGCCCGCAGGTCGTCGCGCACGCGCGCGGGATCCGCGCCGCCCTGGAGCCGGACGACGATGCGGTCGACGGTGTCGTCGCGGCCGAGCACGGCTTCCAGCGCATGCAGGGGCAGGCGGACCAGCGCCTCCTGCCTGGCGACGTCAGCAGGATGCTCCGGCCCATGCCACACCGCGACCACACGGGCACGCCGCGCCCGTGCAAACGACGGCTCCGCGCTGATCTCCACAACGTCGCCGACCCGAAGCCCCAGGTGCGCGGCGGTGCGAGCGGACACCGCCAGCGGGTCCGCCACCTCACCCCGCCCGCCGGCATCCGCCGGCGCTGCACCGGTCCGCGCCCCGATCGTGACCAGCGCGCCCGCACCGGCTTGCGCCCCAATCCCGACCTCCGCGCCTGCGCTGGCCTGTGCCCCCGCGCCAGCCCACAGACCTGCCACCACCAGAAGAGCCAGCGCCGCCGCGGCCCCCAGCAGGGGTCCTGCCGCATCGCGCATGCCAGGCTATCCTGTGCCGAGCAGCCGGACCAGGTAGCGCAGTTGCCCGAGGTGGAACGCAGCGTGCTGAACGGCGTGGAGCACGGCATAGGCCTTGGTCTCGGTCGTGGGTCCGGCCGACCGCTCGACTGCTACCTCTGCCAGCAGGTCCGGGGCGCGGAGCTCCTCCAGCACCTCGCGCGTGAGCGCGCGCACTCGTACCAGCTCTGCCAGCACGGCCGCGCCGTCAATGCGATCGTGCGCGAACTCGCTGGCCCGCCGGCGGTGCGCCGGCCGGCCGCCCACGATCTCACCGATCCAGTAGCGCTCCGAGCCCGCGATGTGCCGCAGGAGAATCCCGGCCGTGTTGCGCAGCCCCGGCACCGAACGGTTGAGCGCGTCGTCCGACAGCGGCGCGACGACATCGACGATCTGCCGGTGGAGATCGTCGAGGATCTTCCAGTGCGACGCGATCAGCGGGTCCATCTCCCTGCCTCCACCCTCATGCGTCCGGTTCGGCCGACTCCCCCACACTCGGCAGGCTCAGCTGGCGTGGTTCTTGCTCCACCACATCCAGCAGCGGGATCTCGTCTCCCGTCGCCGCACCCAGCTCGCGAAAACGCCGCGCCGCGGGCAGCACCCGCGTTTCCAGCGACCCCACGGCCTTGTTGTACGCCTCGGTGGCACGGCCCAGCGCCTTGCCGACAGTAGCCAGATGATCGGCGAGCACGCCCATACGCTCGTAGAGGACCCGTCCCAGGTCACTGATGCGCCGCGCGTTCTCGGCGATCTGTTCCTGGCGCCACCCGTAGCCGACCGCGCGAAGCACGGTGAGCAGCGTCGTCGGCGTCGCCAGGACGACCCGGTTGGCCATCCCGTCCTCGAGCAGCTGCGGGTCGGCCTCGACCGCCGCCGCGAAGAACGACTCGCCAGGAATGAACATGACCACCATCTCGGGCGTCCCCGGCAGGTGGTCCCAGTAGGCCTTGTTGGAGAGCGCCGTCATGTGCCCCCGCAGCTGCTGCGCGTGCCGCTTGAGCGCCGCCAAGCGCGTCTCCTCATCGGACGCAGCGATGGCATCGAGGTACGCGTCCAGCGGCGCCTTGGCGTCCACGACGATCGAGCGCCCGCCGGGCAGGTACACGACGAGGTCGGGCCGCAGGCGCGCCTCGCCGTCGAGGGTCTCCTGCTCGACGTAATCGATGTGCTCGGTCATCCCGGCGATCTCCACGACTCGCCGCAGCGTGGTCTCCCCCCACCGTCCGCGGACCCGCGGGCTGCGCAGAGCGGCGACCAGGTTGCCCGTCTCCCGCTGCAGCTGTTGCTGCGTGGCGCTCAGTGCCCGCAGCTGCTCCTCCAGGCTGCCGTAGGCCGACTGGCGCCGGCGCTCCAGATCCTGCACCTGCTCTTCGTAGCGCCGGAGCATCTCCTGCAGGGGCTGGATCAGCGCCCCCAACGCCTCCTGCCGCTGTCCCAGTTCGCCCCTGGCCTCGGTGAGCACCGCACCCAGAGCCTGCCGGGCCAGGTCGAGGAACGACTGGTTGTTACTGCGGAGCGCATCGGCGCTCAGCGCTTTGAACGTATCGGTCAGGCGCGCGGTGGCCTCTTCGAGCAGCCGCTGCTGTGCCTGCAGGCTCTCCTGCGCGTGCTCCAGCCGGGTTTCCGCTTCGACCCGCGCCTGCCGCTCCTGCTCCAGGGCAGCGCGCGCGGCGGCCAACTCCTGCTCGCGCTGCGCGGCCTGCCCCCGGAGTTCTCCACCCACGCTCTCGGCCGCGCTCAGCCGGCCGCGCAGGTCCGCCAGCTCGCGGGAGGCCCCGACGTGGGCGCGGGCGCTGGCGACGACCCACGCCACCACGGCACCCAGCGCGAACGCCAGCACCGCCCAGGCGATCTCCACCACCGTCCTTCACCTCGCCATCAACCCAGCCGTTTCTCCACCACGAGCAGTCCATCCGGACACCACGGGTGCGGGGTGAAGGCCGCCCGGATGCCTTCCAGTGCCCAGGCGTCCGGGGCAAACACGGCTGCCCGCACCGCGCCGGCGGTCCTGGCGCGCTCCGCCACTGCCGCGAACAGCGCCTGCCGCTGCGGACGGGGCGCGTCGAGCCACGAGAACACCACGGTGTCGCCGCGCAGCGCGAACGCCGCCGCACCCTCTACCGCGTCGCCCGAGCGGACGATGCGCCCGTCCTTCGCCAGCCCACGGACGAGCTCGGGCACGAGACGGCGAAACCGCCACCCGAGCGGCACGAGCCCGCGCCAGGCCGCGAGCGTCGGAGATGCCGCCAGGAACTCCACCAACGCGGGCACGTCCCGTCCCTCGCCGGACGCGACCGGGGTATCGAAGGGAAAGTCGATGGGCCCATGAGGAAGGTTTGCCAGCAGGACGACCGCATCGCAGACCCGCTGAAACCCCGCACGCTCCGCCACTGCCGCAGCCCCGTAGTCGTGCCGGGGAATCGCCGTGCGCGCCACCTCAGCGCCGTAGTCGCGGGCCACCTCCTCGGCAGCGGCCACCAGCCGCCCCCCAACACCGCGGCCTCGCGCCGCAGGCTGGACCCACAGTCCTTCCAGCCAGCACTCGCTGCGGCCGACGACAACAACGTGCACGCGACCGAGCACGCGCGCCTCTTCCTGCACCGCCACGACGTGCCCCGGCTCCTCGGCCCACGCGGCCCATTCAGCGGGGAGCGCCTGCGGGTCGGCCGGCGGCGCATCGCGGAGCGGGGCGATGACGATGTCCATCCGCCCCGCAGGACGTCAGGCGCGCGATGCCCGCGCCAGGCGGGCCAGATCGTTGAGGAGCACACGCACGGCCAGCCACAGGAAGAGTCCGACAGTGATCTGCCGGAACCAGCGCCGCGCGGTGGGGCTCACACCCGCTGCCTCCAGTCGGGCCACCGCCAGGTGCCCACCGTCCAGCGGCAGCACGGGCAGCAGGTTGGCCAGACCGACGCTCAGGTTGACCATCCCGGCCGTCCGCGCCAGCGCAGCCGGCCCCGCACCGGCAGCCCGGGACAACATCGCAAGGGCGGCCAGCAGGCCGCCCACTTCCACGACGCGCTCCTGTCCGGGCAGCGCGTCAGGCGCGCGCCGATCGCCGAGTGCGCGCAGCACCAGGCCGGCGGCCACGTTTGCCAGGGGCCCAGCCAGCAAGACCGGGATGCGACGCGCCGGCGGCAACCGGTCCACGTCGATGGCGGCGAAGCCGCCCACCGGTACCGGGCGCACCGAGACCGTCACGCCGCCCAGCCGTGCGCGCGCCAGCGGCGGCCCGAACCCCAGCCCCACTTCCCGCACCTCCCCGCCGACCCGGCGGGCGACGGCAGCGTGCGCCAGCTCGTGCAGGAGAACCGTTGCCCCAATGACCCCCAGGGCCTGCCCCCAGCGTGCCCACGCCCGACTCACGCGTCGCGCCCGGCGATGCGAGCCACGGCGGCCACGCGGTCCCCGGCTTCCAGGCGCTTCACCAGCACGCCCTGGGCCTGCCGACCCTGCACCGCAATCTCCCGCACCGCGACCCGGTTGACGATACCGGTCGCCGAGATGATCAGCACCTCGTCATCGTCGTCCACAGCCCGCACAGCAACAACGGGACCGTTCCGCTTCGTCACCTTGATATTGATGACACCCATCCCTCCCCGACGCTTCACCGGATACTGGGCAAACGGCGTGCGTTTGCCGTACCCCTGCTCGGTGACGGTGAGCAGGTACTGGCCCTCCGTGCTATCCGCCAGCCCTACGACGCGGTCGTCGCCCCGCAGGCGGATGCCGATAACGCCCCGCGCGATCCGCCCCATCTCGCGCACCTGGCTGGCCTTGAACCGGATAGCACGGCCCTGGCGCGTGGCCAGCGCCACCTCGGTATCCTTCTGCACGTACCGCACACCCACCAGTGCGTCGTCGCCCTCCAGCGTCACCGCGAAGATGCCTGCCCGCCGGGCGTTGACGAACTCCATCAGCCCCGTCTTCTTCACCAGCCCTTTCCGCGTCACCATGAACAGCGCCCCGGCGTCTTCAAACGACCGCAGGGAGATCAGCGCGTTCACCCGCTCGCCCTGGGCGATGTTGATAAGGTTGACCACCGGCAACCCGCGGGCGGTGCGGCTGGCCTCGGCGACTTCGTGGGCTTTGATGCGGTACACCTTGCCCCGATCGGTAAAGAAGAGCAAGAACGAGTGGTTGGTGGTGACCGCCACATGCTCGACCACGTCCTCTTCCCGGATCGACAGCCCGGCCACCCCACGCCCCCCGCGCCGCTGTACGCGATAGGTCTCCAGCGGAATGCGCTTGATGTACGTGTTGCGCGTCAGCGTAATGATCACGTCGCTGTCGGGGATGAGATCCTCGGCCTCAAACGCCTCGGCTTCCCGGCTGAGGATGCGCGTGCGGCGCGCGTCCCCGTATTTCTCCTTCAGCGCCAGCAGGTCGTCGCGGATCGCCGCCATGATCAGCCGCGGCCGCGGAGAGGTGGCGTCGGCCAGCATCTCTTTGAACCGCGCGATGTCCCGCAGCAGCGCCCGATACTCCTCCTCGACCTTGCCACGTTCCAGCGCCGTCAACCGCTGCAACCGCATCTCGAGAATCGCAGTCGCCTGTACCTCCGACAGCTTGAACCGCTTCACGAGCCCCTCACGGGCCGCCGGGACGTCCCTGGCCCGGCGGATCAGCGCGATGACGTCGTCCAGAGCCTGCAGGGCGGTCTTGAGCCCCTCCAGGATGTGCGCCCGCTCCTCCGCCCGGGCCAGGTCGAATCGGGTACGGCGGATCACCACGTGACGCCGGTGCGCCAGATAGTGCACCAGCATCTCTTTCAGCGTCAACTGCCGCGGTGCGCCGTCCACCAGCGCCAGGAGAATGGCGCCGAACGTCGTCTGCATCTGCGTGTGTTTGAAGAGCTGGTTGCGCACGATCTGGGGGTTGACGTCCCGCCGCAACTCGACGACCACCCGCAACCCACGCCGGTCCGACTCGTCGCGCAGGTCCGCGATCCCCTGCAGCTTCTTCTGCCTGACCAGCTCGGCAATGCGCTGGATCAGCGCGGCCTTGCTGACCATGAACGGTACCTCGGTGATGACGATGGCGACCCGTCCCCCGCGCAGCTCTTCAAAGGCGGTACGGGCCTGCACGGTGAGGCTCCCCCTCCCGGTGGTGTACGCCTGGTGGATCCCCTCGCGTCCCAGGATCACCCCGCCCGTGGGAAAGTCAGGTCCTTTGACGATCTTCAACAGGTCGTCCGGAGCCAGCGCGGGGTTCTCGATCAACGCCACCAGCGCATCGACGATCTCGCCCAGGTTGTGCGGCGGGATGTTGGTGGCCATACCCACGGCGATGCCGCTGGCGCCGTTGATCAACAGGTTGGGCAGCCGGGCCGGCAGGACCACGGGTTCCTGCAGGCTTTCGTCGAAGTTCGGCACGAAGCCGACGGTATCCCGATCGATATCGGCCAGCAACTCTGCAGCCGCCGGCGCCAGTCGCGCCTCGGTGTAGCGCATGGCCGCCGGGGCGTCGCCGTCGATGCTCCCGAAGTTCCCCTGTCCATCCACCAGCGGGTACCGGAACGACCAGTCCTGCGCCATGCGCACCAGCGCATCGTACACCGGCACCTCGCCGTGCGGGTGAAACTTGCCCAGCACTTCCCCCACGATACGCGCACACTTCCGATAGGCCGCCTCGGGGCGCAGCCCCAGCTCGGCCATGGCGTACAGTATGCGCCGCTGTACCGGCTTCAGCCCGTCGCGTACGTCAGGCAGGGCCCGACTTACGATGACCGACATGGCGTAATCGAGGTAGGAGCTCTTCATCTCCTCCTCGATCGGCCGCGAGATGATGCGCAGTTCGTCGTCGGCCGCCATCGCTCTACACGTCCAGGTTCTTCACGTCACGTGCGTACCGAATGATGAACTGCCGGCGGGGTTCCACGTCCTCACCCATCAGGGTACGGAAGATCTCGTTGGCCTGCTCCGCGTCCTCCAGTTCCACCCGTAGCAACGTGCGCGTCGCGGGGTTCATCGTCGTCTCCCACAGCTGCTCCGGGTTCATCTCACCCAGCCCCTTGTACCGCTGCACCTCCACCTTCTGGCCTCGCCGTTCCAGGGCCTGCACGAGAATCTGCCGCTCCTCGTCGGAGTAGGCGTACCGGCGCTCCTTCCCGTTCCGAACAAGGTACAGCGGCGGCTGCGCGATGTACACCTTGCCGTGCTCGATCAGCGCCCGCATATACCGGTAAAAGAAAGTCAGCAGCAACGTCCGAATATGGTTCCCATCCACGTCGGCGTCGCACATGATAATGACACGGTCGTACCGACGCCGCTCCAGCGAGAACTCCTCACCCACGCCCGTCCCCAACGCGGTGATGATGGCGCGAATCTCCTCGTGGGCAATCATCCTGTCCTCGCGCGCCTTCTCCACGTTGAGAATCTTGCCCTGAATGGGCAGGATCGCCTGATACTGTCGGTCGCGTCCCTGCTTCGCCGAGCCACCAGCGGATTCGCCTTCAACGATGAACAGCTCGCACAGGTTGGGATCGCGTTCCACACAGTCGGCCAACTTGCCCGGGAGTGTCCCGACCTCCAGGGCACTCTTGCGACGCACCAGTTCCCGGGCCTGCCGCGCCGCCTCGCGCGCCCGCGCAGCCATCAGTACTTTGTTGACGATCCGCCGCGCATCGGCGGGGTGCGTGATGAGAAACTCCTCGATCGCGTCGGCGACGATCGACTCGACAATCCCCTTGACCTCGGTGTTGCCCAGTTTCGTTTTCGTTTGGCCCTCGAACTGCGGCTCGGCCATCTTGATGGACAACACCGCCGCCAGGCCCTCGCGCATATCCTCGCCCACGAGGGCCGGATCACTTTCCTTCACCAGCCCGGCCCGCTTGGCGTAGTCGTTGATCGACCGCGTCAGCGCCGACCGAAATCCCGCCAGGTGCGTGCCGCCTTCCGTCGTGGGAATGGTATTGACATAGGTCAACACATGTTCGAGGTAGCTGTCGTTGTACTGAATGGCTACCTCCACATCCACGCCCTCGCGCTCTGCGTGCTTGTAAATGATCTCCGAGATTTTGGTCCGCGCCCGATTGAGAGCCGCAACCAGTTCCGTGATTCCGCCGGAGTGCTTGAGCACGGTCTGCCTGCCCGTACGCTCGTCCACCAGGCGAATTTCGAGCCCCGCATTCAGATAGGCGATGTCCTCGAGTCGCTTGACGACCGTATCGAATGCGAACTCGGTGGCGGTCATGACGGTCGGATCGGGCTTGAATCGCACACAGGTGCCGCTCGGCTGACGTGCGCCTTTCTCGCTCTGCAGCGGACCGACCGTCCGTCCGCGTTCAAACCGCTGACGGTACGTCTTCCCGTTTCGGTAGACCTCGACTTCCAACCATTCCGAAAGGGCGTTGACGACGGAGACGCCGACGCCGTGGAGCCCTCCGGAGATTCGGTAGCCTCCACCGCCAAACTTCCCGCCCGCATGGAGGGTGGTCAGTACTACCTCCACTGCGGGTTTCCCGATTTTCGGGATATTGTCTACGGGGATCCCGCGACCGTTGTCGAGGACGGTGGCACTACCATCCGCGTGCAAAGTGACATCGATACGCGTACACGCGCCGGCCAGCGCTTCGTCGACGGAGTTGTCGACAACTTCATAGAGCAGGTGGTGCAGACCGTCGGGACCCGTACTGCCAATGTACATGGCCGGGCGCCGGCGGACTCCCTCGAGTCCTTCCAGGACCTGAATCTGTTCTGCGGTGTATGCCGGGGCGTCGGACATCCGAACACGCTCCAATCATGCAAAAGGGCACACGCGAGAGACCGCGCATGCCCTTTTTCATGCTAGCACCGCGCCAAACGGGGTGTCAACGGCGCCCGGGCGCGTCCGGCGCCCGTTTCCGCCGCTCCGGCCCCCACGCCGCCGCGCCCCGCGCCAACCGGCGGACTGCTGTCGTCGGGGACACGACGGTCCGGTAGGTCCCCCGTATCGTCACAACCTGCGTTCGCACCGCCTTCTGGACGCCGCCTCTGGCGGAAGAACCCCGACGTCCGCCGCCCCCGGTCTCCGCAGTCGTCTGCTGTCGAAGGTCGAGGATGGCCACAACTTCCCGCACATCAACAACCAAGTCGTCTCCAAGATACACCAGCACCCTAGCGCCTCTTCGCCCGAACCCCGCTGCGCGCTCCGGCCGCCCGCCCCGCCTGCCGCCCCGCGGCCCGTTGCGCGACACGTACCGGAGCAGACCGTGGTAAGTGTGCCCGCACGATCACCAGCAATCGCGTAGGACACGACGCGCGCCCAACTCCCGGCAGCGCTCGGAGAATGGTCCGCTGGCGTAACCGGATCTCCTGCGCCGCGACTGGCTGCGTGGCAACCACGACCAGCGCATCGCCTCGCACGTGCTCGGGACGTGATACCCCGGCCAGCACCGGCCCGACAATCGTAGGCCACTGCCGCTGGACGTCGACGAGCCAGGACAGCCGTCGAAGGCCCCACCTGCCTGCCGCAGCCGTCAGGACGTCGCGGATCGGTGTGACCATGTCTCCTCGGTAACCATACCGGCTTCAACGACCAGGACGCGTGTCCCCTCGGGGAGAGACACCGCCGGCAACGCCGTAGTTGTCAGTACCACCTGGCCTACGTCGGACAGGTGCAGCACTCGGTGTTGCCGTACCTCATCGAGTTCCGCCAATATGTCGTCCAACAACAGCACCGGCGCCGCCCCCAGCTCTGTTGAGAGCACTGTGCGCTCCGCAAGACGCAGCGCCAGCGTCGCCACACGCCACTGTCCCAGCGATCCCACAATGCGCAGCGGCACACCATCCAGTACGAGCTCGACCTCGTCTCGCTGCGGCCCCGAGAGCGTCACCCCCCGTCGTATTTCATCGGCACGGCGGCGTACAAGTTCAGCCCGCCCGGTAGTCATGATCTCCTCTTCGGTATCCCCCACCCACGAGGGTCGGTATCGCACGCGTAACACCCCTCCCCCTCCCAGACGGGTGAACCACTCTCCTGCATGCACATCCAACTGTTCTACATACTGTCGGCGCCGTGTCACCACTCGAGCACCCAAAGCGAGCATCTGCGCTTCCCACGGCTCGAGTCCCGCTCCTCCACGCACCCGTAGAGCAGCATTTCGTTGCGTCACCACCCGATAGTATCGGTGCAACGCAAAAGAGTACGCCGGACTCACCTGGACTAGCGCCGCATCCAGCAAGCGCCGCCGCAGTACCGCCGCCCCTCGTACAATCTCCAGATCCCACGGTGCCGCCAGCACCACGGGCAGTCGGCCGAGAACCCGACTACGCGGTGTCTCAACACCCCCAACACGCATCTGCACCGCCGCTTCGCCTGCGCTCCGCACCAATACGACCTCTTGCTCCTCCTCGCGCCCACGTCGGGTCAGTACAGCGCGCACCCGCGCCCGATCAGCGCCAAATGCAATCGCTTCTACCTCTCGTGCCGTCCGATGCGAGCGCCCCATAGCTACGAGATGCATCGCTTCCAACAAATTGGACTTCCCTTGACCGTTAGCCCCGACCAAAACTGTTACGCCGTCTCCAAAAGAAACTTCCGCGCGGACATAATTACGAAAATCACGCAGCCATAAACGACGGAAGCGATACACGGCATTACACCCGTTCTACGCGCAACACCACGCGTCCTGTGATCTCCACCCGATCACCCGGTATCACACGCCGCCCGCGTCGTCGTTCTACAACCCCATTGACACGTACCCCTCCCGCAGCGATCAACGCTTTCGTCTGTCCGCCGGTTGGAACGATCCCCGCCCACTTCAACAACGCGCCGAGCGCAATCTCAGATGTATGAATCACTACTCGCCGCTCACGCCGCAACACGAACGGGCGCCAACACGTACACGTACTCCGGCTGGCCTACAGGACGCACGGCTCCTGGGCTCAACGGACCTGTCAGCTCAAGGGCCACAGCAGCAGTTTCGACCACATTCAAACAGTCTAACAGGTACCGTGCATTGAACGCCGTGGGTACCATTTCGCCTTCAGTTTCTACTTCCAGGGTCTCTTCCGATCTTCCGTACTCCGGTGTACTCGACGACAACGTTAACGTCCCGTCCCGCGCCACTAGGCGGACAACGTTCGCCGAATCCCGCGCTGTAATCGCCACACGTCGCACCGCATTCAACAACCCCTCGGTCCCGACCACTACCCGTTGCTTGCACTCTTGCGGAATCACTTGCTGATAGTTGGGAAACGGACCCGGGATCAACCGACTTACCATACGCGTCTCCCCAAAAGTGAACCCGATCTGGTTCTCCGCAACCGCGATCTCCACAGGAGCCTCGAACCCACTGAGCGCCCGTGCCAGCTCGTTCATCGCCCGTGCTGGCACGATGACCCCCACCTTCTGCGTTGCGGGTGTGTTCAACCGCGCAATACGCAAGGCCAATCGCCCTCCATCGGTTGCCACCAGACGGATCTCCGCTTCGTCCAGCACGAGGTACAGCCCTGTCAGGAACACACGGGTCTCATCGGTCGATACCGCAAATGCCGTTTGCCGCATCATCGTTCGCAATGTTCCTGCATCTACGAACGCCACGGTACTCGCGTCCGGTTCCGGCATACGTGGAAAGTCGCTAGCCACCATACCCACCAGCGCGTACATCACACGTTGACACTGCACCTCCACTTCCCGCCCATTCTCTGCCATCTGCAGTTGCACCGGAGCGTCAGGAAGATTCGTAACGATCTCCCCCAACAAACGCGCCGGTAGTGTTACGGCTCCACCCCGCTGGACGGTCGCTGGGATTGTCGTCTGAATGCTGTGGTCCAGGTCTGTGGCCACGAGTTTTACCGCATCTTTTTTTGTCTCCAACAAGATATTGGCCAGAATAGGCATGGCGGTTCGCGTGGATACCGCACGTCCTACGAGATTCACAGCTTTGCTCAACTGCTCGTGACTACACGTAAACAACATGAGAACTGACCCTCCGCGAAACGTTCGTCTTGTTCTTATTCAAGTATAGTGTAGAGCCGTCGTAGTAGAAGGTGTGGGTACTGGGGGAAGCAGCTGCGAGTCGTATGCGATCTGGCGATCCGCCGATTGGTGGGTGTGGATCATGCTGTGGAAAACGCTGGGACGGTTGAGCGCGGAAGTTCGTGAGAACACGTTGGTGTGGATGCAAGTATCGGTTGATCACAGGTTATGCCCCGTGCCGCTGGAGTGTTTCCATGAGGCGCTTGAGGCTGGCGGCGAGGTGGACGTCTTTGTTCAACGTTTCGCGCACGCGCTGGCATGCATGCATGACGGTGGTGTGGTCGCGGCCGCCGAACTCGTCGCCGATGTGGGGAAGGGAGGCGTCTGTGAGTTCTCGTGCCAGGTACATGGCTACCTGACGGGGGAAAGCAACGCCTTTGGTGCGGCGTTTGGCGCGCATGTCTTCGAGGCGAATGCCGAAGAACTCTGCAACGACCCTTTGTATGACGGGGATAGTCAACGTGCGGGCGTGCGCGGGGGGCAGGAGATCGCGTAGTACGTCAGCGGCCAACTCGGTAGTGATGGGTGCACGGGTGAGCGCAGCATAGGCGACCACTCGAACGAGGGCACCTTCGAGTTCCCGGATGTTGGAGTGGACCCGTTGGGCGACGAATTCGGCAACCTCGTCGGGGATGGTGATGTTGTCGGTCTCGGCCTTCTTTTTCAAAATCGCGATGCGTGTTTCGAGATCTGGAGGTTGAATGTCGGCGATCAAACCCCATTCGAAGCGGCTGCGCAGCCTGTCTTCTAGGGTGGGAATTTCCTTGGGTGGGCGGTCGGAGGTGATAATAATTTGACGATTGGCTTCGTGAAGGGTATTGAACGTGTGGAAGAACTCCTCTTGAGTGCGTTCCTTGCCAGCGAGGAATTGGATGTCGTCGATCAACAGTACGTCGACGTTTCGGTAACGGTTGCGGAAATCGACGGTCTTGTCGTCGCGGATGGCATTGATCAGTTCATTGGTGAATTTCTCGCTGCTGACGTATGCCACGCGGGCAACGCTGGCGTTGTAGAGTACGCGGTGACCGATCGCTTGGAGGAGATGAGTCTTGCCGAGACCGACGCCTCCATAGATGAAAAGAGGATTGTAAGCCTTGGCTGGAGCTTCGGCGACAGCCAGGGCGGCAGCGTGGGCGAAGCGATTGCCGGCGCCGACGACGAACGTTTCAAACGTGTACTTGGGCGAGAGATGAATACCTTCGGTGCGTGGTGGCAGGGGGGTCGGAGTCGGTCGTGCGGCGGGCGGAGGGGAAGGTTCAACGATGGTGACCTGAACGGTGATGTCACGACCGAGGGACGTTGTCAATGCACTGCGGATCATGGCCAGCAAACGCTGCTCGATCCACTCTTTGGCGAAGCGATTGGGAACCGCGAGAGTGAACACATCGTCGCGCAAGCTTACTGGACGCATGATCTTGAGAAATGATTCCAGGGTAGGTTTATTGAGCTGGCCTTCGATTTGACGGAGGGCTTCTCGCCACAGTGTGGCAGGAGAGGTGTCGATCGACACAGGTAGACTCCTTTCGGTACGCTGTTCCGGGCAGGTCCCACCGACAGTAGGATTATGTCCTGAACGTGTTTTCGAGCAAAGCGATACCTTCTTCGCTCAGTGTACGCTGTCCCCGTCCGCGGTCGGTGACCAACCGCAGCGTCTTGAGGGCGTGGAGTTCTCGATAAGCGGTGCTGTGGCTGATGTCGAGTGCTTTAGCGATTGTTGTGGGTCCCGCTGTGCCGAGCTCGGCGATGAGCAGGAGGATCTTCTTCTGTCGCGCCGTGACGTGGGGGTATAGTGGCAGACCGTCAGGCGGCGGACTGCTCGGGGAGGCCGCATCCCGACGAACGGAGAGCGTCACCACTGTGCCGCGCTCGAGGTTGTCCTCGATGGTCAGCGTGCCTCCGAGGAAGGTCAGCTGGTCTCTGGCCAGAGGGAGCCCGCTACCGACGCCCCGGATGACGCGACGCATCTGCGCCGTAGCCGTCGAGAACCCCGGCTGCAGGGCACGGTTCTTGTCGGAGATCCCGGGGCCCTGATCAGAGACGCGGATGGTGTTGCCGTCGTCGAGGACGGTAACGGTCGCGTTGCGGAAGTACGCGTGGATGAGATTCTCCACGATTTCCCGGATCACCCCGTACGGAACGCGCCCGCCACGCTCTCGGGACACGGTGTAGGTTCGTGTTGCGATCTCGCCTACGAGGGTGTGAAAGTCATCGCCCCGCAACGAGATGACCTGTGGCTCGGCAAGCGGTGAGTCGTAGATCGCCAGGCGAACTTCGGGTTCGTCGTCCTCCGAAGCCGACGGTGATGGCGTACGACGCTCCTCAATCAGCCGAGCAAGCAGCGTGCGTAGCGACATTGGCCCTCGGGCGCAGCGACGTAGTTGGCCGCGGCCGTTCGGACTCCTACTCGGGCGCGGTCTCAGTTGGACATTTCACGCCCGTCACCAGACGGTCAGTGACGCGGCGTGTCTGTGGATATCCCGGGCTATCAGGACGAGGATTTCGGCCGCTGGCGTTGCGGTTCCTGCCGGATCAGCGGTGGCGGTTCTCGCGGTACGGCGAGGGTTTTGGGAGTTATCCACAGCGTGGATAACCCTGTGGACAAACCGTCGGATGGTCTGGATAACCTTTTGCGCTCTCACGTGTACGGCTGGCAGATAGGAAACCAGCCACCGGTGGGGCGGGGAAGATGTGGATAGATCCCGGGGTTGTCCCCAGGTTGCGCACAACAGGACGGTCCCGTTGGGAGTTCGGGGTACAGTGGTCCGTCGTGGTGATCTGCCCGGAGCTTTGTGCTATAGTAGGCCCTGCTCCGGAAGGGGGTCGGTGGTGAAGCGGACGTTTCAGCCTAAGGGGCGTACGCGCCGGCGGGTCCATGGGTTTCGCGCCAGAATGCGCACACCCGGGGGCCGGCGTGTGCTCAAGCGCCGTGTGCGAAAGGGCAGGCGTCGGCTGACGGTTTGAATCGCGCGGCGGCACCGCTGGGGCGTCTGAGACGCACCGAGGAGTTCCGGCGGGCGTACCGTGATGGGCGTCGCGCCACCGGGGCGGTGGTCACGGTCTACGCTGTCGAGAATCGGAGCGGCACGACCCGTATCGGGCTACAGGTTAGCCGCCGAGTCGGTTCAGCGGTGCGGCGCAATCGAGTCCGCCGCCGGCTTCGGGCAGCGCTGCAGAGCGTGCGAGGGCAGTTGGCATCCGGCGTGGACCTGGTAATCGTGCCGCGACCTGCCGCGCTTTCTCTCGAGTTCGCCCAGGTCCGCCGGGAGCTTGTGGGTGCCCTGCGGGCTGTCAGGGTGTTGGTGTCGGACACCCGGTGATGAGCAAGCGCCTTCTGATCCTGATGATCGTGGCGTACCGGCGGGTCGTCTCGCCAATGCTGCCGCGGTCCTGCCGCTTCTACCCGTCCTGCTCGGCCTACGGGCTCGAGGCGATCGAACGTTACGGCGCGTGGCGCGGTGTGGCATTGACGCTGCGCCGCATCAGTCGCTGTCACCCTTTCCATCCAGGGGGCTACGATCCGGTCCCGTAGGGGGACGCGCGTGATTGACCCGATTGTTGAGATCCTGGCCAGAGCGCTGGTCTTTCTGCGGGCCGTGACCGGCAGTTCGCTTGCGGCTGTTGTAGTACTGACCGTGTTGATCAAGCTGCTCTTACACCCCCTGACACGGAAGCAGCTGAAGTCGATGAAAGCGATGCAGGCGCTCGCGCCGCAGCTCGAGGTCCTCCGGCGCAAGTACCGGGACGATCCGCGTCAGCTGAACGTCGAGGTGATGAACCTCTATCGGGCCAACCGGGTCAATCCGTTCAGCGGGTGCCTGCCGCTCCTGCTGCAGATGCCGGTCCTCTGGGCGTTGTTCGCACTGTTTCGTCGCCAAGGGATCTTTGGTGGCGAGCAGTTTTTTGGGGTGTCCCTGGAGAGCAACCTTACGTTGTCCATGCTGCCCTCTCACCCCGTCCTCGTGCTCATTCCCGTCCTGACAGCGGTAACGACGTACGCGCAGCAGCAGATGACCGTGACGGACCCGCAGCAGCAAAAGATGTTTATTTTTATGCCGATATTCATTGCATGGACGACGGTAGCCGGATGGTTTCCGATCGGATTGTCCCTCTATTGGATTCTGTCGACCGTTCTCTACATGGTGGAATACCTCATCGTGGTGGGAAAGCCCAGACCCCGAAGTGCTGCGCGTGCCAGGGGACGTAGAGAGCGCGTGCGGTCTGAGGGCACCGGTGGCGAGCCGTGAGAGTGGCCGAGGCGACCGGGAGGACCGTGGAGGAGGCGATCGATCGAGCCCTTGAGCAGCTGGGGGCCAGCCGCGAGGAGAGCACTGTCGAGATCCTGCAGGTACCCAGGCCTGCTCTCCTGGGCTTTGGTGGCAGGGATGCGCGCGTGAGAGTGACGGTGCTGCGCCCGGCGGATGTTGCGGCGCCGGCGTTGCCCTCTGTAGCGGCAGAGGTGGTGCGGGAGATCGTGGCGCGTATGGGGCTTGACGTTAGCACGACGGCTGGCGGCGACGCAGACCGTGTGGAGGTTGTCCTGACTGGGCGCGACGTCTCTGCGGTTATCGGGCGACACGGACAGACGCTGGACGCCATTGAGTTCCTCGTCGCACTCGTCCTTGGTAATCGCCTCGGCCGGAGAGTAGCCGTTGCGCTCGATGCCGGGGGCTATCGGGGTAAAC